>NZ_JACJUG010000019.1 GCF_014174515.1 Mitsuaria sp. WAJ17
ATCGAAATCCTTTTGCGTCTTCACTGCCTCTGTTCGCGCTTCGTTTCAAAGCACTGCATCAGCAGCGAAGCCTTAGACTGTAGCACAGCTTTTTCGGCCTGCGCAAGAGATTCGAGAGAAATTCCTGCTGAGGCCCAGGGCGGGCCCTCAATGCATGCGCTGCGAGCTCGCCGCGAAGGCCAAACTCGCCGTCTTCTCCGGGTCCTCACTAGAAAGGATGACCGGCAGCGCCCCCTTCAGCTTCTGGGAGTCAGCGCGCAGGATGCGCTGCTTGACCGAAGGAATCTGGGACGGATGCATGGAGAAGCTGCGCAAGCCCATGGCCAGGAGGAGATCGGTGAAGACCGCGTCGCCCGCCATCTCGCCGCAGACGCTGACCGACTTGCCCGCCGCACGCGCCTGCGAGATCGAGCTGGCGATCAGCTGCAGCACCGCCGGATGCCAGGGGTCATACAGATGAGCAACCGCCTCGTCCGCGCGGTCGATGGCCAGGGTGTACTGGATGAGGTCGTTGGTCCCGATGGAGACGAAGTCCACATGCGGCAGCAACAGCGGCAGCATCACTGCTGCGGCCGGAATCTCGATCATGACGCCCAGATCCACCTGCGTGTAGGCCTGCCCGTTGTCATCCAGTTGCTGCTTGACGCGCTTGAGGGTCTCCTGGATCTGCCGGATCTCGCTCAGGTGAGCGACCATGGGGATCAGCAGGCGGATCTTGCCGAAGGCGCTGGCCCGGTAGATGGCACGCAGCTGCTGGCGGAACATGCTGGGTTCGGCCAGGCTCCAGCGGATGGCGCGCAGGCCCATGGCCGGGTTGAGCACGTGCTCGTGCCGCAATTCATTGGCGGACATGCGGTCCAGGGGCTTGTCGGCCCCCACATCCACCGTACGAATGGTCACCGGCATACCCCGCATCGCCTCGACGGCCGCCTTGTAGGCCTGGAACTGCTCTTCCTCGCTGGGTAGTTCGCCGTCGCGGTTCATGAAGAGAAACTCGCTGCGGAACAAGCCCACACCCGTTGCACCAGCCTCCACGGCCGCCGCCGCATCGACCGGCAGCTCGATGTTGGCATGCAGCTCGACGCGCTCGCCGTCCAGCGTGACGGCCGGGGTGTGCCGCAGGCGGGCCAGGCGAGCTCGCTCCAGCTCGCTCTGGCGTTGCCGGAACCGGTACTCCTCCAGCACGATGGGCGAGGGGTTCACGATGACCACGCCGCTGTCGCCGTCGATGATGACCCAGTCGTCCTGGCGGATCAGCCGAGAGGCCTCGCGAGTGCCAACCACCGCCGGGATGTCCATGCTGCGCGCCACGATGGCCGTGTGCGAGGTCTTGCCGCCGATGTCGGTGATGAAGCCATGAAACACGCTGCGCTTGAACTGCATCATGTCGGCCGGGGCGATGTCGGCCGCGACCAGCAGCAACGGATCCTCGCCAGCGAAGTCACGCTGCACCACCTGGGCCGCACCCACCTTGGTCTGGCCCTGCTCGGCAGCCATGGCCCCCAGCAGGCGCTCCACCACCTGCTCGAGATCTGCCTTGCGTTCGCGCAGGTAGTCGTCTTCCATTTCATCGAACTGCCGCGCCAGTACTTCCAGCTGGGCCGAAAGCGCCCACTCGGCGTTGTAATGGCGCTCGACGATCCACTGCCGCGTCGCCCCCAGCAGAGCTTCGTCGTGCAGCAGCATCAGGTGCACGTCCAGAAGGGCCGCAAGCTCGTGGGGCGCATCCTCGGGCATGTCTTCCTTGAGCGACTCCAGCTCGCGGGCGACCTCGTCGCGTGCGCGCAGCGCGCGCTTGATCTCGCTAGGCACATGGGCGGGGTCGATGAAGTAGTGGGCCACGTCCACACGACTGGACGCCACCAGCACGGCGCGGCCGATGGCCACACCCCGAGACACGGGAATGCCGAAGACCTGAAAGCTCATGCGCCGACTGTAGCAGCCGGCTTCCTGGGCCAAACGGGCAAAGTGCCGCTTCGAGCCTGTCATGTCAACGTCAAGAAGCGGTCACGGGCACGTCATGCCCAGCGTCGAGCATGGCGACCGTCACAGCACGACGAGGCCACCCATGAGGGACATCCCCCTGCCCACCCTGCCTTTCTCGGAAATCCGGCCGCCCAAGGCGGAACGGAGGTCACTTCCAGACGCTGCGCAGCCGACTGCAGGCACGGGTGAGGGCAAGCCTCGCCTGGACGTGGCCTGGGCGTGCACGCCCGACGAGGTCCGTGCCGCCCAGCGCCTGAGGTACGAGGTCTTCATCGAGGAGATGGGCGCCCGGCTCAATCCGCCTGCCGAGGCTCCCGCCGCCCACGACATCGACGCCTTCGACCCCTTTTGCGAGCACCTGCTGGTGCGTGCCATCTCCGCGGACGGCCACAGCGCCCAGGTCATCGGAACCTACCGTGTGCTGACGCCGGAAGCGGCCCTGCGTGCCGGAGGCCTCTACAGCGAGACGGAATTCGACCTTGCGCCCCTGCAGGCTCTGCGCCCCCGCATGGTGGAGTTGGGCCGCTCTTGCGTGCATGCCGAGCACCGCTCCGGCGGCGCCATCATGGCTCTTTGGGGCGCCCTGGCAGAGTTCATGGTGCGCAACCAACTGGACACCATGATCGGCTGCGCCAGCGTCAGCATGCGCGACGGCGGGCATTACGCCGCCAGCCTCTGGCACCAGCTCAAGGGCAGCCACATGGCGCCCGAGCAATGGCAGGTAACGCCCAAGCTGGCATTGCCGGTGGATGAGCTGCGCCAGGACCTGGCAGTGGAGCCGCCGCCGTTGATCAAGGGCTATCTGCGCTGCGGCGCGCGCATCCTGGGGCGCCCGGCCTGGGATCCGGACTTCAACACGGCCGACCTGCCCATGCTCATGCGCATCGACGACCTGCCGGCCCGCTACCGCCGCCACTTCCTGGGCGCGGCGTCCTGAGCTCGTTCGACACGGCGTCCTGCCTGGCCGGACACCGGGGCCTCACTCGCCTTCGCCGAACTTGTCGTTGACCAGGGCGGTGATGGCGTCCTGGGCGGCCTGCTCATCCGGTCCGTCGGTCTCCAGCTCGACCTGGGACCCAATCCCTGCGGCCAGCATCATGACGCCCATGATGCTCTTGGCATTGACGCGGCGGCTGCCGCGGCTCAGGAAGACCTCACATTGATAAGCGCCTGCCAGCTTGGTCAGTTTGGCCGATGCGCGGGCATGCAGGCCCAGCTTGTTGCTGATGGTGAGGGTCGTCTTGATCATCGGTCCGCGGGGTTGGAGGGCAATTCGCTGAGCACCACGCCCTGCGTGGCACCCTGGCTGGCGCGCTGCACGAGCGCCGCCAGCGGCTCATGGGCATAGCAGAGGCTGCGCCACAGCATGGGGACGTTGACACCGCTGAGCACCCGCACATGCCCCTGGGCATCGGCCAGGCGCTGGGCGGCGTTGCTGGGCGTCGCGCCATAGACGTCGGTCAGCACCAGCACATCCTCGTGGCCAGCCTGCAGGATCAGGGCGCGGCCACGCTGCTCGACATCATCGGCCGACATATCCGTCGTCACGTCCAGCACGGACAGCTGGCTGGCGCAATGCGGAAAGGTGTGCTCCGCCACGGCCTTGAGGGCCGAGGCCAGCGGAGCGTGGGCAATGAGCAGCAAGCCGGTCATGAGGCCATTATCAGCGGGCAAGGAGGCGGCGCGCGCTTGGGACAAGCCCCTCACTCCGGCAATCTCACCGATGCGACGAAGTTCTGCCAGGCGGGCTCGTCATCCCTGGGGCCCAGCATGACCAGTTGGTAGACCTTCAGGCCGCGCGAGAACAGGGCCTGGCGCGCCTGCTGCCCCGGGCCGGCCAAGGCCTGCTGACCCGACTCCGGGCGCGGCGTCATGCCCGGAACCTGCACGGCCTGCCAGACGGCTTCCGGGGCCTTCAACCGCTGGCGCAGGCCCTCGCCCATGGCCAGCAAGGCCGGGCCGAGCATGTCAGGCCGAGGCATCTCGGACCAACTGAGGGAGAAGCTCAAGCCACCTGCTCGACACACCGCCAGGCCCATGGCCGGCTCCTGGGCGCTCGCAGGGCGGTGCGCCTGATCGGGCTTGCAGGGGAACATCAGCTCGGCGCCGCTGCCCTCAGGGCGGACCTCACGCCAGTTCTGGGACGGCGCGCAGGCCGCCAGCAGAAGAAGGGCAACCAGCAGGCCGGCGTGCGGGAGCGTCTTGAGCAGCGTCATCCTCGCATTATCGAGGGGTGGCGGCGCCCCGTCCCGGGGTCACAATCCGCCCATGCAAGACCCGACCCCCTCCCTGGCGGCCCTGCCGCCCGGCGCCCTCAGCGGCGTCACCGTGCTGGACCTGTCCCGCGTGCTGGCAGGCCCCTGGTGCACCCAGACCCTGGCCGACCTCGGCGCCAACGTCATCAAGGTCGAGCGCCCCGACAGCGGCGACGACACCCGCGCCTGGGGCCCGCCCTACCTCAAGACCGCGGACGGCCAGGACAGCAGCGAAGCTGCCTATTTCCTGGGCGCCAACCGCAACAAGCGCTCCATCACCATTGACATCGCCCATCCGGAGGGCCAGGCACTGGTTCGCAAGCTCGCGATGCAGGCGGATGTACTGGTCGAGAACTTCAAGGTGGGCGACCTCGCCCGCTACGGGCTCGATGCGCAAAGCCTGCTGGCGCTCAAGCCGGGGCTTGTGGTGTGCTCCATCACCGGCTTCGGCCAGACCGGCCCCTACCGCGACCGCGCCGGCTACGACTACGCCATCCAGGGCATGGGCGGCCTGATGAGCGTGACCGGTGAGCGCGACGATCTACCCGGTGGCGGGCCGCAGAAGGTGGGCGTGGCGGTGGCCGACCTGTTCACCGGGCTTTACTCGACGGTAGCCATCCTGGCCGCGCTGCGACACCGGGACCTCACCGGCCAGGGCCAGGTCATCGACATGGCCCTTCTGGATGCCCAGGTGGCCATGCTGGCCAACCTCGGCTCCAATTACCTCTGCACTGGCAAAGCGCCGGGCCGCATGGGCAATGCGCACGCCAACATCGTGCCCTACCAGGTCTTCGAGACCCGTGATGGCCACCTGATCCTGGCCGTGGGCAATGACAAGCAATACGCCAAGTTCTGCGAGATCGCCGGCCGCCCGGAGTGGGCCACGGACCCGCGTTTCCTGCGCAATGCGGACCGCGTGCGCCATCGCGCCGAACTGGTCCCGCTGATCGCCGAGGTTCTGCGCCAGCAGCCGCGGCAGCACTGGCTGAGCCAGTTGGAGGCCGCCAAGGTGCCCTGTGGCGCGATCAACAACCTGGACGAGGTCTTCGCCGATCCCCAGGTCCAGGCCCGGGGCATGACTGTGCCCATGGCTCACCCGCTGAGCGACCAGCTCCAGTTGGTGGCCAATCCCATCAAGCTGTCGGCCACGCCGGTGCAGTACCGCCGCCCGCCGCCCCTGCTGGGTCAGCACACGGACGAGTTGTTGGGAGAGGCGGGCATGTCGCCTGCCGAGGTCCAGGCCCTGCGCGAACAAGGAGTGATCGGATGAGTGACTTTGTCCTGGTCCACGGTGCCTGGCATGGTGCCTGGTGCTGGAAACGCATCCTGCCAGCGCTGTGGAAGGCCGGCCACCGGGCCTTTGCCGTGAGCCTCAGCGGCGTGGGCGAGCGTGCCCACCTCGGGCCGGCGGGCATCACCCTGGACACGCACATCCTGGACGTGGCCGCCGTGATCGAGGCCGAGGAACTGCAGCGCTGCATCCTCGTCGGCCACAGCTATGCCGGCATGGTGATCACCGGCGTGGCGGATCGGCTGCACGAGCGCATCGGCCAGCTTGTCTACCTGGATGCGGTCGTGCCCTGGCCGGGCGATGCCTGGTCCAGCCGCCACAGCCCCGAGACTCAGGACCAGCGCCGCGCCCTCATCGCCCAGCAGGGTGTGCTGCCGCCGGCGCCGCCCAGCCTCTTCGGCCTGCAAGCCGAGGATGCCGCCTGGGTGGAGCGCCGCCAGACCGCCCACCCCGGCGGCGTCTACGATCAGGCCCTGTCCTACGACGCCGAGCGCTGGGCCCGCCTGCCGCGGCGCTTCATCGACTGCACCGAGCCCGCGCTGGCCACCATCGCTGCCAGCCGCCAGCGGGTGCGCAACGAGGCGGGCTGGATCATCGACGAGATCGCCACGGGGCACGACGCCATGATCAGTGCCCCCGAGGCCCTGCTGGCCTGCCTGCTGTCCGCGGCGCAGGATCGCACCAATTCGTGACGCAGCCCCCAGGCTGAGGGAAGGGCAGACCCCAGCCCTGCCAACGGCGACCGCTTTCACAATCCAGCACCTGGGCCTGCGGCTTCGCCCCCGAGTCACGGGATGGACGCTGCAGGCCAGACTGCCAACCATGGCAGGCCAGACCGGATTGACTTCCGTCATCCGCAGAAATCCAGCCCCAGCCTTCATGCAGCACAGCCCGCAGTCCCTCTCCCACGCCGCGACGGCCAGCGCCGACTCCGCGGCCTGGGCGGACATCGTGCAGCAGCTGGGAGCCGAGATCGCCGGCCCGCTGAGCCAGGCCCTGGAACGCATCCACACGCTCATCGCCACCGGCCAGATCGACCGCCAGAGCCTGCGCGCCCTGCGAGAGGGTGTCAGTCAAGCCCGCGAGGCCGGCATGATGGGGCAGCAGCTGGCGCGCCTGGCCTCGGGCAAGCTTCGCCTCTCCAAGGAACGCCTGCAGCTCACCCAGATGCTGCGCGGCGTGCTGGCCCACCGCGGCCGCGAGGCCCTGGCCCGCGGCATCCAGATCCGCCAGGTACTCAGGCCGGCCGATGTGCTGGGCGACGGCGCCCTGCTCTTCGCCCTGCTCAACGCCCTGCTGGACTGGGCGCTGGCCTGCACCCATTCCTCGGTGGACTTCCGCCTGGACCTCAGCCCCTGGCCGGCGCGCGCCCGGCTGAGCTGCCGCTTCGCCCACCGCTCCCTGGACCTGGTCGATGAGGCTCAGGACGAGGAACTGCCGGCGGCGCTGAATTCCCTGGCCTGGCGCCTGCTGGAGCAGACCGCCCTGACCATGGGCCTGCAGCCCCTGCGCGAGCATGAGGCCGGCATCACCGAGCTGACCCTGGAGTTCCCGCACACCCTGCTGGACGAGCCCGGCGCGCCTCAGCCCGAACAGCCCGAAGGCTGGGGCATGCCTGACGCGCGGGAGTTCGCGAATTCCTCCAATTCCAAACCGCTGGCGGGCAGCCATCTGCTGATCGTCTCGCCGCGGCGCGAGCTGCGCGGGCAGATCCAGGACGCCGTGCGGCACATGGGCCTGATCATCGACGTGGTCAACACCATGGCCGAGGCCCAGCACTTCTGCATGGAGGGCCTGCCGCACGCCGTGATCTTCGAGAGCTCGCAGCGCGGCAGCGACCTCGAAACACTCAAGACCGGCATCGTCCGCGAGGTGGCCGACTTCTGCTTCATCGAGGTGCAGGAGAGCGCCCATCTCACCCAGCTCTCCAGCGCCACGGCCGATGGCATGGCCCGCATCGCCCGAAGCAGCCTGGCCGAGGCCCTGCCGGCGATGCTGCTGTTCGAGCTGTCGAAGTCCCTGTAAACCTGAGCCCGCCCGGCGCGCCGCCGGCGATGCATTGCTTGCCCCTGCGCAGGGCGGGGCTGCTCCCTGCTGACCTACACTTGGCGCCTGCCTTCCCAGTTGCCGCCTGCCATGCGCCGCTTCCTCATTCCCGCCCTTGTTGCCGTCGCCCTCGCTGCAGGCGGTGTGCTGGCTTACCAGAGCCTGCTCTCGACCCAGAAAGCACCCGAGGTCAGCTATGTGCTGCTGAACGGCCAGAAGCTGAACTCCGCGAGCTGGCAGGGAAAGGTCATGCTGGTGAACTTCTGGGCCACCAGCTGCACGACCTGCGTGCGCGAGATGCCGCAGATCATCGCCACCCACGAAAAGTTCAAGCAGCGCGGTTTCGACACCCTGGCCGTGGCCATGAGCTATGACCCGCCGGCCTATGTCTCCATGTTTGCCGAGACCCGTCAGCTGCCTTTCAGCGTCGCCATCGACAACACCGGCGAGATCGCCCGTCGGTTCGGTGACGTACGCCTGACCCCCACCACCGTGCTGATCAACAAGCAGGGCGAGATCATCAAGCGCTTCGTCGGCGAGCCGGACTTCGCCGCGCTGCATGCCCTGATCGAGAAGCTGCTGGCGCAGGGCTGATCCGCGTCGCCATGGAGATCTACGAAGTCGGCGGCGCCGTCCGGGACAGCCTGCTGGGCCGCCCGGTCAGCGACCATGATTGGGTCGTGGTGGGAGCCACCCCGCAGGACATGCTGGACCGCGGCTTCCAGCCCGTGGGCAAAGACTTCCCGGTCTTCCTGCACCCCCAGAGCCACGAGGAATACGCCCTGGCGCGCACCGAGCGCAAGACGGCGCCGGGCTACCACGGCTTCAGCGTCCATGCGGCGCCCGACGTCACGCTGGAGCAGGACCTCAGCCGGCGCGACCTCACCATCAATGCCATGGCCCGGGATGCGCAGGGGCTGCTGATCGATCCACATGGCGGCCAGCGTGATCTCGCGGCACGCTGCCTGCGCCACGTCTCACCCGCCTTTGCCGAGGACCCTGTGCGCATCCTGCGCCTGGCGCGCTTCGCGGCCCGCTTCCATGACTTCAGCGTTGCGCCCGAGACCCTCGCCCTGATGCGCGCCATGGTCGGGGCCGGCGAGGTGGATGCCCTGGTCGCCGAGCGCGTCTGGCAGGAGCTCGCGCGCGGGCTCATGGAGGCGCGGCCCTCGCGCATGATCGAGGTCCTGCGGGACTGCGGTGCCCTAGCCCGCCTGGCACCGGAGCTGGATCGCCTCTTTGGCGTGCCGCAGCCCGAGCAGCACCATCCGGAAATCGACACGGGTGCCCACCTGCTGCTGGTGCTGGACCAATGCGCCGCGCTGGACGCCCCGCTGAGCGTGCGCTACGCCTGCCTGTGCCACGACCTGGGCAAGGGCATGACGCCTGTCGAGGAATGGCCGCGCCACATCGGCCACGAGGGTCGCAGCGAACTCCTCAGCCGAACCTTGAGCGAGCGCTGGCGCGTCCCCAACGAAGCCCGCGAATTGGCCGAGCTGGTCGCGCGCGAACATACCCATGTCCACCAGAGCGAAGGCTTCAGCGCCGAGGCCCGTCTGCGGCTGCTGGATCGCTGCGACGCCTGGCGCCGCCCGGAGCGCATCGAGCACCTGTTGCTGGCCTGCGAATGCGATGCCCGCGGCCGCACCGGCCTGGAGGATCGCCCCTATCCGCAGCGGGAACGCTTGAGCGCCGACCTGCGGCGCCTGCTGGCCCTGGACCAGGCGGCCATCAGTGCCGACGCCCTCGCCCGTGGCCTGAAGGGGCCAAGCATCGGCCAGGCCATCCGGCACGCGCGCCTGGCGGCCCTGAAGCAGGCCGGGTGAACCTCCGCCGACCTGGGGTCAGGCCTTGACTGGCCGGTCGCCCGAGCGCACCAAGGCCTGCCTCCCTCACAGACGCGGGCGCGATGCGCCACATGCCAGCCCTGTCATCAGAGCGTGTGGCTTCGGTCTCCGCGGGTGAAGCCGATGGCCTCGAACTCCGGCCCCGCCACAAAGCCGATCACCTTGAACAGCTCGCCCATCTCGTGTTCGGCCAGCAGTTTGTGCGCCATGGTGCGCGCGGGCAGAGAGGCCTGCGCCATCAGTTCGATCAGGCCGCAGTTGATGAGGAAATTGGCCTGGCTGGTGTAGCCCAGCACCTGCAGGCCGGCGTCCTGCCCAGCCAAGGCGACGCCGGTGAAGTTGACGTGGGCGGTGATGTCCTTGTCGCCCACGCGCTGCAGCGGGTCGGGGTCGGCCTGGTGCAGGTAGTGGCACATCAGCGTGCCGCCGCTGCGCTGAGGGTGGTAGTACTCGGCCTCGGGAAAGCCATAGTCGATGAAGAAGGCGGCGCCGCGCTCCAGCTGCGCCGCAAGGGTCCGTACAAAGGCCTCGGCCTGGGCGTGCAGCTCGGTCAGGAAGCCCGGAACGAAGCCGTCCGGCGGCGCACAGGGGGGCTGCAGGGCTGTTGGGCGGTCGGCCCAGCCCAGGCCCTCGCCCTCGCACACCACGCCGCGTTCCAGCCACCGGCTGCCGTCGAAACGGATGAGCTGCACAGGCATGGCGTCCAGCACCTCGTTGCCCACCACCACGCCGCTGAAGCGATCGGGCAGCGCGTCCAGCCAGACCAGCTTGTGGGCCCAGGGCTTCAGACGTTCGGCCTGGCGCGCACGCAGCGTGCCAGAGAGGTCCACGATCACATAGCGGCGCACGGCCTCGCCCAGCGTCGAGAGCAGCTGCTCCGCCAGTGCGCCGGTGCCGGCGCCGAACTCCCAGACCTCGTCGGTGGCGGTCTGACTCAAGGCCTGAGCCACCTGGGCGGCAAGCGCCTGGCCGAAGAGCGGTGACAGCTCCGGCGCGGTGACGAAGTCGGAACCGCCGTCAGGCAGCAGACCGAATTTCTGGCGACCGCCGCTGTAGTAGCCATACTCCGGCGCGTAGAGCGCCGTGCTCATGAACTGGTCGAAGGGCCACCAGCCCTCGCTGGCCAGGCGTTCACGGATCAGGTGCTGCAGGGGCGAGCCGGTCTCGGCGCCCTGCGGCCTGGAGCTATCGTTCGCTGACATGCGGGCATTGTAGGGACCGGGCCGCTTGCTGCGCGCCTGTCCTTCAGGGGGCGGCGCGGCGCAGGCCCAGCCAGCGCTCGAAGTCAGTCGCAGGCATGGGCGGGCCGATGAGCTCGCCCTGCAGGCTGTGGCAGCCCCAATCACCCAGCAGGCGCGCCTGCGCGGGGTCCCGCACGCCCTCGGCGCTGACCTGCAGGCCCAGGCCCAGGCCCATCTGCACGATGGCTCGGGTGATGGCCTCGGCCTTGCCATCACCGGGCAGGCCGGCCACGAAGCTCTGGTCGATCTTGAGCTTGTCCACCGGCAGCCGGCCCAGGTGGGACAGCGAGGTGTAGCCCGTCCCGAAGTCATCCACCGAGATGCTCAGCCCCTGGGCGCGCAGCGCCTGCAGCAAGGCCGGCACACGCTCGATGTCGTCCATGAGCATGCGTTCCGTGAGCTCCAGCTCCAGCCACGTTCCCGGCACGCCGGCATCCTGCAGGACCAGGGCCACGACGCGGTCGAAGTCTTCCAGGCGGAACTGCATGCTGCTGAGGTTGACCGCGATGGGCACCGCAGCGACACCACGCTCATGCCAGTCCCGGCTCTGGCGCGCAGCCTCGCGCATCACCCATTCGCTGAGCGGCAACATCAGGCGATGGCGCTCAGCCACATCGATGAAGGCCTCGGGCGTCAGCAGGCCGCGCTGCGGATGGCGCCAGCGAAGCAGGGCCTCGGCTCCCCGCAGCTGGCCGGTGCGTGCATCGACCTGGGGCTGGTAGAAGAGCTGGAACTCGTCGCGGGTGAGGGCCAGGGCGAGCTCGGCCTCCAGCACAAGGTCGGCATAGGCGCGCTCGGCCAGCTCGGGCTCAAAGAAGCGGTAGTTGGCGCGACCGCTGGCCTTGGCCAGGTACATGGCGGCGTCCGCATGCTGGATCAGCTCCTCGGCACTGGAGCCGTGCTCGGGATACATGGCCACACCGATGGAGGGTGTCACCGAAAGGTCGCGCCCATCCGCCTGCACCGGCACCTCCACCACCGCCAGCAGGGCGGACAGCACGGCCTGCACGTCGGCACGGCTGCGGACATCGGCCAGCAGCACCACGAATTCATCGCCGCCAAAGCGGCCCACAAGGTCCGTGCTGCGCAGGCAGGCACTGACGCGATCGGCCACCGTGCCCAGGACCTTATCGCCCTCCAGGTGGCCCAGCGAGTCGTTGACGCGCTTGAAGTTGTCCAGGTCGATGAAGAGCAGGGCCAGCGAGCGCTGCGGCACATGGGCGTCGTCCAGCCGGGCCTGCATGCGTTCCATGAAGGCGGCACGGTTCAACAGCTGGGTCAGGGGATCGTGATGGGCCAGGTGGTGGATGCGGGCCTGCGTGGCAAGCTGCTCGCGGATGTCGCGGATGATGGTCATGCGCAGGCGCTCGCCCTGGCGCTCCAGCGTACGCACGATGAATTCCACCGGGATGCGCTCGCCGCTGCGATGCAGGATGGCGGATTCATAGCGCAGCTCCTGGCCAGCCATCATCACGCTGCTGACCTTGGGCCGCATGTCCGGCGCGACGAAGTCCAGGGCCGGCTGCCCGACCAGCTCGTCCAGCCGGTAGCCGACCAGCTCGCACAGCGGCGGATTGGCGTCGGTGATGATGCCGCCCTTGTGGAAGAGGATGCCCTCCACCGTGGCCTGCATGAATTTGTCGAGGCGCGCCTCGGATTCGCGCATGGCAGCTTCGGCGCAGCGCCGCTCGCTGATGTCATTGATCAGCACGAAAGCGCCGATGATCGGACTGCCCGGCCCCTGCCCCGGCGCGAACTGCGGCAGCAGATTGACCTCCAGCCAACGCGGGCGACCGTCCGGCGCCTGCATCTGCCGTTCGTAGCGCACGGCCTCGCCGCGCTGCATGACCTGGTCCACATAGGGCTGAATCTGGCGCGCGGCTTCCTCGCCGATGACCTCGGCAAAGGTCCGCCCCAGCACTGACTGGGTGCTGTGGCCGAAAGTGCGGGCATAGGCGAGGTTGGCGAAGCGGCAGTGGAAGGTGCGGGCTTCGTAGAGCGCCATCAGCACGGGCACGTTGTCGGCCAGCAGGCGCAGCATCTGCGCCTCTTCGAGAGCGCCGCGAAGGGCGCGCTGCAGCTCGTCCAGTGCCGTGTCGCCCTCGGCCATCAGCCTGCTCCCGTCTCGCCCAGCCGCTGCTGGTAGACCATGCGGGCCAGGCACAGGTCCTCCCAGGCCCGAGCCTTGTCGGGCAGGTTGCGCAGGAGGTAGGCCGGGTGGTAGCTGACCACCACGGGGATGCCCTGGTAGTCATGCACCTGCCCACGCAGCCGGCCAATGGCTTCGCTGCGCTGAAGCAGGGTCTGCACGGCAAAGCGACCCAGCGCCAGGATGATGCGGGGCTTCACCAGCTCGATCTGGCGCTGCAGATAGGGCAGGCACTGGGCCAGCTCGGCAGGCTCGGGATTGCGGTTGCGCGGCGGTCGGCACTTGAGGGTGTTGGCGACGAAGACCTGCTGCGGCGCCTCGGCACTGCCGCGGCCCAGGCCCAGGGCGCGCAGCATATTGTCCAGCAGCTTGCCGGCCTGGCCGACGAAAGGCTCCCCCTGTAGGTCCTCCTGCTCGCCAGGGGCCTCGCCGATGATCATCCAGTGGGCCTGCTCGTGGCCCACGCCGAAGACCGTCCGCTGCCGTCCTTCGCAAAGCCCGCAGGCGCGGCAGGACGCGACGCTGTCGCGCAGCTGGACCCAGTCCATGGTCTGGATGGCATGGGCGCGCTCGCCCTGCGCCGCAACCAACGCTGCAGGCAGGAGGGTCTGCAGAGGGCTCGCAGCCGGCGGCTCGGCCGGCGCTGGCATGGGCGCGGGGGCTGGCGCCAGCACCGGGCGGGCGGGCGCGGCCTGGCGGGCACCACCACCACCACCGGCAGCCTCCAGCGCCGGCTCGCGCAGCGTTCGAGACGGCGCTGGGCGCTCGGCGAGGGGCTGCTCCGAAGCCGGGGCCGGATCGCTCAAGGCGTCGGGCAGCGGCATCCAGACCTTGAGGCCCATGGCCTCCAGCATTGCGCGTTGACGGGCATCCCAGCTCACAGGCGGGCCCTCAGCGCGGCACGGGGCAGGTGTGAGGCGGGCTGGCGGGCGGCAAGTCTCAAGGCTGCGCCTCCGGATTCAGGGGCTGTGCGGCCAGCTGCAGGCTCATCAGCACGGCATCTTCGCGCTGGCCCTGTGCGGCGGGGTAGTAGGCGCGGCGCTGGCCGACCTCGGCAAAGCCGTAGCGGCGATACAGCTGGCGCGCCCGCTCATTGCCCTGCCGCACCTCCAGCCACAGCTGCAGGCAGCCGGACTGGCGGCACAGCCGGCACAGGGCGTCCAGCATTTGGCGGGCATGGCCGCGCCCCTGCGCTGCGGGCGCCACGCTGATGTTCAGCAGATGCATCTCGTCCACGCCCTGCAGGGCCAGGAAATAGCCCGCCGCCGTATCACCGTCGTCCAGCAGCCAAGCCTCATAGCCGGCTACGAGGGAATCGATGAAGTTGCCGCGGGTCCAGGGGAACTCATAGACCTGGTTCTCGATGGCCAGCACCGCGTCCAGGTCAGGGATCTGCATGCGTCGCAGCAAGGGCGCAGGCGACGCGGCCAGGCAGGCGCTCACGTGCGAGCCTCCACGCCCTCGGCGAGCCGCGGCCTGTCCAGGCGGGAACTCATGCCACCCCCTTGGCGGCCTGGCGCTCGGCGGTGGTCTGGGCGACCTTGTCTCGCACATAGACCGGCACGGCCTCGGCGGCGTCGATCGCAGTGCCAGCCAGGAAGGCCTGGCGGGCCAGCGAGCCCAGGGCTGCGGCGCGCGAACGCGCCTGCGAGGCCTGCACAAGGCCGGCCGGCAGTACCGGTGCCAGCTCCTGGGCAAAGACGGTCAGCGCATTGCCGGCGGCAGCCTGCGGCGGCAGATCGCGCAGGGCTTCGATCAAGGCCGGCAGGCCATACAGGGCCGGTGCACGCAAGGTATCCCAGCGATCACCTTGCCAGCAATAGGCGGCGGCATAGACCTCGTTCATGCGAGCGTCCATCAGCACCCAGCAGATGCCCGGGAGGCCAGCAGGGCCCTGCTGCAGGCGGAGGTCCTCGGCCACCAGCAGGAGGCTGTCAACGGGGATGACGGGCCTGGCAGCACCAAAGGCCAGCCCCTGGGCCACGGCGCAGGCGGTGCGCAAGCCGGTGAAGGCGCCAGGGCCGGCGGCAAACGCGATGGCATCCAGCTGCGCCAGCTCCAGGCCGGCCTGAGCCAGAAGGGCCATGGCCTGCGGCACCATCTGCTCGCTGGCGCGGCCCCCCCCCTCGCTTTCATGGGCGTGCAGCCCGGACTCGAGGCTCAAGGCCACGACCAGGGTTTCGGTGGAACTATCCAGAGCCAGCAGAGAAGACATGGATGCAGTGTAGCGGCCCACCTCTCCCGAAGCAGGCCGCCTCCCCCATCGTCAGGGGATGGGCGCCGCGGCGGGCGGCGCCTCCGGGCTCAGGACACGATCAGAAGCTGTAACCCAGCGACAAGCAGTAGACCGTGGGGCGGAAGTTGATCCGCGTGCTGCGGGTGATCTCGCCTTCGCGGGTCTGGGTCACGGCGGTCATGTCGCTCTTGACGTCGGCCCGGGCGACGGTGGCGACCAAGGACCAGTGCTTGTCGTACAGGACCGTCAGGCCCACATGGCCGGCCAGACCCCAGGAGTCCGAAAGCTTGATGCGGGTCGGGCCACCGGATGCCGCATCGCCCGATGGGGTGCTGCGCGTCCTGGTGAAGCGGGTGTAGTTGATCCCCAGGCCCACGAAAGGCTGGACCCGCTGCCACAGGTTCACGAAGTGGTAGTTGGCGAACACCGTGGGGGGCATCTGCTCGACCACCGAGATCTGGCCGAAGGCCTGGATGAAGCCGACGCCATAGACCTTGTGCGAGGGCGGCAGGCCCAGCGCCAGCTCGGCGCTCCATTCAGGCGAGTAGCGGTAGGTGTAGCCGAAGCCCAGGGTCTCAGCCGAGCCGATGCGCAGCAGGGCACCCGGCGAGGGGATGACCGGGCCGCCGGACAGCGGGGGCATGGTGGCATCGACGTCGACGTGCGCGCCGCCGAGGTAAACGGTGTGCTGAGCCTGGGCGCCCGCAGTTGCAAAGGCCAGCAGGCCGGCACACAGGATGTGGTTTGCTTTCATGTCTTGATGCTCCTGGATGTCGTCTTCAGATGCCGGCGGCCATCACTTGCTGGAAGAAGCCGCGTGCCAGGGCGTTGCAAAACGGCGGCACGAGCGCACCGTGGTACTGGGCTTGGGCCGAGGCGCCGGCCGCTGCCTTGGCCTGCTGGAAGCCGTAGTAAACGGTCTGGCCCGCGACGCCAGCGGGCAGGCTGCTGAGGTTCTCCAGGTCATAGGTGCCCATCAGGGGCATGCCACGGGCCTTGAGGTCAGCCGCCGCAACGCTGGTGTTGAGGTCGTAGAACACCGTGGGATCGGCCTTGCCGCCACACAGGGCGATGGGGCGCTTGGTGTTCAGGCCCAGCAGGGTGTTGGTCTGCAGGGCCTTGCGGAAGTTGGAGGTGGCGTAGCTGGCCTTGAAGCTGTCCTTGAGCAGGCCGCCCGCGCCAAAGAGTTTGGTGAAGGTCGGATCGGCGGGCAGCTTGCCGGAGGCCATCAGGTCAGCGATGGGGGTGTCCGTGGGCAGCAGGGTCTCGGCTGAGGCATCGAAGGGCGCCTGGTAGGCCTCGCCGGGCGTGGCGTAGATGTTGCCGTAGGACTTCTGGTAGCTGGTCAGTTGCAGCACCGAGAAAATCGTGGCGCCGGCATTGGCTTGCACGTTGACCACGGCGTCACCGAAGCCCACCAGGTTGTAGGGACCGGACATGGGCGCGGAGGCCGTGACCTTGAACTCGCTGCCGTAGTCTCTCTCGATGATCTTGTGCGTGGCCAGGGCCACATGGCCGCCTTGCGAGTAGCCGGAGATCAGCAGCTTGTCGGAGGGCTTGGTGCTGCTCTCGGCCTTCAGGTGAGCCAGGCCGGCGCGCAGGCCGTCCACCATGTCCACGGCCTGCGCCTCGGCGTTCAGGTAGGGGTGGTAGCCCAGGCTGGAGCGCTCGTAGCCCAGGTAGTTGGGAGCGATCACGATGAAGCCCTGGGCGGCGTACATGGCCATCATCAGCGAGGCTTCGCGATTGTTGGCGACGTCAGCCAGGTTGTAGCTCTTCTGCGTGGCGGTGCCATGGGCGTACAGCAGGACGGGGCGGCTGCCCGAGCAGGCGGAATCGCTGCCGGTGGGCACCAGGACGCCCGCGGAGGCCGTGGCCGGCTGGCCTTGCGGGTCGCGGGTCATGTAGTAGACATAGCGCACGTCAACCTCGCACTTGGCCTTGCCTGACAGGGGCTGCAGGCCGCTGGCGGAGGTACCGGCGTCAATCTGCGCCTGCGTGGCATGGCCCGCCAGCGTGCCGTAGATGATGGTGCCGCGTGCGGCGGGCGGGTCATCGCGGTTCTCGCTGGTGCCGCCTCCACAGGCGGACAGGGCTGCGACGCTGATTGCCAGCATCGCCAAATTGAACTTGCTCATCGTGCGTACCTCTGCAATGGCATGGATCGGGATTCAAGAACAAAAACGAACGATCGTTCGCTTTTAATGTCGAGCACTATAGGCTGCCCGGATCACGAGCCTAAGAAGTAAAAACCCCGACACCGTTGCCGGTGTCGGGGCGGAATCAGCGAACTTGAGGATGCCCTGCTGAGCGGCCTGGAGGCCGCGCCAACGGGGAGTGCCTACGCTGCCGTCAGAGCGGATTGCGGAGCACGCGGGACAGCGCCAGGTTGCCCAGGGTGGAATGCCCGGCCGGGCCGAAGCGGCGGTCGTCGGCCCACAGATAGGTCTGGACCGTTGCCCCGCCGACCAGTGTGCTCATCGAGCAGTTGGGCAGGCTCACCGAGGCCTGGCAGGCCGGGTTCATGATGTCCGTGAGGCCGTACTGGCTGGGGTACTTCGTGAGGGATGTCGACATGTCGTCGCCCAGCACCAGCGCGCCCAGGCGACCGTCGTTGAGGGCGCCCAGCGCGCGGTACAGCTCGGTGTTGAAGGCCGTCGTCAGGGCCGTCAGGAACTGGGCGCGGTTGAGCCCTTCGCGTACCGGCGGACGGTTGTTGCGCTCCTGGAAGGCAAAGGGCGTGGCACCGACGTCAGGCAGCGACACCACCAGCGTGCGGCCGCCCGTGCGCATCATGCGCACGGCCAACTCGCCCAGTTGGCGGCCGGCATCGCCCGCGGCTTTCATCAAGTCAGCCTCGGACTGCGCCGGGTATTGCGCGTACAGGCCCAGGATGTCGTGGGTGCCGACGAACAGGGTCACCAGGGTGTGTTCCGTCATCACGTCGCTGGCCAGATAACGGTCCAGCTGCGCGCGGACGTCATCGACCTTGGCGCCGACGGCGGCCATGATGCGCCCCTGCGGCGCGGCCAGGTTGCTGGGATTGCACTGCGGGAACACCATGCCATAGCGATTGGCCAGGGCCTGGATCCACAGGGGATTGCTGGCGCAGTCCACCGTATTGCTGACGGAGTTGATCGCGTTGACGCTGTACTTGCGGCCGTCCGCAGTCAGGACGCTGGCCTCATCACCAAAGGCGACCAGCCGGGTCGGCGCAAAAGCCTCGATGGGCTCGCTGCCCCCTCCGCAACCGGCCAGGGCTGCCGCGGCCACCAGGCTCATCAGCAGGGCACGGGCGCTGCCTCGTGCAGCTTGCTTCAAACTCTTCATGAACACTCCATCACGGGAAATCAATTGCCAGCCCCAGTGGCGAAAGCCGCGGCAGCACGCGACAGGCGGTCGCGAACGCCATCCCAGGCTGCGCCCTGGGGGGGATCCTCCACCCAGATCTCGCGCACCCCAGCCTCATCCAGCTCGCGCAGCACGGCGAACAGGTCGTGTGCAGCGGCACGCGCATCATCGGGCATGGGGCGCCAGACCTCGGGAGACCGGGCCGGCATGGTGCGCGAATATACCGCCACACCCTTAGGCGCTTCTTGAGCCAGGCCCGATTCGATGGCCGTCAGGCTCAGCAGGCGCACCACCGCACTCGGTGCGTAATGGGCAGCCAGCGTGCCCGAGGCGCGCGGCGCGGCGGTATCGCGCGCGCGCAGGGGCTCGCCCAGCACGGCCTCGATCTGTGCCTGAGTCAGCACCCCGGGGCGCAACAGCACGGGATGGCCGCGGCTGCAATCGATGATGCTGGATTCGATGCCCACCTCGCAGTCCCCGCCATCCAGGATGATCAGGGACTCGTCGAATTCACTGCGGACATGGGCCGCATGCGTGGGGCTCACCCGCCCGAAGCGGTTGGCGCTAGGGGCGGCCACGCCACGCACGCCCAGGCGCAGGGCCTCGCGCAGCAAGGCCTGGGCCACCGGGTGCGCGGGGCAGCGCAGGCCCACGGTGTCCTGCCCGCCTGCAGCGGCGGCGGCCATGCCCTCGGCTCGCGGCACGATGACGGTCAGCGGGCCGGGCCAGAAGGCCTGCATCAGCCTGCGCGCCGATTCCGGCAGGCGCGCAGCGAAAGGCTCGGCCGCGGCCATGTCCGGCACGTGGACGATCAGCGGATGGTCCGCGGGGCGTCCCTTGGCGGCAAAGATCTGGGCGACGGCCGTGTCATCGTCGGCCCGGGCACCGAGGCCGTAGACGGTCTCGGTGGGCAGGGCGACCAGGGCGCCCCGGGCCAGGGCCTCGGCGGCCTGGCGCACGGCGGCGGGATCGGCTCCGTTCAGCAGCATGGCTTCAGCTCCGGCGCAGGCAGGTTCACCACGAATCCGGCAGGCCCAGCAGGCGGGCGGCGGCGCGGGCCAAGTCCTCGGCGGCCTCGGGCGTCGCGGCCGTGATGTTCAGGTGGCCCATCTTGCGCCCCGGGCGGGCGCTCTGCTTGCCGTAGAGATGCAGATGCGTGCCCGACAGGGCCAGCACCTCGCCCCACGGCGGCGTGCGCTCGGCGCCGGCGGCATCGAACCAGAGGTCGCCCAGCAGGTTCAGCATCACCGTCGCCGAATGCAAGCGCGGCAGACGCAGCGGCAGGCCGGCCATGGCGCGGACCTGCATCTCGAACTGCGAGACATCGCAGGCATTCATCGTGTAGTGACCGGAGTTGTGCGGCCGCGGGGCCATCTCGTTGACTACCAGGGAACCATCCTGCAGCAGGAAGAACTCCACGCACAGAACGCCCACATAGCCCATCTCGGCCGCAATGCGCGAGGCCGACTCCACGACCTGCTGCTGCAGCGCCGCCGACACCGCCGGCGCCGGCACCTGAGTGACGGCCAGGATGCCGTCGCGGTGCAGGTTCTGCTGCACGGGGAAGTGCACGATCTCGCCGTCATCGCCCCGCACGACGATGCAGGACAACTCCAGCTGAAGGGGCAGCATCTGCTCCAGCACGCAGGGCACGCCCTTCAGGTCACGGAAGGCCTCGGCCAGCTCCTGCAGCGTCCTGACTCGGACCTGGCCCTTGCCGTCATAGCCCATGCGGGCCGTCTTGAGGATGCCGGGCAGCAGGCTCGCGGGCACCGCAGCCAGGTCCGCCTCGCTGCGGATCACGGCATAGGGCGCGCAGGCCACGCCGCTGCGCTGGAAATGCGCCTTTTCATCGGCCCGGTCCTGGCAGATGGCCACGCAGTCGCCGGCCGGCGCCACGAAGCGCCGCTGCGCCAGGCGGCGCAGGGCCTCGGCAGGCACGTTCTCGAATTCGGTGCTGATGGCGTCGCAGGTCGCTGCCAAGCGGTCCAGTGCGGCCTCATCCAGGTAATCGGCCTGGAGATGCTCATGAGCGACCAGGCCGGCCGGGCTTTCCGGGTCCGGATCCAGCACCACGGTGCGGTAGCCCAGGGCCTGGGCCGCGTGCACGAACATGCGGCCCAACTGGCCCCCGCCCATCACGCCCAGGGTGGCCGTGCCGGCTTCCAGACGCTTGGCCATCAGATCAGGTCCTTGCTCATGCCGCGGGCATGCTCGGTCTGGCGCAGGCGGTAGGCCGCCAGCTTCTCGCGCAGGGCGGCGTCGTCCTGGGCGAGCATAGCCACGGCAAACAGCGCCGCGTTGCCGGCGCCGGCCGTGCCGATGGCGAAGGTGGCCACGGGAATGCCCTTGGGCATCTGGACGATGGAATGCAGCGAATCCACGCCCTGCAGATGGCGGCTGGCCACCGGCACGCCCAGCACGGGCACCAGGGTCTTGGACGCCAGCATGCCCGGCAGGTGGGCCGCACCACCCGCACCGGCGATGATGGCGCGCAGGCCGCGGGCCTGGGCCTGCTCGGCGTAGGCGAACATGTCGTCCGGCATGCGGTGGGCGGAGACCACCTGCGCCTCGAAGGGCACCCCGAACTCGGAGAGAATGTCTGCGGCGTGCTTCATGGTCTCCCAGTCACTACTGGATCCCATCACCACGCCGATCAGGGGAGAGGCGCTGCTCACGGCTCGCTCCATAGGCTGGAAAACCTTGAATTGTAGGCGGCGCGCCCCATCTGCCGCCGGACGGCCGGACCATGAGGCGCCGACATCCGGCAAGAACACACCCCACACCATGATCGATATCACTCTTCAGAACTTCGAGACCGAGCTGCTGCAGGCTTCCATGCAACAGCCGGTGCTGCTGGACATCTGGGCGCCCTGGTGCGGCCCGTGCAAGAGCCTGGGCCCCATCCTCGAACGCCTGGAGGCCGACTACGGCGGCCGCTTCCTGCTGACCAAGCTCAACAGCGACGAGCAGCCCGAGATCGCCAGCCAACTGAGCCAGGCCTTCGGTGTACGCAGCATCCCCTTCTGCGTGATGTTCGTGGGCGGGCAGCCGGTGGACGGCTTCGTGGGGGCCATCCCCGAGTCCCAGATCCGCGAGTTCCTGGCCAAGCATGTGCCCGAGGCCGGCGAACTGGAGGCCGAGCAGGACCTGGCCGAGGGCGAGGACCTGATGGCCGACGGCGATGCCGACGCCGCCCTGTCCAAGTTCATCGCCGCCCTGGAAGCGGATCCCACCAACGAGGCCGCCCGCTTCGACCTGGTCAAGGCGCTGTTGGAATCCGGCCGCGTGGCCGAGGCGCGTGCAGCCTTCGAGCCGGTGGCCGCGCAGGCCGCCGACACCATCACCCCGCACGCCCGCTTCGCCGCCCTGGCCCTGTGGCTGCAGGCCGCCGAGGCCGCGCAGCGCGGCCTGGACGCCAGCGTCCTGCAGGCAGCCATCGCCGCCAACAAGCGCGACTTCGACGCCCGCTACGGCCTCGTCCAGTTGCACTTCGCTGCCGGCCGCTTCACCGACGCCATGGAGGAGCTGCTGGAAATCATCATGCGCGACAAGGCCTGGAACGGCGAGTTGGCCCGCAAGACCTACGTCGCCATCTTGGAGATCCTGACCAAGCCCCAGCCCAAGGCCAGCGCGCCGGCCGCCGGTGAGCCCAAGGGCAGCCTGCAACTGGCCGGCCACGCGACGGTCGCGCCCGCGGACCCGCTGCTGGACCAATACCGTCGCAAGCTGTCGATGGCGCTGTTCTGAACGAGCGCCCACCAATGCAAAAGGCCCGCTGAAGCGAACTTCTGCGGGCCTTTTGCCTGGCGCGATGGGCCGTCAGGCGCTGCCGACGCCCGCCTGCGCAGCCTGCTTGTCCGCATGGTAGCTGGAGCGCACCAGGGCGCCGACGGCTGCGTGGGTGAAGCCCATCTTGTAGGCCTCGGCCTCGTACATCTTGAAGACGTCCGGGTGCACATAGCGGCGCACCGGCAGATGGTGGCCGGAGGGGGCCAGGTATTGCCCGATGGTGAGCATGTCGATGTTGTGGGCACGCATGTCGCGCATCACCTGCAGCACTTCCTCGTCGGTCTCGCCCAGGCCCACCATGATGCCGCTCTTGGTCGGCACGCCGGGCACTTCTTCCTTGAAGCGCTTGAGCAGGTTGAGGCTGAACTCGTAGTCCGAGCCCGGGCGCGCTTCTTTGTAGAGGCGCGGCGCGGTCTCGAGGTTGTGGTTCATCACGTTGGGCGGTGCGGCCTTGAGGATGTCCAGGGCGCGGTCCATGCGGCCGCGGAAGTCGGGCACCAGGACCTCGATCTGGGTCGAGGGGCTCAGCTCGCGGACCTTGCTGATGCAGGCGGCGAAGTGGCCGGCCCCGCCATCGCGCAGGTCGTCGCGGTCCACGCTGGTGATCACCACGTACTTGAGCTTCAGCGCGGCGATGGTCTTGGCCAGGTTCTCGGGCTCATTGACATCCAGCGGGTCCGGGCGGCCGTGCCCCACGTCACAGAAGGGGCAGCGACGGGTGCACTTGTCACCCATGATCATGAAGGTGGCCGTGCCGTGGCCGAAGCACTCGCCGATGTTGGGGCAGGAGGCTTCCTCGCAGACCGTGTGCAGCTTGTGCTCGCGCAGGATCTGCTTGATCTCGTAGAAGCGGGTGCTCGGCGAGCCGGCCTTCACACGGATCCAGTCCGGCTTCTTCAGGGTCTCGGCCGGCACGATCTTGATGGGGATGCGCGCCGTCTTGGCCTGGGCTTTCTGCTTGGCGCTGGCGTCGTAGGCTTCGCCGGTCTTGGCTTCGTGGGTGATGTTCTCGGTGGGCATGGCGCCTCGTCCTCAGGGCTGGCTCGCTGCAGGCTCAGTGCAGCTTCATGGCGTGAGCTGGGCGGCCAGCCGTTCGCCGAATCGCTGGGCCACGGTGGTCCAGTCGGAGAAAACCCGAAGTGTAGCGAGGTCCACCGTCTTCAGTCCTGCGTATCCGCAAGGGTTGATGCCATCGAAAGGGTGCAAATCCATGCCGACATTGAGCGCCACGCCGTGGTAGCTGCAGTGCCGGCTGATCTTGATGCCCAGTGCCGCGATCTTGCCCAGGCCCTTGAACGGGTCCGTGGGATCGGCGGGGCCCGTGAGCGCGGCATGCGAGGACGGATCGTCCAGGCGCACATAGATGCCCGGCGCGCCGCTCACCCGGTGGCCGGTGATGCCGAAGGTCTCCAGCGTCTGGATCACGGCCGCCTCCAGGCGGAAGACGTACTCGCGCACATAGATGCCCAGGCGCTGCAGGTCCACCAGGGGGTAGGCCACCACCTGGCCTGGGCCATGGTAGGTCACCTGTCCGCCGCGGTTGGTCTGGACCACGGGAATGCCGGCCGGATCGATCACGTGGTCGGCCTTGCCAGCCAGGCCCTGTGTGTAGACGGGATCGAACTCGCAGAGCCAGAGCTCGTCCGGCGCGTCCGGGCCGCGCTCCGCGGTGAAGGCCTGCATGGCGGCCAGGGTGGCCGCATAGTCGATGCGGCCCAGGGTCTTGATCAGCATGGTCGAGATGGTAGCGCCGCGCCTGTAAGGCCCCACGCCCCGGGCACGACGGAGATTGCGCTACAAGTCGCACAGTACGGATGAATCGACCATGAATGCACACGCCCTCCTGATGGCCGCCCTGCTCGCCCTGCCCCTGCTCTGCTCAGCGGCCGCGCCGCCCGCCGCGCCTGTGGACCGCGCCATCGCCGCCTATGCCGAAGGCCGCCTGCCCGAGGCAGCGAGAGCTTTCCAGCAGCTCGCGGCGCAGGGCAACGCCCTCGCCCGCTACAACCTGGCGATGATGCACCTGCGCGATGAGTTGCCGCGCAGCAGCGTCCAGGCCGCCCGGCTGTTGCTGGAGCGGGCGGCCGGCCAGGGCTTCGTGCGCGCCGAGCTGGCCCTGGGCGAGCTGCACGAGCAAGGCCGGTTGGGGCGCGTGGACCTGGCCCAGGCCCAGCGCTGGTTCATGCGCGCGGCGGAGCATGGCAGCGTGGACGGTCAGGTGGCGGTTGGCACCGCCTTCTTCCTGGGTCGGGGCGCCCCCAAGGACATGGCCCAGGCCGCGCGCTGGTTCCGCGAGGCGGCCACCGGCGGAGACGTCGGTGCCCAGTACCTGCTGGCCTCGCTCTATGAACACGGGGATGGCGTGCCGCGCGACCTGCGCCTGGCGCGCTACTGGTACGACATGGCCGCCCGCAACGGCGACGAAGCCGCGCCCTTCAAGCTGAAGGAGATCGATGTGCGCATCGAATCCGATCGGCAGCTGCAGGACGGCGCCTGAAGCTCAGAGCACGACCTTCACCATCGGGTGCGTGCTGAGGGTGCGATAGAGCTCGTCCAGCTGCTCGCGGCTGGTGGCGGTGATGGTGATGGTCAGCCCCAGGTAGTTGCCGCTGCTGCTGGGGCGGCGCTCCACAGTGCCGGCGTCGAAGTCCGGATCGAACTGCTGGGCCACCATCACGATGGCCTCGAAAAAGCCCTCGACATGCGCGCCCATCACCTTGATGGGGAACTTGGACGGGTACTCGATCAGGGACTGCTCGGGGGGAATCGTCGGCGCCATGCGCCCTCCTTCAAAAACTCAATCTCAGGTGAGGCCTGTCAGACGGACTGCAAGGCCTTGGCCCGTTGATACGCCTCGTGCAGCCTGGCGTAGACCGGCCCCGGTTTGCCATGCAGCGCCCCGTGGCCAACGGGCTCGTGGTCCAGGCGCGTCACCGGCAGGACCTCCTTGGTGGCGGAGCTCAACAGGACCTCGTCCGCCGCAAAAACCTCGGCCTCCGCGATGGGCCGCAGGTTATAGCCGATGCCCAGCTCCTCGCACAACTCATGCAGCAGCCCCATGCGCACGCCCTCCAGCAGCAGCTCTGAGCGCGGCGGGCCCAGCAGCGCGCCTTCCTTGACGATCCAGACATTGGACGCCGAGGCCTCGGTCAGGAAGCCATCGCGGAAGAGGATGGTCTCCTGTGCGCCCTGGTCCGCGCTGATCTGGCGCGCCAGCACGTTGCCCAGCAGGGAGATGCTCTTGATGTCTCCGCGCTGCCAGCGGAAGTCGCGCGCCGTGATGCAGGCCACGCCATGGTGCCGCTGCTCGGCCGTGGGCCAGACAGGCGGCATGCAGTAGCTGAAGACGGTGGGGGTGATGTCTGGCGGCATGACGTGGTCCCGCGGGGCCTCGCCCCGGGTGACCTGCAGATACCACCACTGGTCCCCACCACCGGCCTGCTCGATCAGGCTGCGCCCCAACTGCTGCCATTCCTGGCGGCTCAGCGGGTTGGCGATGCGCAGGCGGGCCAGGCTGCGGTCCAGGCGTTCCAGGTGGTCCTCGACGCGGAACATGCGCCCGCCATAGACCGGCACCAGCTCGTAGACCCCGTCCCCGAACAGGAAGCCCCGGTCCAGGGGCGAGATGCGCGCCTCGGCCAGAGGCAGCATCGCGCCGTTCAGATAACAGATTCCGGGCGGCATCAGCTTCATCGCGGGCTCCTTGCAGACTGGCCTGCATCCGCGCAGCTTACGCCTCCGCACCCGGACTGGGCAGCCCGGGCCTGCGCAAAGACCGGCTTATTTGATCCAGAGACGGATGGAGTCCCAGGCGCGCCCCAGGATACCGGCCTGCTCCACGCCCTCCTGCACGACCAGTGGCACCTCGGCAACGGCCGCCCCCGAGGTGGTCGTCACCTTGATGGTGCCCACGCGCTGGCCCTTGTTGAGCGGCGCCACCAGCGGGTCGGTGCGCTGGACCTGCGTCTGCAGCTTGCCGCCCTCGCCGCGCGGCACGGCCACGAAGACGGGGCCTTCGGCGCCCAGCTTGACCTCGGGCACTGCGCCCTTCCAGACCTTGACCGTGCTGGCCGCCTGGCCAGCGTCAAAGAGCTTGACGGCGTCATAGGCCGAGTAGCCCCAGTTCAGCAGCTTCTGGCTCTCGTTGGCCCGCGCTTCCTTGGAAGCCGTGCCCATCACCACACTCAGCAGGCGGCGTTTGCCGTTGGGGAAGTCGCGCTGGGCGCTGGCCACCAGGCAGTAGCCTGCGGCGTCAGTAAAGCCGGTCTTCATGCCGTCGATGCTGGGGTCGCGGGTCAGCAGCAGGTTGCGGTTGTGCTGGCGGATCTTGTTGAAGGTGTACTCGCGCTGCGAATAGTAGGGGTAGTACTCCGGGAAGTCGCGGATGATGTGCGAGGCGATCACCGCGATGTCACGCGCACTGCTCTTGTGGCCGGCCTCGCTGAGGCCGGTGACATTGCTGAAGCGGGTGTTCTTGAGGCCCCAGGCCTGGGCCTGACGATTCATCATTGCGACGAACTGGTCCAGCGTGCCACCCACGCCCTCTGCCAGGGCCACCGAGGCGTCATTGCCCGACTGGATGATCAGGCCGCGCAGCAGTTCATCCACCTTGGGGCGCATGGTGGTGTCGATGAACATCAGCGAGGGATCGCCCTTGCGCTCGTCCCAGGCGCGCTTGGAGACGCTCAGTTCCTGCTCCAGCGTCAGGCGCTTCTCCTTCAGCGCCTGGAAGGTCAGGTAGGCCGTCATCAGCTTGGTCAGCGAGGCCGGGTCGTTGGGAACGTCGGCCTCGCGCTCGGCCAGGATGCGGTTGGTGGTCATGTCCAGCAGCACATAGCTGCGGGCGGCGATCTCGGGGGCTTGTGGCGCCTGGGCCTGCGCGGACACGCAGGCCACGCCAGCCAGGGCCAGGGCAATCAGTCGTTTCATGGGGATGCGGAAAAGGGAGGAAGACGTGCGGCGCGGCCGGGCGGTTCAATGCCAGCTGCGCAGCACCAGGTTCTTGAGCAGGGTGAGCTGCCCATGGAAGAAATGGCCCACGCCGGGCACGACGATGACAGGCAGGTGCTGCGGACGAGCCCAGTCCAGCACCGAGCTCAGCGGCACGACGTCGTCCACCTCGCCGTGGATCACCAGCGAATCGGCCGGCACCGTCGCCATGTCAAAGCGTGAGGTCGCCGGGCCCACCAGCACCAGGCGCTCCGGCGCCGCCTCGCCCTCCAGGCGCTGCGCGGCGCGCGAGGCCACGTAGCCGCCGAAGGAGAAGCCGCCCAGCACCAGGGGCAGGCCGGCCTGGCGGAAGTGCGCGACCACGGCCAGCGCATCGTCCACCTCGCCGCGCCCCTCGTCCCAGCCGCCGCCGGACTGGCCGATGCCGCGGAAGTTGAAGCGCACCACCTGGTAGCCCAGTTGCACGAAGGCACGGGCCAGGGTCTGGACCACCTTGTTGTCCATGGTCCCGCCCTGGGTGGGATTGGGATGGCAGATCACCGCCGTGCCGCGCGGGGCCTGCAGGCCCAGCAGTTGGTCGATGGCGCACTCGACCGGGCCTGCAGGACCATCGATCAGCACTTTCCGAGTCTGAGAATTCATTGTGCTCCAGCGCCTCAGCGCCCCACGGACTCGGGCAGCACCAGGCGCTCGACAACCTGGCCTTTCTTCAGGTGGGATTCGACGATCTCGTCAATGTCCGTGCTGTCCACGAAGCTGTACCAGACGGCCTCTGGATAGACCACGGCCACTGGTCCGCCAGCGCAGCGGTCCAGGCAGCCCGCCTTGTTGACGCGCACGCCGCCCTTGCCGGCCAGGCCCTCGGCCTTGATCCGGTTCTTGCAGTGATCGAAGGCCGCCTGCGCGCCATGCTGGGCGCAGGCGTTGTCGCCGTTGTCCCGCTGGTTGAGGCAGAAAAAGATGTGGCGCTCGTAATAGCTCATGGCGAGGGATTGTAGGCCGCGCGGGTTTGCCCCGATGGCGCCTGGCATTTCAGCGTTCGCGCTGCGTCACGCCCCACAGCAGCCAGGCGATGGCCGCGAAGGGCCAGACCCAGCCCACCCATTGCGCCAGCCCGTAGAGGTTGATGAATCGCCCTTGTTCCCAGGTCTGCAGGGTCTGGGCCAGGTAGGGGTCCGTGGGCGCTTCCGTGATCAGGGCGATCAGCACCGTCAGCGCCACCAGGCCCCAGGCCGCATTGGCCCGGCGCGACATCAGGCAGGCCAGCAGGCTCAACACCAGGCCCGCGCAGAGGCCGGGCCAGGCGGTGGGGCCGATCCAGGCCCACGCATGCTGGGGGCCGAAGTTCAGCGCGGTGGAGAGCGTCGTGACCAGCGCGCCCGTCAGCGTGGCCCCCAGCACCAGCAGCAGGCGGCGCCATCCCGGCCGCGCCACCGACAGGGCCAGCAGCACCGGCCCCAGCAGCCCCAGCGCGACCGCGATCGCCTCCTGCCCTGGCGGCAGGGGCAGTTCGACCAGGTTGGCGAAATCGGTGTCCTGCAGGGCCCAGGGCGTGCCGTCCAAGGCCTGGGCGCTCAGCTCCCGCAGGCGAGGCAGCCACTGGCCCAGGCCCAGGGGCAGAGGCGCAGGGAACAGCAGGCCCACGGGCCACAGCGCCAGCAGGGCCAGGGCACCGGCACTCTGCGGCACGAACCAGCGCTCGCGCCAGCCATGCCAGCGCGCCAGCCCTCCCAGGCGATGCAGCAGCCAGCCCAGCACGCCCCCCGCCACAGCGCCGGCGCTGTTGAGACACCAGTCCGCCAGCGAGGGCACACGCCCGGGCAGGAAGTACTGCAGCGTCTCCATCAAGTAGGGCACCGCCGGCAGGCCCAGCAGCACGGCCAGCCAGGCGGCACGCTCCGTGCCGCCGCTGCGCACCACGGCGGCGAACAGCAGCAGGCCGAAGGGCGCATAACCCAGGGCATTGGCCCAGATGTCGAAGCTCAGCCAGTAGCGGGGCCAGTGCAGCACCAGGACGCCCAGCCCCTGCACCCCAGCCGGCCAGCGCCAGGGCCAGAAGGGGTACAGGCTCGCGTAGACCACCAGCAGCGCATAGATCAGGGCCAGCCAGCTGGCCGAACTGCGCCGCCCCATGGATCAGAAGGGCTTGACCACAACCAGGATCACGATGGCCATGAACAGCAGCACCGAGACCTCGTTGAACACACGGTACCAGCGGTGGCTGCGGCGGTTGGCCAGGGCCTCGAACTGCCGCAGAAGGCTGCGGCAGACGTGGTGGTAGCCCACGGCGCCAATGACCACGGTCAGCTTGGCATGCATCCAATACTGGCCGGGCCCCCGGCCAATGCCGTAATACAGCCACAGCACAAGGCCCAGGGCCAGAGCCGGGATCATCAACAGGCTCATGAAGCGATAGAGCTTGCGCCCCATCAGCAGCAGGCGCTCGCGCTCGGCATGGCTGTCCGCCGGCACCGCAGCCAGGTTGACGAAGATGCGCGGCATGTAGAACAGGCCCGCAAACCAGGAGGCCACGAAGACGATGTGGAAGGCTTTGATCCAGAGCATGCGGGGATTATGGACTGGCGACCCTGACACAGCGCGCTCGGGCCGGGTTCCCGGCGCCGGGCGGGGTCAGGTCTTGACCTCGCCCCGGCTCAGGTGCGCAGCGTTGCCAGCCAGGCGGCGAAGTCGGCGTCCATGTCTTGCCCCCAGCTGCGCACCAGGGCCTGGTAGCGGGGGAAGTCGCCCGCACGGGTCAGGACCAGCATCTGGTCGATGCGGGCGCGCTGCCTCTCCATCATGAAGCGCACAGCCAGGTAGCCGCCACCATAGATGCGCTCGGTGCCGCCCTGGGTCTCGTAACCGGTGTTGAACAGCTCGCTGAGCGGCAGCTGCTGGGCCTGGGCGATCTGCTTCAGACGCGGATGCGCTTCGCCATGCGCCACGTACTCGGCCACGCCCTCGGTCCACCAGACCAGGAAGGGCCGCAGCGGCGTGGGCTGGGCACAGTTCTCGGGCGGCGAGTGCGAGTCATGCAGGTTGGCGCAGAAGTCACCCTGCAGATTGAAGCGCCCGTCCAGGTAGTGGGTGAACTCGTGGGCCAGGTTGTGGACCGCGCCGCTGGCCTGCTGGTAAGCCACGAACTCGGCCTGGTTGCCGGGCTTGTCTGGCAGGCCTTCGAGGTACATGCCGCCGTTGTCTACGGGCATGTCGAAGTGCTTGCCGGCCCAGCGCTTGAACTCCTGCACATTGCGGTAGATATTGGCCCGCAAGGCCTCGTTGCCATCGTGCGCCACCGGACGGCCGGCGGTGCCGAAGAGGGCGTGGAAGCGCTGCTCGACGGCCCCCAGATCCTGGCAGATGCGCGCCTCCTGCTCGCTGTTCAGGGCCTGCGAGCGCAGCACCAGGCTGGAGCCACAGCGGTGCTCGTGGCCCAGCACGCGCTGGACGGCATCCTCGCTGAGGGCCGGGCGCCCGGAACAGGCCGCCAGTCCCAGAACCAACGGCAGACCGATTCCCAGCAGGCCGGAGCGGCTCCTCGTCTTCATCCCCATGATCAGCATCTCCTCTGTTAATATATTTCAAGAATCTCTATGATATTTCTTAAATGATGAACCGCGCAAGGCATGAACCCGGAGGGTCGCCCCTTGGGCGCTGGCAGCCCGCTGCAGACGCCCTGCGCCTGCGCAGCATCGACTGCCATACCGGCGGCGAACCGCTGCGGGTGATCGTCGAGGGCTTTCCGGACCTGCGGGGGCAGACCATGCTGGCGCGCCGGCGCGACTGCCAGGCGCGCTTCGACGGCCTGCGCCAGGCCCTCATGTGGGAACCGCGCGGCCACGCGGACATGTACGGCGCAGTGATCACCCCGCCGGAGCGCCAAGACAGCGCCTTTGGAGCACTCTTCCTGCACAACGAGGGCTACAGCACCATGTGCGGCCATGCCATGCCCGCACTGGCCAAACTGGCCATCGAGAGCGGGTGGGTAGCAGCCACCGGCCCGCGAACCCGCCTCAGCATCGACGCCCCCTGCGGCCAGATCCGGCTTGAGGCCGACTGCGTGCAAGGGGAGGACCAGGCCTGGCGCGTGGGCCGGGTGCGATTCTGGAACGTGCCCTCCTTCGTGCTGGCCGACCGCCAGACCCTGCCCGTGGAGGGTCTGGGCCTGGTGCACTATGCCCTGGCCTATGGTGGCGCCTTCTATGCGTATGTGGATGCAGCCTCGCTGGGCCTGTCCCTGGCCACCAGCAACCATGCCCGGCTGATCGAGGTGGGGCGGGCCATCAAGAATGCCATCGCGCGCGCCAGGGACGACATCGTCCATCCCGACAGCCCGGACCTGGGCTTCCTCTACGGCACCATCTTCACCGGCACAGCCCTGGAGCCGGGGGCGGATTACCGCAATGTCTGCGTCTTCGCCGACGGCGAGCTGGACCGCAGCCCCACCGGAAGCGGCGTCTCCGGCTTCGCCGCGCTGCTGCATGCGCGTGGCCAACTGCCCAGCGGGCGGCGGCTGGCGATTGAGAGCGTGCTGGGCTCGCGCTTCGAGGTCTGGTCCGAACGGGAGACCCGCTGCGGCCGCCACCGCGCCATCGTGCCAGGCATCGAGGGCGAGGCCCACGTCACTGGCCGCCACGAGTTCCTTCTCTACCCCGACGATCCCCTGGTCAAAGGATTCCTGCTGCGATGAACGCCCCACTCCAAATCCACCAAGCCCTGCAACCCCTATTTGCCCAGCGCCTGGCACGGCTGCGCTCGCACATGGCGGAGAGCGGCCTGGACGCCTGGCTGGTCTTCGCCCCCGAACACCTGCGCTACCTGTTCAACTACAGCGGTGAAGCGGCCTGCGGGCTGGTCAGCGCACGTGGCAGCTGCCTGATCACCGACTACCGCTTCATCGAGCAGGCCGAGGAGGAGTGCCTGCAGCACGAGTGGCGCCAGGGCGTGGCGACCGAGTTGCTGTGCCGCGACCGACAGCACGAGCGCCTGGGGCAGGTGCTGGGCCGGCTGCTCTCGGACCTTGGCGCCAAGCGCCTGGGCTATGAGGCCAGCCACGTCAGCGTGGCCCAATGGATGGAGATCGGTGCCGACCTGGCTGGACTGACCCTGCTTCCTGCCAGCGATTTCCTGGTGCAGGCCCGCCGGGTCAAGGACGCTTGGGAGCAGCAGCAGATGCGTCAGGCCGCGGCCTTGGCCGATGCCGCGCTGGAGGCCCTGCGCCCGGAGATCCGACTCGGCCTGAGCGAGCGGCATCTGGCCACACGCCTGGAGCAGCTGCTGCAGTCCCTGGGTTCGCAGGGCCTGTCCTTCCCCGTCATCCTGGGCTTCGGACCGCGCTCGGCCTTGCCGCACAGCGCGCCCTCCGACCGCCCGCTGCAACGAGGCGACCTCATCGTGCTGGACTTCGGCGCCGTGGTGAACGGCTACCGCTCGGACATGACGCGCAGCCATGTGGCCGGCGCCGCCCAACCCTGGCAGCAGCGCATGCACGACACGGTCAGCGCCGCCCAGCAGGCGGCGTTGGCCCTGCTGAAGCCCGGCGTCAGCGGACGGACGCTCAACGAGGCGGCCCGCACCGTGCTGGCGTCCAGCGAGTTCGCCGAGCATGCCGGCCCCGGCCTGGGCCATGGCGTAGGCCTGGTCCTGCATGAGCAGCCCTTCATGAACACGGCCTGCGAGGCCGTGCTGCGGGAGGGCGAGGTCGTCACCATCGAGCCCGGCATCTACATCCGCGGCCAGGGCGGCCTTCGCATCGAGGACGACGCCTTGCTGCAGGACGGTGGCCATGAGATCCTGAGCCGCGCCCATCGCGACTTCGAACTCGCGCTCTGAATCCCCTCCACAGGACGCCTTCCCCATGCAAGTGATCAGCGCCGAACAGGTCGATGCCGCCCTGAACTTTCCCGATCTCGTCGATGCCCTGTCCGCAGGCTTCGCCGCCCCCTTCGAGATGCCGGCCCGGCAGATGCTGGAGCTCGCGCCGGAGCAGGGCCATGACTGCCTGGGCCTGCTCCCGGCCTGGACCGAGCGCCTGATCGCCCTGAAGGCCTTCACTTACCTGCCCGGCAACGCGGCCCGCGGGACCCCCGTGCTGCATGCCCAGGTGCTGGTCTTCGATCGCCGAGATGGCCGGCCCCTGGCCCAACTGGAGGGTCGCAGCCTCACGCGCTGGCGCACGGCGGCGGTCTCGGCCCTGGCCTCTCGCCTGCTTTCCCGCCCGGACGCCCGCCGCCTGCTGCTACTGGGCACGGGTGAGTTGGCCTGCCCCCTGGTCCAGGCACACCTGAGCGTGCGCCCGCTGGAGGAGGTGCTGATCTGGGGCCGCCGCCCGGCGCAGGTGCAGGCACGCATCGAGGCCCTGCGGGCGCGGGGCTGCAGGGCACGCCTGGCCGCCGCCGAGGACCTCAAGGCGGCCCAGCAGTCCGCGGACATCATCGTGGCGGCCACGGGCTCCGGCGAGCCCCTGGTGTTCGGCGAGCTCCTGCCACCGGGCTGCCACGTCGATCTGCTGGGCAACCACCGCCCCGACCAGCGCGAATGTGACACCGCACTCGTGCAGCGGGCGCGCGTCTACGTGGACAGCCGGGCCAACGCGCTGCGCGAGGCCGGCGAGCTGATCATCCCCATGCAACAAGGACATCTTGAAGTGCATCGAATCCTGGGTGAGCTGGCGGACCTGTGCCGCATGACCCTGCCCCCGGTGCGTGCGCCGGGATCCATCACCCTGTTCAAATCCGTGGGCACGGCGCTGGCCGATCTGCTGTGCGCCCAGTTGGTGCTGAAGCGCCTGGGCATGATCCAGGCCTGAACCAGGCCCCCTCCGACCAGGAACATGGGCGAAGGACGCGAAACGGGCCGGCAACAACGATTCGACAAAAAAAACCCCAGCCAATGGGCTGGGGCGGGAAAGCCTTATCGCTGTCATCACGTTAAGGCTCCTGCTCAGGGAGGAAAAGCAGGGAATGACCACCTTGCGGCTATCATTCGGGAACCAGTTTAACAGAGCCGCCACCGGGCCGTCTCTACGGGTCACTGCGTAGAACTGCACGTTTTTGGCGGCCCCACAACCAAACCCCTAGATTGAGGGGGTTTGCCTCGGAGAGTCCGCCTTGTCCCGCACCCTCAGCGCCCCCTTTCCCGCGGCACGCCCGCGCCGCCTGCGCCGCGATCCCTTCACCCGAGCCCTGGTCCGCGAGTCCCGCCTCGACGCTTCCGACCTCATCCTGCCGGTCTTCGTGCACGAGGGCAGCCAGCCCCATCCGATCGACTCCATGCCCGGCGTGTCGCGCCTGCCCATCGAGCAGTTGCTACGCACGGCCGAGGAAGCGGTCTCTCTGGGCATCCCGGTGATCGCTCTCTTTCCCGCCATCGACCCCAGCCTGAAGGCCATCGACGGCGCCGAGGCTTTCAATCCGCAGGGCCTGATTCCGCGCGCCGTGCGCGCGCTGAAGTCACGCTTCCCGCAGTTGGGCGTGCTGACCGATGTGGCCCTGGATCCCTACACCAGCCACGGCCAGGACGGTCTGCCCGACGAGACCGGCTACCTGATCAATGACGCGACCGTGGAACTGCTGGTGCGCCAGGCGCTGACGCAAGCCGATGCCGGCGCCGACATGGTCGGCCCCAGCGACATGATGGACGGCCGCATCGGCGCCATCCGCGACGCGCTGGAAGGCTCGGGCCACATCCATACCCGCATCATGGCGTACAGCGTCAAGTACGCCAGCGGCTTCTACGGCCCCTTCCGAGACGCCGTGGGCTCCAGGAGCGCCCTGGGCAAGGCCGACAAGAACACCTACTACGTCGATCCCTGCAACAGCGACGAGGCCCTGCGCGAGGTCGCCATGGACCTGGCCGAGGGCGCCGACATGGTCATGGTCAAGCCCGGCATGCCCTACCTGGATGTGGTGCGCCGCGTGAAGGACGAGTTCCGCGTGCCCACCTTTGCCTACCAGGTCAGCGGCGAGTACGCCATGCTCAAGGCTGCGGCCGCCAACGGCTGGCTGGACCATAACGTGGTGATGATGGAGTCGCTGCTGGCCTTCAAGCGCGCAGGCGCCGATGGCGTGCTCAGCTACTTCGCCCTCGATGCCGCACGGCTGCTAAAGAAGTGAACGCCATCGCTCGCCCATAGGCCCGCAATTGCGTCTCTTCCTGCTCAACGGCGAGCAACTCAGCGAGCTCGCCCAACTGCCCCAAGACCTGCCTGCCTCAGGCTATCTGTGGGTGGGCCTGAGCCGCGAGGAATTCAGCCTGCGCAGCCTGGAGTTGCAGTTGGCCCTGCAGCGCTGGTGCGGCGCGCCGCTGGTGGACCTGCACGTTTCGGACCTGCTCAACGCCCAGCTCCCCTCGCACTTCGACTACACCTCCTGGTACGACCTGATGATCTTCCGCCGCCTGGCCACCATGCCAGGCACGGAGACGCCTGACGAGGAGGCCCCCGTCTCGGCCGCGGTCATCGAGCGCTCGCTGCAGGCTATCGACACCAGCCCGGTGGGCTTCGCCGTCTTCGACCGCGTGCTGCTGAGCGTGCATCCCGGCGACTGCCAGGTGCGCGATTTCTTTGCCAACCGCCTGGGTCAGATGCACGAAGGCCGCGATCTGCGCGGCAGCAACCGCCTGCCCGCCAGCCCGGCCGAGCTGATGCTGCGCATGCTCAATCACATGGTCGACAGCTACCTGGATCTGCGCCGCCTGTTGACGCGCCAGCTGACCGGCCTGCAGCGCCAGCTCTTCGACCCCCACAGCAACTTTCGCGAATGGCCGGCCCTGCTGACCGCCCGGGACACGCTCCACAGGCTCGAAGACATCTGCGAGGACCAGCGCAGCGCCGTGCAGGAATGGCTGGACGCCCTCGCCGAATGGCCGCCGGAAAACGACGCCCGCGCCGAGCGCGAGCGCGAGCTGCTGCGTGTGCGCTCGCGAGACGTACTGGAGCATGTGGAACGGGTGCTGAGCCATGTGCGGCGCCTGGAGAGCTCGGCGGAGTCCGCCGTGCAGATGCACTTCTCGGCCCTGGGGCACCGCACCAACAACATCATGCGGACGCTGACGGTGCTCACCGCCATCTTCCTGCCGCTGAACCTGATCACCGGCATCTTCGGCATGAACTTCGATACCCTGCCCCTGATCCACAAGGCCACCGGCTTCTGGATCGCGGTGGGCGTCATGTGCGGCGTGGGCCTGGGGCTGGGCCTCTTCTTCTGGCGCAAGCGCTACCTCAGCAGCCAGAGCTGAGGTCGCCGCCGCCTCAGCGCTGGTAGGGGTCGGCGAAGCCCAGGGCCAGCAGGATCTCGGTCTCCCGGGCTTCCATGCACTCGGCCTCGTCGTCTTCTTCGTGATCGTAGCCCTGCGCATGCAGGGTGCCGTGCACCAGCATGTGGGCGTAGTGCGCGACCAGGTCCAGGCCCATCTCGCGGGCCTCGCGCTCGACCACCTCGGCGCAGATGACGAGGTCGGCGCCCACTACGGGCTCGTGGCTGTAGTCGAAGGTCAGCACATTGGTGGCGTAGTCCTTGCCGCGGAATTCCTTGTTGAGCTGGCGGCCTTCCTCGGCATCGACGATGCGCACGGCAATCTCGCCCGGCAGCTCCAGCGCCGCGCGGATCCAGCGCTGCACCTTGTGACGCGGCAGCTGCTCGCGGTGGCGGGCGTCGGCGAACTGCAGGGACAGGCTCAGGTCAGGGCGGCTCATGCGCGGGCTCCATGGCTGCCGGCGGCGGCCTGCTTCCTGTTCTCAGCCTTGGTGCGTGCCTCGTAGGCCTCGACGATGCGGGCGACCAACGGGTGGCGCACCACGTCGGCCGAGGTGAAGTGCGTCATGGCAATGCCGCGCACCTTCTTCAGCACCCGCTCGGCATCGACCAGGCCACTGAGCGTGCCCTTGGGCAGGTCGATCTGGCTGGTATCGCCCGTCACCACGCACTTGCTGCCGAAGCCGATGCGGGTGAGGAACATCTTCATCTGCTCAGGCGTGGTGTTCTGGGCCTCGTCCAGGATCACGAAGGCGTGATTCAGCGTGCGGCCTCGCATGAAGGCCAGGGGCGCGATCTCCAGCTGGCCCTTCTCGAAGGCCTTGCTGACGCGGTCGAAACCCATCAGGTCGTAGAGCGCATCGTAAAGCGGGCGCAGATAGGGATCGACCTTCTGGGTCAGGTCGCCGGGCAGGAAGCCCAGGCGCTCGCCAGCCTCAACGGCTGGGCGGGTCAGGATGATGCGCTGCACCTGGGAGCGCTCCAGCGCGTCCACTGCGCAGGCCACGGCAAGAAAAGTCTTGCCGGTGCCAGCCGGGCCCAGGCCAAAAGTGATGTCGTGGTTGAGGATGTTGCGCAGGTAGCCGTGCTGGTTGGGCGTTCGACCGGCCAGGTCAGCGCGGCGCGTGCGCAACACCACGCCCTGCGGGTCCGGCAGGGCCTCGGCCGACTCGGCGCGGCGCGGCTTGCGGGCGCCCAGGGCCTCGGCGAGCTGCTGCGTCGCCTCCAGCAGGGCCAGCTGCAGACTTTCCGGGGCGATGGGCTTGCGGGCGGCGTCATAGAGGCTCTGCAGCAGCTGCAGGCTGTGCTCGGCCGCAGCCTTGTGCCCCTCGATGCGGAAGGCCTCGCCGCGGCGTGTGATGCGCACATCCATGGCGGCCTCGACCTGGCGCAGGTGGTCGTCCAGCCCCCCGCACAGATGGGAGAGACGTTTGTTGTCGGCGGGGGTAAAAACGTGGCGCAGTATCAAGACGGACCCTCTGTCGCGATCGGAATCAGGCGGCTATTGTCGCCGCGCTCCTGCCGGCCTTGCGTCCGCCCTTGCCCCCATGTCGGAGGACGGCCCGGTGGCTGTCGCCGGAGCTTCGGCACAATCGGTCCCGGCCCAGCCCTGGCACGCCCTCAACCACCCATGAGCATCCACCCCTTCCTCCTGCGACTTCCTCTCCTGCTGGGCGTAGCCTTGCTGAGCCTGCTGCCGGGGCTGCTGCCGGCCCAGGCCCAGGCCCAGAACCTGGTTCTCCAGCAGGCCCTGGTGGCCGAAGGCAGCGAGACGCAGTTCCCCGAGCAGGCCGCCCTCTCCCTCCAGGCCTTGCCGCATGACTGGCACCAGAGCCGCCAGGAAGCACCCTCACAGTACGCGCAGCATCCGCTGTGGTATCGGATGGCCTTCGACCTGCTCACCGCCCAGGACTCCAGGCCGATGGCGGTCTACATCGCCCAGGCCTGCAGCAATGTGCGGGTGCGCTTCAACGGCATCAGCCTGCTGGCTCAGGGCCGCATGATGGATCCCATCACCGACCACTGCTACGAACCCCTTCTGGTGCCCCTGCCCCCCGAACTACTGAGGCCGCAGGGCAATCTGCTGGACGTCCAGTTGGCCGGCTATGCCCGCCAGCAACTCAACTCCAGCCAGCGCAGCGCCAGGTTGAGCGAGATAGAGATCGGCCCGCTCGAGCAGTTGGCCCAGCGCCATACTCGCGCCAGCTTCTGGCGCCAGGGGCTGCCCAAGGCACTCAATGCCATGCTGGTCATGATGGCCGTCACCACCGGCGTGCTGGCCATCCTGTACCGCCGCGAGCGGCACCTGCTCTTCCTCTCGGGCTTGATGCTGGTCTGGGTGCTGCTGTCCACCCGTTTCTGGATCGGCTCGCTACCCCTGCAGCGTCACTGGCTGGAGATCGGCCTGTCCACCTGCCTGCCCCTCATCACGCTGTTCGCGCTGCAGTTCCTGCTGAGGGAGATGGGCTGGCGCAATGCCAGGCTCAACGCCGCCCTGCTGGCCCAGTGCGCCCTGGTGCCCCTGAGCCTCGCCGCGGTCGGCCCCACGCTGCACTTCATCGTGGCGAGCCTCTGGACAGCTCTGCTGGCCGCCGAGCTGACGGCTGGCATGGGCTTTCATCTGTGGCTGCGCTGGAAGGCCGTGCAAGCCCGTCCGCTGGACAGCAGCGTGCAGCGCCGCGACTTCGCCGTGGTCTGCACCCTGCTGGCCCTGGCCATCGCGGCGGTGCTGCTGGAGCTGCTGCTCTCGCAGCTGCAGGCACCGCTGATCGTGCCGATGACGCCGCTGGCCGTCCCGCTGCTGATGATGGGCCTGGGCCTGCATGCCACCGTCTGCGTGGCCCGCGCCCGCAAGGTCGCCGAGCACAAGCATGTGCAGCTGGAGCAGCGCATGGCTGAGAAACTGGCCGAGATCGAGCGCAGCTATGCGCTGATGGCCGAGCAGAAGCTGGAACAGGTCACCGAGCGCGAGCGCAAGCGCATCGCAGCCGACCTGCATGATGACCTGGGCGCCAAGCTGCTGACCATTGTCCACACCAGCGAGTCCGACCGCATCTCCACCTTGGCACGCGAGGCGCTGGAGGAGATGCGGCTCTCGGTGCGCGGTCTCACCGGCAAGCCCGTGCATCTGCTGGACGCCCTGGGCGACTGGCGGGCCGAGCTGGTCTCGCGCCTGGGCCAGGCCAATATCAATGCCGAATGGAAATCCCCCGCCGAGGACGTGGAGCACACGCTACCTGCCCGAGCCTATGTGCAGACGACCCGCATCCTGCGCGAGTCCGTCAGCAACATCATCAAGCACAGCGGCGCCACGCATTGCACCGTCAGCTGCAATGTGCAGGGCGGCGACTTCCAAGTGATCATCCAGGACAATGGCCAGGGCATCCCCATGGAGCTGGACGGACGCCTGGACAAGGGCCACGGCATGGCCAGCATGAAGGCCCGTGCCAAGCAGATGCAGGGCCAGTGCCTGGTGGAATCCGGAGCGGGCTTGGGCACCATCATCCGCTTGACGATTCCGCTCTGATCCACCCCTCAGGGCCTGCCCGGGACTGGCGCCCGCCCGCCAAAAGGCATACTGTTGCCAGATCGTCAGGCCCGGGACACGCACAGTGCCCGCCAACACCTAGAAAACATCATGAACAACATCCTGCTGCTCGAAGACATTCCGGAAATCCGCGCCTGGCTCAAGACCCTGGTGAGCCAGGTCTTCACCAATGCCGTGATCACCGAATGCTCGCGGGTGCAGGACGCCCTGCAGCACATCAACAGCCAGCGCTTCACCCTGGCCCTGCTGGACCTGGGCCTGCCGGACGGTTCAGGCGTGGACGTGGTTGCCGCCCTGCGCGAAAAGCAACCTGAGGTGCAGTCGGTGATCGTCACCATCCATGACGATGACGAGCACATCTTCCCCGCGCTGCAGGCCGGTGCCTTCGGCTATCTACTGAAGGAACAGGCTCGCGAGCTGCTGGTGGAGCAGTTGCAGCGCATCAGCCAGGGTGAGCCGCCACTGTCGCCCTCCATCGCCCGCAAGGTGATCGCCCATTTCAACTCACAGCGCCGCCCGCAGGCCTCGCCACAGCTGATCGAGGTCTCCCTCACCGAGCGCGAGACCGAGGTGCTGCTGCGCGTGGCCAAGGGCTTCACCCTGCCTGAGATCGGCGTGCAGCTGGGCCTGTCCCGCCACACCATCGCCGACTACGTCAAGCAGATCTACCGCAAGCTCAACGTCTCATCGCGGGCCGAGGCCGCGCTGGAGGCGCAGCGCCTGGGCCTGTTCGGCCGGAACTGACCGGATCCTCATCCCCGGTCGGCCCCGGGCCGGAAGCCGCCGATAATCTCCTGATGATTGGAAGGCTCACCGGCGTCATCGCGGAAAAATCGCCCCCGCTCGTGCTCATTGACGTGCAGGGCGTCGGCTATGAAGTCGACGTGCCCATGAGCACCTTCTTCAACCTGCCCAATCTGGGTGAGCGGGTGAGCCTGCTGACGCACTTCGTGGTGCGCGAGGACGCTCAGATCCTGTTCGGCTTCCTCAGCCCCGAGGAGCGCGCCACTTTCCGCCAGCTGATCAAGATCAGCGGCGTGGGGCCGCGCACCGCCCTCTCCATACTCTCTGGCCTCAGCGTAAGCGACCTGGCTCAGGCGGTGAGCCTGCAGGAGGCCGGCCGCCTGGTGAAGGTGCCGGGCATCGGCAAGAAGACCGCCGAGCGCCTGCTGCTGGAGCTCAAGGGCAAGCTGGGCCCCGACCTCGCACTTCCCGCCAGCGTGGCCAATGACAGTCAGGCCGACATCCTCCAGGCCCTTCAGGCCCTGGGCTACAGCGACAAGGAAGCCGCCGCCGCGCTCAAGCAGTTGCCCGCCGATGTGGGCGTCAGCGAGGGCATCAAGCTGGCTCTGAAGTCCCTGAACCGCTGAACCCGCCCTCGCCCCCTCCTGAGCTGCCATGCCCATCCAGACCGACGATTTCGCTCCCCAGCCGCCCCGCGTGGTCAGCGCTTCCCCGGGCAATCCTAATGAAGAGGCCCTGGAGCGCGCCCTGCGGCCCAAGCTGCTGGACGAGTACGTGGGCCAGGCCAAAGCCCGCGAGCAGCTGGAGATCTTCATCGGCGCCGCCCGCAAGCGCGAGGAAGCCCTGGACCACGTGCTGCTCTTCGGCCCGCCGGGCCTGGGCAAGACCACGCTCTCGCACATCATCGCGGCCGAGCTGGGCGTGAACCTGCGCCAGACCTCGGGGCCGGTGCTGGAGAAGCCCAAAGACCTCGCGGCCATCCTGACCAATCTCGAGAAGAACGACGTGCTCTTCATCGACGAGATCCACCGCCTCTCGCCCGTGGTCGAGGAAATCCTCTACCCGGCACTGGAGGACTACCAGATCGACATCATGATCGGCGAAGGCCCCGCAGCCCGTTCGATCAAGCTGGACCTGCAGCCCTTCACCCTGGTGGGCGCCACCACGCGCGCCGGCATGCTGACCAACCCGCTGCGCGACCGCTTCGGCATCGTGGCCCGGCTGGAGTTCTACACGCCGGACGAACTGCAGCGCATCGTGACGCGCTCGGCCGGCCTGATGAATGCGCCCATCGCGCCGGAAGGCGCGCTGGAGATCGCCCGGCGCTCGCGCGGCACGCCCCGCATCGCCAACCGCCTGCTGCGCCGCGTTCGCGACTATGCCGAGGTCAAGGGCGACGGCCGCATCACCAAGCTGATGGCCGACAAGGCCCTGGCCATGCTGGACGTCGATCCGCAAGGCTTTGACCTGATGGACCGCAAGTTGCTGGAGGCCGTGGTGCACCGCTTCGACGGCGGCCCGGTCGGGCTGGACAACGTGGCTGCGGCCATCGGCGAGGAACGGGACACCATCGAGGATGTCATCGAGCCCTACCTGATCCAGCAGGGCTTTCTGCAGCGCACGCCGCGCGGGCGCATCGCCACGCTGGCGGCATTCAGGCACCTGGGGGTGGCGCCGCCGAAGAACACGGCGGGCCTGTTCGACGAATAGCACCGCCGCGGATCCGGCATGCCTTGCCGGATCCGCGGCGCTCATGGGGACATCAGCGCCCCGCTGCATACGGCGCGACAGAACGAAAAGCAGAATGAAAAAAGGCGACCCGAAGGTCGCCTTTTGCACTTTCTGATCCCGAGGGATTAGAAGTTGTGACGGATACCAGCAGCCAGGCTGTTCAGGTCGCCAGCGTTGTTGTCCTTGTTGTCCAGCTTCGTGAAGAAGCCGTACACCTTGGTGCGCTTGCTCAGGTTGTAGTTGTAGCCCAGGGTGAACTGGTTGGCCTTGGCGCCAGCAGCGCTGCGACCAGCACCGCCGAAGTTCACGTGGAACTCGGAAGCGCCCATGGTGTACATGCCGGCCAGACGCCAGATGTTGCGGGTAGCACCAGCGATGTCTTCACGCTGCAGGTAGCCACCGACGGTGAACTCGCCCAGCTCGTACAGAGCGCGAGCAGCGTACTGCTTCTGGTTGTCTTGCTTGCTGTAGCCGGCGCCCAGGTGCAGAGGACCCTGGTCGTAGTTACCCGACAGGTCGAAAGCGCGCTTGTCAGCGCCTTCGCCAGCGTGCATGGTGATTTCGCCGGAGAAACCGTCGATGTTCGGGGTGAAGTAGCCGACCTTGTTCACCGAGGTCCAGCCAGCGCCCGAGTACAGCTTGTCGTCGGAGGTGCCGGTGTCGTGGTTGTGCATGCTGACGTAGTCAGCGGTGGCGAAGTAGGAACCATTGGTCCAGTTGCCCAGACGGATGGCACCGAAAGCGCCGCTCAGTTGCACGGAAGATTCACGGTTCCAGAAGGTGCCGCCGGTTTGCTTGCCGGTGTCGAGGTCCAGGCCATGCTCCAGAGCGAAGCTGACCTTCAGGCCGCCGCCCAGGTCTTCCTGGCCCTTCACGCCCAGGCGCGAACGGTTGTCTTGCACCACCACCTTACGGTCGCCGGTACCGACCTTCTGGCTTTCCACGGTCACGTTGGCGCGGCCCCACAGGGTCACGGAGCTTTGAGCGAAAGCCGAAGCCGACACAGCGGCCAGAGCGGCGACGAGAGCGATCTTCTTCATCATTTGCCTTTGTAGGTTGAGGTTGTGCCGGGTTGAATCACCCGGTCTTGTCACGCGGAATGTGGCGGCAGTATAGGAGGCCTAGGGTTTGACCGAAGCCCCTGCGACGCGAATTCGCAACAGTCACTTCTGGCAGGTCGGGCGGGGGGGTTTGTCGCCGGGGGCGCGTCAGGGCGTCAGGTCAGGCCGGAAGATGGGCTTCATCGGCCCATCCCACCAGGTGCAGCCGCCCGCCAGAGACCATCAGCCGGTTGATGGCCGCATTGCCCAGCCGCCAGCTGCGGGCTGCCTGGAGATCCAGGCCCAACGCGGCCCGGTACAGGCAATCCAGAACCCCGCCATGGGTCACCAGCAGCAAGGCCTGCCCGGCATGCGCCGCCGCCAGCTCGCGAACCACGGCCAGCACGCGCGCGCTGAACACCTGCAGCGACTCGCCTCCGGGCGCCGCAAATTCCGGGTCCCGGGCTTTCCAGCGCTGCAGCGCCTCGGGTTCGCGCTCCCCGAGCTCTATCCAGGTGTGTCCCTGGAAATCCCCGAAGGAGCGTTCCCGCAGCCCGGCGTGCCACCGCACGGGCAGGGCGCGCCGTGTCAGCAGCGGGGCCAGGGTCTGGCGGCAGCGCTGCAGATCGCTGCAGACCACCTGGTCGAAGTCCTCGTCCTGCAGGGCGGCGGCCAGGGCCTGGGCCTGGGCATGCCCCTGCGTGTTCAGGTCGATGTCCAACTGCCCTTGGATGCGCCCCTGTGCATTCCAGTCCGTCTGCCCGTGGCGCACGCAGACCAGCCGGGTGACCTCATCCAGTCCATCCACGGGGCTTCAGCCCAGCCAGACGACATCGACCCGCTCAGCTTCGCTGAGGCGCAGCATGTCCAGCAGGGGCCAGACCCGCTGCTTCAGGGTGATGCCCTGGCGCCGAGGCGGAGCCTCGCCTTGCGCCTCGGCTTCGGCCACCAGCGCTGCGAAGGCAGCTTCGTCAGCCTCCACAGCCGCAAGCAAGGCCTGCTGAGCCGCAGGGAGGTCGGCCGTTTCGATGATGCCTTGTGGTGACGACTCGCGGCCCAATGCCGCCAGCACCTGCTTGGCAGCCTCCGGCAGGTAGATCACATCGGCCGCAGCCTTGGATTTGAATCGGTACATGGGCCCCCCGGAGCGCAGCAATGGCGCAGTCAAGATCAAGAGAGAGTAGGGCCTATTGTGGTCCTCGCCCATGCCGGTTCAGGAGCCCCCACCGCGGATCAGGCGAATGACCGGCCGCTCCGCGCCCCAGACCCGGGCCTCGAAGGCCGCCGCATCCAGGGCCGGGGAGAAAAGATAGCCCTGGTACTCATGACAGCCGGCCTCCTGCAGGAAAGCGCGCTGCGCCTCGCTCTCCACCCCCTCGGCGATGACCTGCAGGGCCAGCGCCCGTCCCACCTGGGCCACGGCACGAACGATGCCCGCATCGCTGGCATCCGCCGGCAGTCCCTGGACGAAGCTGCGGTCGATCTTGAGCCGCTGGATGGGGAAGCGCTTGAGGTAGGCCAGGCTGGAATAGCCGGTGCCGAAATCGTCGATGGACAGGCACACGCCCAACTCGGCCAGGGCCTGCAAACGCCGCAGGGCCTCGTCGGCATCCCGCAGCAGAATGGACTCGGTGAGTTCCAGCTCCAGCAGCTCCGGCGGCAGGCCGGCCGACTGCAGCACCTGGCGGACCCTGTCCACGAACTGCGCCTGCTGGAACTGCAGGGCCGACACGTTCACCGCGACCGGCATGCGCCGCCCCTGCTGCCACCAGCTCACCGCCTGCGTCACGGCCTCGTGCAACACCCAGTCCCCGATAGCCACGATGAAGCCACTCTCCTCGGCCACCGGGATGAACTCGCCCGGAGACACCTCGCCCCGCAGCGGATCCTGCCATCGGATCAGGGCCTCCGCGCCGATGACTTGCCCGCTCGCCAGATCCAACTGCGGCTGGTAGTGCAGGCGGAAGCGCTCCTCCAGCAGGGCCTGGCGCATGGCGTGATCCAGGCGCATACGCGCCAGCAGATCGACGTCCTTGCGGGGCTGATGGAAACGGAAGCCTGCCCGGCCGCTGTCCTTGACGCCCTGCATGGCGCGCTCGGCGCTGGAGGCCAGTTCGTCCAGCGATTCACCGTCTACCGGGAACAGGGCGATGCCAATGCTGGCCGTCACGGTGAAGCTGAGGGTGTCGAAACTGAAGGGGCGACCCATGGCCTCCAGCACGCGCCGCGCCGTGTGCTCGGCGCCGCGGGCATCGGCCTCATGGATCAGCAGTGCGAATTCATCGCCCGAGAGCTTGGCAACGGTGTCCACCTCGCGCAAGCAGTCACGCAGGCGCTGCGCCACTTCGCGCAGCACGCGGTCGCCGAAGGCATGGCCCAGGGTGTCGTTGATCTGTTTGAAGCGATCGAGATCGACGAAGAGCATCGCAAAGCCCGAGGCCTCGCGCTTGGCGATGGCGCGGGCGTACTCCACGCGCTGCGACAGAGCGCGCCGGTTGGGCAGGCCGGTGAGCATATCGGTGTGGGACAGCTCCTCGATGCGCTGGCTGGCCGCCAGCTGGTCGCTGAGGTCGCGGAAGGAGAACACCCGGCCCACGGGCCGCTGGCGGCTCCACTGCGGCAGCGAGACGCGCTCCAGCACGCGGCCGTCCAGCAGTTGGATCACATCGCTGCTCTGCAGCAGCGGCGCATCCAGCAGGGCAGCCAGACGCGCGGCATAGGCCACACCATCCGGCACGCTGCGCCGCATCCAGGCCTGCACAGCCGCGTCATCGCGCTGCTGCAGCAGGTCTTCGGGAATGCCCCATAGCGTGGCGAAGCGCTGGTTGAAGTTGCGCAGGCGTCCAGCCAAGTCGGTCACCAGGATGCCGTCCGCTGTGGATTCCAGCGTGCTGCGCAGGTCCACCAGCAGGGCCTCGCGCTCTTCCTCGCCCCGGCGCTGGGCGCTGAGGTCCCGCATGCTGACCACCCACAGGGCCGATCCAAGCGGATGGGCGTCGTCGGCCGGCAAGCGGCGGGCACGGCGGTCCACCCAGAGGGTATGGCCGTCGGCATGACGCATCAGCGTCTCAGTGTGCACGCCCTCGCAGGCACCGCCCGCAACTTCGCTCCAGAACAGCAAGTCCTCCGGCGTGACGCACAGGGACTCGATGCGCCGCCCGACCAGTTGATCCGACGACAACCCAAGCAATTGCTGGGCCGCCTCGTTGGCTTCCAGCACCGTCAGGCCATGGGCATCCACCAGCCAGACCGCCTCCTGCAGCGAGTCCAGCAGGCTGCGATACCGCGCCGCATTCAATGCTCCGGGAATCGTCTCGTCCGTCTGGCTCGCCTGCGTCTCCCGCCGGGCTGGTCTCACACCGACACCTCTCCCGACGGCGTGGCAGCGACGGACTCAAAGAAATAGGCCACACGGGCGCGCGGACTGAGGTAATCCAGCGAGGCCCGAGGCAGCGCGCCGGGCTTCAGGCTGCGGCGGATGCCGAGGTCGGGATGGTCCTCCAGGTTGACGATCAGGGCCTCGTCACGCGCGACCTTGGCGTCATGCACCATGACCCGCGGCTTCAGCGGGCGAGAGGAGTTGACGGCCACCACCAGCGCATAGCGGTCGTCCGTCAGTTGCACCGTCGAGCCCGGCGGATAGACGCCCATCATGCGAATGAAGGCGTTGAGCATGGTGGCGTCGAAGCGGTTGCGCCCTTGCGCAAACATCAGGGACAGAGCTTCGTGCGGCGTCATGGCCTTGGAAACCAGCAGCGGATTGCACAGACCGTCAAAGCGATTGACCAGGGCCACGATGCGCGAGGCCGCGCTCATGCGGTCCACATTGATGCGCTGGGGGAAGCCCGTGCCGTCAGCATTCTCATGGTGCTGGGCGATCACCAGCAGGGGCCCGGCCGCGAGGTCCATCTGCTTGGCCAGGGCCACGCCCTTGACCACATGGGTCTGGTAGACCTGGCTCTCTGCGGAGGTGAAGCCCTCGTCACGGTGGCGCAGCCGCGGCGGCAACTCCAGCTTGCCGATGTCGTGCAGCAGGGCGCCCACACCGAGGTCCATCATCTCGTCGCGCCCCAGACCGAAGGCCCGGCCCAGCAGCAGGGAAATGATGGACACGTTCAGCGCATGCGCCGTGCCGCGGTCGCCGGCGCCTTCGTTGAGCAGGCGGATGTTGAGATCGCCCTCCACCAGCATCTTGTCCAGCAGGGCGCTGACCAGCGCCGTGGACTGGTCCCGAGAATTGACGGGCTCGCGGGGGACGAGATCGACAATGCTCTTGAAGGCCGCAGCGGCCTCGGCGTACTGCTTCTCGCACAGCGACAGCGCCTCGCGCTGGGCGGCCAGCGCCTTGCGATGGACCTCCTTCAGCTGCTGCTCGGGACTGAGCGCCGGATTGCTGGCCTCCACCACGGCCGGGGCCGGCGGCGCATCATCAGGCAGCTCGCTCTTGGCGGGACTCCAGCGCACCTGCTTGAGACCCAGGCGGCGCAGCACCAGCAGCTGGTCCTCCGAGCTCAGCTTGAAGCTGCTCAGCGGAAAGGGGTGCGACATCCAGCCCAGGTCCAGATGGATGAACATCCCGACCTTCAGCTGGGCCACGTCAATCAGCGGATCTGTTGCGTTGTCCTTCATGCGTGTCCTACGCCCTTTCCTCCCGGGGCGCCCTCTTGCGATGCATCGGCCGCGGGTCCGGAGAACTTGAGCGACGCACTAGGGAACTTTACACGGACGGATACACCTCACTGACGTATGTGCGTCAACAGGCCATCGCTTGACTGGAAAGATCGCACAGGCCTAGCATGTTCATTTGATGAACGATTGTTCTATTAATGAACTTTTCACATCAAACTATCGTCAAATGCCACCCCGCTTGCCCGGCTGCCGGTGATGCAAGCCCGATCCATTGCTCAAGCCATTTGAGGACCCCATGAAAACTGCCTATCTCTGCGACGGCCAACGCACCCCCTTCGGCCGCTATGGCGGCGCGCTCTCCAGCGTACGCGCCGATGACCTTGGCGCCCTGCCCATCAAGGCCCTGATGGCCCGCCACCCGCAGCTGGACTGGCAGGCGCTGGAGGATGTTTTCTATGGTTGCGCCAACCAGGCGGGCGAAGACAACCGCAATGTGGCCCGCATGGCCGCCCTTCTGGCCGGCCTGCCCCTCAGTGCCCCGGGCGTCACGCTCAACCGGCTGTGCGGCTCAGGCCTGGATGCCGTGGGCAGTGCTGCGCGCGCCATCAAGGCTGGAGAGGCGGACCTTCTGATCGCCGGCGGCGTGGAAAGCATGAGCCGCGCCCCCTTCGTGATGCCCAAGGCTGACGCTGCCTTCTCGCGCCAGAACGCCGTCTACGACACCACCATCGGCTGGCGCTTCATCAACAAGCTGATGAAGAGCCAGTACGGCGTCGATTCCATGCCCGAGACCGCCGAGAACGTGGCCCGCGAATTCAGCATCGAGCGAGAGGCCCAGGACCGCATGGCCCTGGCCAGTCAGAAGAAGACCTTGGCCGCCCAGCAGGCCGGCTTCTTCGACGCCGAGATCTGCCCGGTCGAGATTCCCCAGAAGAAGGGCGACTCCCTGTGGGTGCGCCAGGACGAGCACCCACGCGACACCAGCCTTGAGGCGCTCGCCCGGCTCAAGGGCGTGGTGACGCCTGAGGGCTCGGTGACGGCCGGCAATGCTTCCGGCGTCAATGACGGCGCGGTGGCGCTGCTGATGGCCAGCGAGGCGGCCGTCCAGCGCCACGGCCTGACGCCCCGTGCCCGGGTCGTGGCCATGGCCACGGCGGGCGTTGCTCCTCGCATCATGGGCATCGGCCCGGCCCCGGCCACGCAGGCCGTGCTCGCCCGCGCCGGCCTCAGCCTGGCGCAAATGGACGTGATCGAGTTGAACGAGGCATTCGCCGCCCAGGGCCTGGCCGTGCTGCGCCAGTTGGGGCTCCAGGACGACGATCCTCGCGTCAACCCCAACGGCGGCGCCATCGCCCTGGGCCATCCCCTGGGTGCCAGCGGCGCCCGTCTGGCTCTCACGGCCGCCAACCAGCTGGAGCGCACAGGCGGTCGCTACGCGCTGTGCACCATGTGCATCGGCGTCGGCCAAGGCATCGCCCTCGTTCTCGAGCGGGTCTGACGGGCGCCCCCCCCTGGCGGACAGGTCTCCAGCGACGGGTGCCCGCTATGCGAACGCCCGGCCTGGGGCCCCCCCCCCATTGGGCTGACTGACAGGACATCTGCACGGCCCGGGATCGTGTGATACTGGGTCTGACGGGGCCATATATCACACATATGTCGAAAGTCATATGCGGACGTTCAAGGCCCCTCCCGAGACTTGCCGGCAAACAAGAAGCAAGACAGGGGGATGATCCGCAACCCGGTGCCGCAAGGTGACTGGGGCCCGCTCGAAGCGACCTGCACCAGGCCGTCAGTTGCGCGCGCCTCAAAATCACCAAAATGGTGCATACATGTGCGTTCGTCGCCCAATGCTTGCGAAGTCGTCACACGTTGTAGTGACAGACTTCTATAGTCGGCGCTTGAATTGATCGCGCTCAGACCTCTTTGGGCGCTCATCGGACCCTGGAACGCCATGTCTGCTGCTCGCGCCCTTGATGATCTCGCCTCCGTCGCAGTTCCGCCCAGCCCGGCACCGACTGTCTCGCAGGAACCACAAACTCCGCTAAAACGTGACCTCGTGGCCGGCCTGGAAAAGGGCTTGGCCGTGATCGAAGCCTTCGATCAGGAACGCCCCCGCCTCACCATCAGCGAGGTGGCCGCCCGCACCGGACTGACCCGTGCGGCCGCCCGCCGCTACTTGCTGACCTTGAGCTACCTGGGTTTCGTCTCCCAGGATCGCAAGATGTTCGCCCTCACACCCAAGGTGCTTCGCCTGGGCCAGAGCTACATGCATTCGGCTCGCCTGCCCCGCATCGTGGAACCCGAGCTGCACAAGCTGGCCTTTGCACTGAAGGAAGCCAGCGCCGCCGGCGTTCTGGACGGCAATGACGTGATCTGCATCGCCGCCACCAGCGCCGGCCGCGTGCTCTCCCAGCACCTGCAGTCCGGCGGGCGTGTGCCGGCCTACTGCTCCGCCAACGGTCGCGCCCTGCTGGCCGCGCTCGCCCCCGAGGATGCCGACGCCTGGATCGCCCGCCAGACGCTGGAGCCGGTCACCCCCCACACCATCACCAACCCGGACCGCCTGCGCACCGAGGTCGCCCGCGCCCGAGCCCTGGGCTACGCCTGCGTGGACCAGGAGCTGGAACTGGGCCTGCGCACCCTGGCCGTGCCCCTGAAGAACTACCGGGGCGACGTGGTCGCGGCGCTCAACATCTCCATCCACGCCTCGCGCATGAGCATGGAGCAACTGGTCGAGCACGCACTGCCTCCCCTGCTTCAGGCGCAGCAGCACCTGCGCATGCTGCTCTGAACGGGTCACCGCCCTGGAAAAAGCCGCCTCAAGGGCGGCTTTTCCTTTGCAGTGGCCGACGCTCAGTCAGCCCACAGGCGATGCCGCAGCAGCGGGCTGACGCGGTAGCGCTCATTGCGGCAGGCCTCGAACAGCGCATCCAGGGTCTGAACCACCCGGGCGACGCTCAGCTGCGCCAGCCACTCGAAAGGCCCGGCTGGGTAGTTGACACCCAGCTTCATGGCCTGGTCGGCGGCGGCCTCGTCGCAGACGCCTTGCCAGACGGTATCGGCACCTTCGTTGACCAGCATGGCCAGGGTGCGGGCGACCACCAGGCCCGGCGCATCCCGCAGCACCAGGGGCGCCCAGCCCAGGGCGGCGAAGAGCTGCAGTGCCTGGGCCCGACCGGACTCGCTGCAGCGCGGGGCGAAGGCCAGGGCCAGGGCCTCGGTGCGCGGGCCCTGCACGGGCCAGTCGATCACGGCCAGCTCGGCATGGGCGGCCTGCTGAGCAAGCTCGGCGGCACAGCGGCCGTCGCTCAGGCGCAGCTGAAGCTCGCCCAGAGCCAGGCCCGCCCATACAGCCTGCGCCTGGCGCTGGAAGGCGACACCCGCCGCCTGCAGTGCCTGTGCCAGACCATCAACCAGCAGGCCCTCGCCCAGCAGTTGCACTGTCGGCAAGTCCTCGGCCCCTTGGCGCTCGACCGGCGCCGGAGCAGCGGGCACGCCCTCGTAGAAGCCCTTGCCGACCTTGCGGCCCAGGCGTCCGCCATCCACCAGAGCCTTCTGGACCAGGGAGGGCATGTAGCGCTTGTCGCCGAAGTTGGCCTCGAAGACGGACTGGGTCACCAGGAAATTGGTGTCGTGCCCGATCAGGTCCATCAGCTCGCAGGGGCCCATGCGAAAGCCCACCGAGCGCAGGGCTCGGTCCAGCTGCGCCGGCGTACCGGCCTGTTCCAGCAACAGGGCCAGGGTCTCGGCGTAGTAAGGGCGGGCAATGCGGTTGACGATGAAGCCCGGCGTCGATTTCGCATGCACGGGCGACTTGCCCCAGCGCCGCGAGAGTTCGTAGATGGCATCGGCCACCGAGGCCTGCGTCTCCGCCCCGGAGACCACCTCCACCAGCTTCATCAACGGCACGGGATTGAAGAAGTGCATGCCCACCAGCCGCCCAGGGCGCTGCAGGCCGTTGGCCAGCGCGGTGATGCTGATCGAGGACGTATTGGAGGCGATCAAGGCATCCGGCGGCAGCAGGGCGTCCAGCTCGCGCAGCAGGGCCTGCTTGGGCTCCAGCTTCTCGATGATGACCTCGACCACCAGGGCGGCGCCAGCCAGATCGGCCATGGCAGACACGGGGTGGATGCGCGCCAGCACGGCCTCCCGCTCGGTCGCGTCCATGCGGCCCTTGACCACCAGACCCTCCAAGGCTTTGGCGATCTGGGCATGCGCCGCCGCGGCTGCGCCTTCGCGGACGTCCATCAGCCGCACCGGATGGCCGGCCTGGGCTGCCACCTGGGCGATGCCGGCCCCCATTACTCCCGCGCCGATCACGCCGACCAGGGCCTCGGCGGCCGGCTTGCTTGCCACCGCCCATTGAAGGACCTCGCTCATGCGCCCTCCCCCTGCGGCACCCAGGCTGCCGGCCGCTTGGCCATGAAGGCAGCGAAGCCCTCACGCGCCTCCTCGCCCACGCGCACGCGGGAAATGGTCTGGGCGGTCAGCTCGCGCACCTCCTCGGTCACCGCGCCGACGGCCAGTTGGCCCAGCAACTGCTTGATCTCGGCCTGGGCCTGCGGGCCGTTGGCCAGCAGCTCGGTCAGCCAGCGCTCCAGGGCCTCGTCCAGGGCGTCGGGTGCCGCGACCTCGTGCACCAGCCCCAGAGCCAGCGCCTCGCTGGCGGGGATGCGGCTGCCGGTCAGCGCCAGACGGCGGGCCTGGCGGCTGCCCACGGCATTGACCACATAGGGGCCGATCACGGCGGGCAGGATGCCGAAGCGTGCCTCGCTCACCGCAAAGCGGGCGTCCAGGCTGGCCACCGCGATATCGCAGGCCGCCGTCAGGCCGACGCCACCGCCCAGGGCCACGCCCTGCACACGTGCGATGGTGGGTTTGGGGCAGGACTGGATGCGGTACAGCATGGCCGCGAAGCGCCGCGCGTCCTGCAGATTCCATTCCTGGCTGGCCTGGGCGGCGCGCTGCATCCACTGGATGTCAGCACCGGCGCTGAAAGCCTTGCCTGCGCCGGCCAGCACGATGACGCGGACCTTGGGGTCGGCGGTGAGGCGCTCGAAGGCCTGGTCCAGCTCGCCGATCATCTGCTCGTTGAAGGCGTTGAACACCTCCGGACGGGTCATGGTGACGCGCGCCACGCCGCGAGCGTCCACCGCAATATGCAATGTCTCCACCGTGAAACTCCTTGTAATGAGCGAAGTATCGCAGCGTCGCCGCCCGCGCTCCGATGGGGGCAGAATTCCGCCATGAGCACGCCGAGCCCCCAGCCGCCGAGCCCGCCCTTCCTCCAGCCTCTGGTGCTGGACGGCGAGACCCTGCACATCGAATCGCAATGGCTGGGCGACGCACAGGCTGCGAGCCAGCCCTTGCTGGTCTTCCTGCACGAGGGTCTGGGCTCGCTGAGCCAATGGCGGGACTTCCCTGCGCGGCTGTGCGAAGCTCTGCAACTGCCCGGCCTCGTGTTCTCACGCCCGGGCTATGGCCGGAGCACGCCGCGCACGGCCCCCTGGCCGCCGGACTATCTTCAACGCCAGGCCCGCGGTCTGCTGCCGGCCTGCTTCGAGGCCTTCGGGCTGTCCAATCGCCCGCTGCTGCTCTTTGGACACAGCGATGGCGCCAGTCTTGCCCTGCTCTACGCGGCTCATTCGCCGCAGCAGCTGCGGGGCCTGGTGGCGATGGCGCCGCATCTCTTCGTGGAGCCCATCACCCTGCTGGGCCTGCATGCCGCCAGGACGGCCTACGAGCAGGGCGGCACCCTGCGCACGGCCCTGGCCCGCCACCACGCCGACACTGATTCGGCCTTCTACGGCTGGAACGACGCCTGGCTGCGGCCAGGCTTCGAGGACTGGAACATCGAGGCGGAGCTGGAAGGCCGGCTGCAGTGCCCTGTGCTGGCGATCCAGGGCGTGCAGGACGAGTACGGCAGCCTGCGCCAGATTGAGGCCATCGCCAAACTGCACGCCGACACGCGGTTGCTGGCCCTGCCCGACTGCGGCCACAGCCCGCACAAGGACCAACCCGAGCGGCTGATCTCCCACATGCAGGACTGGCTGGCCAGCCTGGCCTGAGCCGCCCCGGCCCGGCATCGATCGCAGCCAGCGACCGTTCACGTCACCACGACGTCAGTTCGTCGCAGGCACCTGGAAGCCCGGGCCGCCACCGCGCACACTCCTCTCATCGACAAAGCCATGAGGCCTGCCAACACCGAAACGCCACAGAGGACATGCCATGAAAGCCGCCACCAAGACCCTGCTCACCGCCCTTCTTGCCATCGCCAGCGCCGCGTCCCTGACGCTCGCCCAGGCCGATGCCACCGGTGGTCAGCCTTGCCTGGGTGCGCCGGCCATGCAACTGCCCTCGCTGAGCCTGGCTCAGGCCACGCCAGCCCAGGATGCCGCGCCGCAGGCCTGATCTGCGGCCCACGAAGCGTCCCGATCAAGGGCAGGCGGCCCTACCGCCGCCGCCCTCCCTTGTCCTCCCTTGAGCCCGGCCCTGCCGGGCGCTTTTTTTTGTGCGTCCCATGAAAAAGGCCGCCCGCAGGCGGCCTTGGCTGTACGGCGGGATGCCGGCCCGGCTTACCAGATGCGGATCCGCTCCTCGCTGGGCTTGAACATCTTGTCGCCCTGCTTGGTGCCAAAGGCCTGGTGGAAGCCGTCATGGTTGATGGCCGCACCGTTGGCACGGTACTCGCCAGGCGAGTGCGGATCGATCACCAGCAGCTGCAGCAGGCGCTGCTCGCGGGCCTTCACGCGCCAGGACTGCGACCAGCCCAGGAAGAAGCGCTGTTCGCCGCTGTAGCCGCCGATCGCGGGTGCGGGCTGACCGGCCAGCGAGCGCTGGTAGGCCTTGAAGGCGATCTGCAGGCCGGACAGGTCGGCAATGTTCTCACCCAGGGTCAACTGGCCGTTGACGTGCTTGCCAGGAATGGGCTCGTAGCCGTTGTACTGAGTGACCAACTGGGCAGTGATGGCGTCGAAGGCCTTGCGGTCTTCAGGGGTCCACCAGTTGCGCAGCACGCCGTCGCCGTCGAACTGGCTGCCCTGGTCGTCGAAACCGTGGCTGATCTCGTGGCCGATCACCGCACCGATGGCGCCGTAGTTCACGGCATCGTCGGCGTTCATGTCGAAGAACGGCGGCTGCAGGATGGCGGCCGGGAACACGATCTCGTTCTGAGAGGGGTTGTAGTAGGCATTGACGGTCTGCGGCGTCATGCCCCAATCCTTGCGGTCCACGGGTTTGTCGGCCTTGGCGGCCATGCGCAGCCACTCGTTGCGGCCGGCACGCTGGTTGTTGCCCAGCGCGTCACCGGCTTTCACGACCAGGCGGCTGTAGTCGCGCCAGGTCTCGGGGTAGCCGATCTTGGTCATGTACTTGGACAGCTTGTCCTGGGCCTGGACCTTGGTGGCCGGCGACATCCAGCTCAGCCCATCGATCGAGTCCTTGTAGGCCGCCAGCAGGTTGGCCACCAGCTTCTCCATGCGGGCCTTGGCCTCGGGCGGGAAGTGGCGCGCCACATAGATCTGGCCGATGGCCTCGCCCAGGGCGCCATTGACCTCGGCCACGCCCTTCTGCCAGCGCGGCAGCTCAGCCTTCTGGCCGGACAGGGCCCGGCCATGGAAGGCGAAGGAGGCGTCACGCAGGGCCTTGGGCAGCACGCCGGCGTAGCTGTCCAGGGTGCGGGCCTTCAGATAGAGCTTCCAGTCGGCCAGCGGCGCCTCGGCCAGCAACTTGGCGATGCCTTGCACGGCGCTGGGCTGCATGAGGGACACGGTGTCCAGCTTGGGCAGGCCGGCGGCCTGGAACAGGGCGGCCCAGTCCAGCTGCGGCGCCTGGCTGGCCAGCTCGGTCACGCTGAGCGGGTTGTAGGTCTTGACCGGGTCGCGGTTCTCGACATTGCTCCAGTGCAGCTGGGCAATCTTCTCTTCCAGGGCGTAGATGCGCTGGGCGGCGGTGGCGGCGTTCTTCTCGCCCGCGAAGCCGGCCAGCTGCTGCAGATAGACCAGGTAGGCCTTGCGGGCCTCGCCCATGCGGGCATCGTCCTTCAGCAGGTAGTAGTCGCGGTCGGGCAGGCCCAGGCCGGCCTGGAACAGGGTCAGGCGGTTCTCCTGGGGCTTCTTGGCGTCGGCATCGACGTACATGGCGAAGGGCGTGGCCACCTCGCCTTGCACCTGGCCGATCCAGCGGGTCAGCTCAGCGACAGACTTCAGGCCGTCGATGGCCTTCAGCTGTGGCTGCACGGGCTTGAACCCGGCGCGGTCGATGGCAGCGGTATCGATGAAGGCGGCGTAGTAGGTGCCGATCTTGAATTCATTGCTGCCGGCGGCCTGCTTGCCCTTGGCCAGCTCCTCGACGATGGTCCGCACGCGGGCGTCCGACATGTCGCGCAGTTGGACGAAGGTGCCGAAGGAGGACTTGTCCGCCGGGATCTCGGTGCGGCCGAGCCAGCCGCCATTGGCGGCCAGGAACAGGTCGTCCTGGGCTCGCACGGCAGGGTCGTAGTTGGGCAGGTCGAGCCCGTGGTTGTGGGGAGCGGCAAAGACGGCACCGGCCAGCTGGATCATCAGCGCCAGGGCGCCCAGTTTGAAGGTCGACTTCATGGACTCTCTCTCAGCCCCTTCGCGCTCCTGACGCTCGAGGCCCGTTGTAGATCTTGGGAATGGACGAAAGGGCGAAAGCATACGTGCTCCGCTGCGCCCGCCTAAAAGTCAGTCACCCGTGAAAGCCCTAGCCAAGGGCCCTGAACCCCGCAGGCACGGGCCGGGTCAGCCCGGACATGGGCGGTCCGGCATGGCCTTCGACACTGTGCGGGGCCGGGCGCCGGCCGCACCATGCGGCACACGACTCTTCATCTGAACGACTCTTCATCTGAACAAGGCGCCGGCCATGTCCTTCCCCACCCTGCTGCTATGGCTGCTGCTGGCCCTGGTCTGCTGGCCGCTGGCCCTGCTGGCGCTGCTGCTGTGGCCCGTGGTCTGGCTGCTGTTGCTGCCGTTTCGCATCCTGGGCTTCGCCGTCGGGGGCGGCCTGGCCCTGATACAGGCCCTGTTCTACCTGCCGGCGCGGCTGCTGGGCTGGCGCGGCTGATCAGGCGGGCACCTGGCCATCCACCACCATCAACGTGGTGTCGCAGCGGCGGGCGAGGTCGGGATTGTGGGTCACGAAGAGCACGGCCGTGCCGTGGTCCCGATTGACCTGGCGCAGCAGCTCGAAGACGGCGTCGGCGCTCTTGCTGTCCAGGTTGCCCGTGGGCTCGTCGGCCAGCAACAGCGCGGGCTGCATGGCCAGGGCGCGCGCCACCGCCACGCGCTGCTGCTGGCCGCCGGACAGGCGCGCCGCCGGCGTGTCCTTCCAGCGGCTCAGGCCCACGCTGTCCAGCAGGCTCAGGGCGCGCTGCTCGATCGAGGCGTCCGGGAAGCCCTTGAGGCCGACCATGGGCAGCATCACGTTCTCCAGCGCGCTGAAGGCACCGATCAGGTGGTGGTACTGGAAGACGAAGCCGATGGTGTGCCCGCGCAGCCGGGTCAGCGCGGCGTCGTCCATGGCCGTGGTCTCCCGGCCCTGGATCAGCAGCTGCCCCTGCGTCGGCCGGTCCAGCAGGCCCACGATATTGAGCAGCGTGCTCTTGCCCGAGCCTGACGGGCCCATGACAGCTGAGAACTGGCCGGGCATCAGGCGCAGATCGATGCCGTGCAGCACCTCCACCTCGGTCGGCTGGCCCACATTGAAGGACTTGCGCACCTGGCGCAGCTCCACGACAGGGGTCATCGAGTCATCCACGGATGGCCACCACGGGGTCGAGGCGCGCCGCGCGCAGGGCCGGCGCCAGGGCGGCCAGCAAGCCGGTCAGCGTGGCCAGGCCCAGGGCTGTCAGGTAGAGGCTGGGGTCGAAGCTGATGGTGAACATGGGGCTGCCGTCCGGCGTCTTGGCGTAGCCCAGCCACAGTTTCAGCGCGCCCGAGCCGACGACGCATCCGATCAAGGCTCCGCCCAGGCCCAGCAGGCCGCCCTGCAGCAGGAAGACCCGCATGACCTGACCCCGCGAGATGCCCATGGCGCGCAGGATGCCGATCTCCTTGGACCTCTGCACCACCGAAACCACCAGCACGCTCGCGATCCCGAAGGCCACCGACAGGCCCACGAAGAAGCGGATCGCCGTATTGGCCGTGCTCTGCGACTGCACGGCGCTGAAGAACTGCGCATTGGACTTGATCCAGCTGTCCGCCTGCACTGGGGCAAGGGCGGCGATGTGCTGCGCCACGCGCTCGGCCGCATAGACATCGTGCACCGTGAGGTCGATGCTGGTCACGCCGCCGGCGTAGCCCAGCAGGCTCTGCGCACTGTGCAGGGAGACGAAGCCGCTGCGCTGGTTGGCGCCCTTGTTGCCCAGGTCCAGGATGCCGGCGATCTCGAAGGTGTTGGCCGCACCGCTGGCGGCACTGACCCGCAGCTTGTCGCCCACGGCCAGGCCGAGGTCGTTGGCCAGCTCGATGCCAATGAGAATGTCCGTGGCGCCCAGGCGGGCCTGGCCCTTCGCGATCTTGTCGCTGAGGCTCACGATGCGGTCGTAGTGCTCCAGCTCCACGCCGTTGAGGCTCAGGGCGCGGCTGGTGTCGCCGCGCTGTATCAGGGTCGAGCCGCTGACCGTCGGCGACACCACCTTCACCTCCGCCATGGCCCGCAACTGCACCAGCAGGGTTTGCCACTGGTCGATGGACTTGAGCCGCTGCAGCGGCGCCTGCGTGGTGGTGGCGAAGGCCGCATCGCCGTCCGGATGCAGCACGCGGACTTGCTCCTTGGGCGGCAGCAACTGCACATGGGGCTGGGCCGTCAGTACCCGGCGCACGAGATTGGCCTGCAGCCCGGCCAGCAGGGCCGACATGAAGACGATCACCGCCACGCCGATGGATACGCCCACAATGATGAAGAGGCTCTGCATGCGCCCCTCACGCAGAAAGCGGGCCGCGACGATCCACTCGAAGGGCTGCCAGCGCGCCAGGGCCATGTTCAGACCCCGCGCAAGTGTTGGCCAGGCTTCCAGCGTGGGTCCGGCGCCAGCAGCACGCGCTCGCCGGCCTTGAGCCCCTGCTGCACCTCTGCCACGCCGCCGGCCCGCAGGCCCAGGCGCAGCTCACGCCGCTGCAGCCGGTCGTCAGCATCCAGGATCCAGACCCAGGGCTGCGGCGAATCGGCCTGCAGCACGGCCTCCATGGGCAGGCTCAGGGCCTGGGAACGGCGCGCCACCTCGATCTCCACCGAGACCGTCATGTCCTGGCGCAGATAGGCCGGCGGCTTCGGGACCGCCAGCTTGACCTCCACCGAGCCGCGCTGCGCGTCCACGCCCGGACTGATCTCGCTGACCTTGGCCTCGAAGCGCTGCTCCGCGTATGCGTCTGCCGAGGCCAGGGCCGGCTGGCCCGGCTGCAGCAGACCCAGGTTGCGTTCATCGATCTGGGCGACGAGTTCGCTGGCACCGCTGGGCGCCAGCAGCAGCAGTACCTTGCCCGCTTGCACCACCTGGCCCGGCTCCACGCTGCGGTTGACGATGACGCCGGCCACCGGCGCCTTGAGGCTCATGTAGTCCAGCCGCGCCCGGGCCGCGAGGGCACTGGCGCGGGCCTGCGCCAACGTGCTGCGCGCCAAGGCCAGGTCCGCACCTTGCGGATCGCCGGACTGGCGCTGCAGCGTGGCCGCGCGGCCTTGTGCCTCGGCCACCTGCAGGGCGCGACTGGCCTCGTCCAGGGCCGCCTGGCCGATGAAGCCCTGGCGGAACAGATCCATCTGGCGCGCATGCTGGGCCCGGATCTGGGCCAGGTTGGCCTGCGCCTGGCGTTCGGCCTCGCGGGCCGCAGGCGCCTGCACCTCCTGCAACTGACGCAGCCGGGCCTCAGCCTGCTGCACGGCCAGTTCCGCCGCCTGCCAGTTGGCCTGCGCCTCGCTGGACTCCAAGCTCAGCAGCAGCTGCCCAGCCTGCACCCTCTGCCCTTCCTCGACCAGGACCTGGCGCACCGTGCCGGTCAGCTGGGCTCCCAGCTCCACGCGATGCGGTGCCTGCACCCGCGCACTGGCCACCACCGTGCGCACCAGATCGCGTGGCTGCAGCTGCTGCCATCGCGCGGCCGGGCCTTCCCAGCTGCGCCAAGCCCAGGCCAGCGACAGCAGGGCCAGGGCAGCCGTGGGCAGCGTGACTTTCCAACTCCAGCGCATGTGAGGCCACTTCCGTTCGAAACGGTGATGCGGACATTGTCGAAACGAGCAGGCGGCTCAAGGCTTGATAGAGCTCAAGCCCCGCCCCGTGCCAACGTAAAGAAATGCGGCCATCCCGCCAAGGCTTGCGGCATCATGGCCCGATCGCGCGGCAGGCCGCTGCCCGCGCGGCTTGAACCAGCGCTTACAGTTGGCAGCCCGATATGGGCCAGACTTGCGGTGGCGGCTAGACGCCCCGAGCTGTTGAGGAGGGTCACACTTGCATAGCATGCGCGAGCCATCAAGCCCTGCGGCAGGACCAGCGCCGGGGACCGCGAGCCTCAAGCTGCCCGCCCTCGCCCGGCAATGGCTGGACCAGCTGCCAGAGCTGGTCTGGCTGGCCAATGCCCAAGGTCAGCTCAGCGCCTGCGGCGCGCCCCTTCTCGCCTACGTGGGGCGGCCTGAACCCGAGCTGGTCGCCCAGGGCTGGCGCTGCTTCATGCCGGCCGAGGAGCTGGCCACCCTGGCCCAGGCCTGGCCGACGCGCTCAGCGCTCAACGTCGATCTGCGTCTTCGCAACGCCCAGGGTGAGCTGCGCTGGCACCTGTGTCTGGCCCGCCCCCTGCTGGACGCCGACGGCAGCCTGCAGGGTTGGATGGGCTCCTTCATCGACATTGACGCCCGCAAGCGCAGCGAGACCCAGCTGCGCGAGACCGACGCCGTCTGGAAGCTGGCCCTGGAGAGCACAGGGGACGGCGTCTGGGACTGGCGCATCGACGAAGGCATCGAGACCTTCTCGCCGCGCTACCTGCAGATGTACGGCTACGACCCCGAGGAGATCGCCGAGCGGCCCGAGTCCTTCGACAACCTGACCCATCCCGACGACGTGCCCGGCATGGAGCGCGACCGCCTGGAGCATTTCGAGGGCCGCACGCCGGCCTACGTCAACGAGCACCGCGTGCGCTGCAAGGACGGCAGCTGGAAATGGGTGCTGAGCCGCGGCATGGTCATCGCCCGCGACGACCTCGGCCGCCCGCTGCGCATGGTGGGCACGCACACCGACATCACGGCCCGCAAGGAAGCCGAGGTGCTGATCTGGCAGCAGGCCAACTTCGACCCGCTCACCGGCCTGCCCAACCGACGCATGCTGCGCGACCGCCTGGAGCGCGCCATCCGCCGCGCCCGCGAACAGGGCACGCAGCTGGCCGTGCTGTTCATCGATCTGGATCACTTCAAGGAGGTCAACGACACCCTGGGCCATGGCAAGGGCGACCAGCTGCTGCAGCAGGCCGCGCAGCGCATACGCGACAGCGTGCGGCCCGCCGACGTGGTCGCCCGCATGGGTGGCGACGAGTTCACCGTGCTGCTGAGCCCCGTCTCGGGACACGAGGAGATTGAGTCCATCGTGCAGCTGCTGATCGAGCGCGTGGCCAGCCCCTTCCGGCTCGAGGGCGAGCGAGCCTTCGTCTCGGCCAGCGTGGGCATCAGCCTGTTCCCGGACGACGGCGAGCACATCGAGGCCCTGTTCAAGCATGCCGACCAGGCGCTGTACGTGGCCAAGGACGCCGGCCGCAACCGCTACGCCTACTTCACCCCCGCCTTGCAGCGCGCGGCCCTGAACCGTATGCGCCTGGGCAACGACCTGCGCGACGCGCTGGCGGCCGAGCACCTGCAGGTGGTCTACCAGCCCATCGTGGACCTGCGCCGCGGCCATGTCTGCAAGGCCGAGGCCCTGGTGCGCTGGCACCATCCGGAGCGCGGGACCGTGTCGCCGGCCGAATTCATCCCCATCGCCGAGAGCAGCGGGCTGATCCTGGAGATCGGCGAGTGGGTGTTCCGCCAAGCCGTGCGCGACGTGCAGCGCTGGCGGGCCGAGATCGATGAGCAGTTCCAGGTCAGCGTCAACAAGTCGCCGGTGCAGTTCCACAGCGAATCCGGCATGCATACGCGATGGCTGCGCCAGGTCGTGGAGGCAGGACTGCCGGGGGATGCGGTGTCCCTGGAGATCACCGAAGGCCTGCTGCTGAAGGGGGGAGACAGTGCCAGCCAGCAGCTGATGGCGCTGCGGCGCGCGGGTTTCAGCGTCGCGCTGGATGATTTCGGGACAGGCTATTCCTCGCTGTCCTACCTGCAGCACTACGAGATCGACTGCATCAAGATCGATCGGGCCTTCGTGCACGAGCTGGAGCCCGGCAGCAAGGCCCTGGCTCTGTGCAAGGCCATCATCACCATGGCCCACGAGCTGGGCATGAGCGTGGTGGCGGAAGGCGTGGAGACGGCCCTCCAGCGGGACCTGCTGGTCGGCATCGATTGCGACCTGGGGCAGGGCTTCTTCTTTGCGCGACCCATGCCGGCCCAGGCACTGGAAGAGCTGCTGAGACTGCAGCGGGGGGCGCAAGACCTGACCCCGGAGTGAGGCGCCGCGGCGCCTGCCACCCACAAAGCCGGACCCACACAGGGCCGGGCCCACAGAAAACCGGACCCACAAAACGCAAAGGCCAGCACTTGCGTGCTGGCCTTTTTGTTTGGTGCCCAGGAGAGGACTCGAACCTCCACGGAGTTACCCGCTAGTACCTGAAACTAGTGCGTCTACCAATTCCGCCACCTGGGCTTTGCTTCGTTGCTGTCTAAGCAGCGAAGACCGCTACTATAGCACCTACTTTCTGGATTACCAGTCAATTTCCGAAAATTTTTTGGAAACGTCGGGGAGGCGCCCGCCGGCCGCGCCCTTGCCGCTATCTCAAGCCCTCTGGCCGCCGCCCTCGCGCCCCCAGTGCGTGTGCGCGAGCAGGCTCTGCGGATCCAGCGCGGATTGCAGCTGCCCGCTGATGGACTGCAGCGCCGGATCAGTGTGCCGCCAGTAGGCCTGCTGCAGCTGCGGCCCCACCCCATGCTCGGCACTGATGCTGCCGCCGTGCGCACGCACCAGGGCATAGAGGCCATCGCGCAGCGCCGGCTCGTCCAGCGGCAGGTGCCTGGGCCAGACCATGTTGAAGTGCAGGCCGCCATCGCCCAGGTGGCCGAAGTCGGCCAGGCGGGCCGCCGGGAAGTGCGTGGCGAGCCAGGTCTTGCCGGCCTCGCGGAAGGCCATGAACTGACGGCGCGGGAAAGACAGGTCGAAGCCGAGCACCTTGCCCTGCCGGCGCAGTCCTTCGCTGATGTGGTGCCGCAGATGCCAGCAGTCGGCATCAGCGCCTAGCACCGCATCGATGACGGCCTCGCCGAACTCATCCTCCAGCAACTGCTGCAGCAGGGTCTGGAGGTCCAGCTGCTCGGTGCCCAGCTCGCTGGAAAGCTCAAGCAGCAGGGCGTAGTCCGGCAGCTGGCCGCCGAACCAGCGCGGCGTCTCGTCCGGGCCGGCCATTGCCGCAGAGAAAGCCTCGCGCGAGATGGCCTCGAAGGCCGAGACCAGGCCCGGGTAGCGCGCCATGACCCGCTGGTAGAAGGGGAAGACATCGTCCAGGCTGCGCGGCGCGATCATTGCGACGGCCTGCTGGCGCGGCACGGCAGCCAGTCGGAACGTGGCCTCCAGCACCAGCCCCAGGGCGCCGGAGGCGCCGATGAAGAGCTGGTGCAGGGCCAACTGGGCATTGTCCTTCTGCAAGCCCTGCCCAAGCTGGAGGACCCGCCCGTCGGCCAAGGCGACGCGCAGGGCCAGCGTGTTGGCGCGGACGTCTCCGTACCGCAGCATGCGAGTGCCGCCGGTGTTGTGCGAGACCAGGCCGCCCACACTGGGGTCGGCACTGAGATCGATGGGCAGCATCAGGCCATGCGGGGCCAGGCGCTCATTGACCTCGGACAGGCGAAAGCCGGCCGAGACGCGCAGGGTGCGATCCCAGGCTTCGAACTCGAAAACCTCGCGCAGGCGCTCGGTCGATAGCAGCACCTCGCGCTGCGCATCGTCCGGCGTGCCCGCACGCACCAGGCCCGTGTGCGCGCCCTGTGGCACCACGCGCAGGCCATGGGCGGCGCACAGGGGCAGCAACTGCGCGGCCTCGGCGGCACTGCCCGGGCGCAATAGGGCGGCCGCCCGACCTGGCGCATAGCGCGCGGGCTCGAGATAGCGTGGCTCAATGGATGAGCCAGGCACGACCTGACCCTCGCCGCAGATCGCCGCAGCGGCCTGCAGGAATTCTGCATTCAGCACGCCACGGCCTCTTCCGGGGCTGCGCCTGCCGTCATCTTGAAGATGCCGGTGGCGTTGGCCGCATCGAAGCGCAGGTCCAGCCTGTCACCGTCCAGGCCGCGTTGGATGAACTCATAGAAGGAGCCCGGCACCTCCAGACCCACCACATGGCCTTCGCTGAGGAATTCGCGGCGCACCTGGGCAGCGCGAAAGGCCGTCTGCAGCACACGTCCCGAGGCCGAGACTTCGATGCGGTCCTTGATGGGCCGGCCCAGGGCCTTCTGCGTCGCGGCCAGGGCGTTGAGGTCGGGCACGCGGTCGGTAGCGTGGTTGAAGGCATTGCCCTCGGTGGCGATCCAGGCCATCTCGGCGGACTCCAGCAGCAGGGCCTGGTAGTCCTCCAGCGGGAAGAGGCCGTGCTGGCGATCGAAGCAGCGGATCATGGCCGGCAGCAGCTGCAGCGCGGCGGGCCAGGGCAAACAGCGGTCGCGCGCCAGCTGCTCCAGCAGGGCCATGTCCGAGGGCTGCAGCGGATCGCGCGAAGTCGACAGCACGCGGGTCACCGCCGCCTGGAAGCCCTTGGAGAAGCGCTCGGGATGCAGCTCGGAGACGAAGAATTGGGCGATATCCTCCGGGTGGTCCACATGGCACCAGGCGCGGCCGGTCATCTTCAGCTTGGGCAGCGGATAGGGCGCGGCCAGCTCGAAGCCCAGGGGCCGCAGGACGCGGGTGATGGCTGCTTCGCCAGGTGGCAGCGCGCCGCAGGGCCAGGCCACTGTGCGTAGGGCGCCGTGGTCGAAGACCAGCTTCTGGCCGGCCCGCTGCTGGTCCGCCACATAGGCCGCCGCAGCCGGCACGCGCATCGTCACGTCACGGAACAGCGCCATGTTCAGTGCCTGCGCCATCTCGGCCCGCGACACCGTCTCGCCAGCAGGCTTCAGCAGGGCCGGTGCCACCTCCAGCTGCGCAAAGGTCTCCCGCGCAGCGTTCTCCCCCAACGCGCTCGCCAGCAGGCGAAACAGGGCCGTGTCCATCATCTCCAGCACTCCAAAACAATCGATTCCGGCAAGGCTCCGCCCAGCCTGCTTGCAGCAGGCCGGCAAAGCTCAAAAGGATTCAGCGCGGTGGCGAAGCCCACCGCCCCCAACGGCACCCGAGGATCCGGCTCTGCCGGGCCTACGGGTGCGCCCCCCTTGGGGGGCCGGCGAAGCCGGTAGGGGGTTAAACGTCAAACCTTACGCCCTGGGCCAGGGGCAGCTCGCGCGAGTAGTTCACCGTGTTGGTAGTGCGGCGCATATAGGCCTTCCACGCATCGGAGCCCGACTCGCGGCCGCCGCCGGTTTCCTTCTCGCCGCCGAAGGCGCCGCCGATCTCTGCGCCCGAGGTGCCGATGTTGACGTTGGCGATGCCGCAGTCCGAGCCCGAGGCCGAGACGAACAGCTCGGCTTCACGGATGTCATTCGTGAAGATGGCCGAGGACAGGCCTTGCGGCACGTCGTTCTGCAGCGCGATGGCCTCGTCCAGGGTCTTGTACTTCAGGGTGTACAGGATGGGCGCGAAGGTCTCGTGGCGCACGATGTCAGTCTGGGCCGGCATGCGGACCAGGGCCGGCACGGCGTACCAGGCCTTGGGCAGTTGATCGGCCAGGGCGCGCTCGCCGCCGCTGACCTGGCCACCCTGCTCGCGGGCCGCGGCCAGGGCCGCCTGCATGCCGTCGAAGCTGGCCTTGTCGATCAGCGGGCCGATCAGGGTGCCGGCTTCCAGGGGGTTGCCGATGCGCAGCTGGGCGCGGGCCTTGTCCAGGCGGGCCACCAGCTCGTCATGGATGCTTTCATGGGCGATCACTCGGCGGGTGGTGGTGCAGCGCTGGCCGGCCGTGCCGTAGGCGCCGAAGAGGATGCCGCGCACGGCCAGTTCCAGGTCGGCGCTGGGGGTCACGATGATGGCGTTGTTGCCCCCCAGCTCCAGCAGGCAGCGGCCGAAGCGTGCTGCCACGCGCGGGCCCACGGCACGACCCATGCGGGTGGAGCCAGTGGCGGACACCAGGGCCACCTTGGGGTGGTCCACCATGGCCTCGCCAACGGCTGCACCGCCGTTGAGCAGCTGCGACAGATTCGCCGGCGCCTTGTGGCCGGCGGCCACGTAACGGGCCAGGGCCTTCTCGAAGAGCGCCTGCGTGGCCAGGGCCGTCAGCGGGGTCTTCTCGGAGGGCTTCCACAGGCAGGTGTCACCGCAGACCAGGGCCAGGGCCGAGTTCCAGGCCCACACGGCCACAGGGAAGTTGAAGGCAGAGATGATGCCCACCACGCCCAGGGGCATGTACTGCTCCATCATGCGGTGCCCGGGGCGCTCGCTGGCGATGGTCAGGCCATGCAGCTGGCGTGAGAGGCCGACGGCGAAGTCGCAGATGTCGATCATTTCCTGGACTTCGCCCTCGCCTTCGCTGGCCACCTTACCGGCCTCGATGGACACCAGGCGGGCCAGGTCGATCTTGTGCGTGCGCAGCTCCTCGCCGAAGAAGCGCACCAGCTCGCCACGCTTGGGCGCCGGCACCGTGCGCCATTCCAGGAAGGCCGCATGCGCGCGATCGACTGCCGCGCGCATGTCCTCGGCGGAGGCCTCATGCACAGCGCCGAGCGATGCGCCATCGATGGGCGAACGGACAGACAGGGTGCCGCCTGTATAGGCAGCGGCGGGGACGCCACAGGCGTTCAGCAGATCGGTGATATTCATTGCGTCATTCTCCAATGCAAGGCCCCGGCGACAAGCGAATGTGGCCGGGGCTCTGTGTCAATTCATGGTTTCTAGCATGCCCCTACCAAGCCGCGCGGCGCCTGCAGATCCGGCTCTGCCGGGCGGTCGGGCGCGCCCCCTTGAGGGGCTGGCGAAGCCAGTACGGGGAGGTCCATCAACCAATGCTCTCGACCTGGCGAGACTGCTGGTAGGCCTTGCCGAACTCGTTGGCCAGGAAGGCGGGCAGCTCGACGGCCTCCTGCGGCACGAAGCCCTGCTGGGGCAGCTTGCCCTGGCGGAACAGGTCCACGGCGGCGCAGATGCCAGCGGCGGTCGTGATCTGGATGGCGGACAGCGGGCGGGCGCCATCGCGCTCGGCGAAAATCTTGCGGGCGAAGACTTCCTGCACCAGGCGACCCTGCTTCATGCCCGAGACGGTCACGAAGACCAGCACCACGTCCTGCATGGTGGCGGGCATGCTCTTGCGCATGATGTCCTTGAGCTTTTCCTGGTCGTTCTTCAGCTGCAGGTCATCCAGCAGGAATTGCATCAGGTCGCGGTGGCCAGGGTAGCGAACAGTCTTGTAGTCGAGGTTCTGGACCTTGCCGGCCAGGGTCTCGCACAAGGTGCCCAGGCCACCCGAGGTGTTGAAGGCCTCGTACTCGGTGCCGTCCAGCGAGAAGTGCTCCAGGCCTTCCAGCGGCAGGGCGTCGATCTTGGCGCCGTCGTGGATGCACTCGCAGGGATGGCAGTACTCGTTGATCAGGCCGTCCACCGACCAGGTCAGGTTGTACTTCAAGGCATTGGTCGGGAAGGCGGGCAGCGCGCCGACGCGCATCTTCACGTCCTGCAGGGTGTCGAAGCCCTTGGCCAGGTGATGGGCCACGATACCGATGAAGCCGGGCGCCAGGCCGCACTGCGGCATGAAGGCGGTGCGCGAGCCTTCGGCGATGCGCATGATCTCCTTGGTGGCGGCCACGTCCTCGGTCAGGTCGAAGTAGTGGCAGCCGGCTTCCAGGGCCATGTGGGCAGCAGGGATGGCCAGGTGGTAGGGCAGCGCGTTCACGATGGCATCAAAGCCGCGCACCATGGCGGCAGCACTCGGGCCAATCTCCTGCACGGCCTGGACCTTGATGCCCTCTTCGGACAGTGCGGCCAAGGCCTTCTCGTTCTTGTCGAAGACGGTCACGTCGTAGTGGCCGGAGTTGCGCAGCAGGCGGGCAATGGTTTCGCCGATGTGGCCGGCGCCGAGCAATGCGATCTTCATGGAGGTCTCCTCTTGGAATCAGGTGCGATGGGCCGCAGTCTAGGAAGAGCAACTGACGAAAGAAAGCATGAGATCGTCATAAACAGCTATGCTTTCGACGATTCGTCATGACGCATTGACGAAAAGCAATAATCTAGGGTTTCCCAGGAGTCGCGCCATGAGCACTCGCAAGCCGCCTGCCACCGCTGCTGCCAGCACGTTCGCCGTCCCGCGGGATCAGCTGGACCGCGAGCTCATCACCCTGCTGCAGGCCAATGCCCGAGAGAGCACGGCCAACCTCGCGCGCAAGCTGGGCATCGCCCGCACGACGGTGGTGGCGAGGCTGGCGCGGCTGGAGTCCGAGGGCGTGGTGGTGGGCTACACCGTCAAGCTGGGCTCGGAGGCCGCAGACCGCGGCGTGCAGGCCTTTGTGGGCATCAGCGTGCAGGCCAAGGCGCAGCGCGAGGTGATCAAGCGCCTGACCCGCTTGCCGGAGCTGCGCCAGTTGGCCTCGGTCAGCGGCGAGTTCGACTACATGGCCCTCCTGCGCGCCGACACCACCATGCGCCTGGACGCCCTGCTGGACGAGATCGGCGAAACCGAAGGCGTGATCAAGACGACCACCTCGGTGGTGCTGGCCCTGCGCGTGGACCGCAGCGCCGGGGGCTGAGCGCCGCGGCGTGCGGCGTCAACCTGGCACGCAGCTTGCACGTTCTTCGCAGCATCAGCCCTCATTTTTGCGGAGCGCACCATGAAGCTGCAGATCACGCCCCATCGCGGACACCGCCTGAGCACCGCGCTCAAGGCCGTGGCCCTCGTCGCCCTGGTCTGGGGCGTGGCCTACCCGGCCCTGCTGTGGGGCCTGCAGCGCGCGCTGCCTGTGGCCTGAGGATCCGGCCCGACACCTCCATTGCCCAGGAGTTCCGCGATGCCCTACCGCCCACTTCCCATCGCCGCCCAGCACCGCCCCGCCGCCTGGCGTTCGCTGCTGCTGTGGGTCCTTCTGACCGCGCTGGCCATCGCCGGTTTCTCCATGCTGAGGCAGCTGGAGGGGGATGCGAACATCGTCCGTGCCCCGGCCGCCCAGCGGCAGGCCTGAGCCTGACTCAGGCCAGACCGAAGGGATCGTCCAGGGATTTCATCGGCGGCGTGAACCAGCGCGGGCCCTGGGCCGACATGAACATGTGGTCCTCGTGGCGCACGCCGAACTCGCCGGGGCAGACGATCATGGGCTCGTTGCTGAAGCACATGCCCACGTCCAGCGGCGTCAGCTCGCCCTCGACCATGTAGGGCCACTCGTGGATGTCCAGACCGCAGCCGTGGCCGGTGCGGTGCGGCAGGCCGGGCAGGCGGTAGCCGGGACCCAGGCCCGCAGCCTCCAGCACGCGGCGCGCGGCGCGGTCCACCTCCTGGCACGGCCGGCCCAGTTGGGCGGCCTCGAAGGCCGCGGCCTGTGCCGCCTGCTCCAGGTTCCAGATCTCGCGCTGGCGTGCCGAGGGCGTGCCGAAGACATAGCTGCGGGTGATGTCGGACATATAGCCCTCGACCAGGCAGCCGGTGTCGATCAGCACCATGTCACCCTCGCGCAGCTGCTGCGGTTCCTTCACCCCATGCGGGAAGGAGGAGGCCACGCCGAAGAGCACGATCTTGAAATAGGAGCCATTGGCGCCGACGCGGCGATGCGCCTCGTCGATGAATGCCGCCACCTCCGTGGTGGAGATGCCCTCGTGCAGGATGCTGGCCGCGGCCCGCTGCACTGCCAAGGTCATGTCATGGGCCCGCTGCATCAGGGCCAGCTCGGCCGCGGACTTGCGCATGCGGCAAGCCGCCGTCAGCGGGCGGGCATTGATCCACTGCAGTTCCGGCGCCGCTTGGCGCAGTCCGTCGGACACGAAGAAGGGGCAGTCCTCGGACAGTCCCACCTGCTCGCTGCCCTTCACGCCAGCTTCGCGCAGCACCCGTGCCAGCAGCGCATAGGGGCTCTCGTGCTCCTGCCACAGGTGCATCTCGCCGGGCAGCAGCCAGTAGTCGCGCAGCGTGCCTTCCTCGAAGGCGGGCGCCAGGTACTGCAGCGGGCCCTGGGCCAGCACCAAGGCGCCCACCAGGCGCTCGCTGGGCGGCCAGACCAGGCCGCTGAAGTAGCGCAGGTTGGTGCCAGCATGCAGGTAGACCGCCGCCACGCCCGCCTCACGCATCAGGTCCTGCAGCTTGCGCAGGCGGACCTGGTATTCCTCGGCCGCAATGGGCTGGACGCCTTCCGTCATGCGGCTCAAACCCGCCAGGGCCTGCGCCTGAGATTGACCGCCAACACCGATTGCCTTCATGGGTTCACCTGCCACTCATTAAATATATTTACAGAATACCATCTTCAAGAGGGGATCGCAGCCAGACCTGACACCGCCGCTTGCAATTTCCCTCCGCACGGGGGATGGCCCCGCTCTTGCGCTCAGCCCTATCGTGCGTGCGCGCCAATCCGGCGCCGTTTTCATGAGCCCCCTGACCATGCGTCGTGCCCTGACCGCCTGCCTGCTGCCCCTGGCCCTCCTGCTGAGCTCGATGCCGAGCCGGGCGCTCGAGGTCTCGCCCGTCAAGGGCTACCAAGTCAAGTTCGACAAGACCAGGGCCATGGAAGTGCACAAGGTTTGGGCCGCCTGCGGCAACAGCTATTGCGGATCGACGCCGGCCGGCAAGTATGCGGACATCGAACTCACCGGACGTGTCCGCGAACTCAACATCTTCGCCAATGACAAGGCACAGGCCGTGGGCTCCGAGATCGTGGCCCGCGAGTACGCCGAGGTGGCCAAGCGCCGGGGCGGCCAGCTCATCAATCAGCCCAAGGGGTCGAACGGCCCCTTCATCTACCGCTTCGCCCGGGCCGACGGCGGCGCCGACTGGCTCGTGCTGAAGGACAACTTCGAGGGCTACTACACGGTGGTCGTGGTGGAGGAAGCCGAGCGCGAGAACACCGTCACCATTTCAGCCAAGGACATGGCCAACGCGCTGAAGGCCGAAGGCGACATCGCGCTCTACATCGAGTTCGAGACCGCCCGGGCCGAGATCCTCCCTGCCGGCCAGTCCGTGGTGAAGGAGATCGTCACCCTGCTGCGCAACGAGCCACAGCTGAAGCTCTCCATCGAGGGCCACACCGACAACACCGGCAACGCCGCCGAGAACCAGCGCCTGTCCCAGGCCCGCGCCGAGGCCGTGATGAAGTCCGTGGTCGCCCAGGGCATCGACGCCAAGCGCCTCAGCGCCTTGGGCCATGGCCAGGTCTATCCCCTGGCCGACAACCGCAAGGAGGCCGGCCGCGCGAAGAACCGCCGCGTGGAGCTCGTCAGGAAGAGCTGAGGCCGGGCCCGCGCGCAGCCACTCAGAGCAGGCCGCGCGTCTGGGCCATCAGCCGGGTGAGACCCAGCATGGCATCGATGCTGGGCGTGGCCTGGCCCATGTGCTGGCCAATCTCGCGGACCACCGTGACCAGGGCGTCGAGCTCGATCCTGCGGCCCGCCTCCATGTCCTGCAGCATGGAGGTCTTGAAGGCGCCCAGCTTGCGCGTCACTTCGTGGCGCTGCTCGGGTGTCTGGCCCACGGGGCAGCCGATGGCATCGCCGATGGCCGAGGCCTCGCGCATCACGGCGCTCACGAATCCCCGCACCAGCTCGTCATCGAGGATGCGGTCACAGGTCGCGCCGGTCAGCGCCGAGATGGGGTTCATGGTCATATTGCCCCAGAGCTTGTACCAGATGTCCTTCTGGATGCGCGGGGACACCGTAGCGTTGAAGCCGGCCCGCTGGAAGAGTGCCGCCCACTCAGCGATGTGCGCCGGCTCGCCACCAGCCGGGTCGCCCAGGATCAGGCCCATGCCCATCACGTGCTTCACGAGCCCCGGTTCGGGCGTGGCACAGCTGGCATGCACGACAGAGCCGATCACGCGGTCTGCGGGGATCAGGGCCGCGACGCGGCCGCTCGGGTCCACGGCCTGCAGCTGCAGGCCCTTGCAAGGGCCGTCCAGTTGCTGGAAGAACCACCAGGGCACGCCGTTCATGGCCACCAGCACGCGGGTCTCGGGACCCAGCAAACGCTGCACCAGAGGCGCGACCTCGCCCAGCGCCGGGCCCTTGACGGCCAGCACGACCAGATCCTGCGGGCCCAGGTCTTCCGGGCGCTCGACGGCGTTCACCGGCACCGTGAGGCGCTGCGGATTGCCATCGATCACGGTGTCCATGCGCAGGCCGTGCGCGCGCAGAGCGGCCAGCGTGGCGCCCCGGGCCACGGCGCTGATCGCCACCTCACCCCCCAGGCGATGGCCCAGATGCCCCGCCACCCAGCCGCCGATGGCGCCCATGCCCACAATGCAGATCTTCTTCATCTCTCGTCCTGGTTCCGGATTGCTGCGCGCAGTCTACGCGCGGCCCCGGGGGGACGAGACGGCCGCCCCACGGGATGAACCGCCTTGGCAAGACCCGGCACGCTGCTATCGTGGCCGCCCATGACGGATCCCGATGCCCTTCTGCTGCCCCGCCGCTTCTGGTGGATCTACGCCGGCCTGCTGGCGGGCGTCGCCACCTTCTTCGCGCTGGCCGAGCTGCAGCACTACCTGCGCAACGGCGGGCAGCATCCCTGGGAGCCCTTCCTGTGGGAGTTCAGCTCGGTGCTGATCGTGGCGGTTCTGCTGCCGCCCATCTTCCGCTGGCACCGGGCCAGCCTGGGCCGGGGCATGGGCGTGCTGCTCGCCCGGCACGCGCTGGGCTACGCGGCCTACACCGTGCTGCACGTCGTAGGCATGTTCGGCCTGCGCTTCGCCGTCTATGCGTTGACGTCGGTGAGCTACGAGCCCGGCAATGCCTGGCAGGTGCTGGGCTACGAGGCGGCCAAGGACCTGGTCTTCTACGTCACCCAGGTGCTGCTGTGCCAGGCCCTGTGGGTGCACCTGCGCGGCCAGCGAACGGCCCTGGAGATGGCCCGCATGCGTACCGAGCTGGCCCAGGCCCAGCTGGCCCGCCTGGCCGAGCAGCTGCAGCCGCATTTCCTCTTCAACAGCCTCAACCTGATCGCCTCGGTGATGTACGAGGACGTGGGCCGCGCCGACCGCCTGCTGTGCCAGCTCTCGGACCTGCTGCGCGCCTCGCTGTCGGCCCAGCAGCGCGGCTGGCAGACCCTGGCCGAGGAGATGGCCCTGATCCAGCCCTATCTGGCGCTGATGCAGGCCCGCTTCGGCGAGCGCCTGCAGGTGCACATCGAGCTGGCGCCCGGCACCGAGTCCTGGGAGCTGCCGGCCCTGCTGCTGCTGAATCCGGTGGAGAACGCCATCAAGCACGACGTGGCCCTGAGCCGCGGCGCCGTCGAGGTCTCGCTGCGCACCCAGGCCTTGGACGGGGGCATGGAGGTCGAGATCCGCAACAGCGGCGTCAGCGCCGAACAAGTGGAGCGCGCCGGCGGTCTGGGCCTGAGCAATCTGCGCGAGCGACTGCGCATGGCCTATGGCGAGGCGGCCCAACTCTGGATAGGGCCAGACCAGGGCGGCACCCTGCTGCGCCTGCGGCTGCCCCGGCGGGAGGTGCTGGCATGAAGCTGCTGATCGTTGATGACGAGCCGCCGGCCCGCGCCCGCCTGCGCCGCCTGCTAGCCGAGCACCCCCAGGTGCAGTGGGTGGGCGAGGCCGGTGATGGCGAGGAGGCCCTGGAGCAGTTGCGCCGCCATCCGGACGTTCAGGCACTGATCCTGGACATCCAGATGCCGGGCCAGAGCGGCCTGGACCTGGCCCTGCAGTTGCCGGAGCAGCTGCCGGTGATCTTCTGCACCGCCTTCGACCAGCACGCCGTGCAGGCCTTCGAGCTGCATGCGGTGGACTACCTGCTCAAGCCCTGCAGCCCGGAGCGCCTGGCCACGGCCCTGCATCGCCTGCAGGGTCGGCTCCACCCGGCCCAGCCTGCGGCGGCCAGCGCGCGCGGCGGCCTGATCGCGGCCCTTCAGCAGCTGCAACCGGCCACCGGCCACTGGCTGGTGCAGCGCCAGGGTCGCCTGATCAAGCTGCCCCTGGCCGAGCTGCAGTGGGTGTGCGCGGCGGACAACTACATCGAGCTGCACGCCCCGCCCCACAGCTACCTGGAGCGGCGCACACTCAGCGCCTTCCTGGAGCATCCGGCGGTGGCGGGCCAGTTCCTGCGCATCCACCGCAGCCATGCGGTCAACTCCGCTCACATCGACAGCCTCGAGGCCCTGCCGCATGGGGAGGCGCTGCTGACCCTGCGCGGGGGCCAGCAGCTTCGAGTCTCTCGCAACTACCGCGATCAGCTGCGCGGCTGAGCGGGGGCGGCGGCGCCTTCCAGCTCGCGCGCCTTGAGCGCGGTCATCAGCCCCAGCAGGGTGGAGAAGGCATTGCCACCTTCGGCCCCGCCGCCCAGCTGGATCTGCGGCACCAGGGGCACGCGCGCGGTCTCGAAGGCCTCGGCCAGGCGCAGCATCACGGTCTGCATCAGCTGCTTGTCGGCGCCCTCGCCTTCCAGCGCCTCGGAGCGGGCGCGGATGGCGGCACCTTCCGCCTCGCCCACGCTGCGGATGGCCGCGGCGCGGCCCTGGCCCTCGGCCTCCTGGCGGTAGCGCTCGCCCTGCGCCAGGGCCTCGATCTCCTGACGACGCTTCTCGGCCGCCTTCACCGAGGCGGCGCCCTGGTTCTCCTTGATGGAGATGTCCACCAGCGAGCCCGTCAATTCGCCCTGCTTCTCCGCGCGCTTCTCGGCCTCGTTGAGCTCGCGCTGCTTGTTGGCCGCGATCTCCTTCTGCGCAAAGGTCTCAACCTGCTCGCGGGCAATCTGACGATCGCGCAGCTGGGCCATGATGGCCTCGATCTTGTGGTCACCGGGCTGCGGGCGCGGCGTGCCGATCAGCACCTCCTGGAACTCCAGCGAATAGGCCAGGAAGCGCTCGCGCATGTCCCGCGAAGCATTGGTCTGCAGTTCGGAGCGCGACTGGATCAGCTCGATGAAGGTGTGGGTCTGCGAGACGTTCTTGAAGTAGCTGGACACCATAGGATCCAGCGTCTGCTCTACCAGCTGCTTCACGTTGCCAAAGCGCTGCACCACCATGGGCGCCTTGCGGTAGTCGATGTGCACGACGACGGACAACGGCAGCTGCGGCTCGAAGGCATCCTTGGTGATCAGCGTGATCTCGCGCAGGTTGGAGTCGAAGCTGGAGCCGCTCTCGCCGCTCTTCCACATCAGCACGAAGTTGGTGGTGGGCACCAGCTCGATCTTGCCGGCGTAGGTGTTGAAGGCGTACTTGCCCGGCATCAGCGGCTCGCGCCAGACGCCGCGGCAGCCGGCGTTGACCAGTTCGCCATGGCTGTACTCGCTGCCCGAGACGTCCTCACCGCGTGCACCGGTGTAGGACACGACCACACCCACAAAGCCCACCGGGATGATGGTCTTGTTGATGAACTCGACCGTCGCGAAGAGGCGGTTGACGTAGTAGGTGCCTTCCACCAGCACCCGCTCCTGGCGGCCACGCCGGCCACCGGCGGCCAGGAAGCGCTCGGGCTCCTGGAAGCTGTTGTGGGCATCGCCCACGTCGGGCGCCAGCAGCTCGTCGCGCGAGAGCGCGGGGCCGTCCTGCACGGTCACCACGGCCAGTTGGTCGTAGTCATGGCTGCCGCTCTTCTCCTTGATCACCACGGGCGAGAAGGCGTTGCGCTCCTCCAGCAGGCCGCGCATGCGCTCGTAGTAGCTGCGTTCATGCGCGTCCATGTTGAGCGCATAGGTGGCCTCTTCCGTCATCACGACAAAGAGGGCTGGGTTGATCACATGCGTGCCCTCGCGCAGCACTTTGCGCTGCGGCCCCTTCTGGCCGCCCAGCTTCAGGAAGCCGCGCACGTCCAGGAAGTCGCTGACCGCGGCATTGCTTGCCAGGGTCTGACCGGCCGGCAGGTCCAGGCCGTCGCGGGCGAAGACGTAGCCGATCTTGCCCTGCGTCACCGAGACCATGGGATGGATGTGCACCCGGTACTGGAAGGGCGTGAAGAAGTGGAAGCCGCCGCGGCGCAGTTCGGGCTGCAGGCCCGCCTCGCCCTGCAGCGCCAGCAGGCCGGACTGCACCGAGCCCTTGGCACTCCAGAGCTTCTCGACCACGCCGACGCGGTCATTGGGGATGTAGCGCACGACGCCGGCCGCATAAAGCAGCAGCACAGCGACGCCGATGCCGCCGAAGCCCAGGAGCAAGGACAGCAGCACGGAGCCGGACAGATCAAACCAGGACATGGATTCCTCCTCTTTCTCTTCCCTGGCGGCAGCCCCTCGGACCGCGGCGCCAGGGCTCGTTTGTCCCTTGCCCGGCATCAGGAACGCATATGGAACCAGGCCCGGGCGCGGCTCGCCGCAAACCTGATGGTCCCCCCTATGGACGGCGGCCAGGCTGCTCACTAAGCTCGCCCCCGAACAACAAAGGGAGGCGGCCGATGGCCGCGCGAGGAGAACGTTAGATGAGAACACCCCACCTGCGCCTAGCACCGATCTGCGCCCTGCTGATCCTGCTTGCCCTGTCGGGCTGCGGAGGCGGCGGAGGCAGCCCCGGCGGCCCCGGCAACGTCACGCCTCCCGGTGGTCCCGGCCAGCCCGCGGACGCACTGGACGCCACCCTCCACCCGCTGAACACCGGGGATGTCCGTGCCTGGCGCTCCGTCGATGACGCGCAGGGCCGGCGGCTTCGCATTGAACGGGTGGACGGCGTGCAGACCGTGCCTGGCGGCCAGGCCTTCGCCATCAAGAGCACGGCAGACCAGGGCGCCCACGTGGCCGTGGAGTACCTGCAGGTCCGCAGCGGCGGTGTCTACAGCGTCGCGGGGCCCGGCAGCGATCCACTCACCGCGGCCGCAGGCAGCGTGCAGGTCTTCCGCGCGGGACTGGGCCTGGGACAGACCGCGGTGCTGATCGACCAGACCCTCAGCGCCGACGTCAATGGCGACGGCCGGGCGGACACCGTCGAGATGCATGCGCAGACCACCTTCGTCGCCCGCGAGGACCTGACGACGCGACTGGGCAGCTTCTCCAGCACCGCCCATGTCCGCACGGTGGCCCGCAGCGTGATCCGGGCAGCCGGCAGCTCGACCAGCGCGGCGGTGGTCTTCACGGAGGACCGCTGGTACGCACCGGGCATCGGCCCCGTCCGTGCGCGGTCCACCACCGAGCACAACGGCACGCGCACGGCCAGCAGTGATGAAGAGGTGGTGGCCTACGGCGTTGGCAGCGTCCACCAGCCCGCCACGGCGGCCCGGCTGCTGCGCGTAACGCCCGCGGCCACCGAGCGGCTGGCGCCGCAGGGCGAGGTCACCCTGACCTTCGACCGCCCCGTGGATCCCCTCACGCTGTGGGGCGACGGCGGCCTGGTTCTGGTGGACGCCAGCGGCAAGGCCGTGTCCGTTGCGCCTTACTATCCGGATCCCTCGCTGACCGAGGTCCGCTTCATGCCACTGACCCCGCTGACCGATGGCAGCTACGTCCTGCGCAATGGGGGCAAGGCGACGGACATCAGCGGCCTGCCGCTGAGCAGCCCCGTGGCGACCGTCACCGTGGACGAGCATGGTCCCACGCTGCTCAGCTCCCAGCCCGCAGACAGGGCAGTCGATATCGCCCTCACCGGCACGGTGCGCCTGAGCTTCAGCATGGAACTGGCCGCCAGGCCAGGCACCGAAGCGTACCTCGCCGTGTGGGACAGCCGCACCTCGACAACCCAGAACCTGCCGGCCCGCATCGAGGGCAAGGACCTGCTTGCCACGCTGCCGGCACCGCTGCGCACGAACACCACCTATTCGCTGGAAGCCGGCAATGTCGTGGACCGCCTGGGCCAGCCCCCCGCCTTTCACCGCGTCACCTTCACCACGAGCAACGGCGCCCTGCGGCAGCCGCAGTCCATGATGGACGGCTGGCGGGTGGGCACCGTCCGCGAGCTGAACCTCAGCGGGCCAGGCAGCCGAGACCTGGTCTTCCTGGCTCTCGACGGCAGCAACCGGATGAGCCTTTTCACCCGTGCGCAGCAGGCGGACGGGCGATGGGCCACGCCCCTCAGGCGTCACGAATTCACGCAGGACCATGCCAGCCATGAGGGCCCGCTCATGGCGGCCGACTTCAACGGCGACGGCCGCACGGACCTGCTGGTGAGCTCCTCGTTCGGGGCCTATACCCTGCTGCTCCAGCAGGCCGACGGCACCTTCGTGCCGGAGAATGTGACCGAGCCCGGACTCGTCTACGGCCCTCCCATGCTTGCCAGCGGCACCGACCCGGACGGCCGCGCCTGGGTCGCCCTGGCAAGCACCCAGATGACCTTGTGGCGCCGCCTGGGGCCGCAGTCCTGGGTGGCGAACGTGACCTTGCCCGTGGGCGGCCCGCCGGACACCTTCGCCCGTGACGCCACGATGGCCGACCTCAACGGCGACGGTCTGCCGGACTGGGTCTGGATCCGCGATGCCGGCGACGGGTCGGCCAGGCAGGAGCTGGTGTGGGCTCTGCGGGACGGGGTGGCGTTCGGCGCCGAGCGCAAGCTCACCTTGCCGGAGGTGTGGCAGACACGGCGGATCACCGTCGCTGACTTCAACAGTGACGGGCGACCCGACCTGGCGATCATGAGCAGCGGCGCCGGGGCGAGCCAGCAGCTCCAGCTCTGGAGCCAAACGGCCGCCGGCGGCTTCGAGCCGGCCGCGACGCCTTCGATCGACATGGCTTACGAGGTGGCCCGCTTCGCCGACATGAATCTCGACGGCCGGCAGGACCTGCTCCTTTGCCAGCCCTATACCGTCGATGTCCTCCTTCGCAGTGCCGGTGGTGGCTGGCAGGGCCGCCAGAGCTTCCAGCTCGACCAGCCTTGCACGGGCCTGCAGGCCCTGGACTGGAATGGCGACGGCGCCATTGACCTCATCGCAGCCGGTCGGGTGCTGCTGGGCAGCCGCGGCCCGGATGCGTGGCAGCAGGGCCGCCCGGCCCCGCGCAGCCATGCAATGGCCGCACCGGCGAGCAGCCTGCCGCTGGGCACCACCTGGTGGTTCCGACTGCCCAAGAGGCCCTCGGGCATGCGCCCCTGACTCGCGCTGCCGCCCGGGTCACACGAGGCAGGGCGCGCGCGCCCACCCGGCATTTCGCCCCAGCGCCGGGGCGCTTCGCCCCGGCGGGACCGCGGCGAAGCGCCAGCGCCTTCACCATCTCGGCATGAACACCGCCGCACCCCGCCTCCTCTTCATCGACTGGCTGCGCATAGCCGCCTTCGCGCTGCTGATCCCCTACCACGTGGGCATGTACTACGTGAGCTGGGGCTGGCACGTGAAGAACCCCGTGATCCACGAATCGATCGAGCCCCTCATGCTGCTGAGCAACCCCTGGCGCATGGGCCTGCTCTTCCTCATCGGCGGCGTGGCCGCCAGCCAGCTGATGGGCAAGCTGCAGGACCGCTGGCGCTTCGTGCGGGAACGAAGCAGCCGCCTGCTGTGGCCCCTGCTCTTTGGCATGGCCGTGGTCGTGCCCATCCAGCCATATCTGGAGGTGGTGCAGAAGCTGGGCTACACGGGCAGCTACCTGGACTTCCTGCGGCTCTACTTTCAGGCCTACCACGGCTTCTGCGAGCGGGGCAACTGCCTGGACCTGCCCACCTGGAACCACCTCTGGTTCCTGCCCTATCTGTGGATCTACTGCCTGCTGGGCGCGTGGCTGGCCAGGCCGCTGGCCCGCTGGGGTCAGGTCTTGCAGAGCGGCCTGCAGGGCCCGCGCGGCGGGCTGTGGCTGGCCGGCCTGTGCCTGCCCCTGATGGTGGCCCGCTGCTTCTACGGCCTGTTCCCCGTCACTCACAACTTCACCTGGGACTGGTACAACCACATGGTCTCGCTGTGGCTCTTCCTGGTCGGCTGGATGGCGGCCAGCCAGGCCCCAGCGCTGTGGACCTGGGCCGAGCGCCTGCGCTGGCCGGCCCTGGCGGTCTTCCTGGCGGGCTGGCTGGCATTCGGTCTCTACATACGCCACTACGCCGACCACGACCCCTCGGCCTTCGTGCTCTACGCCCAGCGCCTGCTCTACGGACTGAAGCAAGGCGCCGCCCTGCTCGCCGTCCTGGGCTTCGGCAAGCACCACCTGGACCGCGACCACCGCTGGCGCGCCAGCCTGGGTGCCGCCGTGTTCTGCGCCTATGTGCTGCACCAGAGCGCCATCGTGGGCCTCACGCCCCTGCTGGAGCCGCTGCAGCTGCCGGACAGCCTGGAGGCCCTGCTCCTGCTTGGCCTGACCTTCCTTGCCTGCGCCGCGGTCTATCGCCTGGCAAGACCTGTCCCCGGCCTGCGCCGCCTGCTGGGCATCGCCGCGCCCAAGACCCCTGGCCAGCAGACGGCCGGGCGCGGGGCCACAATGGCGCTCTCCCAAGCCTCCACCGCTCAGCAGCCATGAAGTACCTGCACACCATGGTCCGCGTCACTGACCTGGACCAGTCCCTGAAGTTCTTCCGCGACGCCCTCGGCCTGCGCGAGGTGCGCCGCACCGAGCACGAGGCCGGCCGCTTCACCCTGGTCTACCTGGCCGCCCCGGGCGACGCCGACGGCCCCTTCCAGCCCCAGGTCGAATTGACCTACAACTGGCCGGCCCCCGACGGCACGGCCGAGACCTACACCGGCGGCCGCAATTTCGGCCACCTGGCCTTTGCCGTAGATGACATCTACGCTGCCTGCCAGCGCCTGGCCGACCACGGCGTGACGATTTCCCGCCCGCCCCGGGACGGTCGCATGGCCTTCGTGCGATCGCCCGACAACATCTCCGTCGAGTTGCTGCAGAATGGACCCGCCCTGGCTCCCGCCGAGCCCTGGGCGTCCATGCCCAACACCGGCAGCTGGTGATCCACCGGTGCCGGCGCAGCAGCTTCGAAGGAGTGTCATGCCGGCCCGCCACCACCGCCCCTTCTCCCTTGCCTCCCTCGCCGCCAGCACCCTGCTGGCCCTGCTGGCCGCCGGATCGGCACAGGCCCAGGGCAAGCTGCTCCTCACGGGCGGCGTCAGCAGCATCGACGGCGCCGCGGGTGGAGGCCTGACACCCTGGGCCCTCATTGGCAGCTATGCCGCACCGGGGGAGGTCGGGGCCACGGCCTTCGCCACGCGGGTCCACACGCAGGATTACGGCCTGACGGTCTACGGCGCGGCCCTGGGACTGCACGACCGCTTCGAGCTGTCCCTCGCCCGCCAGGATTTCAGCACCGGTCCCACCGGCGCGGCCCTGGGACTGCCGGGGCTGCACCTGAAGCAGGACATCTTCGGCGCCAAATGGCGCATCGCCGGCGACGCCATCCTGGACAGTGACCGCTGGATGCCCCAGCTGAGCCTGGGCCTGGAGCACAAGCGCAGCCATGCCGGCGACCTCGCGCCCACGCTGACCAGCCTGGGCGCCCGTGCCAACGACACCGAGCTCTACCTCAGCGCCACCAAATTGCTGCTGCGCCAGAGCACCCTGCTGAACCTGACGCTGCGGGCCACCCGGTCCAACCAGAACGGCCTGCTGGGCTTCGGCGGCACGGCCAGCAGCCGCTTCAGCCTAAGACCCGAGCTGTCCATGGCCTACCTGATCAACCGCCGCCTGGCCGTGGGCGTGGAGTACCGTGCCAAGCCGGACAAGCTCAACCCCTCCGCCCTGGGTCAGGGCCTGGCCGAACAGGACTGGAAGGATCTGTTCATCGCCTGGGCGCCGAGCAAGCAGTTCTCGCTCACCGCCGCCTATGTGGACCTGGGAGCCATCGTGCCCGGCGTGGTGCCGCGCCGGCAGACTGGGCTCTACCTCTCGGCCCAGATCGCCTACTAGCTCAGCGCCTGAGCCAGCCCCAACAAGGATGCTGCCGATGAAAGCCCCTGCCCTCCTTGCCCCCCTCGCCGTGGCCCTGCTGTGCGCCCTCGGTGGCGCTCGCTCCGCCCATGCCGACGACAGCCTCTACTCCCAGCTGGGCGGCAAGCCCGCGCTGGAGCTCGTGGTGGACGGCCTGCTTCAGCGCGCCACGCAGGATGCCCGCATCAAGGACTTCTTCAAGGAGACCAACCTCAAGTACCTGCGCACCCAGCTGGTGGACCAGCTGTGCGCAGTGACGGGCGGCCCCTGCCGCTACGAGGGCGAGACCATGGCGAACGCGCACGCGGCCATGGGCCTCAGCCAGGCCCATTTCAACGCCCTGGTCGAAGACCTGCAGGACGCGATGGATGCCGCCGGCCTGCCCTTCGCCACGCAGGGCCGTCTGCTGGCCCTGCTGGCGCCCATGCACCGGGACATCGTCACCCGGTGAGTGCCCCCGGTCCTGTCACCGCATGCACGGTGCTTTCTTCTTGAGAACCACGGGCGTGCCCGACACCTCAGCGGGCTTGCCTGGCGGCGGCGGCGCCGTCGTCCTTGATGTGCTTGAGGAAATAGCGCAGGTAGAAGGCGCCCATGCCCAGGGTGATGGTCAGCACGGCCAGGCTCATCAGGCCCACGTCGCTGGTGAAGAGCAGCTCGAATGCTTTCATGGTGGCGTCCGGAATTCGTTGTCGGAACCCTCATTGAAGACCTGGGCTGCGGGCCTGTCCTTGCCCTGGCGCAAACGCAAGGCGCCCCCGGACGGGGCGGCCAGTCAGGCTCTGCGCTGGCTCAATTGGAGCGCCGGCCTGCTGCTCGCGGGCGTCCTGCTGTCGGCGTCGGCCGAGCCCTGGGAGCGCCGCCCGGTGCCGGTGCCCAGCCTGACCGAGGTCGAGCAGGCCTACCGGCGCCATGTGGCGACGAGCAATGCCGCCATCGTCGAGGAACTGGGCGCGAGGCAGGCGCGGCCGCACCTGGTACGCATCATGGACCTTGAAGCGGTGCGCTGCGAATTCCATTCGGGCCGCAGCCATCTCTGCCGCATCCTCGTCACCATCGAGGTCGATGGCCGCATCAGCCCGCGCCGGGCCGGCGACGCCCTGATGACGCCGGACGAGGGCGAGGGCTGGAAGCTGCGCCTGCTGCGCCGCCCGCGCTAGCCGCGTCGATCGCTCGCGACGAGCAGCCGATCCCCGGGCTGCAGCTCGCAGGCCGCCTGAGGCGCAAAGCCGCCCTCGCGCTGGATCAGACCATCGGGCGACTCGCAGACATCCACACGGCGTGCCGAGGGGAAGCGTTGCTGCAGCCAGTCCATGAGGCCCTGCGGCAGGCTGATGCGCTGGCGCGCGGCGGCCAGGTCCTCGTCGGGATGCTCGGCCAGGTGGAGCCAGGGGCTGAGAGCCGCCAACCACAGCCAGGGCCGCCCGGGCAGCTGCAGCACCGTGCCGGCATAGCCCTGCTCGCGCAGCCAGGCCTGGGCCTGGGCGCGGTCGCCGGCCTCGCCCCAGGCGGCAGCCGCCAGCTCGGCCAGCCACTGGTTGCAGTTCTGGTAGCGCAGGCCGAAGACATAGGCATTGGCGCTGTAGTCGGGGTGCAGCAGGCCCAGGGCGCGGGCATTGTCCAGGGCTAGCGCATGCAGGGCGGCACTGGCCTCGGGCGGCAGCAGCAGCAGGGCCATGAAGCCCTGCTCGGGTCGCTGGCTACCCCGCACGAAGGCGGCCAGGCCTTGGTCGAACAGGCGGGGGCGGCCGCTGTCGCAGTCGAAGTAGAGCTGGCGCACGGCCCAGGGGCCGGCGGGGTTGTCGCGCAGGGCCAGGCCGGCGTGGGAGTAGCGCTGGCCCCAGCGGCGCAGGTCCAGGCCGTCGCGGGCGATGAGGGCCAGGTCTTGCCCTCCCCCCTCCATCAGTTCGCGCAGAGCGGCGCTGAAGCGCAGGGCCCGCGCCTGCTCGGCCACGGTGGCCTCTCGCTCGCGCGAGCACAGCAGCTCAGTGCCAGCCTGGCTCGCCAGCGGCGCCAGCAGTCCCAGCACGAGCGCCAGGGCTGGCAGCCGGCGGTGCCGGCCGGACCTCACAGGGTCACGGCCCGTCGCTGGAACTCATGGCGCCAGCCCTCGTTCAGGGCCAGGAAGAAGGGCTCTCCGGCACCCGCGAGGGCAAAGGCCAGGCCGTAGGCAGGCGTGCTCACCGCGATGCGGTCCCCGCTGCGCAGGGCCACCGACTCGCGCACGGCGGCCGGCAGCAGCAGGGTGAAGCGGCCTCCCTCACCCTCCAGCTGGAGGCGCTCCAGGCCGGGTCTGTCGTCCGCGGCCGCGATCTCCACCACGCGGTATTCACCGGCGGCCACGCGCTGGCCGGTAGAGCTGTTGCTGGAACCCTGGATCGAATCGGACACGCTGCCCACCGACCGCGAGCCGCTGTCCAGAGCTGAGGACACCGAGCTGCTGTCCGCCCAGGCGCCCAGGGGCTGGGCCGCGAGGCAGGCGAGGGTCAGGGCGGCAAGGAATGAACGCGGCTTGGACATGAGGCGACGCAGGAAGGAGTGGTGGGCCAGCATAGCGCCTGCGCACTCAGGACGCCGCGAGCGGCGCCTCGTCCGTAGCGAACTGCCAGCGGTTGCGCCCGGCCGCCTTGGCGGCATACATGGCCAGGTCCGCCGCCCGCATGAGGCCCTCCACTGTCCGGCCGTGCTGCGGAAAGCGGGCAATGCCCACGGACACGCCCACCACCACGCTCTGCCCCGCCAGCACCAGGGGCTGGCTGACTGCATCGATCAGGCGGGCCGCCACCAGCTCCAGCTCCTGCGGCCCGGCCGGCTGGTCCAGCAGCAGCACGAATTCATCGCCGCCCAGGCGGGCCAGGGTGTCGGTGTCACGCACCAGCGTGCCCATGCGCACGGCCACCTGGCGCAGCAGGGCATCGCCCTGGGCGTGGCCCACGCTGTCGTTGACGGCCTTGAAGCCGTCCAGGTCCATGTACATGAGGGCCAGCTCGCGGCGCTCGCGATGGGTCTGGCCCAGCAGGCGGCCCAGGCGCTCCATCAGCAGGCTGCGATTGGCCAGTCCGGTCAGCGCGTCATGGAAGGCCAGGTGCTGCAGGCGCTCGTCGTGGCGGCGGCGCTCGGTGCCGTCGCTGAACACATGCAGCAGGCGTTCCTGCGCGCCCGTGGCCTCGTCGCCAGGGATCAGACCCAGGTCCAGCCATTGCAGGAAGGCCTCGCCGTTCTTGCGGCGCCGCCACAGCTCGCCCTGCCAGTGGCCCTGCGCCCGCACGGCCTCGCGGGCCTGCGACTCCAGTGCGGGATCGTCCCGCCCCAGCACGTCGGCGGAGCGGCCCAGCACGTCGGCAGGCTCGAAGCCGGTGATCGCCGTGAAGGCCGGGTTGACCGAGAGGATCAGGTCCTGGGCATCCGTCACCATGACGGCATCGACCGTGGCACTGAAGACCGAGGCTGCCAGCTGCAGCTCACGCTGCGCAGTCTTGAGGCTGCTGACGTCGCTGCCCACCGCGAAGATGCCGCGCACCTCGCCCCGGGCATCGGTGTCGGGCACGTAGTGGACCAGGGTGTGGCCCAGCCGTCCGTCGGGCCGGCGGATGCTGCGCTCGAAGGTCTGGGTCTGGCCAGCGAGCACGCCCTCGATGTAGGGCTTGGAACGCTCGAAGCCCTCGGCGCCCAGCACCTCGGGCATGCTCAGCCGCAGCATGTCCTCGCGGCTGCGCCCGTACCAGTCCTCGAAGGAGCGGCTGGCGAAACGGCAGCTGAGATCCCTGCGCCAGTAGGCGACCAGGCCTGGCATGGCGTCGGCGATATTTCGCAGCAGTCGGGCGTTCTCCAGCGCTTCCTGCGCCGCGGCGCGGGCCTGGTCACGGGCCTGCACCAGCTGGGCCTCAAAGGCCAGCCGCTCGGTGATGTCCTCCACCATGCCCACGAAGCCCAGGGGTTCGCCCCGCAGGCTGTGCAGTTCCTGGGCGCGGCTGCGCACCTGGCGGATCGCCCCACCGGGCCAGACCACGCGGTAGGTCTCGTCAAACGGGGTGTTGCCGCCCTGGCTGCGATGCGAGGCCTGGCGCACACGCTCCCGGTCTTCCGGATGGATGCGCGACAGCCAGGTCTCATGGCTCACCTGGGACGGGGCGATCTGGTAGATCTGGCGCCACTGCTCGTTGGTGTAGCCCGACTGCCCGCCGCGGTCTACCTGGAAGACGCCCACGGGCACGCAGTCGCTGAGGCTGCGGAACCGCTCGGCACTGAGTGCCAGGGCCTGGGCCGCCTCCTCGCGCGCCGTGATGTCCCGGATGAACTCGGTGACGCCGGCCTCCTCACCGGACTGGCCAGCCTCGGCCACCAGGGTGACGGACACCAGCAGGCGCTGCCCGTCCAGGCGCAGCCGCTCGCTCTCATGGCTCAGAGCCTCACCGGCTGCCAGTGCGTGGCGGTTGTTGGCTTCGCGAGCCCGCAGGTTCTCGGGCACCAGGGTCCGGTGCAGGCGCCCCAGCAGCTGCAGGGGTGCCGCGCCGAACAGCCGCTCGGCCGCGGCATTGGCGCGCCGGATGACGCCCTGGGCGTCGATGCTGAGGATGGCGTCGGCGCTGTGCTGCAGCAGCGCGCCAGCGCGGGCCGCCTCGGCCAGGGCATGGCGCTCGATGCGCAGGGCTCGGCGTCCTTCCAGCAGCTGGCTGGCAGCCCGCGCGAGCTGCTGCAGGATCTCGCGCTGCCGCGCATCCAGGTGCCGCGGCTCGCGGTCGATCACGCACAGCGTACCCACATGCTCGCCGCCGCTGAGCTGCAGCGGCGCGCCGGCATAGAAGCGGACGTGGGGCGAGGCCAGCACCAGCGGGTTGTCGGCGAAGCGCGAATCCAGGCGCGCATCAGGCACCTCGAAGACCGCATCGCCCAGCACGGCATGGGCGCAGAAAGCCATCTCGCGGGGGGTTTCACTGGTGCCGGGCAGGCCGACCTGGGCCTTGAACCACTGGCGCCTCTCGTCCACCAGGCTGATCAGCGACACCGGCACGCCGCAGACCAGGGAGGCGATGCGGACCAGGGCATCGAACTCCGGCTCGGGCGGACTGTCCAGCACCTGCAGGGCGCGCAGAGCGGCCAGGGCGCGGTCCTCGTTCGCTCGAAGGGGGGCGGGCATCATGGCTCCATCATCGGTCATGCCGCGACGGGCTTGGAAGAGCCGCCCGGCCATCCCCAGTGGCCAGGGGCGTGCAGGGTTCACGGCCGAGCCGACTGCTTCAGGGCTTGGCGGCTTCGGGCCAGATCGCCTGCAGCAACTGGGCCAGGCGAGCGCCGGCTCGCGCCAGCTGCTGACGGACCAGGACCTGGCTGCGCGCCTCGTAGTCGGCCGGCAGGGTCACGACCCAGCGCGAACCGCGCAGGCTGGACTGGCGCTCACCGAATTGCAGGCCAGCAAAGGCACCCTCGGCCTCGTTCATGGTCTCGCTGGCCCACAGGGCGGGCCACTGGGCCGGGTGGGCCGCCATGGCCGGCACCTGGCGGGCGGTGGCCGGCAGGGCTGCCAGTTGCTCGGGGCTCAGCTTGCCCGGCGCGTTGTCCCAGTAGGCATGCAGATTGCCACCCGGGCCGGTGGCGCCCATGACGGCCAGGGCATTGCCGCCCACGGTACGGGCCAGCGGGTCGTCGCCCTGGACGTCGGGGTCGCGACGCTGGCCCTTTTCGTCCAGGTAGACCGAGCCCACGTGCAGCGGCTGGTGCACATCGCCCAGGTCATGGACCAGCAGGGCCAGGGCCTCGCGCTCGGTCTGCAGGGCGAAGGGGCCCGGCACGGTGCCGCCGGCCAGGCGCTGGCGGGCCGCCTCGATGGCGAAGACGATGTCGTGGTCGCTCGTGCCCACCGAGCCCGGCTGATAGCGGCCCCGCTCCAGGGCGGGGTTGGTGTAGTGGTACTGCTTGTGGCAGCTCTCCTCGCCGGGCTTGGGCTCGCAGCCGTCGTTGTTGCGCTTGACGTAGTCGCGCATGAGGGCCTCTTCCTCCGGCTTGTTCTCGAAAGGAGCGCACTCGGGGTAGCGGCCGGTGACGGTGTAGCGGAAGTCCTTGGCGGGGTCGATGCCCTTGACGCAATCGGGCCACACGGCGATGTCATGCAGGCTCACCCCGCCCAGGATGCGCGCGACCTCGCGCTCGGCCCGCGTGCCCTTGATCAGTTGGGCGGCGACGTCACCGACTGCGGTGTGGCCCGTGGCGCCCCAGGCGTGAGCGGCCTGATGGGGCGCCAGTGCCAGTGCCAGTGCCAGTGCCAGTGCGAGGGCCGCGAGCGCGCTCGCCAGGGGGGACGGGGCGGGTTGGTGACGGGACGGTGCGTACGGCATGACGGGACTTCCTTGACTGCTGACCGCCCCAAAAAACCTGTCACTCCGTGCCAGGCCCCCCGAGGGGGCAAGGAAACTTGGGGCGGCCCAGCGTTTCCTTCAGACCGCCCCCAAACCTGTCACTCCGTGCCAGGCCCCCCGAGGGGGCAAGGAAACTTGGGGCGGCCCAGCGTTTCCTTGAGAGCGCCGATTCTCGATCAAGTCCATGGCCCTGCCAGGGGTGGATGCCCGGGGCGGGCGATACCGTGGCGCAGGACGCACAACGCGCCATTGCAATGGCATCCCGCGGGCGCGCCCATGAGCTGCAGGCTGCTGATCCTCGAAGCCCACGGCCAGCGCGCCGACCGCGGCCGGGACGCTGGCGAGCAGGTCTACGAGCGCATGCTGCAGTTCGGTGCCGAGCTGCAGTCCCGGGGCCAGCTGCTGGCCAGCAACTCCCTGGCCGTGCGCAGCAGCCGCGTGCAAAAGCGCGACGGCAGCCTGAGCATCATCAATGGCCCCTTTCGGCGGGCGAGGCGGCCTGCGCGCCCCTAGGAAAGGCGCCTGGCCACGACCTGCCGCAGGCGGGCATCGCGGCCTGCCATGCCCGCGCAACACAGGCCGAAGACACGGACTGATCCCTCATCCTGGTCCTCTACACACGCCTGCTGGAGGGCTGGCCCTCACTCGTCGTCGCCCTCAACCGCGCCGTGGCGCTGAGCCAGGCGCCCGAGGGCGGCGCGGCCGAGGCGCAGGTCCGGGTGGACGCCCTGGGCGCGCAGGCCGCCGTGCAGCGCGCCCCCTGGCGGCACAGCGTGCGCGGCGACCTGCTGGAGCGGCAGCACCGCGGCCCCGAAGCCGCCCTGGCCTTGGAGCAGGCCGCAGCGTTGAGCCTCAATGAAAGAGAGCACGCCCTGCTGACGCAGCGCGCGCTCGAAGCGAGAAGCAAGGACGAGGAAACCGGTGCGCCGGCTCGGGGCCGGCCACGTCTCTAGAGGCTCAGGCTGAGGGCATAGCCGCCCGTGGCGCCGGTGCTGCGCAGCACGCGCAGGTACACGTTCACATCCTTGCTGCCCGAATTCGTGATCTGCAGCATCTGGGAGACGCCCAGCACGCCATTGGATAGCACCAGCTGCGTGCCACCGGCCGTGTAGGCCCCCAGGCCGAAGCCCGAAGCGCTGCCGGCGCTCAGCACGACCTTGAGGGTCCTGCCGGCGGGGACGTTGTAGCGGTAGTAGTCGTTGTCGCTGTTGCTGGCAATGCTGCCGCTGATGGCCGCACTGCTGGCACTGATCACCTGGGCGGCGCTGAGGCTGTCATTGGGTTCGGCTTCCTTGATGGAGACCGGGGCAGGCGCAGGGCTCGGGGTCGGCGCGGGCGTGGGGGCCGGAGCGGGCGCGGGCGCGGGCGTGGGCACGGGGGCCGGGGCGCTCGCCACGGCCAGGGCCGCATTCACCGCCGCGTTCGCGTCAAGCAGCCCGGCGCCGCAGCCCGAGCAGGCCGCCGGAAAGGCGCGGGCGCTGCTCTTGAGCAGGCTGCCCACCTGGTCTGGCGTGAGGTTCTTGTTGGCCTGCAGCATCAGGGCCACCACCCCGCTGACCACCGGTGTGGCCATGGAGGTGCCCATCATGCCGGCATAGCTGTCGCTGCCCGGCGTGGTGGCGCCGGTGTTGTAGGTGGAGAGGATGGCACCGTTGCTGTCGCCGCCCGGTGCGGCCAGTGTCACCTTGCTGCCAAAGTTCGAGTAGGGGGTGCGCGCGCCGGTCCTGCCGGTGGCGGCCACGGTGATCACGCCGCTGCAGCTGGCCGGCGAGAAGCCGGCCGCATCCTGGCCGCTGTTGCCCGCCGCCACCACCACCACGGCGCCCTTGGCGCGGGCCGTGTTGATGGCGTTTTGGGTGGTGATGTCGCAGGCACCGGAACCGCCCAGCGAAAGGTTGATCACCCGCGCCGGGTTGGCGTTGACCGGTACGCCGCTGACTGAGCCCCCGACGGCCCAGACCATGGCGTCGGCGATGTCCGAGGTGTAGCCGCCGCACTTGCCCAGGGCGCGCACCGGCAGCAGGCGGGCCTTGAAGGCGACGCCGCTCACACCGATGCCGTTGCTGGCCGTGGCGCCGACGATGCCGCTGACGTGCGTGCCGTGCCAGGAGCTGTTGCGCGCGGCGCTGCCTGAGCCGCAGGCGCCGGCAGCGACGAAGTCGCCGGGGTCGCTGGCGTCCGCATCGCGCCCGCCGCCGTCACCGGCCACCGTAGTGTTGCGGATGAAGTCGTAGCCGGGCAGCAGGCGCGGCGCGAAGTCGGCATGGGGTCGCACGCCGGTGTCAATCACGGCCACGGTCACACCATCGCCCGTGGCCTTGTTCCAGGCATCGGGGGCACGGACGCCGCCCACGCTGTCGAAGAGGCTCCATTGCTGGGCGTACATCGGGTCGGTGGGCGTCAGCTGCGGCTGCAGCAGGCGGTCGGGCTCGACGTACTCGATATTGGCGTCACCGCTGCGGAAGCTGGCGGCCAGGGCCTCGATGTCACCCTTGGCCAGGCGCCGGCTGAGCTTGAAGACCTGGGCGCCGCTGGCCATCTGGCGCAGGTGCGTCAGCTGCACGCCATGGCGGTTGGCGGCGACCTGGGCGGCCAACCGGGCGTTCTCGGTAGGGAAGGCGCCCTTGCCGGACTTGTACTTGACGATCAGGCGGTCCGTCTGGGCGGCCTGGACGATGAGGCCGTCAGGGCCGATCTGGGCGGCCTGGAGCGCGGCCTGGGAAGAACCGGCGCCGGCCAGCAGGGCCAGGACCAGGGCGGAGGACAGGGGTGACTTCATGTGGTTTCGCCTCGGAGTGCATCCATCGAGGCCAGTTCCCTGCCGGGGCGGCGGGGCAGCTGGCAACCCCGCTACCCTGGCCGGCGCCTGAGGGGCGTCGGCTGTAGGCCGGAGGCTTTGCGTCCCGCGCTTTCGCGCGGTTTGCCGATCACGGGGGAATCCCGTAGGCGCAACAGTAGGCGCTGGCGCCACCGCTTAAAAGCGCTGCCACGCAGGTCGCGGGGCTTCCTGCGACTTTGTGCGCGCCCGCTGCCCTTGGGCGCGGCGAAACGGCGTCCGGGGACTCAGCGCAAGGGCTGGTCCAGGCGCATCACCGGATACAGCCGGTAACGTTCATCCCACGAAGCATGCCGGCGGGCGAAGAAGGCGAGGCGGGCACGCGGGTCGGCGGCGAAGGCGGCGTCCTCGGCCAGACGGCGCTGGAACTCGGCGGCCAGCTGCGGATCGGCTGCCAGTTGGGCCCGGGCCACCTCCTCCGCCACGTAGTCCTCCATGTATTCCTTGGTCTCGAAGGCGTTGTTGAAGAAGCCCCAGGCCAGGAAGGAGTCCGGCGCCTGCGGCTCCAGCAGGGCCATCAGCAGGCGCACGCCGGGCTGGGCCGCGGGCACGAACAGGCTGCCGGCGGGCAGCTCGCGCGGCTCGGGGCGCCACTGGCCTTTGACCTCCAGGCGCTGATGGCCCTCCACCGACTGCGCGCCAAAGCGCGCCTGCTCGGCCCGAAAGACCTGCACGGGCAGTGCCTGACGCGCCACGGCCAGGCGCTCGAAGCGCAGGCCATGCAGGCGCAGCTTCGCCGCCACCACCTCGGCATGCGCGGCCGGCACCAGGTAGCCGGCGCCAGGCACCGGCAGGCTCAGGGCAGGAACGATCTCGTCGCGCAAGGGCACATGCCAGATCTCGGGGCGGCTCTCGTCGTAGCGGGTCATCAAGGCCCCGGAGATCTCCGAGGGTGTGCGGGTGTAGGCATAGCCGCGGAAATCGATCATGCGCTGCTTCGGGCTGGCCTCGAAGGCGAGCGGCTGCTCGCTGCCGGCCAGGCGCATTGCACGCAGGTCCGCCGCCCTGGCCTGCGCCAGCCAGTCCTGGCCATGGCGGGCCATCAGTGCCATCACGGCGACCACGGTGTTGCGGGTGATGCGCACGCGGGTCGGGTAGTCCTTCCACGAATGCGTCTCCACCAGCATGCCGAAACGGTTGCGCAGCCAGAAGTAGCCGGTGGAGAAACGCGGCGGCGGCACGCCATCGGCAAAGCCGGAGGCGGGGTTGTCCATCTTCTCGAAGGCCATGTAGAAGGGCTGCGGCAGCGAGCCCTGCGCGGCCAGGGCCTCGATGACGCCGTCGCGCAGGCGCTGACCGCTGGCGCGCAGGACCTCGTCGCCCGCATGCACGGGTTCGACCTGGATGGACACATCGTGCTGGAACTGCGCGCCGTCGGTCACGTGCAGGTCGATGGTGGCCAGCGGGTCCCAGGCCTGGACCAGGCGCAGCATGGCCTGCATCTCGGGCGCGTCGGCCTTGGCATAGTCGCGGTTGAGGTTGTAGTTCTGCGCCGTGGTCCGCCAGCCCATGGCCTCGGGGCCGCGCTGGTTGGGGCGGTTCCAGGCGCCAAAGCGCTCATGGCCATCGACATTGAAGACGGGGACGAAGACCAGCACCTGCCGCTTCAGCGCGCCGGCGGCCGCCTGCCCTTGCAACACCTGGCGCAGGGCGAGGAAGCCGGCGTCCTTGCCATCGATCTCGCCGGCGTGGATGCCGCCCTGGATCAGCGTCACCGGCAGGCCGCGGCGGCGCGCCTCGGCCGGGCTGAACACACCCTGCTGACTGGCGACCAGCGCCCACATGGGCCGCCCCTGCGGCGTGCTGCCGAAGCGCGTGCAGCGAACCATGCGGGGAAAGCGCTGCTGGAAGGCCTGGCACAGGCGACCCACCTCCTCGTAGCGCCCGGTGCGCAGGAAGCCGCTGCGTTGGGCCTCGGTGTCGAGGTCCGGGGCGGCGCCCGACAGGCCGGGCAGGGCCAGCAGCGCCAGAAGCAGGGCGCGGTTGAGGCGCCGGGTCGAGAAAGATGGCAGGGGCAGAGGCATGATCAGCGGGGGGCCAGGCAAGACCTGGCACTTTATCCAGCCTGGGCCAGAGACGCTGCTGCGGATGGCCCGGGGTGCCTTCCGTCACCCTTGTCCGCCGCCTTGCATACTGCGCCGGCCCCAAGACTTCGTCCGATCGGAGGACTCCATGAGCCTGACTCGCCGCGGCTTTGCCGCCCTCGCCTGCCTGTCCATGATGGCCACGGCCTGGGCCGGCAGCCCTGCCGCAGACAGCCCCGACACCGCGCTGCAGGCCGCCATCGCCGGCGCCCAGCGCACGCCCGCCTTCACCACCCGCGACGGTGCCCGCCACCCCTACGAGACCCTGCGCTTCTTCGGCATCCAGCCCGGGATGACGGTGGTCGAGCTGAGCCCCGGCGGCGGCTGGTACACCGAGATTCTCGCGCCCTATCTGCGAGACAAGGGCCAGCTGATCCTGGGCGCTGACGACCCGCAGTCCAGCAACGCCTACCGCCAGCGCAGCGGCCAGCGCCTGAAGGAGAAGCTGGCCGCCACGCCGGCGGTCTATGGCAAGGTGCAGATGAATGTGTTCGAGGTGCCCGGCCGCCTGCAGTACGCCGCGCCCGGCTCGGCCGATCTGGTGCTGACCTTCCGCAACGTGCACAACTGGATCGAGGCCGGCGGCGAGCCCGCCGTGACGGCCGTGTTCCGCAGCGCCTTCGAGGCGCTCAAGAAGGGCGGCAGCTTCGGCGTGGTCGAGCACCGGCGCCCGGCCTCGCAGGCCCAGGACGAGAAGGCCAGCAGCGGCTATGTGCACGAGGCCTACGTAATCCGCGTCGCCGAGGCCGTGGGCTTCAAGCTGGCCGCGCGCAGCGAGGTCAATGCCAATCCCAGGGACACCGCGGACCACGAGAACGGCGTATGGGCCCTGCCGCCCACCCTCGCCAACAAGGACAAGGATCGTGAGCGCTACACCGCCATCGGCGAGAGCGACCGCATGACCCTGCGCTTCGTGAAGCCCTGAGCCAGCGATCCGGCGCCGGCCTCAGCCGCCGGCCCGCTTGGCCGGATGGCCCTGGGCGATCAGCCAGGCGGTGACGCGCTCGGCATGATCGCCCTGGATCTCCAGGACGCCGTCCTTGCAGGTGCCGCCACTGCCGCAGGCGCTGCGCAGTTGCTTGCCCAGGGCCTGCAGCGCGGCCTCGTCCAGAGGCAGGCCCTTGACCAGGGTGACTGTCTTGCCGCCCCGGCCCTTGCTCTCGCGCCAGACGCGCGCGATGCCATCGCCCGAGGGACGTGCGGCGGGCTTGCCGCAGCGGCAGGCCGCTAGCGCCGCGCGGCACTGCGGGCAGGTGCGCCCCAGCTCGGTGGAATAGACCAGGCGGCTGTCCTTCATCGCCAACCCTCAGCGCTGGCGCATCACGGCCGCGCTGCCGGCGCCCGTGCCCTCGCCGGTCTGCTCGCTGAGCATGCGGTGCATCAGGGCAAAGAAGCGGTCATAGAACTCGCCAGCGGGAATGGTCTCGGAGGCCACCTTCACCATGGAGTCCTGCGAGGCCGCCAGGGGCACCGAGATCGAGCCGATGGCGCTGACGCCGATGCTGGTGGAGTTGGCGCTCTTCTTGATCGCGTAACGGTCCTGCTGGGCCGAGACGAAGGCCGTGGCCAACTGGGCATTGCGGCCGTCAGGCACGCAGACCACGTTGAAGTTGATCTCCACATGCACCTCGCCCTCGGGTTGGAAGCGCTTGGTGCCGCTCACCGCCCCCGCCTTGCCGGGGTTGATCAGGTAGCCCTGGCTCAGCAGCGCGCGCCGCGCCGCCTCGCAGGTGTCCTCCATGGAGGCGTCGAAGAGGCGGGAGAAGGTCTCCTCGGCCTGGAAGCGTTCGTTCTGGTAGACCGAGACCTTGGCCGGCTCGCGGCCCGGCACGGAGATCGCACAGCCGGCCAGCAGGCAAGCGCCGACCAGGGCGGCCAGGGGGGTGGCTGTCCATGTTCTGCTCATCGATCGTTCTCCCTCACTCGCCCTCGGCACATGGTTCACCGAGCCAGCACGACTGGACGCCGGCTCCGGCCCCGCATTATCCCGGTCCCGCACGGCACGGCACGGAAAGACACCCCCGGGCGTCCAAGGACTGCCCGGTGGGCAGGGCGCGGGGCAGCCGTGGCAAAGCACCGCTTTGGGCACGCGGATGGAAGGGCCTCGCCCCAGCTCAAGCCCGTCGCCGGACCACAGGCGCACAATGTGGCCGTCATGCCTGATGCCACCGTGCCTTCGCGACGCCTGAGCCTGGCCGCCCTGCTGGGCATGGGCATGGGCCTGGGGCTGGGCTTCGAGCGCCGGGCCGGGGCCTCGACCGACGAGGAGCTGCGCATCGGCAGCTCGGCGGCACTCACCGGCCCGGCCGCCCAGTTGGGCCTGCGCTACCACGCGGGCATCCGGGCGCAGCTGGACCTGCTCAACCAGCAGGGCGGCGTGCAGGGCCGCAGGGTCCATCTGGACCTGCGCGACGACGGCTACGAGCCCGATCGTGCCGAGATCAACACCCGCCAGCTCGCCGAGGACCCGCGCGTGCTGTTGCTGTTCGGCTATGTGGGCACGCCCACCAGCCGCGTGGCCCTGCCCTACCTGAAGCGCCATGGCATCAGCTTCCTCGGGGCCTATACCGGGGCCAGCATGCTTTACGAGCCCGGCCCGGGCCGCGTCTTCAGCGTGCGCGCCAGCTATATGGACGAATCCGTCGCCCTGGCCCAGGCCATGCTGCAGGACGGCGTGCAGCGCTTCAACGTGCTGCTGCAGGCCGACCTTTTCGGCCGCGCCGGCCTGGAGGCCATACGCGAGGCCGCCCTGCACCAGAAGCTGCAGCTGCAGGCCTCGGCCACGGTGCGGCGCAACTCACCCAAGGTGGACGAGGCCCTGGAGGCACTGATCATCCGCGAGCCCGCCGAGGCCGTGTTCATGATCAGCACCTACGAGACCTGCGCCGCCTTCATCCGCCAGGCGCGCCAGCGCGGCTACAAGGGCCGCTTCTACCTGCTGTCCTTCGTGGGCCTGGAGCCGTTGAAGGAATCGCTGATGGGCGACATGCGCCAGATCCGCGTCTCCCAGGTGGTGCCCGACGCGCACGACACCAGCCTGCCCGTCGTCGCGGCCTACCAGAAGGCCATGCTGGCCCGGGGCGATCGCCAGTTCGACTCGCTGAGCCTGGAGGGCTACGTGGCCGCCCGCGTCCTCACCGAGGGGCTGCGCCGCATCCGGGGCCCCGTCAACCGCGACAGCCTGCAGCACGCCCTGGCCAGTCTGGGTGAGCTGGACCTCGGCGGCTTCAGGCTGCGCTACCAGGAAGAGTCCCACCGCGGCAGCTCGCTGGTGCTGGTTCGCTGAGCTGACGCGCGGCGCCCGCTCAATCCGGCCGCTGGACCTCCCAGACCCCCACCCAGTCCTGGCGCTCGTCGGCGTGATGCCCGACCAGGCGGAAGCCCGCCTTGGCCAGCACGCGCTGGGAGGGCAGGTTCTCGGGCATGACCTCGGCCCGCACGACCCGCACGCCCGCCGCCCAGGCCTCCTCCAGCATGAGGCGCACGGCGGCGGTGGCCAGACCCTGTCCCTGTTGGCCCGGGGCAACCTGGTAGCCGATCTCCACCCGGCCCTCGCAGGGCGCACCCTTGAAGCTGATGTTGCCCAGATAACGTCCGTCGCTGGGCCGGCACATCATGCAGCTGACGGCCCAGCAGGGCGCGCAACCCTCCGCCAGCAGGGCCAGGGCGCGGCGGTGCACGCGCTCGGGCGGCAGGGCGCCGGGCTCCACACGGTCCAGCCATCCGGCGGGCCATTGCCCGGCTTCCAGCAGGCGCAAGTCGTCCAGGCTCAATCGTTCAAGCGTCAGGTCCATGGCGACATTGTGGGGCCACGCCGCGGGCTGCCGACGATGGGTCGCCTCTGGCAAGGGCGTCGCAAGACCTGACCCCGCAATGGCCAAGGCCCCAGCACGCTCGTGACGCCTGGGGCCTTGACTGCAGGGGGAGGGCCGTCGTGGGCCTGGCCTGCTCCGCAGGGGTCTTGCCCGGGCGGTGGAGGGCTGCTGTTTGCAGTGATCCCAGTGTAGGAAGGGCGGGCGGGCAGAAAATTGCGAAGATGGCTTTGATTCTTTTTCTTTTAGCATTAGATTGCTCATAAATAACATTTTGAGCAATGCAAATGGAACTTGACCGCATAGACCGCCAGATTCTTGACATCCTCCAGCAGGAAGGCCGCATCGCCAACCAGGATCTGGCAGACCGCGTGGGGCTCTCGCCCTCGCCCTGTCTGCGCCGGGTTCGCGCCCTGGAGGACAGTGGCCTGATCGCCGGCTACCGGGCGCTGCTGGACGCTCGCAAGCTGGGCCTGAGCCTGATGGCCCTGGTGCACATCTCCATGGACCAGCACACGCCGGAGCGCTTCGCCAACTTCGAGGCCTCGGTGCGCGTGCTACCCGAGGTGCTGGAGTGCCTGCTGATCACCGGCCAGGCGGCGGACTACCAGCTCAAGCTCTGGGTGCGGGACATGGACCATTTCCAGAACCTGCTGCTGGGCAAGCTCACCCGGATCGCTGGCGTGACGGGCGTGCACTCCAGCTTCGTGCTCCAGCACGTGATCAGCCGCACGGCACTGCCGCTGGACGCGGCGCAGGCCTGATCAGGCCGCGGCCGGAGGCTGGGGCCGGCCCGTTGCGGGCTCCACCACCACCCGGGCGTAGCGCTGGAAGCTCCAGTAGGCCCAGGCCCAGTCCATCAGCACCACCAGACGGTTGCGGAAGCCGATCAGGAAGTAGATGTGGACGAAGAGCCAGAACAGCCAGGCCGCATAGCCCGAGAACTGCAGCCAGCCCAGGTCGGCCACCGCCGCCTTGCGGCCGATGGTGGCCAGGGCGCCGTAATCGCGGTAGCGGAAGGGCCTGAGCGTGGCCTCGCGCTCGCGCAGGACGGCGAGGATGCTGCGCGCCGCATGGGCGCCCATCTGCTTGGCGGCCGGACTGACACCGGGCACGGGGCGCAGGCGCCCGTCCGGCTCCTCGCTCTGGGCGGCGGCCAGGTCGCCGATCACGAAGACCTCGGGGTGGTCGGGAATGCGCAGAAAGCCATCGACCTGCACACGGCCGGCCCGGTCCAGCGGCACGTCCAGCATCCGGCCCAGCGGTGAGGCGGCCACGCCAGCTGCCCAGACCACGGTGCGGGCCTCGATGCGCTGCGGCACGGCCCCCTCCCCCTGCAGCACGCTCACGCCCTCGCCGTCGATGCCCACCACGCGGCAGCGGGTCTGCACCTCCACGCCCAGGCCGCGCAGCTGCGCCTCCGCCTTGGCGGACAGCGCCGGCGGCAGCGCCTGCAGCACGCGCTCCGAGCCCTCCAGCAGCAGCACACGGGCCTTGGAGGGGTCGATGCGGCGGAACTCGTCGCGCAAGGTGTGGTGGGCGATTTCGGCCAGGGTGCCCGCCATCTCCACGCCCGTGGGCCCGCCGCCAATCACCACAAAGCTCAGGTGCGCCGCCTGACGCGCCGGATCAGGCTCCAGCTCGGCCTGCTCGAAGGCCTTGAGCACGCGGGCGCGCAAGCGGAAGGCATCCTCCAGGGTCTTGAGGCCCGGGGCATGTTCGGCCCAGTCGTCGTGGCCGAAGTAGCTGTGCGTGGCGCCAGCCGCAAGGATGAGGAAGTCGTACCCCAGCACCTGCCCGTCGGCCAGGTGAACGCAGCGGTGGGCCTTGTCGATGCCGCTGACTTCCGCCATCAGCACGGTCACATTGCGCTGGCGGCGCAGCATGTGGCGGATGGGCGCCGCGATGGAGGGCGCCGAGAGCCCGGCTGTCGCCACCTGGTACAGCAGGGGCTGGAAGAGGTGGTGGTTGCTGCGATCGACCAGGGTGATATCGACCTCCGCGCCCGCCAGGGAGCGCGTGGCGGCAAGGCCGCCGAAGCCACAACCGATGATGAGCACCCGCGGGCGGGTGGACGGGGCGATGCTGTGAGGCTGGCTGTCCATGCCGGTCATTGTGCGCCGCGGCCATCGCCCCCGCTGGCACTCAGACATGCATCAATGGCATGGAGCGCAGGGCGGCCGGCATGGCCTGCGCGCTAGGCGCACGGCGCCCAGGGGCGGCCAGCCCTGGGCCGGGGCGGGCCGGCGCGGCGCTGCTCAAGAAGCCCTCGCGATGACGGCCACCTGCATGTCGCGGCGCCAGCGGAAGCCCAGGCTTTCGTAGAGGGCGATGGCGGCCTCGTTGCTGCGCCAGGCATGCAGGAAGGGGCGCTCGCCACGGGCCTCGATCTGGCGGGCCACGGCGGCGGACAGCTGGCGGGCCAGGCCCAGGCCGCGGAAATCCGGATGGGTGCAGACGCCGCTGATCTCGGTGTGGCCGGCCACATGCATGCGCTCGCCCGCCATCGCGGCCAGGCGGCCCTGCAGGCGCACGCCCAAGAAGCGGCCCATGCGGTGGGTCTGTGCCAGGAAGGGGCCTGGCTGCGTCAGCTCGGCCAGGGCCAGCATTTCGGCCGCATCGGCATCACCCAGGGGCTGGATATCGGGGTGGGAGGGCTCATCGTTCAGCGAGCGCGTGGCCAGCATCTGCACGCCCAGGGCCTCCTTGAGCACGTGTACGCCGGGCGGCAGGCACAGCGGGGGCGCCTGCAGCAGATACAGCGAGCCCTGGGCCGGAAGCAGCCGCGCCAGCGCGGTCAATGCCCCGGGGCTGTCGTCCGCGGCGCAGGCGAAGAGGTGGATCTCGGGGTGATAGCGCCTCGCCAGCGCATCGCCCCGGGCCAGGTCTCGCTGGGGACCGGTGAGGCTGTGCCACACCGGCCGGTCCAGCAGAGTCGCGGCCGGCTGGGCATCGAGGGGCGGGAAAGAGGCCAGAGGCATGTCGCGGAACTCCTGGAGCCGGGGGCAGCGCGACGAGCCTAGCAGAAACGATTCCGGCCCGCGCCTGCTCAGCCCGCGAAGCGTACCCGGCTGCGACGCACCGTCAGCCCGGCCGGCGGCTGGCCCAGCCACCAGTCCTTGGGCAGGTGCAAGGGTGTCAAACCGTCCGCCCGCTCGACGCCCACATGGCCGTCCCGGCCCTGCGCCTTGGCGGCATAGAGGGCCACATCGGCCAGGCCCAGGCTGGCGGCCCAGTCCCAGGCGCGGGGCTGCGAGGGATTCAGCGGGAAGGCGGTCCAGCCCAGGGACACGGTGACCGGGATCTGCCGGCCCTCGCCGATGTCGAAGAGCTGCTCGCGCACCGCCAAGCAGGCCCGCTCGGCCAGCTCGGCCGCGCTGCCGCGGTTGCTGTCGCGCACCAGCACCAGGACCTCCTCACCGCCCCAGCGCACGAGGGAGTCCGTGCCGCGAAACACCTTGCGCAGCCGCTCGGCCAGCTGCACAAGCACGGCATCGCCGGCGCCATGGCCGTGGACGTCGTTGACGCGCTTGAAGTGGTCCAGGTCCAGCAGCATCAGCAGCAGATCACTGTCGGGAGCGGGCTCCTGGCCCTCGGACTCGAAGCGGCGCAGGCACAGGTTGAGATCGTCCTCCAGGCGCAGCGCCAGGTAGCGGCGGTTGCGCAGGCCGGTGAGCGTGTCGGTCAGGCTGGCTTCGCGCAGCTCGACGGTGCGCGCGTCCACCAAGGCCCGCAGCTCGACCTCGCGGCGGCGCAGGCGCCGGGTGCGCCACTGCACCCAGCTCCAGATCGACAGCAGCAGCAGCACGCCCGCGCCGGAGCGCGCCCACCAGGTCTGCCACCAGGCGGGCAGCAGCTCGATGGGAAGGTCCAGCGAGGCCATGCGGCCCGCGCCCTGCTGCGGCATCGCGCGCACCTGCAGCACGTAGCGGCCGGGCTTGAGCGGGCCGAAGCTGGGGCTGCGGGCGCTGGCGTCCACGCGGGTCCAGTCGGCATCCTGGCCCTGCAGGCGGTACTGGTAGCGCAGGCGCTGCGGGTCGGCATAGTCCAGGCCCGCGAACTCGACGGTCAGCGTGCGCATGCCCGGCTGCAGGGTCAGGCCTTGCTGCAGGCTCTGCGGCTGGTAGGGCTGGCCATTGAGCCGCAGACTGCTGACCACCATGGGCAGCTCACCCATGGGCGCGGCGTAGGCCTCCGGCTGCACGCGCAGCAGACCACGGCTGCCACCGAACAGCAGGCCGCCCCCCTGCAGCTCGCAGCTGGCGAAGAACCAGAAGCTGCCGAAGAAAGCGCCCTCGGCCGGACCAAAGGCGTCGATGCGGTCGGCCCGCGGGTCATAGACGTAGAGCTGGCTCCAGATGCGCCCCTGGGCGTCCTCGTGCAGGTTGCCGCCGAACACGCCCTGCACATCGAGGCGTTCACTGATGCGCTCGAAGCGAGAGCGGCCCTGGGCGTCCAGGCCGGTCCGGCGGTGCAGCCCGCTGACCGGCGTGTCCACCCACAGCGTGCCGTCACGCGACCACAGCATGCCCATCACGATGGGGCTGCCCAGCGCCTCCTTCGGCGACTGCGCCAGCGGCGTCAGGCCGGTCGGCCCCTCGACGAACAGCCCCTGCTGCCCGCCCACCCACAGCGCGAGGCTGCCCGGCTCCTCGCGCAGCGCGTAGATGCCGCCCTTCAGCGCCTCGCCGCCCGCCAGGTTGACGCGTTGCAGCGTCGGCGCCTCGGACGACGCCAGGCGGTACAGCCCCTCCTGCATGCCCAGCAGGACCTCGCCCGTGCGGCGGATCAGCAACTGCTGGGCCCGCGCGCCCTCCAGCGGCCAGTCGCGCAGCAGGCGCCCGTCCAGACTGCGGTGTTCCAGGCGGCCGGCCGAGGCCAACCAGAGGCTGCCGTCCGGGGCCTGGTTGAGGGCATCGACCACGCTGCGACGCTCGCGCGGCCACCTGCCCAGGGTCGCCAGGGCCTGGCCGGGTCGTCCGTCCAGGCGCGCCACCGGGCCCGCCTGCGTGGGCGCCAGCACCTCGCCGCTGCGCAGGCACAGCACCGAGCGCACGTCCGCCTCGTGCAGGGCGCTTTGCGGATCGCTGTCGGGCCCGCGCACGGCCAGGGCGGGATGGTCCTGGTGACGCTGCAGGCCCAGGCCGTAGCCGCTCACCCACATCACGCCCCAGCGGTCGCGCAGCAGGCCGCTGATGTCATTGCCCGCCAGGCCGCGCAAGTGCTGCGGGTCGTGCCGCAACCAGGCCTCGATGCTGCCGCGGTTGGGATCCAGCCAGAGCAGGCCCTTCTTGCCCCCGACCCAGATGCGGCCGTCCTCGGCCTCGGCCAGAGCCTGGATGGGCGCCTTGAGGTCCTGCACCCAGCGCACCTGGCCCTGCTCCACCACGCCCAGACGCCCGTCCTGCGTGCCGAACCAGAGGCGGCCGGCGCGGTCTTCCGTCATGGCCAGCACGGTGGCCTCGTCCTGCGGCCCCGGCAGGGCGACGTGGGTCCAGCCCCCGCCCTGTCGGCGCGCAAGGCCCCGCCAGTGGCCGGCCCAGACCGCGCCGTCATGGGCGACGAGCAGGGCGGTGACCCGCTGCTCCGGCTCGCCCTTGATGCTCAACTCGTGGCGCTCGAAGCGCCGCTCGGCCGGCAGGTAGCGCTGCAGGCCCTGCCCCAGGCTGCCTATCCAGACGCTGCCGTCGCCATCCTCGGCCAGGGCGCGGATGGGCATCTGCGCAGCATCATGCACTGCGGCGTTGCCCTGGGCCTGGACGCGGTCCTGCTGAGGGTCGTAGACCATGAGTCCCTGGAACTCGGTCCCGATCCACATGCGCCCGTCGCGGGCCGGAGCCAGGGCCCGCACCCAGCCGAGGTTGCGCCGGGCCGCGGTAGGGCCCTCCTGCTCGATAGAGCGCAGCCGGTAGCCGTCATAGCGGGTGAGGCCCTTGATGGTGGCGACCCAGATGAAGCCGCTGCGGTCCTGGGCCAGCGCGGGCACCGTGTTCTGCGGCACCTCGATGCTGCGGAACTGGGCATCGAGGACCTCGCCCGCGAAGGCGGATGCAGCCAGCAGACCGGCCCACTGAAGGCCCGCCCACAGGAACAGCAATGCGGACAGGCGCAGAACAGCTCGGTGCATGGAGGCGGATGATAAGCAGGCTCCGTGCAAGCCCCGTGAGGCGAGTGACGCGCAATGCGCAGAAATGCGCGCGGCTCAGCCTCCCAGCAGGCGCAGGGCCAGCCAGGCGGGCAAGCCGAGGTACAGCAGGGCGAGGCCGGCGGACTCCAGGCCCTCTCGCATGGGCAGAGCCAGCGCGGGACGCCACAAAAGCCCCAGCCAGGCCAGGGCCTCGATGCCGGCGCGCACGGCCGCCGAGGCCATCAGCACGCCGACGGCCCAGGCTGCCCACCACAGGCCGAAGGCGGACAGATAGGCCGCCAGGCCGTAGCTGCGGTACTCGCCCAGCAGGCCACCGTAGGCGATGTGCTGGTGCAGGGCAAAGGCCGGCAGGGCCAGCAGCAGGGGCAGGCCCAGATACTTCCAGGCCGGCCGGGCCAGGCGGTGGCGGCGCAGGCGCTGGCGGGCCATCGCGTAGCGTGCGGCCGGGCCTTCCTCGCCGGCCTCGGCCAGCGGCGCGCC
>NZ_JACJUG010000001.1 GCF_014174515.1 Mitsuaria sp. WAJ17
CCGGGCGCGCCGCACTGGCCGCCAGCGGCACCAGCACCGGCTGGCCGGGCAGCGGCACCTCGCTGGCCTTGCGCGGCGCGCCGACGGGCGCCATGGTCTTGCCCTGCTGGGTCAGGGCGATGTCTTCCTCGCTGGGGTACTGGCCCAGCAGGGCGTAGTCGAAGACGCGGCGGGCGATGGGCGCAGCGGCGCTCGAGCCCCATCCCGCGTTCTCCACGATGACGGCCAGGGCGATGGTGGGCTTGTCCACCGGTGCAAAGGCGACGTAGAGCGAATGGTCGCGCTTGTGCTCGTCGGCCTTGATGCTGCTGTACTTCTCGCCGGCCTTCAGGCCCACGGCCTGCGCGGTGCCTGTCTTGCCACCGCTCTGGTAGGGCGCCCCCATGAAGACCTGGCGCGAGGTGCCCTCCAGCGTCACGCCATTCATGGCATTGCGGATCACGTCCACCTGCTCCGGCTTGAGTGGGATCGGATCCAGGGCCTCGCTGGCGATGAGCCGGCCCTGGTGCTGGACCACATCCTCGATCTCGCGCACCAGGCGGGGCTTGAAGCGCTGGCCACCGGTGGAGAGCGTGGCGTAGGCCGTGGCCATCTGCAGCATGGTGAAGTTGTTGTAGCCCTGGCCGATCCCCAGGGAGATGGTCTCGCCGGCGTACCACTTCTGCTGCTCGGCCTTGCGGAACTTCTTGCGCTTCCACTCCTGGGAAGGCAGGTCGCCCGTCACCTCGCCAGCCAAGTCGATGCCGGTCTTGCGGCCCAGGCCGAAGGGCTCCAGTTGGTCATGGATCAGGTCCACGCCCATCTCGTTGGCCAGGCTGTAGAAGTACACATTGGAGGAGCTGACGATGGCCAGGCGCATGTCCTTGGGTCCGGGCCGGTCGGTCTCGGGACTGCCGAAGGTGCGGCCGCCGAAGCTGTAGGTCAGGTTGTCCATGATGACGGTGCTTGCGGCGCGCTTGCCGCTGTTAAGCGCGGCCATGGCCATCAGGGGCTTGAAGGTGGAGCCCGGCGGGTAGGTGCCGCGCAGGGCGCGGTTGAGCAGGGGCTTGTCGATGTCCTCGTTGAGCACGGTCCAGCTGTCGGCGTCGATGCCATCGACGAAGAGGTTGGGGTCGAAGGTGGGCTTGGACACGAAGGCCAGCACCTCGCCATTGCGCGGGTCGATGGCCACCAGCGCGCCGCGGCGGTCCTTGAACAATTCCTCGACCAAGGCCTGCAGGCGGATGTCGATGGAGAGCTTGAGCGTGTTGCCCGGCGTGGGCGGCTGATGGCGCAGGCGGCGCACGGCGCGGCCTGCGGCGCTGGTCTCCATCTGCTCGAAGCCGGTCTGGCCGTGCAGCTCGCGCTCGTAGAACTGCTCCAGGCCCAGCTTGCCGATGTACTCGGTGCCGCGATAGTTGGCGATGTCCTCGTCGGCCCACTCCTCCATGGCCTTTTTCTCGGCCTGGTTGATGCGGCCGATGTAGCCGATCAGGTGGCTGCCCACCTCGCCCAGCGGATAGCTGCGGAAGAGCCGGGCCTTGATGTCCACGCCGGGGAAGCGGAAGCGCTGGGCAGCGAAGCGCGCCACCTCGGCGTCCGTCAGCTTGGTGCGGATGGGCAAGGATTCGAAGTTCTTGCTCTCCTCCATCAGGCGCTTGAAGCGCTTGCGGTCGCGGCCCTGGATCTCCACCACTTCGGCCAGCTCGCTGATGGTGGCCTCAAGGTCCACCACCTTGGACGGCGTGATCTCCAGGGTGTAGGCAGAGTAGTTGCTGGCCAGCACCACGCCGTTGCGGTCCACGATCAGGCCGCGGTTGGGCACAATGGGCACCACGGTCACGCGGTTGGACTCGGCACGCTCCAGCAGGGTCTCGTGCTGCATCACCTGCAGGTAGACCAGGCGCGCGGCCAGCAGACCGAAGCAGAACAGCACGAAGCCAGCGGCCGCCAGCACCCGCACGCGGAAGCGCGACTGCTCCTGGTGGATGTTGTGCAGCTGGGTCATGGACGCCGGAAGACCCGCCTCACAGCGGACGATGCTCGTCGCGGTCGGGCGGACGGCGCTGCGGCGCCAGCAGGATCCAGCTGGCCAGGGGCCACAGCAGGGCCTCGATGAAGGGGGCCAGCAGCAGGGGCCAGCCCGGCCACATGCCACCCACGGCCAGGCGCACCACCAGCGACACCGCATGGGCCAGCGCGAACAGCGGCAGCACATGCAAGGCCTGACCCCAGCGCGTGAACCAGGGCAGGCGGCGGTGCAGGGCCACGGCGCCGAAGCTCAGGCCGCTGTAGGCCAGAGCATGCTGGCCCAGCAAGGCGCCATGATGCACATCGACCAGCAGGCCGAATAGGAAGGCCCAGCCCACGTTGACGCGGCGCGGCTGGTGCACGTTCCAGAACACCAGCACGATGGCGAGGAAGTCCGGCATGGCCGGCTGGCGGCCCAGGGGCACCATGTCCAGCATCAGCGCCAGCAGCAGGCTGAAGGCGATGAAAAGGGGGTTGGCCGGCAGCAGCAGTTGGCTGGCGGCGCGCGGCATGATCATCGCGTTGCCCCTCCCTTGCTGTCCTTGCCTGCTTCCTTGTTCGAATCCTTGTTCGACTCCTTTGCCGCGTCCCTCGCAGCCTTCAGCTCGGCGGCCCGCTGCTTGGCTTCGGCCTTGGCCTGGGCCTTGCGCTCGGCCAGGGCCTGGGCTTCCTTGGCGGCGGCCTCCGCGGCTTCGTGCCGCGCAGCCTCATGCACGGCCAGCGGGGCCAGCACCAGCACATGGCGCACGCTGTCCACGGGCACGGTGGCCTGCAGGCTCACGCGGGCGAAGCTGGTGTCGCCCCGGCGTTCCACCTGGGCTACCTTGGCCACGGGCAGGCCCGGGGGATAAATGCCGTCCAGGCCCGAGGTGGAGAGCACATCGCCCGCCTGGATATCGGCATTGGCCGCGGTGAAGCGCAGCTCCAGGCCGCGTTCGCCGCCGAAGGCCACGCCGCGCTGCTGGGTGCGGGTGTTGAGCACGGGGATGGCGGCATCCTTGTCGGTGATGAGGGTCACTTCAGACGAGAAGGTGTAGACCCGCGTCACCTGGCCCAGCACGCCGGCCTCGGTGATCACCGGCGAGCTCAGGTGCACGCCGTGCTGGCTGCCACGGTCGATGCTGACGCGGCGGGAGTAGGGATCCGGCGCCTCATAGAGCACCTCGGCCGCAACCGCGCGCACGGACTGCGCCTGCTGCATCTTGAGCAGCTCGCGCAGGCGCTGATTCTCGGCCTGCAGCTGCTGGGCGCGGGACAGTCGCTCGGCTTGCGCCACCAGCTGGCGCCGGGCCAGGTCTTCGGCGGCCATGGCCTTTTCCATGCCGCGCAGGTAGTCGCCCAGCTTCTCCCATGCATCGACGGGCGACAGCAGCAGGCGCTGCACCGGATTGAGCACCAGCGCCACGGCCGTCCGCGCCGGCTGGGCCAGCTTGAAGCGGGCATCCAGCACCATTAGAAAGACGGCAAAGGCCGCGCACAGCAGCAGCCGCGTCAAGGCCGAGGGGCCTTGGCGGAACAGCGGCGGCGCATTGCGCTCCAGGGTGCCGAAGGGCATGACTTGCAGTCTGGCGGGTGATCAGTCCATCAACGTCTCGGGCCGTAGCGAACGGCGCTTGGGCTAGGCGCACAGCGCGCAGGAACCGGAACGTAGGGGAGGTACGTGAGGTTTCCGAGCACTGCGCAACGACGCCCAAGCGTCGCGCAGTAGGCCGTCACTCAGAAGCGAAGATGGAGCCCAGGCGTTCCATGTGCTCCAGCGCCATGCCGCAACCCCGCACCACGCAGGTCAGCGGGTCCTCGGCCACCAGCACCGGCAGGCCGGTCTCCTCAGCCAGCAGGCGATCCAGGTCACGCAGCAGGGCGCCGCCGCCGGTCAGCATCATGCCGCGCTCGGCGATGTCGGCGCCCAGCTCGGGCGGGGTCTGCTCCAGCGCGTTCTTCACGGCCGAGACGATCTGGTTCAGCGGGTCGGTCAGGGCTTCCAGGATCTCGTTGGACGAGATGGTGAAGCTGCGCGGCACACCCTCGCTGAGGTTGCGGCCCTTCACTTCCATCTCCTTGACCTCGGAGCCGGGGAAGGCCGAGCCGATCTGCTTCTTGATGGCCTCGGCGGTGGGCTCGCCGATCAGCATGCCGTAGTTGCGGCGGATGTAGTTGATGATGGCTTCGTCGAACTTGTCGCCGCCGACGCGCACCGAGCCCTTGTAGACCATGCCGCCCAGCGAGATCACACCGACCTCGGTGGTGCCGCCGCCGATGTCGATGACCATGGAGCCGGAAGCCTCGGAGACCGGCAGACCGGCACCGATGGCCGCGGCCATGGGCTCCTCGATCAGCTCCACGCGCGAGGCGCCGGCACCCAGGGCGGCGTCACGGATGGCGCGCTTCTCGACCTGTGTCGAACCGCAGGGCACGCAGATGATGATGCAGGGCGAGGGGCGCAGCAGCTTGGTGTCATGCACCATCTTGATGAACTGCTTGATCATCTGCTCGGTGATGACGAAGTCGGCGATCACGCCATCCTTCATGGGGCGAATGGCCTCGATGTTGCCGGGCACCTTGCCCAGCATGGCCTTGGCCTCGCGGCCGACGGCCTGGATGGTCTTCTTGCCGCTGGAGCCGCCTTCATGGCGGATGGCGACGACAGAGGGCTCATCCAGCACGATGCCCTTGCCACGCACATAGATCAGCGTGTTGGCGGTGCCGAGGTCGATGGCCAGGTCGGTGGAGAAGTAGCGGCGCAGGGACGAAAACATGGTGTGGGACTGGGGGCTTCAGACCGGGCGGCGGCAGGGATCACGCGGGCTCGGCACTGGCAAAACTCAAGAGGGGCCTCTGGAGGGCGGCGGGCGTCAAACGAATGCAGCCGAGGCGGTGACACCAGGGCTGCACAAGGGTGTTCGCACCATGTGCAACGAGGCTGCCGGTGCCTTGGCGGCCTGCAGCCCCGTTACCATGGAGATAAGCGGAGATAATACCCGATCACCCCTTTGTTTAGACCCCTGACTAGCCCCTGACAGTCCCTGTTTTTGCAGTCTGTAAGCGGCAATGCATCGCGCCCGACAACGAGTTTTCGCCGCGTATCGACGCGATGCCCAGGACCTCCAACCGACCCGGACTCGCCCATGGCCCTGACCCAGGATGACGTGAGCCGCATCGCCAACCTCGCCCGCCTCGAACTTTCCGAAGCGGAGCAAGGCGCCTTGCTCGGCCAGCTCAATGGCTTTTTCTCCATCGTCGAGCAGATGAGCGCGGTGGACACCAGCGGTGTCGAACCGCTCTACACGCCGCTCTCCGCCGTGCAGGACGTGCAGCTGCGCCTGCGCGAAGACGCCGTCACCGAGAGCAACCAGCGCGAGCTCAACCAGCGCAGCGCCCCCGCCGTCGAGGACGGCTTGTTCCTGGTTCCCAAGGTCATCGAATGAAGTCTCTCCACGAAATGGGCGTGGCCGAGCTGGGCCAGAGCCTGCGCGCCAAGGCCTTCTCCGCCACCGAACTGACCCAACACCTTCTTGCACGGGTTACCGCCGCGTCGCAACTGGGCGCCTTCCTGCATGTGGATGTCGACGGGGCCCTGGGACGTGCCGCCGAGGCCGACCGACGCCTGGCCGCCGGAGACACCGGCCCGCTGGTGGGCATCCCGCTCGCGCACAAGGACATCTACGTCACCGCGGACATGCCCACCACCGCCGGCTCGAAGATCCTGGCCGGCTACCGCAGCCCCTTCGACGCCACCGTCGTCGCCCGGCTGAATGCGGCCGGCACCTTTTCGCTGGGCAAACTCAACTGCGATGAATTCGCCATGGGCTCGGCCAACGAGAACAGCGCCTTCGGCCCCTCGCTGAACCCCTGGGACCGCAGCCGCGTGCCCGGCGGCTCCTCGGGCGGCTCGGCCACGGCCGTCGCGGCCCGCCTGGTGCCCGCCACCACCGGCACCGACACCGGCGGCTCCATCCGCCAGCCGGCCAGCTTCACCGGCATCACTGGCATCAAGCCGACCTACGGCGTGTGCTCACGCTACGGGATGATCGCCTTCGCCTCCAGCCTGGACCAGGCCGGCCCCATGGCCCGCTCGGCCGAGGACTGCGCGCTGCTGCTGTCCGCCATGAGTGGCTTCGATGAGCGCGACGCCACCAGCATCAACCAGCCCCCGCAGGACTTCCACGCCCAGATGCTGGCAGCCCGAGAAGGCGCCACGGCCGCCCAGCCGCTGAAGGGCCTGCGCATTGGCCTGCCGCGGGAGTTCTTCCCCGCCGCGCTGTCGGCGGACGTCAACAGCGCCGTGCGCCAGGGTCTGGCCGAGCTGGAGAAGCTGGGCGCCACGCTGGTGGAGGTGAGCCTGCCTCGCACCGAGCTGGCCATCCCGGTCTACTACATCATTGCCCCGGCCGAGGCCAGCTCCAACCTGAGCCGATTCGATGGCGTCAAGTTCGGCCATCGTGCAGCCAATTACACGGATCTTCTGGACATGTACAAGAAGACCCGTGCCGAAGGCTTCGGCCCCGAGGTCAAGCGCCGCATCATGATCGGCACGTATGTGCTGAGCCACGGCTACTACGACGCCTACTACCTGCAGGCCCAGAAGCTGCGCCGCATGATCGCCGACGACTTCCAGCAGGCCTTCCAGCACTGCGACGTGATCGCCGGCCCCGTGGCCCCCAGCGTGGCCTGGAAGGCCGGCGAAGGCGCGGACGATCCGGTCAAGGCCTACCTGGCCGACATCTTCACGCTGCCCGGCTCGCTGGCCGGCCTGCCCGGCATGAGCGTGCCGGTGGGCTTTGGCGAGGCCGGCATGCCCGTCGGCCTGCAGCTGATCGGCAACTACTTCAAGGAGGGGCAGCTGCTGCACACCGCGCACGCCCTGCAGCAGGCCACCGACTGGCACACCCGTGCCCCGAACGGAATTTGAGCATGAACAAGCCCAACAGCAAGCTGGTGCGCGGCTACGAGGTAGTGATCGGCCTGGAGAACCATGTCCAGCTGTCCACTCTGTCCAAGATCTTCAGCGGCTCCTCGACCGCCTTCGGCGCCGCGCCCAACACCCAGGCCTCGCCCGTGGACCTGGCCCTGCCCGGCACCCTGCCGGTCCTGAACCGCGCCGCGGTGGACCGCGCCATCCGCTTCGGGCTGGCCGTGGGCGCCAAGGTGGCGCCGCTGTCCATTTTCGCCCGCAAGAACTACTTCTACCCCGACCTGCCCAAGGGCTACCAGATCTCCCAGTTCGAGATCCCGGTGGTGCAGGGCGGCACGGTGGAGTTCTTCGTCGGCGACGAGAAGAAGACCGTCAAGCTGACCCGCGCCCACCTGGAGGAAGACGCGGGCAAGAGCCTGCACGAGGACTACCACGGTCAGTCGGGCATCGACCTGAACCGTGCCGGCACGCCGCTGCTGGAGATCGTCTCCGAGCCCGACATGCGCTCCGCCGCCGAGGCCTGCGAGTACGCCAAGACCCTGCACGCCCTGGTGATGTGGCTGGGCATCTGCGACGGCAACATGCAGGAAGGCAGCTTCCGCTGCGACGTCAACGTCTCGGTGCGCAAGCCCGGCGAGCCCTATGGCACGCGCCGCGAGATCAAGAACCTCAACAGCTTCCGCTTCCTCGTCGATGCCGTGAACTACGAGGTCAATTGGCAGATCGACCAGATCGAGGACGGCCTCAGCATCCAGCAGGCCACGGTGCTCTACAACCCGGACACCGGCGAAACCCGCGCCATGCGCTCCAAGGAAGACTCGGCCGACTACCGCTACTTCCCGGATCCTGACCTGCCGCCCCTGGTGATCGCGCCGCAGTGGGTGGAGCAGGTACGCGGCGAGATGCCCGAGTTGCCTGGCGTGATGGCCAAGCGCTTCATCGAGGCAGACGGCCTGCCCGAGTACGACGCCACCATGATGACCCAGAGCCTGGCCACCGCCCGCTACTACGAGGCCGCCAAGGCCGCGGGCGCGGCACCCAAGCTGGTGGCCAACTGGGTGATGGGCGAGATCAGCAAGCGCCTCAACAGCGAAGGCATCGAGATCGATGCCGCGCCGGTGAAGCCTGCCCTGCTGGCCACGCTCATCGGCCGCATCAGCGATGGCACCATCTCCAACAACTCCGCCAAGCAGGTCTTCGACGCCCTGTGGGCCGGCGAGGGCGCCGATGTGGATGCCATCATCGCCGCCAAAGACCTGAAGCAGTCCAACGACACCGGCGAGATCGAGCGCATCCTCGACGAGGTCCTGGCCGCCAACCAGAAGTCGGTGGACGAATTCCGGGCCGGCAAGGACAAGGCCTTCAACGCCCTCGTAGGTCAAGCCATGAAGGCCACCAAGGGCAAGGCCAACCCGGCCCTGGTCAACGAGCTGCTGAAGAAGAAGCTGGGCGGCTGAGGCCCGGCCTCGCGCCATGAAGACAAAGGCCGCTGGATACAGCGGCCTTTGTCTTTGCGGGCCCTGGCACGGGCCCCGGGGCGCGCCCCCCTCAGCGGCTACTGGCCGAGGCAGGCTGCGAGGAGGCGCTCCCCGCCTGGGAAGCCGTGCCTGAAGCGGGGCCGTCGAGGCTGCCGGGCGGGGCGCCCGCCCACAGCCTCTTCAGTCGTTGCAGTTCGAGGTCGAAGACTTTGTTGACCCGCACCACCTCGGCCTTCTGGTTCTCGACCAGCACGCGCTGCGCCTCCGCCGAGACCTCATTGGCGTCCAGCTGCTGCTTGAGCTTGCCCGGCATGGGCTTGCCCTTGTAGAACTCGGCCTCGTCCAGCAGGGGCTTGCGTTCGGCGGCCAGCTCCTTGATGCGGCGCTCCGAGGCCTGCATGGCCTTGCTGACATCGTCCAGCGCCGACTCCCGGGCCTCGCGGTGGGCGGACTCGTTGCGGTAGCGGATCATCAGGTTGCGATCGCGGCGGATCGCGTCTAGCTGTGCCGCCCGCTCCGCCGCCAGCTTGCGCTCCCGTTGCTCCAGCGCCGCCTTCTCCTCCATCGACATCGACGGTGGCAGCAGCGACTTCACCGAGCCATCCGGGTTGTGCAGCTTCTGCTCCCGGGTGATGCATTCGGGGATGGGGCGGTCCGAGGTCAGCTTGCGGCCATCCGGCGCCACGCAGCTGTAGATGGGCTTGCTCTGGGCCAGGGCAAGACCTGTCCCCAGCAGACCCAGCAGCAGGGCAGCCAGCGGCAGTGACGGGCGCAAGGACTGACGCAAGGACATGGGGCGGCGCGGAAGTGGCATCAGACTCCGTAGCGATCTCGATAAGCCTGGACAGCCGCCGCATGGGCGGCGATGTCCGCCGAGCTGTTGTGGTGCAGATACTGCAGCAAGTCGGACAAGCCGGCAATGGCACTCACGGGCAATTGCAGCTGGCGGTTGACATACTGCACTGCCGACCAGGGTTGCTCGACCCCGTTTTCGGCCGCCTTCTCCTGGCGATCCAGGGCGATCGAGACGCCGCAGGGCGTCGCGCCGGCGGCCTGAATCATGGCGATGGACTCGCGCACCGAGGTGCCCGCGGAGATCACGTCGTCGATGATCAGCACGCGGCCCTGGACCGGCGCACCGACGAGGGTACCGCCCTCGCCATGGTTCTTCGCTTCCTTGCGGTTGTAGGCGAAGGGCTTGTTGTGGCCCAGGCGGGCCAGTTCCACCGAGACAGCTGCGGCCAGGGTGATGCCCTTGTAGGCCGGGCCGAAGATCATGTCGAACTCGATGCCCGAGGCCAGCAGGGTCTTGGCGTAGAACTCGGCCAGGCGGCCCAGCTTGGCGCCGTCGTTGAAGAGCCCGGCGTTGAAGAAGTAGGGGCTCAGGCGGCCCGCCTTGGTCTTGAACTCGCCGAAGCGCAGCACACCCGCCTCCACGGCAAAGGCAACGAATTCCTGGGCAAGGGGCGTGGAGGTAGTGGTCATGGGCGGGTAATGCGGGTCTCGGGGTGGCCCGCATTGTATTGAGCCGGCGCACAAAGGCCCGCCACCCCGCCCCGAGAAACAAGGGGGGTGGCGGGCCTCTGTGCAGGCACCAGACCGCGATCTGGCGCGCCGGGCATCAGAGCAGGCTCAGAACAGGGCCTTGAACTGCACGCCGTAGGTGCGGGGGTCGTTGATGAAGCCGGTCAGGTTGTCGAAGTCGATGGCACCGTTGACGACGACCTTGTTGGTCAGGTTTCGCACGAAGCCCGCTACCTCGTACTTGCCGTCGCCCCAGACATAGCCGGCGCGCAGACCGCCTTCCAGCAGCGCCTTGCCGGTGAGTTCCTTGGCCTCGTACAGGAAGAAATTGACCTTGGAGCGGTAGGCCCAGTCGGTGTAGATGAAGTATTCATTGCCGTCGGCCGTCGGGATCGAGTAGCGGGCCGTCAGGTTGGCGATCCACTTCGGCGCGTTGGGCAGCGGGTTGTTATAAAGGCTGTAGCGGCCGCTGGCATCGGGCGTGCCCACCATCACGGGATTGCTGCCCGAACGGGGGGCGGAGAGCGTCGGATCCTTGATCTTGGTGTCGTTGTAGCTGAGCCCCAAGGTGAGCATCAGGCGCTCCACGGGGATCAGGTCCAGGTTGAGCTCGAAGCCCTGGCCCTGGCCCTTGCTGGCGTTGAGCAGGGTATTGGCATTGCTGGTGCCGCCCACGGCGGTCAGCTGCTGGTCCTTCACCGTATAGGCGAACACATTGGCCGACAGGCGGGCGCGGCGATTCCAGAACTCGCTCTTCACACCGGCTTCGTAGGAGGTCACGGTTTCAGGGCGCGCCTTGCTCTGCGTGCCGAAACCGCTGGCCGGGTAGATGGAGGCCGCACGGAAGCCGGTGGCGACGCGCGCGTAGAGGTTGGTCTGCTTGTCCAGGGCATAAGTGCCGGAGACATCCCAGTTGACCTTGTGGTCGTCGGTGCTCGCGCTGGTGCCGGCGCCGTCGTTGACCTTGCCGACGGTGTTCAGGTCCTTCTTGTCCTGGGTGTAGCGCAGGCCGCCGCGCAGCTTGAGATCGGGGCTCAGTTCGTAGTTGACCGAGGCGAACAGGGCCCAGGCCTTGTTGGTCTGGCGGGTGTCCACGACGCTGTCGGCCGGGTTGGCCGCGGTGTAGTCCACCGTCCGCATGGTGTACTTCTCGTCAAAGAGGTAGAGCCCGCCCTGCCAGCGCAGCGGACCGGCAGCCTGGGACTCGAGGCGGAATTCCTGTGTCAGCTGGCGGTGACCCATCAGGGCGTCCGAGGTGTCCATCTGCCAGGTGGCCTCACCCTGGGTGGGATAGGGCGCCGTCTTGGGGTCGCCCGAGAAGGGGTTGTGGTAGCGGTAGCCGCCGTCCACGTCGCCACGGCTGAAGGGCTGCACGGTCTCGAGAGCGCTGATGGAGTGCAGGGTCACGCCGTCCAGGGCCCATTTCAGGCGCAGGCTGGCGCCGGTGCTGTGCAGGCGCTGCTCGTTGGTCCCGTCGATGACCATCTTGGCCGGGTCGAAGCCATCGACAAGATCATTGCTGCCGGGCTTGATGACGGAGCCGCGAAAGAGCCGCGGGCTGCCCTTGAGTTCACGGTTGTGCACGTTGAACAGGGCGCTGAAGGCCTGGTTGGCTTCATACAGCGCCTGGATGCGCACGGCTCGGTCATCGTAGCCCTCGGTGGCGGGCGTCTTGGCATTGGGCAGCTCGTTCTTGACCCAGTTGCCACGGTGCTGGTTCTGGGCCGAGATGCGCACGGCCCAGTCCCCGCCCACCGGCAGATTGGCTGCGCCTTCCAGGTTCACCATGCCCTGGCTGCCGAAGGAGGCGTTGAAATAGGCATCCTGGCGTTTGGAAGGCTTGACCGACTCGAACTTCACCACACCGGCCGGCGTGTTGCGGCCGAACAGGGTGCCCTGGGGGCCGGCCAGCACTTCCACGTTCTTCACGTCGAAAGCCGGGAAGCCTTTGAGAATGGGGTTCTCCTGCACCACCTCGTCATAGATCAGTGAGACGGGCTGCGAGGCGTTGAGTCGGAAGTCGGTGTTGCCATAGCCGCGCAGGTAGAAGCGCGGGAAGGCCCGGCCGAAGGAGGACTCGATGTTCAGGCTGGGCACACGGCCGGACAGGGCACGGATGTCCTGCCCGCTGGAATTGATGACGTCCAGCTTCTCGCCGCTGATGGCAGAGACCGCATTGGGCACGTCCTTGATGTTCTCCACCCGGCGCTCGGCGGTGATCACCACGGCCTCCAGCTGCTTGGTCTGAGGACGGGCGGCCTCGCTCTTGCCGGCCTCCTGGGCCTGTGCCGTGCTCGACAGCAGCGCCGGCAGGGCCAGGGCCAGGGCCAGTGAAAGCGGGGTGGGGCGGCTCAACGTGGATCGGGTCATGGGGAAACTCCTTGAAATTGTCTGGAATGCCGACGGCGCCCTTGCTGAGGCAGGGCCTCGCTCAGCAGCGCGACAGGCCTCGGGCCTCGCCGCGATCGGGCGCCAAACGTTTGCCATCTCGTGGGGAGGAATCTATCAAGAGCAGCCGTGCCACGTCATCCCTATGTGAGCCGGCGCACCTGAACAGTGCGAGGCTGTTGCGGACCGACATCAGACCAGTTCATCACCGCCTCACTGCGATACTGGCGCCTCCCTGTCTCTGCCGAGGTATCGACCGTGCGCTTCATCACCGCCAATCTCAATGGCATCCGCTCCGCCGCCACCAAGGGCTTCTTCGACTGGCTGCCCCAGCAGCAGGCCGATGCCGTGGGCGTGCAGGAGGTGAAGGCCCAGCACGAGCATGTCGATCAGGTCTTCTGCAGTCCCGGCAGCCTCAAGGGCCATTTCCACTATGCCCAGAAGAAGGGCTACTCCGGCGTGGGCCTCTACACCCGCGACGAACCCAGCGACATCATCACCGGCATCGGCGTCCAGGAATTCGACGACGAAGGCCGCTACATCGAGAAGCGCTTCGACAAACCCGGCCGCAAGCTGAGCCTGATCAGCTGCTACTTCCCCAGTGGCTCCAGCGGCGAAGACCGCCAGCAGGCCAAGTTCCGCTTCCTGGCGGCCATCTACCCCCACCTGATGGCGCTGAAGGGCCAGCGCGAATTCATCCTCGTGGGCGACATCAACATCGCCCACAAGGAAGCCGACCTCAAGAACTGGAAGGGCAATCTCAAAAACAGCGGCTTCCTGCCCGAGGAGCGCGCCTGGGTGACCCAGCTGATCGACCCGGCCCAGGGCGGCCTGGTGGACGTCTACCGCCAGCTGCAGCCCGACACCACGGACACTTGCTACACCTGGTGGAGCAACCGCGGCCAGGCCTATGCCAAGAACGTGGGCTGGCGCCTGGACTACCACTTCGCCACGCCCCAACTGGCCGCCCTCGCCCTGCGCGAGTCCATCTACAAGGACCAGAAGTTCAGCGACCACGCGCCGCTGACCATCGACTACGACTTCAAGCTCTGAGAGCCCCACCGCAGGGCCTTGAGGCCGCCGGCCAGGGAGGCCGGGCTCAGGCCTGCGGTGCCTCGGGCTGGGCCTCGCCAGGGGCCGGAGCGCATTGCGTGCGGTTGCGCCCGGCCTTCTTGGCGCCGTAGAGCGCCTGGTCGGCACGGTCCAGCACGCTCAGGTGGGCAGGATCCCGGGCGCTCAGCTCAGCCAGGCCCAGGCTGATGGTGAAGTGGATGACCTTGCCCGCATGCACCGCCCCGCAGGCCTCGACTCGCCGGCGCAGGCGCTCGGCGAAGCCGCGGGCGCCCTGGATCCCGGTCTGCGGCAGGAGGACCAGGAATTCCTCGCCGCCATAGCGGCTGGCGATGTCCATCTCGCGCACCTCCGCCTTGATGGCCTGGGCCAGGGTGCGGATCACGGTATCACCCGCCAGGTGCCCGTAGCGGTCGTTGATCTGCTTGAAATGGTCGATGTCCAGCATCACCAGGGCGGCGCCGGAGCCCGTGCGCACGGTGCGGTGCCACTCGGCGAGCAGGCGCGCGTCAGCGGCCCGACGGTTCAGCAGGCCCGTCAGGGCGTCGGTGTGGGCTAGGGTCTCCAGGCCGCGATTGGCGTGCTGCAGCTCGGCCAGCAGCTGGTCCACCGAGCGCTGCCAGTGCACGAAGAGCTGGTAGCCGAAGAAGGCCATGAACAGCACGATCAGCGAGAAGACGCCGAAGAAGACCCAGCTGCTCTGCAGCATCACCTCCAGCGCCGGCCCCAGCGCCGCGCCGGGAAGACCGCGCAGCAGCTCCACCTGGGCGGAGGACAGGTGCAGGGTCAGGAAGCCGTACGCGATCGCGGCCGCCGTGACGGCAGCCAGCAGGCGCAGCACGGCGCGGCGCGGATCGCCCGCAGGGGTTCTCATCAGGGCCGGATGGCGCGCCTGCCAGCCCTCGATGGCGGGCCAGCCCAGGGCCATCAGCGGGCCGACGATGAACAGGCTCTGCACGAAAGACCCCAGCCACCAGCCCTGCCAGATGGCCAGCATGGCCGTGCGGTCGATGCCGTTCGTGTACCACCACAGCAGGGCGCCGCTGGAGCTGAAGATGCTCGCCACGAAGCTCAGCTGGACATAGAACAGCAGCGCGCTGAGCCCGCGAAGGTCGCGTCGCATGGCGATGGCCTGGTAGCCCATCACCATGATGGCGAAGCCCAGCGGATTGGCGCAGGCGAAGAGCAGGGCCCAGTACCCGGGCATGCCGGCATAGAGCGCCAGGCTCAGCGTGGCCAGGTAGGCCGGCACCGCGCCCCATCCCCAGCCCCAGCACAGGCTCAGCCACAGGCAGATCAGCAGGGGCGGGTAGATGGTGATGTAGACCTGCACGCCGCCCAGATGCAGCGGCAGGCCGGACCAGCGGCCGATCACCGAGGCCAGGCCCAGGGCGATGCTCAGCAGGAGCAGCAGGCCCCAGCCGCCCAGCAGCAAGGCACGCTCGCCCGGCGTTCCATGCCGCCACAGCTTCCAGAGCGAAAGGGTGCGGTAGCGCAGGAGAGGGTCTTGGCTGGCGACCATGAAGCAGGAAAGGTACAGCAGCCCAAGCATAGGGCATGCGGCGACGGCACGGGGGCGCACGGGGGCGCACGGGGTCGAGGCATCGACATCGCCCCAGCGGGCGCCTGCAACTCAGGCGGGCCGGGCCTGCTTCGGCTGACGCATGAACAGGGCCGCCACCACCTCGGACTGGGTGGTCATGCCCACCAGGCGCTGGCTGGTGTCCACAACCGGGAGCGCATGGCCAGGGCGTGGCGACTGATCCATTCCGTGCACAGCAGGCCCACGCCCAGGGCGCCCAGCAGCAGCTCGCGCCAGGGCGCGGTGATCAGCACCGGAACAAAGGGGCGCAAACAGGCCCGCCGGCGGGCGCCGAAGGTAGCGGGGCTGCTCATCGGCGCGCTTCCTCGTCCGGCTTCTCTCCATGGCAGGCGCAGGCCTCGCCATGGGCCGCCGCCACCAGCTCGGCCAGGATGCCGCAGGCGTGCTGCTCATGGCGCGCGTCACAACGGCTCTTGAGCGCCTGCAGCTGCGCCTCCAGGGCCTGCATGCTCTTGAGCCGGGCCCGCACCCGCGCCAGCTGCGCATCGACCAGGGCATCCACGCTGGCCAGTTGCTGCGGATCGTGGCTCTGCAGGCTTTGCAGCAGCAGATCCACGTCAGCCAGGGACATGTCCAGGGCGCGGCAGTGCCGGATGAAGGCCAGGCGCTCCAACTGGGGCTGGGCATAGTCCCGGTAGCCATTGCCGCTGCGGGCGGGCGCGGGCAGCAGCCCCGATTTCTCGTAGAAGCGGATGGTCTCGATATCGACCCCCGTCGCCTTGCTGAGCTCACCGATGCGCATGGGCACTGACCTTCTGCCCCTGGGGCAGCGCTGCTGGAGAAGGCCGCAGCATAGTCGCTTGACTCTGGAGTGGCTACAGGCTGTGGAATACCCCTCCATGGAAACGAATGCCTCTGCCCCCACCTGCTCCACGGCCTGCTGCTGCGGCCCGAACCCGGCTGACGCAGCCGGTCCGGAGCGGGTCGAGCCTGCGCATGATCACAAGCACGGCCACGCGCATGGCCATGCCCACGGCCCAGCCGACGCCCGCTGCAGCAGCGGCTGCGAGGCGCCGCCGCTGAGCGACGTGCCCCTGGCCGGCCTGGCGCCGGGCCAGCAGCGCCTGCGCCTGCACATCGCCGGCATGGACTGCCCGACCGAAGAGGCGCTGCTGCGCAAGCACCTGGCCGGCGAGCCCGCCATCCGCGCCCTGCACTTCGACCTGCTGGGCCGCGTGCTCAGCGTGGATCACGACGCGCAGGATGCCGCCGGCCTGGTCCAGGCCCTGCAGCAGCGCATCCGGGCCGCGGGTCTGGATGCCGTGCCGCTGGACGCCCAGCGCGTGGCGCCGCTTGCACCCGCGGTGCCGGTGCCCCTGCGCTGGCGCATGGCGGCGGCCGGTGTGGCGGCGGTGGCCTCCGAAGCCCTGCATTACACAGGCGCCGCCGAGGCTGCGGTGATCGCCTGCGCCCTGGCGGCCGTCGTGCTGGGCGGAATGCCCACCCTGCGCAAGGGCTGGGTGGCCCTGCGCAGCCTCACGCTCAACATCCACCTGCTGATGAGCCTGGCGGTGATGGGCGCGCTGGTCCTGGGCCAGTGGCCGGAGGCGGCCATGGTGGTCTGGCTGTTCGGCCTGTCGGAGATGCTGGAGGCCCTGAGCCTGGCACGAGCGCGCGACGCCATCCGCGCGCTGAGCGCCCTGGTGCCCGAGACCGCCTGGCTGCGCCTGCCCGACGGCCAGTGGGCCGAGCAGCCCAGCGAGCAAGTGCCCCTGGGCGCCGTGCTGCGCATCCGGGCCGGCGAGCGCGTGCCCCTGGATGGCCAGGTGATCGAGGGCCAGTCCAGCGTCAACGAGGCCGCGCTGACCGGCGAGAGCCTGCCCGTGCCCAAGCAGCCCGGCGACGCCCTGCTGGCCGGCTCAGTCAACGAGCTAGGCCTGCTGCTGATGAAAGTGACGGCCGCCAAGGGCCACACCCTGCTGGACCGCATGGCCCAGGCCGTGCAGGAAGCGCAGGCGCAGCGCGCGCCCACCCAGCGCTTCGTGGACCGCTTCGCGCGGGTCTATACGCCCCTGGTCGTCGCGGCCGCACTGCTGCTGGCCCTGCTGCCGCCGCTGTGGCTGGGCGCCCCCTTCACGCCCTGGATCTACAAGGCCCTGGTGCTGATGGTGGTGGCCTGCCCCTGCGCCTTGGTCATCTCCACGCCGGTGACCGTGGTCAGCGCGCTGACGGCGGGCGCCCGCCGCGGCCTGCTGATCAAGGGCGGCCTCTTCCTGGAGCAGGCCCATCTGCTGAAGAGCATCGCCCTGGACAAGACCGGCACCCTCACTGAAGGCCGGCCGGCCCTGGTCGGGCGCACGGCGCTGGGCCCGCTGGATGAGGCCGGCTTGCTGCGCCATGCGGCCAGCCTGGACGCAGGCTCGCGCCACCCGCTGGCCCTGGCCCTGCTGGAGGCCGCCGCAGCGCAAGACCTGACCCTCATCCCCCTGCAGGACTTCGTGACCCTGCCCGGCCGCGGCGTGCGCGCCCGGCTGGACGGACAGGCCTGGCAGCTGGGCAACGACACCCTGGCGCGCGAGATGGCCGCCCTGAGCCCCGCCGCCGAGAGCGCCGCCCGCGCCTGGAGCGAGGCCGGCTGCAGCGTGCTGTGGCTGCTGCGCGAGGAGGCCGGGGGCTGGCACTGCGAAGGCCTGCTGGCGCTGCGCGACCGCCTGCGTGCCCACAGCGCGGGCGCCGTGACCGCGCTGGAGGCGGTCGGCGTTCAGGTGCACATGCTCAGCGGGGACCAGCGCGGCGCCGCCCTGGCCGCAGCCCGCGAGCTGGGCCTGCCCGAGGGGCAGGTCCAAGCCCCGCTGCTGCCCGAGCAGAAGCTGGCGGCCATCGCCCACCTGCGCGAGCGCGGCCTGGTGGCCATGGTGGGCGATGGCGTCAACGACGCGCCAGCCCTGGCCCGTGCCGACATCGGTATCGCCATGGGCGCCGCCGGCACCGCCACCGCGCTGGAGACCGCCGACATCGCCCTGATGCAGGACGATCTGCGCCGCCTGCCAGAGCTCATCGCCCTCTCGCGCGACTGCAAGAAGGTGCTGTGGCAGAACATCAGCCTGGCCCTGGGCCTCAAGGCCGTGGTGCTGGTCCTCACGCTGTTGGGCTGGGGCAGCCTGTGGCTGGCCGTGCTGGCCGATGCGGGCGCCGCCCTGCTGGTCGTGCTGCTGGGCCTGCGCCTGCTGCGCTGGCAGCCGCGGGCCTGAATTCGGTGCGCAGGCCGCCCGCCGGCCCCCGCAAGACCTGGCAACCTATGCCGAAAGACATAGGGGCCAGGTCTTGCCCTTGGTAGGAACCCGCAGAAACACGCTGTAAACGCGCGGCGACAATACGCCCGCCGCCGCCGGAGCCTGCCTCCAGGCGGCTTGTCCTATGTGAGCCCAGTGCACGGCCAACCCGTGGATTGCGTCGATCCGGTCCGAGAGGGCGCCGGGCGCTCCAGGCCCAGAACCATCGATCCAGCACGGAGTGTCGTTTGAACAAAATTCAGACCCCAGGGGCGCCGCAGACCATCCTCGGCCATCCCGACAGCCTGTTCGTCCTGTTCTTCACGGAAATGTGGGAACGCTTCTCGTACTACGGCATGCGCGCCCTGCTCGTGCTCTTCCTGGTCTCGACGGCCAGCAAGGGCGGCTGGGGCTGGACCCGTGAAGAGGCGACCTCGCTGTACGGCTGGTACACAGGCCTGGCCTACCTGACGCCCATTTTCGGCGGCCTGATCGCCGACAAGCTGCTGGGCACGCGCCGCTCCGTGCTGCTGGGTGGCTTCATCATCGCGGCCGGCCACATCTGCCTGTTCATGGAGACCAAGCCGACCTTCTTCGCCGGCCTGGGACTCGTGATCCTGGGCACGGGCCTGTTCAAGCCGAACATCTCAGCCATCGTGGGCCAGCTCTACAACAAGAGCAACGAATCCCTGCGCGACGCCGGCTACACCCTGTTCTACATGGGCGTGAACTCGGGCGCCTTTTTCGGCATCCTGCTGTGCGGCTACATCGGCGAGAAGATCAGCTGGAACCTGGGCTTCGGCCTGGCCGGCGTCTTCATGATCCTGGGTGCGCTACAGTTCCACCTCAGCCAGGGCATCTTCGGCAACATCGGCGGCTCGCCTGACAGCAACGCCGCCGCCGCGGCCGCCGCCGAGGACGACACGCCCCGCAACGTGGTGATCGATCGCCTGATCGCCATCGGCGTGTTCTCCTTCTCGACCATCTTCTTCTGGTTCGCCTTCGAGCAAGCCGGCGGCTCCATGACCATCTTCGCGGCCGACTACACCGACCGCGCCCTGGTGGGCACCGCCGGCATGACCTTCAAGGTGATCAACAGCCTGATGACGGTGATCCCCACCGTGATCCTGAGCTGGCTGCTGTTCAAGCTGGCCAGCCACACCGTGTCGCGCTATCCGCTGGGCAATGCCCTGCTGGTGCTGGCCATCGGCGGCATCTGGGCCCTGGTGCTGTGGATGCTCAACCGCGAGTTTCAGATGGACCAGTCCGAGGTGCCTGCCACCTGGTTCGGCGTGCTGAACTCCTTCTTCCTGGTCCTGCTGGCCCCGCTGTTCTCCAAGATGTGGGAGAAGTACTGGAACCCGAGCGGCCCGGTGAAGTTCGGCGTCGGCCTGGTGCTGCTGGGCCTGGGCTTCGGCGCCCTGGCCTATGGCGCCAACGGCATCCCCGCCGGCGCCAAGACCGCACAGGTCAGCATGATGTTCCTGACCCTGGCCTACCTGCTGCACACCATGGGCGAGCTCTGCGTCTCGCCGGTGGGCCTGTCCTACATCTCCAAGCTGGCCCCGGCGCGCCTGCTGGGCCTGATGTTCGGTTTCTGGTTCCTGAACACCGCCATCGCCAACTGGCTGGCCGGCAAGTCGGGTTCCTACATCGACCACATCTCGGCCACCTACTCGATGTCCACCTTCTTCCTGATCTTCACCCTGATCCCCATCGGCGCCGGCCTGGTGCTGATGATGCTCAGCCCCTGGATGAAGAAGAAGATGCACGGCGTGCACTGACCCGTCCCGCCCCCGGCACGAATGGCCCCGCGAGCGGGGCCTTTTTCATGAGCACGCCGGGGTGTCACCCGCAGCGGGTGCGGCGGCCTGCCGGGCCTCGCGCTATCCTGGGACCTGCGATGAAGCGGGCCGGCCCTCGACCGAGTCCGCTCGCCCGCACGGGTCAGGGAGCCAAGACTCACGTCGGAGACAGGCATGCCGATCGCCGGCCCCCGCCCTTGCTTCCTGCTGCAGGCCGCCGGAGCCGCGCTCGTGCTCGCCACCCTGCTGCTGCCCGCCGCCCAGGCCTGCGGCCCTTTCCGCGTGGCCTTCCAGCACTACCCCGGCCTCTACGAAGTCAGCAGTGACGGCCGGGCTCACGGCCTGGACGTGGACCTCCTGGAAGCCCTGGCCGCGCGCAGCCAATGCCGGCTGCAGGGCACGGCGGTCAGCAATGTGCGGCTGTGGCAGGCGCTGGAGACGGGCGACGCGGACATCGTGACCGCCGCCCTGGTCACCCCGGACCGCGAGCGCCTGGCGGAGTTCGTTCCCCTGGTGCAGGCCCAGCTGCACCTGCTGGTTTCGCTGGAGCTGGCACGCCGGCTGTCCGGCCCTGCCGACTTCCTGGCCGACGCCAGCCTGCGCCTGGGCGTCGTGCGCGGCGCCCGCCATGCGCCCGCCACCGAGCCCTGGATCGAGGCCCTGCGCCAGGCCGGTCGGGTCAGCGAAAGCGCCGACAAGCCCAGCCTGCTGAAGGCCTTCAAGGCCCGGCGCATCGAGGCCGTCCTGGTCTATCCCATGGAGCTCTACGAAGGGTCACCCCAGTGGCCGGAGGACCTGGCCCTGCGCGCCTGGTGGCCGGAATCCCTGAGCGTGGGCGCCTGGGCCCTGTCGCGCAAGACCCTGCCCGAGGCCGAGCGCCGCCGCCTGCGCGAGGCCCTGTTGAGCCTGCTGCACGACGGCACCGTGCAGCGCCTGGCGGACCGTCATCTGGGGCCCGTCCAGGCCAGCCGCCTCATCGTGAAGCCTCTGGAAGCCCCGGCCACCGGACGGCCCAGCAGCGGCCCCCGCTGAGAACCGCCGAGGCCCTCGACGCATAGGATGTGAAGCCTCGACACCCCGGGAGTTCCTGCACATGAAATCAATGGGCAAGCGCGCCAGCGGCGCACGTCTGGAACGCATGCAGGCCTCGCCGCGATGGGACGGCCAGGGCTTCCGCAACGTCCATCCCATTGCCCCCGGACTGCGCGACACCGCCGGCCCGCGTGCCTCCATGATGGAGATCCTCTGCCCCGACGGCAGGCGGCGCCCGCCCGGCCCGCTGCCAGTGGTGAATCCCCGCCAGACCTGGGCCCGCGCGCCCGCCAGCGGCCTGCGCGCCAGCTGGCTGGGCCACTCGGGCGTGCTGATCGAGATCGACGGCCTGCGCCTGCTGACCGACCCGGTCTGGGGCCCACGGGTCTCGCCCTCCACGCTGGCGGGCCCCAAGCGCTACCAGGCAGCACCGGTGCCCCTGCGCGCCCTGCCGCCGCTGGACGCCGTGCTGATTTCGCACGACCACTACGACCACCTGGACTACCCCACCATCCGCGCCCTGGCCAAGCGGCCCCAGCCCTTCATCACCTCCCTGGGCGTGGGGGCACACCTGGAGGCCTGGGGCATCCCGCCCGAACGCATCATCGAGCTGGACTGGTGGGAATCGCACACCCTGCCCGGCACCGACTTGCGCGTGCATGCCGCGCCCTCTCAGCACTTCTCGGGCCGCGGGCTCAAGGACAGGAACGCCACGCTGTGGTCCTCCTTCGTGATCGAGTCGCCGCGGCACCGGGTCTTCTTCAGCGGCGACACCGGCCTCAGCAGCGAGTACCAGGCCATCCGCGATCGCTTCGGCCGCTTCGACCTGGTGATGCTGGAGGTGGGGGCCTACCACCCCTCCTGGGGCGACATCCACCTCGGCCCGGTGAACGCGCTGCAGGCCTGGGAATGGCTGGGGGGCGGCGCCCTGCTGCCGGTGCACTGGGGCACCTTCAACCTGGCCACCCATGACTGGGACGAGCCCGCCGAGACCCTGCTTCAGCTGGCGCCGGGGCGCGGCGTGCCCCTGCTGATGCCCAGGCTTGGCGAGGCCCTGGAGCCCGCGCAGGCCACGCCGGGACCCACACCCTGGTGGCGCCAGGCGGGCCAGCCCGCCGCACCGGCGCAGGCGCCCGCCGAGGTGCCGCGCGTGCCGCGCTGGATGCCCTGGCCGCTGGACTGAGGTCATCACGCGGATGTCAGCGTGGTGTCGTCAGCCAGGCCACCAGGCGACGGGTCAGCGGCGCCATCAGCAGCACGGCGGGAAAGGCCACCGGCCAGGCGTGGAGCCAGGCGCGACGCCACGCCGCCAGCCAGGGCCACGGATCCTGCAACGTCGCCGCCGATGCGCCCCAACTGGCGATGCCGGCGACCAACGCGGACATCAGGCCCGACAGGATCAGGGCGAAGAGGAGGCCTGCGAAGCGGGGAGGAATCATGGTGGCCCCCAAGCTTCAGGCCGCGCCCAGGCGGTGCAGGGTCTCGGCCATGTGGCGGCCGAACATCCGCGCGGTCTTGACGTCGCCCGGCTCGAAGGCGTCGGCCGGCATGCCGTGCCCGGACTGCGCCATCAGACCCGACCAGGAGCCCAGGCGGTTGGCCGCCTCGTGCTCGGGCACGCCGGCATGCTGCTCCGGCAGGATGGGGTTGCCCACCCACACCATGCCGTGCTGCATGGCGAAGACGAAAAGCGACATCAGCGTGGACTGCTTGTCCCCCGAGGGCAGGGAGGACACGGTGAAGGCGCCCGCCAGCTTACCGCGCAGGCCCTGCTGGCGCCACAGGCGGCCGGTGGCGTCCATGAAACGCTTGAACACGCTGGAAACGCCGCCCAGGTAGGTGGGCGAGCCCATCAGCAGGCCGTCGTAGGCGGTGACGGCATCGGGAGTCTCCGCGAGGGCTTCTGCCTGCAGCAGGTCCACCTCGACGCCAGCCACGCTGCGTGCGCCCTCGGCGATGTGGTGCGCGATGTGGGCCGTGTGCCCGTGGGCGCTGTGATAGATGACGGCAAGTGTCTTCATGACTTCATTCCTTGGCTTGCAAATGAGTGGGGAGAAGGGGCGCGCGGCAGCCCTCAGGCGGCCACGCGCAGCAGCTGGAGCGCCAGTGCGCTGAGGTAGAGGCCCAGGCCGAAGACCAGGTGGTTGGCGGCGCTGCGCAGCACGTTCGGCGCAACCGGCCCCTTGCGGCGCCCCGCCAGACCCGCGCCCATGGCCGGCTGCATCACCAGCAGGGGCGCCGTCACGGTGGCCAGGCCCAGCAGCAGGGCGGGAGCGAGGCGCGGCGCCTCCAGCCAGGCCGGCCCCTGCCAGGCCAGCAGCAGGGTCGCGAAGAGCAGGCCCACGGCGTAGTGCACGAACCAGCCCAGCGCCCGCTCCCCGCGCACCGGCAGGGCCCTCGCGATGGCCTCATGGCGCCAGCGCCCCCGCGGCAGGTGCCCGGCCCAGCGGCCCAGCAGGGCAAAGTCCAGGGTCGCCACGCCGGCCCGGCGCAGCCCCATGAGCCACAGGTCCATCAGCGCCGTGGCGCCCACCCCCAGGCCCAGCACCTGCGCCAGGGTGGGCGTCCAGTCGATTGATCCATCCATCACGCACCTCCAGTTGACTGTGTCCGCTGCCGCGCTGTGCCTTGACCGGCGAACATTTGGGATGCAGGATAGAAGTTGAAGTCAACTTCAAGTCAAGAGGTGTTCTGTGATGGACATCGCGGAAGTGGCCCGACGCTCCGGCGTGGCGGCCTCCACCCTGCGCTACTACGAGCGCCGCGGCCTCATCGCCCCCCTCGAGCGAGAGGGGGCGGGCCGGCGGCGCTATCCGCCGGGCGTGATGAACCAGCTGGCCTTGATCGCGCTGGGGCAGGCGGCAGGGCTGTCCCTGGACGAGATCCGCACCATGGTCCTGCCCAGCGGCGAGCCCAGCGTGGACCGCGCCCTGCTAGCGTCCAAGGCTGACGAGATCGACGCCCAGGTCCTGCGCCTGCGCGCCGTGAGCCGCGGCCTGCGCCATGCCGCCGCCTGCCCGGCGCCCAGCCATGCGCAGTGCCCCACCTTCCAGCGCCTGCTCAAGGCCGCGGCCGCAGGGGCGCTGGACCTGCAGCGCGAAGGCGCCGCGGCACCGCCCGCCGACCAGGCGCGGCGGGCAAGGCAGGCCCGGCGCAGATCTCCGCCAGACTGAGCGAGAGCCCCGGAGCGCGGGGTCCGCGTGCAAGGACACTGGCCGCACGGCATCTTGCGTGCGAACATCCCTACAGCCTCGTCATGTCCCCTGAGCGAGGTCTGAGGAGATGGTCATGATGCGATCCCTGTCCTCCCCCCGCTCCATTGCCCAGCGCCTGAGCCTGGTCCAGGCCCTGGTGCTGCTGGTGGCCCTGATCGGATCGGGCCTTGGCTACTGGGCCCTTAGCCGCATGGCCGCACACATCGAGGCCATGCATGCCGACACCATGGTCACCGAGCGCGTCGCCGCGGACTGGTACCGCAACGTCTTCAACGGCATCACACGCACCACCGCCATCGCGGTCAGCGGCGACGGCCAGCTGGCCAGCTACTTCGCGCAGCAGGCGGCCGAGTCCACCAAGAGATCCACGGAGCTTCAGCAGAAGCTGGACAAGCTGCTGCTCCTGCCCGAGGACCGCGCGCGTTTCGAGCGTGTCAGCGAGCTGCGCAAAAGCTATCTCAACACCCGCGACGCCATCGCCGCGGCGCGCAAGGCAGGCGATGCGGCCAAGGCCCAGGAGCTCTTCGAGCAGTCCTTCGCGCCCGCGTCCAGGGACTACCTGGAGAGCATCCGCGAGATCGCGCAGGCCCAGCGAGACAGGCTCGACGTCGTCGTGAAGGACCTGCTGGCCACCAACCAGCGAGCCCGCCTGGGCCTGCTGATCTTCGGGGCCAGCGCCATGGTCACCGGTGGCGCGCTGGCGCTATGGCTGGCCCGCTCCATCACCCGCCCACTGCACCAGGCGGCCGCCCTGGCCGATGCCATCTCGCACTTCGACCTCAGCCAGCGCATCGAGGCGCAAGGCAACGACGAGACGGGCCAGCTGCTGCGCGCCCTGCAGACCATGCAGGCCGCCCTGGTGCGGCTGATCGGCGAGCTGCGCGACTCGACGGACAGCATCAACACCGCCAGCGCCGAGATTGCCACGGGGAACATGGACCTGTCCGCGCGCACGGAGCAGACCGCCTCCAATCTGCAGCAGGCCGCCGCCTCGCTGACCCAGCTCACCGGCACCGTTCGCCAGACGGCCGACTCGGCCACCACCGCCAACCAGCTCGCCAGCTCGGCCGCCGAGACCGCCCAGCGCGGCGGGGCGGTGATGGGCCAGGTCGTGGCGACCATGGGGGAGATCAGCGAGAGCTCGCGGCGCATCGTGGACATCATCGGCGTGATCGACGGCATCGCCTTCCAGACCAACATCCTGGCGCTGAACGCCGCTGTGGAAGCCGCCCGCGCGGGTGAACAGGGCCGTGGCTTCGCGGTGGTCGCAGGCGAGGTGCGCTCCCTGGCGCAGCGCAGCGCCGAGGCCGCGCGCGAGATCAAGACCCTCATCGCCGCCAGCGTCGAGCGGGTCGAGTCGGGCTCGCGCCTGGTGACGGATGCCGGCAGCAATATGAAGGACATCGTCAACAGCGTGCAGCGCGTCAGCGACATCATCGGCGAGATCAGCGCCGCGGCGCACGAGCAGCGCGAGGGCATCGCCCAGGTCAATGCCGCCGTCGGCCAGCTGGACCAGATGACGCAGCAAAACGCCGCCCTCGTCGAGCAGGCGGCCTCGGCGGCCGAGAGTCTCAAGGACCAGTCGCAGCGCCTGGCCGGCGCGATCGCGGTATTCCGGCTCAGCTGATGGCGCTTGCTTCAGGCCTTCAGGCCGCGCCCCACCAGGCGCAGCCGCTGGCGGAATTCCTTCTTGAGCCGGTACAGCTGGGCCGGACGATGGGCGCCCTCGGCGCGCTTGGCGCCGGCCACGGGGTCCAGGATGTCCAGCTCGTCCATCTTGCGGCGAAAGCTCACGGCATTCACCGATTCGCCCAGCACCGCCTGGTAGACGGCATGCAGCTCGGGCAGGGTGAAGGGTTCCGGGCACAGGTGGGCCGGCAGCGAGGAATAGAGGCTCTTGCTGCGCACCCGAGCCACCGCCGCCTCCACGATGTGCCCGTGGTCGAAGGCCAGGGCGGGCAGCCGGTCCACGGGCAGCCAGCTGCAGCCCGCCGCGGGCGGCGCATGCCGGGCCAGGCGGCCCGCATCCACCAGGGCCACATAGGCCACGGACACACTCCAGCCGCGCGGGTCCCTCCCCGGGCCGCTGAAGGTGGCCAGCTGCTCCAGGTAGAGCCCGTCCAGGCCGGCCTTCTCGTGCAGCACGCGATGGGCGGCCTCCTCGCAGCCCTGGTCCTGGTCAGGCTTCACATAGCCGCCGGGCAGGGCCAGGGCGCCGGCATAGGGCTCGCGCTCGCGCTTGAGCAGCAGCACCTGCAGCTGCTCGTTCCTGAGGGTCAGCAGCACCAGGTCCACGGTGCAGATCAGGGACGGCGGCTTGCGGGAGGAGTTTGTTGAAGTGCTCACCGAACAGAGGATAGCGCCGAATCCGGTCCCGGGCTGGGCGGCCGCAGCGCTCATGCCTGCTGGACCGGCCTGCGCACGCCTCATCCAGCCGCTGGCTCCAGTTAATTTCATATTGCATTTAAGTGGGCGTATGATGAACCCATTGCGAAAGACCTGGACAGGAGGACCGCCATGAACACCCAGCTGCTGCTGATCGATCCCCAGAACGACTTCTGCGACCTGCCCGAGGAGGGGCTGCCGCAGCACCCGGCACTGGGTACGCCCATCCGCCCGGCCCTGCCTGTGGCCGGCGCCCATGATGACCTGCTGCGCGCCGCAGCCCTGGTGGAGCGCCTGGGCGCGCGCCTGCAGGGCATCACCGTGACGCTGGATTCGCACCAGCGCATTGACATCGCCCACCCCGGCTTCTGGCGGGATGCGAGCGGCCAGGCCGCCCCGGCGCCCTTCACCCCGATCACCGCGGCCGAGGTCCGCGCCGGCACGTGGCGCCCGCGCGAGGCCGCGGCCCTGCCTCGCGTGCTGGACTATCTTGACGCGCTCGAGGCCACCGGCCGATACACGCTGATGGTCTGGCCCGTGCACTGCCAGATGGGCAGCTGGGGTCAGGCCGTGCATGCCGGCCTGCAGGCCGCGCTGGACCGCTGGGCCGATGCGCAGGGCCGCTCGGTGCAGATCGTCAGCAAGGGCGAAAACCCCTGGACTGAGCACTACAGCGCCCTGCAGGCCGAGGTGCCCGACGCGCAGGACGCACGCACCCAGCTCAACCGCCCGCTGCTGGCCGCGCTGGGCAGCGCGGACCAGCTCCTGATCGCGGGCGAGGCCGGCAGCCACTGCGTGCGGGCCACAGTCGAGCACCTGGTCGAGCACCTACCCGCGGCCTCCTGTGCCAAGCTGGTGCTGCTGCGTGACTGCATCAGCCCCGTGGCCGGCTTCGAGGCCGCGCAGGATGCCTTCTTCGCCGCCATGCAGGCCCGTGGCGTGCGGCTTGCCCTCAGCACCGACTTCTGAAGGACCGCCTCATGAGCGCCCCCGCCCAGGCCCCCGTGATCAGCAGCCTGCTGGACACCGATCTCTACAAATTCACCATGTGGCAGGCCCTGCTGCACCGCCATCCGCAGACGCAGGCGGAGTACCGCTTCGTGTGCCGCAACACGCCGGCCTTTCCGCTGAGCCAGCTGAAGGACGAGGTGGAGCGCGAACTCGACGCGCTGTGCGCCCTGAGCCTGTCGGACGAGGAGCTGGCCTACCTGCGCAGCCTGCGCTTCATCAAGAGCGACTTCATCGACTTCCTGCGCCTCTTCCGCTTCCAGCGCGCCTTCATCGAGGTCAGCACCGAGGGCGACACCCTGCACATCGTGGCGCGCGGCCCGCAGGTGCATGTGATGGGCTTCGAGATCCCGGTGCTGGCCATCGTCAACGAGCTCTACTTCCGCCGCCTGGACTGCCCTGCCGTGCGCGCCGAGGGCCAGCGCCGCCTGGACGCCAAGATCGCCACGCTGCAGGCCTTCGCGCAGGAGGCGGCGCGCCATCGCCACCCCTTCGAACTCTTCGACTTCGGCCTGCGCCGCCGCTTCTCGGGTGATTGGCAGCGCGAGGTCGTGCGCCAGCTGCGCGATGCCCTGCCGCAGCACTTCAAGGGCAGCTCCAACGTGAAGCTCGCGCGCGAGCTGGGCCTGGTGCCCATCGGCACCATGGCGCACGAGTACCTTCAGACCTTCCAGGCCCTGGGCACGGTGCGCCTGCGCGACCATCAGAAGGCGGCGCTGGAGGACTGGGTGCAGGAGTACCGCGGCGACCTGGGCATCGCCCTCACCGACGTGGTCGGCATGGACGCCTTCCTGGCCGACTTCGACCTCTACTTCGCCAAGCTCTTCGACGGCCTGCGGCACGACAGCGGCGATCCCATCGTCTGGGGCGAGAAAGCCCTGGCGCACTACGCCAGGCTGCGCATCGACGCCCACACCAAGCGCCTGGTGTTCAGCGACGGCCTCAGCGTGGACAAGGCCATCGCCCTGTACCGCCACTTCGCCGACCGGGTGCAGCTGGGCTTCGGGATCGGCACCCATCTCAGCAATGACCTGGGACTGACGCCGCTGAACATCGTCATGAAGCTGACCCATGCCAACGGCCAGCCCGTGGCCAAGCTCAGCGACAGCCCGGGCAAGACGCTGTGCGACGACCAGACCTTCCTGGCCTATCTGCGCCAGGTCTTCCAGGTCCAGCCCCTGTAGACCCTGGCCAGCAGGCGCCCCGCCCACCCGGCGTCAGCGCAGCAGCACCGGTCCCTGCAGCGGATTCGCCGTCACCCACTGGCTGCCATCCCCACGCACACTGAGCGGCAGGGCCGCACCGGCCTGCCAGGCCTGCAGCGTGCCGCCGGCGCCGTCCACCCGCAGGCTCAGAGGCGTGGCGTGACGCTGGCAGGCCTCGCCCCGGTTGTCGAAGCTGATCAGGAGGCCGGTCGCCACCCGCTCCGCAGTCAGCGCGCAGGCCTCGCGCGCCACGCGGTAGCGCAGGACCTCGGAGACGCCGGCCACCCACAGCCGCCCGGCCTGCACGGCCTGCTGCAGGGCATCCAGGTGCGCCTGGTAGGCGGGCAGGGGCACGGACTCGAAGTAGCCGTCATTCACGGAATGGAAGACGCGCAGCCCCCAGCCGCCCTGCGCCAGGGTATCGCGCAGGAAATTGGGCAGCGAAGCCGGGTTGTCCGCCCCCTGGTCGGCATTGGCGTAGACCTGGAATCGCAGCCGGAAGGGGTCGCTGAAGCCGGCCGCGTTCACGCCGTTGGCCTGCCAGTAGTTGGGCGTGCGCGTGCCCAGGTATTGCGGCATGGACTTCAGGAAGGCCAGCTGCTCGTCCGTGGCCACGTCGAAGGGGAAGCTGAAGAACTGCATCTGGTAGCCGTCCAGCATCTCGGCCACCTTCTGCGTGGACTGACGGATCTCCAGCTCGTTGCCCCCCCATTTCCGGTAAGCCCAGTCGGCATCCATCGGGTGGCCGTGGTCCCAGGAATGGTTGAAGACCTCATGCCCCCTCGACACAAAGCCCTTCAGCCGCGACCAATGGGGTGACCAGGCCGGGTCGCCGCAGCTGCCCGGCATCACGCCGAAGGCCGCCACCAGGCCCCGTCGTGCCAGCTCCTGCTCGCCCAGCACCTGGCCGTCATCGTTGCTCCAGCCGCAGTAGTCGTCAAACAGCACGCTGTAGGCAGCCTGGGCCCCGCCCCGCCAGGTGCTGACCCCGACCTGCGCACCCTGGGTCCGTGCATTGGCCAGCAGCTGCCAGGCCTCGCGGTCCTGTCCGGGCTGCGCGCCCCTGGACCAATAGCGCGCCTCGTAGATCCGCCCCTCCCATTGCACGCGCGCCCCCTTGACGTAGGTCGCGCCGGCCTGCCAATCCGCCGCCGCCGCCTGCGGGACCACAGCGGGCAGGTTCACCCGGCGCACCGGGCCGTCGCTGCAGTCACTCCCCTGGCACAGGCGCACTTGCAGGCGGTTCTCGCCGGCCCCCAGCGGCGTGCTGCAGCCGCCTTGCTGGGCCTGGCGCCACTGCGTCCAACTGGAGGCGTCCAGACGTCCCTGGCAAACGATGGCGCCATTGCGCAGCAACTGCCAGCGATCGGCGGCCGGCCCCCACCATTTGGCCCACGCCAGCTGCAGGGGCTGACCGCTGTCCATCCCCGTCATGTCCGGCGCCAGCACCTCGCCGGTGCCGGGCACCGCCGCCACCGCGCCCAGGGACAGCAGCCAGCCGGCCAGGCTCGCTCCCAGGAAACGCCCTGCGCGAAGGCGCCGCGCGCCTTGCCGCTCAAGCTCCAGATGGACCATCTTGTGTCTCCGTGATCAATGCCGGCACGCGCCCGCCACCCTGGCGGCGCCATCACCGGCGGTCAGTGAAAGGGACTGCTTCGCCCATCCGGACGCCCCAGCGACCAGACGCCAGCGCACCCTAACGCCTTCAGGTCGCAGACACAATTGGTACTACTTTGGTATTTACCCTTGCACTCACCGGCAAGTCGCGTGGCGCCCCCCGGATTGGGTGACAGATCCACCGCCGCCGCGATCGAAGCCAGGCCCGGCCGGCAGCAGACGGCCGGACGGGGTCAAGTCTTGCCCGGCAATTGGGTGGGGGTTCCCAGGCCAGGCGCTTGCGCGGGTTCCGGCAGGCAAGCCAGGCCCTGCAGCGTCCGCCGCATGGCCTCCAGCGCCGGGGTGCGCGGCTCCGCGCCCAGCAGTTCGAGCAGGCGGCGGTTGTCGATGCGTACCGAGTGGCGCCAGTAGGGCAGGATATCGACCGCCTCGCGCGCAAAGCCTCCGAAGGGCGCCGCCAGGCGCATCAGCCACCAGGGAAACGTGCGCTCGGGCAGGCGCTCCGCTCCCACGGCCTGCGCGACCAGCGCCGGCAGCGCGCGCCCGTCCGGATCCCAGAAGCCCTCGAAGCCCACCCGCTCGAAGGGGCGCAGGCCGGGATGCTCCAACAGCCGCACCATGGTCTCGGCCAGGTCCGGCAGATAGGCCCAGGCATGGCCAACATGCGGGGCCAGGTGCGTGAGCCGCCGCACCGGCCGGCCCGTCGTGACCATGGCCTGCGCGAACCAGCTGGAGCGGGTGCGCGGGCCGAAGTAGTCCCCGGCGCGGACGATCAGCACGGGGACCTCGCCCGAGACCGCCTCCAGCCGGCGCTCGAGCTCCACCCTGATCTTCCCCTTGCGCGAGGCCGGCCGCTGCGGGCCGTCCTCCAGCAGCAGCGGCGTGCGAGCGGCATCGACGTTGTAGATGGTGCCCGGAAGCAGGATGCGGGCGCCGCCCGCCGCGCGGGCCGCCGCGATGGTGTTGTCCATCATGGGCAGGACCCGTCGGTCCCAGTCCCGGTAGCCCGGCGGGCTCACGGCATGCACGATCACCTGGACCCCCGCGGCAGCGGCGACCACGTCCTCGCGCACCATGGCGTCGCCGGCCAGCCACTCGATCGACCCGGCCGGCCCCTGCGCCAACCCCTGCAAGCGCGTCCGGTCCGGATGCCGCGCCAGGCCACGCACCGCCCAGCCATGCGCCAGCAGCGCGGCCGATACCGCCCCGCCGATGCTGCCCGAAGCGCCCAGCACCAGGGCCGTCCTCGTGCCGTTGCGGGTGGTCCGGCCGGGGGTGATCGTGCTGTCCATGCTCATCGACTCCTGTGTGTTGGGATGGGCGCATCATCGGCCGCGTCACCTTGGATGACAATTGACGAACAATGCCAACCTGCTAGTTAAAAATCTATGAGCGATCCCGATGCATGACGCCATCTCCTGGGATGACCAGCACGTGTTCCTTGCGGTGCTGGAAGGTGGCAGCCTGTCGGCTGCTGCACGGTTGCTGAACCTGGCGCAGCCAACCGTCCGTGCCCGGCTGGAGGCCCTTGAGCAGGCCCTGGGCGTGGCTCTGTTCACGCGCTCCTCCCAGGGCCTGCAGCCCACCGGGCAGGCGCAGGCCCTGCAGGCCCACGCGCGCGCCATGGACCATGCCTCGCGGGCTTTCCTGCGCGCCGCCACCGCGACGCCCGGCGAAGTGCGCGGCACCGTGCGGCTCTCGGTGGCGGAGACCGTGGGCATCGAGGTGCTGCCCGCCATGCTGGCCGGCCTGCGCAGAAAGCATCCGGCGCTGGTCGTCGAGGTGGAGCTCAGCAATCGGCCGGCGAGGATGTCCGAGCAGGCGGCCGACATCGCCGTGCGCATGCAGCAGCCCACCCAGGACAGCCTGGTGGCGCGCAAGGTCGGCAGCATCGCGCTAGGCCTGTTTGCGCACCGCGACTACCTCTCCCGCCAGGGGCATCCGGCCACCATGGATGAGCTGGCCCAGCACGACTTCATCGGCCCCGACCGCTCCGTGGACGACCATCGCGTGGCCCGGGAGTGGTTCCCGCGCAGCGTCGTCGATCGCATGCTGCTGCGCACCGACAGCCACCCGGCCCAGCATGCCTTCGCCCGCGCCGGCCTGGGCATTGCGGTGATGCACCGTGCCCTGGGACGCGCGGACCCCGGGCTGGTGCAGCTGCTGCCCGACGACTTTCAGGCGGCCTTGCCGGTCTGGCTGGTCACCCACCGGGACCTGCGCCGCGAGCCGCGCGTGCGGGCTGCTTTCGATCATCTGGTGGCGAGCTTCAGCGATTACTGCCGGGCTTGAACCGCCCGGCGGCCGAATGCGTGCGGGACTGGCCCTGGACGCTGGGAACCGAAGCCCGGGATCCGCGGCGCATCGAGCGGGCCCTCGTCAGGAAGCCGGGGCGGCTGGGGTCACCTTGACGATCTGCGCCGGTGCGCTGCGATAGGCCCAGAAACGCGGCAAGGCGAAGCCCGTCGCGATGACGCCGGCGAGGCAGATGGCACCGCCCAGCCAGACCGAGGTGGAGACGCCCCAGGCATCGGCCATGAAGCCCGCGCGGACGTTGCCGATCAGCGGGCCGGTCAGATAGCTGATCATCTCGATGCCGGCCAGGCGGCCGCGCAGCTCGTTGGGAATGGTCTCATTCCAGATGGTGCCGCGGAACACGCCGCTAACCATGTCCGCCGCGCCGGCCACCAGCAGGCAGGCCAGGCCCAGCATCAGGCCGGGCGCGAAGCCCAGGGCCACGATGCCCAGGGCCCACACGGCCGCCGCGACGACCACGGCGCGGCCGTGGCGCCTCACCCGCCCCGTCCAGCCGCTGAAGACGCCAATGAGCAGCGCGCCCACCGACATCGCCGACAGCAGCCAGCCCACGGTCTCGGTGCGCCCATCCGCCGCGGCCATGGCCGGGAACAGCGCCACGGGGAAGGCGAAGGCCATGGCGACGATATCGACGATGTAGGTGCCCATCAGCTCCGGACGCCGCCAGGCAAAGCGCAGACCCTCGGCCAGGTCAGCCAGCAGATGCGGGCGTTCCTGGGGCGAGGCCGGCGTGCCGATGGCCGCTCGCGGGATGCGGGCGATGAAGAAGAGCGCGGCCAGAAAGGTGCAGAAATCGAAGACGTAGGCGCCCACCGCCCCCCAGCGCGCCAGCAGCAGCCCCGCCAGCGCCGGGCCCGCCACCATGCCCACCGTGCCCCGCACCGAGGACAGCGCCGCCACGGCCGCGAACTCCTCGGGCCGCGCAAGCTTCTGCGTCAGCGCCTCCAGCGCGGGGCGGTGGAAGCCGCTGGCCCCCTGGAGCACCGCCACCAGGGCATAGATCATGCCCGCGCTGGGCGCCGCGCTCATCGCGTTGGCCAGCAGGCCGGCCAGGCACAGGGCCATCAGCGCCTCGGAAGCGATCAGCAGGCGCTTGCGGTCCATGCGGTCGGCCACGGCGCCGCCCAGCAGTCCACACAGCAGCACGGGCAGCAGCTGCACCAGGCCCAGCAGGCCGACCTGGCCATTGGAGCGCGTCAGCTCGTAAAGCTGCCAGGGTACGGCCACATAGCTGACCATGGTGCCCAGCCCGGAGATGAACTGGCTGGCGAAAAGCCGGCGGAAGGCGGTGTTGTGGCGCAGAGGGCCGAGGTCGAGCAGCATGCGGGCGGTGGGGGCCGCCCGGCGGCTGCGTCAACGGCCCCATAGGGCGTCGGCAGGCGGCCAGGCAGCGGTGTGGGTGGTGTGGGGCGAGCATAGCGGCATCGGCGCCGGCCTCGCGCCGCCCGCATCGGCATCCGCCCGCCCGGTGCGCCTCAGCAGCCGTCGATCGAGTGGCCGACCACGTGCCGTGCCCTGGCGTCCACCAGATAGCGCACCGTGCAACTGAAGGCGGGCCGGCCATCGGCGCCGGCCCGCGTGGACTTGGAATAGCGGTAGTCGAAGCTGCCGTCCGCCCGGCGCGTGATGCCCTCGGGCTTGCCCATCTTGCGCAGCAACTCCTGGACCGTGGCGCCATGCCAGCTGTCCAGGGCCTTGTCGAATTCGCTGCGGCGCTGCTGGTCGGCTGCCGAGGCCGGTGGCGTGGCCGCGGGCGGAGGCGCCGCAGGAGCGGTGGGAGCGGTGGGAGCGGTGGGAGCGGTGGGTGAAGGGGGCGCGGCGCATCCGCCGAGCACGGCGAGCGCCAGGCACAGGGCCATGGGCGCCGACGACGACGGAAGGAGCCGGCGCACAAGCGCCTGCGTCTGCGTCTGCGTCTGCGTCTGCGTCTGCTTCGGGGGGTGGCTTTTCGTGTTCACGGCGCCGAGCCTACGCTGACTGCCGTTCCCGCCTGGTAGCTAGAAGTAAATTGCGTGTGGGCAGGCTGCAGGAGCGGGCCAGGCCCCCGCAGCAGGACGCACTCGCTTACAGCCGATCCTCGCCCCCCGCCCTGCGCACCGGCCGGCGACCTACCATTCACGAGCACATGGCAACTGTCCCCTGTGGCGGGCCCGCCTCGCCAGCGCCCCCCACTTCCAACGGAGGTGATCATGTTGAAGCTCCTGCCCTTCCTGACCTTCCTGAGACAGCGCGCTGGCCTGCTGGCCGCGCTGTCTCTTGCCACACTAAGCGCCTGCGGTGGTGGTGACGGTGGCCTGTCCTCCGGCCGTGGCGGCACCCTCCAGCTCTCCCTGACGGACGCGCCGGCCTGCGGCTTCGACAAGGTCTACGTGACCGTGCAGAAGGTGCGCGTCCACCAGAGCAGCAGCGCCGCCGACACGGACGCCGGCTGGTCCGAGATCAGCCTCGATCCCGTCCTGCGCGTGGACCTGCTCACCCTGCGCAACGGCGTGCTGGCCACCCTGGGCTCCACGCCGCTCGCCGCCGGCCACTACACGCAGATGCGCCTCGTGCTGGGCAGCAATGGCGCCAGCACGCCATTGGCCAACTCGGTGGTCCCGACGGGCAGCCCCGAGGTCGCCCTGACCACGCCCAGTGCCGCGCAGGCCGGCATCAAGCTCAATGTGGACATCACGGTCCAGGCCAATCAGCTGGCCGACTTCGTGCTGGACTTCGATGCCTGCAAATCCGTCGTCCGCGCCGGCAACTCCGGGCAGTACCTGCTCAGGCCCGTCGTGGCGGTGGTCCCGCGCCTGGTCTCGGGCGTGCGCGGTTCCGTCGATGCCAGCATCGCGTCAGGCAGCACAGTGGTCACGCTGGAACAGGGCGGCACCGTCATCAAGAGCACGACGCCGGACAGCGCCGGCATGTACCTGCTGCAGCCCGTGACGCCCGGTAGCTACGACCTGGTGGTGAGCGCGCCCGGCCGCGCCACGACCGTCGTGACCGGGGTGAGCGTGGCCAGCGGTGCGGTGACCACGCTTTCCACGAGCGCCAGCGGCTTGAACCCGCCCACCTCGGCCGGCGGCACGTTGGCGGGCACCGTGGTGACCGGCAGCCTCCCCATCGACGCCACCGTGCAGGTCACGCAGGCACTCAGCATGGGCCGCTCGATCACCGTGGCCCGCGGCAGTGTGGATGCCAGCACGGGCGCCTATGCCTACCTCCTTCCCATCGGCGCACCTCTGGTCGCGCCCTACGTGGCCGCGCCCACCGCACTGAGCTTCGCCCCGGACCCCGCGGCCGCCGCACGCTACAGCCTCGCGGTGAGCAATGCGGCCGGCACCGTCAAGCGCGCGGGGCCCTTCACGCTGACGGCCGGCGGCACCCTCACCACCAACTTCAGCTTCCCCTGAGCCAGTCGGGGGCGGCGCGGGCGGGCAAGCGGGCGGGTGAGCGGGCGGGTGAGCGCAAGGGGGACGGGCAGGGCCGGCGACGCGAGCTCAGCACAACACCTGCCGCAGCGCCTGGCGCAGCAGGTCCAGACCTTCGTCCAGCTCCGCTGCGCTGACGTTCAGCGCAGGCATGAAGCGCAGCAGATGCGGCCGCGGCGCATTGAGCAGCAGGCCCACCGGCGCCAGGCTGCGCGCCGCCTCGACCACCTCGTCAGCCCGCGGCACGGGCAAGGCCAGCGCCCGCAGCAGGCCGGCGCCGCGTTCGCCGGGCAGGTGGTGCGCCCGTGCGATCGCCTCCAGCCCGCGCGCCAGCTGCTCGCCTCGCTGGCGGACCCCGGCCAGAAAGGCGGGCGTGCATACTTCGTTAACCACCGCCAGTCCCGCCGCCGCCATCAGCGGATTGCCGCAGAAGGTACCTCCCTGATCGCCGGGCTCGAAGCAGTTGAAGCGTTCCTTGCAGAGCAGCGCGGACAGGGGAGCGCCCCCGCCCAGCCCCTTGGCCAATGTCATCAGGTCCGGCTCCACGTCGTAGCGCTCGTAGGCAAAGGCGTGGCCACAGCGGCCGATGCCGGTCTGCACCTCGTCCGCGATCAGCAGCAGCTGGCGCTCGGTGCACAGGGCGCGCAGCTCGCGCACAAAGCCCGGGTCGGCCACGTTGACGCCCGCCTCGCCTTGCACGAACTCGATCATCACCGCCACGCTGTCCGGCGTGATCGCGCGCTCCACCGAGCCGATGTCATCGAGCCTGGCCTTGGCAAAGCCCTGGGGCATGGGCGCATAGATGCTGTCCCAGCCGGGCTTGCCGGAAGCGCTCATCATGGCCAGGGTGCGGCCGTGGAATCCCTGCTCGAAGCTGATGATCCCGTGCGCCCCGCCCCGCTCCCGCCGGCCCCAGCGGCGCGCCAGCTTGACTGCGCCCTCGTTGGCCTCGGCGCCCGAGCTGGCCAGGAAGACTCGGTCGAAGCAGCTCAGCTCGACCAGACGCCGGGCCAGATCCAGCATCGGCCGGTTGTGGAAGGCCGGGCTCGGGTTCACCAGGCGGCTCGCCTGGCTGGCCAGCGCCTGCGCGAGCAGCGCCGGGCTGTGCCCCAGGCTGTTGACGGCCCAGCCCTGCACGAGGTCGAGGTAGCGCTTGCCGCTCTCGTCGATCAGCCAGGAGCCCTGGCCTTCGACGAAGACGATGTCCGGACGGGCGGTGATGGTGATGAGATCGCTGCCGGGCCTGCTCATGCCGCCTCCGTCCAGTCGAACGCCAGTTGGCGCGCGGTGCGCAGCGCCAGCTCTCGGCCCTGCAGGCGCTCCACCAGGTGCAGGCTCATGTCGATGCCGGCCGAGATGCCTGCGGAGCTGACGATGCGGCCGGTGTCCACCCAGCGCCGGCCCTCCACCACGCGCAGGTCAGGCCGCAGCGCGCGCAGATCGTCCACGTCTTCCCAGTGCGTGGTGGCCTCCAGCCCGTCCAGCACGCCGGCCTGCGCCAGCAGCAGGGCCCCTGTGCAGACCGAGGCCAGGACACGCGCCGTGCCGGCCTGCACGGCAATCCAGTCCATCAGCGCCGCCTGGCCCAGCTCGGCATCGACCACGCCGCCGGGCACGATGGCGCAGTCCAGCGGCGGATGGTCGTCCAGCGTCCGATCCGGCTGCAGGCGCAGGCCGGCACGGGCATGCACCGGCTCCGCCCCGCGGGCCAGCGTGAAGACCGTGAAGAGCGGCGGTGTGCCCGCGGGCTGGCTGCGTGCATGGATCCGGGCCGCGGTGGTGAACACCTCGTAGGGGCCGGCCATGTCCAGCAGCTCCACCTCGTCGAAGATCAGGATGCCCACATTCATCTGCTTGCACCTCCCAGGCGTGCGTCCAGTCAAGAGAACGCCAGTGTGCGCAGGCAGGGCTATGACCGCCATGACGCTGTTCCCACCTTTTCTGCCATCACCCCGAATGGCCCGGCCTGCCACAATGGGCCATGACCTGCCGCATCGTCTTCATCCTCTTCCCCGGTTTCCAGCAGCTGGACCTGGCCGGACCGATGGCGGTGTTCGAGGTCGCGAGGCTGCAGCAGCCGGCCAGCTACACCTGGCGTCTGGCGGCTCACGCGGACGGCACGGTGCGCAGCTCGGCGGGCGTTCCCTGGCCGGTTCAGCCGCTCCCGCGCAGCTGCGACGCCGACGACCTCGTCATGGTGATCGGCGGCGACGGCGTCGATGCGGCCTGCCGCGACACGCGCCTGCTTGCCTGGCTGCAGCGAGCCAGCCACAGCGGGGCCCGGATGGCCAGCATCTGCAGCGGCAGCCTGCTGCTCGCTGCGGCTGGCCTGCTGGACCAGCGCTCGGCCACGACGCACTGGTCCCGCAGCCGCCAGTTCGAGACCACCTACCCCGCCGTGAACCTGCAGCCCGATCGCATCTTCGTGCGCGAGCCCGCCCAGCGCAGCCGCCGCGCACGCCGCCCCGAGCTCTGGACCAGCGCCGGCATGACCGCCGGCATCGATCTCTGCCTGGCCCTGGTGGCCCACGACTGCGGCGAGGACGTGGCCCGCGAGGCCGCACGCCAGCTGGTGGTGGAACGGCGGCGGCCGGGCGGTCAGTCACAGTTCTCGCCCCTGCTGGAAACACAGCGGCCGGAGGGCCGCTTCGGCGAGCTGCTGCAGCACATCCGCCTGCACCTGAGGCAGGACCATCGCGTGGACGAGCTGGCCGCGCGCGCCTGCATGAGCCCCCGCCACTTCGCCCGTTGCTTCCGCGCCGAGACCGGCAGCACGCCCGCCCACGTGGTGGAGCGCCTGCGCGTGGAAGCCGCTCGCGCCGCGCTGGAAGGCGGCCAGCCCTCGGTGCAGCGCATCGCCGAGGACTGCGGCTTCGGCAGCACCGAGCGCATGCGCCGCGCCTTCCAGCGCCTGCTGGGGCGGCCGCCAGCGGCGTTCCGTAAAGCTGAGCACGGCTGAGGCGGCGATTCCGGAGTGATGCCAGTCTGGGCGCGTCCTGCGGCTTAATCCATGCGCGCCTGTTCAACAATCTGGCAACGCTGACAGAGAGGTTGCTGTCCACAACTCCATACCATCGGTCGGCTATTCAGTCACCAGGCTGCGCCGATGGGGCAGGAGCGAGGGATCGTGCTGACACTGCCATTCGAGGATTCGCTGCCGCGCGGTTTGACGGATTTGTTGCCAGGGCTGGCGCGGCAGGGTCTGGGTGCCCGCCCCTGCGGCCCTCTGGACCGGGACTTTCTGCGCGCGCTTTATGCCGGCACGAGAGAGTCCGAGCTGGCGCAGACGGGTTGGCCGGCCGAGCAGGTCCAGGCCTTTCTGGCCGGGCAGTTCGAGCACCAGCGGCGCCACTTCGAGACGCACTTCCCCGGCGCCCTTTTCCTGCTGCTGGAGCGCAAGGGTCAGGCGATCGGTCGCCTGTACTGGTGGGAGGGCGAAGACCGGGCCGTGCTCGTGGACGTGATCCTCCTCCCGGCTCTGCGCGGACAGGGCCTGGGCACGGCCCTGCTGAAGACACTGCTGGACCGCGCCGATGCGCGCTGCCTGCCCATCGAGCTGCACGTGGAGGCCGGCAACCCAGCCCGTCGCCTCTACCAGCGCCTGGGCTTCATGCCAGCCGCCGACACGGGCTTCTACACCCCGATGCGCCGACCTGTTCCTCACGCTGCCGTGCTGCACGGCTGATCCACCCACCGCAAGGAGATACACATCATGAGCGAACCGTTCCTGGGCGAGATCCGCATGGTCGGATTCAACTACGCCCCCGTTGGCTGGGCCCCCTGCGACGGACGCCTGCTGCCCATTGCGCAGAACTCGGCGCTGTTCGCCCTGCTGGGCACCACCTATGGCGGCGATGGCGTCGCCAACTTTGCCCTGCCGGACCTGCGCGGCCGGGCCGCCGTGGGCATGGGCAACGGGCCCGGTCTCACGCCCATCGTCCAGGGTCAGCGAAGCGGCAACGAGTCCGTCACCCTGACCAACGGGCAGCTCCCCCAGCACACGCATCCGGCCTCCTTCGCCGGGCAGGCCAGCGGGGTCTCCGGATCGCTGAGCACCTCGGTGAGCGTGGACGTTGGTACCAGCACGGCCAACCCCATGGTGCCGCCCACCACGGGTGCCACCACCTTCCTGTCGGCTGCCACGGGCAAGGTGGGCCTGAACAGCGTGGTCTTCAATGGGCTCTACACAAACACCGCCCCGGACGCGACCAAGGCACAGCTGGGCGGCATCACCGCATCGACCAATGCGGGCGCCTTGTCCTCCACAGCCGCTGGTACCGTGACGGTAGGACCGGCGGGGAGCAGCTTGCCGGTCCCTCTTCGCAACCCTTACCTGGGCAGCAACTTCATCATCGCTCTGGAAGGCATCTTCCCCACGCGGCCCTGAGTGCCGGCGCCGGATCGCGCAGCAGGGCAGGCGCCCTGTGTCTAAAAAGACACGCGGCCGTTCGGCGCCGATCGGAGCTCGCAAGCCGCCTGCCTAGCGTATCCGGGCGAGGAAAAGCGTGATGGCTGGGCGCCAAGACGGCCACATGTGTCGATTACTGCCGACCGACGACAACTTCTTGCGCCCTAGGCCGGGGAGTTCTCCTGCGCGTCGGACCTGCGCACATTGAGGTCTGAAATGGCGCCTAGCCGGCCAGGAATTGCCAGGCCCTCTTGACCGGGATCTAGGTAGGATGGCACCGCAAGCCCTGACCCCCGGGGCTTGCGGTGCCGACAGCAGTGCTAAAGCCCAGCGCGTCTCCCTCGGAGGCCCCGACCTGGGACTGACAAGTTGGAGACAGTCATGCGGATCTTCAGGCAGCTCAAGCAGCAGCTCACCCCTGGACGCGCTTGTCCGCAACCCCAGGCCGCTTCCACGGCAGCGCCAACACCCTTGTTAATGGCCCTAGAGCCGCGCGTCATGTTCGACGCCGCGGCCCTGAGCACCGCGGCAGAGGTAGTGGCCGTGCACCGCGAGCCTGTGCATGTGGCTGAAGCCGACCCGGTGCTGCTGCGGCACTTCGGGCCCACGGCTGTCACAGCGCCCGCTCCCCGGGAGGTGTTGTTCCTCTCAGCTCAGGTGGATGACGCCGCCACCCTGCGCCAGGCTGCGCGACCAGGGGTGGAGATCGTGAACCTGGACCCCTCGCGCAACGGCCTGGACCAGATCGCCGACTACCTGGCTCAGCACCACGGCGTGACGGCGGTGCACATCGTCTCGCACGGCCGGGACGGCGCCGTTTCACTCGGCAATCTGTGGCTGGACAACAGCAATCTGCCCAGCTACGCCCCCACGCTGGCCCGCATCGGGGGCGCCATGGCACCCGGCGCGGACCTGCTGCTGTACGGCTGCAATGTGGCGGCCGACGGCCAGGGCCGGGACTTCGTCCAGCAGCTGGCGCAAGCGACAGGTCGCGACGTGGCAGCCTCTGACGATGCCACGGGCGCCAGCCGATCCGGCGGGGACTGGACGTTGGAGGCGCGCGTGGGCAGCGTCGAGGCGGCCATCGCCTTTGGCGGGCAGGCCCTGGGTGCCTATCAGGGGCTGCTGGCGGTTTCCAGCGAGAACTTCGATGGTGCGGGTCTGGTCTTCCAGACCGGCGTCACCACAGTCAACGTGGGCACCTGGACCTTCACTGCGGCCTCCAGCAACGACTTCTACACCCCGAACTCCAGCGACCAGAACTTCAACACCAATATGGACGGGGCCGGCGGCGACCGGACCTTCATCTGGAACTACGGCGGAAACTCAATTTCCAGCTTCACCATGAAGTCGGCCGATGGCACCGATTTCCAGCTCAACTCCTTCGTGCTGGGCTCCTCCGCCGGCTCGACCTCGGTGACGGTCAGCGCCTACCGGGACGGCGCCCTGGTGGTCAGTGGCGAAGCTGTGAACCTGACGGCCGGGGATTCCGCGGGCCACATCACCTACAACTTCTCGGGCACGACGGCAGGAGGCAGCTACGGGCAGCTGGTCTTCGACAGCCTCTATGCCAATGTGGACGAGATTCGTTTCAGCTGGTCCGGCGCGGTCACGCCCGAGATCGATGACATCAGCATCTCGGCTGCCGTGGTCCCGGCCAGTGTCACCAGCGCCACCTATGACGCCAGCACCGGCGTCCTGGCCGTCACCGGCGCCAACATGGTCGGCGGGGACACCATTGATCCGACCAAGCTCACGCTGACCGGACAGGGCGGTGCCACCTACACCCTCACCTCGGCCAGCACCACGGCCAGCAGCAGCACGGCCTTCTCGATCACGCTCAACGCCGCCGACAAGCTGGCCATCAACGGCCTGCTCAACAAGAACGGCACGAGCGCGGTGGGCGGCACCACCTTCAATCTGGCAGCCGCCGCGAACTGGGACTCCACCGCCAGCGCGCCTGCCGATCTCACCAGCAACGGCGTGACGGTCAGCAACGTCACGGCCCCGGCCATCACCTCAGCAAGCTATGACGCCAGCACCCATGTGCTCACCGTCACAGGCAGTAATCTGGTAGGCGTGTCCGGGGCGGGCAACGACATCACGGTGGCCAAGCTCACCCTGTATGGCGAAGGCGGCAGCAGCTACACGCTGACTTCATCCGATGTCGATGTGAGCTCCGCCACCAGCTTCTCGGTCACGCTCAATGCGACCGATCGCGCGCAGGTGGAGTTCATACTCAACCGCAATGGCACAGCCTCCACCGGCGGCACGACCTACAACCTGCAGGCTGACGACGACTGGAACAGTGTCGTGACGGGCGGCGACATCTCCGACGTCACCACCGGCGTGACCGTGAGCAATGTGGCCGTGCCAGCCATCACCAGCGCCACCTACAACAGCGTGAGTGGCCAGTTGGTGATCACGGGCACAGGCTTCTTGCCCTTGAGCGGCGCCGGCAACGACATCGTTGCCAGCAAGCTCACCTTGACCGGCGAAGGCGGTGCCACCTATACGCTCACCGACACCGTCGATGTGGACGTCAGCTCCGGCACCAGCGCCACTCTGATCCTGAGCGCCACCGACAAGGCCGCCATCAACGCCCTGCTGAACAAGAACGGCAGCGCCTCGACTGACAGCACCACCTACAACCTTGCCGCCGCCGAGGACTGGAACGCAGGGGCTGCGGCTGCCGTCGTGATCGCCGACCTGACGGGCAATGGCGTCACGGTGAGCGGCTACAACAGCGCGCCGCAGACGGGCAGCCTGCACGGGGATTCGGTCGCCTGGGCGGGCGTGGGCGGCACGGTGGTGCTGGATGCGGGAGGCAATGCCACGGTGCTGGACACCGAGTTCTCCGCCCTCAACGGCGGCCTGGGCGACTGGGCCGGCGGCAGCCTGACGGTGCAGCGCCAGGGCACGGCCTGGTCCGCGGACACCCTGGGTTTCAACGCGGCCGGTTTCACGGTCAGCGGCGGCAATCTGCAGTCCGGCGGCCTGACATTCGCCACCTTCACCAACTCGGGCGGCGTGCTGAGCATCAGCTTCACCAGCTCCGGGACCGCGGCCACCAATGCCCTGGTGCAGGCCGTGCTGCGCGGCATCACCTACCGCAATGACACCCCGGCCGGGAACGAGACGGTGCGCTTCACGCTGTCGGATGGCACGAGCAGCGCCACGGCGGATGTTGCCGTGACCAGCAGCAGCATCTACGTGACCAACACCACGGACACCAGCACGATCGATGTGACCAACGGCGTGAGCTTCAGCGAGGCCATGGCCATTGCCAACGCGCAGTCGGGGACGGACACCCTGCTGCTGTCGGGCAGCTTCACCGGGACGATGACGCTGGCCGGCGGCCTTTCTGTCAGCGACAACGCCACGATCGACGCCGATTTGGGCAATGGCTTCAACCTCAGCGGCAGCACACTCACGCTGGACCCGGGCAAGACACTGACCCTCACCAATGGCGCGGGCAAGACGGCCACGATCTCGAGCCAACTGGCAGGTTCAGGCACCCTGGGCAAGAGTGGCGCCGGTACGCTGGTGCTGGGCAACACCGGCAACTACGCCGGCATGAGCGGCGACATCACCGTGGGGGGCGGCACGCTGAGCATCTCGAGCGCCAACCACCTGTCCTCCGGCACGCTGACGCTCAACGGCGCCACCCTGGCCGACACCAACAGCGGCGCCGAGACCTTGTCGAACGCCGTGGTGGTGGGCAGTGGCGGCGCCACCTTCGCCAAGTCCGGCGGCGGCTCCCTGACGCTGTCGGGATCGCTGAACGGCGGCGGCCCGATCACCAACATCGCCGCCGCGCTCAACCACACGGGCGGCGGTACGCTGACCCTGGACGGTGTCACGGTGGAAAGCGCCATTGGCAGCAGCCAGATCACGCTCGGCAGCCATGTGGTGATCGGCAGCGGCGGTGCCATCTTCAACGCCATGGCCGGAGACATCAATCTCAAAGGCAACGTCAGCGGATCGGGTGCCATCACCAAGAATGGCTCGAGCTATTTCCTGTCCCTGTACGGCAACAACTCGCAAAGCGGCACGCAGACCGTCAATGCCGGCTACCTGGTGGCCAATGCCTCGGCGACAGCGCTGGGCACGGGCCAGATCGTGCTGGGCAGCGGGGCTTCCCTGGGCTTCCTGGGTGTCGGAACGATGACCGCCACCAACGACATCGTGCTGGCCGGCAACGCCACGGTCATCAATGGAGTGGCGGGCAACTGCATCGTCACCTTCAGCGGCAACATCACCGAGAGCGGCGGAAGCCGGAACCTGGCCATCACGCCCAATTCGGGGGCCAGCAGCCGGATGATCTTCACGGGGACCAACACCTACACGGGGACGAGCACCCTCAGCGGCGGGGTGGTGGAGGTCACCAACGGCAGCAACCTGGGTTCGGGAGCGCTGACCCTGTCCGGCACCACCTTGCAGATCAACGGCAGCGGCGTGACGCTGAGCCAGAACGTCAACCTCAGTGGCAGCTCCACGGTCAGCAATGCCAATGGCGTCATCCTGTCCGGCAACCTGGCGGGCAGCGGCGGCCTGACGAAGGCGGGGGCTGGCACCCTGACGCTCTCGGGCACCAACACCAACACCGGGGCCATCACGGTGTCGGCAGGCACCCTGGCCCTCAGCGGTGGCGCGGCCGTGGCCGACAGCGTGGCGATGACGGTCTCCAGCGGCGCGACACTGGCCCTCAACGCGAGCGAGACCATCGGTTCGCTGTCCGGCGCCGGTGCCGTCACCCTGGGCAGCAACACCCTGAGCACAGCGGGCAACGCCAGCACCAGCTTCTCCGGCGCCATCAGCGGCACAGGCGGGCTCACCAAGCAGGGCAGCGGCACGCTGACCCTCTCCGGCACCAACACTTTCACCGGCGGCACGACCCTGAGCGCGGGCACCCTGACCCTGAGCGGCGGAGCCGCGCTGTCCGACAGTTCGGCCCTGACCCTGAGCGCGGGCAGCGTGCTGAACCTGTCTGCCAGCGAGACCATCGGCTCGCTGGCGGGCACGGGCACCGTCAACCTGGGCGCCAACACGCTCAGTGCAGGCGGCGATAACACCAGTACCAGCTTCAGCGGCGCCCTGGGCGGCACCGGAGGCCTCACCAAGCTGGGCAGCGGGACGCTGACCCTCTCCGGCACCAACACCTTCACCGGCGCCACTACCGTCTCCGCCGGCGAACTCGCCCTGAGCGGGGGCTCGGCCCTGGCCGACGGTTCCGCCGTGACCGTGGCCAGCGGCGCGCTGCTGACCCTGGCCAGTGCCGAGACCATCGCTTCACTGGCTGGCGCCGGTACCGTGGCCCTGGGGAACAACACCCTGACCACCGGCGGCAACGCCAGCACCAGCTTCTCCGGGGCCGTCAACGGCACGGGTGGACTGACCAAGCAGGGCACCGGTGCCTTGACGCTCTCGGGCACCAACGGCTACACCGGCGCCACCACGCTGAGCGGGGGCTCGCTGTGGGTCAATGGCAGTGTGAGCAGTGCCGTGCAGGCCGCCAGCGGGACCACCCTGGGCGGCAGCGGCACCATCACCGGCAACGTGACCGTGAACAGCGGTGCGACGCTAGCGCCTGGCGCCAACGCCGTCGGCACCCTGACCATCCAGGGCGCCCTGGCCTTGTCCGGCACCTTGAATGCCGAGCTGGCGGGCACCACGCCGGGCACGCAATATGACCAGGTCGTCGTCAACGGCGCCGTGGACCTGGGCGGGGTGGGCGGCGTGACGCTCACCTCCAGCGGCGGCTTCACCGGCAGCGGCACCTTCGTGCTCATCGTCAACGATGGCGCAGACACCTTCGTGAACCCCGGCAGCACCGCCGAGGGCGGCAGCCTCAGCTTCGGCGCCAGCACCTTCCTCCTGACCTACGCAGGGGACAGCAGTGGCCCGGCCATGAGCGGTGGCAATGACCTCGTGGTGGGGGGCAACACCGCACCCGTGGTGGGCGGCCTGGGCGGTGACAGCGTGTCCTATACCGAGGACGGCGCGCCCGTGCGGCTTGACGCCGGGCAGAACGCCACCGTGGTGGATGGCGACAGCGCCGACTTCAACGGAGGCACGCTCCGCGCCGCCATCGTGACCAATCGGGTCGCGGGCGAGGATCTCCTGTCCATCGTGCACCAGGGGAATGGTGCCGGCCAGATTGGCGTGTCGGGCAGCCAGGTCAGCTATGGGGGCGTGCTCATCGGCACCTTCACGGGTGGCAGTGGCACCAATGACCTGGTCGTGACCTTCAACAGCAATGCCACGCCCGCTGCCGTTCAGGCCCTGACGCGCGACATTGCCTATCGCAACGGCAATAGCGTGGACCCGAGCACCGCGGCCCGGACGGTGCGCGTGACCCTCGACGATGGTGACGGCGGCACCAGCGCCGACGCGGACATCACCGTGGCGGTGGTGCCGGTCAACGATGCACCGACCCTCAGCGCAGGCGCAGGGACCGTGAACTTCGTCGAGGGCGGCGCCGCCGTGGGCCTGTTCAGTGGCGCCTCCATCGGTACAGGGGAAACCGGGCAGACCGTCCTTCAGTTCACCCTGACGGTCAGCCAGCTCAGCGACGGAGCGAGCGAGCTGCTGGCGATCGATGGCAGCTCGGTGGCCCTGACCCATGGCAATGCCCTGACGACGGCCGGCAATGGCCTGAACGTCACGGTGAGCGTGTCGGGCGATACCGCCACGGTCACGTGCACGAAGCCGGCCGGGCTCGGCGTGACCACGGCACAGGGCCTGATCAACGGCCTGAGCTACCGCAATGACAGCGGCGCGCCGACCGCCGGCAGCCGAGTCGTGACCCTCACAAGCCTTCAGGACAACGGCGGAACGGCCAGCGCAGGCGCAGACACCGGCAGCCTGTCCATTGCCACGACAGTGAATGTGGTGGCGGTCAGTGCTGCGCCGGTGCTCGGCACGACCAGCGGCAGCGCTGCCTTCATCGAGGGCGCGGACAGCGCCAGCGTGCCCGTTGTCGTGGACGGCGGCATCCTGGTCAGCGATGCCGACAGCGCCACCCTGGCCAGCGCCACCGTGCGCATCAGCGGCAATTTCCGCAGCGCGGAGGACGTGCTGGCCTTTGCCAACACCAGCTCCAGCAGCTTCGGCAACATCAGCGGCAGTTATGACATCGGCAGCGGGGTGCTGACCCTCAGCTCGGCAGGGTCCACCGCGACCCTGGCCCAGTGGCAGGCGGCCTTGCGGGCCGTGACCTACGCCAATACCTCGGAGGCGCCGGACACCAGCACCCGCACGGTGAGCTTCAGCGTCAACGATGGTGGCTTGAGCAGCGCAGCGGGGACCCGGCTCATCAGCGTGGCCGCGGCCAACGACAGTCCCGTCAACAGCGTTCCCACGCTCACCCAGCACGTGAGCCAGGATGGGCATCTGGTGTTTGGCAGCGCCCAGGGCAATCCGCTCAGCATCGGTGATGTCGATGCGGGCGGGGGCCTGGAGCAGGTCACGCTCACCGTCACCCATGGCGCGCTCACGCTCTCCGGGCTGGGCGGCCTGACCTTTGTCTCGGGCACCGGGACCGGCGATGCCAGCATGACCTTCCAGGGCTCCGTGGCGGACATCAACGCCGCGCTCAACGGCCTGCGCTTCGAGCCCACGGCGGGCTACAACGGCACCGCAAGCCTGCAGATCAGCACCAGCGACCTGGGCAACAGCGGTGCAGGAGGCGCCAGGACGGACGTCGATAGCGTGGCCCTGAGCATCGACCCGGTGCATCCGGTCGTCACCGTGGTCAGCTCGTCCGCGGCTGATGGCCACTACAAGATCGGCGACACCCTCACTCTCACCGTCACCTTCGATCAGGCGGTCACCGTCGATACGGCAGGCGGCACGCCAACGCTGCGGCTGGAGACCGGTGCCATCGATCGCAATGCCGTCTATGTGTCCGGTTCCGGCACCAAGACGCTCAGCTTCACCTACACGGTTCAAGCGGGCGACCGCAGTGCCGACCTGGATTGCGCCTCGGGTGCGGCCCTTGCCCTCAACGGCGGCAGCATTCGCGGGGCTTCCCTTCTGGACGCGGTGCTGACGCTGCCCGCCAGCGGCAGCGCCGAGACGCTGGCCGGCCAGAAGGCGCTGGTGATCGACGGTCTAGCACCCGAGATCGTGAAGGTCGATGCGCCGTCCAACGGCACCTACGTGGCGGGCCAGATGCTGGACTTCACCGTGCAGTTCAACGACGCCATCACCGTGGACACCGCGGGCGGCACGCCGCGCATCGCCATCACGCTGGATTCGGGCGGGACGGTCTATGCCGACTACCTTGCCGGGTCGGGAGGCACGACGCTCACCTTCCGGCATGTCGTGCGCGGCGGCGAACTCGACAGCACGGGCGTTGCGCTGGGATCCCGCATCGAGCTCCAGGGCGCGTCGATGCGCGACAACGCAGGCAACGAGGCCGCCCTGACGCTCCAGGGCGTGGCAGGGACCGCCGGCATCAAGATCGATGCCGTGGCGCCGACGCTGGAAAGGTTCACCCGCCTGGATCCTTCCCCCACCGGCGCTTCCTCGGTCAGCTACTCGCTGGTGTTCTCCGAAGCCGTGACGGGCCTTGGCGTCGAGGACCTCTCCCTAGTGAGCAGCGGCACGGCCACAGGCACCCTCCGCTCCCTCACCCAGGTGGACGCGCGCACCTACACCGTGGTGCTGGACGGCCTTTCCGGCGTGGGCGAGTTGTCCCTGCGGCTCAATGCCTCCGGCAGCGGCATTGCCGATGCAGCAGGCAATGCACTGGCCAGCGGCGGCCCTTCCCAGTCCTATCAGCTGAACCCCGTGGTCACGCCCCCGCCCATGGTCGAGGTGCCGGTACCAGCACCGACGCCCCCGCCTGCCCCCGAGCCCGGCCGGTGGACGCCGCCGCTGACCTTCCAGTCCGACGGGCCGGTGCGTACAACGGACATACCGACCCTGCCACCCACGCCGCAACTGCCGCCCCAGCCGACCTTGCAGCTGAACACGCAGCCGCCGCTGCAGTCCGCCCTCGATTCGGCGGGGGGAAACCCTGGCGCGTCGTCCCGACTGTCAAGCCAGGCTTCGTTGCCTGGCACGGGGGGCTTCACGTCCGGCAGCCCGTCGCTGTCCATATCCGGCCCCTCGCTCTCGGCGCCGGCCGATGCCCGCCACGGCTTCGTGGAGCTGGGCGCGGCAAACGGGCAGGGCTTGCAGTCCTTGCCGGACATCGGCGACTTCTCGGTGCGGGCCGGGCAGCCCATCAGCATCATGCTGCCCGCCTCCACCTTCAGCCATTCGGACAGCCGGGAGCAGGTCACCGTCGAGATCCGCCTGGCGGATGGCCGGCCCCTGCCCAGCTGGCTGAAGTTCGATCCGGTGAAGGGCACCCTCAGCGGGCAGGCACCAGCCGGCTTGAACCAGCGCCTCAGCATCGAGATGATCGCCCGTGACAGCAAGGGGCACCGGGTCAGCTCGCACATGGACATCGATGTCAGGGCCACGGGCAGGCCCAGCAGCTTCCTGTGGGCCCCTGACAGCCAGGAGACCGACCTCGCCGGACTGCAGGACCAGTTGGCCCAGGCCCAGGCCCGTGAGCCGACGCCCGTGCCGCAAGGGCGTGCAGCGCTGGCCGACCAGTTCGAACGCCATGGCAGCGCAGCCCTGAAGGCTGAGCGCCAGGCCTTGATCCAGCACCTCAAGGCCGCCGCGCAGCGCGCTTGATCTCATCGCCAAAATTCCTAGGAGAACTGCCAGATGCCGCAATCCCGCCGACTGCCGACTCGCTCCCTGCTCGCCGTCCTCGTGTCTGCCGCCTTCGCCGGCTGTGCGATCCAGCCGCAGGCCCTGAGCCCCGACGAACGGCAGGCCGCCCTCAAGGCCGGCCGTGCCGAGATGTACCAGCAGCAGGAGCCCGTGCAAGGGCCGATCACGCTGGACGAGGCCATGGCGCGAGCCATCAAGTACAACCTGGACCACCGGGTGAAGCTGATGGAGGAGGCGGTGTCCCAGCGCCAGCTGAACCTGTCCCGCACCGACCTGCTGCCCAAGCTTGCCCTGTCGGCAGGCTACGCCGGCCGTGACAATGAGCTGGCCTCCTCCTCCCGCAGCGTGCTCAGCGGCAACCAGTCCTTGGAACCCTCCACTTCCAGCGACAAGAACCATCGCACGGGCGACCTGTCCCTGAGCTGGAATGTGCTGGACTTCGGCGTGAGCTACTACGGCGCGCACCAGCAGGCAGACCGCGTGCAGGTGGCCGAAGAGCGCCGTCGCAAGGTCCTCCACCTGCTGATGCAGCAGACCCGCCAGGCCTGGTGGCAGGCCGCTGGCGCGCAGCTGCTGGAGGCTCGCATCGATCCCGTGCTGAAGCTGGCCCGCCAGGCCCTGGACGACTCCCGCAAGGTGGAAGTCGAGAAGCTGCGATCGCCGCTCGAGGCCCTGACCTACCAGCGGCAGTTGCTGGACATCGTGCGCCAGCTCGAGGCCGTGCGTGACGAGCTGGCCCAGGCCAAGCCGCGGCTGGCCTCGATCATGAACCTGCCGCCGGGCGAGCCCTTCTCGGTGGCCGTGGGCGGCGCGCTGGCCACCCCCAAGGTCAGCCTGCCGGTCGCAGACATGGAAGAGGCCGCCATGTTGCGCCGTCCCGAACTGGTGGAAGCCCAGTACAACGAGCGCATCGGCCTGCTGGAGACGCGCAAGGCGCTGGCCCGCCTGCTCCCTGGGCTGGAGCTCAGCGTGGGCCAGCACTACGACAGCAACAGCTATTTGTCGAACCACCGCTGGGGCGATGTCGGCCTGCGCGTGAGCTGGAATTTGCTCAATGTGCTGAACGCCAGCACCATCCGCGGCGTGGCGCAGAGCCAGCTGGAACTGGCCCGACAGCAGCGCCTGGCGCTGAGCATGGCGGTGCTGACGCAAGTACACGTCGCGCGGCTGGACTACCTGGGCCGGCTCAAGCAGTACCAGCTGACGGATGACCTCAACAAGGTCGAGCAGCGCATCCTGCAATACACCCGCAATGCGGCCTCCGCCAATTCGCAGGGCAAGCTGGAGGAAATCCGCGCCTCGGCCTCGGCCATGATGTCCGAGCTGCGGCTCTACCAAACCTATGGCGCGCTGCAGGGGGCCTATGGCCAGCTGGTGGCGACCCTGGGGCTGGACCCCCTGCCCGAGTCGGTGCCGTCCCATGACCTCAGGACGCTGGGTGAGTCCGTGCGGGCGTCCGAGGCCAACTGGACCAAGACCATCAACCCCGGAGGCGGTGCATGATCCGAGGCATCGGACTTGCGCTTGTCTCCATCGCCCTGACCCACGCAACGGCCTGGGCGCAGACCTCCCCGCTGGCCACCGACAAGGACGGCCGTATCCGCACCCAGCTGAGCGCCCGCAATGCGCTCACGGTGTCTGCCGAGATCGCGGCCCGCGTGGCGAGCCTGCCGCTGCGCGAGGGCGAAGCCTTCCGCGCCGGCCAGATCCTGGTGGGCTTTGACTGCTCGCTGTACCAGAACCAGCAGCGCAAGGCCGAGGCCTCGGTGGAGGCGGCGACCGCCGTGCTGCAGTCCAACCAGCGCATGGCCGAGCTCAATTCGATTGGCAAGTTCGAGGTCGAGCAGTCCCAGGCCAAGCTCAAGGAAGCGCAGGCAGAGGCGGCCAGCGCGAAGCTGCTGGTGGGGCGCTGCGGCATCGCCGCGCCTTTCGCGGGACGGGTGGTCAAGCGCCAGGTCGCGGCACACCAATACGTCTCGCCTGGCAATCCGCTGCTGGACATTGTCGAGACCGGGCAGCTGGAGCTGCAGATGATCGTGCCATCCAAATGGCTGAGCTGGCTCAAGCCGGGCAGCAGCTTCACCGTGGAGGTCGAAGAACTGGGCAAGAGCTACCCGGCCAAGGTGCAGCGCCTGGGCGCCCAGATCGATCCGGTCAGTCAGACCCTGCCGGTCTACGGCGTGATGGATGGCAGCCAGCCCGGACTCCTGCCAGGCATGAGCGGCTGGGCCGTGTTTCCCCCGCGCCAATGAGTGCGGGCGCCTGCTTGACGACCGCCTGAGATGAGCGCCGCGGACCCGAATGCCTCCCTGCTGAGCCTGCTGCAGCTGCAGCGGCGCGCCCGGGACGCGCGCACACCCGAAGCCCTGGGCTTCGTGATGGTCAACGAGACCCTGCAACTGCTGCCCTACCGCCAGGCTGTGCTGTGGACCCAGGGCGGCCTGGGCCAGGTGGCGGCGGTGTCTGGCCTGCCCCAGCCGGACACCAGCGCGCCTTACGTGCAGTGGGTGGCCCGCCTGTGCCGGCATCTGGTGCGCCCGCCCCCGGACCGGAGCGGGCCGGCCGCCGCCCTGGAACCCTCGGCAGCGCTGACCGAGGTGTCCGTGGAGGGCCTGCCGGAGGCCTCGCGCGCTGACTGGGCGCAGTGGCTGCCCGCCTCTGCCCTGTGGCTGCGCCTGGGGTACGCCTCCGACTCCGAAGGTGGTGAGGCCGAGGCAGGCCTGCTGCTGGCCCGTGAGGCCCCCTGGCTGCCGCACGAGAAGGCCCTGCTGCTGGAGCTGGGTCATGCCTATGCACATGCCCTGCACGCCTTTGGACCCCAGCGGGCCTGGCGCGGGCGCCTGGGCGCGGCCCTGAGCGGCAAGGCGCGCAGGCGCTGGGTGGCGGCCGTGCTGGTGCTCAGCCTGTGCCCCGTGAGGCTGACGGCGCTGGCCCAGGCTGAAGTCGTGCCCCAGAGCCCCTTCATGGTGCGGGCACCGCTGGATGGCGTGATCGAGCGATTCGATATCCATCCCAACGAGAGCGTCCAGCCGGGCACGCCGCTGTTCAGCCTGGACACCAGCGCCTTGCGCACCCGCATGGAGCTGGCGCGCAAGGCGCTGGATGCCGCGCAGGAGGAGTACCGGCAGTCCGCGCAGGCCGCGGTCACCAGTGACAAGAGCCGTGCGGAAACGGCCCTGCGCCGCGGCAAGCTTCAGGAAAAGGCCGTGGAGGTGGACTACACCGCGGAACAGCTGGCCCGCATCCAGGTGAAGGCGGACCGCAAAGGCGTGGCGGTGTTTGCCGATGGCAATGACTGGGTCGGCAAGGCCGTGTCCCTGGGCGAGCGCGTGCTGCTCATCGCCGATCCGGGGCAGGTCGAGCTGCTGGCCTGGCTGCCGGCCGCGGACCTGCTGCCGCTGGCCGTGGGCGAACGGCTGACGCTCTACCCCCAGGGTTCGCCGCTGCAGTCCTTTGACGCCCGCATCAGCAGCGTGGCTTACCGTGCAGAGATGACGCGCGACGGCTTCCTGGCCTATCGCATCAAGGCCAGCTTCGAGGCCGGCCAGGCTCCGCCCCGCATCGGCCAGTTGGGCTCGGCGCGGCTGCACGGCGGCTGGGCGCCGCTGATCTATGTGGCCCTGCGCCGTCCGCTGGCGGTGGCCCGACAGTGGCTGGGCTGGTGATGCTGCCGGCATTGAGGCAAGACCTGGCCCTGCATCCCGGCCCGGATGCGCCGGACGGCTCTCCGACCTGGACCCTGCACGACCCGGCCAGCAACCGCTTCTTCGCCCTCAGCTGGCCGGCCTTCGAGATACTGGCCCGCTGGGGCCAGGGCAGCGTGGAGGCCGTGCTGGCTTCCATTCACGCCGAAACCACCTTGCAGATCGGGGCACCAGACGTGCAGGGCCTCCTGCAGATGCTGGCCGGCAACCACCTGCTGGTGGCCGCCAGCGCGCAGGACAGCCAGCGCCTGGGCGATCAGGCCCGGGCCCAGCAGCTGTCTGCCGGACAGTGGCTGCTCAAGAACTACCTGTTCTTTCGCCTGCCGCTGCTGCGGCCCATGCACTGGCTGCAGCGCATGAGCCCGTGGGTGCGCTGGGCCTACCGGCCAGTGTTCTGGGGCGGCGTTGCACTTCTGTGGCTGTTGGGTGGAATCCTGGCCGCCCGCCGCTGGGACGAGTTCACCCATACCTTCACGTCCTATGGCAGCTGGGATGGCTTGCTGGCCGTGGGCGTGGCCCTGAGCGTGGCCAAGGTGCTGCACGAGCTGGGCCATGCCTTCACGGCCACGCGCTACGGTTGCCGGGTGTCCACCATGGGCGTGGCCTTCCTGGTGATGTGGCCGGTGCTGTACACCGATACCAACGAGGCCTGGAAGCTCCGCTCGCGCCGCCAGCGCCTGGCCATCGGCGCGGCCGGCATGCTCAGCGAGCTGGCGCTGGCCAGCGTGGCGCTGCTCCTGTGGCACCTGCTGCCGGACACGCCGGCCTGGGGGCCGGTGCGTTCCGGGGCGTTCCTCCTGGCCACCACGACCTGGCTGCTGACGGTGGCCATCAATGCCAGCCCCTTCATGCGCTTTGACGGCTACTTCCTGCTGTCCGATGCGCTGAACATGCCCAATCTGCACGAGCGCTCCTTTGCCCTGGCCCGCTGGTGGCTGCGAGAGCGCCTGTTCGGCTGGGGGCTGCCCCCGCCCGAGGCTTTGCCGCCTGCACGGCATGCAGGGCTGGTCGCCTTTGCGCTGATGACCTGGCTGTATCGCCTGCTGCTGTTCTTCGGCATTGCGCTGCTGGTCTATCACGCCTTCTTCAAGGCCTTGGGTCTGGCCCTGATGGCGGTGGAGCTGGGCTGGTTCATCGCGAGGCCGATGTGGCGCGAGATGAAGGTCTGGTGGCAGGGGCGCGAGGCCATGCGCTGGAACGCTGCGTCCCGACGCAGCGCGCTGCTCGCGGGCCTGGGGCTGCTGGCGCTGGTCTGGCCGTGGCAGGGCGTGGTCCAGGCCCCTGCCGTGCTGGGGGCGCTGCAGGCCCAGGCCGTCTATGCACCGTATGCCTCGCAGCTGATGTCGCCGCTGCCTGCAGCAGGGCAGTCCTTGCTGGCAGGGCAGCCCATGCTGCAGCTGCGCTCGCCCGAGCTGGCCGTGCGTCTCCTGCAGGCCCAGGCCATCGAACAGCAGCTGCAGTGGCAGCTCAGCCAGCAGGCCTTCGACCCGCAGCTGATTGCGGCCGGTGCGGCGCTGCGCAAGCGCTGGGAGTCCGCGGCGGCCGAGGTGGCCGGGTTGCAGGCGGAGCTCCAGCGGCTCCAGCTGCAGGCTCCCTTTGATGCCCGGGTGGCGGAGTCCAACGAAGACGCCCGGCCCGGGGCCTGGGTGCCCGCCGGCGAGCGTCTGCTGATGCTGGTGGGTCCCAGCGGCAGCAAGGTGGATGCCTATGTCGATGAAGCGGCGCTGGCCACGCTGTCGCCCGGCATGCCGGCCCGCTTCGTGCCCTCCGCCCTGGAACAGCCTTCCGTGCAATGCCAGGTGGAGCGCGTGGACCCCGTGCAGCTCAGCCAGTTGGATGCGCCGGTGCTGGCCAGCGTCCATGGAGGCGACATTGCCGTGCAGAAGGCGCCCGATGGTCGGCTCCTGCCCATGCAGCCCGTCTTCCGGGTGCGCCTGGAACACTGCGATCGCGTCCAGCCCCCGCTGATGGAGCTGCCCGGCCGCGCCGAACTCCAAGGCGAGCGACGCTCCTGGCTGGCGCTGGGCTGGCGCTGGGCGGTGGCGCTGTGGCAGCGGGAGTCGGCGCTGTAGCAAGGCACATGCAGCACGCCTGCGGCGTGACTGGCGGGGAGTTCAAACGGAGGGGGCCGCTCCGTCATGCCGGCTCACCGACAAGACGGCATGGTGCCTGCGCCGCCGCAAGTCCGAGGCACAAGCAGCTCGATCTTGAAAGGACTTGCCGAGACGCGGATGTCGATCTCGGCCCGATAAGAGGTCGTGGACACCCCACCCTGGGGATTTCGACTCTCGTGCTTCAGCACGCCCGGCACGGTGACGGTCAGGCTCTCATGCTCCTTCTTCGTGGCAATAGCCGGGCCGGAGGGCGTGAAGCTGGAAGTGAAGGTGGCCGCCCCCTGAGGATCGACAAAGCCGGTCAAGCGTTTCGAGAAGTCCGCCCAGCCGGCAGCAGTGAAGAATGGCTTGGAGTCCGCGAGACTCCCAAGGTCACCCTGGCGAAAGTTCAGAGCTTCGACAGCAAGCCGTTCGGCGAACCGGGTTTGAGCGTCAGGCGTGTGGACTTGAGCATCGCCGGTGACGGTGAAGGCGAGAAGGGCCGAACTGCAAAGAAGAACTCGGTAGGTGCGCATGGGAATCCGGGCCAGTTCCAACACTTTCTTCAGCAGCCCGCCACGCGCGGCGTGCCAGATGCCGGATTGACGACTGCGGGTGCATTGCTCGGCCAACCTCCATCGATCGGCTCGAGGCCCTTGATGGAACAGTCCATCAACAAATAGCTGACCGCGCACTGCATCAGCCGGCGATTCCAAAGAATTGAGCCGCAGCGAGAACTATTGCAATGCCGATCATGAGCGGGCCGCCAACGCGAAAGAATATGCCGAATTTGGATAGCCAGAGCTGGGCTTGCGCTGGATCTTTCGAAGGCGGGGCCACGACGCGGAAGCCAACGAGGGAAGCGTAGAGGCCTACACTGAACATAATGATTTGGTCGATGTACGCGGCGATCATATCTATTTTCTATGGGTGATGAAGATTGCGAAGCGAAGAAGATGACGGAGCAATAATGACGCTTAATCCGGAAGGTGCCTCGGCGCTTTTTGCGCGCATTTAGAGCTCAAAATCAGCCACTGCTGGAATGAATACGAAGGGACTTCCCACCTTCGGGCAAACGGCGTCGGTGCGGCAAGCTTGGTGGTGGTCGAAGTCATCAATCTGTAGCTCTATGAAAGGGAAAGGCTGCGAACGAAATTACCCGAGTCAGGGAGAATGCGGCCAAGTAGGCCATTCCGGTGCACGCAAGGGATGAAAGCGGCCCTGCCGTGGGCGCCAAGATCGAGTCAGCTCGTTAACTTGGAAATCCCAATAAAAGGTTCGGCGCCATGGAGCGTGGGCTCCGGGCAATTTGCCGACATCAAGCAGGGCCAATGGCTCTACTTCTGCTGACTAATCTGTTGGCCGAATCGCTCCTTTACCAAACGGGCATCGTAGGTGAAACGGGCGAGCGGGCCCTGCATGTCTGGCTGCCCTTTAAACAACTTTATCGTGTGCTCTGCTGTCCGGAATCCGCCAAGAGTGGAGAGAGGCATACGGGCCCTCCCAGACTGAATCACAAAGTAGTCGTATCCGTTCGTCAGAGTGAGGTCTGCGGATCTGTACATGAGGAGGGAATTCAGTGCGTCCATTGAAGTAGCGCCATTTCCGTAGTAGATGACCTGATAAAAATCATCAGAAATCCTCTTCTCTTGATATCCGCCTCTACCGAACAGCTCAAACGATTGATATGGCGTTGCGCAGCCTCCAAGGGAAATCGTGGCGAATAGAAGCAGGGCTCGAAAGACTTTTGACTGGATCACGGTCGTGGCGTTGGAGAGCTGTGAAAGCGGACGACGATGGCTCAACTTGTTAGGCGCTTGCGACGAGTTGACTAAATTCATCGACGTACCTAGTGAACTGCTTTCTGTTACAGGTTTGGCAGAGCATCGGCACACGGCGCCCAATGAACATCGCTAGATTACCGTCGCATGTTTTGCACTTGATGCCACTGACAACGTGTGAGGTCAGCGGCTCAACAAGTTGTTCATTGAGATGCTTCGCCAGATATGCAACTTGCGCACGCTCAAATTGATTGGATAGCTTGAGATGACGCAGCTGCGTGCATTTAGCGATCTTTGCGACGTCATCATCACCTAACGCTAGATTGGTAAGGGCCAGAGAAGTGAGGTTTTGAATTTTGCAGACGGGGGCGATTGACTGAAGGCGCAGTTTCGGCGTCAGGGCTCCCCGACTTCCTGAGAGCTTGAGCTCCTTCAGCTCTGAAAGCTCTTCGATACCATCGAGCTCCCTTAATTTAGGAAAATCGTAGATCGAAAGAGATTCAAGCCTTCGCATCGCAAATACAGGGAGCAGTGTTTCAATTTTTGTTGCCCACTCAAGCTCTAGCGTTCTTGTTGCAGTGAGGGACTCAATTCCATCAAGGGCGCTCAATGTAATGTGATAAAGGCGAAGATTTGATGCCCTGCAATTTGACAAGACCTTGTGCCAGACCTTGCTTCCTATATTTCTGAGATCAAGCTCCAGGCTCTCAGAGAGTTGCCGCTCTGAATAGTCATTGTCGAGCAAAAGCATAACCATAGATTCTCTATCCAACGCCAAAATTCACGCACGGACCCAAGCACAGCATGAGAACGTCACGTGAAATGAAATTTCAGGCTTTAACTCTCATTTCCCCCGTACGCCAGTTTGCTAGCCAATAGATTCCTTGCAGTAACCCAGTCGCCAGCGGCTCACCGTCTTCGGTGTGCAGCACCGAAATGTACCGAACAGGCCAGGGTGAACGACTGACCTGCCGAAGTACCGAGCGCATTTCCGCGACTTCAGCGCTACTTGGTGGTGACGCTCCCGCATAGAAACTGGCCAAACCGCTTGAAGTGAACAATGCCGGCTGATGACTTTCCACGTCGTGGCCGGCATTCAGCGTAACCATACCCAGCCTGGCGCGGCCGTTGGGGAATATGAAGAGGGCCTGAACAAGGACCTGATGCTTCACTGAACGCAGCACGGCGATATCGAGTGGGCGCACCGTGCATTCGTCTTGGTCTGGCTGGCCTTCTTCGTCCGATGCGTATGCCCAGCAAGGACTGAATTCAAAGTCTTGCGCAGTCAGCTCGTTGACCGGCAAGCGTGTGCGTTCCTTTGCCATGCTCCGCCCTTGTGCCCTAACGAATGAAATGGATTTCCCCGTCCCGAACCCGCTGCGATGCGGCTAACGGCAACCAAGCGGCCACCATTGAATCTTCCACGCAAGACGGCTAAACCGGCCAAGTTTGGCCTGCGCGGGGTTTTGATAGTCCGCCTTGTACTTAGGGTTGTACTTGCGGGTTGATCGGCGCATTGGCCGAGGCTTGCCCTCCTGCTGCTCGATGGCCGCGTATGAAAGGGCCTTGATGCGCACCCATGTGTGTTGCTCCTTGCGAAATTGTTGATATTCCCGTCGTCTAGCGTTGGCATTCAGCCACCCCGGGCTGGCTGCAAGACAGGGTTAGTCCATAGCCGCACGACGCGCTCTCAAGAGAATGGCTGATGCAAACGCCGCCTCAACGGCGGAGCCGGCGAATGCGGCCACATGAGGCTGTGACTTGAAAGCCGCCAATAAGTAACCCGCAAAAGCAAGCACGGCACCACATACCCAATAGATGCGCAGACCAAACAACGTATGAAACGTGAGGTAGCGGCCGCCAATGACGAACAGCATGGCCGGAAAGAACCACAGCATGTTGTACTGGGCTACTGCATACGCGATGGGCAAGCAGAGAAGGAGCCACCCGGTGTTCTCCAGCGCGAGAGCGCCGAGAGGATTTTCCTTGGCATGTTGGCCCGGACGCCCCATGGCTTTGCAGAGCAAGACGCCGACTGGATGGATGAACATGCCGCCAGCAAACAGCGCCAGGACAGCGCTGGATGGGGATGCCCGAAGGGCGAAGAAGCCGGCAACCAGCCAGGCAAGGGCGGAAGCCAGCATACCGGGAGCACCAGAAAGGTAGGAAAGACGCATATCGCGCTGAGCTTCGTCGGCAGTCATGGAGCGCAGAAGGGGTGATCGTTGGCTGTGGGAGTTTGAGGTCTAACTGATGGTTTGCACGGTACTATTTTTGGGACATGAACCGCGCCTGCTTCATCTGTCCTGTCGGGTCTGGGCGCGCGCCAGGAAGAAGGCTTGGCGCCATGCTGCCATCACCTCACACCCGAAGCGCCCCCGGGGAACCCTAGGTCCGAAGCCAGTCCGCACACCTCTACCGCCTCGCTCTGCGCCTGCTCGACCCGCAGTCGCGAACTACAGCCTGAAGACTGAACGGGCCTGTGTGCACTGGGCGCGCGCCTTCATTGGCCAAGCGCGGCCGTCTTTCTATCTGTGTTTACAGTTTTGAATCATTGTTGAGAAGAAACACCATGCCCCTCCACTACCTCACCGTCCCCGTCACCCCCTTCCAGCAGAACTGCTCCATCGTCTGGTGCGACCAGACCCGCGAGGCAGCGGTGGTGGATCCGGGGGGCGAAGTGCCGAAGCTGCTGAAGGAGGTGGAACGCCTGGGGCTGACGCTCAAGGCGATCTGGCTGACGCATGCGCACATCGACCACGCGGGCGGCACGGCGGAGCTGGCGCGCTTGAAGCAGCTGCCCATCGTCGGGCCGCATGTGGGGGACCAGTTCTGGATTGACGGGCTGCCGCAGCAGAGCGCCATGTTCGGCTTCCCCGCGGTGGAGACCTTCACGCCCACGCGCTGGCTGCGCGACGGCGACACGGTACAGATCGGCCAGGAGGCGCTCACGGTGCGCCACTGCCCGGGCCACACGCCGGGCCATGTGGTCTTCCACAGCGTGTCTGCCCGCCGCTGCTTCGTGGGCGATGTGCTCTTTGCCGGCTCCATCGGCCGCACGGACTTCCCCGGCGGCAACCATGCGCAGCTGATCAGCTCCATCACCGAGCGCCTCTGGCCCATGGGCGACGACACGGTCTTCATCCCAGGCCACGGGCCCGAATCCACCTTCGGCGAGGAGCGGCGCAGCAATCCCTTCCTCAGCCACGCGCGCTGGGGCTGAGGAAAGGCAAGACCTGACCCCGCCAGCACATTTGCAGCACGCCGGGCGCCGCTGGCGTGGCTTCGCGCAGGCTCAGCGCACCGGCAGCAACAGGCTCACCCGCAGGCCGCCGCCCTCGCGGTTGGCCAGCAGGATGCGGCCGCCATGGGCCTCCGCGATCTCGCGCGCCAGGGCCAGGCCCAGGCCGGTGCCGCTGCGCTTGGTCGAGTAAAAAGGCAGCAGTGCCTGGGACAGCACGGCCTCGTTCATGCCGGGGCCGCGGTCGCTGACCGCCAGGCACCACTCGGCGCCCAGGCGCTGCACTGACAGGCGCACTTCGAGCGGACGCTCGCCTGCGAGTGCGGGAACAGTCACGGCGGCAGGATCCTCCGCCCCCCGGGGCGCCTCGCGTGGCCCCAATCCAGCCTCATGGGCATTCTTCAGCAAATTGATCAGGGCCTGCTCCACCTGGGCGCGATCGAAGCTGGCCGTGCCGGCCGGCAGGGGGCCGTCCAACACGAAGGGCTGCTGGCTCATCAGCTGAGCCACGAAGTCGGCCCAGGCCACGGGGGTCAGGCGGGGCAGGGGCAGCTTGGCCACACTGGCATAGCCGGCCAGGAACTCATGCAGGTGGCGGGCCCGCTCGCTGATGCTCTGGAAGACCTGGGGCAGGCGCTCGGTCTGGCCGCGCCGTGCCAGCTCCGCGCCGCTGTGGGCCAGCGAAGAGATGGGCGCCAGGGAGTTATTGAGTTCGTGGCTGATCACGCGGATCACGCGCTTCCAGCTGGCCACTTCCTGGCGTGACAGCTCGCGGGTGATGCGGCGCAGCAGCACCAGGCGGTGGGCCTGGCCCAGCAGGTTGAGCGTGCGCTGGGACAGGTGGAAGCTCTCGGGCTCAGCGGCGCCGTCCAAAGCCTCGGGCAGGGTGAGCAGCTGGTCCTCGCCCAGGCGCAGGGCCTCGGCCAGGGCTTCGGGCAGGGGCGCCAGCACGGTCTCCCAGGCCTGGCCCGCAAGGCGCCGCCCCTGGGCCAGCAACTGGCGAGCGGCGATATTGGCATAGGCCACCCGCCCCTGGGCATCGACCAGCAGCAGCGCTACCGGCGTGTTCTGCACCACGGTGTCCAGCAGCAGCTCCCGCTGGGCGAGATGCTGGCGCTGGTCGCGCAGGGTGGTGGCCAACTCGCGGTGGGCGCTCAGCAGGGCGTGCAGCTCGCCCTGCCCATCGACGGCCAGCGCGGTGCTGAAGTCCCCGTCGCGGTAGCTCAGCACCGCGCCCTCCAGTGCCCGCAGAACCCGCCGCAACGGGGCCAGGCACCAGACCACCAGCAAGCCCGCCACCGGCAGCAGCAGCGTCAGGAGGAGCACCGGCAGCCAGGCATTGCTGCGAACCGTCAGCGCGCCCCATCCCAGCTCACGCAGCAGCGGGGGCAGCGGCCCCATGCTGAAGGCAGCCTGCAGGCCCAGGGCCAGCAGGGCAATCAGCAGCAGGCTCAGCAGCAGGCGCAGACCGAGGTACTGCAGAGGCCGGGAGCGAGCAGACCCCCGAGGCGCCAGCGCCTCGCCCGCCGCGTTCCCCTGCCCGAGGTCACCCGGAGGCAATGGATCCTGGCCGTTGGCGCCCATGCTGTTCAGAGGCCGCCTTCGCGCGGCAGGCCATAGCGGTCCATGCGGCGGTACAGAGCCTGGCGCGAGAGGCCCAGCTGCTGCGCCGCGCGGGCCACCACGCCCTGGGCGGACTGCAGGGCCGCCAGCACGGCCTCGCGGCTGGGCTCGTCCAGGTTGCGGTGGGCCAGCGCCGCGGGTGCGAGGGAGGCCGCGGCGGCGAGGCCCAGGTCCGCCGGCTGGATCAGGCCCTCGCGGCACAGCAGGGCCGCGCGGGCCAGGGCATTGCGCAGCTCGCGCACATTGCCGGGCCAGGCATGGGCCAGCAGCGCGCTGCGAGCGGCCTCGCTGAGGCGCACGGCCTGGCCGGCCTGCCGCTCGTGCTCGGCGAGGGCCTGCTCGGCCAGGGGCAGGATGTCATCACGGCGCTCGGCCAGGGGGGCCAGGCGCAGCTCGATCACATTGAGCCGGTAGAAGAGGTCCTCGCGGAAGCTGCCGGCCGCCACCATGGCGGGCAGGTCGGCATTGGTGGCGCTGACCACGCGGACACGGGTCGTGCGGGTGCGCGTGGACCCGAGGCGCTCGAACTGGCCGGTCTCCAGCACGCGCAGCAGCTTCATCTGGCCGGCCAGGGGCAGGTTGCCGATCTCGTCCAGGAACAGCGTGCCGCCATCGGCCGCCTCGAAGCGGCCCTCGCGCGCCTTGCCGGCGCCGGTGAAGGCGCCGCTCTCGGCACCGAAGAGCTCGGCCTCGATCAGGTCCGCCGGCAGGGCTCCGCAGTTGAGGGCCACCAGCGGGCCCTGGGCAACGGCGGAGTTGGCGTGCAGCAGGCGGGCGATGCGCTCCTTGCCGCTGCCGTTGGGGCCGGTGACCAGCACCGGCAGCGGCGCACGGGCCACCTGGCAGGCCATCTCCAGCGTGCTGATCATGGCGTCGGAGGCGAAGACGATGTCGCCCAGCGCGTAACGCTGGCGCAGTGCCTCCACGCGCTGGCGCCGCTGGCGGCGGGTCTGGCTCAAGGCCTCGTTGGACTCGGCCAGCTCCAGCAGGTTCTCCACCGTGGCCAGCAGCTTGAGGTCGTCCCAGGGCTTGGCGAGGTAGTCGGCCGCACCGGCCTTGACCAGGGCCACGGCCTGCTCCAGCTGGGTCCAGGCCGTCAGCAGGATGACGGGCAGGTCGGGGTGGCGCTGGCGCAGGCGCTGGAACAGCACGCGGCCCTCTTCGCCGGAGGTGGTGTCGGCGCTGAAGTTCATGTCCTGGATGACCAGGTCGGCGGCCTCGCGCTCCAGCAGGGCCAGGCCCTCGGCGGGGTCGGCAGCGCTGAGGGCGCGGATGTCGTGCAGGGACAGCAGCAGGGCCAGGGCCTCGCGCACGCCGGGGTTGTCATCGATGATCAGGACGGTTCGCATGTGGGGGCGAGGATAGCAAGCAGACGGCCCCGCGGCGGCGGCACGCGGGGCCGGATCATCCCGGGGTGGCGCCGGGCATCAAGAGGGCATTCAGCTGCGCAGCGCGGCCACCGGCGGCAGGGCCGCGGCGCGTCGTGCCGGCCCCAGCACGGCCAGCTGGCCCAGCATCCACAGCGCCACGGCGCCGGCCGGCAGGTAGTGCCAGGGCAGGCCCGGCAGCTCGTACTGGTGCACCAGCACGCTGCTCAGCCCGGCCGCCCCCAGCACGCCCAGCACGATGCCCAGGGTGCTCAGCAGGAAGTTCTCGGTCTGGAAGTAGCGCAGGATCTGCCCACGCGTCGCGCCCAGGGCGCGCCGGGTGCCGATCATGCGGGTGCGCTGCTGCACCCAGAAGCTGGCCAGGCCGACGATGCCGAAGGCCGTCACCACCATCAGGGCCACGCAGACGCCGATCAGCAGGCCGATCATGCTGCGGTCCTGCGCGTAGTAGCGGGCACGCGCCTCGGCCCAGGTGTGGCTGCCGCGCAGGATGCGGTCCGGCCCCACGCGATCCAGGGCCGCGATGGCCGCTTTCAGGGCGGCTTCCCGCTGAGCCGCGTCGACCCGCAGTACGTACTCCGCCCGCTGGAAGCTCTGCTTGATGGGCAGGATCATGGCGAGCGCGTCCTCGTCGGCGCCACCGGGGTGCGGCGAGATCATGCGCTCCACCACGCCCACGATGGTGCTGGGCCCGGAGCCCACGCCCCACACCTTCTGGCCCAGGGCCGACCCATCCGGGAAGAGGCGCCGGGCCGTGACCCTGCTGACGATGAGGGCGGGGATGTTGACGCCGTCCTCCTCTTCGTAGGCCTTGCCGTCGCGGAACTCCTCCGGCGTGAAGTCACGGCCCTCGGCCAGACGCAGGCCCAGCAGGGCCAGGCCCCCCTCGCCCATGCGGTACTCGGGCACGCCGGTGCCCTGCGCCTTCTCGTCGTCGCTGTGGCGCAGCCCGCTGACCGTGAACTGCGGACCATAGGGCACCTGGTTCATCAGCGTGACGCCCTTGACGCCGGGCAGCTGGCGCAGCGCGGCCAGGTCCACCTCGGTCTGGGCCTTGGGGTTCTCATTGGGCGTCACGCCGGACACACGCAGGGTGATGAGCTCCTCGTCGGCCATGCCGCTGGGCTCCTGGATGCGTTCCAGGCGCTGGCCGATGAGGAAGAGGGCATTGCACACGATGGTGCAGGTCAGGGCCACCTGCAGCACGATGAGGCCGGCGGCGGTCTTGTGGCGCTTCAGGGTCGCCAGGATGGGCATCAGTTCCATGATCGGAAGCTCCTCATTGCGTCTTGAGTTGCAGGGCCGGCTGCACCTGGCAGGCGCGCCAGGCGGGCAGCAGGCCGGCCAGCAGGCTGGCCACGAGGGCCACGCCGAGGGTCGTGGCGAGCATGGGCAGGTCCAGCTGCACGGTGGAGGCGTAGTCGCTGCTTCCGTGTCGCACGGCCCAGATGCCAAGGCCCGTCAGCAGCAGACCCAGCACGCCGCCCGCCAGGCCCAGGCTGCCGGCCTCGATCAGGAACTGCAGGAAAATCTGCCGCCGCGGCGCCCCCAGGGCCCGCCGCACGCCGATCTCGCCCGAGCGGCGCAGCGCCTTGGCCAGCTGCAGGCCCACGGTATTGACCAGGCAGACCACCAGGAAGCCGAACGACAACCACAGCTGCAGGCCCACGTCATGCGGCACCACCTGCTGGGACTGCAGCCAGTCCATCACGGAGCGCAGACGCACGTTGGTGGGCCGCTCATAGCGGCCGGCCTGACGCTGCTGGTCGGAGTACTGCTCCAGATAGGCCTTGTAGGCCGGCGCATCGCCCGGCTGCGCCAGCTCGACCCAGTACTGCAGCCACGAGCACGGGGCCTGCAGCACCCGCATGTCGCCGTTGACATTGCCCCAGCAGTTCACGTTGCCCGAGCTGCCGAACTTCAGGGCGATGGCGGTGGACAGCGGCGCATAGAGCTCGGCCGTCTCGGCATAGGCGCCCAGGCTGATGTCGAAATAGTGCGGCACGGGGCGCCAGTGGTCCAGCACGCCGATGATGCGCAGCTCCTTGTCCCGCATGCGCAGCGTCTTGCCGCGGCTGTCGGCGCCACCGAAGAGGCGGTCATTGAGCCGGCGCGAGAGCACCACCACGCGGGCCTCGCCGGCATCGTCCTCGCGGCTCCAGCCGCCGCCGTACTGGAAGGGGGCCTCGAACATCGCGAAGAAGTCGCTGCTGGCCCAGCGGCCGGTGGCCAGGAAGGGGCGCTCCTTGCCGTCGGGCGGCGTCACCGCCACGCCGCCGCCGCTCATCATCACCTGGCGCTTGCCGCGGGCTTCGCGCAGCAGGGCCTCGGCGTCGAAGCGCGTGAGCTGGTAGATGGGCTCGCCGCCCGGCACGAAGCCGTCCCGCATGCGCCCGGCGTCCAGCTGCACATTGAAAAGGCGGTCGCTCTTGTGCGGAATGGGGTCGCGCGAGAGCACGTGGAAGATGGTCAGCGTGGTCATGCAGGCCGCCACGCCGATGGCGATGGTCAGCAGCATCAGTGCAGTCAGGCCGCGGCTGCGCCTGAAGCTGCGCAGGGCCAGTTCGATGTAGTAGGCAAACATCAGCTTGCTCCTTGCAGGAGTTGGTTCACGCGGGCGAGTTCGGCCTCGCCCAGTTGGCCCACCGCAGCCTGCAGCTGCAGGGTCGCCAGCACATAGGCGTGGCGGGCCTGTGCGTGGGCATTGCGGGCCTGGGCATGGGTCTGGATGGCCAGCAGCAGGTCGGTCAGGGAACGGGTGCCAAGGGCCTGGCCCGCACGTGTGGCGGCCAAGGCGCGCTCGGCGGCCTGCACGGCGGCGGCGCTGCTGGCCACCTGCTCGATGCCCAGCTTGACGGCCAGCACCTGGGCCTGCGTCTCGCGCACCAGCGCGCGGCGCGTGGCCTCCAGCTGCTCGCGCTGCTGGTCGCGCTCATGCACGGCCTGGCGCTGAAGGGACTGGGTGGCACCGCCCGCGAAGAGCGGCACGCTCAGGCGCACGGCGACGGTGTTGACCCTGCGGCCGGCATCCGCTGCAGGGACACCGAAGCCGCTGCGGCGCTGGCTGTCCAGGCCCAGGCTCAGCGTGGGCAGGTGGCTGGCACGGGCCGCGTCGATGCGGCGCTCGCTGGCCCGCAGGCTGCCCTGGGCCGCCTGCAGCAAGGGCTGCTGGCTCAGAGCGCGAGCCACCCAGGCTTCGGCGTCCTGCGGCTGCAGGGGTGGCGTGGGCAGCTGGCTGCTCAGGGCCTGCAGCGAGCCCGGCAGCTGGCCGGTGATCTCGGCGAGCGCCTGGCGCGCGTCGGCCAGCTGCTGGCGGGACTGCTGTGTCTGGCCGCGAGAAAGGCCGTGATAGGCCCGCGCCTGCTCGACATCGACCAGCGCCGAGAGCCCCGCCTCGTAGCGCGTCTGCGCCTGGGACACCTGCTGAGCGAAGGCGGCCTCGTTGGCCTCGGCCGTCTCCAGGGCGGATTGCGCGGAAAGCACCTGGAAATAGGCCTGGGCCACGCGAGCGCAGAGCTGTTGCTCGGCGGCGCGCAGGCGGGCGTCCTCGGCCTCAAGGCGGGCCTGGGCGGCATCCAGGCTGCGCAGCTGGCTCAGGTCCACCAGCACCTGGCTGAGGTGGCTGGCGGCACTGCGGCTGCGCTGGCCCTCGCTGCGCTCCTCTTCGGCGCTCAGGGACCATTGCGGCAGCAGAGGCGCACGACTCTGGGCCAGCAGTTCGGCCTGCACGCCGCGCTGGGCGCGGGCCTGGGCCAGCACCGGGTCGGCCGCACGAGCCTGGGCATAGATGCCAAGCAGGTCATCCGCACGGGCCGCGCCCAGCAGAGCGGCCAGAGCCAGGCCCACGGCCAGGCCCGGGGCCGGACGGCGCCGGCGCATCAGGGAAGGGAAACGTGGCTGCATGGACCGCCCTCAGACCGTCTCGCGCAAGACCTGGCCCTGCGGATGCAGCAGCTCGCCCAGGCGCAGCTCGGCGGCGATGTCCACCACCTGGCCGTCCATCACATGCACATTGCGCTGGGCGCGCGCGGCCAGCTGCATGTCGTGCGTAACCATGACGATGGTGGCGCCGTCGCGGTGGAGCTCCTCCAGCAGGTCCATGACGCTGCGGGCCATGGCGCTGTCGAGGTTGCCGGTGGGCTCGTCGGCCAGCAGCAGCTTGGGCTCGCCGGCCAGGGCGCGGGCAATGGCCACGCGCTGCTGCTGGCCGCCGGACAACTCGGCCGGGTAGTGCTTCTCGCGTGCGGCCAGGCCCACGCGGGCCAGAGCCTCGCGGGCACGGCGCTGGCGTTCCTCGCGGCCCATGCCGCGATAGCGCAGCGGGACCTCGATGTTGTCCAGCACGTTGAGATCGGGGATCAGGTTGAAGGCCTGGAAGATGAAACCGATCTTCTGGTTGCGCAGGCGCGAACGCTGGTCGTCGTCCATGCCGCTGACGTCCTGGCCATCCAGCAGGTAGCTGCCGCTGGTGAAGGATTCCAGCAAGCCGGCGATGGTCAGGAAGGTGGTCTTGCCCGAGCCCGAGGGACCGGTCACGGCGACGAACTCGCCCGCCTTCACGTCCAGGTTGAACTGGCGCAGAGCGAAGGTCTCGACCATCTCGGTGCGGTAGACCTTGGAGAGTGATTGCATCTTCAACATGGGGAAGTCCTTTCTTGTCCCTGGGATCCGGAGGGCGGGGTTTACTGGCTGAGGGTGACGCGCTCGGCACCCTTGAAGGCATCGGCACCGTTGGTGACCACGCGCTCGCCGGGCCTGAGGCCGTCCAGCACCTCGACCTGGCTGAGGCTCTGGGCCCCCAGGCGGATGGGCCGGCGCACGGCCTCGTTGCCCTGCACCACGTAGCAGAAGCGGCCGCCACCCTCATCAACGAAGGCGCCGCGCGCCACCTGCAGGACCTGCTCGCGGCGGTCCAGCAGCACGCGCACCGAGAGGCGCTGGTTCTGGCGCAGCTGCTCGGGCTGGGCGCCCTCGAAGCGCAGGCGGGCCGCGACCTCGTTGTTGACCACCTCGGGCGAGACCGAGCTCAGCACGCCCTTCCAGCTCTGGCTGGGGCCGCGGATCTCGCCTGGCATGCCGGGCTGCAGTTCGCGGGCGAAGCTCTCGGCCACCTGCATCTGCACCTCCAGGGCCGAGAGATCGACCACGCTCAGCAATCTGGCGTCCTTGGCCACACTCATGCGGTCAGTGACGAAGAGCTGGCCCACCTGACCGTCCACGGGCGAGCGGACCTTCAGCTCCTCTTCCTGGCGGCTCAGGTCGGTCACCACCAGCTGCTGGCGCTCATGCGCCTGGCGCTTGGCCTGCAGCTCGAACTTCGTGGCGTCGTCCTTGAGGTCCAGCAGCTCGCTGGCCTGCTTCAGCGCAATCTCGGCCTTGGCCAGGGCGTCCCGGGCCTGATCGACCTGCATGCTGGCGGTCGCGCCGGCCTTGAAGGCCTGCTCCTGGCGGGCAAGATCGTTCTGCGCGGTGCGGCGGGCCAACTGGGCGGTCTCCAGACTGCTCTGGGCCTGGGCGCGCTGCTGGCGGGCGTCCGCCTCGGCGCGCAGCAGTTCGCTGCGCAGGGCATCCGCGTTGGAGCGCTCCTGGCCCAGGCGGGCCATCAGCTCGGCGCTCTGCAGCTCCAGCAAGACCTGACCCTTGCGGACCTGATCCCCCGCCTGCACCTTGACGCTCACTGTGCCCGCATTGCCGGCATAGAGCGTGGGGCTGACGGCGGCCACCACTTTGCCCTCGCCAGCCACATCGCGGGTCAGGGGGCCCATCGTTACCTCGGACAGTGTCAGCCGGGCCAGGCTCACCGAGGCGGCGCCCCCCAGGCCCTGCAGCAGCCTGGGCGCGCCCAGGCTCAGGCCCGTGACGGCCAGAAGGGCCAGGCCCACCTGCAACCAGCGGCGCCGGGGCAGCGCACTGCGGGTGAGGGGACGATCCTGGGCTGAGGTATCTCGAATCATGGCGGACGAATAAGCGGCTGTGATGCCTTCTTCTTGCAATCACCGTGCCATGCCTGGTCTTTCGCAAAAATCCATACACATCAATCACTTGCAAAAGAATGCCCGGGTCAGCCGGGTGTCCGCGGACACTGCGGACGCCCGCCCGGACAGGCCATAGGGCAGCGGACACCGCCCCGGACAGTCCGCCCGCCGAAGGTGAATTTTTCACATTTCCGTTTCAGAAGATTTACCGCCGATGTGCCAGCTGCACTCCTAGGCTATGACCTTCGTTACGGGGCCTGTCATCTCTCAAGGACACGCCGGCCCGCCCCAGCTGCCTGGACCCGCAGGGCCGGCATGAAGTGATGCCTCTGGGAGCGCTCCGTGGCGATTGGCGCGAGGTCTGCGCCGTGTCCGCAACCGACACGAGACCTGGCGCTGCCTTCGTCCCGTCCGGTTGCATCCAAGGTGCGGGGCGCAGGTCGCGACTCCGCCACATCAGGGAGATGAATATGTGGTCAAGCAATCCGTCGATGGAGTCGGCAGCCCTGTCGCGCGTGAGCGCCTTGCGCATCACCGACCAGGTGCTGCATGAGCTGCGCCAACCGCTGCCCCGCAGCGTGCCCCAGGAGCGGCGACGCGCCGTGTCCCTCAGTACCCACTGGCTGAATCTGGTGCTGGAGGAACTGGATTACGGCGTGCTCCTGGTGAGCGGCTCGGGCCAGCTGCTCTACACCAACCATGCCGCTCGCCGCACCCTGGACGCCAGCTTCCCGCTGCAGGTGCATGGCGGCCAACTGCGCACCCGCCTGGACGCCGACAGCGGGCCGCTGTTCGAGGCCCTGGGCAAGGCCGAGGTCGAGGGCCGCCGCTGCCTGCTGCGCCTGGGCGAGGGCCGTGAACGCACGAACGTCGTGGTAGTGCCCCTCAATCGCAATGTGGAGCAGGCCGCCGTGCTGCTGGTGCTGGAGCGCCTGCAGCTGTGTGCGGACCTGGCCGCCCAGTGGTTCGCCCTGCGCTACGGCCTGACACCCACCGAGACCGAGGTCCTCAAGCTGCTCAGCGAAGGTGCACGGCCCAACAAGGTGGCGGAGGAGCAGGGGGTGGCCATCTCCACCGTGCGCACCCAGATCCAGAGCATCCGCGCCAAGTCCGGCGCCCAGAGCATCGGCGAGCTGCTGCGCCAGCTGGCGGTGCTGCCACCACTGATGTCCGCGCTGCGCATGGAGCTGGCCTGAGCCTCCTTGCCGGACTGACCTGCCGAGCCCACCTGCCGCTCGCCGGCTTCCGGTCCCCGGGCGCTGCAACCCGCCGCGCCGCACCTGGAGGGCTGGGTCAGCCCAGCTGACTCAGCCCCGCCCCACCCCACCCCGCCAAGCCAAGCCAAGCCAAGCCAAGCCAAGCCAAGCCAAGCCAAGCCAAGCCAAGCCAAGCAAAGCAAAGCAAAGCAAAGCAAAGCAAAGCAAAGCAAAGCAAAGCAAAGTGCCAGTGCCAGTGCCAGTGCCAGTGCGGGTACGCGAGTCGGTACCATCTCCAGCGCATCCTGCCCGCCGCATCGTGCCAGGCCGGTCAATCCGGCCGCATCTTGGCAGGCCCGATCGGCCCCGGCTTCTTGCATTCAAAGACAGCAGCCACCCGGAAGCGAGCGCGCTAACATGAACCGCGTCGGGCGTGATCGTTGCCGTGTCGCCCCCGATACGCCTCATGAGCTCAGCAGCCCCCCCCTCCCAAGCCCCGCCCGCGACCGAATGGCCCGGCCTGCCGGTGCTGCTCCAGCGTCTGGCAGCCCGTGGTGTGGAGCGCAGCTACCGCAAGGGCACGCTGCTGATCGAGGAAGGCAGCCAGGGTGACACCCTCTACCTGGTGCTCAGCGGGCAACTGCGCGTCTTCAGCTGCGACCATCGCGGCCGCGAGATCACCTACGGCGTCTATGGCGCCGGCGAGTACGTGGGCGAGATGAGTCTCGACGGCGGCCCGCGCAGTGCCAGCGTCATCACCGAGTCTCCCTGCCGCTGCGTGCTGCTGACGCGCGCCAGCCTGCTGGAGCACATCCGGGCCGAGCCCGAGTTCGCGCTGGAGCTGATCACCAAGATCATCCAGCGAGCCCGGGCGGCCACGCTGTCCACCAAGCAGCTCGCGCTGAACGACGTCTACGGGCGGCTCAAGCACCTGCTGGAGGACCCGGAACTCGCCCATCAGCGCCTCACCCACCAGGCCATGGCCCAGCGCCTGGGCTGCTCTCGCGAGATGATCTCCAAGCTGATCAAAGACCTGGAGCTGGGCGGCTACCTGGTGAAGGCCGAGCGCGGCCGCTACGAACGGGTTCGCAACCTGCCGGCACGGTGGTGAGCAGCGCGGAGTGAGGCGCCGGCCCGGGCCCCTGGGCAAAGCAGTCGCCCCAAGCAGGCGGCCCGGTGCAGCAGGACCGGATCAGTTGGCGCTGCGGCTCTTCAGCGGCGGTGCGGGCTCGAAGCGCTCGGTGGGCTTGGGCGCACGGTCGTAGAGGCCCTGCACCTTGGGCAGGTTGGCCTCGATGTCCTTGATGCGCGTGGTGCCGGCCGGGTGGGTGGACAACCACTGCGGCGGCGCCCCATTGGAAGCCTGGCCCATCTTCTGCCAGAGGCTGACGCCAGCCGCCGGGTTGTAGCCTGCGCGGGCGGCCAGCTCCATGCCGACCAGATCGGCCTCGGTCTCGTCCTCGCGACCGAACTTGAGCGTGGCCAGCTGCGCACCGATATTGACCACGGCATCCCCCACATTGCCCAGGCCCAGCAGGCCGGAGATGAGGTTGGCGCCCAGGCGCGTGGCCGCGCCCTTGCCCATGCGCTCGCGGGCATGCTCACGCAGGGCATGAGCCACCTCGTGGCCCATGATCATCGCGACCTCGTCGTCGCTGAGCTGCAGCTTCTCCAGGATGCCGTAGTAGAAGGCGATCTTGCCGCCGGGCATGCAGTAGGCATTGAGCTGGGCGCTGCCGATCAGGTTGATCTCCCATTTCCATTGCTGGGCCCGTGGGTTCCAGGGCAGGGCGAAGGGAATGATGCGCTGGGCGATGGCGCGCAGGCGGATCACCTGCGGATGGTTGGCCGGCGCCAGGGCACGCTGCTGGGCGGCCTGGCGCATGGTCTGCGTGTACTGCTGGGCCGCGGCGGTCTCCACCTGCTCGGCCGAGACCAGCTTGGTGGCCCAGCTCTTCTCCCCCACTTCGACCCCTTCGCGAGCCAGGGCCGGGGCGGCCGCGCCCAGGGCGCCCAGCCCCACCAGACCGGTGAAGAGCCGCCGGCCGGGCTTGCTGGGCGCGCAGCCCGCGCAGTCGCAGCGGCCGAAACCGTAGGCCGGCACGCCATCCAGGGTGAGTTCGTGGTGGAGATTGAAATCGTTCATGGTCATGCAAGTCAGGGCGCTGAAGGCCGGCTCTTGTCCATGCCCGAACCTCAGGCACCGACTGTACACAGCCCGCCAAAGCCTTGCGGGCCGCGCTGGACATCAGCCATCGTGTCTGTGCGGCCACAGGCCGTCCGAGACGCCCGCGGGTATCTGCGGCCAGTTCCAGTCCGATTCAGGCAATTCGGGCCGCCCGGCTCAATCGCCTGAGGTGGCGGCGTCCGGTGCCACTTCAAGGGCCACAATGGCCCGGCGCAGCGGCCCCAGCAGCATCAGCAGGGCCGGCAGGCCCAGCATGAAGGCCACGATGAAGAAGTCTGGCCAGCCGATGGACTCCGCAAGCACCCCTGCCAGCGGCCCCACCCAGACCCGCCCGACCATGGCGAAGGCCGAGAGCAGGGCGAACTGCGTGGCCGTGAAGCGCTGATTGCACAGGCTCATCAGCAGGGCGAGCAGGGCCGCGGTGGCCATGCCGCCGCAGAGGTTCTCGTTGGCCACGGCCAGCATCAGGCTGACGTCCACCGGCGTGGCCTGAGCCAGCTTGACAAAACCCCAGTCGAAAGCCGGCATGACGATGCGTCCGAGCTGCCCCGGTCCGGCCTGCGCCAGCCACCACAGGCCCAGGGCGCTGAGGGTCTGCAGGCTGCCGAAGAGCAGCAGGGAGCGCCACAGCCGCAGCTTGAGCATCAGCGCCCCGCCCAGCAGCGCGCCCAGGATGCTCAGCCACATGCCGATCACCTTGTAGGCCACGCCGATCTCGGCCGTGCTGAAGTGCATGCCCTTGAGGAAGAAGGGCGTCAGCAGGGCCTGGGCGAAAGCGTCGCCCAACTTGTAGAGCACGATCAGCCCCAGGAAGGCCAGGGCGCCCGGCTGAGCGAAGTAGTTGCCCAGGCTGTTGAGCAGGGTCTCGAAACGCGCCCGGCGCGCGGCCCACAGCGCCGCCGGGCCGATCAGGGCGATGCCCAGCAGCAGGGTGAGGAAGTCCGTCCACTTGCCAGCCAGGGCGGCGGGCAGGCTGGTGGTGGCCCACAGCGGGGCCAGCGCCTGACGCAGTGCGGGGGCCAGCAACTGGTTGACCGCCGTGGCCCCGACCGCCACCGTGACCAGCACGACGAGGAAGCCCTGCACATCATGCTGGGCCACGCTCTGCGGCGCCTGTGCCTGGCGCAGGCGGGGCACCAGCAGCACCGAGGCCGCGGCAGCCACCACCATGAGCCAGGCCATGGCCTGATAGACCTGCGGCCAGGTCCAGCCGCCGCCCTGCTGCGGGTCCACCCAGATGAAGGTCAGGCCGCCGGAGACGATCATGGCCAGGCGGTAGCCCGCCACATTGAGCGAGGCGCCCAGCCCGCGCTCGGCGGGCAGCAGCACGTCGGTCCGGTAGGCGTCGATGACGATGTCCTGGGCCGCTGAGGCAAAGGCCACGCCCAGCGCCAGCAAGGCGAAGAGGTGGGTGCTGGCGGACGGCGAGACCGCCGCCATGGCCATCATCAGGCCCGCCAGGGCCAGCTGGGTCAGCACCATCCAGCCGCGACGCCGCCCCAGCAGCGGCAGCTCGAAGCGGTCCATCAGGGGGGCCCACAGGAACTTGAAGGTGTAGGGCAGACCCACCAGGCTCAGCACGCCGATGGTGGCCAGATCGATCCCCTCCCCGCTCAGCCAGGCCTGCATCGTGGGCCCGGTCAGGGACAGCGGCAGGCCCGAAGCAAAGCCCAGCAGGGTGACGACGGCGAGGCGGTAGACGCTTTGCAGCCGCGCCGCCAGGCCGGGCGCTGCCGAAGGCGCCACGGGGGCGGGAGACAGGGGCATGGCGCGGATTCTAGGGCTGGGAAAACCGCGCCATGGCCCGACTCACATCACAGCACCACGCCGGCCTTGGTGCACGGCGCAGCCACGAACGCTGGCTTGATCCCGCGGAAAATCGGGAAGGCCGGCGCAGCGCCGCCAAACTGCACCACGCCGCCGATATTCACGTATGAGGCCGTCGCGTTGTAGTCCGAATACCAGCCGGAGGGCTTGGAGACAATATTGAGGAGCGACTTGGCCAGGTCCACCGCGCTATACCCGGACAAAGAAACCGAGCTGGGATTGCTCAGCTGGATCGCAGCCGTGTAGGACGAGGCCGTCTTGAGCCCGCTGCCGAAGAAGAAGCAGCCCTCCAGGAAGAGATTCCGGATGCCTGCATTGGCAGCGCCGTCGAAGTAGTCAGCGATATAGGCATCGCAGACACCCTCGAAATAGCAGCCCTTGACCAGCAGCTGGTCGATCGGCGACTTCATGTAGATGGCGACGGTCTTGCCGAGAATCTCCGAGTTCTCGACGGCGATCTGCTGCCAGGCGCCCTCGTTCAGAATCCCGTAGGAAAACCCGGAGCCGACATTGACGTCGGCGATCTTCAGCAGGCCGCCCGCATAGTTGGTACCGCCGACGTTCACCGTTTTCGTCCGGATGGCAGCGGAACCGTTATCGGGCGTGGCCGTGAAGTTGTTGGGGTTGAAACTCACGTTCTGGATGGTGGTGGTATACGCCGAGCGCAGCTCCAGGCCATCCGCCCCCTTGATGCTGAAAAATTCCACGTCGCGGAACACGGTGGCCGGGCACAGGTCGACGACCACCAGCGCGCCCGAGGTCGCATTGCTCTCGAAACGAAGGCCCTCGCAGAGGAAGTTGGACGATGTGCGCGTGCCCGTCCCGACCTTCAGAATGGTCTGGCCGGCGGTCGCCAGCAAGGTGGATCCGCCCTTGCGGTCGATTTCCGAAGCCCGCCCTTCACCAACGAGGGAAAGCCTGCCGGAAGGGATGGTGAGCGTCGTCCCGATGCAGTAGCGACCCGCCGGGAAATACAGCACGCGGCGCCCCGTTGCAAGGCAGTCGTTGATGGCCGCCTGAATATCCGCCGAATAGTTTCCACCGCTGCTGTCACTCTGGAACAGCGACAGATTCGCGGCGCTGAAATAGCTGAGGACATTGACCCCGTAGGACTTCACGTCCGTGGCAAGCGCCAGCTGCTGGCCGCTCCCCTGCCTGGCGGTCGCGGCCATTGCAGATCCAACGCCCGCCAAGGCGCCTGCGACGCCGACATTGCGCAGGAATGCTTTTCTATCCATGTGTTCTCCCTGTTATCTTGAAAATATTGATGTACCCGCCCGCCGGGCTCGAAAGTCCCTTTGGCGGGCGGCGGAGGCGGAGATTCGCCCCCGGCAGTCTGCTGTGGAACACCGGGGCTGGCAACGGCGTTGTCCGTGCTCGGTCTTCACTTCGCACACGGCAGATGTCACCCAATTGAAACGTTACTTCAGGGATTGAGGCAAACAGGCGAAAGCCCAGCTGGGCGCATGCAGCGGCTTTCCCCCGCCGGCTTCGCACGACCTTTTCAGCGCCCGGCCCGAGGGCGCCAGGAAATGGGAAGCCCCCGCCGCCAATCGCCTGTGCCTGGCGGCCTAGGAAAGCTTCGGGTCGTCCACGCAGCGCAGGCTCACCGCCCGGTGCCGCGGCAGGAACCACTGGCCGACGCGGCCCGGCGCGGTGCGCAGCAGCAGCCAGTGGCCGCCGGAGACGGTCCGCTCGCCCAGGCACTCGGCCAGCAGGGGCTCCGAGGCCGGGCCGTGCACGGCCACGCGCGGGCCGTGAAGCTCGCCCAGGCCGTCCTGGGTCTCGGGCAGGGTGTCCAGATGAAGGTACTGCAGCCGGCCCACCGGCACGCACAGGGGGCGGCGCTGGCCGGGCAGCACCAGGTCCAGGGCCAGGTCGCCGTCGTGGAAGGCGCTCAGGCAGCCCTGCAGCTGGCTGCCGTCCAGCAACCACAGCTCGCAGGGACCGGACAGGCCCGTCGGCCCCGCCGGCGTCAGGGCGACGGGCAGGGGCGGCAGGAGCGGCCAGGTGCCGGTGCTGCTGGAGGGGGAAGGGCGCTGCGTATCCACGCCTGCAGTGGACCCGGATCGCGCCGGAAACGCTCTGAGCCAGCGCAATCTTTGACGAAGTCCGGCCCGGACGACGCCCATTTCCCGGCGCCCCCGAAGGCATGGCAGGCCGGCGACAATAGATGCATGTCAATTCCACCTGCGCTTCCGACAAGCCCGGCCGAAGCCCCCGGCACCGCGGCCGACCCGGCCGATGCCCAGCAGTTCCGTGCCGCCCTGGGCCTGTTCGCCACCGGCGTGTGCATCGTGACCGCCCGCTCCGGGGACGGCGCGCTGGTGGGGCTGACGGCCAACTCCTTCAACAGTGTCTCGCTGTCCCCGCCCCTGGTGCTGTGGAGCCTGGCCCGCCGCGCCGGCTCCATGCCGGTGTTCAGCCGCGGCTCGCACTATGCCATCCACATCCTGGCGGCCGACCAGAAGGCCCTGGCCCAGCGATTCGCCACCCGGGACATCGACCGCTTCGCCGGCCTGGCCTGGAGCGAAGGGGCCGGCGGCGTGCCGGTGCTGCAGGGCTGCGCGGCGGTCTTCGAATGCGCCAACCGCAGCCAGTACGAGGAAGGCGACCACGTCATCTTCGTTGGCGAGGTGGAGCGCTGCAGCGTGACGCCGCAGGCCCAGCCCCTGATCTTCCACGGCGGGCGCTACTACACCGAGCTGCCACTCTGAGCATGCCGGCGGTGCCCTGCATCAGGGCGCTGGCTAGGGCGCCGGGCGTCGGTAGCCCGGCAGCTCAAGCACGTAGACGTTGACGACCGGGTCCCGTCCGGCATCGCCCCAGGAGCTGCTGAAGGCAATGCGGGTCCCGCTGGGGCTGATCGCGGGATGGGGCTCCGCCCAGTAGCTGTCCGACATGGAGCGGTGGTGCCCGACACGGCAGACTGAGGCCGCCGGGTTGGTGAGCGGGTCGCTGTCGATGAACAGCAGCTCCGAGTCCAGCAGGCTGTCACCCCGCTGGTCGTCCTTGACGGACACGGCCAGCAGGCCCCGGCGGTGGAAGGCCGTCGCGCCGATGTGCGTGCCGCTGGGCGGGTAGGGATAGCCGCGCGAGGGGCCGACCAGCACCCTCGACTGCCCCGTCTGCAGCACATGGCTCACCACCGTGCCGATCCCGCTGCCGGCCGGGCCGGTGTCGAAAGCCACGGCATTCCAGGTGTCCAACCCGTCCGCCCTCAGGCTCAAGGCCCCGTGCTCGTTGCCGCTGGCCATGTCGAGGGTCCGCAGCACCTGCATGCCGACATCGCGCACGGTGGCGGAACGGCTGCTGCTGGAGGCATTGTTCTCGTTGACCAGGAACACCTGCCCGCTGGGCGCCACCTGAGGGGCACCGTAGTCGAGCTTCGCACTCACCAGGCGCCCCACCCGGTCGTCCCGCAGGTCGTAGCTGAACAGCGATCCATTAGGCGTGCAGGCATAGCCGAAGTAGCGGGACTGCCAGTCGTTGAAGAGCGGATCGCTGCCCCCGTGCAGCTCCAGCGAGCCGCACTGTGCCGTGAAGTCGCGGACTGCTTCCGCGCGCTTCTGGCTGACCCGGTAGCGATACAGGGTGTTGTCCGTGCGAGAGCTGTAGTAGAGCAGGTCCGGATCCTGGGTGTCCCAGTAGACCTGCTCCAGGTCCACCGGCCGGATGTCGTCCAGTGCGCGCACAAAGGTGTAGCTGTGGCCGTCGTAGAGCTCATGGCGGGCAGGCCCGCCGTCGGTGCGGTAGAGCAGCAGCAGCGATTCGTCCGCATTCCAGGCCGACACCGTGGAGTACAGGGTCTTGATCACCCGGTGGCTGCCCCGCCCGTCACCCTGCACATCCGTCACGCGGCGCAACGTCGTGCCGAACTGGGGATCGCGCAAGGCCTCGCCCGGCGCCAGGCGGGGAAAGTTGTTGTTCAAGGGGCGGACCTCCAACCCGCCCTGCAGGCCCAGTGCCGAGCAGACATCCTGCTGCGGCGACACGGGGGCGAACACCGCCAGCACGGCCGATGTCTGCCCCGCCGGCAGCTCGCAGGTGCTGCGGCTACCGCTGCAGGCGCCGCGCCATTCGACGAAGCGGAAGGCCGTGCTGTAGGGCTGGGCGGTGAGACTCAGCGCCCGCTGTGGGGCAGCCAGGGCGCAGCGGTGCGCCACCGCCTGCACGCCTGCCGGCACGGTGCCGCAGCTGAGCTTCTGGTCCGCCGTGCCGACATGCCCCATGCCCGCGACCGCAAGCCGCAACCAGGCGGCGGGGCTTGGCGTTGGCGTTGGCGTTGGCGTTGGCGTTGGTGTTGGTGTTGGTGTTGGTGTTGGTGAAGGTGAAGGTGAAGGCGCGGGCGCGGGCGCGGGTGTGGGTGTGGGTGTGGGCGCCGGTGCAGGCGTCGGCACCGGCGAGCTCCCCCCACTGGCCCCGCTTCCTCCACCGCATCCATACAACAGACTCAGCGCGAGCAGACAGGCCAGCCCGCGCCCATGCGCAAGCGGTTGCAGCAGCTGATGGAGGACTGGCATGAGCGGTTCCTGGAGTGGGCCAAGGGTCGTCATGATCCCGTGACACGTCCGCCATTGCCAGTACTGGCGCGAGTGATTACCTCGCTTGCAATTGATTACGGCCTGGCAGCCCGCCGACACGATGGCGCCGTGGGCCTCGGCACACCGCTCAGGCCTGCAGCGCAGCCAGCTGGCCGCGCAGCGCGGCGTTTTCGGCCTCCAGCTCGGCCACGCGGGCCTGCAGGGCCTTGATCTGGGCCTCGGTGGCGGATTCGGCGGTCACGGGGGGCAGGCCGGCGCTGTTGAGCTTGTCCTCGCTGCCCTCGACCGTTGCCTCCTTGGGCTTGGCCTTGGACTGGCGCACGCGCTTGGCGGCCTGCTTGATCTCGTCCTTGCCGGCGGCCACGACAGCCTGCTGCTCCTCCACCGGCAGGGCGGCCACGGTGGCCGCCGTGTTGAGCGAGACGGTGCCAGCGCGCACGGCGGCCACCAGCTCAGGGGCGGCGCTTTTCTGGATCTTCTCGATCTGCTGGACCTGGGATGCGCTGATGCGCGCGGCGCGGGCCACGGCCTCGCGGGTGTTCAAGGCGGGCACGGGCGGCAGCTCGGTCTGGCCGTCCCAGGGCGCATCGGCGGGCTCGGCCACGCCGGCCTCGCCCGGGGCGGCGGCCATCTGCTCGGCGCTCTCGGCCAGCTTGCGGGCGCGGCGCTCGGTCAGGATCTCCTTCTTGCGCAGGGCGAGCACACCGCGCTGGAAGTCCGAGACGCTGCGGCGACCCAGGTGCTGGTCGATCATCCACAGGTGCACGTCCTCCATGGACTTGAAGTGCGGATGCTGGATCGTCTGGAAAGGCAGGCCGTGCTTCTGGCAGATGCCGTAGCGGTTGTGCCCGTCCACCAGCACGTCGCCCCACAGCACCAGCGCGTCGCGGCAGCCCTCGGCCAGGATGCTGCGCTCCAGGGCCTCATGCTCCTCGGGCGTCAGCGGGTCGATATAGGCCTTGAGTTCTTCCTTGACGATGATGTTCATGACGGGCGCGGGGACGGGTACAACGGGTTCTGCGGGCCGCGATTGTAGGCAGTCGCCGCATCGCCGCGGCACAGCCCCGCCGGCCCGGCTCCGCGTGAGGGTGTCCTGCCGGGCCGGCGTCTGCGACCTCCTCCCTGAGGTCCTTGCCCTGCGTCACCCGCTCAAATCTGCACCCGCGTGCCCAGCTCCACCACAGCGTTGTCAGGCAGACGGAAGTACTCAGCCGCGCTGCCGGCGTTGCGGCTCAGCGTGGCGAAGAGGCGCTCGCGCCAGTGAGCCATGCCGGAGCCGGGCGTGGGCACCACGGTCTCTCGGCTGAGGAAATAGCTGGTCTCGAAGGGCGGCACCTCCAGGCCCAGGGGCCTGCACAGGGTCAGGGCGGCCGGCACGTCGGGCGCGTCCATGAAGCCGAAATGCAGCGTCACGCGCCAGAAGCCAGGCACCAGGGGCGCCAGTTCCACGCGCTCGCCTGCAGGCACATGGGGCCGCTCGGCGTAGACCACGGTCAGGATCAGGTTCTGCTCGTGCAGCACCTGGTTGTGCTTGAGGTTGTGCAGCAGGGCCTGGGGCACGGTGTCCGGATTGGCAACGGCATAGACCGCGGTGCGGCTGGCGCGGTGGATGCCGCTGTCGCTGACGGAGATGCCCTGCAGGAAGGGCAGCAGGGCCAGACCGTCGCGCTGGATGCCCTGCATCAGCAGTTTGCGCCCGCGCGCCCAGGTGCTCATCATCAGGAAGAGCAGGCCGCCCATGGCCAGCGGGAACCAGCCGCCGTCCAGGAACTTGATCGCGCAGCCGGCCACCAGCAGGGCGTCCAGGGCCAGGAAGAACAGCGTGGCGCCAAAGGCCACCGGCGCCGGCAGACCCCAGCCGTGGCGCACCACGAAGAAGGTCAGCACCGTGGTGATCATCATGGTCAGGGTCACGGCGATGCCGTAGGCGCCGGCCAGGGCCGAGGAGCTGCCGAAGAAGAGCACCGCGGCAAGCACGCCTGCCAGCAGGGCCCAGTTGACGCCGGGCATGTAGATCTGGCCGGCCTCGCGGGCCGAGGTGTTGCGCACCTCCATGCGGGGCAGGAAGCCCAGCTGGATGGCCTGCTTGGTCATGGAGTAGGCCCCCGAGATCACGGCCTGCGAGGCGATCACCGCCGCCAATGCCGCCAGCACCACGGCCGGCAGCAGCCAGCTGCTCGGAAACAGGCGGTAGAAAGGGTTCTCGATGGCGGACGGGTCCTGCAGCAGCAGAGCGCCCTGGCCCATGTAGTTCAGGGCCAGGGAGGGCAGGACCAGGCCCGTCCAGGCCAGGCGGATGGGGCGGGCGCCGAAGTGGCCCATGTCTGCATAAAGCGCCTCGGCGCCGGTCAGGGCCAGCACCACGGCGCCCACGGTGGCGAAGAGGTGCCAGCCGCGCTCGGTCAGGAACTGCCAGGCATGCACGGGGTTCAGCGCGGCCAGGATGCCGGGCTGCTGGGCAATGTGCCACAGGCCCATGCCGGCCAGCACCAGGAACCACAGCGTGATCACCGGCCCGAAGAGGCGCCCGACCACGGCCGTGCCGAAACGCTGGATCAGGAACAAGGCCACCAGGATCAGCAGCGAGAGCGGCAGGACCAGGGGCTTGAGCGAGGGCGTGATCACCTCCAGGCCCTCGATGGCGCCCATCACCGACACGGCTGGCGTGATGATGCTGTCGCCATAGAACAGGGTGGCGCCGAAAACGCCCAGCAACAGCAGCACGCCGCGCAGGCGGTGGCGATCCTTCACGGCTTGCGCAGCCAGGGCGGTCAGCGCCAGCCCGCCGCCTTCGCCGCGGTTGTCCGCGCGCAGGATCAGCAGCACGTACTTGAGCGAGACCACCAGCATCAGCGCCCAGAGGATGGTGGACACCGCGCCGATGATGTTGGGCGCCGCCAGCGCCACGCCGGTGGCCGGCAGGAAGACCTCCTTGACGGTGTAGAGCGGGCTGGTGCCGATGTCGCCGTAGACGACGCCGATGGCGCCCAGGGTGAGGGCCGCCAAGCCCTGGGGAGGATGGCCGTCGGTGGACGGCGCTTGTGGAAGAGATGCCATGGGGCGAAGGCCTGCTGTGGGACTGGCGGCACTGTCGCCTTGGCGTCATCAGGAACGCATAAGTACCGATCTGGCGCCCATCCAGTGCCGATCGCGCCACAAGCGGGCGCGGAAGGCAGCGAAACAGCGCCATATGTCACGTCCCCGGGAGGCCGTCGCGAGCCACTTGTGGAAGACTGAAAGACCCCCTCGTTCAGGGGGCTGGCAGCGCGCGCGATGCCGCGCCTTTGCCTCTTCCCTCCACGAAGGTGTGCCGTGATGAAGTTCAATTCGCTGCGAATCGGTCAACGTCTGACCCTGGGTTTCGGGGTGGTGATCGTCCTGCTGCTGCTGATGGCCGGCATGGCCATCTCCGGCACGCGCGAACTCAGCCGGGACGTCAACGAGGCCATCAGCCAGGGCTTCCAGAAGACCTTCCTGGCCAACCGGGCCAAGGCCGAGCTGGGCGATGCCTCGCGGGGCATGATGAGCACGTTGATCATGACCAACGAGGAGCAGGTCAAGAAGGAGCTGGCCTCCGTCGAGAGCCTGCTGCAGTCGCATGAGAAGTCCATGGCCGCGCTGGAGCAGCTGGTCAGCGACGACGAGGGCCGGGCCGCGCTGAAGGCCATGAGCGAGGTGCGCGGCAAGTTCATGCCGGCCCAGGCCGGCTTCGTGAAGCTGGTGGCCGAGGGCGACAAGGACCAGGCCACGCTGAAGTTCCTGTTCTCCGTCCGCGCCCTGCAGGTCAAGTACCTCGCGCTGATGGACAAGTTCGTCGAGACCCAGAACAAGCAGATGCACGAGGCCGGCGCCGATGCCCAGGCCCTGGCGAGCCGCAGCATCACCGTCATCGCCGTGCTGGCGGCGTGCGCCACCGTGGCCAGTGTGCTGATCAGCGTGATGGTCTCGCGCGGCATCGTCGGCCCGCTCAAGGGCGCGGTGGCCGTGGCCCGCAAGGTGGCCTCGGGCAATCTGAGCAGCAGCATCGAGGTCCGCGGCCAGGACGAGACCAGCCAGCTGCTGGAGGCCCTGGCCGAGATGAATGAGGGCCTCAAGCAGATCGTGGGCAAGGTGCGCGACGGCACCGAGTCCATCGCCTCGGCTTCCGCCGAGATCGCCAGCGGCAATATGGACCTGTCGTCCCGCACCGAGACGCAGGCCGCAGCCCTGGAGCAGACCAAGCATTCGATGAACGAGCTCACCGAGACCGTGCGCCGCAATGCCCGCAACGCCCACCAGGCCAACGAACTGGCCCAGCAGGCCTCGCAGGTGGCGCATGAAGGTGGCGAGGTGGTGTCGCGCGTGGTGAGCACCATGGGATCCATTGACGCTTCGTCAAAGAAGATCGTGGACATCATCAGCGTCATTGACGGCATCGCCTTCCAGACCAACATCCTGGCCCTGAACGCCGCGGTGGAAGCGGCCCGTGCCGGCGAGCAGGGCCGCGGCTTTGCCGTGGTGGCCTCCGAAGTGCGCAGCCTCGCCCAGCGCAGCGCCGGCGCCGCCAAGGAGATCAAGAGCCTGATCAGCGACTCGGTCGAGAAGGTCGCCCAGGGCAGCCAACTGGTGCAGCAGGCGGGCTCGACCATGGACGGCGTGGTGGCCAGCGTGCGGCGCATGACCACCGTGATCGGCGAGATCTCCGTGGCCAGCGAGTCCCAGACCGAGGGCATCGAGCGCGTCACGCGTACCATCCATGAGATGGATCAGAGCACCCAGCAGAACGCGGCCCTGGTCGAGCAGGCCGCCGCGGCCGCGGATTCCATGAAGAGCCAGGCAGATTCCCTGGAGCAGGTCGTCAGCCTGTTCCAGCTGGATGAGCGCCGCTGACATCCCTTTGACACAAGGAGCGCCCATGAGTCTTCGTCCCTCTTGTCTTTCCCGCCGCAGCCTCGTCGCTGCCGCCCTGCTGGCCGCGGCGCTGCCATGGACGGCGCAGGCGGTGGAGATTGCCGGTGTCAATGTCGAGCCTACGGCCAAGGTGGCCGGCAAGGAGCTCAAGCTCAACGGCGCGGGCATCCGCACGCGGGTGATCGTCAAGGTCTACGTGATGGGCCTCTACCTCACCGAGAAGCAGACCACGCCGGCCGGCGTCTTCGACTCCCAGGGGCCGCGGCGCTTCTCCATCACCATGCTGCGCGAGGTCACCGGCGAGGACTTCGGCCAGGCCTTCATGGCCGGCATCACCGCCAACACCGACAAGGCCGAGCGCTCCAAGTTCGTCAACCAGTTGGGCGCCTTCGGCGAGGTCTTCGTCAACGTGGGCTCCATGAAGAAGGGCGACACACTGACGGCCGACTGGGTGCCCGGCACCGGCATGGTGATGGCCGTCAACGGCAAGACCGTGGGCGAGACACTGCCCGATGTGGGCTTCTACAACGCCGTGCTGAAGATCTGGCTGGGCGAGAAGCCCGTGGACACCAGCCTCAAGCCCGCCCTGCTGGGTGGCAAGACCTGACCCCGGACGGGTCCTCAGCCGTGCCGCTCAGCGGCGCAGCAGGAGCAGCAGGCAAAGCCCCCAACAGACCGACGGGGGCAGCAGCGTCAACAGGGCGCCCAGCAGCGCCAGTCCTGCGCAGGGCAGCATCAGGCGCATGAGCCTGATGAGGGCACCCGCGCCCCAACCGGGCCGGCGCCTGCCTGCCTGGCCCTTCATGCGCCGCACGCCCGCCGCGCTTGCCTGAACCATATCGTCGTCCTTCAGGCCTCTGAGCGGGCCACGCAGCGCAGCATCGGCCCTCCCCCATCAGGAACGCATATGGGCCGCCCTGCCTTCAGACCTCTGCGGCCATCAGCGGGCATCAGCCAGGCGATAGCCCACGCCGGGCTCCGTCAGCAGCAGGCGCGGATCAGCCGGCTCGGCCTCCAGCTTGGCGCGCAACTGGCCCATGTAGAGGCGCAGGTAGTGGGTGTGCTCGGTGAATTCGGGGCCCCACACATCCGCCAGGAGGGCGCGATGCGTGACCACCTGCCCGGCGCTGCGCACCAGCCGGGCCAGCAGCTTGAATTCGGTGGGCGTGAGGTGCAGGACCTCGCCGTCCAGGCTCACGCGGTGCGCCTCCAGGTCCACGCACAGGCGGCCCTGCTCATAGCGGGTGACGGCCGCGCGGGTGTGCACGCCGCGGTGGCGCAGGGCCACGCGCATGCGGGCCAGCAGCTCGCTGATGGAGAAGGGCTTGACCAGGTAGTCATCCGCACCCGCGTCCAGCAGGCGCACCTTGGCGCCGTCCTGCTCGCGTGCCGAGATCACCAGCAGCGGCGTGCCACGCTCGCGGCGCAGGCGTTGCAGCAGCTCCTCGCCCTCGCCGTCGGGCAGGCCCAGGTCCAGCAGCACCAGATCGGGTGGCTCGGCGTGGCTCAGCAGGGCGTGGCCCTCGGCCAGACTCGCGGCGGTCTGCACCTCGTAGCCCTCCAGGGCCAGGGCGTCGCGCAGGGTGCGGCGCAGCTCGCGGTCGTCCTCGACCAGCATCACGCGCAGGCTCATGGCGTGTTCTCCATCGTTGAATCCAGGGCCGGCGGCGCCTGCACGGGCAGCCGGCATTCAAAGCTCGTGCCGCCATGGCTGCGTGCCCGCAGGCGCAGGCTGCCGCCGTGGACCTCGGCAATGGCGCGGCAGGCCGCCAGGCCCACGCCTGCGCCGCGACGGCTGCCAGCGGCGTCCGGCCGCTCACGGTCCAGCTCTTCGAGACGCTGGAAGGGCTCGAAGATGCGCGCCCGCGCTGCCGGCGGCACTCCGGGACCGCGGTCGCGCACGGCCATGAGCAGCCCGTCAGACTCTTGGCGCACCAGCAGCTCGATGGGCCCTTCCGGCGCATAGCGCAAGGCATTGTCCAGCAGGTTGTCCAGCAGCTGAGCCAGCAGCACGGCGTCGCACTGCAGCAGGGGCAGGGCGCTTGCCACACGCAGGCGCACGCGCTGCGCGGCCTGGGCCTGGCGTTGGCGCACGCGGCGCAGGGCCGCGCCCACCACCTCCTCCGGCGCCTCCCAGTCCATGCGCAGCTGCAAGCCGGCGCTCTCCAGGCGAGCGAGCTGCAGGGTGTTGTCGGTCATGCGGGAGAGCTGGCGGGTCTCGTCCAGCACAGTGGCCAGCAGCTTCTGGCGCTGTGCGGGCGTCTGGCGCTCGCCCTGTTCGAGCAGTGAGCTGGCGGCGCCCATGATGGTGGCCAGGGGCGTGCGGTAGTCGTGGGAGATGGCCGCGAGCAGGGCATTGCGGGTGGCCTGACCCTCGGCCTCGTCATGGGCGCGGCGCGCAGCCTGCTCGGCGGCCTGGCGCTCCAGGGCCAGGCCCATCTGGTCGCACAGGGACTGGGCGTGGGCGCGCAGCTCGGGGTCGGGGTGCAGGGCGTCCGGCAGGATCAGCAGGGCTGCGCCGTGGCTGGCCTTGCGGCCGCGCAGAGGCAGGTACCAGGCCCGCAGCTCCTGGTGGCGCCCGGTGCCGGGGCCGAAGGGCGCACCCTGGCGCCAGCAGGCCCAGAGGCCGGCCAGTTGGTCTTCATCCGGCTCGCCGATCAGCAGCTGGCCCTCATCAACACGGTTCTCCCTGGGCAGAGGGCCGGAGCCCAGCAGCAGGGGAGCGGGCGTGGGCAGCAGGGCATCGAGCTGGCCCTGCAGCAGGGCGGCAGCCTCGACGGGTGACTGGCTATCCCGCAAGGCCTGGCCCAGCGCCCGGAGCTGGTCGGCCTGTTCGGCATGCCGGCGCGCGGCGTCGGCCTCGCGGCGCAGCCGGCTCAGCAGCACGGCCACCAGCCAAGACAACGCCAGCATGGTCGCCAGCAGCCACAGATGGCTCCAGCCCTGCAGCTCCATGCTGCGCTCGGGGCTGACGAAGCGCCAGTTGAAGGCCAGCACCGCCAGCAGGCTCAGGCCCATGGAGGCCAGCAGGGGCAGCCACAGCGTGCTCAGCGTGGCCGCCAGCACCAGCAGCAGGACCAGGTTGGCCAACTCCACATGGGCGTCCACCCGCAGCATCAGGCCCCAGCTCGCCGCCCAGATGAGGGCGGGCGGCAGGTAGCGCTTGAGCAGGGGTGGGAGGGTCATGGGGCGCTACGGTAGCAGGCCCCGCATCAGGATGGCATCAGGGTGGCGGCCCCGCGCCTCAGGCCTGCGGCCGTGAGGCATTGCGGCCCCAGGGCAGCGCCTGCAGTGGCTCGCCCTGCAGCCGGCGCAGGGCCAGCATCCAGGCCCCGGCGACGAGGAACAGTATCAGCCCGCTCAGGCTGCCGCGCTCCAGCAGGCCCCAGTGCTCCGGCAGCAGGAGCTGCCAGGCCAGGGCAGCGAGCACGGCCACCACCAGCAGGCCGGTGCTGCCGGCCGAGGTCCGGGTGTCCCAGCGTCGCAGCAGCAGCAGGCTGGCCAGCAGGGCGCCCACGCCCAGGCCCTGCAGGAAGGAGCCCGGCGGCGGCAGCGCCGCCTGGCTGAGCAGGAGCAGCCCCGGCACGGCCAGACCCAGCATCAGCCAGGCCTGGCGGGCGAGCAGGCGGGCCCGCAAGCGGCCCGGCTGCTGCGGCAGGCCCGGCAGCAGCACCAGCAGCGCCTGCTCGCGCCTGGAGCGCTGCAGGGCGGTGCCCAGGCTGAACAGGGTCCCCATCATCATTCCCATGCACAGCTGGCCCAGGGCCATCAGAGGCCAAGTCCAGGCGATCTGCCCCAACGACCGCCCCGGCGGGATCATGTCCGGCACCAGCAGGAGTAGCAGGGCAGCGCCCAGCGCGATCAGCGGCAGCACGACCATCATGCTGCCCACGACGAGGGTCCAGTGCGCGCTGCCGTAGAGCGGCAGCTCCAGGCGGGCCAGGACATGACGCAGCGTGGGCCTGGAATGGCGGATCAGGCGGGCCATGTACCAGCGGTTCAGCATCGAGAACAGCCACATCATGCGCAGGCCCCAGCGCCCCTGGTGACGTGGGTTGAAGCCGCCGGCGCCGTCCTGCATGGAAGCCAGCAGGCGCAGCATCTGCTCGTAGCGCCGGACATGGGCCGCATCGCCCTTGCCCATCAGGTCCATCTGGAACAGGGCCAACCCCGCCAGCAAGGGCAGGCACAGCCAGGCGGGACCGGCCTGCCAAACGGCCACCCAGGCCCGGACCAGCCCCTGCGCCAAGGCGCTCCCCTGCAGCAGCGGTACCAGGGCCGGCGGCGCGAAGGCAACCAGCACGATGCTCAGCGGCCAGCGCACCAGGGCCGTCAGCAGGCTCAGGCCCAGGGCGGCGAGCAGCACCGTCGTCCAGACATCGACCCGCAGCCAGGCGGCCAGGGCCCCGGCCGCCAGTACGGGCAGGCCCCACAGAAGCAGCACCGCCAGGCGCAGCCGCTGCACGTGCCCCGGCACCAGGCGGGCCAGGTGCGGATGGTTCTGGCGGCGCAGGCCGGACAGCGTCAGCATCCAGCCGACGACCAAGAGCACTGCGCCCGCCAGGCCGGTGGCGAAGAGGGCCGTGGGCCAGCCCTTGGTCCAGGCCAGCAGGCCCAGCAAGCTGCCGAGGCCCAGCACGCCACCCCACAGCAGGCGGGCCGGGGTCTGGTTGAGGCGCCAGCGCCAGGGGGCGGCCAGCAGCAGGCTCGTGGGGGCAAGGTAGCCGTTCATGCGGTCAGCTCCTCGAACAGATCCTCCAGCTGCACGCCCTGCAGGCCGCCAAAGGTGTCAGGCAAGACCTGGCCCTCCGGCCACTGCAGCAACCAGCGTTCCAGCCCATCGCCCACGGCGCGGCGCGACAGCACCGTGGCACCTGTGGCCGCTGCCGCGTTCAGGGACTGGACCGGTCCCTGCGCGATCCGGCACTGGTCCATCAGTCCGTCCAGCGGGGCCTGCAGGGCCAGGCGGCCGCGGGCCATGAAGGCCACGTTGAAGGCCACGCGTTCCAGGTCCGAGAGGATGTGGGTGGAGAAGACCACGGTGGTGCCGCGGTCCAGCACCTGCTCGACCAGCTCGCGCAGGAAGTCGCGGCGGCCCAGGGGGTCCAGGGCGGCCACGGGCTCGTCCAGCACCAGCAGGTCCGGCCCGTGGGCCAGAGCGCGCACGATGGACAGGCGCTGCTGCTGCCCGCCGGAGAGCTTGGCGATGGGCTTGTCCCGCGGCAGCTCCCAGCGCGACATCAGGCCGTCCACGAGGCCCTCGTTCCAGCGCGGATAGAAGCTGCGGAAGTAGGCCAGCAGCTGGGCGGGGGTGAAGTGCTCGAAGAGGTCGGACTGCTGCGGCACATAGCCGATGCGGGCGCGGGTGGCGTCGTCCAGGGCGCGCACATCGCAGCCGAAGAGCCGTGCCTCGCCCTGCTGCGGGTCGCGCAGGCCCAGCAGGCATTCCAGCAGACTGGTCTTGCCGGCGCCGTTGCGGCCCAGCAGGCCCACCACCTGGCCGGGCATCAGCTGCCAGTCGATGCCGTCCAGCACCGTCTGCGAGCCGTAGCGCAGGCTCAGGCCTCGCAGGCTCAGGGCGGGCGACAGGGCGGCGGACTGGCTGGACAGCGGGGCGGCCATCTGCAGGCCGGTGGCGCTCAGGATCTGGGTGGTCATGCGGAGTCTCCCTCGTCAAGAATGGTCTGGAACAGCTGCAGGGCCTGGGCGGGCTTGAGCTCCAGCTGGCGGGCTTCACTGGCGGCCTTCTCCAGCGTGGGGCGCAGCAGCTCGACCCGAGTCCCCAGCGGCTGGCGCCGCCCGTGCTGGGCCGCCACCCGCATGGGCAGGCCGCGCTGGCGTTCCACCAGCCCTTCCGCCTCCATCAGCCCGTAGGCCTTGGAGACGGTCATCGGGTTGACCGCCAGATGCGCCGCCAGCTCCCGCACCGAGGGCAGCTCCTGCCCCGCCGACAGCTGGGCACTCGCCACGAGGCGCCGCAGCTGCTCCAGCAGCTGGCGGTAGATGGGCTCCGTGGAGCCCGTCTGGATGTGGAAGAGGTGAACGGTGGACATTGTTGAAGGCGTTGTGTATCAATACAGTAATACAGTTGGAGGCAATTGGCAAGGTGAGGAACGTCAGGGGAGCGCCGTGGGGGTCTTGGCCGGAGGGGGATGCAGGTGTCGCACGGTCTTCAACGGGCGGACGCATCGACGCCCCATCGACCCACCCCGCTCGCGGGCAAGCAAAGCCTCGACATGGCGTTGCTCAACAATTCAGAGACGAATGGCTATCGCCAAGCCCAATATCAGCATTCTTCCGATGGCCTGGCGTCTGCGATGCCACTTATCCTGGGCGGCCAGGCTGAAGGAGCCCGTCCATGCAGATCCGTGGCAGCGCAGAACCTGTCCAACGAAACCGGCCCGCATCTGCGGAGCACGACAGGCAGCCCGCGCTTGCCCCGGCCGGCGCGCCGGACGACTCGCGCGGCGCACTGCAGCTGGCCATCGACAGGTCCCCACGGATCGTTGCACAGCGGCGCGCGCTGGAGGGCTTGTGCGGTCGCGTGAGCGCTCACGAGGCGATCCAGCTGCCATCGAGCACGGCAACGGCGGCGCAACGCAGCCACGCGGCCCAATCCAACGGCACCGTGCAGCGAGTTGTCATCGGAGATTACGACACCGACGAGGAAGAGGCCTTCAAGCTTGCACTGGAGGAGATGGGGCGCAAGGGGGACATCAGCAGACTGCGCCACTATCACGACGAATTGCGCAAGCTCATCGATGCTGTCGATTTCAGCGTTGTGGACTACCAGGACGCCAGACCTTTTCGACTTCTCAGCGTCGCCAAGCTGGCGCTGGCGAAACTGGAGCCCCCCCTCGATGCCGCCCCGCCCAACCAGCAAATCTATCTGCTGCCGAAATCAGAGTGGTGGCGCTTGTTCATCGACGCGCGATACCACCAGGAGCGCAATCCGCTCAAGTTCGACTATCAGCAGTCTCCAGGCTTCTTCAGCGCGATGATGGCCGCGTTCGAAGAGGTCTTCGGCGCACCGCCGGTCAAGCCCGCACAGCGCAGCAGCTTTGCTGCCTTCATGGGGTCGATCGCGGAGGGATTCAGTTCGATCATTTCGGCCGGCCCGGAGGAAGTAACGCCCGAGCTGTATCAGCATTACCACGACCTCGTGCGCCGAAAGGTGCTCACACAGCCCGGGGGCTCACCGCGTTTCGCCACGATCGACTTCGGCTGGAGCAATACGAGCACCACGTTCGGCGCCAACGGGGTTGGCGAACCGGAACCCGACACCGAAGCCCTTGCCGAATTGATCAACGAGGGCATTGCCTACGTTGAGAACCCCCATCTCTTCCCGGACGCCCTGCCACCGCGGCAGCCGGGGGCTTTTGTGGCCATCAAGATCATGTTCGATGACGACACCGGAGCCCGGCTTTACGAGTGCGCCTGCAAGTACGACTCAAAGCAGGCGCCGGTCCTCGTCGAAAGAATATTGGCCACCTACTATGCCGAGGTCGGCAAGGCGAACAAGAAACCCAAGCTGGTGATGACCGCGATCGTTCGCCTGATCCGCAATCTCCATGTTGGCCACTTTTTCACCGATGCGAACGGGCGCATCAACATCATGCTGCTCCTCAACAAGTTCCTCATGGAGAACAACCTGCCGCCGGTCATCCTGAGGGTCAATCCCGGTGTCTTCGGTGGCTTGCTCTCCATTCGGAAACTCGTCGATGCCGTTGAAGTGGGGATCGACAATTTCCGCAGGGCCGTCAAACACCTGCAATCGGGCGCCGTGGTGGGCAGTGCCTTTGATCTGGACGATGTGGAGCAGACCGGTACTTCTGGCTTGATCTTGGGGCTGGGGGGCCTGGGGCCATCCACGAGCGGCACGGGCCGCGAGAAGGCGCCGAGCCTTGGCTTGGGGCCGGGACTGGGCAGTATGGAAGGATCTAGCCGCTCGACCGACAGACCGAGGACACCGATCGTCGATGTGTTCATCCCTTTCGGCACGCCTTTCGCGGTGAACGATCCGAGCATCCGCAGCCTCGGCGAATGCTTCTGGGACACCTTTCGCCAGCATGGATTGACCGAGGAAGAACTCGGCGACGCGGCGAAGCAGGCCGGCTTGACGGTCGATCAGCACGTCTTTCTCGACACGGCCGGGGCCTTCATCGATGCGATCAACGAGATCAAGGGGACGACCTACCGCCTGCGGGTCGATCAATTCGACATCAAAACGGGCGATGGACTGAAACAAAGCGAACTCGGATCGGGGGGCGGCCCTCTCATCCCGATCGGTTTCGCTGTCGATCGGGACACTGGACAGGGGCATTTCATCCCGCCCTATCGGAGATGACAAGGCGCAGCGCGACAGCTCAGCGATGAACCCACGAGATCCGTACAGGTTCAGAGATGAATGCGCACACCTGCCCCAAGCCCCTGAACGACCGGCAGGTCGAGTTCAGAGATCCGTGGTGTTCGACACCTGACCCGCTGAGGCCTCACCGGAGCCGGTGGGCGAAGACCAGGCTGTTCGGCGTGTCCGCCTTGAACGAGAACACCCGGCTGCCATGGGCCAGGAAGCTGCCATTGGCCGAAGACGCGACCTGCCCGGCCACCGCGGTGCTCAAGGCCGCCGAGGTGTGGGCAAACACGGCACTGCCGCCAAGCGTCGATACCCCGGGCAGCGTGCCGATCTGAAGGCCGGTGCTTGCGCCCTGGTCGGCGTCATAGGCCAGGAGCTTGGCATCGCCATAGCCCTGGAGACCGACGCCAGCGGCATAGACAAAGCGGGTGCGGTTCTCGCTGCGCGAGAAGTCGATGGTGCTGGCTTCCACCAGGGCCAGAGGGAGGGCGTTGGCGGCCGTCGCACGCACGACACCCGCCTCGTCCAGCATATCGATGCGGGTGTCCGGATTCGTTCCCGAACCGCTGACCCTCAGGAGCAGATGGACCTGCCCCGCCGAAGCCAGGACCAGGCTCATGCGGTCCGGCCCCGTGGCCTCCATCTGCTGCAGGGCATGGGGGCTGGCCTTGGCGATCGAGTAGAGCTTGTTGCCGGCCGGCTGCTGAACGGTCAGGTACAGCTGGCCCTGCCCCATCGCCGCATTCTGGATCTGGCCCGCGCCGGTGGCGATGCGCGTGGCCAGGGGCTGCGACTTGCTGATCCGCAGCACCGTCCAGTTTGAACCGGTCACCGCACCGACGTTGCGATAGAGGTAGTAGGCCGTGGCGTCATGGCCCAGGGCCTGCCAGTTCGCACCCGAGGCCGCCTGGCCCAGCTCCACGTAGCTGCGGCGAACCACGTCCAGCGCGACCAGTTGGATGTCCTGGTCTGATGTGCCCAGTTCCACGATCGCCAGGCCCGGCGAGCTCGTGATCATGCGGCGGAATCGGGGGCCCTGGGTCGGCACCATAACGTAGAGGGTGTCCGCGGTGCTGACGCCCACCGGCTGGACCTGATAGGCCGGCGCGTAGGTCTTCGGGTCCCGCACCGCATTGCCTACGATGCCGCTGACCTCCTGCGCGACGTTGGTGGCCGCGTCGTAGGCATAGGCCTGGCGCACGTCGTCAGCCGTGCCACAGGTGTTGTCCGGCCCCTTGGAAATGACCCCGATGCGCGTCGCCGCCGGGTTCGCAAAGTCGTTGGCGTCTGCTTCATGCATGAAACGACAGGCCGTCATGGACAGCCCAGTGTTGCTGCGCCAGAAGCTGCTCGGCTTCTCTCCGTTCGCGGTCAGCGGCAGGGCCCGGACGGTCTCCCTCGAGATGTACAGCAGCGTGTGCGGTGCGATCCCCTCCACGCGGCCGCCGGCAGGGTTGATCACGCCGGCATAGAGGGTCAGGGTGTCGGTGACAGGCATGCTGCCGTCCTCGATCACATATTCCACGCTGGGATCGCTTGGATGCACGAGCGACAGGCCTTGCCTCGGCTCGGCCGTGGAGCCCATCACCTTGAGGACCGGCGCATAGACGCCGCTCGTCGGGTACGGCAGCGCTGAAGAGGCATTCCCCGTGTCCGCCGCGCCACCCCCGCCACAAGCCGTCAATGCCAGCGCCAAGCTGGCACACAGGCCTCGAAAACCTGCCTTCGCCATCCCTCTCTCCCTTCGACTATTTTCGGAAAACTCGGAAAGCGGGGATTATCGATCGGCGCCACCCCGACAGGCCTGCGGGCTCGACGCGCAGGACCGATCGGCCCACTGAAGGGCGTGGCTTGAAAACGCCTTCAAGGCGAGCGGCCACGAGACCTCAGGAGAAGCCGCATGGCGACACCAGGTTCGACACCGCAGCGACGGCGGGCCTGATCCGGTGGCCAGCCGCCGGCGCGCCGCCAGGCCTCAAGGGCCACCGGCCAGTCGCGCCAGGCCGTGGCCGCGATGCCCGTGTTCCAGTGCGCGGCCTGGTCTCGCCGAGACGGTCAGCGCCCATCCTGACTTCACCACCGCATCAAAGCCCCGAGCCGTGCGGATGGCGACTTCCCTCGCACAGGCTTCACTAATCTGTTATTGAGCAGGCCCTAGAGTGCGCAGCGGCACACGCCTACATCCAGGGTGCGTGCCCATCAACTCCCCACAAGGGATCTTTTCGCAATCACGAAGGAATTGGCTTCACCGCCATTGAGTCATGAAGAATCAATCAAAAGCTGTTCGACTGGGATTCGTGCTGAGCCTGCTGGCCGGCGCCATGCTGGGCTCGACCGCATCTGTGGCCGCCACCCCGGCTGAGCAGGCCGCTGTTGGCAGCAGTACAGCCAGCATGGCCGCCCCCATCCGGCTGAACATCGCCCGCAGCCAGGGTCATACCGTGACCGCGCTGAACGATGGGCGTCTGCTGGTGTTGGGCGGCAGGAGCGGCAGCCTCGCGACCGTGGCGGCCGAGCTCATCGACCCCGTCACCGGCCGGGTCGAGCAGCTGAGCAGCATGGTCCAGGCGCGCGAGGGCCACACGGCCACGCTGCTGGCCGACGGCCGCGTGCTGGTGACCGGCGGGAACCTGGGCGACGGCCGCGTGCTGGCGCTGAACTCGGCCGAGCTCTTCGATCCCCGGACCAAGACCTTCCAGCTGGTGGCGACGCCGATGACGCTGGAGCGCTCCAGCCACACGGCCACGCTGCTGAAGAACGGCAAGGTGCTGATCACTGGCGGCCAGGGCGCGCGGCAAGGCATGGTCTCCTTCTCTGCCGAGGTTTTCGACCCCAACACCGGCAAGTTCGAGAGCCTGGCGCCGCAGCGCCTGGTCGCACCGCGCACGTATCACGCCGCCACGTTGCTGGACTCCGGACAGGTCCTGATCGTCGGCGGCACCGATTGGCAGACGGCACGCGCCCCCAACTCGGCCGAACTGTACGACCCGGTGGCGAACACCTTCACGCAGCTGGAGTCCCCGCTGAACTACAAGAACGAGACGCCGCAGGCCCTCAAGCTGAGCTCCCGCCGCGTGCTGGTCCTCAGCAACCAGGGCGCTGATCTCTTCGACCCCGTCACCAGGACCTTCAAGGCGCTTCCCGGCCCCCTGAAGGCTCGTGACTACGAGGCCTCCACGGCCCTTTACGACGGCGGTGCCCTGGTGCTGGGCGGCCTCAGTGCGGACACCGTCATCCCCTCCATCGAGCGCTACGACCCCGTCCGCGGCACCTTCCGGACCGTGGCGACTCTGCGCAAGGCGCGCGCCTGGGGCGTGGCCACGCTGGCCAACACCGGCGCGGTGTTCCTTGTCGGCGGTGTTGACAACAGCGGTGCCGGCATTGCGGACGTGACCGTCTACTGGCCTTGAGGCCCCTGCGTCGCCGCGCCCGCTGAGGCGGCGGCACCGCCCCGGCCGCCGCCCACGGTGCGCCGGGGCCCTAACCCGGGAGAAGCCAGCACACAAGCAGCACGCCCAGGGCCCCGGCGGCCCACAGGAGCTGCGTCCTGCGACGCGCGCGCTGCAGCTGGGCCCGATGGCGCTGGTGCTGCGCCCGATGGCTGCGCGTCCGTGCTTCCCAATCCTGCGGGGAGCTGTAGCGCTTGAGCTTCTCGCTGTACACCCCCGCCCCGAGCACCTCGGCCAGCTCGAACATCACCACGACCAGCTCTCGCGAGGGGTTCTGCGTGTGAACGAGCCCGTGCGGGTCGAGCGAGAGGCGCTGGGCGCTGTCGGAGGCCAGCGCAAAGCAGGCCGCCTCCGGCTTGCCCAGGGGCACCAGCTCCGGCCGGCCACGGGCCGCGGCCAGCCACTGCTCACGGTCCACCGCGCTGTCCTTGAAGCCGGCATGGGCGATGTAGACATGGAAGCTCATGGCTTGCGGGCGATGCAGTACCAGTCCGCCGTCTGCACCGACGCATTCGCCGGGCAGGGCAGCAGGGCCTGCGACTGCCGCTGCAGTCCGGCCTCGGTCAGCCAGGCGCCCACGCTGCCCGGCCCCTCCATCGCATGGAAGAACACCTGCACTACATCACCCCGGCTGCTGCGCTGCGGGCCGGAGTCCTCGAGGCGACCGCCCTGGGTGCTGAGGTAGAGCAGGCCGCCCGCCGCCAGGCGCTGCGCGGCCTGGTTGATGAAGGCCTGCGCGTCGGCCCGACCCAGGTAGGGCAGGCCGAAGGCGCAGACGATGGCGTCCCACGAGGCCGCTTCCCCCGGCAGCTGGCGGCAGTCCCCCACCTCGAAGCGTGCGCCTGGCACGGCCGTGCGGGCAAGTTCGACCATGCGTGGGGCGAGGTCCACGCCCAGCAGCTGCAGGTCCGGCCGCCAACCCAGCAGGCGGCGGGCCACGGTGCCGGGACCGCAGGCGGCATCGAGCACGCGCGCGTGCGGCGGCAGCGTGCGGGCCAGCAGGGCATAGCTCTCGTCGTAGAGATCGAGGTCCATGTACTTGCTCTGGTAATGCTCCGCCCACTGATTGAAGACTTGGGCGGACTGGGCACTGGGGTCCATGTTGCAGCCTGGAAGCAAGAGTCGAGGACTCTGCAGCTTAGCGGGCTGCAGGCCCGCAGTCCGACTGCCCGCTCGCGGTGGTGCCAGAATGCGCCCATGTCTGCTGAAAGGACGCCCTGATGACTGCCCTGCCTTCACGACTGACCCGCCCCCTTGCCCTCATGGCCACCCTGGCCCTGGCGACCGCCCCTGCCCTGGCCGCACCCACCGAAGAAACGCTGCGTCTCAAGTTCCAGGCCTCCGGCAGCGATGCCGCGGGCAGCCTGCAGGTCCAGTTCATCGGCTACCGTGACCAGCGCTGCCCAGTCAATGTGCAGTGCATCAGCGCCGGCACGGCCCAGGCCCTGTTCTGGGTGCAGCCCGCCGAGGGTGCCGGGCAAGTCCTGACCCTGCACGCGCCCGCCGCCGAGCCGGCCCGGGCGGGTGGCTACAGCTTGCAGCTCAAGAGCCTGGAGCCCCGCCCCAACACCCGCAAGCCCCCCAATCCGGCAGACTACGAAGCCGTGCTGACGCTGCAGAAGCTCACCGGCAAGCCTTGAGATGAGCGCCAAGCCCCAGCTGCGACTGCGCATGCGGGTGATGGTGGATGACACCATCGCCGTCGGCCCCGGCAAGATCGCCCTGCTGCAGGCCCTGGACGAGACCCGCTCCATCACCGCCGCGGCCAGGGCCCTGGGCATGTCCTACCGGCGGGCATGGACCCTCATCGACGAGCTCAACCGCGCGCTGAAGGAACCGGCGGTGATCAGCGCGGCCGGCGGATCACAGGGGGGCGGCAGCGAGCTGAGCCCGAGCGGCCGGCAGCTGCTGGAGCTCTACCGCGGCATCGAGGCCCAGGCCCTGGCCGCCTGCAAGCCGGACATCCAACGCCTGCTGAAGCTGCTGGCCTGATCCTTCTCAGCATCGATCGTTATGCTGGAGGGTATATTGCGTACCATCCTCCAGCCCCGAGCCTTGCCCGCCCTGTGCGCCCCATGACCGCCCTCCCAAACGGCCCGCTGCCGCGCCCGCATGCCTGACGCCCTGATCGCGCTGGGCCTGTCGCTGAAGGTGGCGCTGTGGGCCAGCGGCCTGGACCTGCTGCTGGGCACGGCCCTGGGCTATGCCCTGGCCCGCTGGCGCTTTCCAGGGCGCGAGCTGCTGGACGCCATCCTCACCCTGCCCCTGGTCCTGCCGCCCACCGTGCTGGGCTACTACCTGCTGGTGCTGGTAGGCCGCAAGGGCTGGCTGGGCGCCTGGCTGTTCGACACCTTCGGCATCCGCCTGATCTTCACCTGGCAGGGCGCCACCATCGCCGCGGCCCTGGTGGCCTTCCCGCTGGTGCTCAAAGCCGCCCGCAGCGCCTTCGAGCAGGTCGATCCGCAGCTGGAGCAGGCCGGCCGGGTGCTGGGCCTCAGCGAATGGGCGGTCTTCTGCCGCGTGAGCCTGCCCCTGGCCTGGCGCGGCATCCTGGCCGGCCTGCTGCTAGCCTTTGCCCGCGCCCTGGGCGAGTTCGGCGCCACGCTGATGGTGGCCGGCAGCATCCCGGGGCAGACGCAGACCCTCTCCATCGCCATCTACGAGGCCGTGCAGGCCGGGCAGGACGAGACGGCCCAGCTGCTGGTCTGGATCACCTCGCTGAGCTGCGTGGCCGTGCTGGTGGCCGCCAGCCGCCTGGCACCGCCAAGCAGGGAGCGGGCATGACGGCGCACCATGCAAGGGGGGATGCGATGAGCTTCGAGATCCGCCTGCGCAAGCAGCTGCCACCCGCGCCCGGCAGCACGGGGTCAGGTTTTGCCTTGGACCTGGACCTGCGCACCACCGCGCGCAGCCTGGTGATCCACGGCCCCTCAGGTGCCGGCAAGAGCCTGACCCTGCAGGCGGTGGCGGGCCTGCTCAGACCCGACACCGGCCGCATCTGCGTGGCCGGCGAGCCGCTGTTCGACAGCGACGCCGGCCTGGACCGCCCCAGCCGTGAGCGGCGCCTGGGCTATCTGTTCCAGGACTACGCCCTGTTCCCGCAAATGAACGTGCGGCAGAACGTTGCCTTCGGCCTGCAGCGCGGCTGGCGCAATCCGGCGCGCAGCGTCATGAACGAGAAGCTGGCGCACTGGCTGGCCCTGATGGAACTGGACGGCGTGGCGGGCCTGCTGCCGCACCAGCTCTCCGGCGGCCAGCGCCAGCGCACGGCCCTGGCGCGCGCCCTGATCACCGAGCCCCGCGCCCTGCTGCTGGACGAGCCCTTCGCGGCCCTGGACCCCGAGCTGCGCGAACGCCTGCGCGAAGAGCTGGAGCGGCTGCTGGCCCGCGTGCAGGTCCCCCTGCTGATGATCACCCATGACCCCGAGGACCTGGCCCGCTTCGGCGAGGCCCGCGTGCAGCTGCGGGGCGGCCAGGCGGTGGCGGTGCAGCTCTAGCCTTCGCCCAGCGCCTCGCAGGCCTGGCGCAGGTTGGCCCGCGCCCGGGCGTCCCAGGCCGCGTGCATGGCCTCGGTGACGAAGAGCCGCTCGCGCGCCAGGAAGCCTTGCAGGATGAGGCGGCGGCCGGCCCGAAAGTCGGGCTCGGGCACGAAGGCGAATTCGGCGCGGATCTGGCCCTCGTACTCGGCAAATCGTTCGGCGGGGGCGGCAAGGATGGCGAGGTCCATGTCCAGCAGCAGGCCCATGTCGGCGTCGCTGGCCAGGTGATCCCGCGTGGCGAGGACCAGCCGGGCCACGCGCCCGCAGGCCTCGCCGGCCAAACCCAGGGCGGGCAGGGCGGCACGGGCCCAGTCGGCGCTGCGGGCTTCGTTGTCCGGGGCCCGCGGGTCATAGACGGCATCATGGAACCACAGGGCCAGGGCCAGCAACTCGGGCTCGCGAGCCAGCTGGCGGCAGCGCGCCAGGGTCGCGAGGCACTCGCGCAGGTGCTGCAGGCTGTGGTAGTGGCGCTGGGGCTCGTTCCAGGCCTTCAGCAGCTGCTCACAGAGGGTCATGTCTTGCCTGACGGCCAGGGCCTCGCAGGTGGCCAGCCAGGCGGCTCGCAGGTCCGGGGCTTCGGCGCTCATGACGCGCCTGCGCCGTGGATCAGGGCCGCCACCCGGTCCGCATAGCGCGGCCACAGGGCCTCGGGCAGGTCGTGGCCCATGCCGGGGATGAAGTCAGTCTCCACATGGCGTAGGTGGCGGGCCAGATGGCGGCCTGCGGCGACGGGCACCAGGGGATCCGCATCGCCGTGGATCACCAGGGCCGGCGCCTGGACTCGGGTCACGAGGGGCGTGCGGTCCTCATCGGCCACCACGGCCATCAGCTGGCGCAGCATGCCTTGGGGGTGGTCGCTGCGGCGCAGGGCCTCGAGCACGCGCGCCTCCAGCCAGCCATCGGCCGGCGGGTGGGCCGGGCTGCCGATCAGGCGGTACAGGGCCGCGAAATGGGCCTGCAGCGTGGCCTCGTCGCGCCGGGGCGGGCGGGCCAGCAGGGCCTGGCGCACCGGCCAGGTGGGGCCGGGCAGGTGGCGGGCACCGGCCGTGGTCATCATGAGGGTCAGGCTTTGCACGCGCTGCGGCGCCTGGTCCGCCAGGTGCTGGGCGATCATGCCGCCCATGGAGGCGCCCCAGACATGGGCGCGGGGCAAGCCCAGGGCGTCCATCACGCCCAGGGCGTCGCGGGCCATGTCGGCCAGGCTGTAGGGGCTGCGCACGGGCAGGTGCAGCAGGTGCTTGAAGGAAGCCCAGCCGACGTGGGGCAGGCCCAGGTGGTCCAGGTGCTGGCTGAGGCCGATGTCGCGGTTGTCGAAGCGGACCACGCGCAGGTCCCGCGCCGTGAGGGCGTCGATCAGGCCCTGGGGCCAAGCGATCAGCTGCATCCCCAGTCCCATGATCATCAAGAGCGCAGGGGCCCCGCGGGGCCCCTGGTCATCGACTGCGATGCGCAGGCCGTTGGCGTTCACATGGCTTTGCATGCGGGCATCATAGGCCTGGCTCGTGACAGGCTCGGGAGCAGGACTTACTTGCAGGTGAAGCTCTTGTGCGTCACGTCCTTGACGTTGCCCGCACCGCAGGTCTTGATGGCCTGCTCGCTCATCTGGGTCAGGGCCTCGCGGTCGCTGATGACGCGCTCGCTGTTGGGGGCGATGACGCAGGCCGTGCACAGCAGGGCGGCGAGGGTGGCGGTGGCCAGGGTGGCAATGCGCTTCATGGATGTCCTCGGGGAAGTTTGTTTGGAATGGACGCGACTGTAGGGCCAGCGGGGCCCGGCACGGCAGCCCAGGCGACGAACTGCCCCGACGGCAGGACAGACCGCGCCGCCGGAAGGATCAGGCGTTCTGCCCCGCCCCCTGGTAGCCGCGCGGCACCGCACCCAGCAGGCGCCGTGTGTAGTCCTGCTTGGGCGCGGCCAGCAGCTGCGAGGTCTCGGCCTGCTCGACGACGTCCCCATGCTGCATCACCAGCACCTCGTCCGAGATGAAGCGCACCACGGCCAGGTCGTGGCTGATGAAGATGTAGCTGAGGCCGAACTCGTCCTGCAGGTCCTTCAGCAGGTTCAGCACCTGAGCCTGCACGGAGACGTCCAGTGCCGACACCGCCTCGTCCAGCACCAGCACCTCAGGCTTGAGCGTCAGGCAGCGCGCGATGGCGATGCGCTGGCGCTGGCCGCCCGAGAACTCGTGCGGGTACTTGGGCAGGGCGGAGTCGTCCAGGCCCACCTTCTTCAGAAGGCCGGCGGCGATCTCCAGGCGCTCCTCGTGATCGGCGCCGATGTCGTGGATCTCCATGGGCTCCACCAGCGTCTGGGCGATGGTGAAGCGCGGGTTCAGCGAAGCATAGGGATTCTGGAAGACGACCTGGATGCGGCGGCGCATCTGCTGCCAGTCGGTGGCGCTCAGCTTGAGCAGGTCGCGGCCTTCGAAGAACACCTCGCCGGCGGTGGGCTCGTGCAGGCGCAGCAGTGTCAGGCCCATGGTGGTCTTGCCCGAGCCGGACTCACCGACCACGCCCAGGGTGTGGCCCTTGCGCAGGCGGAAGCTGACGTCCTTGACGGCCTGGAACTCCTTGCGGCCGAACAGGCCCTCGCGGAAGAAGAAGCTCTTGCGCAGGCCGCGCGCTTCCAGGATCACGGGCGCCTCGGGGTCCTTGATCGAGGCGACCTGCCGCGCCGCGCGGCCGGCGATGTGATCGTCGATCACGGTCAGCCGGGCCGGGTTGTCCTGCAGCGAGGGGCGGCAGGCCAGCAGCGCGCGGGTGTAGGCGTCCTGCGGAGACTGGAAGATCTGCGCCACCGGCGCCTGCTCGCGGATCTGGCCGTGGCGCATCACCACCACCCGGTCCGCGATCTCGCCGACCACGCCCAGGTCATGCGAGATGAAGAGCAGGCTCATGCGATGAGCCTCCTTGAGCCGTGCCAGCAGCTCCATCACCTGGCGCTGGATGGTGACGTCCAGTGCGGTGGTGGGCTCGTCGGCGATCAGCAGCTTGGGCCCGCAGGACAGAGCCAGGGCGATCATCACGCGCTGCTGCTGCCCGCCGGACATCTCGTGCGGATAGGACGCCAGGCGGCGCTTGGGGTCGGGGATGCCCACCTCGTTGAGCAGCTCCTCGGCGCGGGCCAGCGCCTGCCTGCGGCTCATGCCCAGATGCAGCATCAGCGGCTCCATGATCTGGTCGCCCACGGTGAAGACCGGGTTGAGCGAGCTCATGGGGTCCTGGAACACGCAGGCGATCTCGCGGCCGCGCAGGGCCTGCAGTTCGCGCTGCGAGCTCTGCAGCAGGTCGCGCCCCTGGAAGAGGATGCGGCCGCTGCGCTCGGCGTTGTCCGGCAGCAGGTTCAGGATGGACATGGCCGTGACGCTCTTGCCCGAGCCCGACTCGCCCACCAGGGCCACGGTGCTGTTCTCGGGCACGTCAAAGCTGATGCCCTTCACCGCCTGCTGGCGCTGCACCTCGCCGCGCACCTTGCCCATGCGGAAGGCCACCTGGAGGTCTTGGATACTCAGTAGCATGTCAGTGGTTCCAGCGGGTCACTCGAGACCGCGAAGTTTGGGGTCGAGGGCATCGCGCAAGGCATCGGTGAACAGCGCAAACGCCGTCACGAACACCGCCATGCACACAGCCACCGCCGTCAGCTGCCACCAGTAGCCCAGGATCAGCTCGCTCTGGGCCTCGGCCAGCATGGTGCCCCAGGAGACCTGGTCCACGCTCACGCCCAGGCCCAGGTAGGACAGGATCACCTCGCTCTTGATGAAGCGCACCACCAGCAGGGACAGCTGCACCAGGGTCACATGGGACACGTTGGGCAGGATGTGGCGGAACATGCGCGAGCTCCGCGAGGCGCCGATGGCTTCGGCGGCGCGCACGTACTCCCGGCTGGAATGCTTGATGAACTCGGCCCGCACCAGCCGGTAGACGCCGGTCCAGCCCGCCAGGCCCAGGATCATCACCACCGGCAGCACGCCGCGGCCGAAGATGGCCGCGAAGGCGAAGATCAGCAGGATGTCGGGCACCGCGGTGAAGACGTTGTAGACCCACTCCAGGAAGTCACCCACGCGCCGGCCAAAGAAGCCGGAGAGGGCGCCCAGCACCGTGCCTATCAGGGTGGCAACCAGGGCCGCCAGCACGCCCACCATGATGGACACCTCGGCCCCCTTGAGCACCTTGGACAGCACGTCGCGGCCCAGGCGGTCGCCGCCGAAGGGCAGGGTCTCCTGCTTGACCAGGTCCTCGGTCTTGAAGCTGCGGGCCTTGGCCTCCCACTCGGCGTAGCGCGGGGCGAGGGGGTCGATGTCAGAGAGGTCCACGTTCGGCCCCCTGGGGCCCTGCGCGGCCTGGCTGGCCTCGGCGGGCGCCGGGCCCATGAAGCTGGGCGGCGCATTGGGCACGCCGACCTCCTTCTGCCAGCCCGAGGCGATCAGCCCCAGGCCGGTGGCGAGCACCAGGCCCAGGAAGACGGCCACCACCCACAAGCAGGCCATGCCCAGGCGGTCGCCGCGCAGGCGCCGCCAGGCTGCGGACCAGACACCCTGGGAGCCGCGCGAACCGGCGCTCGCGCTCGTATTCGCGGGCAATGCGTTCACAGTGGCGTTCATTTGAGGACCACCCGAGGATCAACGGCCTTGTAGAGCAGGTCGGTGAGGAGATTGATCACCATGGTCAGCATGGCCAGGTAGATGGCGAAGGCCTGGATGACGGGGTAGTCGCTGCGGTTCACCGCCAGCAGCAGCTCGCGGCCCAGGCCCGGGATGGAGAAGAAGACCTCCAGCAGGAAGGAACCCACGAAAACGCCGGGCAGGGCCACGGAGATGTTGGTGAGGATGGGGATCATGGCGTTGCGCAGCACATGCTTCAGCAGGATGCGGCGCTCGGCCAGGCCCTTGGCACGGGCGGTGCGCACGTAGTCGTGGCCGATCTCGTCCAGAAAGAAGCTGCGGTACAGCCGCGTGTAGGGCGCCAGGGCCACGGCCACGGCCACCATGACGGGCAGCGGCGCGTAGGTCGTGAGATTGGTCCAGGTGCTGTTGCTCCAGCCCTGCACCGGGAACAGCCCCAGGCGGAAGGCGAAGAAGTACTGGCCCACAATCACGTAGACCAACAGCGAGATGGACACCGCCACCGTGCTGAGCACCATCACCGCGCGGTCCGTCAGCGAGCCGCGCACGGCGGCCACGGCCAGGGCGAAGGGGATGGCCAGCAGCACCTCCAGGCACAGGATGGGCAGCATCACCGTCAGCGTGGCCGGCATGCGGGTCGCGAAAAGCGTGGCCACCGACTCGTTCGTGGCCCAGCTGTGGCCCCAGTTGAAGGTGGCGATCTGCTTCAGGAAGATCAGCAGCTGCTCCCACACCGGCCGGTTCAGACCCAACTGCTCGCGGATGGCCTGGATCTGATCGGCGGACGCATTCTGGCCACCCAGGATCTCGGCCGGGTCGCCGCCGAACCAGCGGAACAGGAAAAACACCAGCAGCACGACCCCCAGCAGGGTAGGGATCATTTGCCACAGGCGCCGCAAGAGATAAGCCGTCATGGCTGTCGGTCTCCAAATCGGACTGCCAACCCTGGCGGCGGCCAGAGCTCGTTAGGGGACCGGGCGGCGGGCGCTGGCCGCTCGGGCTTCGGGCGCAGTCTAGTGCAGGCCCCGCGCCCTGCCCATGCCGGTTTATGCGGAGGCGATGCCGGATTTTTCCTAGGGGAATTCCAGGGCTTTGCCGGGCTTTTCCGCGTCACAATCGCCAGCCCGTGCCGGGCTTGCCGTGCCCCGCACGCCGGTTCTCGAGGGATGCCAAGAATGCGCGCTGTAGTTGTTGTTGCTCTGCTGATGGGTGCCATGGGCTCGGTCGCGTCCGCGGAGGCCCAGCCGACGGCGCCCTCCGCTGCCCCGGCGCCCGGCGTGCCCACCGCCTGGGAGGGCACCGCCCCGATGAAGGTGCTGCGCTACGCCATCCGCGTCGCCGAGACCGGCTTCGACCCCGCCCAGGTCTCCGACCTCTACTCCCGCACCATCACCGCCGGCATCTTCGACGCCCCGCTGCGCTTCGACTACCTGGCCCGCCCGGTGCGGCTGAAGCCCGCCACCGCCGAGGCAATGCCGCAGATCAGCGCCGACTTCAAGACCCTCACCTTCCGCATCAAGCCCGGCATCCATTTCGCGGACGACCCCGCCTTCAAGGGCCGCAAGCGCGAACTCACCGCCGCCGACTACATCTATTCGATCAAGCGCCACTACGACCCCGCCAACAAGAGCAGCAACCTCTACGTCCTGGAGAACGCCCTGCTGCCGGGGCTGTCCGAGCTGCGCAGGCAAGCGCTCAAGAACAAGACCCCCTTCGACTATGACCGCGAGGTGCCCGCGCTCAAGCTGCTGGACCGCTACACCTTCCAGGTCCGCACCGAGCTGGGAGACCCTCGCTTCATCAACAACTTCGCCGACGCCATGCTGGGCGCCGTGGCGCGCGAGGTGGTCGAGGCCTACCCCGGCAAGACCATGGAACACCCCGTGGGCACCGGCCCCTGGCGCCTGGCCGACTGGCGGCGCAGCTCCCTGATCGTGCTGGAGAAGAACCCCAATTTCCGGGACGTCTTCTACGAGGAAACACCTGACCCCGCGGACACCCGCATGGTCGAGGCCGCCGCCCGCCTCAAAGGTCGCAAGCTGCCCATGGTGGACCGGGTGGAGATCTCGGTGATCGAGGAGAACCAGCCGCGCTGGCTGTCCTTCCTGCGCAATGAGTTCGACCTGGTGGACGATGTGCCGCAGGAGTTCATGCCCCTAGTGATGCCCAAGAACAAGCTCGCGCCCAACCTCGCCAAGCGCGGCATTCAGGCGGTGCGCTATGCGCGGGCGGACCTCTTCCTTTCCTACTTCAACATGGACGACCCGGTGGTGGGCGGCTACACGCCCGAGAAGGTGGCCCTGCGCCGCGCCATCGCCCTGGCCGTGGACCTGGACAAGGTGATCCGCCTGCCCCGCCGTGGCCAGGCCGTCCCGGCGCAGGGGCCGGTGCCGCCCGGCACCTTTGGCTACGACCCGGCCTTCCGTTCCGAGATGAGCCAGCACGACATCGGCCGCGCCCGCGCCCTGCTGGACCTCTACGGCTACCTGGACAAGGACGGCGACGGCTGGCGCGACCTCCCCGACGGCTCGCCCCTGGTCATCGAGTACACCACCGAGCCCGACGGCGAGAAGCGCGCCCTGGCCGAGCTGTGGCAAAAGGCGCTGGACGCCATTCAGGTTCGGATCAAGTTCCGCTTCGGCAAGTGGCCGGAGAACCTCAAGGCCTCCAATGCCGGCAAACTGCAGATGTGGGGCCTGGGCTGGAGCGCCACGGCACCCGACGGAGACTCCTTCCTGGGCCTGGCCTACGGGCCCAACAAGGGCCAGTCCAACAAGTCGCGCTTCGACCTGCCGGCCTACAACGCCCTCTACGACAAGCAGAAGCGCCTGCCCAACGGACCGGAGCGCCAGGCCCTGATGGCCGAGGCCCAGCGCCTGCTCGTGGCCTACATGCCCTTCAAGGCCGAGGTGCACCGCATCTACACCGACATGGCCCAGCCCTGGGTCATCGGCTACGACCGCAACATCTACATGCGCGACTTCTGGGCCTTCGTGGACATCGACGTCGAGCAGCAGGCCCGTGCCCGCCCCTGAGCCGGCCCCACAACACCCCTGCACCCCGTGCCAAACCGCGGCCCCTGCCTCCTCGCGGACCGGAGCGCTCTAGGGGTGAATACGTGCTCTTAGGAGCCGGGCCTTCCGCGACACTGCGCCCATGACATTCCGCGCCCCAGCGGGCGGCCCCTCCCGCCGAGAACTCCTGGCCCTGGGCAGCCTGGCCAGCCTGGGCATCGGCGCCCCGGCCGCCGATGCCGCCGCCAACAGCGCCGCACCGCCCAAGGTCCTGCGCTACGCCTTCCGCATCGCCGAGACCGGCTTCGACCCGGCCCGCATCAGCGACATCTACTCCCGCATCATTACGGCCCACATCTTCGAGGGCCTGTACACCTACGACCACCTGGCCCGTCCGGCCCGCCTCAAGCCCCTGGTGGCCGAGGGCATGCCCGAGGTCAGCGAGGACTTCCGGGTCTGGACCATGCGGGTGCGCCCGGGCATCTACTTCGCCGCCGACCCCGCCTTCAAAGGCCAGCGCCGCGAACTGGTGGCCGAGGACTTCGTCTACAGCTGGAAGCGCTTCGCCGATCCGGAGGTGGCATCACCCTCCTGGTCGGAGGTGGAGGAGCTGAGCATCCTGGGCCTGGCCGAGTACCGCGCCGCCCTGCTCAAGAGCAAGGCGGCCTTCGATTACGACAAGCCCATCGAGGGCCTGCGCGCCCTGGACCGCTACACCCTGCAGCTGCGCCTGAAGGAGACGCGGCCGCGGCTCATGGAGGTCTTTGCCCAGATCGACACCTATGGCGCCGTGGCCCGCGAAGTGATCGAGGCCTACCCGGGCCAGGCCATGGAGCACCCGGTGGGCACCGGCCCCTTCGTGCTGAGCGCCTGGCGGCGCAGCTCGCTGATCACCCTGGACCGCAACCCGGGCTATCGCGAGCGCTACTACAACGCCCAGCCTGCGCCGGACGACAAGGAGGGTCAGGCCTTGCTGGCCCGTTACAAGGGTCGGCGTCTGCCCATGATCGACCAGGTCCAGGTGGCCATCATCGAGGAGAACCAGCCGCGCTGGCTGTCCTTCCTCAACCGGCAGTTCGACTTCCTGGAGCGCACGCCGGAGGACTTCATCCAGCAGGCCCTGCCCCAGGGCCGGCTCGCGCCCAACCTGGCCCGCCAGGGCATCCAGGCCTACCGCGCCCTGCTGGCCGACGTGCTGTTCACCGTCTTCAACATGGACGACCCGGTGGTGGGCGGCTACACGCCGTCGCGCGTGGCCCTGCGCCGCGCCATCGCCCTGGCCACCGACTGCCGGCGCGAGATCAACCTGGCGCGCCGCGGCCAGGCCATCCCGGCACAGTCACCCTACATCCCCCACACCACCGCCTTCGATGCCGACTATAAGAGCGAGATGGGCGACTTCGACCCCGCCCGCGCCAAGGCCCTGCTGGACCTGTACGGCTACCGCGACCGTGACGGCGACGGCTGGCGCGAGGACCCGGACGGCCGCCAGCTGATCCTGGAAAGCCTCACGACGCCCGACGGCTTCCAGCGCCAGATCGACGAGATCTGGCAGAAGAACCTCGCCGCCGTGGGCCTGCGTGTGCAGTTCCGCACTGGCAAGTGGCCTGAGAACTTCAAGGCCCTGCGTGCCGGTCACTACATGATCTGGAGCCTGGCCCTCTCTGCCGCCAAGCCCGATGCGCAGGACGCGCTGGCCAGCTTCCACAGCGGCCACATCGGTGCCTCCAACTTCGCTCGCTTCCGTCTGGAAGCCATGGACCGGCTCTTCGACCAGGCCGGCGGCCTGCCCGACGGTCCGCAGCGTCAGGCCCTGTTCAAAGAAAGCAAGCGCCTGGCCACGGCCTACATGCCCTACAAATACCGCGGCCATCGCTACGTCACCGACCTCGCCCAGCCCTGGGTGCAGGGCTACCGCCGGCCGCTGTTCTGGCTGCATTGGTGGGAGTTCATCGACATCGAGGGCGCACCGCCCGCGCCGCCCACCTGATCGCCAGGCCTGACTTCCCGGCCTGCCCCTCAGGGCGCCGGCGGCGTGAAGCGCAGCCCGCCCGCGATGCGGTTCCAAGCATTGATGTGCCCGATGGCGGCCGTCAGGTTGGCGATCTCAACGGCGCTGAACTGCGCCTGCAGCGCGGCATAGGCCGCCTCGGCATCCGGATGCGCCGCCTGGAGCGTCAGCACCTCGGCCCAGGCCAGGGCGGCCCGCTCGCGGGGCGCGAAGGCCGGGGAATCCCGCCAGCAGGCCAGCTGGTCCAGCTGCAGGCCAGCCAGGCCCAGTTGGCGGCCCAGGTTCAGGTGGTATTGCAGGCAGAAGGCGCAGCCGTTGAGCTGGGACACACGCACCTTGAGCAGCTCGCTGAGGCGCTTGTCCAGGCCCGAGGCGTCCACGGCGCGGCCCAGCTCGCGCAGGGCCAGCACCACGCCGCCGGCATGCTTCTCGAAGGCCGCCCAGTCTTGGCGCGGCGCCACCGCTTGTGCTTCACTCATGGCATCCATCCCGCCGAACAGTCGGCGCGGGGCGGACTATAGGCAGTCGCCCGGCCGCGCCAGCACGGATTCAATGAATCGGGCCTTCGCCGCACGATAAGCGTCCTCACCCTGGTCCCAGTGCGCCCGCTTGAGGGCGTTGTAGGCCGCGACCAGGGCCGGCTCGCGGCGCAGGGCGTCGCGAAAGCGCAGGAAGTCCTCGAAGGTCGAGCCCAGCGCCACGATCTGCAGGGCCAGGTCATGCCCCCGCGCCCACTCCGGTGGCGCCTGCAGCATGCACAGCTCAGGCGTGCGAAGGGTGCCCTGCTTGATCTCGAAGCCCTGGCCGCACAGCAGATCCACGACCTGCGCATGCGCCCCCGGTGCCACGAGCACGCAGAGATCCAGGTCCCCCTTGGAACAGGCGCCGGGAATGGAGGAGGAGCCCACATGCTCGACCCGCGCGCCAGGCAGCAGGACCTGCAGCGCGGCAGCCGTGCGGTCGAACAGGGCCTTCAGGGCGGGCTGGTAGTCGGCGGCGGCCAGGAGAGGCATGGCAGGGCGGGGGGCAAGGACGGAGGGCCCGAGTGTCGCAAAACCCCGGAGGAGGTGAGGTCGCTTGCAATTTCGCACGATCGTGCTAAATTCGCAGACATGGAAGCCAAGACCGAACGCAGCGAGCTGACCCAGACCGCCATCGTGGACGTGGCGCTGGAGATGGCCGCGCTGGAAGGGTTGGAGAGCCTGTCCATCGGCGAGATCGCCAAGCGCCTGAACCTGTCCAAGAGCGGCGTGTTCTCGCGCATCGGCTCGCGCGAGGCCCTGCAGAAGGCGGTGCTGGACGAATTCGACCGCCGCTTCCAGCAGGACATCCTGGTGCCCGCCCTGCGCGAGCCCCGCGGCCTGCCGCGCCTGGACGCCATCATGCGCGCCTGGCTGGCCCGCGCCTGCCAACCGGGTCACCGCGGCAGCTGCCTCTACGTCGCCGGCGCCTTCGAGTTCGATGATCGCGAAGGCCCGCTGCGGGACATGCTGCTGTCCGGCGTCAAGCGCTGGCGCCAGGTGCTCAGGCGCAGCGTGCTGCAAGCCGTCGAGTGCGGCCATCTGCAGGAGGACCTCGACCCCGAGCAGCTGGTCTTCGACCTTGACGCCGTCTTTACCGCCGTCGTGCGCGAGACCCGTTTCCTGCGCAATCCGCTGGCCGCCGAGCGCGGCTGGACCGCCTATCAGCGACTCATGCAGGGCCTGCGCCCACCCCGGACCTGAGCCGGACGCTCCCCATGCACTGCGCTTCATTTTCCCAAACTTCGCACGACCGTGCGAAATACTTTGAAAGGCCGACACCATGTTCAGCCCCCTTCTGATCCTGGCCCTGTGCGGGCTGGCCGGCCTCATGTGGCGCGGCTGGCGAGGCCTGCTGCGCCTCTGGCGCGCGATTCCCTCCCGCAACCGCGACTTCTTTCTGGGGTGAGCCCATGAGCCAGATCCAGCAGCCTCACCCGCCCCATCAAAGCCGCCCTGCCGTCGAGCGCTTCTACGCCCAGGGCCGCGTGCTTCAGGGCCTGCGCGCCGGCCTGGACCTGCTGCAGCGTCACGCGCCCCTGCAGGCGGCGCGACTGGCCCTGCGCCTCTTCGACACCCCCCTGCCGCCACGCCTGCTGCAGCCCCGCCCCTCGATGGCGCCCTGGCAAGGCCTGACCCTGCCTTTCGAGACCCGCCGCCTTCAGCTGTGGCACCGGCCGGACGGAGCGAAGCGCCCGCGCGTGCTGCTGCTGCACGGCTGGGGCGGCCAGGCTGCGCAGATGCGAGGTCTGGCCCAGGCCTGCTGGGATGCGGGCCTCTCGCCCCATGTGCTGGACTGGCCGGCTCATGGCCGCAGCAGCGGCACGCGGACCGACATCGCCCAGTGGCAGCGCGCCCTGCAGGTTCTGACGGTCGAGCAGGGCCCCTGGCTGGGCATCGCCGCGCATTCCATCGGCGCCCTGGCCGCCGCCCATGGCGTGGCCCGCGGCCTGCCGGTGCAGCGCCTGGCGCTGCTGGCCTGCTCCGCGCCGCCGCGAATGCTGCTGGAGGGCTTCGTGGCCAGCTTCGGCCTGGGGCTGGCCGTGCGCGATCGCCTGCGCCAGGCCCTGGAGGCACGAGCCCGACCCGGCCTGGCGGGCTTCGAGCCGGCCTGGCTGGGCCAGCACCTGCAGCTGCCCGTGCTGCTGGTGCACGACCGCCAGGACCGCGCCGCGCCAGCCGCCTGCAGCGAGGCCCTGGCCGCGGCCCTGCCTCGCGCAAGGCTGCAACTCACCGACGGCCTGGGCCACCGCCGCCTGCTGGACGACGCGGCCGTGCAGCGCCAGGTGGCCACCTGGCTGGCCGAGGCGGCTCAAGCCGACAAGACCTGACCCTGTCGGCTCCTCCCGGGACCCTGGCGATATATCCGCGGCATTGCCGCGTCCGCAATACCGGCAAATCGTTACAAAATGTGCAACATTCCGCGGCGGGGGTCGCCCCATATAGGGATATAGCCCAAGCCGGGGCCCTGCCCCCGCTCACTACACTGCGCGCACAGGTGCCGGAAGCCACACTCCCCTGACTCAAGGGGCCGGGGAATTCCGAGCTTCAGAAGTCAAAAGCAGCCTGAGAGGAGCGCGCTGTGAGCTGGATCCCCCAATGGCGTGAGGTCGCTGCCCTGGACGGGCAGGCCGTCGCCCCGGATGAACGTCTGGCCTGGCCGCAAACCATCGCCCTGGGCCTGCAGCATGTGGTGGCCATGTTCGGTGCCACCGTGCTGGCGCCCCTACTCATGGGCTTCGACCCCAATGTCGCCATCCTGATGAGCGGCATCGGCACCCTGATCTTCTTCTTCATGGTGGGCGGCCGCGTGCCCAGCTTCCTGGGCTCCAGCTTCGCCTTCATCGGCGTGGTGATCAGCGCCACCGGATACGGCGGCAGCGGGGCCAATGCCCAGATCGGCCTGGCTCTGGGCGGCATCGTGGCCTGCGGAGCGCTGTACTTCCTGATCGGGGCGCTGGTCCAGTGGCTGGGCACCGGCTGGATCGAGCGCCTGATGCCGCCGGTGGTGACTGGCGCCATCGTGGCCGTGATCGGCCTGAACCTGGCCAGCGTGCCCATCAAGAACATGGCGCCCACGCCCTTCGATGCCTGGATGCAGGCCCTGACCTTCCTCAGCGTGGCCCTGGTCGCCGTGCGCAGCCGCGGCCTGCTGCAGCGCCTGCTGATCCTGGCGGGCCTGCTGGTCGCCAGCGTGCTGTATGCCCTGCTGACCAATGGCCTGGGCCTGGGCAAGCCCATGGACTTCAGCGGCGTGGCGCAAGCCGCCTGGTTCGGCCTGCCTCATTTCGCCAGCCCGCGCTTGGAGGCGGGCGCGATGCTGTTGATCGCCCCGGTGGCCCTGATCCTGGTGGCCGAGAACCTGGGCCACCTCAAGGCCGTGGCCGCGATGACCGGCCGCGACATCGACAGCGACATGGGCCGCGCCTTCATGGGCGATGGCCTGGCCACCATGCTCAGCGGCGCCGCCGGCGGCACGGGCGTCACCACCTATGCCGAGAACATCGGCGTGATGGCCGCCAACCGCATCTACTCCACCGCCGTCTTCGTGGTAGCCGGCCTGCTGGCCATCGTGCTGGGCTTCTCGCCCAAGTTCGGCGCCCTGATCCAGACCATCCCGCTGCCGGTGATGGGCGGTGTGAGCATCGTGGTCTTCGGCCTGATCGCCGTGGCCGGCGCCAAGATCTGGATCGACAACCGGGTGGACTTCAGCCAGCACCGCAACCTGATGCTGGCGGCCATTACCCTGATCATCGGCACGGGGGACTACACCCTGCGCCTGGGCGACTTCGCCCTGGGCGGCATCGGCACTGCCACCTTCGGCGCCCTGCTGCTGAACCTGCTGCTGGCACCCCGCCGACCGCACCATTGATTGTCGATGTCTGCGTATTTTTTTGACTAAAACGCGATGCCGGCCCTCGTCCAAGCTCCGCTCTCAGCGTTAAATCGGCTCAACGCCCAGCCGATGAGAACACGCTCACGCTCCGCCCCCCCACGCTGGCGCCTTGGCCTGGCGATGGGTCTCCTCGTGCTCGGCCTGGCCGCCTGCCAACCCGATGGCCACAGCAGCGCCCGGGACGATGCGCCCTCGCCCGAACTGCTGGCCCGGCTGGACGAGATGGAGCTGACCATCCGCATGCATCCGCGCCAGACGGACGACGAGCTCCGCGCGATGGCCGCCAAGCTGCCCCCAGGCAGCGCCGCCCGCCTGGAGGTGCTGGGGCTGCGCGCGGTGGTCGTGGCGCGGGTCGATGAAGCCGAGCGTTATGAGGAATTGCGCCAGCAGCTGGAGCATTGGCCGGGCCGCGAGGACCCGCGTGTCGCCACCACGGTGCGCCTGACCCTGGCCGTGATTGAGGCACGCCGCGCGGCGCTGTCGGGCCAGGGCCAGAAGCTCAAGAAGATTCTGTCGGTCATGGACAAGCTGGACGAGAGTGGCCAGCCGCCCCGACTGCTGCTGACGCTCTACGGCATGCAGGGCGGCATGTTCACCGACCAAGGCGAGTTCGACCGCGCCCTGCGCGCCGCCCATCGGGTCCTGGAGCTGTCGGACGGGCCCGCTGCTTCGCCCTCGCGCCGCATCTTCGCGCGCCTGCAGCTGGCCGGCACCTACGCGGCCGCCGAGCAGTTCGAGCAGGCCGTCAAGGCGCAGGAGGAGGCCGAGCAGCTCGCCCTCAACGACAAGAACCCGCTGCTGCGCTACTTCATCGAGGTCAGCCGGGGCTCCATTTTCCAGGACCGCGACCGCGCCATCACCGAGCGCAGCTCGCAGGCGGCGCTGGAGGCTGCGCGCGAGACCGGCCTCGAGGACCTGATCTCCAACGCCCTGGCCAACCGGGCCGACGACTTCCTGCGCAAGCGCGAGTGGAACGGTGCCGTCGCCCTGACCACCGAGGCCGTGCGACTGGCGCAGAAGCGCAAGGACGTGTTCGCCGAATCGCTGGCGCGCCACAACCTGGGCATCGCGCTGATGCACATCGGGCAGGTGGCCCAGGGCCGGCAGGAGGTTGAGACCGGCTTCAAACTGGTCACCGACGCCGGCTCGGCGACCGGGCTGGACGCCCTTTACGAGGAGTACGGCCGCGCCCTGCAGGACGTGGGCCTGACGCAGGAGGCGGTCCAGGCCTACATGAAAGAACGCCAGTTCCGCCGCCAGCTCTACCGCGACGACCTCCGCAAGACCGTGCTGGAGGCGCAGGAGGCCCTGGAGGCAGACCGCCGCAGCCGCGAGTTCGAGCTGCTCAACCGCGACATGAGCCTCAAGAACGAGCAGCTGCGCGCCAGCCAGCTGGAGTTCCGCCTTTGGCTGCTGATGGGCGGCTGTGTGCTGGCGGCCGGCACGCTGCTGCTGGTGGCCTACCGCCGCGTGCGCCGGACCAACCTGGCGCTGCAGAGCACCAACGAGCGGCTCAAGGTGCAGAGCGAGCGCGACCCGCTGACCGGCCTGGCCAACCGCCGCCACTTCCAGGCCGCCATCCGCCAGCGCGAGGAGCGGGACCTGCTGCGTGGCAGCGTCTTCCTGATTGACATCGACCACTTCAAGCGCATCAACGATCAGTACGGCCATGCCGCCGGTGACACCGTGCTGGTGGAGGTCTCCCGCCGCCTGCGCCAGGCCCTGCGCGAGGACGACCTCGTGGTGCGCTGGGGCGGCGAGGAATTCCTCATCGTGATCAAGTCCTGCGACCCCATCTTCGCCCAGCATATGGGCCAGCGCCTGCTCGAGGCCATCGGCGGCCAGCCCGTGACCCATGAGCGCCACACCGTGCCGGTGACGGCCTCCATCGGCTTCGCCAGCCTGCCCATCGAGCCGCACGGCGTGTCCCTGCACTGGGAGCGCGCCATCGACATGGTCGATACCCTCATGTACATGGCCAAGGCCCATGGCCGCAACAAGGCCTACGGCCTGCAGTGGGCCGAAGCCAGCGACGGCGAGAGCCTGCTGCGCCTGGCCGAGCAGATGGAAGCCGCCTGGCATGACGGCAAGGTCCGGCTCTCGACGCAGGCCGGCCCCGCCCAATGGACGGAGCCCCGCACATGAAGCGCCTGCTGCCCCTGCTGCTGGCCCTGGCCTCCGGCACCGCCAGCACGGCGCCCGGACCGGCTATCGTCCCGGCGACCGGCCCCCTGGCAGCCCCGGCGCCCGCCAGCGCCGCGCCCTCCAGCCGTGCCGAACTGCGCCGCGAGGCCCTGCTGCTGACCCTGCTGGCCTACGACCACCCGGTGGAGGCCGCACGCTCGCTGCGACCGATGGTGCAGCAGGCCCAGTCCGCGGGGGATGCGCCCCTGCAGGCGGAGCTGACCCTCGCGCTGGCGGCCGCGCTGACCTCGGGCCAGGGCGCCGGCGAGGCCGAGGGGCTCGCGCGCCAACTGGACCAGGACTTCCCAGGCCACGCCCAGCTGATCCGCGCCATGGTGGCGGAGCGCCGGGATCATCCCCAGGCCGCCAGCGAGCTGGCGCGCAAGGGGCTGGAGTTGCTGCATCCGCCCTGCCAGTGGTCCCGCAAAGAGAGCGAGCTGCGGGATAGCGTGGAGGCGGGCTGCGATGCCACCGCCACCTGGCTGGGCCTGCGCCTGCTCGCCCTGAACCAGGAGGCCACCGGTGCCGGCGCCAGCGCCGTCACGGTGCTGGAGCGCCACGTCGCGGTGGCCCGCCAGCTCAAGCTGCCGGGACTGCTGGCCCTGAGCCTCGGCCGCCTGGCCGTGGCCGAGCACCAGCAGGACCAGGTCGAGGCCGGCCGCCAGCATCTGGCACAGGCCCTGCAGGCCGCCCAGGCCGACCTGCCGACCCTGGCCCGCATCAAGGTCTACGAGGGCGGCATCGCCGTCGCGCGCAAGGATCGCAGCGCCCAGTTGCGCGCGCTTGAGGAAGCTGTGAGCCTGGCTCACAGCGCAGGTGCCCGCCGTGTCGAGGCCGTGGTACGCAGCAACCTCGCCGACTTCTACCTGAGCGCCCGCCAGCCCGAGCGCGCCCTGGCCGCGGCCCGCCTGGCCCTGCCCGCGCTGGAGGAATTCCAGGACCGCCGCATGGAGCGCACCGTGCGCCACAACATGAGCGTGGCCCTGATCCAGCTGCATCAGTTCGATGCGGCCCGCCAGGAGCGCCGGCGTCTGGACGCGATGCGCCCCGATCTGATCGGCGCCGCCGTGCGCAGCCAAGAGCTGGAGGAGCTGGCCGATGCCTGGGCCGAGAGCGGCCAATGGGCCGAAGCGCTCAAGGCCCTGGTCGCCGAACGCGAGCAGAGCCGCCAGGTGCAGGAAGCCTCCCGCAAGGCCCAGCTGGAGGAGCTCAAGCTGCGCTACGACAGCGACCGCAAGAGCGCCGAGCTGACCCTGCTGCAGCGCGACGGCGAGCTCAAGGCCCGCCAGGTCTCCAACAGCGTGCTGGCCCAGCGCGTGGGTATGGCCCTGGCCCTGCTGACCGCCCTGCTGCTACCCCTGCTGGTGGTGATGCTGAAAAAGGTGCGTCTGGCCAACCGCCAGCTCAAGGCCAACGAGGCCCTGCTGCGCGCCCAGAGCGAGCGCGACCCGCTGACCAACCTCGCCAACCGCCGCCACTTCATGGCGGTGATGGAGCAGCACGCCGCCAACACCTTCAACGGCGCACTGCTGATGGTGGACATCGACCACTTCAAGCACGTCAACGACGAGCACGGCCACTCGGCCGGGGATGCGGTCATCTGCGAGGTGTCGCGCCGCATCAGCCAGGCCGTGCGCGAAGAGGATCTCGTCGTACGCTGGGGCGGCGAGGAGTTCCTGGTCTTCATCCCCGGCGTGCCGCCAGCCCAGCTGCAGCAGATGGCCGAGCGCATCCTCTTCGCCGTGGGCGGCGAGACCGTGCAGACGCCCGACGGCCCCCTGCATGTGACGGTCTCGGTCGGCTTCGCGCATTTCCCGCTGCCGCCGACGGGCCTGTCCCTGCACTGGGAACAGGCGGTCAACTGGGCCGACATGGTGCTCTACACCGCCAAGGCCCAGGGCCGCAACCGCGCCATCGGCATCGCCACCATCGACGCCCACGACACCGAGGCCCTGACCCAGATCCAGGCCGACTTCGACGCCGCCTGCATCTCCTCGCGCGTGCAACTGCTGCAGGTGCTGGGCCCGGCCAGCACTTGAGCGGCAGGGCGGGGCCTGCGCGCAGAGGCCCGACCTATACTGCCCGGGCCCTGCAGGAGCCGCCATGCCTCAACCCCAGATCCAGGCCCAGATTCACGCCTTCTACGACGCGGCCACCCACACGGTGAGCCATGTGGTGGCCGATCCGCACAGCCGGCGCTGCGCCATCATCGACCCGGTGCTGGACTATGACCCCAAGGCCGGCCGCAGCAGCACGCTCAGCGCCGAGCTCATCGTCGCCTGGGTGCGCGAGCAGCAGCTGACGGTGGACTGGCTGCTGGAGACCCACTGCCACGCCGACCACCTCAGCGCCGCGCCCTGGCTGCAGCAGCGCGTGGGCGGGCGCATCGGCATCGGCGCCCGCATCACCGAGGTCCAGCAGGTTTTCCGCCGCCTGTTCAACGACCCCGGCATCCCCGTCGATGGCAGCCCCTTCGACCAGCTCTTCGAGGACGGCCAGCGCTTCGCCATCGGCGGCCTGGAGGTCGAGGTGATGCACACGCCCGGCCACACCCCGGCCTGCATCAGCTACCGCGTGGGCGATGACGTCTTCATCGGCGACACCCTGTTCATGCCCGACTACGGCAGCGCCCGCTGCGACTTCCCTGGCGGGGACGCCGCGACGCTCTACCGCTCCGTGCGCCGCCTGCTGAGCCTGCCCGGCCACACACGCCTGCATCTGTGCCACGACTACCCGCCCGACAGCCGGCCACCCTGCTGGATCACCACGGTGGACGAGCAGCGCGCCCACAACGTGCACCTGCATGAGGGCGTCCACGAGGCCGATTTCATCGCCCTGCGCCAGGCCCGCGACCGCAACCTCGCCATGCCCCTGCTGCTGCTGCCCTCCGTGCAGGTCAACGTGCGCGCCGGCCAGCTGCCCGCGGCCGAGTCCAATGGCGTCCATTACCTGAAGATCCCCCTCAACGCCCTGTGAACGACGCCCTGTGAAGCCGCTGGAGACGCTGCGCGCCTACGCCCGAGGCCCCTGGCGGGAAGACCTGGTCGCCGCTGCCGTCGTCAGCGTGCTGCTGATCCCGCAGAGCCTGGCCTATGCCCTGCTGGCCGGACTGCCTGCCGAGGTGGGCATCTACGCCAGCCTGCTGCCCCTGCTGGCCTATGCCCTGCTGGGCTCCAGCCCCTACCTGGGCGTGGGCCCGGTGGCCATCGTCGCGCTGATGGTGGCGCAGGCCACGTCCGCCGCACCGGCGGGCTACAGCGCCAGCCAGGCGGCCCTGGTGCTGGCCGCCGAATCGGCCCTGCTGATGGCCGCGGCTGCGGCGCTGCGCCTGGATGCGCTGGCCGCATTGATGAGTGTGCCCGTGCTGCATGGCTTCGAGACCGGTGCCACGCTGGCCATCGCGCTGAGCCAGCTGCCCGCCCTGCTGGGCAGCCCGGCCCAGGGCTCCGAGCTTCCAGCCCTGCTCGCCAGCGCAGCAGGCAGCGGCTGGCGCTGGCATGCACCCACCTTGGGCTTTGGCCTGGCGGCGGTGGCCTTGCTGCTGCTGGGCCGGCATCTGCTGCGCGGGCTCTGGGCCCGGCTGGCGCCACTGGTGGTCCTGCTGCTGACCCTGGGCGTGGCCTGGCTGGTGCAGGCTCAAGGCCTGGGCGTGCCCCTGGTGGGCGCGCTGCCGGCCCTGCATCCGCACCTGCAGTGGCCACCGCTGGATCCCGCCCTGTGGCTGGCCCTGCTGCCGGGCGCTCTGCTGATCGCTCTGATCGCCTACGTCAGCAGCCTGGTGGTGGCCGAGGCCCTGGCGCGGCGCCGCGGCGAGCGCGTGGACGCGCGGCGCGAGCTGATGGGCCTGGCCGGCGCCAACCTGGCCGCGGCCTTCAGCGCAGGCATGCCGGTGGCCGGCAGCTTTTCGCGCAGCGCCCTGCTGTACGACGCCGGCAGCCGCAGCCGCATGAGCAGCGTCATGGCGGCCCTGCTGATGGGCACCGCCGCCCTGAGCCTGGCGCCCGCCCTGGCCTGGCTGCCGCGCAGCGTGCTGGCGGCCACCATCCTCGTGGCCGTGCTCTCCGGCCTGCAGTGGCGGCCCTATCTCGAGGCCTGGCGCTATGCCCGCGCCGAGGGCCTGCTGATGCTGGCCGTGACCCTGCTGGTGCTCAACGTCAGCGTGGCGGCCGCGCTGGGCCTGGGCGTGCTGGGCTCCATCGCCCTGCTGCTGCAACGCACCGCGCGCCCCCACGTGGCGCTGGTGGGGCGAGTGCCCGGCACGGAACACTACCGCAATGTCGATCGCCACGAAGTGGAGGTCCTGCCCGAGGTGATGGGCCTGCGCATCGATGAGAGCCTGCTCTTCACCAATGCCCGCAGCCTGGCCGACGTTGTCCAGGCCCAACTCGCCCAGCACCCGGGCACGCGGCGCGTGGTGCTGCAGATGTCGCCGGTCAACGGCATCGACTACAGCGGCCTGGAGGCGCTGCGCGAGCTGCACGAGAGCCTGCTGCGCCAGGGCCTGCGCCTGGACCTCAGCGAGCTCAAGGGCCCCGTGCTGGACCGCCTGCGCGCCGCCGGCTGGGAACGCTGGTTCCGGGGGCGGGTCCACCTGAGCCATCACCAGGGCATGACGGCCGGGCAGGCGCAGGACTGGGTCAGCCCCTGAACCCGCGACCGGCAACGCTCGCGTCGGCGGCCGACCCACCGATTCGATGGGGGCGGTGTTGTGCCCGCTGGTCAGCCGGGCGGGCATTCGTTACCCTGGGGGCTGCTCGCAGCAGGGGTCGGCTTGTGGTGTCTTGGCTTGGGCTTGTTCAGAGGACAGGGGCCCGGATCGCCCTGATCGGGCTGGCAGCCGCCCTGCTGCCCGCCCTGGTGTTGGCGGCTTCCTTGCAGGCGCTGCCCTTCACCGCCCTCAACTCCGGCAACGGCCTGCCCAGTGATGCGGTCGTCGTCAGCCTCCAGGACCACCGCGGCTTCGTCTGGCTGGGCACCACCAGCGGCCTGGCCCGCTTCGACGGCCGCCACGTCCAGACCTTCCCGGCCCGGCCGGAACAGCCGGACACCCTCAGCCACCCCTTCGTCCATGCCCTGCTGGACGACGGCCAGGGCAGCCTGTGGGTCGGCACCAGCGACGGCGTGGACCGCCTGAACCTGGCCACCGAGAAGATCCACCGCCTGGCCCTGCCGGCCGGCCTGGCCCTGCAGCAGCGCCGCGTGCTGGGCTTCGCGCCGCGCACGGGCTCGCAGCTGTGGACGGCCCTGGTCGGCGGTCTCTATCTCCTGGACCGCCAGAGCGAGCAGCTCAGCCGCTGGGAACCGCCCGCCGAGCTGCCCCTGCCCGCAGGCCGGGTGCGGGCCTTCCTGGGTGATGGCCAGGGCGGTGTCTGGTTTGCGCAGGAAGACTGGCTGCTGCATGTGAACGCACAGGGCCAGCTGCGCCAGCGACTGCAGCTGAGCAAGCATCCCATGGCGCAGGGCCGTCCCGCCTCGGAGCTGCTGCCGCGCAGCCTGCTGATGGACCAGGGCGGCCGCCTGTGGGTGGGTCTCTCCGGCGGCATCCAGGTCTGGACCCTGGACCCGGACGGCCGCACCGCGCACCCCGAGCCCCGGCTGTCCGCGCTGGACCTGCCCCGCAGCACCGTCTTCGCACTGGTGCAAGACCGCGAGGGCGGTGTCTGGATCGGCATGGGCGACCACCAGGGCCTCTTCCAGTGGCGGGATGACGGCCAGGGCCTGCGCCGCTACCGCCACCAGCCCGCCGTGCCCGACAGCCTGGCCTCGGACAGCGTGGCCTCGCTGATGATCGACCGCGACGGCGTGCTGTGGGTGGGCAGCTGGGGCAAGGGCGTGAGCCTGGCCGACCTGCGCTCGGGCGGCTTCCTGCGCTACCACCACGTGCCCGGCGACGAACGCAGCCTCAGCGGTGATTCGCCCATGGCCTTCGCACCGGACGATGCCGAGCACATCTGGGTGGGCATCTACGGCGGCGGCCTCAACCGCCTGCACCTGGCCAGTGGCGAGGTGGAGCGCATCCCGCCCGCCCAGCTGCCCCTGCACAACATCAAGACCCTGCTGCGTGACCGCGACGGCCTGCTGTGGGCAGGCGGCGACGGCGGCCTGATGCGCTACGACACCCGCGCGCGGCGCAGCCAGGCCGTGGCCCTGGAGGCCGCCACGCCGGCCGCCGCCTCCATCAGCGCCCTGGTGCAGGACCGCCAGGGCCGGCTGTGGGCCAGCAGCGCGTCGGGGCTGCTGCGCATCGAGCCCGGCACGCTGCGCGCCCACCGCTACAGCGCCCGGCCCGGCCAGGCCCACGCGCTGCAGCACGACACCATCGACTGCCTGCTCGAGGATCGCGAGGGGCGGCTGTGGATAGGCACCAAGGGCGGGCTCTACCTGTACCGGCCTGAAACCGATGACTTCGCATTCGTGCTCGCCCCCGACGCGGTCCTGAGCCAGCCCCAGAAGCTGGCCGTGCACGCCCTGCGCCAGGATGTGCGGGGCCGCATCTGGCTGAGCAGCAACCAGGGCGTGCACGAACTGCGCCAGGACGCCGGGGGCTGGCGCCTGCGGGACTGGTCCGCCACGCCGGGCCTGGGCCCAGGCTCCTACGACGCCATACAGGACAGCCTGGACGGCGAGATCTGGCTGGGCGCCGACGACGGCCTCGTGCAGCTGCTGCCGGACCAGCAGCGCGCCCGGCGCTACCCGGGCCGCTCGCGCTTCGGCGGTGGCATCAACTTCGGCGCGGCGGCGCGCGGGCCCGACGGCAGCCTCTTCTTCGGCAGCACAGGCGTGATCCGCTTCCATCCCGCCCAGCTGCGCGACAACCCGCAGGCGCCCGGCGTGGTGCTGTCGGACCTGCGGCTCTACAACCAGAGCCTGCTGCCCGGCGCCAACGCGGGCGGCGCCAGCCGTGCGCAGCAGGTGGGCTCCAGCGCCAGCCTCAGCCTGCATGACGTGGGCATCGCCGGGCCCCTGCATGCCGCACGCCACATGCGCCTGGGCCATGAGGAGGCCATGGTCAGCTTCGAGCTCTCGGCCCTGCACTTCGCCGATCCCCGCCGCAACCGCTATGCCTGGTTCCTGGAGGGCTTCGACCGCGACTGGATCCAGGGCCGGGGCGAGCAGGCCACGGCCACCTATACCAACCTCGATCCGGGCCACTACCGACTGCTGGCGCGGGCGGCCAATCCGGACGGCGTCTGGAGCCCTTCGCAGGTCCTGATCGAGATCGAGGTCCTGCCCCCTTTCTGGCGCACCTGGTGGTGGCGCACCTCTGTGCTGCTGGTCCTGCTGACCCTGATGGCCTGGGCCTACCACTGGCGCACTGCCAAGCTGCGTGCCGCGCGCCAGAGCCTGGAGGCCAAGGTGGCGCAGCGCACCCAGGAAGTGGTGGAGCAGGGCCGCCAGTTGCAGGTCGAGAAGCAGCAGGCCGATGCCCAGCGCGAGGCCGCCGAGAAGGCACGGCGCAGCATCACCCTGCTCAGCGAGATCGGCCGCGACATCACCGCCACCCGCGAGCTGCCCGCCATCCAGCAGACGCTCTACGCCCACGTCAGCGAGCTGATGAACGCCAACGTGTTCGGCGTGGGCCGGGTGAACTGGGACGCTGGCGTGATCGACTTCGACTTCGTCATGCAGGACGGCCAGCCCTTCATGCCCTACCAGCGCAGCCTCTGCGCCCTGGACCAGCCTTCCACCCAGTGCGTGCTGCAAGCCCGCGAGCTGATGATCGACGAGTTCCCGCACGACATCCGCCGCCTGGACAGCCATGTGCGCCAGATCACCGGCCAGGAGGACACGCGCCTGGCCGACGGGCGGCCGGTCAGCAAGGCGCGCTCCGGCCTCTACGTGCCCATGCAGCTCAAGGGTCGGGTGATGGGCGTGATCGCCGTGCTCAGTGAGGTACCCAAGGCCTTCGGCCTGGCCGACCTGGACATCCTGCGCACCCTGGGCGCCTACGCGGCGGTGGCCTACGACAACGCCGAGGCCTACCGGCGGCTGCAGCTGGCGCAGGACCGCCTTGTGGAGCAGGAGAAGCTGGCGGCCCTGGGCTCGCTGGTGGCCGGCGTGGCGCACGAGCTCAACACGCCCATCGGCAACAGCCTGCTGATGGCCAGCACCCTGCGCGATGCCAGTAAGGGCTTCCTGCGGCGCGTTGATGCCGGCGGCCTGCGCCGCAGCGAGCTGCAGGCGTTCTGCGAAGGCAGCGAGGCGTCCACCACCCTGCTGCTGCACAGCCTGGAGCAGGCCGCCAACCTGATCGCCAGCTTCAAGCAGCTGGCCGTGGACCAGACCTCGGACCAGCGCCGCCGCTTCGACCTGGCCCAGACCGTCGAGGAGGTGGTGATGACGCTGTCCACCCGCATCCGGCGCGAGGAGCACGAGATCAGCCTGCAGCTGCAGCCCGGTCTGGACATGGACAGCTTTCCCGGCCCGCTGGGGCAAGTCGTCAGCAATCTGGTGCTCAATGCCATGCTGCACGGCTTCGAGGGCCGCAAGGGCGGCCACATGCGCCTGCTGACCCAGGCCCAGGGCGCGGATCGCGTGCTGATCGAGTTCACGGACAACGGCGGCGGCATCCCGCCCGAGCACCTGCGCCGCATCTTTGAGCCCTTCTTCACCACCCGGCTGGGCCAGGGCGGTTCGGGGCTGGGGCTGCACATCTGCTACAACATCGTCCACACCCTGCTGGGCGGCAGCATCCGTGTGCAGAGCGTGATGGGCGAGGGCACCCGCTTCGTCATCGAGCTGCCGCGGGTGGCCCCCGTTGACGGCCAGGAGGCGCCCGCCAGCCATTCCCGGCCCCAGGACGGGGGCTGGGAACAGGGCGGCGGCGTCTGAGCGACTCAGGCAAGGAGAGACCATGCACGTCCTGTTCGGATACCCCGGCTCCGGTTCCGCGTCCTGGGACCCGAAGTCCGAGCTGGAGGCCCTGACCCGCGTGAAGCCGCGGCAGCGCGTCGAGCAGCATCCCGCCGTGCGGCCCATCTACGAACGGCACTGGCCCGCCGAGCCCTGAACTGCGGGCACGCAAGGCCGATATCAGCAGCAGTACTGCAATGGACCAGGAGGCCAGCCCCTTGAATCCCCCCACTGCCTATCCCCTCGAAGGCGGCTGCGACTGCCGCGCCGTGCGCTACCGGGTGCTGGGCGCGCCACTGTTCGTGCACTGCTGCCACTGCCGCTGGTGCCAGCGCGAAAGCGGCAGCGCCTTCGCGCTCAACGCCCTGCTCGAGGCGGAGCGCATTGAAAGCCTGGGCCTGGCGCCCGAGCTCGTGGCCACGCCCTCGGAAAGCGGCGCCGGCCAGCAGATCGCCCGCTGCCCCCAGTGCCTCATCGCCGTCTGGAGCCACTATGCCGGCGCCGGCCCCCTGGTGAAGTTCCTGCGCGTGGGCACGCTGGACGAGCCCGATCTCCTGCCGCCGGACATCCACATCTTCACCAGCAGCAAGCAGCCCTGGTTCACCTTGCCGCCGGGCGCGGTGGCCGTGCCCGAGTACTATGACCGCAGCAAGTTCTGGCCCGCGGACAGCCTGGCCCGCGCCGAGCTGCTGGCCCCGCGCATCAAGGCCTACCAGAAGGCCCTGTGGGGTGATCCGGACACCCTCGTCTGAAGCATGCCATGCACCCCGCCAAAGTCGATCGCCAGCGCCTGCGCCGCCTCACCGACCTGCCCAATGTCGGGCCGGCCATGGCGGCCGACCTGCTGCTGCTGGGCATCCAGCAGCCCGCGCAACTGCAGGGCCGCGACCCCTACCAGCTCTACACCGCCCTGTGCCAGCGCACGGGCCAGCGCCACGACCCCTGCGTGATCGACGTCTTCATCTCCGTCACCCGCTTCATGGATGGCGAGGACCCGCGGCCCTGGTGGGACTACACGGCGGAGCGCAAGGCGCGCTGGCAGGAGGGCTGAGCCCACGGGGCCTGCCTCAGGTCGGGCCGGAGGCCGGCGCTTCGGGCGGAACGAGCCGGTACAGGCGAGGCACGGCGCCGATGTCGGGGCAGGGCAGAGTGAGGGTCCGGGCCTGCTGCGCATCCGCAATCTGCACCTCCCCCTTCTCCTTGCAGGACTGCCAGACCGATTGCGCTGCTTGCCAGCCCTGGCGGACGAAGTCGAGCCCGTTCAGCCGGGCAACCGGGAAGCGGTCAGGCCATGCCGCCTTGCAGCGCGCCTGCGCCGTATCCAGCGTGAAGATGCCGTCCTCCAGATGGAAACCGTAGGGGCCGGTGCACTGCCGCTCCAGCAGGCTCATCAGCGTGCGGCTCGCAAACTCGGACGACAGCGCCGGCACCTCGTGCTCACCTTGTGAGGCCGGCTGCAGGAGGCCCCGCCAGGCGGGCGCGGCCAGCGCATCCTGCAAGGTGAGCCGGTCGTGCACCAGCTGCTCCAGAAGCTCGATCACGCCCTGCCGCCCGGGCACCGCTGTCTGGCGCGCGGCGGCCAGGAAGTCATGCCAGTCATAGGGTCCGTCTCCGACCGCTTTGAGGGTGGCCTGCCACAGCCGGGCGGGCTGGCGGCTGTCCAACACGGAGCCCGAGGCTGCCCAGGAGGCCAGGGACACCAGAACCAGGCCGCAGTGGTAGGGCAGGTCACCACCCAGGAACTCCTTGTCGCGCAGCGTGCTGCCGGTGCTCAACTGACACTGCTGCAGCGACAGGTTCAGCTGGCCCAGGTAGGCCGCATCATCCAGCTGCCCCTGCTGATGCTGCAGACCCAGCGCTACAGCGTCCGCCCCGCCTTCCAGCAGGAAGACACCGGCCGGAGCCCCCGATCGCAGTCGCATGTTGTGCAGATGGAAGCGCTCGTGAAGGACGAACTTCGCGACGACGCGCGCAAGTGCCGGGTCCGCGCTGCCCCAACCCTGGCCATAGAAACCCAGCCGAATGAGGCCGGGACTGACATCCCCGCGCCAGGAAGGCTTGCCTTGCCCGCCACCGCCCATGGCCAGGATGCTGATGGGGCCGCCGGGTCGCGGCAGGCTGGCCAGTTGCCGGCTGCCCTGGTCCATCAGCGCCCGGATCTGCTTCATCAGCGGCGCGGGCAGCGACTGGTCCACGATCAGGGCGTCATCGCCGAAACGTTCGACCGACGGTGATCCCAGCAGAAAGAAGCCGGGAGGATCTTCCGAAGTCAGCCGCTGGTGCCCGACCTGCATCAGGCCCTGGCGGGCCGGCAGCCCCTCGAATTCGATCGTCGTCCGCCCAAAGGCGGGGTCCAGCAGCAGGTAGTCGCTGTAGACCGCAAGCGCCCGGCCATCGCCCAGCGGCATCACGGGCGTGTAGGTCCGGTCGAGCTGTCCATCTTTCAGGGCAGAAGGGGAGACGCGCACCTCGAAGGATCGCACGGGCTGCTCCCACTGGAGGATGTCCCCGGCGCTGGACAGACGCCCGGCACCGTGGATATGCCAGTTGAGCAGGCGGAGCCGACCTCCTGACTTGAATCGCAGGCAGGAGGAGGCCTGCGGCAACTCGAAGGCGAGTTGTACGGCGCCCTCTCGCATCGCGACCTTGACACGCACGTCGCCCAGATGGCGGCTCGCACAGTCAGCCCGGGCGGCTGTTGTGAGCAGCGCCAGGAGCATGCAGACGAGAAAGGTCCTGTACCACTCGGTCATCAGGTCCCCGCCGCCCATGGACCTGATGGCATGGGCCTCTTTCCATGGCATATGCGCACCCGGATTCAGGGGCGAATGACCTGTGAATATACAGGGCCACTTTGCGAGTAGGTCGGGGTGACCTGGGTATACCATCCGGCACCCGAAACATGGTCAACTTCGGGCGCCGTCAGGAGTTCCGCGACCAGAAATTCCCCGAAGGTCTGGCGATGGGATGATTTGTCCTGGCAATTCAAGTCTTCTGCTTTTTCCATCTGACAATCCCTTGACTGGATTAAAAATCGGAACAAATCCCCGGGCCAGCAGGCAATGCGCGCCGGCCGGAGGTTCAATGGAGTCAGAGCGCGCCCGATCCATTGGGCGCAGGGGTGCAGCGCATGTTGTACGAGCCACCCGTTTGCTGGAATTGGCCGCCGGCCTGGACGAAGCTGCCGCCCGAGGAGCCATAGCTCGGGGTGCCAGGACCACAGGTCCCGGTGCCTTCTCCGCCCGCGACGCATTCAATTTCAGGCAGGGAGAGCAGCTTTGCCTCCAGAACGCCACCGAAGGCGCTGCCGGCATCTGCTTCCTGGCCCAGGCTCAGATCAGAAATCTTCTTCATCTATCAATCCTCCGTGTTGATGAATTTCCCACGCCGCCCCCAAGAACGACTGCCGCATGAGCTTTTCTTTTATCTTCTGGGCCGGATATCCGTTGGAAACCAGATAGGCGGCGACATGCTCATAATATTTACTCATGCCTTCGCAGAATACTGAGGGCGCGTCAAATCCAAGGGCGCTTGAAAATCTGTTTTCAAGATCACCGCCCTGGCAGGGTCCTCCTCTCCAGGCACAGGCCTGGCGTTCATCCGGCAGGTTGCGCTCGCCGGCCTGCAACTCGGCGAAAACGGCATTGCCCAGCCACTCGCGCAGCGACACCTGCGAGATGGCCTGTTTCGGTGTCCTTTGCCACCAGCGCAGGGCCGGCATCAGGGAATCGTCGATGGACAGGCATCCATCGCTATTGATCACGATGATCTGGTTGCCCAGGTAGGATCGTTCGCGACCGGACACGTTTCTCCCTTCCGCGCCCTGCGCCTGATCAGCTTTCGGGCCTGCTCTGAAGAAATCCAGGAAGGTCGAGATGTTCCTGACTTCTGCCGAGGGGTTCTGAACCCAGGCATCGAAGATGTCCGTCAGGGCCTGGCCGAATTCCGCCGGCGTAGCCCCTGCTTCGTCAAAGCTGTCATGCGAGCAGTCCGGCAGCAGGAAGCTCACGTTGTCGAACCCCAGGTCGCCGGCCAGATGCCGGTAGATTTCCCCGCAGTCCAGCCGGGGATCCACGACCGTGAGGCTCCCCAGCCCGAAGCTCACACCATGTCTGGCGGCGTATGACTGGAGGCAGCGGATGCCTTTGACCACATCGTCATAGGTACCCCTGCCTTTGTGATCGACGCGCTGCCTGTCATTGACAAGCCTCGAACCATCGATGCTGATGCCGACGGTCACCCGATGCCGGGCGAGCAATTCGCACCATGCCTCGTCAAGCAGTGTGCCGTTCGTCTGGATGCCCAGCCTCAGCTCTGCGTCGAGCCCGCTGAAGGCCGAGCGCAGGCTGCTGCACATGTGGTCAAAGCGCGAACGGCTTTGCATCAGTGGCTCACCGCCGTGGAAGACCGCCTCGATCACCTGGATCCTGAGGTCGGTGACGCCATGGGCAAGGAATGCCGCCACCTGCTCCACCACGTCCTTGCTGATGACGGCGGGTCGGCTCTTGTAGGAATCGTCTCCACCGTTGAAGTAGTAACAGTAGCTGCAGTTGATGTTGCAACGTTCGATGGTCTTGAGAATGACCTGCAGCTTGTGGATGTCTGTCGAATCGACATCCCAGGCCGGTGCCTTTCGCCTGCGGAAATCCAGTAGCGGTGCGACCTCGCCCATGCCTCTCCCCCTTGATGGTTGATGCAGGTGCCGGGTCTTGCTGCGGCTTGTCGCCCAGCGTCGATCACTCAAGCGGGCGCTGGCTAATAACTGTTCAAGTGACTACCAATGACAGACTTTACAGGGGAGCTTCGTCATGCAGGCGCCATTCGCACACCCGGCCTTGGGCGCTGTGCGATCAGGCCCGCTCCAGCGGCGCGAACACGCCCTGCGGATCGACCGCCGCCTTGAGCGCCTGCAACCGCGCCAGGTTGGCGCCATACCAGGCCTCGGCGGCCCGGGTCTGCAGGGCATTGGGATAGTTCACATAGGCGCCGCCGCTGCTCCAGGCCTTCATGCGATCACGCATGCCCTGGGCCCATTGCTCGGCGCCGGCCAGGGTGCTTTCCGCCGTGCCGGCGGGGTACTCGCAGAGGTACTGGGCGCTGAACAGGGCCTGGCGATGGACGAAGGCCGTGTCCTGCGGGGCCACGCGCGCAATGGCGCCGCCCATCAGGTTGAGCACCGCCACGCCCGTGCCCTGGCGGGCCGCCACGCCGTCAGACAGGGCCGCGATGCCGGCAGCGTCCAGCGGCCTGTCGAAGAAATCGGAGCTGGCCGTCATCGAGACCCGGCCCAGCAGGCCGCCCTCGCGCTGGCTGGGCAAATGGCATTGCGGCAGGCTGTAGCTCTGGCAGGCACCCATCATCACCGAGCCATAGCTGCTGGCCTGCCATTGCTGGGCCTGCGGCGAGCGGCCGATGCGCTGCAGCAGGGCGCTCCAGTACGGCTGCAGCGGGGCCGCATCGCCTGCTGCCACGCCCCAGATGCGGAACTGGGGGCTGCCCGCCGGCAACACAAGCTGCGACCAGATCGCGTCCGGCAGCCCCTGGGCCGGCCAGCCCTGCCAGGCCGCCAGGGCAGCGGGCAGGGCCTCCAGCGGGAAGTCGGCCAGGAACAGCTGCAGCGGTCCCGTGGCATGGGTGCGCAGGCGCAGCTGCGTCACCACGCCGAAGTGCCCGCCGCCGCCTCCGCGCAAGGCCCAGAACAGCTCTGCGTTGTGTTGCGCGTCGCAGTCCAGGAGGCGGCCATCGGCCGTCAACAGCTGTGCGCCCAGGAGCTGATCGCAGGCCAGACCCTGCGAACGGTCGATGACGCCAAAACCACCGCCCAGCGCAATGCCGGTGATGCCCACGCTCAGGCAGCTGCCCGACGCCACGCACCGGCCCAGGGGAATGAGGTTGCCATAGACATCGGCCAGGGTGGCGCCCGCGCCCACGACGGCCACCTCGCCCTCCAGGCGCACGCTGTTCATGGGTCCCAGGTCGATCACCAGACCGCTGCCCGCGGAGCTGCCCACGTAGCTGTGTCCACCACTGCGCAGAGCGAAGGGCAGGCGCTGGCTCAGCGCATGAGCCAGGCCCGCCTGCACGTCGGCCGCCACGGCGCAGCGCAGCAGGCCCTGGGGCCGGCGATCGTCGAAGCGGGCATTGGCCGCCACCCGCCCCTGCTCGTAGGCCGCCTGGCCGGGCAGCAGCAGCTGGCCCTGGACCTGGCGGCTGAGGGCCTGCCATTCGGCCGGAATGGGCGTGGTCGTGGGGCCCGGTGGCGGGGCCGGGGTGGGGGAGCTCGCGCCACCGCCACAGCCAGGCAGGATGAAGGCTGCGGCCGAAGCGGCGGCCCAGGCAAGGGTCTGGCGCCTCTGCATGAAGTCTCTCCGTTATTGCCAATTAAATACCAGTCTAAGACCAACATAGGCAGGGCGTGCGGGGGTTAGCACCGAGGGTGCGGGCCTGGCGATGCTTGCTATCGTCAGGCCCGTTGCGGGGCAGGCGTCCCGCCTGCCTGAGGAGATCCCATGCTGAAGTCCCTGGCCCTGGTCCTTGGCTGCTATGTGCTGTCGGTGCTGCTGGTCCTGGCCACCGATCCCCTGCTGTCGGCCCTCTTCCCGGGGGACTTCGTTCAGGGCCGCATCCCCTCCGAGACCTCGCTGATGGCCAGCACCGGCCTCTTCATCGGCATCTCCATCCTCTGTGCCTGGCTGTGTGCCCGCCATGCGCCGAGGCTGCCGGGCCGCCACGTGCTGTGGTTCATGGTGCTGGGGGAGTTGATGGGCATTGCGGCCACCATCCCCAACTGGAGCAAGGGCTGGCCGCACTGGTACTGGCTGTCCTGGCTGCTGAGCTGGCCGTTGAGCTGCTGGCTAGGCCTTCGCCTGGCGCGGCGGAGCGCGCCGCAGCGCGAGGCCTGAGGCGCCACGCCCAGGCAGGCGCAGACCCGCCCGTGCGCTTTGCGGCCGCGGGACGCCGCGGTGCTTGCGCCGGGGCGGGCTCATGCCGTAGTCTGCGCGCCCATGTGCAGCAGCCCAGCCTCCACCGCCGCCCCCCGGCTCATTCCCGCCCGGCTGGACCAGCATGCCGCCGAGCTGCTGGCGCTGAACACCGAATACATGAGCTGGGTCTTCACCGGCATCGAGCAGCACTTCGGCGCCTTGCCTGCGGCCCTGTCCGAGCGCCCGGTGGCCGACTATGCGGCAGAGATGCTGGACAAGGTCTGCGGCGATCTCCCGCCCGCCGGCTGCTTCTACCTGCTGACCGTGCCCGATGGGAGCGGGCATGCACTGCGCATGGCCGGCATGGGCGGCCTGCGTCGCCTGGACGAGCAGCGGGCCGAGCTCAAACGAATCTACCTCCGCCCCGGCTTGCGCGGCCTGGGCCTGGGCACCTTGCTGATGCAGCGGCTCGTGGAGGATGCGCGCGCCTTCGGCTACCGGCAGCTGTGCCTGGACTCGGCCCCCTTCATGCAGGAGGCCCAGGCGCTCTATGCCCGCCAGGGCTTCCAGGACTGTGCGCCCCATGCAGGCACCGAGGTGCCCGCCCCGCTGCAGTCCGGCTGGCGCTTCATGCAGCGCCCGCTCTAGACCCCATCCATCCACAAGGGAGTTCCCCATGATCGACCACACCGGCGTCGTCGTCAGCGACTTTGAACGCAGCAAGGCCTTCTACCGCGAGGCCCTGGCCCCCATCGGCTACCAACTCCTGCTGGAGTTCCCGGCCGACGTCACCGGGCATACCGATGTCGCCGGCTTCGGCGAGCCACCCAAGCCCGATTTCTGGATCAGCCGCGGCACGCCCAACCAGCCACCCATCCACATCGCCTTCCGGGTGGGCACGCGGGCCGAGGTGGACGCCTTCCACCAGGCCGCCCTGGCCGCCGGCGGCACTGACAATGGCGCCCCGGGCCTGCGCCCGCACTACCACCCGGACTACTACGGCGCCTTCGTGCGCTGCCCTGACGGCCACAACATCGAGGCCGTCTGCCACCTGCCCGAGAGCGCTGCGTGAGCGAGCCCCGCGTCCGCCTCGCCGGCCTGGAGGACCTGGACACCCTGGCGCCACTGTTCAACGCCTACAGGCAGTTCTACGAACAGCCGGACGACCTGGTCCTGGCCCGAGGCTTCCTCGAGGAGCGGCTGCGACGCGGGGAGTCCGTGCTGCTGCTGGCCGTAGGTCCCGAGGGCCGGGGACTGGGCTTGTGCCAGCTCTACCCCACCTTCTGCTCGGTGCAAGCCCAGCCCATCTTCAGCCTCTACGACCTCTTCGTGCCCCCAGAGGCCCGGCGCCTTGGCATCGGCCGCGCCCTGCTGCGCGCGGCGGAAGACCTGGCCCTGGAGCGTGGCGTGGCCCGCCTGGACCTGACCACCGCCCGCAGCAATGCGCGGGCGCAGGCGCTGTACGAGTCCGAGGGCTGGGTGCTGGACCAGGTCTTCCTGGCTTACCAGCGCTATCCCGGCGCACCCCGGCCGGCACCCACGGCGGCGCTGCAACAAGCGTAACGCGCCAAGGGCGCGCCTGAAGGGGCGGGGCTGCACACAATCCGCAGCCTCGCATCCCCTCTCGATCACTTCATGACCCAGCTGAGCGCCCCTCCTGGCACCCACCCACGCGCCCCCGGCCTGGACACCTTGCGTGCCCTGGCCATCGTGCTCGTCTTCTGCTTCCACTACCGCGTCTTCGTGAGCCGCGCGCCGGACCTCGGCTGGTTCTCCAATGTCGGCTGGAGCGGGGTGGACCTGTTCTTCGTACTGAGCGGGTACCTGATCGGCGAGCAGCTGATGGCGGGCCTGGCGCGGGGCGAGCAGCTCGCCCTGGCCAGCTTCTATGCCCGGCGCGCCACGAGGACCTGGCCGCTGTACTGGCTCGTGCTGGCCGCCTTCTTCCTGCTGCCCGGCCAGCTCGGCGGGCGCGAGCTGCCGCCGCTGTGGCGCTTCCTGAGCTTCACGCAGAACATCCAGCTGGCGCCAGGCACGGCCTTCTCGCATGCCTGGTCACTTTGCGTCGAGGAGCAGTTCTACCTGGTCCTGCCCGTGGCCCTGCTGGTGGCCCGCGCGCTGCGCCTGAGCCGGCGCCAGATCTGGCTGGGCATCGCCGGTCTCACGCTGACGGCCATCGCCTGGCGCCACCACCTATGGACGATCTACGGCCGCCGCGATGCGGACATCGTCGGCTACTACCAGAACATCTACTACGCCACCCTGGGCCGCGCCGACGAGTTCCTGCCGGGCCTGGCCCTGGCCCTGCTGCAGCACGGCCATCCGCGGCTGTGGGCACGGCTGATGCGTCATGGCCGCCTGCTGCTGGCCCTGGGCCTGAGCGCCGTGGGCCTCATGTGGACCGTGGCGGTTCACAACTACGTGCTGCCGGACGACAGCTGGGGCTGGTTCATGACCGCCATCGGCTACAGCGCCATGGCCTGGGCCTATGCCCTGCTGCTGCTGGCCTGCCTGGCACCGGGGCATGCGCTGGCGCGGCGCGGCGTGCCGGGCGCGCGCTCGCTGGCCTTGTGGTCCTATGCCCTCTACCTGACGCACAAGCCACTGGCCCATGTGATGAAGCCGCTGCTGCAGGAGCTGCCGGACTGGGCCGCCTTCGGGATCACCGCGCTGGCCAGCGTGGCCCTGGGCGGGCTGCTGTACCACGCCATCGAACGCCCGCTGATGCGCTGGCGCCAGCGGCGCTGGCCCGGCCAGTTCACGCCGGCCGCGCCTACGGCGGCACAGGCAGCGTGAGAGCCGCGGCCTTCAGTCGCCGAAGATGATCTTGCGACGTTCCTCGACCCAGGCTTCCAGCTTGGGACCGAAGACCTCATCGACGCGGTTGCGGCGCACCTTGAAGGTCGGGGTGATGAAGCCGTTGTCCACCGTCCAGGGCGTCTTCACCAGGATCAGGCAGTCCAACTGCTCATGCGGGTCCAGGCGGGCGTTGATGTCGTCCAGGTGCTGGGTCAGCTGGGCCAACAGCTGCTGGCGGTCGGCCTCGCTGCCGGTGCGCTGGGCGGCGTCCGGCGAGAGCATCACGATGCCCACCGGCTGGCCCAGGTTGGCGCCAGTGACGGCGCAGGCCTCGACGGCATGGTGCATGGTGAGGCGGTCTTCGATGGGGGCCGGCGCCACATACTTGCCCTTGCTGGTCTTGAACAGGTCCTTCACCCGGCCGGTGATGCGCACCAGGCCCTGGGCATCAATGCTGGCCTTGTCGCCGGTGTGCAGCCAGCCGTCCGCGTCCAGCACGTCGGCCGTCATGGCCGGCTCCTTGTAGTAGCCCAGCATGACGGCAGGGCTGCGCATCAGCAGCTCGCCATTGGTCGGGTCGATGCGCAGCTGCACGCCGTCATAGGCCGGCCCCACGGTACCGGTCATGTCGATACCGGGCTTGGTGATGTTGCTGATCGCGAGGTTCTCGGTCATGCCATAGCCCTCGTTGACCGGCAGGCCGATGTGGCGGAACCAGTTCAGCAGGGCCACCGGCATGGGTGCGGCACCGCCGGCGGCGATGCGGCACTGATCCAGGCCCAAGGCCGTTCGGATCTTCTTGCGCACCAGGGCGTTGAGCAGCGGGATGCGCAGCAGGCGCTCCAGCTTCTGCTCGGGCATCTTGGCCAGCACGCCCTGCTGGAACTTGACCCACAGGCGGGGCACGGAGAAGAAGATGGTCGGCCGCGCACGGCAGACGTCGGCATTGAAGGTGTCCAGGGACTCGGCGAAGTAGACGTGCATGCCCGTGCGCAGCCAGCCGTGCTCCACCAGCACGCGCTCCACCACGTGGGCCAGGGGCAGGTAGGACAGCAGGCGGTCCGAGGCCGACATCGGGAAGCGACCCAGGGCCGCCGTCAGCGCCCAGGCGAAGTTGCCGAAGCTGTGCATCACGCCCTTGGGCTGGCCCGTGGTGCCGGAGGTGTAGATGAGGGTCGCGAGTTCCTTGGCGTCGCGCAAGACCTGACCCTGCATCGGTGCCGTGCGCGCCACAATGGCGTCCCAGCCCTCGTAGCTCTTGCGGGCGTCGTCCGGCGACAGGGCATAGCTGATGCACGGCATCCCGGCCGGCACGCCGGGCTTCATGCCCTCCCAGCCGTCCAGCTTGCCGATGAAGCAGGCGCGAGCCTCGCTGTGGGTGAGGATCTGCTGCACGGTCTCGGCCGCCAGCGTGGGGTACAGGGGCACGGAGACGTAGCCGGCCATCCAGATGGCCAGGTCGCTCATCAGCCACCAGGCGCAGTTCTTGGACAGGATGGCGACCTTGGAGCCCTGGGGCCAGCCCTGCGACTTCAGGTGGGCGGCCATGCGACGGACCTGATCCGCCACCTCGGCCCAGGTGAAGTCCTTCAGCTCGCCTGCACCCATGGGCTGGGTCAGCGCCACGCGGGTGGCGGCTTCGCGCTCCCAGCGGTAGAGGCACTGAAGGGCCAGGGTGTCGGGGGCAATGACGCTCATGGGTTTGTCTCCTGCTATTGATCGACTTGTCGAGCTTGATAGCAAAGACTAGCCACCCGCCCTCGAACAGCCTAGCGGGTTTGCTCGCACTTGTTCTGGACGCACCGCTCGAAACTGCAGGCTTGTGGTGTCTGGCGCACTCATCGTGCGGTAAACCTGCCACAACGCCAGCACATCGTGGCACGCCTGCCCCAAGGGACAGGCTCTGGGGCCGGGCTCAGGCAGCGTCAGCGGCCTGCAGGGCGGCCAGGGCCTCCTGCAGCAGGGCCTCGTCCACCTCGCCGCGCTGCACCGGGGCCTCGGCCAGGGCCGCCGCGCCCTCGCGCTTGAGGCGGGCCACCCACTGGCCGGCCTCCTTGCCCTGGGCGAAGCCCTGGCTCTGCAGCAGCAGCTGGCCATCCGCGGCATTGAGCTTGAAGTAGAACTGGCCGTCGGCTTCACGGTACTGCTTGAAGACGGGCAGGGCGGACTTCACCCTGGCCGCCGGCGCGGCCACCGCCTGCAGGGGCTGGAAGCGGCGCAGGCCCACGGCCTCGCGCAGCCGGGCCAGCAGCGGCGCGGCGATGGCCCGGGCCTTGGCGGCGCCCTCCTGCAGGATCTCCTCGATGCGCTCGGGATTGGCCATCAGCTGCTCGTAGCGCTCGCGCATGGGGCCGATCTCGGCATCGATCTGGGCGAAGAGGCGCTGCTTGGCCTCACCCCAGCCCAGGCCCGCGCGCAGCTCGGCGCGAAAGGCGGCGCGCTGCTCGGGCGTGGCGAAGGCGTCGAAGAGCTGGACCAGGGCCGTGCCCTCGGGCTCCTTGGGCTCGCCGGGCAGGCGGGAGTCGGTGACGATGCGGGCGATGGCCTCCTTGAGACCCTTGGCGCCACCCTCGAAGAGCGGCACCACGTTGTCGTAGCTCTTGCTCATCTTGCGGCCGTCCAGGCCCGGCAGCAGCTCCATCTCGGCATCGACCTGCGCTTCGGGCAGCACGAAGAAGTCCTGGCCCTTGCCGAAGAGATGGTTGAAACGCTGGGCGACGTCGCGCGCCATCTCGATGTGCTGGACCTGGTCCTTGCCCACGGGCACGCGGTGGGCGTTGAACATGAGGATGTCCGCCGCCATCAGGATGGGATAGCTGTACAGGCCCATGGTGACGCCGGCGTCCGGGTCCTCGCCGGCGGCCACGTTGGCATCCACCGAGGCCTTGTAGGCATGGGCACGGTTCATCTGGCCCTTGGAAGTGACGCAGGTCAGCAGCCAGGTCAGCTCGGGGATCTCGGGGACATCGCTCTGGCGGTAGAACACCACGCGCTGGGTATCCAGGCCCGCGGCCAGCCAGGTGGCGGCGATCTGCAGGCGTGAGCGCTCGATGCGGTCCGGCTCGTCGCACTTGATCAGCGCGTGGTAGTCGGCCATGAAGAAGAAGCTCTCGGCGCCGGGCTCGCGGCTGGCCGCGATGGCTGGGCGCACCGCACCGACGTAGTTGCCGAGGTGCAGGGTGCCGGTGGTGGTGATACCGGTGAGGACGCGCTGGGTCATGGTGGGCAGCTGTTGCAGTCTTGCGGGGGCGCCAAAGGCCCCGGGAGGGGGCTATTGTCACAGCTTGCCGCGACAAGGCCATCGCCCGGCCCCCAGGGGCCTGGCTCCCTGGTGCAACAGTCCCCTCAACCCTGTGTTCAAGGCCTCACTGCAAACGGTAGCATCCGGCAAGACCGCCCTGCGCGACGCGGGGCTCAGGGAGCCTGCGCCAATGAATTTGCTGGTGCTGCTGAGTTCATTCCTGGAGCTGATGCTGGGCGTCACCCTGATCGTGCTGTGGCGCCTCAACCCGCGCCATGAGCATGTGCTGCTGTGGGGCCGCAGCGCGGTGCTGCTGGGCATGGGCCTGGCGTTGGGCGTGGGCCTGGCGCCGGTGGTGGGTCCCGGGCCCGCGCTGGATCTGCTGGCCAGCCTGGCCGCGGCCGCGGTGATGACCTCCCTGTACCTGCTGATGAAGGGCAGCGCGCTGTACCGCCACCGCCCCTGGCCCGGGCGCTTCTGGGCCGGGCTGCTGATCGTGATGAGCGTGGGCATCGCCGTCCTGGCGCTGCAGCACAAGCCCTGGGGCGTGGCCTTCGCGGCCGCGGTGCTGTGCCTGGGCAATCTGTGCTGCGCGGCCTGGATAGGCTGGACCCCGCGCCTCGCCGAGCGCGTGATGATGCTGCTCTTCGTGGCCTCGGCCGCCGTGCATGCCAGCGGGCCTCTGCTGCATCCGCTGAGCCAGTCTGCCGTCACCCATGCCAGCGGCCTGATCGTCCAGACCCTTCTGTGCCTGACGCTGATCATCGTGGCCGCGGCGGGCGCGCAGAAGGAGGCCCGCGACCAGGCCCTGCGCTTCTCGCGCCTGGCCGAGCATTCCCTGCAGGGTCTGGCCGTCCTGCGCGAGCACCGCCTGCTCTATGCCAATCCAGCCGCCCTGCAGATGTTCGGCTTCCCCAGCCTGGCCCAGGCACGCCAGAGCGACATGCTGCAGGAGCTGGCGCTGCCCGAGCAGACCCAGGGCTCGCAGGGCCGACATGCCCGCGTGCTGGCCGACCCTGAAGCCCGCATCGACTGGGAAGGTCCGCGCCTCAGCCAGGACGGGCGCCCGCTCTACCTGCGCGGGCTCTCCAGCCAGCTGGTCTGGGACGGCGCCCCGGCCGAGCTGATCGTGATGCTGGACGAGACCGCGCGCCACGAGGCCCTGGAGGCCCTGCGCCGCCAGGCCCACTTCGACGAGCTGACCGGCCTGCCCAACCGCAACCATGCCGTCGAGATCCTGGGCCGGCTGACCCAGGCAGGCACGCCCCTGCTGCTGATGTCGGCCGACGTGGACCGCTTCCAGCTGATCAACGAGACCCTGGGTCCCGAGTTCGGTGACCGCCTGCTGCACGCCCTGGGGCAGCGCCTGCTGGAGCACATGCAGCAGTGCGCGCTGCCGTCCAGCGTCAGCCGCCTGGGCGAGGACCAGTTCCTGGTGCTGGTCGAGGGACTGGAGCAGCCCGCCGAGGCCGAGTCCCTGGCCCGTCGGCTGCTGGAGGCCACGCGCCAGCCGCTCAGGCTGGACGAGCAGGAGCTGACCGTGCATCTGTCCGTGGGCTTGGCCCTGTCCCCGCGTGATGGCAGCGACGCTGCGACTCTGCTGCGCGCTGCGGAGTCCGCCATGCACCGCGCCAAACAGATCCCCGGCAGCGCCCATGCCCTCTTCGACCCGGCCCTGGACCGCCGCGCCAGTTCCATGCTGAAAGCCGAGCAGTTGCTGGACAAGGCCCTGCGCGAACGCGAATTCCAGCTGGTCTATCAGCCCAAGTTCCGATGCGGCAGCCGGCGGCTCAGCGGCTTCGAGGCCCTGGTGCGATGGCAGCGACCGGACGGCCAGCGCATCAGCCCGGTCGACTTCATCCCCGCGGCAGAGCGCACCGGCCAGATCCTCCAGCTGGGCGAGCTGATCATCGACATCGCCCTGCAGCAGCTGCAACGCTGGCACGAGCAGGGTCAGGTCTTGCCTGTGGCCATCAATGTCTCGCCGGTGCAGTTCACCCAGCCGCGCTTCGCGGACCGGCTGCTGGAGCGCCTGGCCCGCAGCGGCCTCCCGCGCGGCCTGCTGGAGATCGAGATCACCGAGACCGCCGCCATGACGCAGCTGGACGAGGTGCTGCGCCAGCTGGAGCAGCTGGGCGCGGCCGGCGTGCCCTGTGCCATGGACGACTTCGGCACCGGCCAGTCCTCGCTGACCATGCTGCGCAAGCTGCCCATCCGCACGCTCAAGCTGGACCGCAGCATGGTCGAGCCCCTGCCGCGCCCCGAGGCCGCTGCCATCGTCGAGGCCACCTGCGCGCTGGGCCGCAGCCTCAATCTGGAGATCGTGGCCGAAGGGGTGGAGACGCAAGAGCAGGCCGACGCCCTGGAGCGCCTGGGCGCCACCCATCTGCAGGGCTACCTGCTGGGCCGGCCACTGGAGCCCGCGGCGGCGACGGCCCTGCTGCAGGCCAGCGGCAAGGACAGCCCGCGGCACAGCCCGGCCCTGCACTGAGTCCGCAGCCCTCCTCAGGACCGCGGAGCCGTCTCGCGCACCAGCTCGATCAGGGCGCGCAAGGCCGGGCTGGCCTGGCGCCGCCCCGGGTAGTAAAGCTCCACGGCCGTCCCTGGCGGGCAGTACTCGGGCAGCAGACATTGCAGGCGGCCCTGCGCCAGGGCCTCGCTGGCGAGCCGCTCGTAGACATAGGCCAGGCCCGCACCCTCCAGCGCCGCCGCCAGCGCCACGGCCTGGTCGTCAACGGTGAGGGGCCCGGCGGGCATGAAGCGCTGTGTCTCTCCACCCTGCTGGAACTCCCATTCAAAGAGGGCCCCGCTGGCAAAGCGCTGTCGGATGCCGGGCCAGCGGGCCAGGTCCTGCGGCTGCCTGGGCGGAGCGGCCATGGCGATGAGGTCCGGGCGGCCCACCACCACGAAGCGCTGCGGTGCGCTGAGGGGCAGGGCCACCATGCCGCGCGGCAGGCGCTCGCTGAAGCGAACGCCGGCGTCGAAGCCGGCCGCCACGATGTCCAGCAGGGCGTCATCCGTGCAGAGTTCGAGCTGCACGCCGGGATGGCGGCGGCAGTAGGCAGCCAGCAGCGGCGCCATCATCAGCCGGGCCACGCTGCGCGGCACCGAAAGGCGCAGGCGGCCCTGCAGCCCTGCCGGGCCCAAGGCGGTGGGGGTCAGGTCTTGCCAGGCACGGTCCAACTGGCCCAGGGCCTCGCGGGCGGCGGTGCACAGGCGCTCGCCAGCCTCGGTGAGCCGCACGCTGCGGGTGCTGCGCAGGAGCAGGGGCTGGCCCAGCCGGGCCTCCAGGCGCTTGATGGCCTGGCTCAGGGCCGAGGGGCTGAGGCCCAGCTGCAGGGCCGCCCGGCGAAAGCCCGGGGCATCGGCCACGGCCAGCAGCAGACGGATCTGACCCAGGTCCGGGGCGTGTGTGTTCATGGGCGGATTGTTCATCACAGATGCACATCCCGTGAAGCACTGCGTGGATTGTCTGAACAATGCCCAGCGGGGAAGATGCCGGCATCCCTTCTATTCACCTCCACATCTGCAAAGGACCACCCCATGACATGGCTTCGCCCCCTCGCCGGATTTCAGCTGCCCGCCATGGGCCTGGGTTGCATGGGCATGAGCGAGTTCTACGGCCCCAGCGACGACGAACAGTCGCTGCGCACCCTGCGCGCGGCCTACGATCGCGGCGTGCGGCACTTCGACACGGCCGACACCTACGGTTCAGGCCACAACGAGACCCTGCTGGGCCGCTTCCTGGCCGGCCTGGCGCCCGGCGAACGGGCCGGCGTCTGCGTGGCCACCAAGTTCGGCATCCGCCGCACACCGGGCACCTACGAGCGCCACATCGACAACTCGCCGGACTACGTGAAGAGCGCCTGCGAGGCCAGCCTGCGCCGCCTCGGCATGGACTGCCTGCCCCTGTTCTACGTGCACCGCCGCGAGCCGGCCGTGCCCATCGAGGCGCTGATGGAGTCCCTGGTGGCCCTCAAGACGGCCGGGAAGATCGCCGCGATCGGGCTGTCCGAGGTCTCGGCGGACACCCTGCGCCGTGCCCACGCCGTGCACCCGGTGGCGGCACTGCAGAACGAATACTCGCTATGGGAGCGTGGCGCAGAAGCGGAAATGCTGCCCCTGTGCCAGGCCCTGGGCGTGGCATTCGTGGCCTACAGCCCCCTGGGCCGGGCCTTGCTGAGCGCCGAGCTGCCGCCCACCGAGCAGCTGGACGCGAAGGACTTCCGCCGCCAGCTGCCGCGCTTCAGCGGCGAAGCAGGCACTCACAACCGTGCGCTGGTGGCCGAGTTTTCAACCCTGGCCGAGGGCTGGCAGATGAAGCCGGCGCAGGTGGCCCTGGCCTGGATCCTGAGCCGCCAGCCCCATGCCCATGTGATCCCCGGCATGCGCCGCGAGACCCATCTGCAGGCCAACTGGGACGGCGCGCGCCGCACACTGGACGCCGCTCAGCTGGCCCGGCTCGACGCCCTGTTCGCGCCCGAGGCCGTGCAGGGCGCCCGCTACACGCCGCAGGGCTATGTGGGCATCGAGTCCCCGCAGCGCTGAACCTCAGTCGGCCATCACCTCGCCCAGGCGCACCGGGCCGGCCGGCAGCCAGGCGGGGTTGAACTTCAGCGGCCCCTTGGGGAAGAGCATCACCACCGTGGAGCCCAGCAGGAAGCGGCCCATCTCGGCGCCCTGGGCCAGCTCGATGCGCTGGTTTTCATAGCGCCACTCGCGCACCTGGCCGGGCCGCGGCGGATTGACCACACCATGCCAGACCGTGGCCATGGAGCCGACGATGGTCGCACCCACCAGCACCATCACGAAGCGTTCGCCGTCGGGGCGCTCGAATTCGCACACCACGCGCTCGTTGCGGGCGAACAGGCCCGGCACGCCGCGCGCCGTCACGGGGTTCACCGAGAACAGGTCGCCCGGCACATGGATCATGCGCAGCAGGCGGCCGGCGCAGGGCATGTGGATGCGGTGGTAGTCCTTGGGACTCAGGTAGATGTTGGCAAAGTGACCGTCCTCGTAGCGCGCGGCCATGGCGGCGTCGCCGCCCACCAGGGCCGTGGTGCTGAAGTGATGCCCCTTGGCCTGGAAGATCTGGTCGCGCTCGATGCGGCCGAACTGGCTGATCGCGCCGTCCACCGGGCACAGAAGCTGGGCCAGGGCCAGCGGGCGGACGCCCGGGCGCAGGGCGCGGGTGAAGAACTCGTTGAAGGTCGGATAGGCCGCCGGGTCCGGATTGGCCGCCTCGGCCATGTTCACGCCATAGCGCTGGATGAAACGGCGGATCACCGCGGTGGTCAGCCCGCCCCAGCGTGCGTTGGCCGCACGGCCGGCCAGGGAGGTCAGGGCCTGCTTGGGCAGCAGGTACTGGAACAAGATGGCTAGGCGGTCGGACACGGCGGATTCCGGTGAATAAGGCAGGGGGAGTATGGACCTCCTCGTGCGCCACAGTGCAAGAGCAGAGCAGGCGCGGCGCCGGGGAGCGGGCCGGATTGTAGGAGCCCCGCCACCCGGCTGCGGCCCGCTGGAGAGCCCTCTCCAGGACGGTAGCGTGACCCTGCCGCCAACTGACCCATGTCAAGCCGGCCGCGCTTCGCGGAGAATCGGTGCCCATCGCCTCCGGCCCCGCCTTGCTCACGTGCCCATGGAAATCTATCTCGACGCCAACGCCACCACGCCCGTCCTGCCTCAGGCCCGTGCCGCCGCCCTGGCCGCCATGAGCGAGGATTTCGGCAATCCCAGCAGCATCCACAGCACCGGGCTCAAGGCGCGTGCGCTGATGGACGCCGTGCGGGCCCGCGCCCAGCGCCTGCTGGGGGCCGGGGCCGGCCAACTGCTCTTCACCAGCGGCGCCACCGAGGGCATCCAGACGGCGGTGCTGTCGGCCCTGCGTGCCTTGCGCACCCGGCGTGAGGCGGGCGAGACCATCGGCAGCCTGCTGCTGTACGGCGCCACCGAGCACAAGGCTGTGCCCGAGGCGCTCAAGCACTGGAACGAGCTGCTGGGCCTGGGCCTGGAGGTGCGCGCCATCCCCGTGGACCGCAACGGCCGCCACGACCTTGCCTGGCTCAGCCTGCAGGCGCCGCGCGCCGGCCTGGTCTGCACCATGGCCGCCAACAACGAGACCGGCGTGGTCAGCGACCTCGACGGCATCGAGCAGGCCTTGGGTACCAGCCGGACCTTCTGGATGGTGGACGGCGTGCAGGGTCTGGGCAAGCTGGAGATGCGCCTGGCCAGCCGCCGCATCGACTACGCCCCCTTCAGCGGCCACAAGCTCTATGCGCCCAAGGGCATTGGCCTGCTCTATGTGCGTGAGGGCGCGCCGGTAACGCCCCTGCTGGCCGGCGGCGGCCAGGAAGGCGCGCTGCGTTCTGGCACCGAGAACATGAGCGGCATCGCCGCCCTGGGCGCGGTGCTCGCGGCCCTGGAAGACGGTCAGACCTTCCGCGACAGCGCCACGCTCACCCGCTACCGCGACCGCCTGGCCGAGACCCTGCTGCAGGCCTTCCCCGGCCTGGTCTTCAATGCCCCGCTGGACCTGAGCCTGCCGACCACCCTGAATTTCGCCGTGCCCGGCCTCAGCTCCAAGCTGCTGCTGGACCTCTTCGACGCGGCCGATGTGCGTGTCAGCGGGGGCTCGGCCTGCAGCGCGGCCAAGGCCCAGCCCAGCTTCGTGCTGCAGGCCATGGGCCTGCCTGAGTGGCAGACGGCAGCCGCGGTTCGCCTGTCCTTCGGCCCTGCGGTGGATGAGCAGCTGATCGTCGAGGCCTGCGCCCGCATCCAGGCCTGCGGCGAGTCCCTGCGCGAGAGCTGCCTCACCGGCACCGTGGCCCACGAAGGCACGCCGCTGACCCCCATCACCCGATATGTGGTGGATGGCGCCTGCTGCTGGCTGCTGGCCGATCCGGCGAGCCGCACGGCCATCGTCATCGACCCCCTGCCCGAGCTGAACGAGCGCCTGGAGCGCCTGCTGCGCTGCCAGGACTACCGCCTGCTGGCCGTGCTGGACACCCACAGCCACGGCGACCATGCCTCCTCCGGCCAGGCCCTGCGCGAGGCCCTGCCGGACCGCCTGCTGCATGCCGAGATCGATGCCCTGGGCTGGCCGCTGGGCATCGACACCCTGCATCTGGGAAGCCAGACCCTGCGCCGCCTGTCCCTGCCCGGCCACACGGCGGACTCCACGGCCTACCTGCTCGGCCAAGGCAGCCAGGTGCGCGTGGCCTTCGTGGGCGACACCGTCATGCCCGGAGCTCTGGGCCGCACCGATTTCCCGGTCAGCGAACCCCTGGCCCTGCGCGACTCCCTGCGCCGCCTGGCCGACACCCTGCAGCCCGGCACCCTGCTGGCCCCGGGCCATGACTACGAGAATCGTTTCGCCACGACGCTGGGCATCGAGGCCGCCCACCAGCCCCTGCTGGCCGGCGCGCTCAACGGCAGCATGGACGCCCTGGGCCTGGCCTGCGCCAAGGCCGAGTTCGAACGCGGCCTTGGCCTGACCGAATACCAGACCATGGCCTGCGGCGCCCGCGTCTGCAGCGGCCCGGAGGCCGCGCCGGATCTGGACGCCCGAGGCCTGCGCCAGCTGCTTCGCCAGCATCCCGAGGCCCTGCTGGTGGACGTGCGCGAGCCCTACGAGCAGCGCCTGAGCCTGCTGCCTGAGCTGGGCGAGGTGCAGCTGCAGGCGGTGCCGCTGTCCATCCTCGTGGACCACCTGCCGCAATGGCTGGCACTGCCGGCCGAGACGCCGGTGGTCTTCTTCTGCCGCAGCGGCAACCGCAGCGAGCAGGCCGCCCGCGCCCTGCGGCGCCTGGGCCACGAGGCCGCCTACACCCTGGCCGGCGGCCTGGCCCTGTGGCCGCAGTGCGAGCCGGGGCTGGAGGCGGCGCTTTACGTCTGAGCGACACCTGTCCGCCGGCCGGGTCGCCAGGCAAGACCTGACCCTCGGCTCCCCCTTGGGCGTCCGCAGCTTCAGGAGGACCGGCGCTCTAGCCGCCTTCCCAACCACAGCAGCGCCGGCACCGACAGTCCCAGGGCCGCCCAGCTGAGCACCAGCGTCCAGGCCTGCGCCGCCAGCAGTAGGCGGCCCAGGGGTACCATCAATCAGCTGGAAGCTGTCCCGACTCAGCAGGGCCCATTACCTCGCGGTAGAAGTCCATGGACCTGGTCAGCTCGGGGGCGGCCAGCAGGACGCGGGTCTGGGTGAGGGGTACGGGTCCTGTTCATATGGGCTTCGCTCCAGCGTCTCGCAGGGGAAGGGGCCGAAGGCGTGCTCAATGCGCCTCGCGGCGGCCGGTCTGCCCATAGAGCTGCAGCTGCGGGTCCGAGAGCTCGCCCTCGAAGCTGGCGCGCACGCGGGTCGCAGGATGGATGAAGTCGCGGGGCCCGCCCTCGACGGGCGCCATGGCATAGCGATCGCCATTGGGAAACACCAGGGTCAAGGCGTCCTTCTCGTAGACCACAGAAATCCTCCATCCCTGCTCGGCAAACACATAGCGGCCCGCCAGAGCTCGCAGCGTGGCCTCCGGCTGCACGGCCCTGACGACCTGCAGCTCGCGGAACACTGGCCAGCCATAGGTGCGCGAAACGGCGCCCAGGAACTCCAGACCCAGGTCCATGCCACCATCGCCGTTGCTCATGAATACCGCGCCATCGCCGGTATCCAGGTTGAGGGTCATGCCCACGCGGTAGCCCAAGGTGCCGCCGTAGTGGGTGATAAAGCGCTGGTTCCCCTCGCTCGACAAGCGAAAGCCATAGACATGGCCCTCAGAGGGCTCGGACATCAGCTCACGGACCAGAGCCGCACTGAAGACCCGGCTCTCGCCGCGATAGCCCTTGCCGATCTCGATCAGGAAGGTCGCCATGTCGCTGGGGGTAGCCCACAGGCCCGCAGCGGCCTGTTCGGGATGGTTGTGCCAGGCGCCGGGCACCTCGCTCCCGTCGGACCGATGCCCATGCGCCGCCCGGGCCTTGCCGGCCTTGGGCAGCGGCTGCGTGAAGTCCGCCTGTCTCATACCGGCCGGTGCGAGCAGCCATTCGCGCATGAGGCGCTCGAAGGGCTGCCCCAGGCGGTCCTGCAGCGCGATCTCCGCCACGGTATAACCGCCACCGGAGTAGCGCAGGGCCGTCCCTGGTGCGAGCTGCACCTCCACCTTGCGTGCATTGCTGGGCAGCGTGCCGTTCACGGTCTGCAGATCGCTGGGCAAGACCTGACCCTGCGCATAGCCGTCATAGCCGCCGGGCGTGATGCCAGCGGTATGCCTCAGGAGGTGGCGCAGCGTGACGGGATTGGCTTCGGTCTGCGCGCCGGGCGGCAAGTGGTAGGACTTCAGCAGGGCATTGACGTCGGCATCGAGGTCGATCAGACCGCGCTCCTTCATGCGCAGCGCGGCCAGCACCGTCACCGGCTTGGCCAGCGATCCCGCCTGGAACAACGTGTTGCAGGCCACGGCAGGCCCGCCGCGCCAGCGCTCGCCCCAAGCTGCACTCCAGTCCATGCGGCCCTGATGGATCACCGCGACGGACAGAGCCGGCACCCGATGCCCCGCCATGCGCTGCGTCACCTCCGCGGGCCTGCCCTCGCCGGCGAACACCACGGACGGCAGCAGACCCTGTTCGACCCGGGCCCGGCGCACCTTGCCCTCCGGCCCCGCCACGCAGGGCCAGCCGGCACGACTGTCTGTCGGTTGTTGTGGAAAGGCCTGGCTGCTGGTGCAGATGACGCTGAAGAGCAGCAGCAGGAGAATTCTGGAGACATCAGGCATTCAGGGCCCCTTCTTGCGTTACAAACGGGCAGCAGACATCCTGCCCTGGTTTACTCATCAATGATGAGAGCCCTAGCACCCCGCCGGCGGCTCCCACAGCTCCACCTTATTGCCCTCCGGGTCCATCACCCAGCCGAACTTGCCGTACTCGGACTCATCGACCTTGTCCTCCACCTGGCAGCCCTCGGCGCGCAGGGCAGCCAGCAGGGCGTGCAGGTCGGCCACGCGCAGGTTCATCATGAAGGGTGCGGTGCTGGGGGCGAAATAGCCGCTATCGGCAGCGAAGGGGCTCCAGTTGGTGGTGCCCTCGGCGCCGGCGGGATCGTCGGACCAGCGGAACACCACGCCGCCCCAAGGCTCCACCTTCATGCCCAGGTGGCGTTCATACCAGGCCGCCAGGGCCTTGGGGTCCTGTGCCTTGAAGAAGAGGCCACCGAGGCCGGTCACTCGTTTCATCGCAATGCTCCTTTGCAGGGTCAGGGGTAGCGTGGCCGCTGGGCTCACGCAGGAATCGGCCGGATCCTAGGCAGGATCGGCACCGGACGCCAGCTCGGCGGCCAGGCGGTCCAGGTTCTGTTCATTGGCCGGTTCGACGATGGCGCGCACCGCCGCCGCCGCCTGGGGGTCGTCGATGACCTGCAGCCAGTCCACCAGTGTGCCCTGGCCCTGCGGCTGCAGACCCATGCTCAGCTCGAAGAAGGGCGCGCAGACATGACGCAGCTTCACCAGGTCAGGCGCGATGTGCAGGAACTCCGACACATTGGGATAGTCCCGCCCGTCCGGCCCGCGCATGGTGAACTGCCAGCGCCCGCCGACGCGGAAGTCGAAATGCTGGAAGCTGTTGCGAAAGCCCGCCGGGCCCCACCAGCGCGCCAGGCGTGCAGGGTCGGCAACTGCAGCGAAGACCTGCGCGGGCGTGGCTGGAATCAGGCGCTGATGATGGAACGATGTCATCGTGAGGTCCTCGAAACACGCCGGCGCCAGCACCAGCCGGACAGGCCCAGCAGGGCGGCCGGCGCCCAGAACCAGCGCAGTTCGCTGAGTATCACCGCCCCGCCCTGCGACGTGAAGAAGCGGCGCAGGCTCTGAGGCGAGGCCTCGATGGGGCGCTCGGGCCACCACAGGCGCTCCTCGCTGAAGGGCCACCAGAGCGCGACGCCATGACCGCCGTTCGTGGCCATGTCCAGCAGGCCATGCAAGGCCGCGCAGGCGGCGACGAAGAGCGCGGCGGCCCAGCGACCGCAGCGCAGCCCAGGTGCCACTCCTGCCGCGAGCAGGCCCATCAAGGCAGCGATCAGCAGGGAATGACTGGCCCCTCGATGGCCCAGGCCGGATTCGTAGGCGATGCCCAGGCGAAGGCCCAGGGCATCGGCATCCGGAATGATGGCCGCAACGATGCGCCACCAGTAGCCGGGGCGGCACGCGGGCCGGCCCCAGGGCCAGGGCAAGCACCAGGGGCACCGCGGGGTGGGAGAGCGCGGAAGGCATCGCGCCTCAACGCCACCAGATGTGCAGGATCAGCAGATCCAATGCCCCCCAGGCGCCGGCGCGTTTGGGAGGGGGGACAGACAGCGGTGGCCTCGCCTGCAGGGGTCGCCGATGCACGTCCCAGGCCCGCGATCCAGGGCAACACCGACTGCAAGGCCAGGGCCGCCATGCCTGCGCACAGGGCCAGCAGGATCGCCAGCACAAGCCAGCCGTCCGCGGGCGGCTCAGACGTCCAACTGCAGGCCCCACAGGCGGGGCAGGCCAGCGACCTGCGGGCCTGCCACTTGTCGGACCAGGTGAAGGCGTCGTGCCGACAGTCAGGGCATCAGTACATGGCAATGATCATCGTCCCGGGATCGGGTGCCACCGGCATCGAATGGGCGCGGGAGGGGCTCGACACCCGTGTTGCCCCCGAAACAGGGCGCCGAGGCCGGCAGGCTGTACCAGGGCGCCTTGTGGCTGGTGAAGTACTCGCCGCTGGGTGCCGGCACGTCTGCATCGGCCATCACACCGGCTGGCAGGCCGGCGATATGTTGGCAGCGTGCGTCGCGTGTCAGCACATGAGTGCCGCAGTGGCGGCAGAAGAGCCGCTGCAGATTCGGCGTCGGCCGGTAGCTGACGAGCTCGGCCTCGCCCTGCACCAGCAAGACCTCCACGGGCACGCTGAGCCAGGTGGTGAAGGCGGCGCCGCTCAGCCGCCGGCACAGGCCGCAATGGCAGTTGATCGGGGGGCGCAGGGTGCCCCGGATCTGCAGCACGACCGCACCACAGTGACAGCCGCCGCCGGCTGGCGTCGCGGCCATGGCGGGTCCTTGGCTTGGGGTCAGGTCTTGCATGAGCATGAGATCCGGAAAGCCTGGGCCAGGCCCAGCCCGGCCAGGCCCCACACCAATGCCGCCGTCACCTCGAAGGTGGACAGCAGGGCCGGATGCCACCAGGCCAGTGGAATCAGGAGCAGCGCGCGCAGCAGGCACACCGCCGCCATCGCAGCCAGGCCGGTGCGCAGCAGGGGCAGACGGCGCAGCCAGCCCAGCGCCGATGCGGCATAGAGGCCGCACAGCCCCATGGCTGCGGCGATGAGCAGGGTGCTCGCGGGGCCAGCAAGGTACCGGCCTCGGCTGAGCGCACGACGGCGACCCGCTCCACCCGTTCGGGGTCACTGAAGTGCTCGCGTAGCACATCGATCGCCCGGTAGTCCTCGGCGAAGGCCTCGCCAAAGGCCACGGCCTGCGAGGTGCGCTGCCTCTTCAGGCCAGCACCGCCCTGAAGAAGGTCCTCTCGTAGCTTCGGAGGCAGCGCGTCTCCTCGGCATAGCGAAAGGCCGCCTGGCAGCCAGAATCATCCGCGGACTTCAGGCGGTATGCCTCGTAGGCGGCCAGGCTCGGGAAAGAGAACGGGGCCAGGGCCATGTCGTTGACCCCCTCGCTTTGCACGCCTCCCCTGCGCTGCCCCGGGCGGCACGATGCCCGGGCGGGGCAGGCGGGTCAAGGCACAAGGCTGTGGACAATTCTTGAACAAGCCCCTGCTTATCCACAGGCCGGGGCGGAATGCGGAAGTTGTTGTCGAACGGCGCGGACGCAATCCAGGGTGGCGCGCACAGGCTTTGGGGCGATGCAAGTGCTTGTCGCAAAAGGGCTTTGAGAACTTGTCCACAGAAACTGCCGCCCTCTACTACTCCTACCAGATAAAGATCTTTAACTACTGTTGTTGAAAGACGGGACGTGAAAAAATCGGGGATTGGCCTTCCGGCGGGCCTCAAGACCGTTTCCGGCCCGCTTTTAGCCCGCTTCCTGCCACCTCGCTGGCATCTTCCTGATGAACACCACCTCGCTCTTCTGCGCCTCGGCGGGCTTTGAATCCGCCTGCCGCATCCCGGCCCTGCCGGCCTCGCACCGCGCCCATGGCCTGCATGGCCACAGCTACTTCGCCACCGTGCGGGCCGATCTGCCCTCCGGCTGGGCGCCCTTCCCGGGCGGCGAGGTGGAAGCGCTGCGCGAGCGCCTGGCCGCCTGCGTGGCGCCCCTGGATCACGGCCTCCTGAACGAGCAGATCGACAACCCCACGGACGAGAACATCGCCCGCTGGATCCGCCGGCGTCTGGAAACCGAGTTCGGCGTGCCGGGCATCCAGCAGGTGGGCATTCAGAGCACCACGCATTCGGGCGTGGACCTGGATGTCTCCGGCAAGGCCCATGTCTGGCGACGCTACCGCTTCCAGGCCGCTCACCAGCTGCCCAATGTGCCCCTGGGCCACAAGTGCGGTCGCATGCACGGCCATGGCTTCGAGGTCATCCTGCATGCCAACCAGGACCTGGGCGAGCGCGACCTCAGCATCGACTACGACCACCTCGACGAGATCTGGGCCCCCTTCCATGCCCAGCTCAACTACCACTGTCTCAACGAGATCGAGGGTCTGCACAACCCGACCAGCGAGGTGATCTCCGCCTGGCTGTGGGCACGCATCCGGCCGCAGCTGCCCGAGCTGTCCTGGGTGACGGTCTACGAGACGGGCTCCAGCGGCGCCAACTTCGATGGCGCGAACTACCGCATCTGGAAGGAGATGACCCTGGACAGCGCCGTGCAGCTCAAGCGCGCGCCGGACGGCCATCCGCAGCGCGGCATCCATGGCCACACCTTCACGCTGCGCCTGCACCTCTCGGCGCCGCTGGACGCGGTGATGGGCTGGACGGTGGACTTCGGCGACGTGAAGACACTGTTCAATCCGCTGTTCAAGGCCCTGGACCACCACCCCCTGCACGAGATCCCCTCGCTGGCCGACAGCGATACTGCCTCCCTGGCCGCCTGGATCCTGCGCGAGGGGTGCCAGGTCTTGCCCCAGATCGATCGCGTGGACCTCTACGAGACCCGGGGCTCGGGCGCGCTGGTGAGCGCCGCCGCGGCCGACGAGCTCATTCCCGTCTGAGGCCGCTGCGATGACCTACGCCGTCAAGGAACGCTTCTACACCCTGCAGGGCGAAGGCGCGCAAGCCGGCCGCCCGGCCGTGTTCTGCCGCTTCGCGGGCTGCAACCTCTGGAGCGGCCGCGAGCAGGACCGCGCCAGCGCCGTCTGCAATTTCTGTGACACCGATTTCGTGGGCACTGATGGCGAGGGCGGCGGCAAGTTCACCAGCGCCGAGTCCCTGGCCGATGCCATCGACAGCCTCTGGCCGCGCGACGCGCAAGGCCAGCGCCTGGGCCGACCCTACGTGGTGTGCACCGGCGGCGAGCCGCTGCTGCAGCTGGACACGCCCCTGATCGAGGCCCTGCACGCGCGCGGCTTCGAGATCGCCGTCGAGACCAACGGCACGCAGCCCGCTCCGGAAGGCCTGGACTGGATCTGCGTGAGCCCCAAGGCCGATGCCGAGATCGTGCTCACGAAGGGGCATGAGCTGAAGCTGGTCTACCCGCAGCCCCTGGCCATGCCCGAGCGCTTCGAGCAGCTGGACTTCCAGCACTTCTTCCTGCAGCCCCTCGATTCCATCCTGCAGAAGCAGCACACGCGCGAGGCGGTGGCTTACTGCATGAGCCACCCGCAGTGGCGGCTGTCGGTACAGATGCACAAGGTGGTCGGCATCGCGTAGACCCCGCCTGCGCGGCCGATTCAGCGCGGGCGCAGGCCCAGAACGACAAAAGCCCCGGCCGATGGCCCGGGGCTTTTTGCATGGTGCGGCGCACGCCGCTTCTGCTCAGGCGGAGAGGTGTGCCGTCTTCTGGTCCAGCACGGCCTCGGGAGACTCGGCTTCCTGCTCGGTCTCGGCATTGAGGCGGGCCTGCAGCTGCGCCGTGTCCAGGTCACCCGTCCACTTGGCAACGACCACAGTGGCCACGCCGTTGCCGATCAGGTTGGTCAGCGCGCGGGCCTCGCTCATGAAGCGGTCGATCCCGAGGATCAGCGCCAGGCCGGCCACCGGCACGCCGCCCACCGCCGAGAGCGTGGCTGCCAGCACGATGAAGCCCGAGCCCGTCACGCCGGCCGCGCCCTTGGAGGTCAGCAGCAGCACGGCCAGCAGGGTCAGCTGCTGCGTGAGACTCATGGGCGTGTTGGTGGCCTGCGCGATGAAGACCGCGGCCATGGTCAGGTAGATCGAGGTGCCGTCCAGGTTGAAGGAGTAGCCCGTGGGGATGACCAGACCGACGGTGGACTTCTTGGCGCCCAGGTTCTCCATCTTGGCCATCATGCGCGGCAGCACCGATTCCGACGAGGACGTGCCCAGCACGATCAGCAGCTCCTCCTTGATGTACTTGATGAACTTCAGGATCGAGAAGCCGTGCGCGCGGGCGATGCTGCCCAGCACGATGAAGATGAACAGCAGGCAGGTCAGGTAGAAGCTGCCCATCAGCTTGGCCAGCTGCACCAGCGAGCCCAGGCCGTACTTGCCGATGGTGAAGGCCATGGCGCCGAAGGCACCCACGGGGGCCAGCTTCATGATGTAGCCCACGATCACGAAGAGCACGTGCGAGCTCTTCTCGATGAAGTCGAACACCAGGGTGCCGCGGCCGCCAAAGCGGTGCAGGGCGAAGCCGAAGAGCACGGCCACCAGCAGCACTTGCAGCATCTCTCCCTTGGCGAAGGCGTCGAACATGCTGCTGGGGATGATGGCCAGCAGGAACTCGGTGGTGTTCTGCATCTTGCCCGGGCCCGTGTAGGCGGCGATGCCCTTGGTGTCCAGGTGGGCCGGGTCCACGTTCATGCCCACGCCGGGCTGGAACACGTTCACCACCACCAGGCCGATGACCAGGGCCAGGGTCGAGACGATCTCGAAGTACAGCAGGGCCAGACCACCGGTCTTGCCGACCTTCTTCATGTCCTCCATGCCCGCAATGCCCACCACCACCGTGCAGAAGATGATGGGCGCAATCAGCATCTTGATCAGCTTGATGAAGCCGTCGCCCAGCGGCTTCATGGCCGCGCCGGTCTCGGGCGCGAAATGTCCCAGGCAGACACCCACAAGGATCGCCAGGATCACCTGCAGGTACAGGGACTTGTAGAAGGGGGGTTTGGACACGGTCGCCATCGCAGCACCTCGTGAATCGGGTTGATGCGTTCATGGTGCGCCCCTAAATCGCACAAATCTGTACGTGGAATTGCAGATTCGAGGGGCCTAGCGCAGGAGGCGGACCGCTGTAAAGGCACAAGGCTGTGGACAACTTTTTAGCAAGGCGGGGCTTATGCACAGGAGCGGGCCGGGTCGGTGCAGTTGTTGTCAAACCGTCCGGCGGTAAACCCGGGCGCCGACCACAAGCTTGTTTAGAACGCAAGATGTTGATTTTCAAAAAAAATATTGACTTATCCACAGCACATGCGTCCCTCTACTAAGACTACCAAGTAAAGATTTCTTCCTTGTCTTGTTGATATCAGCCCGGCAAAAAATCATCAGCTGTTGCACGACGTTCCCTGAACCGCCCGCCGGGCTTGGCGCAGGCGGAGCCAGCGTGCACACTCGCGGCCCATGATGAACATTGCCGATCTCCAGGCCCGCCTGCGAGCCTTTGCTGCCGAACGCCGCTGGGAGCCCTACCAGACACCCAAGAACCTGGCCATGGCCATGGTGGTGGAGGCGGCCGAGCTGGTGGAGATCTTCCAGTGGAAGACGGCCGAAGAGTCCCAGGCCCTGGATGAGGCGACGCGGGTGCATCTGAGCGAGGAGATTGCCGACGTGATGCTCTACCTGCTGCAGATCGCCGATCATTGCCAGGTCGATATCCCCGCCGCGGTGCAGCGCAAGCTGGCCCTCAATGCGCAGAAGTACCCGCCCCTGGCATCCGGCTCGGGCGATTGAAGGCAGCGCTGCTTGTGAACGGAATTCTGGGCGTGAGTGAGACCGTCGCGGTCATTGACTTCGAGACCTCCGGCCTGGGCCCTGGCAATGGCGGGCGGGCCACGGAGATCGCTGCCGTGCTGGTGCGGGGGGGCTGCATCGTCGGCGAATACCAGAGCCTCATGCACACGGGCGTGCATGTGCCGCCCTTCATCGAACAGCTGACCGGCATCAGCAACGAGATGCTGGAAGGCGCGCCGCCGGCCGAGCAGGTGATGCGAGAGGTGGCCGCCTTCACCCGCGGCTGCCCGATGGTGGCGCACAACGCTGGCTTTGACCGGGGCTTCTGGCAGTTCGAGATGCGCAAGGCCGAGGTCGATCCGGATCCGGCCCACGAGTTTGCCTGCACCGTGCTGCTGGCCCGGCGCCTGTACCCCGAGGCGCCTTCCTGCAAGCTGGGTCAGCTGGCGCGCTGGCACGAGCTGCCCGACATGGGCCGTGCCCACCGTGCCCTGGCCGATGCCAAGACCACGGCGCACCTCCTGATCCGCATGGAGCGGGACATCGAGCAGCAGTTCGAGCTGGAGCTGGGCCTGGCTCCCGTGCGCCACGAGCTGCTGGCCCGGCTGCAGAAGGCCAACAAGGCGGCCTTGAAGCGCTGCGTGAGCGATTACGCCAACGTCTGGCGCAAGCGGGCCCAGCTGGCCCTGCCGCTGCAGGCCTGAGCGGCTTGCAGGGTCTCGGATCCACGCCAAAGCCCCGTGGCTGCGGACTTTGCGCCAAAACGCGCCTGAAAATATCGCCTTGTCAAGCGGCCGTATTTCGGGATTTCCCCGCCACAATCCCGCCCTTCGTCTTTCATTTGCCGCTGGTTTCTTTGTATGTCGAGTATTCAGGTCCGTCCGGCCACACTGCGTGACGCCAAGGCCATTGCTGAGATCCACGTTGCCGCTGCGCAGGACGCCTACAAGGACTTGCTGCCGGTGTCCGTGCTGGACAGTTGGTCCGTGCAGAAGCGCCAGGCCTTCTGGCGCGAAGCTATTGACCTGTGCGAGCCGCAGGTGATGGTCGCGCACATCGACAACGAGATGATGGGCTTTGTCGGCTTCGACCGCTCGCGCGACAAGGGTACGCCCTCCAGCACCGGCGAGATCTGGGCCCTCTACGTGGCGCCCAAGCACTGGGAGAAGGGCGTGGGCCTGGCCCTGTGGGATGCCGCCCGCGACGGCCTGCAGGAAGAAGGCTGCACCAAGGTCACGCTGTGGACCTATCTGCGCAATGAACGTGCCCTGCGCTTCTTCGAGCTGGCCGGCTTCAAGCGCGAGCTCAACACCACCAAGACCACCGAAGTGGGCTCCGTGCGCCTGGAAGAGCTGCGCCTGCACCGCTCCCTGGTCTGAGACACAAGCCTGCAGCGCCTGCTCGTGAGAGTCGGTGCTGCAGCAGATCGCCGGCAGTGGCGATGATCTGACGATGAAGCAGCGCGCTTCTTTTGAGGCACAGGCTGCAGGGGCCGACCTCTCGATGCTGCCGCCTGCAGCCCGCGTGATGCGCAGGATTCCCCTGATTCCCTGGCCCCTCGCGCCTTCCTGTGCCGATGGCGCTGCCGCATGCCCGCGCGGTGCCCCCGAGGCATGAGCGACGGCCTGCCCGGGCCATTGACGGCCTCCAGCCTCAATCCCTTCGAGCACGATCAGGTCTGCGACTCGGCCACTGCCTAGCTCAATGGTTCAGCGTCCTTGGCGCGAGATTCACTTCTGTTGCGACCCAGCGCCTGTCCATGGGCAGCCCATCCCAGGCGGGAGGGACGGCAAGAGACCGTGGCCTGTTCTCTCCCATGGCGATCGTCCTGCGGTCGGCGTCCCGTTTCGTGATGACTTGCCCTGTCATTGCTGCACCTATTCCTGCGCGAGTCGTCACAGCATGGAAAACGAGGTCTTGTCGAGAGATCCCCGTGTTCATCGTCCTTGCCAGGCTCCTTGATGGAATGGTCAGTTCAGTGGCTCAGTGCGTGATCCAGGGTAAAGTAAGAGTTCCTTACTTTCAGAATTTCCATAAAGTGCTCGCGAAGATTACCGCCAAGAATCAACTGACTTTGCCAAAGAGCGTGACCGAGCCCCTGGGGCCGGTGCAGTACTTCGACGTGCAGACCCGGGGCGGTCAGATCGTGCTGACCCCCGTGCGAATCCAGCGAGGCGACGCCCTGAGGGCCAAGCTGGCCGAACTGGCCCTCTCGCCAAAAACGCTGCAGGCCGCCCTGAGCTGGGCCGAAACACAGATGGGGGCTGCCAAAACCATTGAGACCCCCAAAAAGGCAGCCGGCGCCAAGGCGGTAAAACCATTGAGTACCCTCACCCCGAAAAAAACGGCGGCGAAGAAAACGGGGGCAAGGAAGACGCAGGCCTCCACGGGCGCCAGAACCATCGAGACGGGCCAGAAGCCGGCCGCCGGACTGCGTGCAAAACCATCGAGTACCCGCCGGGCGTCGGGTGCGGTCGCCAAGCCTGTCCGCAAGACCGCTGCAAAACCATCAAGTGCTCCTGCCAAGCGCAGCAAGCCCGTCGCGGCCGCCACCTCGCGCAGCCGGGCCACCCGTAGCAGCGCGGGTGCGCGTCGCGTCGCATGAAGGCGGGCGGGGGAAGGGCAGGCAGGGGCCAGCCCGCTGCGCGTTCGCGCAAGACCCGGCCCTCAGGCACCGTGCTGGACACAGCCCTGCTGTTGCAGGCCCTGCTGCACAACGATGCCGAGGGCGCGCTGCTGCGCCAGGCCTGGCAGGACGGCCGCCTGCCCTTGCTGGTGTGTGCTGAAACCGCCCGGCTGCTGATGCTGAGCCTGGCTGCACCGATGCTGAAGCTCATGCCCGCGCAGCAGCAGGAGCTGCTGGCCGATGTACTGCCGTATGCGCAGGTCTGCAGGCCCCTGCAAGGGCGCGTCGCCGCCCGCCTGCCGCAGGGGCCGCTGCTGGCGCTGAGCCTGGCCTCGGAGGCGGGCGCGGGTCTGCTCCTGAGCGAATCAGCGGCCTTGCGAAGCCATGTCGCGCGGCAGGCCGAGCGCTACCCGGGACTGCGCGTGCTCACGCTGCGTGAATGGGTTGACGAATCGAGAAGCTGAGCGCCGATGCGGGTCCGTGCGATCTGATAGATTCACGCCCGCTTATGAGCAGCTACAACTTCAGTTCCGGCGGCAGCATGTGGCGCGTGGTGTTCTACGAACGCCGCGCGAACCGTGTCCATATCGACCGCACCGGCCCCTGGCTGCCTGACCGGCAGCTGGCCCGGAACTGGGCCCTGTGGTTCCAGGAGCGGGGCTACCACGTGGCCCTGCAGGATTCCGCGGGCTCGCTGGAACGCTTCAGCAAGGGCCTGCCGGCCTGAGTGCCGCTGACCGACGCCTCAGGCCAGGTACTGGCCGCCGTTGGCGCTGAGCGTGGCGCCCGTGATGAAGCTGGCTTCGTCAGCCACCAGGAAGCATACGCAGCGTGCGATCTCCTCCGGCGTGCCCAGCCGGCCCACCGGGATCTGAGGCAGGATCATGCTGCTGACCACCTCGGGCTTCATGGACTTGACCATGTCCGTTGCGATATAGCCTGGGCAGATCACGTTCACCGTGATGCCCTTGCTGGCGTTCTCCAGGGCCAGGGCCTTGCTGAAGCCGATTTCACCGGCCTTGGCGGCCGAGTAGTTGGTCTGGCCCAGCTGGCCCTTCTGGGCGTTGACGGACGCGATGTTGATGATTCGGCCGAAGCCGCGCTCGCGCATGCCGTTGATCACCTGGCGGCTCATGTTGAAGACTGAGTTCAGGTTGGTGTTGATCACCGCCTGCCACTGTGCCAGGGTCATCTTGTGCAGCATGCCGTCTCGGGTGATGCCGGCGTTGTTGACCAGCACGTCCACCGGTCCCAGCTGCGCCTCCACCTGGGCCACGCCGCGCTCGCAGGCTTCGTAGTCGGAGACATCCCAGCGCAAGACGGGGATGCCGCTGCGGGCATGGAAGGCCTCGGCGGCGGCCTCGTTGTCTGCATAGACGCTGGCCACGCGGTAGCCCGCGGCCTGCAGGCCCAGGGCGATGGCGGCGCCGATGCCGCGGGTGCCGCCTGTCACGATGGCCACTCTTTGCATGTCTGATGTCTCCTGGTGTGATGCTCAGGGCGCTTGGGCGCCAACGCCGCATCATTCGCGGGACGGCGCCGGGCGTCAACCGCTGCGGCCCCCCGGCATGAGGGCAGCAGGGACGATGTCGGCACATAAAAAAACAGCCCCGCCGGGCATGTGCCGGGCGGGGCCGATAAGGCAAGAGCGAGAGTATTGCTCCGTCTGGCACCGGCACGGGGCCGGTGAGTCGACGGCCGGCACTGTGCCAGCATCGGATGACATGGGAATGACGCTGCGCAAGAAATGCTCAGGCGAGCGCTCGTCGGCAGGGGCTGGTGCCGGATTCAGGCCAGGCCCCAGCCTTCGGTCGCCGCAGGCACCTCATGCTGCTGGACATGCACCGGGCACAGGCGCTTGGCGGCGGCGCGCTGTACCAGCTGCTCGGCCTGGGCGGCCGTGAGGCGCAGGGCGAAGCGGGTCCAGCGGCGCTGCACCAGCTCGTGGTCCCAGGCGTCTTCCAGGGCCTGACGGATGTCCTGCGGCGCCTGCAGTTGCTGCTGCTGGAGCACCCGCGGCACGAAGGCCAGCACGAAGCGGTTGAAGTCCGCCTGCAGATCCGACTGAGGCAGCAGGGCTTCCAGGCGCGCCAGGCGCTGGCTCCAGCCGGGCGTGGCGAACTGGCGGGTCACCAGGGCCTGCAGGGCCTGGATGGGATTGAAGAGGCGCAGGCGGTTGGGCGGCAGCAGGTGCAGGGGCAGGGCGGCGGCCTGCTCATGTGGCAGGGGCGTCACGAAGCTGCTCAGCAAGGCCAGACGTTGCCAGGCCTTCGCGTCCAGCCCGCCCATCTGGCGGATGGGGCCCTGCTGCAAGCTCTGTGCCGCGGCCTGCAGGGCGGCGAAGTCCCGACGACCCTTGGCTGCATTGGCCTGGCGGCTCATCATGGCCAGGTTGCCAGCGGCATAGCCGGCGTCGTCGCGCACGCGGTCCAGGCTGCGCTGGCAGGCGTCGCCAGGGATGTCGTTGAGGGGCTGGCGGCTGATGGGGCAGTGGCCGGTGTCCAGCTGCTGAAGGTAGTTGGGCGTGAGCAGGGTGGTCTCGAAGCTGCGGCCACGGGACCAGGCGTGGGTGCGCAGCTGCAGCCAGCGCTGGGTGTGGCCGCCGGCCTTCAGCGTGCGATGTCCGAAGGTGGCCTGGCCGGCCTGCCAGCCCTGGCGCAGGGGGGAGGCGCTGAAGAGGTGCTCCACCGCCGGCGCCAGGCCGTGACGTGCATGGTCCCAGCCGAGCTCGAAGCCCACCTGCTTGCCGGCAGGCAGTGCGGGAGCCTCGTCCATGGCCAGGTCGAGCTGGGCCGGGGCGGCGGGAAGGGTCGAAACGCTGAGCTGGGCCATGGTCATCTCCTGCAAGGGTTGGGAGTGCTGGCCGCCACAAATCTGTCAGCGACCTTGTGGCACAGTGTGCGGTGCAGGTAGCTCAAGGCATGAGCTACCTGGATCCCTGGTGGAGACCGGGGGAAAACCACGACAGGGAGGGCTGCAGGCCATGGACCGCACCGAACGCTTCTACAAGATCGAAATGCTGATCCGCGCCCAGGAGTGCGTCAGCTTCGCGACGCTGCTGGAGGCGCTGGAGGTCTCGCCGGCCACACTCAAGCGCGACTTGCAGTACCTGCGCGAGCGCATGGACGCGCCCATCGAGTACGACGCCCTGGACAACGGCTACCGTTTCAGCCAGGACTGGCGCGGCCAGAAGCACGAGCTGCCGGGCGTGTGGTTCAGCGAGAAGGAGCTGCATGCCCTGCTGACCATGAATCAGCTGCTGTCCAGCCTGGACGAGAACGGCCTGCTGACGCGCCACCTGCAGCCCATGCTGGACAAGCTCAGCGGCATGCTGGGCAGCGATGAGGCCGAGTCGCGCGAGCTGACGCGGCGGGTCAAGCTCATCTCCACGGCCCGGCGGCGCGTGCCCTCGGAGCATTTCGAGACCGTGGGCAGCGCCCTGGTGAAGCGTCAACGCCTGCGCCTGTCCTACCGCAAGAGGGGGCGTGGAGGGCAGGCGGGCTCGCTGGGTGAGCGGGTCGTGTCGCCCCAGCGCCTGGTGCACTATCGCAACACCTGGTATCTGGACGCCTGGTGCCACCAGAGCGAGGGCCTGCGCCGCTTTGCGCTGGATGCGGTGGAGGCTGCCGAGGCCACGCAGGACAAGGCACGTGCCGTTGCGGTCCGACAGCTGGAGGCCGAGCTGGACCAGGGCTACGGCATTTTCGCCGGCGGCCGGCCGCAGCAGGCTCGCCTGGTCTTCAGCGCTGAGGCGGCGCAATGGGTGTCAAGCGAGGAATGGCACCCCGCGCAGCAGAGCCGCTGGCTGGCAGATGGCCGCTGGGAGCTGGACGTGCCCTATGTGGATGCCACGGAGCTGCTGATGGACCTCCTGCGCCATGCCGGCGAGGTGCAGGTGACGGCCCCGGCTGCCCTGGCCGAGGCCTACGAGGAACGCCTGCGACAGGCGCTTCAGCGCCTGCCTCGCAGCAGAAAGTAGAGGGGTAGCGCCAGGCTCAGGCCTGCTCGGGCTCGTTCTGCTGGCGCTGCAGGCGCTCGCTGTGCCAGTAGATGTCGTCGCCGCCCTTGCCATCCAGATTGGCACGGTTGAGCACGCGGGCCAGCACGAAGAGCAGGTCGGAGAGGCGGTTGAGGTACTGGCGCGGCGCGGCCTCGATCTGCTCGCCCTGGTGCAGGGCATGGACCACGGCCCGCTCCGCACGGCGGGCGATGGTGCGGGCCACATGCGCGATGGCGGCGCCGCGGGTGCCGGCGGGCAGGATGAATTCCTTGAGCCGGGGCAGGGCGGCGTTGTAGTGGGCCAGGGCCTCGTCCAGGCGCAGTACGGCGTCGTCCTTGAGCAGGCTGTAGCCGGGCATGCACAGCTCGCCGCCCAGGTTGAAGAGCTCGTGCTGGATGGTGATCAGCAGCTCGCGGACATCGTCAGGCAGGGGTTCGGCCAGCAGCACGCCGAGGTTGGAGTTGAGCTCGTCCACATCACCCATGGCCTGGACACGCAGATGGTCCTTGGGCACGCGCTCGCCGTTGCCAAGGCCAGTGGTGCCGTCATCTCCGGTGCGGGTGGCGATCTGGGAAAGTCGGTTGGCCATGATGACAGCGGGCGAGTCTTGTTGATGAGGCCCGCATCTTGCCTCAGTCCAGCGACGGCCCTGGATTAGCCCCTGCGTCCGCTGCGGTGAAAGTCGGGTCGCTGGGGGCGGCCCGAATGTCCATGAGCGCCCTCGCCGTGGGGCTTGGGCTCATGGCCGGGCGGCGCCGCGGGGGTGGCGGGCGCACGGAAGGCGTTCATGATGTTCTGGACCAGCAGGGCCAGCATGTCCCGCCGCCACAGGCCCAGCAGGGCCAGGGCCACGACAGCGATCAGCAGGATCCAACTCGATGTGCTCATGGAAGCTCCTCGTGCAGGTGGCGTGCGACCATGGTGGCACGGGTGGGCCGGGGCTTCAAGCTCGCGCGCTTGCGCCAACGCAGGTCCCTCGCACATCGATCCTGGCAGCCGGGCTGTTCAGGCCGGGTTCAGCAGTGCTTCCTAGAATGACCCCTGACGCCAAGCCGGAGTTCCGCCCATGTCCCACGCCTCACTGCCCGCAGCCCTGGAGGGCCCGCGCCGCGCCGTGCCGCAGGCGCTGAAGCAGTCCTGCCGCGAACGCTTCGGGGTGCGCTGCGTCGAATCGCTGGCCGTGCGCCAGCAGCATGGACGCGACGAGAGCCCTTTCGACGTGGAGCCCCCGGAACTGGTCCTCTTTGCCGAGAGCGAGGAGGAGGTCTCCTTTGTGCTGGCCCAGGCCCAGCAGCATGCGGTGCCGGTGATCCCCTACGGCGCGGGCACCTCGCTGGAGGGGCACCTGCTGGCGGTGCAGGGCGGCATCAGCCTTGACCTGTCCCGCATGAACCGCATCCTGGCCGTGCAGGCCGAGGACTTGACGGTGACGGTGCAGCCCGGCGTCACGCGCCACCGGCTCAACGACGAGCTGCGCCACCTGGGGCTCTTCTTCCCCATCGACCCGGGCGCCGATGCCTCCTTGGGCGGCATGGCGGCCACGCGGGCCAGCGGCACCAATGCCGTCCGCTACGGTACGCTGCGCGAGAACGTGCTGGCCCTGCGCGTGGTCACGCCGGGCGGGAGTGTTGTGCGTACGGGTTCGCGGGCGCGCAAGAGCAGCGCGGGCTATGACCTCACCCGGCTTTTCGTGGGCAGCGAGGGCACGCTGGGCGTGATCACGGAGCTGACGCTGCGGCTGTATCCGCTGCCGGAGGCGGTGTCAGCGGCCATCTGCTTCTTCCCAAGTATCGATGCGGCCGTGCAGACCACCATGCAGATCATCCAGACGGGTGTGCCCATCGCCCGCTGCGAGCTGCTGGACGCCAACACCGTGCGTGCCGTCAATGCGCATGACCACCTGGGCCTGCGCGAATCCGCCATGCTGCTGATGGAGTTCCATGGCTCGGCGGCCGGCGTCGCTGAGCAGGCCGGCGCTGTGCAGGAGATGGCCCGCGACTTCGGCGGCGAGGACTTCGAATGGGCCAGCACGCCCGAAGACCGCACACGGCTGTGGACGGCTCGTCACCATGCCTATCTGTCGGCCTTGCAGATGAAGCCGGGCTGCCGCTGCGTCACCACGGACACCTGCGTGCCCATCTCGCGCCTGGCCGAGAGCATCAACGAATCGGTGGCCGAGGTGCTGGCCTCGGGCCTGCCCTATTTCGTCGTTGGGCATGTGGGCGATGGCAACTTCCATATGGGCTACCTGATCGACCCGCAACTGCCTGCCGAGCGCGAAACTGCCGAGCGACTCTCTGCACAGATGGTGGCCCGCGCCCTGCGCCTGGGTGGCACCTGCACGGGCGAGCACGGCATTGGCCTGCATAAGCAGGACTTCCTGCTCGATGAGGCAGGGGCAGAGGCCGTGGACCTCATGCGCACGCTCAAGCGGGCCATGGATCCGATGGACATCATGAATCCGGGCAAGATCTTCTCCGGGCAGGCGAGCCGCTAGCGGTAGCGCTGCAGGATCGCCTCCAGCCGCCCTTCGTTCAGCAAGGCTTGCTGGGCCGCGGCCAGCTCGGACAGCGGGATGGGTGAGCTGCGCAGACGCAGGCAGTACAGGGCCGTGCGCGACACCACCAGCGGCGAGGCGATCAATGTGCGCAGCTTGGGGTCAGTGGCACGGGCGTAGTCGAGCTGTAGGCGGCTGATCACGCTGTAGTCGGCCCGTCCCAGGCGCTGCATCTGCAGCAGGCGGGTCTCGTTGTGGGCCAGGCTGCGCTCCATGCGGCCCGCCTCGAAAAGCGGGTCAAGCAGTGGGTAGCGGTAGCCGGTCACGACGCCCACCGTCTTGCCCTGCAACTGCTCGAGATGCCGGACCAGGGGCGTGCCAGGCATGCTGACCAGCTCTTCGACCACCTCCATCAGCGGTCGCGGCAGCCATTCGATCCAGGCCTCGTCCTGTGGGCCGTACCACTGGGGGTTCTCGAAGCACTGCACATCGAAGCTGCCTTCGCGCAGCTGCTGACCCACGCGGCGAGCAGGCATCAGCAGGAAGCGGGGCTCCCGCCCCAGGCGCTGCGCCAGCGCCAGGCCCCAGTCATGGACGATGCCACCCAGCAGGCGGGCCTCGGCACTGCCGGGGCTGATGTCTGCAAACGGAAGGCTGGCGCCGGTGGTCACCAGCAGGCGCAGAGGCGGCGCGGCCGCCCCGGCATGCAGGCTCCAGGCCAGCAAGGCCAGCGTGCAGGCCCGCGCGGCCCGGGCGCCCCTGCCCAGGCGCGATCGGGCCCAGCTCAATGTGCCGGCGCCGGCACGGTCCAGCGCTTGCTCACCTCGCCCTTGCCGTTGACGCTTTCCAGCTGCACGCCGAAGCCCCACAAGCGGGCCACGTGCTTGAGCACTTCTTGGGCGCCCTCGTGCAGCGGGCGGTCCAGGTGCTGGGTGTGGCGCAGGGTCAGGGAGCGGTCGCCGCGCAGGTTGACGTTCCACACCTGGATGTTGGGCTCGCGGGTGGAGAGGTCGTACTGGCGGGAGAGGGCCTCGCGCACATGCTGGTAGCCGCTTTCGTCGTGGATGGCGGAGATCAGGTATTCCTTCTCCTTCTCGTCGTCCAGGATGGCGAAGAGCTTGAAGTCGCGCATCAGCTTGGGGCTCAGGTACTGGCCGATGAAGCTCTCGTCCTTGAAGTTGCGCATGGCGTGCTGCAGCGTGGGCAGCCAGTCGCTGCCGGCGATGTCGGGGAACCACTGCCGGTCTTCGGCGGTAGGTGCTTCGCAGATGCGCTTGAGGTCGGTGTACATCGCAAAGCCCAGGGCGTAGGGGTTCAGGTTGGCCATGGGCTGCTGCGCGATGACGTTGGTGTGCGACTTAAGCCACTCGATCATCATGCCGTCGGTGAGGTAGCCGTCGTCGTACATCTGATTGAGCAGGCGGTGGTGCCAGAAGGTGGCCCAGCCCTCGTTCATCACCTGGGTCTGCCGCTGCGGATAGAAGTACTGGGCGATCTTGCGCACGATGCGCACGATCTCGCGCTGCCAGGGCTCCAGCAGGGGGGCGTTCTTCTCGATGAAGTACAGCAGGTTCTCCTGCGGCTCCTCGGGGAAGCGGCGGGCGGCCTGAGCCTCGGCGTCCTTGTCGGCCCGGCGGGGCAGGGTGCGCCAGAGGTCGTTGATCTGCTGCTGGGCATAGGACTCGCGGTCCTTGAGGCGGTTGCGCTCCTCGGCCAGCGAGAGCTTGGCAGGCCGCCGGTAGCGGTCCACGCCGTGGTTCATCAGCGCATGGCAGGAGTCCAGCACGGCCTCCACCGCATCCAGGCCATGGCGCTCCTCGCATTCGGCCACGTAGTTCTTGGCGTAGACGAGGTAGTCGATGATGGACGAGGCGTCCGTCCACATGCGGAAGAGGTAATTGCCCTTGAAGAAGCTGTTGTGGCCGTAGCAGGCATGGGCGATCACCAGGGCCTGCATGGCCATGGTGTTCTCCTCCATGAGGTAGGCGATGCAGGGATCGGAGTTGATGACGATCTCGTAGGCCAGGCCCATTTGGCCGCGCTTGTAGTTGCGCTCGGTGGCGATGAACTCCTTGCCATAGCTCCAGTGGCGGTAGTTCACCGGCATGCCCACGGAGGCGTAGGCATCCATCATCTGCTCGGCGGTGATGATTTCCAGCTGGTTAGCGTAGGTGTCCAGGCCATAGCGCTCGGCGGTCTGGCGGATCACCTCGTGGTAGTCGTGGATCAGCTCGAAGGTCCAGTCGCTGGGCGCAGGCAGGGGGTGGTCCGGTCGCTTTTCGAGAGGTTTCATGTGGCGCAGGGGGGGCGGAGAGCGGCGGCCGCCCCACTCATGGCGGTCGGCGGCCAGGCCGGTGCTGCGACGGTTCTCAAGATCGGGAGAGCGGTTCATGCGGAGGCTCCTTCCTTCTTGAACAGGTCGCGGAAGACCGGGTAGATCTGGTTCACCTCCACGGCCTTGCGCATCGCGAACTGCGGGACCTCATCAGTCAGCTTGGCGTATTCCTCCCAGAGATTCTGTTCGGCTTCAGCCACTTGCACATAGGCGAAGTAGCGGCACAGGGGCAGGATCTTCTCGGTGAGCAGCTCGCGGCAGCGGCCACTGTCGTGATGCCAGTTGTCGCCGTCGCTGGCCTGGGCGCCGTAGATGTTCCATTCCGAGGGCGAGTAGCGCTCGCGGATGATCTGCTCCATCAGCACCAGGGCCGAGGACACCACGGTGCCGCCGGTTTCGGTGGCGTGGAAGAAGTTCTGCTCGTCCACCTCCTGGGCCTGTGTGTGGTGGCGGATGAAGACCACTTCGATCTTCTCGTAGTGCCGGGTCAGGAAGAGGTAGAGCAGGATGAAAAAGCGCTTGGCCAAGTCCTTGCGGGCTTCGTCCATGGAGCCGGAGACGTCCATCAGGCAGAACATCACCGCGCGCGTGGTGGGCACCGGCACTTTCACGCGGGAACGGAAGCGCAGGTCGATGGGATCGAGGAAGGGGATGGCCTCGATGCGGCCCTTGAGAAGGGCGATGCGGGCCTCGGTGTCCTCGATGAGGGCCTTGTTCTCGGGATGCTCGGGCAGCTCGCGCAGCAGCAGGGCCAGGCGCTCTTCCAGCTCATGCAGCTCGCGCCGCTTACCCATGCCCAGGGCGATGCGGCGGCCCAGGGCGCCCCGCATGGAGCGCACCACGTGCAGGTTGGTGGGCGTGCCGTCGTTGGTGAAGCCGGCACGGTGGCTTTTCCATTCCGGCGTCTCGGCCAGGGTGGTGCGGGCCATATTGGGCAGGGCCAGGTCGTCGAAGAAGACCTGCATGAACTCTTCCTTGCTGAGGTGGAAGACGAAGTCGTCCTCGCCCTCGCCGGAGTCGCTGGCTTGGCTGCCCTGGCCCTGGCCTTGACCGCCTTGGGGCTTGGGCACGCGATCGCCCTTGACGTGGTCCCGGTTGCCCGGCCTCACCACCTCGCGGGTGCCACCCTCGCCATGGCCGAAGACGGGCTCGCTGAGGTCCTTCTTGGGGATGTGCACGTCTTCGCCGCGCTCCATGTCCCGGATGCCGCGCCCATCCACCGCCCGCCGCACCGCCTCGCGGATCTGGTCCTTGTGTCGACGCAGAAACCGCTCGCGATTGCCGATGGACTTGTTCTTGCCCGAAAGCCGTCGATCGATGATCTGCTGCAGCATGTGCTTCCTTCTTCGCTTCGCTCAGCCCGCCTTCCCGAGTGGGGCCCGAGGATCCGGCTTCGCCGGTCCTTCGGGCCCGCCCCCTCGAGGGGGCGCGCGCAGCGCGTAGGGGGGTCCTTCAGCTACTCTTGCGGACGCGCAGGTACCACTCGCAAAGCAAGCGCACTTGCTTGGCCGTGTAGCCCTTATCGACCATGCGTTGCACAAAGTTCTCATGCTTCTTGGCCTCTTCGGCACTGGCCTTGGCGTTGAAGCTGATCACGGGCAGCAGTTCCTCGGTGTTGGAGAACATCTTCTTCTCGATCACCGTGCGCAGCTTCTCATAGCTGGTCCAGGCCGGGTTCTTGCCGGCGTTGTTGGCGCGGGCCCGCAGCACGAAGTTGACAATCTCGTTGCGGAAATCCTTGGGATTGCTGATGCCCGCGGGCTTCTCGATCTTCTCCAACTCGGCATTGAGGGCCGAGCGGTCGAAGACCTCGCCGGTGTCGGTGTCGCGGTACTCCTGGTCCTGGATCCAGTAGTCGGCGTAGGTGACATAGCGGTCGAAGATGTTCTGGCCGTACTCGGAATAGCTCTCCAGGTAGGCCGTCTGTATCTCCTTGCCGATGAATTCGGCATAGCGCGGCGCCAGCTGTTCCTTGATGAAGCCGACATACTTCTGCTCCAGCTCGCCCGAAAACTGCTCGCGCTCGATTTGCTGCTCCAGCACGTACATCAGGTGCACTGGATTGGCCGCGACTTCGCTGGGGTCGAAGTTGAAGACCTTGGAAAGGATCTTATAGGCGAAGCGCGTGCTGATGCCGTTCATGCCCTCATCGACGCCGGCGTAGTCACGGTACTCCTGCAGGCTCTTGGCGCGCGGGTCGGTGTCCTTGAGGTTGTCGCCGTCGTAGACCTGCATCTTGGAGTACAGCGTCGAGTTCTCCGGCTCCTTCAGCCGGGTCAGCACGGCGAACTGCGCCATCATCTTCAGCGTGCCCGGGGCGCACTTGGCCTCGGCGAGGGAGGAGCCGCGGATCAGCTTCTCGTAGATCTTCACCTCCTCGCTGACGCGCAGGCAGTAGGGCACCTTGACGATGTAGATGCGGTCGAGGAAGGCCTCGTTGTTCTTGTTGTTGCGGAAGGTCTTCCACTCGCTCTCGTTGCTGTGCGCCAGCACGATGCCGTCGAAGGGGATGGCACCGAAGCCTTCCGTGCCCTTGAAGTTGCCTTCCTGCGTGGCGGTCAGCAGCGGGTGCAGCACCTTGATCGGCGCCTTGAACATCTCGACGAACTCCAGCAGGCCCTGGTTGGCCAGGCACAGGCCGCCGCTGTAGCTGTAGGCATCGGGGTCGTCCTGCGCGTAGGTCTCCAGCTTGCGGATATCGACCTTGCCGACCAGGCTTGAGATGTCCTGGTTGTTCTCGTCACCCGGCTCGGTCTTGGCCACGCCGATCTGCTTGAGCACGCTTGGATAGCGCTTGATCACGCGGAACCTGCGGATGTCGCCGCCGAACTCGTCCAGGCGCTTGACGGCCCAGGGTGAGAGGATGCGGTTGAGGTAGCGGCTGGGGATGCCGAATTCCTTCTCCAGCAGCGGGCCGTCCTCCACCGGGTCAAAGAGGCCCAGCGGGGATTCGTTCACCGGCGAGTCCTTCAGCGCGTAGAAGGGCACCTGCTCCATCAGCTGCTTGAGCCGCTCGGCGATGGAGCTCTTGCCGCCGCCCACCGGGCCCAGCAGATAGAGGATCTGCTTTTTTTCCTCCAGGCCCTGCGCGGCGTGGCGGAAATAGCTGACGACCTGCTCGATGGCCTCCTCCATGCCGTAAAACTCGGCGAAGGCGGGGTAGAGCTTGATGGTCTTGTTGGCGAAGATGCGCGAGAGCCGAGGGTCGTTGCGCGTATCGACCATCTGCGGCTCGCCGATGGCCTTGAGCATGCGCTCGGCGGCGGTCGCGTAGGCGAGGGGATTGTTCTTGCACTCGGCCAGGTACTCTTCGAGCGAGAGCTCTTCGATCCGGCTGCGCTCGTAGCGGGCGGTGTAGTTGCTGATCACGTCCATGCTGACCTCCTGTGTCCGTTGGAGGCGATGCCGGGCATATGACATCCGGCATCGTCTGGGAAGTTCTGGTGACGTCCTGGGGCAAGGCGTCATCAGAGCTTTCCGAGCATCAGCGCTGGTCAGCAGCTTCCTGCAGCGGGGGATCCGGCAGTCGTCGAAAAAGGCGCTTGCGGGGCGGCTTCTCGGTACCTGCCTGCTGCAATCGGGGCGTCTGTTCCCATCCTACGCCGCCTGTCGCGGCAAGGAAGGACACAAGACCTGACCCCTCTCGGTTTCACTTGTAGTCCTTTCACGATGACTTCGCAACGCCGTCCTGCGGGGGCGCGTTTACAGCATAGACCCCCGCATGATGCGCGGGCAGGGCGTCGCGTGCCGAAAGGCGTGAAAAAAAGCCGTGCATAGGGCACGGCTTTGGGGGCATGGGCGCGACCAGTCGTAGGGATCGCTCACTGGGGACCGCGCAGGCGCTCGATCAGGCCATTGAGCTCGTCAAGCGAGCTGAACTGGATGGCGATCTCGCCGGACTCGCCGCGCCGCGTCTTCTTCTTCACGCGAATCTCCACCTGTGCGGTCAGCAGATCGGACAGCTCTTCCTCCAAGCGCAGCACATCCCGGCTCTTGTCACCCTTGACGCGCAGCAAGGGTGCCTGGCGACCGGCGCCCTGGTGGCGCTGCACCAGCTTCTCGGCCTCGCGCACGCTGAGCTTCTTGGCGGCGATCTCGGTGGCGCTGGTGATCTGGTGGGCGCCGTCCAGGGCCAGCAGGGCGCGGGCATGGCCCATGTCGAGGTCACCCGCCATCAGCATGGCCTGCACCGGCTCGGCCAGGTTGAGCAGGCGCAGCAGATTGCTGGCGGCGCTGCGCGAGCGGCCTACCGCCTGAGCGGCCTGCTCGTGAGTGAGCCCAAACTCGTCAGTGAGGCGCTTCAGGCCCTGGGCTTCCTCCAGCGGGTTGAGGTCCTCGCGCTGGATGTTCTCGATCAGGGCCATGGCCGCGGCGGCTTCGTCCGGCACGGCCTTGACCAGCACCGGCACGTCGCGCAGACCGGCCAGCTTGGCGGCCCGGAAGCGGCGTTCACCCGCGATGATCTCGTAGCGGGCCAAGCCATCCTTGGAGGCTTCGGCGCTGATGGGGCGTACCAGGATGGGCTGCATGATGCCCTGCCCCTTGATGCTCTCGGCCAGCTCGTAGAGCGAGCCCTCGTCCATGCGCGTGCGCGGCTGGTACTTGCCGGCCTGCATCTGCTCCAGTCGCAGGGTGCTGGGCACGCCTTCGCGCGCGGCGGGCGTTTCAGAGACTTTGGGGCCGAGCAGGGCTTCCAGGCCCATGCCGAGGCCCTTGGGTTTTTTCGTGACCATGGGGCGGATTGTCGCAAAGTGCCGTTGCCGCTCCTGGGACGCCCCGAGAGGAATTTTTTCGGCGGACTGCATCCAGATCGATGTTCCCTGCATCCAAGCAGATGAGGCCCCCATGTGGCGGGGCCCTGGAGCGAGGAGCGCTTGCATGATGAAAACCCGTTTACAAGGCCTGGCCCTGGCTGCCGTGCTGATGCTGAGTCCCCTGAGCATGGCCGCACCGGCTGCCGGTGCGCCCCTGGTCCTGGCCCCCGCGGAGCAGGCGGTCCTGGGCCAGCAGATCGGCCTGCGCCTGAAGCAGGACTATCACGACCTGTCCCGGGTGCCAGCCGCGCTGGCAGCTCTAAAGCCGCAGGACGGGGCGCTGACAGGGCCCGCGCTGGCGGAGAGCTGGACCCGGCTGCTGCAGACCCAGCTGCAGGATGCCCATGCGCGGCTGGTTTACAGCCCCGAGGCCCTGCCGCCCGATGCCGAGGAGGCCGACGAGGCCCCGTCCGGTCCGCCGCCCGAGGTGATGCGCTACCTGAACTGCGGCGTGGAGCGCGTGGAGCACTACCCCGGCAACATCGGCTACCTGCGCGTGGATGCCATGGCCCCGCCCGAAGCCTGCGCGCCCACCCTGGTGGCCGCACTGCAGGTGCTGGCCCACAGCGATGCCCTGATTCTGGATCTGCGTCGCAACCGCGGCGGTAGCCCGGCCATGGTGCAATGGCTGGCCAGCCACTTCCTGCCACCGCAGACGGCCTTGAGTGCCATGGTCCGTGCCCGAGATGCCAGCCACGAAGCCCTGATGACCCAGGCCGGCCTGCCCGGGCCGGACCTGGCCCGCGTGCCGCTGTACGTGCTCACCAGCAGCAAGACCTTCTCGGCCGGCGAGCATCTGGCCTATGACCTGCAGCAGGCCGGCCGCGCCAAGGTGGTGGGCGAGCCCAGCGGCGGCGGTGCCAATCCGGGCACCTTCCGTACGGTGCATCCGCATTTCAGGCTCTGGGTCTCGCTGGCGCGCTCGGTGAGTCCGGTCACGGGTGGCAATTGGGAAGGGGATGGCGTCCAGCCCGACGAGCGCGTCAAGGCGCCTGAGGCGCGACGCATGGCCTATGGCCGGGCGCTGAAGGATCTGGTGCTGGCCAAGGCACCGTCTGCCATGCCGGGCGAGCGGGAAGAGCTCCTCGGTGATCTGGAGAAAGTCTTGCAACTGCTGGGGCTCTGATCCCAAACCCGCGGTCTGGCCGGAAGGGGCCTGACCTGGACATGAAAAAGGAATCCGACGATGGACAACGTGAATGAGTTGCTGATGGGCCTGGGGATGATTGTGGTGACGTTGGGCGCCATCATCGGCCCGGTGATCCTGCTTCTTCGCCTGATGCGGCACCAGACCCGCCAGAAGGAGCAGCGCTACCGCTTTCTCCTGGATTTGGCCGATCGCCAGCAGCCCCTGCCTCCTGAGCTGCTGAAGGAGCCCACGCCGGCCGAGGCGGACCGCCGCCGCGGCCTGGTGCTGGTGAGTGCGGCCGTGGGTGTCTGGCTGAGCCTGCAGCTGCTGCCGCTGGAGTACAGCGAGGGCCGCCGCCTGGGCGAACTGTGGGGTCTGGCCTGCCTGCCCCTGATGGTCGGCCTGGGCTACCTCGCCAGCTGGTGGCTGGGCCAGCGCGGCCAGCGTGCCGATGGCTGAGCCCCTGGACCCGGAGGACCGGCTGGACCGGCTGGACCGGCTCCTGGTGCGCCGGGTGCTGGACACCGGGGAGCCGCAGGCCTTCGAGCAGCTGCTGCGGCGCCATCAGGGCCTGGTGCGTGCCCAGCTGCGCCGCTTGCTCCGTGGCGATGCTGCCCAGGCGGACGAGCTGGCGCAGGAGGTCTTTCTCCGCCTGTGGCGCAAGCTGGACCAGTACCGTGGCGAGGCCCGCTTCGCCACCTGGCTGTTCCGCCTGGCCTACACCGTGTTCCTGGAGTCGCGCAGAAAGAACCAACTGGATCTGGATGACGAGGCCGACCTGGAAGGCGCGGCCGGTTCAGACCCCGGACCCTCGCCGGCCCTGCGCCTGGACCTGCAGCAGGCCCTGGAGCGCCTGCCTCGCCCAGAGCGCCAGGCCCTCATGCATTGCGCCGAGCTGGGGCTGAGCCACGAGGAGGCGGCCCAGGTGATGGGCCTGCCCCTGGGCACGCTCAAATCGCATGTACAACGCGGCAAACAGCGCCTGCGCGCCTGGCTGCAGGACTGGAAGGAGACGAGGCCATGAACAAACCGGACAACACGCCCGCCGAGGACCTGCCTCCTCTGACGGCACAGGACGAGTCCGAGCTGGAGGCCTGGCTGGCCAGTGCCTGGCTGGATCCGGTGCCGGATGAGGGCTTCAGTGCGGCGTTGATGCAGCGCCTGCCCGACCCAGCCCGCTACCGCAGGCGGTCCATGGCGCCTGTGTGGGGGGCTGGCCTGGGGGGCGGTCTGCTGGTCTGGCAGCTGGTCGGCACGGGGTTGCTGCCCCAGGCCCTGGCGGGCGGGGCGCAAGGCCAGCTCACGCCGGCGCTGGGCGTCGTGCTGGCCTGCGCGTTGGGGCTCAGCGCCGGGGTGAGCGGCTGGGTCTGGTCGGAGCGCGACGGCTGATCGCGGCCGCGCTGCTCAGCGTGCCTCGCTGCACAAGGTGGCCAGCAAGGCCTGCCCCTCGGCCCAGTCGCCCAGGCCGCTGGCGGTGTTGAGATGACCGCGGGGCCCTGCCAGCACGAGGCGGGCGCCCCAGTCGGCGGCCATCTGACTGGCGCGCTCGGCTGAGCAGTAGGGGTCGTCTGTCGAGACCACGGCGATGGCGGGGAAGGGCAGCCGCGGTCGGCGGATGGACCGCCAGTTGTGGAGCTGGGGCGGCATGTCCTCGCGCTCGGTGTCGGGCGGGGCCACCAGCAGGGCGCCGCTCACGCGGTCCGTGTGCTGCGAATGCGCCGCCCAGGCGGCCACCAACTGACAGCCCAGGCTGTGGGCCACGAGCACGGCGGGCGTCCGCGCCAGGCGAAGGTCCGCCAGCAGCACTTCGTCCAGTCGCGCCATCCAGTCGCCGCGGCGCGGCCATTCCCAGTCGGCCTGCTCGATGCGGACATGGCCCAGCTGCCGCTCCCAGCGGCTCTGCCAATGGTCGGGATCGGAATTGAGCCAGCCGGGCAGCAGGTAGACGGGAGGGGTGGTGCCGGAGCAGGCACCGGAGGAGGGCAGGGGCATCATCAGGGGCGAAGGATGGTGCCGGTCCCTGGCGGACGAGGGCCCGGGTCATCCCTTATGCTGTCGGATTGTTCCCATTGATTGTGCTGGAGATCTCATGACGTACACCGTGTTTGTGGATGGACAGGAAGGCACCACGGGGCTGCGCATCCATGAGTACCTGGCCCAGCGCAGCGACATCGAGGTGCTGCGCATTGATGCCGACAAGCGCAAGGACGCCACCGAGCGCGCCCGTCTGCTCAATGCCGCCGACGTGGCCTTCCTGTGCCTGCCCGATGCCGCCTCGCGCGAGGCGGCGGCCATGATCAGCAACGCCAACACCTGCCTGATCGATGCCAGCACCGCCCACCGCACCGTGCCGGGCTGGACCTTCGGCCTGCCCGAGCTGTGCAAGGGCCAGCGCGAAGCCATCCGCAGCGCCAAGCGCATTGCCAACCCGGGCTGCCATGCCAGTGCCTTCATCCTGGCCGTGCGGCCCTTGGTGGACGCCGGCCTGCTGGCCCCTGAGTCCCTGATCTCGGCCACCTCCATTACCGGTTATTCCGGCGGTGGCAAGGGCATGATTGCGGAGTACGAGGCCGGCGGCAACGCGCAGCTGAAGTCGCCGCGTCCGTATGCCCTGGGCCTGGCCCACAAGCACCTGCCCGAGATGATGGCCCACACCGGCCTGAAGACGGCGCCCGTGTTCATGCCCATCGTGGCCGATTTCTACAAGGGCCTGGCCGTCACCGTTCCCCTGCACCTGCAGCAGCTGCGAGCGAACACCAGCCCTGAGCAGGTGCACGAGGCGCTGGCTGCGCACTACGAGGGCGAGCGCTTCGTCCGCGTGATGCCCCTGCGCGATGCCGACACCCTGGCCGGCGGCTTCTTCGATGTCCAGGCCTGCAATGACACGAACCGGGTGGACCTCTTCGTCTTCGGCAGCGGCACGCAAATCCTCGTCATGGCCCGCCTGGACAACCTGGGCAAGGGCGCCAGCGGCGCCGCGGTGCAGAGCATGAACGTGCACCTGGGCGTGGACGAGACCCTGGGGCTGGTTTGAGCCAGAACGCCATGCGCTGGTGCACCGACGACGAGGTGCCGGCTGCGCACCTGCAGGCCTTGCGCGAGGGCGTGATTCTGCACGGCAGGCAACAGGCCCAAGGCAGCGATGCCCGGGACATTGCCTGCGTCCTTTACGACGGGCAGGGCGCACTGCTGGCCGGCGCCTGCGGCCGCACCGAGTTCGAACGGCTCTACATCGACTACCTGTGGGTCCACCCGGACCACCGGGGCGAGGGCCTGGGCGGCGACACCCTGCGCCGGCTGGAGGCCCAGGCCCTGCGGCGCGGCTGCCGGGACGCCCTTATCGAGACCCTGTTGGACGACGCTGCCGCGATCTATGAGCACCTGGGCTATGCCTGCATCGCCCACATCCACGACTTCGTTCCTGGCTTCACTCGATACATCCTGATGAAGGTCTGGCGTCCGCGCGATTGAGACACGCATTGCGGCCACCGCTTGCCCTGCCCTGATGTCGGCCAGGTCCGGAGCCTGCCCGCTCTCGGATTTTGGGTTAGCACTCAGTATCAGTTGAGGTGCATCTCCGGATAATTCACGCCTTGGCCCGGCCAGTCGGATGCCGGGCCGTGCATCGAGTAGGGCGCTAAGGGAGCCGATGCCGCTGCCTGAACGCAGGAGTAGCTATGAATTTGAATCTGGGCCCGGTGTCCTTTGTGGAGGGCTTCAGCCTTCAGTTTCCAGAGGATGTCTGCGCCAATTGCGGCACCCGCAGCGAGGTCTTCGTGGCCGAGCAGAACACCAAGGTGACCCGCTTCCTGTTGCTGGGTGGCAGCGAGATCAGCTTTGCCTTGCCCGTGTCAAGTTGCACGCATTGCGTGGACAGCCTTCATCGCCGGCCGCTGTCCTTGGGCAACAAGGCGCTGATCACCGGCATGATGGCTGGCGCCTGTGCCACCGTCTTGCTGATGTGGGCATCGATGGGATCGACCAAGACGGGCTTCCTGGCCGATCATCCCTTCCTGGTTTCCGCCCTGGCAGGACTGGGCCTGAGCTGGGCCTGGTTCCGGCGCCACAGGGCACAGGCGCCCCAGAGCAGTTATTACCAGCCGGTGCGAATCCGTCGGCTGAAGCGGCAATTCGTCGATGGCACGATCGAGGCCATGCATCTCGCCTTTACCAACAAGGATTACCGTCTGGCATTTGTCCGTGCCAACCGGGAGGCCATCCGCAAAGGACAGCTGGCCGCCGCGGATGCCTGAGCGCTCCGCATGAACCCTTTTACTGCAGCACCATCTCCACGCGCCGGTTGCGGGCTCGGCCGTCTTCATCGGCATTGGACGCCAGGGGTGCGATGTTGGCCGCACCCTTGGCGCTGAGCCGGCCGGCTTCGATGCCGTAGGGCGGCTTGCCTAGGGCGGCGACCACGGCCTGCGCGCGGGCCAGCGAGAGCAGCAGGTTGGCCTCGAAGCTGCCGACGTTGTCGGTATGGCCGACGATGAAGACCCGCAGCTTGGGATCGGCCTTGAGCACCTGGGCCATCTCGGCCAGCTGGACCTGGGACTCGGGCTTGACCTCGCTCTTGCCGGTGTCGAAGAAGAGGCCGTAGAGCGCGACCTTGCCCTCGGTCTTCAGGCCCTGGCCGATGGCGCCGGCATCGACCGTGACCTGCCCGTTGGGCATGGCCTTGGGCTCGACGATCTCGATATAGGTGGCCGTGCGGTGCGTGTAGGCGTTCTGGGCCATGGAGCTGTACAGCATCAGGTGCAGGGTCCGGCCGCCCTGGCTCAACAGGCCCACCAGCATGCGGCCGCCCTCGGGGCTGATGCTGGACTCCAGGGAAAAGCGCCCACCGGAAGGGTTGGTCATATTGGGCAGGTCACCCTTGGACCAGACCATGCCGCGCAGGCGGTCGTTCTTGTTCAGCGCGAAATAGGCCTTCACGCAGCCCTGCTCCTTGCTCTCGCAGGCCCAGACGGTCTTGAAGCCGGCGGCCTGCAGGGCCTGCTGGTGGTTGCGGAAGACCTCCAGCGGGCCCTTGTCCAGCGGGGCCAGGTAGAACAGGCGGGTGACCTTGCCCTCCAGGGGCTGCGGGTTGGCAAAGAGGTCGCCGGTCCTGGCCACGCCGCTGGCGTCGGGGAAGAAGCGCTGCTCCCAGTCTTGCTGGGAGAAGCCCACGAGCAGGCTGCCGCCGAAGCGCCGCAGCACGGGGTGGTCGCTGCTGCCCGGCGCGTCGGCCGTCGGCGCATCGGCCAGGGAGGGCAGGGGTGACAGGACGGTGCCCAGCACAAGCAGGGCACCGGTGCTGAGGGTGCGGATAGATGCCATGGGAGTCTCCTCCTGCAATCGGGTGTCGTGGAGCCCGTGGCCGGTCTCCGTGGCGGGGTGGACTTGTGCGGTGTGCTGCTTACTGCAGCACCATCTCCACGCGGCGGTTGCGGCCGCGGCCGTCTTCGCTGGTGTTGCTGGCCAGCGGTGCGAAGCTGGCGACGCCGCGCGCCTGCAGGCGGCCGGCCGCGATGCCTCGCTGCACCAGGGCCGCGACGACGGCCTGGGCCCGGCCCTGGCTCAGCGCGAGGTTGGCGTCGATGCCGCCGACGTTGTCGGTGTGGCCGACGATCAGCACCCTGAGCGCGGGCTGCGCCTTCAGGGCCGCCACCATCTGGTCCAGCTGCGCCTGGCTCTCGGGCTTGACCTCGGTCTTGCCGGTATCAAAGAGGAGGCCATAGAGCGCGATCCTGCCCTCGGCCTGCAGACCCTGGCTAAGGGCCTTGGCGTCCACCGTGACCTGGCCCGTGGGCATGGCCTTGGGCTCCACGATCTCGATGTAGGTGGCGGTGCGGCCGGTATGGGCGTTGTCGGCCACCGAGGTGTAGAGCAAAACCTGCAGGCTGCGGCCGCCGGCGGACAGCGAGCCCACCAGCATGCGCCCCTGCTCGTAGCTCACCGACATCTCCAGGTTCCAGCTGCTGCCCTTGTAGTCGGCATCGGTGCCGGGCAGGTCGCCCTCGGCCCAGCGCATGCCCTTGGCGCGCTCGTAGCCGTCCAACGCGAAGTAGGCGCGGGCGCAGCCCTGGGCCTCGGTCTCGCAGGTCCAGGTGGTCTTGAATCCGGCGGCCGTCAGGGCCTGCTGGTAGTTGCGGAAGACCTCCAGCGGGCTCTTGCCCAGGGGCGCAAGGTAGAACAGCCGCGTCACCTTGCCTTCGAAGCTGACCGGGTTGGCGAAGCGGTTGTCGTCCTTGGCGGCGCCTCTTGCGTCCGGAAACTGGCGCTGGTCCCAGTCCTGCTGGGCATAACCCACCAGCAGGCTGCCACTGAAACGTTGCAGGACCGGGTGGTCCTTGGACCCGGGCACGTCAGCCCTGGGCGCAGCAGCCTGGGCCGGGGAGGTGCTCAGGGCCAGGCCCAAAAGCAGAGCGAGGCCGGTCGGGCGGGGAAGGCTGGGGAGGCGCATCGGCAGCGTCTTTCGTGGGGGTGGCGATGCTGCGGCATGCTACCCAGCACACTTCGACATGATGTAACCATGTGAATGTGCAGCCCCCCTGGGTCGTGGGGCTCAGCCAAGGTCTTGCGGCGGACTGCGAAAGTGGTAGCGGTAGGCGTGCTGGAAGCCGAGGCCGCGGTACAGGGCCAGGGCTGGCGCATTGGCCTCGCCCACCTGCAGATAGGCCCGGCGTGCGCCCTGTGCGCAGGCCTGCTGGAGCAGGGCCAGGCACAGGCTGCGGGCATGGCCCTGGCCGCGAAAGGGCGCGGGGGTGTAGATGTCGTAGAGGCCCACCCAGTCCCCTTCGCGGGCGATCTGACCGCAGGCCAGCAGCTCCCAGCCGCGGATGGTGTTGCGGCGCAGCCAGAAGCCCTGGTAGGGCACGGGGGACTGTGACTGGCGCTCGGCCTGGGCCTGGACCTCGCGCTCGCTGCTGCCCTTGAACTCGCCCATCTGGCGGGCGAAGTCCAGGGCGTCCACCGGATGCAAGACCTGACCCCCGGGCAGGGGCCAGCCCATGACGTCGTCCAGCTGGGGCCGCACCAGGACCTCGGCGGCGTCATAGCTGGGCCAGCCCTTGGCGGCCAGCAGAGCGTCCAACTCGGGCGGTTGAGTGAAAGGGGTGATGCGGACGATCAGAGGCAGGCCGGCGGCATGGAAGCTGCTTGCGCAGCGGGCCAGCAGGTCCTCGACGGGTAGCTCGCCTGAGGCGAGGGCATTGATGCAGCGCGCGCGTTTGGCCTGTCCCGGCGAGAGCCGGATCAACCAGCCCTCGATGCGCGATTCCTGCGGCGGCGAGGTGGCGTTGAGGCCGGCCTGCTCGGCCTGCCGTCCCAGTTCAGCCCGCTCGGCGGCGTCCATGTCACATCGCCGAGATGCGGCGCACCATTTCCCGGGCGAACTCGACGAAGGACTGCGCACCCTTGGACGAGGGATCGAAGACCACCCCCGGCAGGCCATAGCTGGGCGCCTCGGCCAGGCGCACGTTGCGAGGGATGACGGTGTCGAAGACCTTCTCGCCGAAGTGCGCCTTGAGCTGCTCGCTGACCTGGTTCTGCAGGGTGATGCGGGGATCGAACATGACGCGCAGCAGGCCGATGATCTGCAGGTCGGGGTTCAGGTTGGCATGGACCTGCTTGATGGTGTTGACCAAGTCCGACAGTCCCTCCAGCGCGAAGTACTCGCACTGCATGGGCACGATCACGCCGTGGGCTGAGCACAGGCCGTTCAGCGTCAGCATGGACAGCGAGGGCGGGCAGTCGATCAGCACGAAGTCGTAGTCGCCCTCGGCGGCCTTCAATGCGGCCTTGAGACGGCGCTCGCGCCGCTCCAGCTCCACCAGCTCGACCTCGGCGCCGGCCAGCTCACGATTGGCGCCCAGCACGTCGTAGCCCACCTGCTCATTGCGCTGCCGTGCCTCGGCGATGCTGGCCGACTCCAGCAGCACGTCATAGACGCTCAGCTCCAGCGCCCGCTTGTCCACGCCGGAACCCATGGTGGCATTGCCCTGCGGGTCCAGGTCGACCACCAGCACCCGCTGCCCGACCTTGGCCAGGCCTGCGGCGAGATTGACGGTGGTGGTGGTCTTGCCGACCCCACCTTTTTGATTGGCTACGCAGAAAATCTTCATGAAGGCTCCCCCCCCTTTTGACGCGCGGCGAGCTGCGCGGGATCCGCGCGTGCTGCCGGGCTGACGATGCGTTGGCAGGGGTTTTGTGCTCGGGTGGCTATCGTACTTGGGATGGTGACGGGCACCGAGCTTAAGCGGCGGTTTTGATCCAGATGAGACAGCGCTGGGCGTCCAGGCCGGGCACCTGCAGTTGTTCCACGTGAAACACCCGGAGGTCCTGGGGCAGGGCGGCGATCTCCTCGTCCGGATGCTGGCCCTTCATGGCCAGCCAGATGGCGCCGGTCTTGAGGTGCTGGCGTGTGAGGGTGGTGAAGTCCTGCAGCGAGGCGAAGGCCCGTGAGGTGATCACGTCAAAGGGCAGGGCCTTCAGGGCCTCCACGCGGGAATGAAGGCCATGCAGATTCGGCAGGCGCAGCTCGGCCGCCACCTGCTGGATGAAACTGGCCTTCTTGGCCACGGCGTCCACGCAACTGACGTCCAGGCCGGGTTCGCAAATGGCCACCACCACTCCCGGCAGGCCGCCGCCGCTGCCGACGTCCATCAAGCGTTGGCCCGGCTGCGCGGCCAGGTGACGACGCAGGGCGGGGACCAGGCTGAGGCTGTCCACCAGGTGCTGTACCAGCATGGCTTGGGGATCGCGCACGGCGGTCAGGTTGTAGACCTTGTTCCACTTCTGAATCAGTCCCAGGTAGTCCAGCAACTGCTGGAGCTGGGTCTCGCTGAGGTTCAGCTCCAGAGTCTGGGCGGCATCGCGCAAGGGGGCAAGGAGGGCGTTCGAACTCATGCGAAGACAGGCTCAGGCCTGGAGAAGGGTGGGGAGATCGACCAGGCGGGCGCCGGCCTGCGCCAGCTGGACCGAGATCAGATGACGTGGGGCTGTGGTGCTGAGCCCTCGGCCCGGCCCCGTGTGATGGGCATCCTGGATCACCCAGGGTTGAAGTCCCAAGGGAGGGGCGGGGGCGCCCAGGGCCGTGGCTTCGATGCAGCAATTGGATTGCAGTCCGGCCAGGATGGGCTGCCGGCGGTCCAGCCCTTGAAGGGTCTGCACCAGGGCCGGCACGTCGGAGGCGTTGGGCATGGCCTTAGGGAGTCGGGCTTCATTGGGCCGCCGATCCAGGCTCGCTGCGATCTCGACGCCCGGGCCATCCATGGGGCCGCCCGGCTCCAGAGGCTGGACCCACGGCACCGGCAGGCCCCGCTGTCCCACCCCGTCCACCACCTGGGGCCCGGCCGCGGGCACAACCTCGGCCTCTGGCATCGGGGCGCACAGACGGTCATCAAACGCCCCTTGCTGGACGTCGAGCACCGGCTGGGCGGACCGGGCCAGATGGGGTGTGCGATTCACCGCCGCCCCCCCGGAGGCGTTGTGCGCAGGAGGTTTGTCCGAGGTGACTGCCACGGGCTCATGCGCAGGCCTTGCCCTCGTCCACGAAGCCCTTGAAGCGGCCCTTCTTGAGGTGGACCAGCAGCAGGGAGATGGCGGCCGGCGTCACACCCGAAATGCGCGAGGCCTGGCCCAAGGTCTCGGGTCGGTGCTTGTTGAGCTTCTGCCGCACCTCGAAGGAGAGGGCGGTGACCTGGGCGTAGTCCAGGTCCTCAGGCAGCTTCAGGTGTTCGAAATGGGCCGCTCGGGCGACGTCCTCGCTCTGCTTGCTGATGTAGCCCGCGTACTTGACGCTGGTCTCTACCTGTTCGATCACCGCCTCGGCCAGGGTGACGCCCAGCTCGTCCGTCAGCGTTTCACGTGAAACACCCGCTTCGGGTCGGGCAATCGCCGCGACGTTCACCACGGTGTCATAGCCCACGCCAGGACGGCGCAACAGATCGACCAGGTTGTACTCACGCTCCAGGGCCTTGCCGACCAGACGCTCGGCGTCCGCGGCCGGAAGAATGCCGGGGTGGACCCAGGTGCTCTTCAGCTTCTCTGTTTCACGTGAAACAGCGTCGCGCTTGCGATTGAAGGCGTTCCAGCGTGCATCGTCCACCAGGCCCAGCTCGCGGCCCATTTCGGTCAAACGCATGTCGGCATTGTCTTCGCGCAGCTGGAGCCGGAACTCGGCCCGGCTGGTGAACATGCGGTAGGGCTCGGTCACGCCCTTGGTGATCAGGTCATCGACCAGCACGCCCAGGTAGGCCTGCTCCCGACCCGGCAGCCAGGCCTCGCGCCCCTGCACCTGCAGGGCGGCATTCATGCCGGCGAAGAGGCCCTGGGCGGCTGCTTCCTCGTAGCCGGTGGTGCCATTGATCTGGCCGGCGAAGAACAGGCCCTGGATGGCCCGGGTCTCGAAGCTGGATTTCAGCTCGCGCGGATCGAAGTAGTCGTACTCGATGGCATAGCCGGGGCGCAGGATGTGCGCGTTCTCCAGGCCTGGTATGGACTGGACGGCCGCCAGCTGGATGTCGAAGGGCAGGGAAGTCGAGATGCCGTTGGGATAGAACTCGTGCGTGCTCAGGCCCTCGGGTTCGAGGAAGATCTGGTGCGAGTCCTTGTCGGCGAAACGGTTGATCTTGTCCTCGATGGAGGGGCAGTAGCGCGGTCCCACGCCTTCGATCACGCCGGTGAACATGGGGCTGCGGGCAAAGCCCGACCGAATGATGGCGTGCGTGCGTTCGTTGGTGTGGGTGATCCAGCAAGGCAGCTGACGCGGGTGCTGGTCCACCGAGCCCATGAAGCTGAACACGGGGATGGGGTCCAGGTCGCCGGGCTGTTCGGCGCACTTGGAAAAGTCGATGCTGCGGCCGTCGATGCGCGGCGGGGTGCCGGTCTTGAGCCGGCCCTGCGGCAGCCTCAGCTCTTTCAGGCGACCGGACAGGCTCACCGCCGGCGGATCACCGGCGCGACCGGCGCTGTAGTTCTCCAGGCCAATGTGGATGCGTCCGTCCAGGAAGGTGCCGGCCGTGAGTACCACGGCGCGTGCGCGGAACTGCAGGCCGGACTGGGTCACGGCGCCGACCACGCGATCACCCTCCACCATGAGGTCGTCCACTGCCTGCTGGAACAGCCAGAGGTTCGGCTGATTCTCCAGGCGATGGCGGATGGCAGCCTTGTAGAGCACACGGTCGGCCTGAGCGCGGGTGGCCCGCACGGCCGGCCCCTTGGAGCCGTTGAGGATGCGGAACTGGATGCCGGATTCATCCGTGGCAGCGGCCATGGCACCGCCCAGCGCATCCACCTCCTTGACCAGATGCCCTTTGCCGATCCCGCCGATGGACGGGTTGCAACTCATCTGCCCCAGGGTCTCGATATTGTGGGTCAGCAGCAGCGTGCGCACGCCCATGCGGGCTGCGGCCAGGGCAGCCTCGGTACCGGCGTGACCGCCACCGACCACGATGACGTCGAACTCTTTGGGATACAGCATGGCAAGGGCAGGGGCCCGCAGCCGCCTTGGTGGCGTGGGGCCCGAGATCAGCAGCGAGGAAGGGCCGCGATTTTACCGGCGCCTGTGGATAAGTGCGAGCGAGGTGCCATCATCCCCGGGCCGCGGCAGCCGATGACCGACGGCAGCTCTCGACCTGATCCATGCTACAGCTTGAGCTCAGGCGACCCGGGTGCCGGGCGGCTGGCGTGCGCAGTCCCGGGCGACGAAGCGCGCCGTGGCGGCCAGGGCCTGTGGCAGGGGTGTCGGGGGCAAGCCCCAGCGCTGGCTCAGCGCCTCGGCCGGCCCGGTGTTGAAGTCCGGGTCTTGGATCAGGAAATCCAGGCCTTCGGCAGAGGCGCCACTCCAGGCGGCAACGCCGGGCACGCGCAGCAAGCCCTGCATCACGGCAAGAGGCAGGGCCAGACGAGGGGCTCGCACGCCCAGCGCCCCCGCCAGCTTCCGGATCAAGTCATGCACGGGCGGCGAGGCTGGGTCCATCAGCAGGAAGTCACCGGACCGGACCTGCGGGTCCAGCGCCAGACGAGCCAGGAAGCCCGCCACCTGGTCCACGCTGACCAGGGGCAGCTGGTGTCGGGGCGATCCCGGCAGTGCCTGCAGGCGGCCGCGGAGCAACTGTCGACACAGGGCGTACAGCGCCGCATGCGCAGGCAACTCGCCCTCGACTGAATGCCCGCAGACGGTGGCGGGATGCACGCACAGCCAGGGACGCCCCAGACGCCTAGCCAGGGCGCTCATGTGGAACTGTGTCTCCAGCTTGCTGGCCTCATAGCCGCCGATGCGGCGGTAGATGCGCTGCCAGTCCACCGGGCGCCCGACATGGATGCCCAACTTGTCCAACTGTGGGCGGTGCTGGGTCATGTAGCCGCCCAGGGCCACGAAGCGACCGGCATGGCCCTGGGGATCGGTCTGGGCCTCCCACAGGGCCTCGGTGGCCTGGAGTTGGGCGCGTCGCGCCTCGTTGGCATCCAGCCCCCACTCGAAGCGGGCCGCCAAATGCAGCAGGGTATCCGGGCGCAGCTCCCGCACCAGCGCCCGTGCGCTCGCGGTGTCTTCCAGCCGGTAGGGATGCGCAGCAAGGCGTGCCAGCCCTGGCCCGGCAATGCCGCGCCCGGATAGCCAGCGGCGGAGGCTTTCCAACTGCACGGCGGGATCACGCAGGGCCAGAACCAGGGGCCGGGCGGGCTCCAGCCGCAGCAGCGCATGAAGGAGCCAGCGACCGATCTGGCCGCTGGCACCCGTGATGAGGAGGGGGGTGGACATGGCGGGGGATGCAGGAGTGGAAAGCGCCATGCTCAGGCCTTGACTACACTCCAGGGTCAAGCCCTTCGCTTCATTGCTTCCTCTGCCCGGACATGCTCATCGGCGAACTTGCCGCACTCAGCGGCCTCAGCCACGACACCCTGCGCTTCTACGAGCGCCAGGGCCTTCTCCATGCCCTGCGTACCGCCAAGGGTTACCGCCGCTATGGTCCGGAAGCGGCGGCGCGCCTGACCTTGATCCGCCTGGCCCAGGGGCTGGGCTTCAGCCTGGTGGAGATTCGCGAGGTCCTGGGTCAGATGGATGCCCTGCAGGACGGCGGGCTGGACGCGGGCCAGGTGCAGGCCCTGCTGCAGGGCAAGCTGGCTCAGATTGATGCTCGGCTCGAGGACTTGCGCGCTCTGCGCGCCCAACTGGCCGATCAGCTTGCGCGGGCCTGCCCGCTGCGCCTGCAGCCGGAGCAGGGCTGATGCAGTGCCGTTCTCGCTGCGCGGCCTGCTGCATCGCGCCTTCCATCAGCTCGCCCATTCCCGGCATGCCCCTGGTGAATGGCATCAGCAAGCCAGCCGGGGTGCGTTGCGTGCAACTGGATGCAGAGGACCGTTGCAAGATCTTCGGCCAGCCGGAACGGCCCGCGGTCTGTGGCTCCCTGCAGCCTTCCGAGCTGATGTGCGGAGAAAGCCGCGAGCAGGCCATGCGCTGGCTGGGCTGGATGGAGGAACAAACCTCGCCTCTGCCGCCGACGAGCTGATCCGGCCCCACCGCCGGACCATCGCTCGAGCTTTCAGGGATGCGGCCCGGCCGGAGGGCGGTCCTGGCGCCACGCCCAGGCTTGCCTAGGGAGCGGGGCGAAACTCCAGTGCCAGGCCCATGAAGGCCATGGCCCAGGCATCGCGCGGCAGGCTGACGCGCCCCTGCAGCGGGTGCTGCACGGTGACGTGCGCTTCGTGAACGGCGACGAGAGGCATCCAGCCCAGTTGCTCGTGCTGGACGAGGCAGGGCAGCTGAAGCCTGTTCAGGGAGCCGGCTTCCAGGCGCACGACACGACTCCTCAGGCCCAGGCCCAGGGCCTGCAAGCAGAGCGCCTCGAGGCCACCGCTGTCCGGGATTGCCTCGATCAGGCCCTTGGCCGCAAGGCCATGGTGGCCGGCGATATAGGCCAGGGCGTTGTGCCGGGAAGGGGCAGGTTTTGCCAGAAGCCTCAGGCCGAGCCGACTCGCCACCCAGCGCCGGATCACGCCGCGCCGGCGGGCACTCGGGAACATGGTTCAGCAGGGAGGCAAAAAGACGAGAGGCTGGCAAATGCCAGCCTCTAGGGGGGACTTCATAGGGCGGCTTACCAAGTGCCCTTGGGCGACGGGTCTTCCTCAGACGTCTGCCAGGTGCCCTTGGGCGAGGGGTCTTGCTCGGCCACCAGCCAGGTGCCTTTGGGCGAAGGATCCTGCCCGGTCGTCAGCCAGGTGCCCTTGGGCGAGGGGTCTTCACCACCGGCAACCCACTCCAGTTCGCTTGCGCTCAGTTGTTGGAAAGTATTCATGAGTAATCTCCAGTTGGCTCCAATAGGAAGCTAGTTTGGCCAATTGAATCACTGGAAGCCTTCTGCGGCCACTGTCACACATTACATCCTAGGGATGATACTTAGCGGATCAACCCCAGGCGCAGGGCTTTCAGAACGGCTTGATGCTTGTTGTTGCAATCCATCTTGTGCATTGCATTGTTGAGATGCAGCACCGCCGTGCGCTCGCTGATACCGAGGATGCCGCCGACCTCCCAGGCCGTCTTGCCTTCCATGGTCCAGCGCAGGCACTCCAGCTCGCGGGGCGTGAGGCTGGGAAGCTGCTGGTCCAGAGAGGCACCTTCGGGAAGGAACACATTCCAGGCCGCTTCCTGGGCATGGACAGCGAACAGCTGGAGGTCCGCCACCACGCGCGTCAGTTGCTGATGGTCCGAGGGCAGAGATTCACGCCGGTCAACGCCCATGATGAAGTGGCGGCCTTCGGGCAGGTGCAGGGCGAGGCACACGCCGCTGCAGTATCCAAATCGGGCCTGTTCTTCCCACAGATCGCCGCGCCCATGCTGAACGTAGGTGAACTGGCTCCAGATGATGGGCACGCTGTGACGCTTGACGTGCTGCATCACCGGATCTAACTTGCCAAGCGAGGGGTCGTATGCAATTTCGTTGAAACCGACCGGCGCATTGTCGATGGACATGAACTCGGCATTGCCAGGACCGCGATCCAGGACCACGGTCGCGGTAACGGTCTCAAACCCCAGGTTCTGCGCAAACCGCACGATTTCCTCGCGGAACTCGTCGCGATTCTTGGCTTCCAGCACCGATTGAAAACTGCCTTGCAGCATGAGGCCGGGGATCCCTCGGGAAGATTGGAGTTGTCTGGGAATTGTCAGCGCTAGAGGGGCCTGTTCCGCTAGGGTTTACAGCTAGCAACAACTTGCAGGTCCCAGAAGACGGCGCTTACAGGATGATGCGCAGCACCGACCGTCATCCTCCACAACAAGCAAGTCCTGTCGATGACACCTGCCTGGATTGTCTACGCTTGGCCCCGCCTGCTGTGCGCGACGGACGCCACACCGCAGTTGCAACTCGCCCACCTGAGCACCCGTGTTCTGGTGCCGGGCGATGCCGATCATCCGGCCATGGGCCAGACGCTCTGGAAAGGCGAGTGGCAGCATGGCACGGCCGGGGTCGCCTGGGACTGGGTCCGCCTGCCGGTCGGGGTGGTGGCCATGGTGGATCCCATGTCGCTGGTGACCAATCTGCAGTTCCTGAACCCGCGCGGCGAGGTGCTGGCGCCGGTCGATTCCGCACGCCAGCTCAACGAGATCGTCCATGCCCTGCCCTGGCAGCAGGAAGTGCACCGGGCGCTCGGGCTGATGCACTGATCCTGAGCATCATTCAATTCGTCGCCCCATAAAAAATGGCGCCTCCAGCGAGGCGCCTTGTGCTTTTTGGGTTGAAGGGGTTCAGCGGGCCACGGCCAGCCGCATCGAGCGGGCGATGAAGAGCAGGCCGGCCAGGGTCATGGCGCCGCACACCAGCACCGAGGGCAGGACCTTGGCCAGGCTTAGGCCTTCGCCCTTGAGAACCTGCAGCATCAGGGTGTTCTGGGCCAGGCCGGGCACCCAGTAATACCAAGCGGCTTCCCCGCCGGGGTTCATCAGGCCCACCATGGGTGCCAGGCTGATCAGGGTCATGGCCAGGGTGGCGCTGGCCTGGGCTTCCTTGAAAGTCTTGGTGCGTACGGCCATGGCCATCAGCAGGGCGCCCACGCCAGCGGCCAGCGGCAGCTGCACGGCCAGGCAGCGCAGGGCTTCGCCCCAGCCGAACTGGAACATGGCCTGCAGGCTGTCGCTCTGGATCAGGTACTGCGCCGGCAGGAAGCTCAGGTTGGACAGCGCTGCCACGGCCACCCCGGACAGGGCCACCGCGCCCCATTTGCCCAGTACCAGGGCCAGGGGCGAGGCCGGGTTCATCAGCAAGGGCTCCAGCGAACCGCGCTCGCGCTCGCCGGCCGTGCTGTCCAGCGCAGCAGTCAGCGCGCCATAGAGCACGGCCATGATGATGAACATGGGCACGATGCTGGTGATGCGGGTCGCACGGGCCTGAGTGCTGGCCAGGTCGCGCTCCTCGATGGCCACGGGCTGCAGCAGTTCGGGGGAAATGCCGCGCAGGGCGAGGTTCAGGCCCGCGCGCTCCTGGTTGAAGCCGCGCAGAAGGCGCTGCACGCTGCCCACGGCCACCTGGGCGCGCTGGTTGGCGCTGTCGCTGACCACCTCCACCGTGGGCCGCTCGCCCTCCAGCAGTTGCTTCTCGAAGTCCTTGCCGATGACCAGCACCGGCTCCAGCAACTGGGTCGCGCGCAGCTTCTTCTCATAGTCCGAGGGGGCGGCCTTGAGCGTGTAGGTTTGTCGCTGCAGGTAGTTCTCCAGCGTGGGGGCGTTCTCCAGGCCGGCCACCATCAGCTCACGCTTCTCGGCGCGCTCCTCCAGGGAGGCGATCAGACCGGAGAGTGCCATCAGCATCAGCGGACCCATCAGGACAGCCGGCACCAGCATGCGCAGCAGGGTGCGGCGGTCACGGACCGCATCGACCAGTTCCTTGAACAGCACGATGCGGGCATGGGCCAGGAAGGACAGGGGAGGGCGTGTGGGGCTCATCAGCAGGTCCTTGGAAACGGGGCTCGGGTTCTCGCTCATGCCAGGGCCTCCTCGGTGGTGTCGTCGGCGGTGTGGTCGCTGAAGGCCAGCTTCACGAAGGCCTCCTCGAAGCGAGTCTCGCCGGTCTGTGCCAGCAGCTCGGGCACGCTGCCCTGGGCCACGGCGCGGCCGCGTGCCATCACCACCACGTGGTCGCAGAGCTGCTCTACCTCTTGCATGATGTGGCTGGAGAAGACGATGCACTTGCTGCCGCCGCTCGGGGAGCGCAGATGGCGCAGGGCATCGCGCAAGCCCCGCGTGGCCAGCACGTCCAGGCCGTTGGTGGGCTCGTCCAGCACGATGTTGGCCGGGTCATGCACCAGGGCGCGGGCCAGCGCGGTCTTCATGCGCTCACCCTGGCTGAAGCCCTCGGTGCGGCGGTCCAGGATGCGGCGCATGTCCAGCAGCTCGGCCAGCGCATCGGCGCGGGCATTCGCGGCTTCGCCGTCCATGCCCTGCAGGCGGCCGAAATAGATGATGTTCTCGCGGGCCGTCAGGCGGGGGTACAGACCATGGGCGTCGCCCAGGATACCCATGCGGGCCAGGGCCGCGCGCGGGTTCTTGAGCACGTCGATGCCATCGACCTCCAGGCTGCCCTCGTCAGGCGGGAAGAGGCCGGCCAGCATGCGCAGGGTCGTGGTCTTGCCGGCGCCGTTGGGGCCCAGCAGGCCGGTGATGCGGCCGTCCGGCGCATGAAAGCCCAGCGAATGCACGGCCTTCACCACGCGCTTGGGCGGGCGCTTGAAGAGCGTCTTGCCGCCGGCCTGGGCGATGAACTGTTTGGAAAGTCGTTCGATGCGGATCATGGCTGCACCTCCGTGCGGATGATGGGCTGGAAGGCGGGCGGCCTGGGGATCTTCACAGCGCAGCCGGCGTCCTGAGGCAGGGCGGCGGCGTCTGTCTTGGCGTCGATGAAGCGGTACAGCACCTCGCCCATGCAGCCCAGGCTCATCACGCCATGGCCGGCCTGCGGCACCACGATGTGCTGGGTCTTGGCGCCCAGCAGCTTGGCGATGCGCTCGGCGTGGCGCGGCGGGGTCACCGGGTCGGCGCCACCGGAAAGCAGCAGCACCGGAGTCTGGGCGGGCGGCACCTGATAGAAGGCGGCCGGCACCTCGGCGCGGGGCCAGGTCTTGCAGACGCGCTCGTACAGCTCGGCATCGACGCGGCCGGTGTCCCGGCCCGGCGCCTCGCTGCCCTTGCCCATGCGAGGCGCATCCTCGGCGCAGATCACCGAGAAATGCATACCCAGGGCCAGCCGCGTGCCCTTGTTACTGCCCATCATGCTGCCGAGGCCGGCCAGGGCCTCGAACTGGCCCTTGGTGGCGGCCTGGATGGCAGCCGGCACCAGGGAGGTCATGGACGGCACGTACAGCGGGCCGCGGATGGTGCGCAGCATCTGGGTACGGGTCAGGGTGAAGGACTCCGGTTCGTTCGTCAGCGGATGTCTCACTGACACCGTGCGCGGCAGCGAGGCCAGCAGCTGCGACCATTGCTGGCGCAGTTGGGGATAGCGCTTCGCACAGGCGGGCTCGTCCTCGCAGGCCTTGAGTTCGGCGTCCAGGGCGGCCTGGACATCGGCGGACAAGCTCTCGGGCAGGACCAGATCCGGCGGTGCGACGCCGTCGATCACGGTGCGGCGCACCCGCTGCGGGAATTGCCGCTGGTACTCCAGGGCGGCTCGCGTGCCGTAAGAGCCACCGATCAGGTTCCAGCGCTCGGCGCCCAGCTCGGCGCGCACGGCGTCGAAGTCCTGCATGGCGAGCGTGGTGCTGTAGAAGCGCAGGTCACCATGGGGCAGCTTCTGCAGCTGCTCGCGGCACTGCTCGATGCGGCGCAGGCTAGCCGCCTCGTCGGCGACCTCGGCCAGCGAAAGCCGGGATTCATCGGCACATTGCAGGGGGGCGGACTTGCCGGTGCCGCGCTGGTCGATGAAGACCAGGTCGCGCCGGTTGTTCAGCCGCGCCAGGCGGTTCATCACCATGGGGGCCACGCCAATGGCACTCTGGCCGGGGCCGCCCGCCAGCATCAGCACCGGGTCGGGCTGCTTGTTGCGGGCCATGGCCGGCACAACGAGGTAGTGGATCTCGATCTGCGGGCCGTCGGCGCGGGCCGGGTCCAGGGGGCGCTTGAGTACGCCGCATTGCAACTCGTTGGGGAGGCCCTCGATGCGGCAGCCCGTGGTGGCCGCTTCGGCCTTGTGGTGGGCACCCATCAGCAACGCCAGCAGGCTGACCAGCACGGCGATTCGCCCCCCATGCCGTGTTCGGCAGATCGTCATCGTCTTCCTCCGAGGTCCCTGGGGACCCTGTTTGCATGGAGGCGATTATCAGAAGACGATACGCAGAGGGCACTGCCGGTGCGGCGAATGGCGGAGCCGCGCGCTGACTGGCCGGAAATCCAGCTCAGATGGCCGGCCTGCCGAGCGCTCAGTCGGGGTAGCTCAGGAGAAGGCCTGCTGCGCGGCAGGCCAGCGGCTCGCGTGCGAAGGCCGGCAGCACCGGATGGTGCCAGCTGCGTCCCGGATGCAGGGTCTCGATGGCGGCAACCAGCGCCTCGTCCTGGCTCCGGATCAGGAAGCCGGGCGAGGGGCTGGCGAGGACCTCGTAGCCCGGCACCTCCTGAAGCTCGAGCTGCCAGGATTGCCCATCGATCCGCACCGGGCCGGCTGCGGGGCGCCATTCGTCGCTGATGCTGAGATCGGCCGTGCGCTCCCCGCTGCGGCATTCGCAGCGCAGGGTGGTGATCGAGTCCGTCATGAGCCCCAGCCTGCTGGTGAGGGATGTGCGGCGCTGCCGCTCGCAGTGGCCGTCCCAGTCCTGCGGGCTTTGCACGTGGTACAGCTGCGATCGTCTGCCGGCGACACGAGCCAGGGCTGCTTCACCGAAGCCGATCTTCAGGCCGTGATGAAGTCCTGGAGCTACTGATCCGCCTTGCCGGGGCACTCGCGCGCGCGCCGCTGAGTGTGGGTAGCAGGTTTGGCCGATTCCTGCTGGAGCAGGCCTTCTGCCGGAGACCGGACGTTGGCGTATCGTTCCTGTCGTTCCCTCCCGTGCCAGGCCTGTGGCCGGCACTCCCTGACAGAAGGAAACCTGCATGAAGCTCTACTACAGCCCCGGCGCCTGCTCGCTGTCCCCGCACATCGTGCTGCGCGAATCCGGTCTGCCCTTCGAGGCCGTGCTGGCCAGCACCAAGACCAAGAAGCTGGCCGATGGCACGGACTACCTCACCATCAACCCCAAGGGCTCGGTGCCTGTGCTGGAACTGGATAACGGCGAGCGCCTGACCGAAGGCCCGGCCATCGTCCAGTACCTGGCCGACCTGGTGCCTGAAAAGCAGCTGGCTCCGGCCAATGGCAGCTGGGCCCGCTACCGCCTGCAGGAATGGCTCAATTACATCACCAGCGAGCTGCACAAGGGCTTCTCGCCCCTGTTCAACCCGGCCACCCCCGAAGATGCCAAGCCCATGTTCCGCGAGGCCCTGCAAAAGCGCCTGGCCTGGGTGGACAGCCAGCTGGAGGGGCGTGACTACCTGCTGGGCAGCCAGTTCAGCGTGGCGGATGCCTACCTGTTCGTGATCAGCAACTGGGGCCAGTACGTGGGCGTGGACATCAGCGGGCTGAAGCAGCTGGGCGCCTTCCGGGCCCGCATGGCGGCACGCCCGGCCGTGCAGGAGGCCATGAAGGCCGAGGGCCTGCTCAAGTAATCCAGCGCGCATGAAAAAGGCGCCTCCTGCGAGGCGCCTTTCTTGCAGGTGGATGCCGGACGATCAGCCCTTCTTCGCAGGCTTCAGCAGGCCCTCGCAGGTGGCGCGCTGCTGGTCGGCGGTATCGACCTTGGCGCACACGCCCTCCAGCTGGCCACGCAACTTGCCCAGGCTGGCCTCGTGCTGGCCGCCCTTGTTCCAGGCCTGCAGGTCATTGCCGACCTTCTTCAGCGAGCGGGCGCTGCGCTCGTAGAAGGCGCCCTTGTCCTTCTCGGCTTCTGCGAAGAGCTGGCCGGCCACTTTCTCAATGCGGGCGGCGTCCTGAGGTGCCAGTTCCACGAGGGCCGCCAGGTAGTTGGCACCCCACTGCAGGCGCGTGGCGGGGCCCTCGCTCTTGTTGAAGGCCTCCTCGTACCAGCGCAGGGCCTCGTCCTTCCTGCCCTGCTTCTTTGCGTTGCCGCCCAGCATGCTCATCAGGTAGTAGGGCGAGTGGCTCTTGGACAAGCTGGACTTGAGCAGGGCATCGCTCTGCTCCCATTGGCCGGAGAGGCCCAGCAGGCCCGCGGCCTCAGTGATCACGGCCTGGCGCTCGTAGCCGTCGGTGATCTCCTTGTCGAGGCGGGCGGCGGTGTCGCGGACTTCCTGCAGCAGGGCGGGATTCAGCTTGGGGTGGCGCTCGTCCTTGGGCAGGTCGATACGGGCCAGCTCCACGCGGGCGCTCAGCGCGGCCAGGCGGTCGGCGCGGGAGAGGCTGGCGTCGGTCTCCAGACGCTTCAGCGCGGCCTCGTACTGGCCCAGCAGGGCCTGGCGCTCGGGGCCGGCCTTGGGAGCCAGGCTGCGCACGATCTCGGGCGCGCCATAGCTCAGGGCATCGGTCTGGGCACGGGCCTCGGCGGCAGTGGCCAGGACCTTGCTCACGCGCTCGGCCAGGGCGGCATCGACCTTGAGGCTCTTGCCGTCTTCATTCGCGGCCAGGGCCTTGAGCCACAGGCGCGAGCCGGTCTCGGCGTCCACGCCTTGCGCCGCGGCGGCCAACTGGGCCAGCAGGGCCGGGCGCTGGGCGGCGGGCACCAGCTGCTGCTCGTCGGTCTCCCAGGAATAGAAGCCCAGCAGCTTCCACTCGTTCGCGCTGAGCTTCTTGCCGGCACGGGCGTCGGCGAGCACGGACTTGATCGGGCGGCCGCCGGCCAGGCCCAGCTGCAACACCTTCATCACTTGGACGGCGTCGGCCTCGCCGGGCAGGCGGGTCAGTTCCTGGCCGTCATTGCTGAAGAGGATGAGGGTGGGATAGCCGCGCACCTTGAAGCGGGTGCCCAGCTTCTGCGCGCCGGGGACATCGCCGTCCAGGTGTACGGCGACGATGCTGCGGGTCTGCTCGATGAAGTCCTGGCGGTTGAACAGCGTGGCCTTGAGCTGGTTGCAGGGCGGACACCACTTGGCGCCCCAGTACAGCAGCACGGGCTTCTTCTCGCTGCGGGCCTGGGCGAAGGCCTTCTCGATGTCGGCGTCGCCGGCGGCTTCCTGCCAGGCCACGCTGCTGGCGGTGGGCGCGGCGGCGCTGGCGGGCAGGGTGGCAATGGAACTGAAGACGGCCAGGCTCAGCAGGGCGGCGCAGGCCAGGGCGCTGGGGCGCAGGGAGGCGGTGAGCTTCATGCGTTCATGCAGCCCCCTCGTGGAGGGCCGTTGTCGGGTGAAGAAGGGCGCATTGTGAACCCAAGCCTCGGGCCCTGCCTATGCGGGCTCGTCCGGGCGATCTGCGCAAAGGGCATATCGCCCGCCGGCAGGCCGGCTCAGAGCTTCATCGCCATGCCGATCGAAACCGGCGCCGTGGGCTGGAAGCCGAACTGGGCGTAGAGGCGGTGGGCCTCGCCGTCGGCGATCAGGCTGACGTAGGCGGTGCGCGGCGCGCGTGCATGCAGCCACTCGCACAGGGCCGCCATGACGCGCTTGCCCAGGCCGCGCCCCTGGTGGTCCGGCAGCACGGCGATGTCCACCACCTGGTAGAAGCAGCCATCGTCGCCGATGACGCGGCCCATGGCCACCACCTCCTGACCCAGGAGCAGCTGTACCGCGAACAGGGTCTGGCGCAGGCCGCGGGCCGCTGCGGTGTCACTCTTGTCACTCAAGCCGGCCTGCTGGCGCAGGTGGCGGTAGGTCTGGACGCTGGGGGTCTGCCGAAGCAGGGTGTAAACGGGGGACATGGCACGGGAACGTACTTCAGGGACCACTCATTCTGGCAAGCCGGTGCAGCACATCCAAAGGGCATGGGCGCTGCGACGTCCAGGGGGCTCAGCGCACTCAGGGCGAGGTGGGCAATTGCAGGCGCACGCGCAGGCCGCCCAGTGCCGGGCTGCGATCGACCGCCAGGCGGGCCCCATGCACGGCCGCGATGCGGCGCACGATGGACCAGCCCAGGCCACTGCCGTCCTGGCCGGTGCCCAGCTGCCGGAAGAAGCGCTCGCCCAGGCGCGCCAGGGCTTCGTCATCCAGGCCGGGGCCGCTGTCCTCCAGGCACAGCAGCAGCTCGCCACCTTCCCGGGCCAGCCGCAGATGGATCCGGGCGCCCTTGGGGCTGTAGCGCAGGGCGTTGTCCAGCAGATTGCGCAGCAGGGCGGCCAGCAGGGTGCCGTCGCCCTTGACGAGGTGAGGCGTGTCGGCGCCGTCCAGGGCCAGCTGCTGGCGGGCCTGGAGGGCGCGCGGCACCTGCTCGGCCAGGGACTGGCGCGCCAGGGCCGATAGATCCAGGGGCTGCAGCGCGGGCGCCCGGCCGGTCTCCAGGCGGGCCAGGGTCAGCAGCTGCTCGACCAGGCGCGAGGCGCGGTCGCAGCCCGCCAGCGTGGCCTGCAGGGCATGGGTGCGGGTGGCTTCGTCCTCGCCGGCCGCAAGCGCCACCTGGGCCTGGGTGCGGATGGCGGCAATGGGGGTGCGCAGTTCGTGCGCGGCGTCGGCGGTGAAGCGGCGCTCGCTCTCCATCAGGGCCTGGATGCGGGCGAACAGGGTGTTGAGCGCCTCCAGCAGGGGTTGCATCTCCAGTGGCGCGGCCGGCAGCTGCAGGGGCTGGAGTTCGGCGGCGGAGCGGGCGCGCAGCTGGCGGCCGAGCTCGCGCAGGGGGCTCATGCCACGGTGCACGCCCCACCACAGGCCCAGGGCCAGCAGGGGCAGGGCCAGCAGCAGGGGCCACAGCATGCCGCGCAGCACGGCGCGCAGGATGTCGGCCCGCGACTGCAGCTGCTCGCCCACGAGCACGCGGATGTCGCCCTCCGCCCCCTGGGTCGCGAAGACGCGCCAGGTCCGGCCCTCGCGCTGTACGTTGCGGAAGCCCGCGGCGTCGGACAGGGGCAGCAGGGGCGTGGTCGGCGCATTGGCAGAGCGCAGCACCAACTGACCTTCGTGGAAGACCTGGAAGGCCACCTTGGAGGCATAGCGGTGCAGGCTGGGCGCCTCAGGCCGCAGCTCCCTGTGCCCGGAGGGGCCGTCCTCGTGCGGCACACCGGACTGGCGCGCCACCAGCAGGGCGGCGGCCTGGGCCAGGTGGGCATCCAGCAGCTCGTCCAGCTCGTGACGGGCGTCCAGGCCGGTGCTGAGGCTGCTCAGGGCCCACAGGCCCAGCACCAGGGCCAGCACCAGGGCCAGCAGCCGGGCCTGCAGGGAGCGGGGATGGAACAGGGGCCTCATGGGTTTCAGGGCAGCGGATCCCGGCTCAGCAGATAGCCCACGCCGCGCACCGTCTGGATCAGGCCGGGGCCCAGCTTCTTTCGCAGGTGGTGGATGTGGACCTCGATGGTGTTGCTCTCCACCTCGGAGCCCCAGGCGTAGAGCTGCTGCTCCAGCTGCTCGCGCGAGAGCACGCGCCCGGCCGACAGCATCAGCAGCTGTAGCAGGTCGAACTCGCGGGTGGCCAGGCTGACGGGCTGGCCGGCGCGCTGCACGCTGCGCGCGGCGGGGTCCAGTACCAGGTCTTGTACCTGCAGGCGTTCCTGCGGCTGGCCATGGGCACGGCGAACCAGGGCGCGCAGCCGGGCGGCGAGCTCGTGCAGGTCCACGGGCTTGACCACGTAGTCGTCGGCTCCCTGGTCCAGGCCGCGGATGCGGTCCGGCACGGCATCGCGCGCGGTCAGCACCAGCACCGGCAGCTGCACGCCAGCGGCGCGGATGCGGGCCAGGACCTCCAGGCCGTCCAGCTGCGGCAGGCCCAGGTCCAGCACGGCCGCGGCATAGGGCTCAGCCCGCAGCTCGCGCTCGGCGGCGGCGCCGTCCCGCACCCAATCGACCTGCAGGCCCAACTGGCGCAGGCCGGCGCGCAGGCCGTCGCCCAGCAGGGTGTCGTCTTCGGCGAGCAGGATGCGCATGGCGTCAGCGTCCTCGGCGGGTGGCGTGCTCAGTCGTCGTCATCGTGCGAGCGGCCCCGGTGGTGCTCGCCCTGGCCATCCCGCCCATCATGCACCGAATGCCGCTCATGGCCGCCGTGCCGCTCCTCGCCGCGGGCGAGCGCACCGCTGTTCCATTGCCAGGCCCAGAAGGCAGCGATCAGCGTCGAGATCCCCAGCGCCAGGGGCCAGAGGCTGTGCCGGACCAGGTCGGGGCCGGAGCCCGCCTGGCGGCCGCTGAACATGGGCGCGAAGGCATTGCGCTGGCGCAGCAGCGACAGCCCCGCCAGCAGCCCCAGGTGCAGCAGCACGACGAAGAGCATGAGCTCGCCGCTGGCCTCGTGCAGTTCCTCCAGGGCCTCGCCCAGCCATTCCTGGTCCAGGGCCAGGCCGCTGAGCCCGCTCAGCAGGGCCAGGCCCAGCAGGCTCAGGGCGGCTGCAGCCTGGCCGGCTCCCAGCAGGCGTCCGGCTTCAAGCCCCCCCTGCCAGGCCCCGCGGACACGGCTTGCCAGGGCGGCCAGCCGGCTGCGCCGCGGCCCCAGCAGGCCCCACAACAGCCGCCACAGGGCCAGGCCCAGGGCGGTGTAGCCGAAGCTGATGTGCAAGCCGTGCCAGGCCTCCTGCTCGGCGGTCACATAGGCGCCTGCGAAGCTGAGGGCCAGGGCCCAGTGCACCAGGCGCGTCGGGGCGTCGATGACCCGGCGCTGCGCCGGGGGCGTCGCGGCCGGCGTTCCGGCGCCCGGCGACGTGTTCTGCGTGATGTCCATGAGGATCTCCAGCGGTGTCTTCCAATGGGCTCATGGTGGGCGGGGCAGATGAGCGTTTTCTTAAGGGTCTTCGCGCTCGGGCTCGCCCAGGAGGCCCTGAGCCTCGTCCTCGGGAGGCGGCTCGCAGGCATGGCGCGCCAGGGCCATCCACGTGGCGAAGTCGGGCTGGTGCGGGCGCCGCGGTGCCGGCCGGGCCAGTTCCAGGTGCTGGGCATGGGCCAACAGCACGCCGAACTCCGGCGGGATCTCCTGCGGCTCGGCGATGCCTGCCTTCAGCACGAACCAGCACTGGCTGCTGAGTGCCAGGTAGGCCTGGGACTTGGCCGGACGCCGCAGCTCGCCCAGCAGGTCGGCACGGCTGACCTTGATCTCGTGCACGGCCACGTCCAGGTAGTCCGGCACCGTGGTGTGGCGCAGGGAGAAGACATCGGGCATGGCATTGACCCAGCGTGGCCGGGGCGCGCGCGCCGGTGCCTCGGCGTCGATCAGCGTGCCGGCCTCGGCCGGCGGCGCTTCCTCGCCGGGCAGCCCGGCTCGCAGGCTCAGCCCGCGCCAGACGACACGCCCTGCGCGCTGCAGCTCCAGGGCCACGCGGCCGACGAGCCGCTCATGGGCGTCGCGGGTCCGGCGATTGCGGTCCAGCGAGGTGGCCAGGGCCTGGACGCCGGCGTCGGTGACCCGCAGCCGCTCCCGCGGGCCTTCGCTGATGCGCTCCAGCAGCCCTGCCGCCAGCAGCTCGACCTCGATCAGGTCCTGGCAGGGCCAGCCGGCGCTGCGCCAGATCTCGCGCAGACGGCGCCAATGCGGGGTGCCCAGGGCCATATGCGGGCCGTCTCAATCCAGCACGGGGGTCTGGGCGTCGGCCGCCTGGCGCGTGGCGCTGGCCTGCGGCGCGAACTGGGCCCAGGCCACGCCGGCCAGGGTCAGGGCGGCGCCCACCAGCTTGGCCGCACCGAAGTGCTCGCCTCCCGCACCCCAGGCGGCCAGGCCCGCGATGGGCGGCATCAGGTAGATCAGGGGGGCCGTGCGGGCGACGCCGCGCTGCGCATTGACCCAGCCCCAGGCCAGCCAGCTGCCGAAGCCGATACCCACCACGGCCCACAGCGCGCCCAGCCAGAGCCCGGGGGTGACGGCGCTCCAGTCGGTCTGCAGCGCCGCCGGCACGGCGTACAGCAGCACTGGCGGCGTGGCCGCCAGGCTGGCGTAACACATCACCAGCACGGCGCCATGGCGCTCGATGAGGGGCTTGGCCGCCACGGTGTAGTAGGAGAACAGCGCTGCGGCGACGAGCAGCACCAGGTCCCCGCCGCCAGCCCGCCAGTTGGCCGCCAGCAGCTTGTCCGACATGAAGAGCACAGCCCCGGTCACGGCCAGGGCAATGCCCACCACCTGGGCCCGCCGCAGGCGCTCCAGGCCGTAGGCCCGCAGGATCAGCAGCGTGAAGATGGGCCCGCAGGCCAGCAGCACCGAGCTGGAGAAGGGCGTGGACCAGTGAACGCCGAAGCTGGAGAGCACCAGGTGCAGGCCCTGGCCCAGCAGGCCGAGCCGTGCCAGGGCCCAGGCGTCCTGGCGCGAGACCCGCGGCCAGTGCAGCCCGTGCCGGCACAGCAGCAGGCCGGTCACCAGCAGGGGCATCAGGGTGAAGCGCAGGCACAGGAAGCCGCCCGGCCCCATGGCGGCCAGCAGGGCTTTCTGCAGGGGGAAGTTGAGGCCCCAGGCCAGGATGACCAGGAGCCCGGCGATCAGGGCCAGCCGGGAGGACGGGGAGGTGGTGGGCATGTCCGGCATCTTGCCAGCGCGGGCGGCCGGATGCTGTCAGCAGCGCGCCTCGCCGCTGCCGATCGCCCAAGAAAAAACCCCCTGGCCGGGAGGCGCAGGGGGTTTTTTGGCGACCGAGTGTCAGATCACTGCTCGATGATGTTGCCTTCGATCGCGCCGAGCTTGCCACTCAGGATCACGGTGTAGATCTTGCCGGCGGACATGGTCTTCTTTTCGCTGAACACCGTCGGTGCGCCTGCGCGGATCTCCACCTGCACCTCCGTGCCGTTGGTTCCGGCGCTCACGTTGGTGGTGGCCGAGAGGGAACCGGGCGCCACATTGGAGATCACGGGGGCCGTGTTGTTGTAGAGGGCCACGTTGGTCAAGCCGGGCACGCCGTTGAGCACGCGCACCTTGGCGGTGTTGGCGGTCGAGGGCAGCGAGTTGTCTTCCTTCAGCACGGTCAGCGTCGGGGCCGAGGTGTCACCCCAGATCAGCATGGCATAGACGGCGCTGTTCTCCAGCGCGATCTGCTTGGAGGGCTGGGTCACGCCATTGACGATCCAATCGACCTTGACGCCGTTGGTCACGGTGATGTCGCTGTAGGCGGGGGACTGGGAGGGCGAGCCGTAGTTGTCCAGCGAGGCGAAGCCGTTCAGCTTGGCGGTCACGGTGACGCCGCGGGGCAGCGTGGTGATCGCGCGCACCTTGGCCAGGCCGTTGGTGTACTTGGTCACGGCGCCCTGCTGCGCCAGCAGCAGGCCATTGACCATCACGCCGCCACCGGCGCTGGTCAGCACCAGGGTGTTGACCTTGGTCGAGTCCAGCGTGACGCTGGGGATGTCCAGGCGCAGGTCGGTCTTGCTGCCGGTCGCGGTGACGCGGATCTGGTAGGTACCCGAGGTGATGGTGCGGTAGGCGTCGCCGTTGCCGGGGATCAGGTTCGAGGCGACCGGAGTGGCGTCCGTCAGCGGGGCGCCCGGGGCGGTCACGTAGACGTCCACAGTGCCGGAATCCGCTGCCAGGTTCAGCGTCAGCAGCTTGGTGCTGCCGGAGGCCGGCTCGGTCTCGGACTCGTTCAGCAGGCGGGTCGACATGGAGCCGGTGTTGCCGAAGGCGATCAGGGTGTAGTGGCCGTCCTTGATCAGGTTGCTCAGGCCCGGAGTGGACAGCAGGGTGCTGGAACCCGCGACCAGCAGCTCGGAGGTGTTGCTGCCGGTGCTGATGCTGCCGTAGTTGGACACGGTGCCGAAGTTGACGCCCGAGCTCACCTTGGTGTCATTGACCTTCAGGTCCAGGGAGGAGTAGCCCACGCTGGCATTCAGCAGGCGCACATTGGTGTTGCCGTCGTTGCCACCGCCGCCGCTGCCGCAGGCGCTCAGCGCCAGGGTGCCGATCATGGCGATCGCGCTCGCCCATCGAGTGAATCTCATCAAACGCTCCAGTTCTCCGTTCGCACCCCAGGGGCACGCATGAATCGAATATGCGACAGCCCGGGGCTGCCGGCGTCGACTGCGGGCGATTGTAATGAGATGGCCAGATGCTGTCGGCGAGCCCGGGCGAGGGGCATTCCGTAAAGATTTGCAGCCTTCGCACGTCCGGCGGCAAGCCGGGTGCCGGGCCTAGAGCCGGCTCTCCAAAGCAGGGTTGCCCGCCATGGGGCGCACAGGGGCCGCTGCTAGCATCAGCCGCGACCTCGGGCCGCCAGCGGTGGCCCGCCCCTGCGCAAGAACAAGCATGAAGGAGACCGCCATGGCCTACGAGCATCTGCTGGCCCCGCTGGACCTGGGCCACACCCAGCTGAAGAACCGGGTGCTGATGGGCAGCATGCACACGGGCCTGGAGGATTCCCGCAAGCATTTCGAGCGCATGGCGACCTACTTCGCCGAGCGGGCGCGCGGCGAGGTGGGCCTGATCGTGACCGGCGGCTTCGCCCCCAACATCGAAGGCTGGGCCAAGCCCTTTGCCGGTACCCTGGCCACCAGCGGCGCGGCGCGTCGCCACCGCGTGATCACGGATGCGGTCCATGCCGAGGGCGGCAAGATCGCCCTGCAGATTCTGCACACCGGCCGCTACGGCTACCACCCGCTGTGCGTGGCGCCCTCGCGCATCCAGTCGCCCATCTCGCCCTTCACGCCGCGGGAGCTGAGTGAGCGGGGCATCGAGCGCCAGATCCGCGCCTTCGTGCGCTGCGCGAAGCTGGCCCGAGAGGCCGGCTATGACGGCGTCGAGGTGATGGGCTCGGAGGGCTACTTCATCAACCAGTTCCTGGTGAACCACACCAACCATCGCCAGGACCGCTGGGGCGGGCCCTACGAGAACCGCATGCGTCTGCCGCTGGAGATCCTGCGCCGCATGCGCGAGGCCGTAGGCAGGGACTTCATCATCATCTACCGCCTCTCCATGCTGGACCTGATCCCCGACGGCAGCAGCTGGGAGGAGGTGGTGCAGCTGGCGCGCGAGCTGCCCGGCGCCGGCGCCGACATCATCAACACCGGCATCGGCTGGCACGAGGCCCGTGTGCCCACCATCGCGACCAGCGTGCCGCGTGCCGGCTTCGCCTGGGTGACGAAGAAGCTGCGCGAACAGCTGCGCTCCGAGGGCATCACTACGCCCCTGGTCACCAGCAACCGCATCAACACCCCCGAGGTGGCCGACCAGGTGCTGGCCGAGGGCAGCGCCGACATGGTCAGCATGGCCCGCCCCTTCCTGGCCGATGCCGACTTCGTGCGCAAGGCCCGCCAGAACCGCGCCGACGAGATCAACACCTGCATCGCCTGCAACCAGGCCTGCCTGGACCATGCGTTCCAGCAGAAGATCGCCAGCTGCCTCGTCAATCCGCGCGCGGCCCACGAGACCGAGCTGCGCGTGATCCCCCTGCAGAAGGAGCAGCCGCGCAAGCGCGTGGCCGTGGTGGGCGGCGGCCCGGCCGGCATGGCCGCCGCCACGACCCTGGCCGAGCGCGGCCATGCGGTCGATCTGTTCGAGGCCGGGGCGGAACTGGGCGGCCAGTTCAACCTGGCCCGCCGCGTGCCCGGCAAGGAAGAGTTCAACGAAACCCTGCGCTACTTCCGCCGCCGCATCGAGACCACCGGTGTGCGGCTACACCTCAACCGGCGCGTGGGCCTGGACGATCTGCAGGCATACGACGAGATCCTGCTCGCCACCGGCGTCGCGCCGCGCAATCCGCGCATCGAGGGCCAGGCCGAGGGCGAGGCACGGGGTCAGGTCTTGAGCTATGTGGACGTGCTGCTGCAGCGCAAGCCCGTGGGCGTGCGCGTGGCCGTGGTCGGCGCGGGCGGCATCGGCTTCGATGTGTCGGAGTTCCTGCTGGAGGCGGGCCACTCGCTGGCCCTGGACCCCCAGGCCTGGCGCCGCCACTGGGGCGTGGGCGATCCGGCCGAGACGCGCGGCGGCCTGCTGCGCGCAGCGCCCGAGGCACCGACCCGCCAGATCACTTTGCTGCAGCGCAAGAAGGGCAAGCTGGGCGCCGGGCTGGGCAAGACCACCGGCTGGATCCACCGCGCCGCGCTGAAAATGAAGAACGTGGAGATGGTGGCCGGCGTCAACTACGAGCGCATCACGCCCGAGGGCCTGTGGGTCAGCTACGGCGAGAAGCGCGAGGATCTGCAGCTGATCGAAGTCGATACCATCGTGCTGTGCGCTGGCCAGGAGCCGGTGCGCGAGCTGCAGGCGCCGCTGGAAGCCGCTGGCCGCCGCGTGCACCTGATCGGCGGCGCCCTGGAAGCTGGCGAACTGGACGCCAAGCGTGCCATTCGTCAGGGCGTGGAGCTCGCTGCCCGGCTGTGACCGCGACCGCGGTGGCCAGCGCCCGCGGCCAAGCGTGCAACTTTTCGCTGATGCCGGAGTGATGCGCTCCCGGTAAACCCTAAACGGCGTGCCGTTCGGATCACTTTGGCCTGACAGTCACGTCCAGAGGGGGCGTCCCGTGCTTTAAGAAGGCGCTCGATCCGATGAATAAAGCGATCCGCGGCCCAGGGGCTGACGGAACTCGCGAAAGGTCTGCCGCTCCATGCGCTTTCTGCGTCGCCGCCCACTGATGGCGAGCCCGCTGCTCCTGCCGCTGTGCGCCCACGCGCAAGGTGGCCTGCTGCCCAGCTGGAACGATCTCAATGCCCGGGACCCCGTGCTGTGGCTGGGCCTGGCCTGCGTGGCCGGCGGCCTGGCCCTGGGTGGCGTGCTGTCCCTCTTCCTGCATCAGCGCCAGCGCCTTCAGCGTCGGCGTGAGGAGCTGCGCCGCCTGCGCCAGGATCGTGCCCGCCTGCGGGCCTTCCTCAACGCCGTGCCCGACCCCATGTTCTCCAAGAACGCTTGGGGGGCCTACGAGGGTTGCAATCCCGCCTTCGAGGCAGCGGTGGGGCGCAGCGAGGCCGAACTGCTGGGCCGGCGCGACGATGAAGCCGGGGTCAGCGTCGAATGGACCCGCAAGCGCGATCGCCAGATGAGCTGGTACCAGCGGCCCAATGGCGAGCGCCAGTGCCTGGACGTGGTCCAGGTGGACATCCACGACGGCGAGGACTTCCTCGGCCGCATGGCCATCGGCCGCGACGTCACCGAACTGCAGCTGGCGCGCGAGAAGGCACGCCGTGCCGAAACCGTCTTCGCCCATTGTGGCGAGGGCATCGTGGTCTGTGACGAGGAACTGCGGGTGCTGGACCTCAACCCGGCGCTGAGCCGCATCTGCGGCTACGAGCGCGAGGAGCTGCTGGGCGAGGTGCCCCAGCTCTGGCGCGACGGCGAGCAGGACCCCGAGCAGTTGCTGGCCCTGCACGCCCAGGTCGAGAGCCAGGGCCACTGGAGTGGCGAGCTGCTGGTGCGCCACAAGAGCGGCGACCCCGTGCCCGTCTGGGCCACCGTCGTTCGCGTCGATTCCGATGCCGGAGGGGGCGAGGGCCTGCAGTACCTCAGCGTGCTGACCGACATCTCCCGCATCAAGGCCACCGAGGCCGAGCTGCTGCACCAGTCCCTGCACGATCGCCTCACCGGCCTGCCCAACTCGGCCCTGATGCGCGACCGCATCGAGCGCGAAATCGGCCAGGCCCAGCGTGCGCAGGGCAAGGTGGCGGTGCTCTTCATTGACCTCGACGACTTCCGCGACGTCAACGACATCGCCGGCCATGCCGCGGGCGACCAGGTGCTGCGCACGGCGGCCGAGCGCTTCGTCAACGTGGTGCGTGCCAGCGACTCCGTGGCCCGCGTGGGGGCCGATGAATTCGCCATCGTGCTGGGCGGCCTGGATGACGAGTCCGCCGCCCTGCGCCTGGGCGACCGCCTGGTCCAGGCCATGGACGAGCCCATCCATGTGGGCCTGCAGCGCTTCAACATCGGCGCCAGCATCGGCCTGGCGCTCTTCCCCACTGACGGTCAGACGGTCGACGAGCTGCTGCGCAATGCCGAGGCCGCCATGTGCCGTGCCAAGGTCCATGCGCGCAACAGCGTGCAGTCCTACCGTCCCGAGCTGACCCAGGCCGTGCAGCAGCGCTTCGAGCTGACGCACGCCCTGCGCTTGGCCAACGAGGCGGCGCAATTCCGCCTGGAGTACCAGCCCCAGGTGCGGCTGTCCGATGGTCAGCTGATCGGCGCCGAGGCCCTGCTGCGCTGGCGCCATCCGACCCGCGGCCCCATCTCACCGGCCGAATTCATCCCCCTGGCCGAGGACACCGGCCTCATCGTGCCCATCGGCCGCTGGGTGCTGGAGCAGGCCTGCGCCCAGGCCGCGCGCTGGCAGGGCCAGCCCGGCAAGCCGCAGCAGGTGGCGGTGAACGTCTCGGCGCGTCAGCTGCGCCAGCCGGACTTCATCCTGGCCCTGGACTTCATCCTCATGAGCACCGGCTGTCCGGCCACGGCGCTGGAGCTGGAGGTCACCGAGAGCCTGCTGCTGGAGGACGCCGAGCAGGCCATCCGCCTGCTCAATCAGTTGGCCGACCGTGGCGTGCGCGTGGCCATCGACGATTTCGGCACAGGCTACTCGTCGCTCGCCTACCTCAAGCGCATGCCGGTGCAGACCCTCAAGATCGACCGCAGCTTCGTGCAGGAACTGGGCGAGGACAACAACGTCGCCGCCATCGCCCGCACCGTCATCGTGCTGGCCCACAGCCTGAACCTGGACGTGCTGGCCGAGGGCGTGGAGACCGCCCAGCAGGCCGAATGGCTGCGCCGCGAGGGCTGCGACTGGGCCCAGGGCTGGCACTACGGCCGTCCCATGCCTGCCGACGCCTTCGAGTTGGCCCAGCCCGTGGCCGCGGAGCCCAAGCTGGCGGTGGTGAAGGCCTTGCAGCGGGCTTGAGGGCGCGGCAGCTGGGGTCAGGTCTTGCGCAAGACACCCCCTTGGGCAGCGACGCATGTCATGGCACGCAGAGGTCGCCGTCGCCCCGTTTCCCAGGATTGCGGGCCTTTCAAAGTAGAGTCGGAAGCCGCAGCCCCAGGATGGCCGAGGCGCATGGCGCCCCCGCCTCCAAGCGGTCCGGCTCCATGGTGCCGTGAGACCCGCCGATGAAGACCGTTCCGGTGCTGCCCCGCACACAGGATAGCCTGTGCCTCATTTACAGCAAGGCGAACTGAGCCGGGCCCCCTGTCTTGAAGCCGGCCGGGCGCCCATCTTGGGCACAGATCGCCCGGCACTGGGCTCTCTCTGGACGCCAGCCTGGCACCCCCAGTCCAACAGCCCGTCGGATGCGCACAGCTCTGCCCTCTCAATGACCATTCGAGGGAGAACTCCATGAAAAGAATCCTGCCGCTGATCAGCGACTCGTCCCGGTGCGCCTCCGGAGCCGCCATGGCGCCGGCAGCGGCGCGCCGAGCCCCAACGGTCCGGTGGATCGCCAGAGCAAGCTTGCCTGTACGGTCGAGGTGGATGGAACAGGCAATGGTGGCGGTACTGGCAGCGGCGGCTCCAGTGCGACAGAAGCCGGCTTCAAGCAGGACGCGCTGAAGAGTGCCAAAGGTCTGGAACTGCCGTGCCCGAAGGGCGTCGAACCGGAGCAGGTTTACATTGCCCGGATGATCAGCTGCTGCCATGCCACGGTGAAGGGCACCTTCCCCACCATGTCGTGGCTCTACCCCGCCATCCCACCCGCGGCCTGCCGCCTCGCAGGCATTGAGGCGAAGGCCGAAGGTGTGCTGCTGGGTATCGACTCATGCAAGGCCAACTGAAGCAACGTCCGCCCTGGGGCGTTTGGCTGGCCCTGCTGGCCGCGGCAGGCGGCTGCTTTCTTGCCGTGCGCATGATTGCCACGCCCGAGCGCGCCGTTGTACCCCGGCGTTGGGCACAGGGCCTGTCGCGGGCACCGTGCGGCCGGCGCTGAGTGTTCTCCTCTCTCTGCCTGCATCCACTCCGCAGCCGGCGCGGCAGGCGGGACAGGAGGCGTCGGGGACGGCAGGCGGTGGCCTGATCGCTCGTCCGCGCTCGTCCGGCCCTGGACTGGTACCAGGCGGCCCTTGTGCCGACGGCTTCGGTACGGGATCGGACCATCGCCTTGCGCATCAATGTTCTTTGCGCGCAGGTGCGGTCGGCCAGGGCGTCGTTCGAGACGCTGCGAACGGCCAGCAGCAGGCCGGCCGTCGCCTCGGCCCCCGGCGTGAGTGCGCAGGAGCTGGCCGAGCTGAACATGCGCACTGCGAAGGCAGTGCCGCCGGAGCAAGGGGTCGAGCTGCAGAAGCTCAGCGGCTGTTGCGCGCCGGGTGAAGGCTTCGAGCTGGCGCGCTCACTGCGCGAGGCCGGCACGCGGCCGATCGAGTACTTCGAGCTGGCCCTGCCTGAGCGTCCGCTCGCCGGCCGGTTACCTGTGGCGGTCGGGGTGGTGGGCAATCCCAGGGCCAATGGGCCCGAGTTCGCGATCTGGGCAGACCGGGGCTTCGTGACGTCCTTGAGCGAGGCCATGGCCTGAACGATCTGCAGGCCTGGCATGCCAGCGCCTGGATCCTCCGTGAAGTGCTGGGTAACACCGAGGAGGTGGCCCTGTTCGACCGCACCCAGTGTGCGGTCTATGGCCATTACCGCAGCGCGAACCTGCTGACCGAGGCCAAGCGCCAGCGCGCCGAGGCCGCGGCGCGCCAGGTGCTGCAGGACCTGCAGCGGCAGGACTGGCCACGCCTGGTCTACGGCCCACAGCCCTGAAGACCCCGCCAGAACGCCGCCGCCTCAGCCGTCACCGCAGCCCTTACCGCAGCCCTTACCGCAGCCCGGCTCTGCCTCGGCGCCGAACCAGGCTGCGGCCAGCAGCCCGACACCCAGTTCCATCACCTCCAGCCCCTCCAGCAACTCGAGGCTGGACCCGAACCAGCCGCACTCGCGCGCGCCGGGTGGCCCCGGGGGCTCGGGTGTCCCGTCTGTCATGGCGTCTTGCACGGTGCGCCCCTGAAGTGATAAGGGCGTTGATCATGAAAGTTATCTCGTCCGATGGCATCGCCAAGCGATGTGAGACCGGGCTGCGCAAGTGGTCGCCTAGCCCTTACCATCGCGGGCAAATTTTATTGAATCCCCGACAGCCGGCCCCACCTGCCCCCCAGACAGGGCAGCAGCCCGCCGGCCTGTCCCGAAGCACGGATGGACTGCATGGCTCGCTCACTGTCACCCTGTCTGCTGGCTTGCTGCATCGGCATGGCCCTGGCCGGCCTGTGCGGGGAGGCCCGTGCCGAGCGCGCGGGGTCCGGCAGCCTGCAGGCCAGCGAGGCTTCCCTGAGGCTGGAGTACCAGCGCGTGAGCGTGCCCGGCGACCATCCCCTGGACCTGATGGGCCTTCATTTCCACCAGCAGGTGATGGAGGGCGTCAAGGTGGGCGCGGGTTTCTACGCGCCGCTGCTCAAGGGCGAGTACGGCGGCTTTGTCGCAGCCGATCTCGGCGTGCTGGCCCGCTATCCGCTGGCGGGGCCCTGGTACCTCACTGCAGGCCTGTCCGCGGGCGGGGGTGGGGGCGGGCGCAGCGTCGAGCACAGCAAGCTGCTCTCGGGCAGCGGCGGCTTCGTCAAGGGCCATGTGGGCCTGGGCTACGACTTCGGTGACTTCTCGGTGGGGGCCAGCGTGTCGAGGCTGAAGTTCCGCAAGTCGCTGATCGACGGCAGCCAGGCCAATGTCTTCATCGAGTTCCCCTTCCGCTACCTCACCGGCCCCTATGCAGGCCACGGGCAGTCATTGGCAAGGGAAGACGACCAGCGCGCTGGGCATGAGATGGGCGAGAGCATGCTGACGCTGTCGCTGGACAACTACCGCCAGCAGGACCCGCGGGGCTCGAACAAGCACACGGTGGGGCTGGGCGAGCTGCAGTTCGCCCACTTCTTTGCGCAGGACAGCTACTGGTTCGCCTCCCTGGGCATGGGCTGGCGCGGCATGCCCCTGTACAACCAGTTGCTGGGCGGTGCGGGCCAGCGCTGGCGGCTCTCGCCCGCGCTGACACTCTACGGCCAGCTGGGCCTGGGCTCTGGAGGTTATGCCCCGGATGTCATTGACACGGCCTCTGGCCTGCTGGTCTACCCCCGGCTGGGCCTGGAGTACGCGCTGGACCGCGATCTGGGCCTGGCCTTCACGCTGGGCTACATGACGGCGCCCCGAGGCAGCTCGCGCAACCAGACCTTCGGCCTGGCCCTGACCCGGCACCTGCGCTCCGGGCAGTCCGGCGATGCCGTCGGGCCGGCGCGCTACCAGGGCCTGCGGCTGTCGGTCTTCCAGCACACCGCCTTCCACCTGAGCTACCGGGAGCAGGCGCGCCCGGCGCTGCAGATGATGGGCCTGCAACTGGACCTGCCCCTGGATCCGCACTGGTACCTGCCGCTGCAGGCCTCCGGCGCCTACAACGCCTACCTGGGCTATCCCGGCTATGCCGAGATCCTGGCCGGTCTGGGCCTGCAGACGGCGCTCGCGCGCGAGGACCGCTTCCAGGCCTTCGGCCAGCTGATGGCCGGCGCCAATGTGCACGGCAAGGTGGCCAAGGCCAGCGCCGGCCTGCGCTGGATCATCGACGAGCGCCTGGCCCTGAACGCCTCGCTCGGGCGCACCCTGGGTCGTGGAGACACTGGCGGGCATTTCAGCGCCAGCAACCTGACCCTGGGCCTGGACTACCGCTTCTCCCTCCCGACGCGCTAGGTGTGAAGCGTCAAGAGGTCGCCGCCTGCCGGCTTGCTCCCGCGCTCAGGGCGTCGGCGTGCCGCTGGCCAGGGCCTGCTGCAGGGCCTGGCGGTACTCGGCGGACTCGCGCACCGCGGCCACGCCGTCCCAGATCCTTTCGGCCAGGGCCGGGTGCTGCCTGACGAAGGCATGCGAGAGCATCAGGTAATAGGGCTTGCTGACCAGGGGCGGGCCCTGGCGCTCGATCTGCGCGGCGAACTGTGGGTTGCGGCTGAGGGCGTAGTCGCCCTGGCTGGTCTGCAGCGCCGCGGCGCCCAGGCGGCGGCGCTGCAGCATGCCCAGGATGGCATCGGGCGCCTTGGCCGAGGCTTCGATGGGCAGCTGCTGCTGGCGCAGCCAGGCCACGATGGAGAAGCCGGCCTGGGCGCCCACGGCCCCGTCCAGCTGGCTCAGCTGCTGCCCATCCCAGCTGACGGCGCTGCCCTTGAGGCGGTAGAGGTGGTAGCTCTCCTCCAGCATGGCGCGTTCGGCGTCCACCTGCCCGCCCCGCATGGGGTAGCGGCCGACCTTCAGGCGCTCGGGCTGGAAACTGGCCTTGAAGGCCCCGTCCACGCCGCCCTCCTGCAGGGAGAGTAGGCAGCGCCGCCAGGGCAGCAGCGCGACCTCGAAGCGCAGGCCCAGGTGCTGGCCCAGCAGGCGCACCATCAACATGTTGAGCCCGCTGCGGTCGCGCAGTAGCCAGGGGTAGGAGTTCTCGTCTTCGGCGCACAGCTGCAGCGTGCCGGGGCTGCCGGCGTCCGGCACCTGGGCCCGGGCGCCCTCGGATCCCGGCGCAAAGACGCTGATCAAGCCCGCGGCCATGAGCGATGCCCGGCCTGCGAGGCCAGGCCTTTCTGCGCGATCCCAACGCATGCCTATTTGCCTCCTGCCCCCCGCAGCAGGCGGGCGGGGCTTCCTGAATATAGCCAGCCCGACCGGGGCTTGTGCGCTTGCGCGCGCTTCAGATCGGCAGGGCCGTGCTGTTCTTCACCTCCTCCATCACGGCGTAGGTGCGGGTCTCGCGCACGCCGGGCAGGGTCCAGATCACGCTGCCAATGAATTCGCGGTAGGCGCTCATGTCCGACACCCGGGTCTTGAGCAGGTAGTCGAAGCCACCGGCCACCAGATGGCATTCCAGGATCTCGGGCCGGGCCTGGACGGCAGCCTTGAAGTTGTCCATCACGTCCTGCACCGTGCGGTCCAGCAGGATCTCGATGAAGACCATCATCGAGGCCCCGAGCTTGGCCGGGTTCAGGCGGGCCTCGTAGCCCAGGATGTAGCCCTCGCGGGTGAGGCGCTTGACGCGCTCCAGCACGGCCGTCGGGGAGAGGTGCACCGTCTCGGCCAGCTTCAGATTCGAGATGCGCCCATCTTGCTGAAGCACGCGCAGAATGCGGGCGTCGATGGTGTCGAGACCGGTGTCGGTGCTGGCCATATGAATTTCCCACTGTAGCTGCGTTGATGTTCTGAATTTAATTCAGCTCCAACCTGCATAAAGTTCAGGCTTTCACTAATTCGACCGCGTTTAAAAGGGGATCTCCATGACCGCCTTCACTCTTCTGCCCGAACACGCCCGCCTGCCGGATCCCTATCGCGAGGAAATCCCGGTGGTGAAGGCCCTGGTGGCCAGCCTGGGGCAGGGCCTGGACTGGAACGCGGTGATCGCCACCGCCGCGCCCTGGGTGGACCAGGTGCGCAACAACCCGGCACCCTTCTGGGCCATGGAGTCCCTGCTGCGCGAGTACCCCATCACCAGCAGCGAGGGCTTGGCCCTGATGCGCCTGGCCGAGGCCCTGCTGCGCGTGCCGGACGCTCCCACCGCCATCGCCCTGACGGCTGACCAGCTCGGCCGCGGCAGCTTCGAGGGCGGCTCCGAGGGCCCGCACAAGATGCTGGCCAGCCTGTCGGCCACGGCCATCTCCCTGTCCAAGAAGTTCCTGCCTGAGAACGAAGGCCAGGGCGGCCTGCTGACCCGCCTGGGTGCGCAGACCGTGGTGGCTGCCACCGTGCGCGCCATCCAGCTGCTGGGCCGCCAGTTCGTGCTGGGCCGCAACATCCAGGAAGCGATGAAGGAGGCGGACGATGCCCGCCGCGTGCAGTCCCAGCTGCGCTTCAGCTATGACATGCTGGGCGAGGGGGCCCGCACCGAGGCCGACGCTCGCCGCTACCACGCGGCCTATGTCAACGCCATCGAGGCCATCGCCGCAGGCCGCAAGGCCGAGTCACCGGAGAGCTCGGACGGCATCTCCATCAAGCTCAGCGCCCTGTTCTCGCGCTACGAGGTGCTGCACCGCGAGCGCGTGTTCGCCGAGCTGCTGCCGCGCGTGTGGGTGCTGATCGAAAAGGCCGCGCAGGCCAACATCAACCTCACCATTGACGCCGAGGAAGTCGATCGCCTGGAGCTCTCGCTGGACGTGCTGGACGCTCTGTCCGCCCGCATCGCCACGCACTTCCCGCAGTGGCGCGGTTTCGGCCTGGCCGTGCAGGCCTACCAGACACGGGCTCTGGCCGTGGTCAACGAGGTGGCCGCCATTGCCCGCAAGCACGGCCTGAAGTTCATGGTGCGCCTGGTCAAGGGCGCCTACTGGGACGGCGAGATCAAGCGCGCCCAGGAAAACGGCCTGGCCGCCTACCCGGTCTTCACGCACAAGCAGCACACCGACGTCAGCTACCTGGCCTGCGCCCAGGCGCTGATCCAGCATGCCGACGTGATCTACCCGCAGTTCGCCAGCCACAATGCCGGCACCATCGCCGCCATCGTGCGGATGGCCCGCACGGCTGGTGCCAAGTTCGAGATGCAGCGCCTGCATGGCATGGGCGAGGGCATCTACCGCGAAGTGCTGAAGGATGCCAGCATCCCCTGCCGCGTCTACGCCCCCGTGGGCGAGCACCGCGATCTGCTGGCCTACCTGGTGCGCCGCTTGCTGGAGAACGGCGCCAACAGCTCCTTCGTCCACCAGCTGGCCGATCCCACTGTCAACGTGCAGGAACTGCTGGGATCGCCGCTGGCGCAGGTCCAGGAACGCAGCGCGCTGCCCATGCCCCTGGACCTCTACCTCGATGAGTCCGGCCGCGGCCGTGCCAATTCCAAGGGCGTGGATCTGACCGCCCTGGACCAGCGCCAGCCCCTGATGGCGGCGCTAGAGAGGACCACGATCGCCCCTGTGGCCGAAGCCACGCCGGCGGACATCGCCGCGGCCATGGAGCGCCTGCAGGCCGGCTTCAAGGGCTGGAATGCCACGCCCGTGGCCCAGCGTGCCGCCATCCTGCGCCGCGCCGCCGACGCCCTGGAGGCGCGCCTGCCCGAGTTCTGCGCCCTGCTGGTCAAGGAAGCCTTCAAGACCCAGGGCGACTGCGTGGCCGAGGTCCGCGAGGCGGTGGACTTCCTGCGCTACTACGCCGACGAGGCCGAGGCCCAAGCGCCGCAGATGCAGGGCCGGGGCGTCTTCGTCTGCATTTCGCCCTGGAACTTCCCGCTGGCCATCTTCGCCGGCCAGGTCGTCGCGGCCCTGGTGACGGGCAATGCCGTCGCGGCCAAGCCCGCCGAGCAGACGCCCTATGTCGCGCTCAAGGCCGTCGAGCTGCTGCATGAGGCCGGCGTGCCCGCCGATGCCCTGCTGCTGCTGCACGGCGCCGGCGAGACTGTCGGTGCCGGTCTGGTGGCCCATCCGCTGACCGCAGGCGTGTGCTTCACCGGTTCCACTGTCGTGGCCCAGATCATCAACAAGACCCTGGCCGCCAAGGACGGCAGCGAGATCGTCCCGCTGATCGCTGAGACCGGCGGCCTCAACGCCATGCTGGTGGACTCCACCGCCCTGCCCGAGCAGGTGGTCGATGCCGTGGTGCAGAGCGCCTTCCGCTCCGCCGGCCAGCGCTGCTCTGCCTTGCGCCTGCTGTGCGTGCACGAGAGCATCGCCGATGGCGTGATCGAGATGATCAAGGGCGCGGTGCAGGAGCTGTGGGTGGGCCAGCCTGCCGAGCTGGCCACCGACGTGGGCCCGGTGATCGACGACGAGGCCTTCGTCAACATCGCCGGCCATGTCGAGCGCCTCAAGCGCGAGGCTCGCCTGATCGCCGAGGCGCCGGTGCACGACAAGCTGCCGCGCATCATCCGCCCGGTGGCCTTCGAGATTGCCAAGGTTTCCGACCTGGGCCAGGAGATCTTCGGCCCGGTGCTGCATGTGCTGCGCTGGAGCGGCGAGGTTGACGGCGTGCTGGAGCAGATCAACGCCCTGGGCTACGGCCTGACCATGGGCATCCAGACCCGCATCGACAGCCGTGCCCTGCGCCTGGCCGAGAAGGCCCGCGTGGGCAATGTCTACGTCAACCGCAACATCATCGGCGCGGTGGTGGGTGTGCAGCCCTTCGGCGGCGAAGGCATGTCCGGCACCGGTCCCAAGGCCGGCGGCCGGCACTACCTGCACCGCTTCTGCGCTGAGGCCGGCACGGCCCCGACGGTGGGCGGTGGCCTGATCTCCGGCAGTGCCGACGCCAGCCTGCTCAGCAGCCGCCTGGCCGCCCTGCAGGCCGCGCAGGCCACCTGGGCTTCGGTGGATCTGACCCAGCGCGTGGCCGTGCTGCGCCGTGCCGCTGACGGCGCCGAGGGCCCCGTGGCCGCCGTGCTGCGCGCCCACGCTCAGCAGGCCGAGCATGGCCTGCGGGACCAGATCCTGCCTGGCCCCACGGGTGAGAGCAACGAGCTGCGCCTGCATGGCCGCGGCGTCTTCGCCGTGCTCAGCGAGGGTGCGGACGATGCCCAGATCGCCGCCGCCCTGGGTGGCGCGCTGGTGGCGGGCAATGCCGTCGCACTGGTCGGCAACGGCCGCTGCGAGGCCCTGCGCCAGCGCCTGGTGCAGGCCGGCGTGCCCGGCACCGCCGTGGCCGTGCTGCCCGCGGACCTGGCCCATGGCCTGCTGGGGGCACCGGCCCTGGCCGGCGTGGTGGTGGCTGCCAACGACATCGCCCTGGCCCGCGCCGTGCTGCGCCGTCTGGCCGAGCGCCAGGGCGCCATCCTGCCCCTGGTCACCGCCGCCGATGCCGCCAACCCGCGCCAGCAGTACCGCTTCGCGGCCGAGCAGACCCTCACCATCAATACCGCGGCCGCTGGCGGCAACGCGGCGCTGCTGGCGGGCATGCACTGAGGCGCGCCCGCCAGGGCCAGGTCTTGCCTGTTCCTGCCAGGGGCGCGGCCCCCGGCAGACAGACCGGGCTTACAGCCAGGTGCTGATCTGCGCCAGCGGCTTCTTGAGGCCGCCATGCACCGGCACCTGGCAGCCGGCCTTCGGATAGCCCACCACCAGCAGGATGACCGGCTTCTCGCTGTCCGGGCGCCGGCACAGGCCGTTCAGGAAGCCCATGGGGCTGGGCGTGTGCGTCAGCGTGGCCAGGCCGGCGTCGTGCAGGGCGCTGATCAGGAAGCCGGTGGCGATGCCCACCGATTCCGGCACGTAGTAATGGCTGAAGCGCTCGCCCTGTTCATCGACGCCGTACTTCTGCGCAAAGATGGCGATCAGCAGCGGCGCCTCCTCCAGGAAGGGCTTGTTCGGGTCCGTGCCCAGCGGGGCGAGGGCGCGCAGCCATTCCTCGGGGGCGCGGCCGTTGTAGAAGGCGCGTTCCTCCTCCTCGGCAGCCTCGCGGATCTGGCGCTTGAGCGCGGGGTCGCCGATCACCGCGAAATGCCAGGGCTGCTGGTTGGCGCCTGACGGCGCGGTGCCGGCGGCCAGCAGGCAGGCCTCGATGACCTCGCGGGGCACTGGGCGGCTGTCGAAGTCGCGCACAGTGCGGCGGCGCTTCTGCTGTTCGTAATGCGCCTGCGCGCGGGCCTTCATCTCCTCCGCTGGCAGCTCGCGGTAGTGCGCCAGGGTTTCCATGAGGGGCGGGGGGTGGGCTTGATTGGTCTTCATTTGGTCTCCTCTCGTGACTCCGGGTGCGAGCTTAAGCACGCGGCCCGTCCCTGCCAAGCCGACGTTATCCCCAGGGGCGCAGTGCTTCTTGCGCCCCGCGGCCCCCTTGCGGGCTCCTGCCACGCTCCTCTTACACTGGCCCGGCGCAGCGCTGCAGGGCGCCGGGTCTCTTCATTCCTCCACTCGCTGAAACCGCATCCATGAACAACACACTGGCCTTCATCGGCGGCGGCAACATGGCCAGCGCCATCCTGGGCGGCCTGTTGCGTGCCGGGCGCACGCCGGCATCCCTACTTGTCGTCGAGCCCTACGAGCCTCAGCGGCAGAAGCTGGCCGCCGAGCTGGGCCTGCAGGCCCTGGCGGCGCCGGATGCCTCGCTGGCCCGGGCCAGCCTCGTGGTCTGGGCGGTCAAGCCCCAGCTCTTCGCCGAGGCGGCCGCGCCCTGCGCCGGCCTGCTGGGACACGCTCTGCAGCTCTCGGTGATGGCGGGTATCCGCTCCGACGCCATCGCCCGCGCTACCGGCAGCGAGCGCGTGGTGCGCAGCATGCCCAATACGCCGGCCTTGATCGGCCAGGGCATCGCCGGCCTCTTCGCCCGGGCCGCGGTGACGGCCGAGGATCGCCAGCAGGTCGAGACCGTGCTGGCGCCCACGGGCCGGACGGTGTGGGTGGAGCAGGAGTCCGACCTGGACGCGGTGACGGCCCTGTCCGGCTCCGGACCGGCTTACTTCTTCTATGTGGTCGAGGCCCTGGTGCAGGCCGCGCAGGACATGGGCCTCAGCGAGGCCCAGGGCCGCGAGCTCGCCCTGGCCACCTGTGCCGGGGCCGCCGCCCTGGCCCTGCAGTCGGGCGAATCGCCCAGCGTGTTGCGCGAGCGCGTGACCTCCAAGGGCGGCACCACCTATGCCGCGCTCAGCGCGATGCAGGCGGCCGGGGTGGGTCCGGCCATCGTGCAGGCGGTGAAGGCCGCGCAGCAGCGTGCCCGCGAGCTTGGCGAAGAGTTCGCCCCCTCCCTGCCAGCGGCGCCGGCCTCCACGGGGGCGGCCTGATCTCGGGAGAAGGCCAGCGCATGAAATCGCTTGTTCTGGCAGGGCTGGCCTTGCCGCTCCTGGCGGCGGCCGACTGCGGCAGCCTGCAGCAGCTTGGCGGGCATGAGGGTCAGGTCTTGCCTATCGCCATCAGTGCGCCGGCCGAGCCGGCACGCGGCATCAGCCTCGTCCTGCTGGCCGGTGGCCACGGCCATGTGGGACTGGACGCAACGGGCTGCGCCACCCAACTCAAGGGCAACGCGCTGCTGCGGGCGCGTCCGCTGTTCCAGGCGCGCGGCTATGAGGTGGTGACGCTGGACGCGCCGGCCGACTACCGCGGCGACGAGGGCCTGGCGGGCTTTCGTATCGAGCCGGCGCATGCCGAGGACATCGGCCGCGTGGTGCGCTGGCTGCGCGGCCAGGGTGCCCGCGAGGTCTGGCTGCTGGGGACCAGCCGCGGGAGCATCTCGGCCGTCAACGCCGCCGCGCGCCTTGCGGGGGAAGCGGCGCCGGACGGCCTGGTGCTGAGCTCGGTGCTCAGCGTCGGTGCCAGCGTGACGGCGCGCAGGTCCTGGGCGAGGCAGCATGTCTTCGACCTGCCGCTGGAACGCATCCGGCAGCCGACCCTGCTGCTGGGCCATGTCGATGACAGCTGCCCACGTTCGCCGCCCAGCGGCCAGGCGCGGGTGGCGCAGCGCATCGGTGCCGCGGCCCGGACGCAGCTGATCAGCGGCGGGGCCGGCCCGGTCAGCGGCCCGGACGCCTGCGAGGGCCGCTCGCCTCACGGTTTCTGGGGGCAGGACGCCGAGATGGTGGACGCCACGCTGGCCTTCATCGAGTCTCGCCAGCGCTGAGGCCTGCCGCGTCGCCGTCGTCACGTCTGGCGCGGCCCTACACTCACGCGCCGTGAGCTCCAATCCCGAACTCTCCCGCCGGTCGGCCGATCCCGCCCGGCACCCTGTTGCCGTCTGACATGGGCATTGCTTCCCGACATTCCCTGCGCGACTGGTTGCGCGCGCCCGGCAGCCTCAGCCGCCGCCTGGCCCGACTGGGCCAGCGCTTTGAGGTGCAGGTGCTGCGTCAGGGTGTGACGCCGCTGCGGACGGCCGAGCGCCAGGCCTTGGGGCTGCCGCGGCGCGGCTGCACGGTGGTGCGCGAGGTGCTCCTGCGTGTCGATGGCCAGCCCCTGGTCTGGGCCCGCTCGGCCCTTCACCAGTCCTCGCTGGCCGGCCCCTGGAAGGCGCTCAAGGGTCTGGGCTCGCGACCGCTGGCCCACCTGCTCTACGAGGACCCGCGCATCCAGCGCAGTGAACTCCAGCCCCGGCGCCTGGCGCGCTTCGGGCACACCCGCCGCCAGATGGCACGCCAATGGCTGGCCGCGACGGGCGAGCCGCCACCCGCGCAGATGCTCTGGTCCCGCAACTCCGTCTTTCGCCGGGGCGGGGCGCCGCTGCGGGTGATGGAGCTGTTCGTGCCGGGCGTGGCGGGGTTCAAGCCGGGGAAGCGGCCTCGCTGAGGGTCCGGCGCCTCACGGCACCTTGGGCAGATGCCGCTGCTGCAGCCGCTGCAGCTCACCGCTTTGCTGCAGGCGCGCCAGCTCCTCGTTGACCAACTGGTGCAGGGCGCTGCCACGGGGATCGCGGCTGAACATCATGTGGTACTGCAGGGGCGCGGTGCCGGGCAGGGGCTCGCTGGCAATGCCGGCGGCGGCCAGGGAGCCCAGAGTGCCGGTGCGTTCCAGGCCGCGCATGGCTTCGTAGTCCTCCACCAGGACATCGACCCGCCCCAGTTGCAGCATGCGGAAGAGGGCAGGGTAGCTGCCCGTGCGCAGCATGCGCTCGCGCTGGGCATCGTCCAGCATGGGATAGGCATAGCCGCGGATGCCGCCCAGCACAAAGGGCTGAAGGTCCGCCTTGGACCGGAGGCCCAGGCCGCCGGGATGGCGCTTGCGGTCAAAGAACACGTAGCTGTGTGTCTGGTGATAGGCGCTGGAGATCAGGTAATCGCGCTCTCGCTCGGGGGTGGCCGAGGCGTTGAGCAGCATCTGGTAGCGGGTGCCGTCCCGGACCTCCATGAGGCAGCGCTTCCAGGGCAGCAGCTCGATAGCGAAGCTGACACCGCGCCGCTCCAGGATCAGCCGGATCAGCTCGACCGAGTAACCCAGCAGTTGGCCCGTGGGCTGTCCCTCCCGGCGTTCCGCGAAGGTGTAGGGCGGCCATTCATTGGCGTCGTCGCAGATGCGCACGGTGCTGGGCGCCGCTGGGGCCTCGTCGCGCGCGGCCGCGGCGGGCTGTCCCATCGCCAGGGCCAGCGCGGTCAGGACGCTGGCCCGCCAGCGGGTCGCATGGCGGCGTGGCGGGCTCAGGCCCGGACGGGGGCAGGGGCGATCAGGGCGGGCGTTCATGGGCAGTTCATGGTGCCACAAGGGCCTTGCAGCGCCATGACTGGGGGTGGCTTGTCTTGCCGCTTCCTGCCACTTCCTGCCGGTCGCCGCGCGGGCGAGGCCGTGCGACGGGGCTGGATCAGCCGGGTGGCTTGCGGCAGGCCACAATGCGCGCATCCGGTGTGCCAAGGCCCCGGGCTCTTGCTTCACAAGAAAGGAAGTCGCCATGCAACGTCGCCACCTGCTGCCCCTGCTGCTCTCCACCCTGACCCTGCCCGCTCTCGCCAATCCGCCCGAGGGCCGCGGTCATGGCAAGGGGCGCGGCAAGCACGAGGACCGTGACGAGCGCGCCGACGGCACGAGCGTGAGCGTGCGCGGCGACGCCGGCGGCCTGGTCAGCGTCAACATCAGTGTGGGCGATGCCCGCATGTGGGTGCGCGAGGCCGGCGTGCGCGAGCGCTATGCGGACCTGCCGCCGGGCATCCGCAAGAACCTGGCGCGCGGCAAGCCCCTGCCTCCGGGCATTGCCAAGCGCCTGCCGCCGCCGGCCCTGCAGCAGCGCCTGCCGCACTACCCCGGCTACGAGTGGCAGGTGTGCGGCAAGGACCTGGTGCTGGTGGCCGTGACCACCCTGGTGGTGGCTGCGGTGCTGAATTCGGTCTTCGACTGAACCCCGGGGCCGCTCAGCGCATGCCGAGGTCGGCCACCGTGCCGGCGAAGATCGCAAAGCCCACCCAGTGGTTGGCTCGGAAGGCGCGGAAACAGCCCTCGCGGCTGCGCTCGCGGATCAGCGTGTAGTGCCAGGCCACCTGGGCGGCCGCCACGGCCAGGCCCATCAGGAACAGCGGGCCCAGGCCCAGGCGCAGGCCCAGGAAGGCCCAGGCCGCCAGGAAGACGGCGTAGAAGGCCATCACGCCCGCCACGTCGAAGCGGCCCAGGGTGATGGCGCTGGTCTTGATGCCGATCTTGAGGTCGTCGTCGCGATCGACCATGGCGTATTCGGTGTCGTAGGCCAGCACCCAGAACAGGTTCGCCACCAGCAGCGCCCAGGCCGACTTCGGCACCGCCGCGTTGATCGCGCCCAGGCTCCACTCGCTGCCGCCCAGGGCCGCCGAGAAGGCCATGGGGATGCCGAAGCTGAAGGCCACACCCAGCACGGCCTGGGGCATGTTCACCACGCGCTTGGCATAGGGGTAGAGCAGAGTCACGGCCAGGGCCGCGAAGGACAGCAGGATGGTGGGCGCGTTGGTCGTCAGCACCAGGCCGAAGGCCAGCAGGGCCAGCACGGCGCCCACGCCCAGCGCCTCCTTCACCGAGATCGCGCCGCTGGTCACCGGGCGCTGAGCGGTGCGCTTGACGTGCCTGTCGAAGTCGCGGTCGGCGACGTCGTTGACGCAGCAGCCTGCCGAGCGCATCAGCACCGTCCCGGCGGTGAACACGGCCAGCAGGTGCCAGCCGGGAAAGCCGTCCGCCGCCATCCACAGGGCGGCCAGCGTGGGCCACAGCAGCAACAGCCAGCCGGCCGGCCGGTCCCAGCGGATCAGGTTCAGGTAAATGCTCAGTCGGGAAGGGACGGCGGAACTCATGCCGGCATTGTCACCCGGCCTGGCGACGGCTAATGCCCCTGGCGCTGCGGGCGGCATGCGGCACCGCTATGCTGCCCTACCGCCAGGACATGCCGGGCGCCGCAGAGCGGCCTGCACCCGTCCGCGGGCCTGCCGCGAGGGCGAGAGGCCCGGGCCGCATCCAACAACGGAGTACTTCATGAGCGCACGCGCAACCATCCCGCAACTGTCCCGCATCTGCCTGGGCCTGGGCCTGGCCCTGGCCGTCACGCTGCCGGCCCTGGCGGCCGCCCCTCAGCAGAAGAGCCAGGCACCGGGCTACTACCGCCTGGCCCTGGGTGACTTCGAGGTCACCGCGCTCAACGACGGCACGGTGGACCTGCCGGTGGACAAGCTGCTGACCGGCGCCAAGCCCGGCCAGGTCGAGAAGGCCCTCAGCCGCGCCTACCTGAAGGCGCCGGTGGAGACCTCGGTGAACGCTTTCCTGGTCAACACGGGCAGCAAGCTGGTCCTGATCGACACCGGTGCCGCCGGCCTCTTCGGCCCCACTCTGGGCCGCCTGCTGGCCCAGCTGAAGGCGGCCGGCTACCAGCCGGAGGAGGTCGATGAGATCTACATCACCCACTTCCATGGCGACCACGTCGGCGGCCTGCTCTCGGCTGGCAAGGCGGCCTTCCCCAATGCCATCGTGCGCGCGGACCAGCATGAGTCCGACTACTGGCTCAGCAAGGAAAGGATGGACAAGGCCCCGGCTGACGCCAAGAGTGGCTTCGAGGGCGCTCAGATGTCGCTGAAGCCCTACGTGGAGGCCGGTCGCTTCAAGCCCTTCAGCGGCCCGACCGAGCTGCTGCCGGGCATCCGCGCCGTGCCCACGCCTGGGCACACGCCTGGGCACAGCATCTACGTCGTCGAGAGCCAGGGCCAGCAGATGGCTTTCTGGGGCGACCTGATGCACGTGGCCGCGGTGCAGTTCCCCGATCCCAGCGTGACCATCCAGTTCGACACCGACTCCAAGGCCGCCGCCCCCCAGCGCAAGAAGGCCTATGCCGAGGCTGCCGCCAAGGGCTACTACGTGGCCGTGGCCCATGTGAGCTTCCCCGGCATTGGCAAGCTGCGCGCCGATGGCAAGGGCTACACCTGGCTGCCGGCGAACTACAGCTCCAAGTTCTGAGTTCGGCCAGGGGGGCGGGCGACCGTCCCCTGGGTGCTTGCAAACGGTTGTGTTCATGGCTGTATTCACGATCGCCCAGTAAAGTGCCCGCCTGACGCTGCGCTGCGCTTGCCTGCGCAGGGCGAGTCATCAAGAATGGGGCGGCGGCGTCGGCCTCCCGGGTCGGCCAAGGAGAAGCTTTTGGACCTGCGTGCTGTCGGGCGTTGTCTGTGGCTGCTGGGCGCACTGCTGGCCGGAAGCTCGGGCGCCTGTGCGCAGGCCGTGCCGTCGGGGCCGTCCCCCGGAGCCTCCAGTGCGGGGGGCCAGGTCTTGCTGGCACTGTCCGACCCCTGGTGCCCCTTCAACTGCCAGCCTGACAGTGACAAGCCGGGCTATGTGGTGGAGATGCTGCGCGAGGTCTTCCCGCCGCCCTCCTGGCAGCTGATGTACCAGATCGTGCCCTGGGACCGCGCCCTGCAGCAGGTGCGCGAAGGCCAGGCCGCCATCGCGCTGGAGCTGACGCGCGACCAGGCGCTGCGTCTGGGCCTGCTGATCGGACATGAGCCGGTGGGCGAGCCCGCTGACTGCCTCTACGTGGCCGCCGGCAACCCCCTGCGCTTCAGCCAGGCCTCGGACCTTGACGGGCTCAGGCAGGTAGCCGTGGTGTCCGGCTATGAGTACGAGTTTGCTCTGGGCGAGTGGATCAATCGGCCCGAGAACAAGGCCCGCGTGGTGATGACCCGCGGTGCCAACCCTGCCGAGGTCAATGCGCGCAACCTGGCTCGAGGGCGCCTGGACGGCGTCATCGAGAGCGCGGCGGTGATGCACATGCTGATCCGGCAGTTGCGCCTGCAGGACAAGATCCGCGAGGCCGGCTGCCAGCAGGCCTCGCCGGTCTATGTGGGTTTCAGTCCGCGCCTGCCCAATGCCGCGCAGTTGGTCGAGCATTTCGACCAGGGCATTGCCGAGCTGCGGCGCAGCAAGCGCCTGGCGCGCATCCTGTCCCGCTACGGGCAGCAGGACTGGAAGGCGGACTGAGGGCTCACGCCCGCGCGCCTAGCTGGCAAGGCCGGGCCTGCCCCTTCAATCTGCGAGAGGCCCGCGCGCCAAGCCATGTCGGTACGCGAGCGCCAGACGCTGCGGCGCCCCTTCCGTGCGTTGTGCGCCCGACCAAAGAGGGATGGGTCCCGCAATCGCCTGGAGGCCCCTATGCTCGCGACCGGCATCCAACAGGGGGAGAAACTCACGATGAGCACAATGATGAGCAGAACATGGCGTCCGCTGCTGGCGGTGGCCAGCCTGGCCTTCGGCGCGGGCCTGTCGAGCGCCGTGCAGGCGGCGGAGCCTGGCGTCTACCTCGGCCTGACCATTGGCAAGGCCGATGGCAGCGGGCCGGCTTACAAGGAGGGCGCCGACCCGTCGCTGGGCCTGGCCGTGGGCTGGCGCGTCAACGAGCAGCTGGCGGTGGAGGGCTTCACGCGCGAGCTGAGCTTCATCCGCTTTCCCGAGCTCTTCGGCCGTACGGACGCCTACCAGATCCCAGACCGGCACGTGGGCCTGGCCGTGGAAGGCACCTTGGCGCTGAGCGAGGGCTGGGGCGTGTTCGGTCGCGCGGGCATCGGCCGCACGAAGATGGTGGGCTCCACCACCGGCCGCCGCCTGGACACCGTGACCGATCCGACCCTGGGTGCCGGCCTGCGCTACGGCCTGGGCAGCGGCTGGGCCTTCAAGTTGGGGGCCGAGCGCTATGGCAAGAGCAAGGTCAACGCCTACTACCTGGCCCTCCAATACCAGTTCTGAGGCCTGAGGCGGCAGGCCGCCATGCAAAAGGGGCTGCCACGGCAGCCCCTTGCTCCGGCGGGCGCGACGCGCTCAGCCGTCCAGCCGCTGCTGGAACACCAGGCCCGCGTGCTCGCGCAGGGCGTGGAACTTGATCTTGGGCCAGTTGGCCTCGATGGCACGCAGCTCCGGCGCGTATTCCACCAGCACCGTGGGCGCATCGACGGCGTCATGGGCCATGCGGAAGTCGTTGGCGTTGATGAAGCGCTTGAGTTCGGCTTCATCGTCGCAGGTCACCCAGCGCGCCACCTGGAAGCGGCTGGGCGTGATGCGCGCCTTGACGCCATACTCGTGCTCCAGGCGGTGGGCAACCACCTCGAACTGCAGCTGGCCCACGGCGCCCAGCAGCAGCACGCTGCCGGCCACGGGGCGGAAGACCTGGATCGCGCCCTCCTCGCCCAGCTGTTGCAGGCCGGCCTTGAGCTGCTTGGTCTTGAGCGGGTCGGCCACTTCCACCGAGCGGAACATTTCCGGCGCGAAGAAGGGCAGGCCGGTGAACTGCAGGGCCTCGCCTTCGGTGATGGTGTCGCCGAGCTGCAGCACGCCGTGGTTGGGGATGCCGATGATGTCGCCGGCAAAGGCCTCGTCCAGCAGCTCACGGCGCTGAGAGAGGAAGCTCACCACGGTGTTGGGGCGCAGCTCCTTGCCCGAGCGCACGACCTTGAGCCGCATGCCGCGCTCGAAGTGGCCCGAGGCCACGCGCAGGAAGGCGATGCGGTCGCGGTGGGCCGGGTCCATATTGGCCTGGATCTTGAACACCACGCCGCTGAACTTGGGCTCCTCGGGCTTGACCACGCGCTGCATGGCACCGCGATCGCCGGGGGCCGGGGCCAGCTCCACGAGCGCGTCCAGCACCTCCTGCACGCCGAAGTTGTTGACAGCGGAGCCGAAGAACATGGGCGTCTGCTTGCCGGTGAGGAACTGCTCCAGGTCGAAGGTCGGTGCGGCCTCGTTGACCAGTTCGATCTCGCCCTTGGCGTTGTCGTACTGCATGCCGAAGCGATCGGCGTAGGCGGGGTTGTCCAGGCCTTCCAGCACCTCCTCGTCGCCCGCCACGCGGTCCTCGCCAGGGGCGAAGACGCGCATGCGCTGCTGGCGCAGGTCCATCACGCCATGGAACTGCTTGCCCATGCCTACGGGCCAGGTGAAGGGCACAACTGCCATGCCCAGCTCGCGTTCGATCTCGTCCAGCAGGGCCAGCGGCTCCTGGACCTCGCGGTCCATCTTGTTCACGAAGGTGAGGATGGGCGTGTTGCGGGCGCGGCAGACCTGCAGCAGGCGGCGGGTCTGGGGCTCGACGCCGTTGGCCGCGTCGATCACCATCAGGGCCGCATCCACGGCGGTCAGCACGCGGTAGGTGTCTTCCGAAAAGTCCTGGTGGCCGGGGGTGTCCAGCAGGTTGATCACGCAGTCGCGGTATTCCATCTGCATGACCGAGGAGGCCACCGAGATGCCGCGCTGCTTTTCAATCTCCATCCAGTCCGAGGTCGCATGGCGGCTGGCCTTGCGCGCCTTCACCGAGCCGGCGATCTGGATGGCGCCCGAGAACAGCAGCAGCTTTTCCGTCAGCGTGGTCTTGCCCGCGTCAGGGTGGGAAATGATGGCGAAGGTGCGGCGGCGGCGCACTTCCGTCTCGATACGGGTCGACAACTCGGTGGACATGGGTTCGGGAGTCCGTGCCCACTGCGCAGGACACCGCGCGCCGGCCAGACCTTTTTTGGGGAAGGCGCGGATTATCGCAGGCGAGGGGCCGGCTTCACTCGGGCGACACGCGCACCCAGGCCGGCGCCGCCCGCTCGGCGCTGAGGTGCAGGCGGGCCGCGTCCTTCAGGCGCAGCAGCTCGCCGCTGTCCAGGAACAGATCCTCGGCGTGGCCTTCACGGCTGATCCACACCCGCCCTTGCAGGATGCGGAGCTCGCCGCCGGAGGGGCAGTCCAGGGCCTGGCTGTGGCCGCTGGCGTCCAGCACCAGCAGCTGGCTGCCGGGCCGGGGGGCGGCAGTCGGGGAGGTCGAGGGCAGGGCGGTGGGGGAAGGCAAGGTGGTGTCCATGGCCTCACTGTCGCGTTCGCCAGACCCTGGCGCCAGACACAGGGGCGGCCCAGTGCCACCAGGACAGCGCCCCCGTCGGCCCATCTGTATGGGCTGAGGCGGCAGACATCTGTACTACCCGATTCTGGGCAAGCCAGTACAAAATGGCCGGATGACTGCTGCAGCGATGCCCAAGCCTGGCACCCTGGCCGCCTCTGCCGCGCAGGAGGCGGGCGCCCTCTACCTGCGCATCGCCCAGGCCCTGGCCGAGGCGATCCGCCAGGGCAGCCTGGCCCGCGGGCAGCGCCTGCCTTCGGTGCGCGAGACGGCACGCCAGCACGGCGTGGCGCTCAGCACCGCGGTGCAGGCCTACCACTGGCTGGAGGACGCGCGCCTGGTCGTCGCCCGGCCGCGCTCGGGCTTCTTCGTGGCCCAGCAGCGCTCGGCGCAGTTGCCCGAGCCCACCGTCGCCCGGGTGCCGCGGCGGGCCCATGCGGTGCAGGTCGATGTGCTGGGCCAGCGCTTGCTGGGCATCCCGGACAGGCAGGGCCTGGTGAGCTTCAGCAGCGGCACGCCGGGCCCGTCCATGCTCGACATGGAGCGGGTTCGGCGCACCCTGGTGCGCGCCGTGCAGCGTCACCGCCATCTGCTGTGCGACTACCCCGGGCCCAATGGCCACGAGGTGGCGCGCCAGGCCTTGGCCCGCTATGCACTGGGCCTGGGCTGCAGCCTGGATCCGCAGCGCATCACCCTCACCTCCGGCTGCATGGAGGCCATCAGCCTGTGCCTGCGCGCGGTGGCCCAGCCCGGTGACGTGGTGGCCATCGAATCCCCCACGCACTACTCCTTCCTGGAGTTGCTGCAGAGCCTGCACCTGCGGGCGCTGGAGATTCCCACCCATCCGCGCCACGGCCTGTCGCTGGACGCCCTGCAGCTGGCCCTGGACACCCAGCCGGTCAAGGCCGTGCTGGTGGTGCCTACGCTGAGCAACCCCCTGGGCAGTTGCATGCCGCTGACGGAGCGGCGGCGACTGGCGCAGATGGCCAGCCAGCATGACTTCGCCGTCATCGAGGATGCGGTCTACAACGACCTGGTCTTCCATGACGAACTCCGGCGCACGGTGAAGAGCTTCGACAGCACCGGCCACGTCATGCTCTGCGACTCCTTCACCAAGACCGTGGCGCCGGGCCTGCGCCTGGGCTGGGTGGAGGCCGGGCGCTGGACAGGGCGCCTGCGCGAGCTCAAGAGCGTGCAGGGCGCCCAAACGGCGGTTCTGGAGCTGGCCGTGGCCGAGCTGCTGGCTCAGGCCGGCTACACCGCCTCCATGCGCCAGCTGAGGACCTGGGCCGCCGCCCGCCTGGGCGAGGCCCGCAGCCTGCTGGCCGAGCACTTCCCGGCCGGCACCCGGGTCAGCGATCCGCCGGGCGGCTTTCTCCTGTGGGTGGAGCTGCCGCGGGGCCTGGATGCGCAGGCCCTGTTCGAGGCGGCGCAGGCCGAGGGCATCCTCGTCGCGCCCGGGCGGCTCTTCAGCGCCCATGAGCGCTTCCGGAACTGCCTGCGCATCGGTGTGGGCGCCGACTGGACCGACCGTCATCCCCAGGCCCTGGCCCGTGTGGGCGAGCTGGCCTGCGCGCTGCTGCGGCGGGCCCGCGCTGGCACTGCCGCGCCGGCAGGCGCAACGGCGGCTCAGGCCCGGAACGCCTCCGGCGGGCGATTGAGCGTGTCGGAGCGCTGAAGCGGGCGGCGCTCCGCGATGCCCGCTGCGGTGAGCCGCGGACTTCACCGGTTCCGGCGCTCATGCGCACAAGCCATCCACGGAGGGTCAGGTCTTGCCTGTGAAGGCCCGGCCTGCGCTCTCAGAGGCGGTTGAGGCGCGGCTGCCCGCTACCTGATCGAGGCCGGCAGCTCGTAGCTGACCACCTGCGACGAGAGATCGCGTGCATTCAGCTCGATGGCCGTCAGCTTCTTGCCCTTGGCATGCAGGATGAACAGCCGGCCTCTGTCCAGGAGCCTGGCGTCCAGAAGCCGGTCTGCCTTGTCGGCAAGCAGTCGGTAGCCCTTGCCGTCCGGCGCCGACATCGCGATCTGCTGGGCGTCCGAGGCCGAGAGCCGATCGTCGCCGCTGCTGTCTGCGCTGACGGTGACATCGACATAGGCGACGGCCTGCCGCGTCTTGCTCTCGTACTCATTGGACGGCAGCGCTTCCGAACTGAGGATGACGCTGTCCATTGACGGGAGCAGCCAGTGGGCCGAGCGCCGGGATGGATCGACGTAGCGATAGTTCCGCACGGAGCCGGCTTCCTTGGAGCCCGAGCCCAGCGCATAGGTCTGCTGCACGGTCAGGGGCGCGCGCAGCAGCGGACTGCCGTGGATGGGGCCGAAGGCACCGAGCTCCGCCCGGCTGTCCCGGACGTCGCCCAGCGCCGTGCTGGCCACATCGTCGATATGCCGTGTCCGCGTTGCGTCCTTGAGCAGCAGATAGCCGGCGGCTGCCAGGAGGGCGGACGCGAGGGGGCCGACCACGAGGATGATCAGGGCATTGACCCGCCAGAGCAGGGTGAAGAAGCGTCGTGTCTGCACGGCATTCCTGGTGCAGGCGGGCGGCTCAGGCGCCTGGCGTCCGGCCGCCATGCAACAGCGTTGCGCCGGCGAAGCCACCAAACCAAGGACGACATGCGCGCGGCCAAAAGGTGCCAGGACGCGCCGGCCGCCTACTCTCAGGCCCTGAATACGGCCAGCGAGCGCTTGAGCGAGTCCGAGCGCTGGAGCAGGGCTTGCACCGCAGCCGTGGTCTGCTCGACCATGGCCGAGTTCTCCTGGGTCATGCGGTCCAGCGTGGACACCGCCGTGTTGACCTCGGCAATGCCGCTGGACTGCTCGATGGTGGCGCGCCGGATCTCGTTCATCATGGTGCCCACGCGGTCCACCTCGCCGACGGTGCGGCGGATGGTCTCGTTGACCTCATCCATTTCCCGAGCGCTCTGCGAGACCTGCTCGACCGAGGCTTGGATCACCTGGCGCACCTCCTTGGCCGCGGTGGCGCTGCGCTGGGCCAGGGCGCGCACTTCGCTGGCGACCACCGCGAAGCCGCGGCCCGTGTCGCCCGCACGGGCGGCCTCCACGGCGGCATTGAGCGCCAGGATATTGGTCTGGAAGGCGATGCCTTCGATGACCTGGACGATGTCCCCGATGCGCTGGGACGAGGCCTCGATGGCCGTGAACGCGCTGTTGACGCGCTCCACGGCGTCCCCGCTGCGCTGGGCCGCGCCGGAGGCCGAGGCGGATTGCTCGGCCACCTGGCTGGCGGTGTCCGCCGTCTGGCGCACCGTGGTGGCGATCTGCTCCATGCTGGCCGCCGAGCGCTGCACGGCGCTGGCCTGGTTCTCGGTGCGGTCCGACAGATCCTGTCCCGCACGCGCCAGCTCGGTCGTGGTCTGCACCGTTCCCAGCACCTCCTCGCGGGCGTCGCCGATCACGGCGCGCAGATTGATCTGGATCTGGCTCAATGCGCGGGTGATGCCACTCAGCGGATGCGGATGCACATTGCCCACCCGGTCAATGAGACTGCAACTGGCGATGCGGTTGGCGGCCTGCTCAGCCTCGTCCAGGCGCCGCTGGATGTCAATCTGGAACCAGATCACCAGCCACACGCTGCCCAGCAAGGCCGCGCTCGCCGGCGCCCAGGCCCCCCAGGACGGCAGCAGCCAGGCCACGGCCGCGGTGCCCAGGCCGATGCCTGTGAGCCCGGCGATCAGGCGCTGGGTGATGTTGAGCCGATGCCAGCGGGCAGGCATGTCACGCAGGCCGTTGCGGCGTACCCGGCCGGCATGCAGCCGGATGCGCCGCACGCCGCTGCGCTGCTGTTCGCGCAGTCGGGCGTAGAGCTGCTCGGCGTCCTGGATCTCCTGTCGCGTCGGCGCCTCGCGCACCGACAAATAGCCCACCGGCTTGCCGTGCTCCACGATAGGCGTCACGTTGGCGCGCACCCAGTAGTGGTCGCCGTTCTTGCGCCGGTTTTTCACGATGCCGGTCCAAGGGCGGCCGCGGCCGATGGTGGACCACATGTCCTTGAAGGCCTCCTCCGGCATGTCCGGATGGCGCACGAGGTTGTGCGGCTGGCCGATGAGCTCCTGGTAGCTGTAGCCGCTGACTCTGCAAAAGGCGGCATTGCAGTGGGTGATGCGGCCCTGGGCGTCGGTGGTGGACACCAGCAACTCGTCCTGGAACAGGTGCTCTCGCTGCGTCACGGGTTCATTCAATCGCATCGGGGACCTCCATCGGAGCCGGGCTCACGACCCCGACCAGTCACCAGCCTAGGGGGAACCCCGGAGGCGCAACTTGAGTTTGGTTAAGTGCGGGCGGCGCATGAAAGGCGGCACCAGCACGCCGTTCACTTCTTGACGAATTGGTGAATGCACTGGCTCTGCAAACCCTCATTGATCCCGGTACGTGCTCCGCGCACAGTCCGGCCCGTCGGCGCCGAGGACGCCGGCACCCACCCTAGACAACAACGGAAGGCCCGGTTCCCATGAAATCCGTCCCTGCGACTGCGGTCGCCTGCGTGCGCAAACGTATGCGCAAACCTTTGCCCTCTCAAATCCGGGGCTTTGCCCTGTGGCCGGTGACCCTCGCGGCCGCCCTGCTGAGTGCCTGCTCGGGCGAATCCCCGGGCGGCAGCACGCCACTGCCGGCGATGCAGGCGGAGGCCCAGGGCCTGGTCAATCCGGCCGCCAAGTTTCCGGATCACCACGAATTCGATGCCAGCCTCTACCTGCCGTACCGCACGGCCAACGGCCAGGCGGCGCGCGAGCTGGCGGTGAATCTCAGCTACCCGGGCATGGCGCCCGGGCAGGTGTTTGCCTGGCAGATCGCCCTGGTGGACGAGCGCCAGCAGCAGCGCCGCGTGCTGGTCGGCGAGGCGGTCTGGGGTGGTCGCCCCCTGACGCTGGTGCAGGCCTGGGATGGGATGGATGCCCAGGGTCAGGTCTTGCCTGAAGGCCGCTACGAGGCGCGGCTGACCGCCGTCGCGGTGCCTGGCGAGGTGGCGCAGGCTGCGCCGTCGAGCGGCGAGGCCCGCCGCGCTGCGCTCTGGGCTCGGGCCCAGGGTCATGAGGTGCAGCAGCGCTGGGGCTTCCAGGTCGGGCGTCCGGCCGGCCCGCAGATGCCGGCCTTCACGCCCCTGCGCACCGCACCAGAGGCGGGTGAGTCGCAGCGGGCACGCATCCAGTCGGTCGCGGCGACCGGCGCCTTGCCCTTCACCGTCTACTACGCCAACCTGCACAGCCAGACCAATGACTCTGACGGCGGCGGCGCGGTGGGCAGCTGCACCTCGTCCCAGCCTGCACAGACCGGTGCCTACGGCCCGACCGATGCCTTTGTCTATGGCCGCAATGCGGGCCTGGACGTGCTGATGACCTCGGAGCACAACCACTACTTCGACGGCTCCTCCGGTACCAATACCTCCGCCAGCCCCGCCACCGCGCGCAGCCGCTACCAGGCCGGCCTCTCGGCAGCCAGCAGCTTCAACGCGGCCAATCCGGGCTTCCTGGCGCTGTACGGCATGGAGTGGGGCGTGATCAACAATGGCGGCCACCTCAACATCTTCAACAGCAACGAGCTCCTGGCCTGGGAATACAGCGGCAGCAACGAGCTCTTCGGCGACCGCTACGTTGCCAAGAGCGATTACGCCGCGCTGTACGGGGTGATGCGCAGCCAGGGGCTGATCGGCCAGTTCAACCATCCCGAGACCTCCGGGCAGTTCGCCATCAACGGCACGGCCCTGGCCTACAGCGCCGACGGTGACGAGGTCATGGTGCTGACCGAGATCCTCAACACCTCGGCCTTTTCCAGCAATACCAGCGAGACCGAAACCGGCCGCAGCAGCTACGAAGATGCCTTCAACCTGCTGTTGGAGCGGGGCTTCCATGTCGCGCCGGCGAGCAACCAGGACAACCACTGCGCGAATTGGGGCAAGTCCTACACCAACCGCACCGGTGTGCTGATCCCCAACGGCACGACCCTGGGCCGCACGGCCTTTCTGGATGCGCTGAAGGCCCGCCGCGTGTTCGCCACCATGGACAAGAACTCGCAGCTGGTGCTCCAGGCCAACGGCCACCTGATGGGCGAGCGCTTCAGCAACAGCGGACCGCTGCAGCTGAGCGTGGGCTTTGCCAACAGCGCGGGCCGCAGCGTGGCCAGCGTCCAGATCATCGAAGGCGTGCCCAGGCGCAACGGCACGGTCAGCACGCTGGCCAGCACCGCCACGGCCACCGTCACGCCAGCCGTGGGCGAGCACTTCTACTACGCCAAGGTGACGCAGGACGACGGCAAGATTCTGTGGTCCGCGCCCATCTGGGTCACCCAGACCTCCGGCGGCGGCACGGCGGACACCACGCCCCCGACGGCCAGCGCAGCGGTCAGCGGCACGGCGGGCACCCTCACGCTATCCGCCACCGCGAGCGACAACGTCGGCGTGAGCCGCGTGGACTTCGTGGTGGACGGCAACGTCAAGGGCAGCGACACGAGCGCTCCCTACAGCCTGGCGCTGGACTCCACGACGCTGGGCAACGGCAGCCACACCCTGGTGGCCCGCGCCTATGACGCGGCCGGCAATGTCGGTGCGTCCTCCAGCGTGAGCTTCAGCGTCAGCAATGCCGGCGCCACGCTCAACGAGACCGAGTCCAACGGCACCATCGCCAGCGCCAACGTGGTGAGCGGCCAGACGACTCTCAGCGGCACCATGGGCAGCAGCAGCGACAAGGACTTCTTCAAGCTGAACCTGGCCGCAGGCCAGAAGCTGCGTGTGGACATGGTCGGCCCCTCCACGACCGACTACGACCTCTACATCGTCAACGGAAGCGGCACGACGCTGGTCGCCTCCGAAGGCAGCAGCAGCAGCGAGAGCGTGACCTACACGAACGGCAGCAGCGCGCAGACGGTCTACATCAAGGTGATCTCCTACTCGGGCAGCAGCACCACGCAGCGCTACACGCTGACCTTGAGCTACCCCTGATCCGAGCCGCTGCCGAGCCCGCCTGCCGGCCTGGCAGGCGGGTTCTTGCGGCAGATCAGGGCGGCGTTCCGGACCGGAGCAGGGGGGGTGGAAGACCCATGGTGACGGGCTTACATGGCGATTACAGTCGCGGCCATTCCCCAATCCGGAAGCACCATGTCCAATTCCTCTCTCATCCAGCCCGACACCCGGCGCTGGGCCTGGCTGCCGCCCGTCGGCAGCTGGGGCTACTACACCCTGCTGGCCGCGGTCGGCATGTTCATCCTTGGCCCTCTGGGCGGCATCACGGCCGCCTTCATGAATTTCTCCATCGGCTTCTTCGTCGGCGGCCAGGTGCTGGCCGGCATCCTCGGCTCGGTGATCACCTACGGTTACGGCCCCGAGGGCCGCCATGGCGCCAACTACATCCAGACCACCGCAGCGTCCGTCGCCGGCATGATGGCCATGAGCACCCTGATCCAGGCCATGACCTGGATGGGCATGCCCCAGGTGCCCGACTGGCAGCTGGTGCTGTACATGCTGTGCATCAGCATGATGGCCGCCGGCATCGGCATGCTCTACACGCCCATCCTGGTCGAGCGCATGCAGCTGACCTTCCCCTCCGGGCTGGCCGTGGCCAATATCCTGCGTGCGCTGACTGATCCGGTGCTGCTGCGTCAGTCCGTGTCCCGGCTCTTCGGCGGCATGGGCGCCGGCCTGTTCGGGGGCGTGGCGGCGGTCAAGGTGGCCTGGATGGGGGCTATCGAGCTCTCCACCTCCACCTTCGGCGCCGGTCTGATCGTGGGCGCCCGCGTGGGCATCCCGGCCATCGTGGCGGGCGCCGTGTTCTGGGCGCTGACGCCCTACTTCATCAGCATCGGCTGGCTGCACGAGGGCGAGCCCTTCCGCAAGATCGCCTTCCTGATTGCGCTGGGCATGATCCTGGGCGCGGCCATCATCGACCTGGCCTTGATCTTCTACCGGGTCGTGCGCCGCCTGGCCCAGCCCGGCGAGCGCGTGGTCGTGCCCGACGAGCAGCGCACTGGCCCGCGCGCCAGCCTGCCGCGCCTGCTCGCCTGGGTGGGCGTCTGGACCGTGGCCACGGTGATCTGCGGCGTGCAGTTCTTCCATGAGCCCCTGGGCTTCATGCTGCTTGCCGTGGCCCTGTGCTACCTCTTCGTCATCGTCTGCGGCATCTCCCTGGGGCTGACGGACTCCAACCCCATTTCCTCCTCCTTCGTGGTGACGGTGCTGGTGCTGGCCAGCCTGGGCCTGAAGGACCCGATGCTGGGCCTGATGGCGGCGATGGTCGTCTTCGTCTCGGCCAGTGTGGCCGGCGACATGCAGCAGGACCGCTCCACCGGCTGGCGCCTGGGCTCCAACCGGACCCTGCAGTTCCGCTTCCAGGTTGTGGGCCTGCTGCTGGGCGCGGTGATGGCGGTGGCCATCGCCAAGCTTTTCATGACGGCCTACCCGGTGCTGAACCTGGACCAGACCGTGATGAGCAAGGACCAGGCCCCAGCCCAGTGGACCTCGGCCATGACCTACAAGTTCGTCGGCGCCCTGCGCAGCCTGACCGATCCCAAGCCTTATCAGACCGACGCCATCCTGATCGGCATCGCCATCGGCCTGGTGACGGAGTTCTTGCGCAAGTGGATCAAGGCCAACGGCGCCTACCAGCGCTTCGCGGCCGGCTCGCGTCTGGGCTTCGGCACGGACTTCATGCTGGATGCCGTAGTCCTGCCCAGCCCCTATGCCTCGTCCTTCGGTGGTTTCGTGAACCTGCACACCTCGGCCTGGTTCGCTGCGGGCGGCGTGATCTCCAGCGCGATCAACACCTTCGCGCCCAAGCCCAGGCCCCAGCCGGGCGAGGAAGAGCTGCCGTCCGACATGAGCTCGACCTCCCTGGTCGGCGGCGGTCTGATCGCGGGCGACGCGCTGGCAGCGCTGGGTCTGGGCGTTGCCGGGCTGCTGGCCGTGCTCTGAGACAAGCCGGTCTGCGTCAGGAAAATGGGGTCCACAGGACCCCTTCTTGCTTTTTGGGCGACAGGCCAGCGAGGCCTTGGGTTCACAGCAAGGTTTGTCGGAGGGACCAGGTCGCACCCGCACCCGCAAGCAGCACGAATGCCAGCAGGTAGCCAAGGGTAAGAACGCCCATGCGCAGGCCGGTGGCCCATCGACGGCCGCCATAGACGCGCTGCAATGACACAGCGGTGAACCCCAAGCCGGTGAACGCCGCCAGCAATCCCGCCGGGAGGTCGATGCTCGGCCACCAGCGGCTGAAAAGCACCAGTACCGTCAGCACGGGCAGCCAGCCGCAGTGCACGTGCAGGGCGGTCACCATATGGACGCCAAAGGGGAGGCGTCGGCGCCAGTACGCGGCCCGCAGCAGCAGGGCCAGAGACGGCGCCAGCGCCAGGAAGATGGTCTGGCGCGTGGCCTGCCTGTAGGACCTGCTCGTGCGCTCCAGGTCCTGCAGCAGCTCCGGATCCGCAGCCAGGCGTCGACGCCAGTAGTTGCAACGCTCGGTGGGAATCTGCTCGCAGACCATCTCGCCATTGACGACACCCAGCTTGATGCCGACGCCCTCCAGCACGTGGCTGTCGGGCGCAGCGGCAGTGCCGTGACCGGCAGAGGTCTGAGGGGCGGCGGGCACTGGGGGACGCAGCCAATGCAACAGGAACAGGCTCAGCAGCGAGATGCTCAGGAACAGGCGCAGCGGAGTGAGGTAGCGCCGTCGTTGCCCGTTCAGGTAGGCCAGCGTCAGTTGGCCAGGCCTGAACAAGGCGCCCAGCGTGCGCCGCAAGGCGCCGTCCGAGGCGAGGAGATGACCGCCGAACTCCCGGAGGAAATCGGCCAAGGTGGGCACCCGCAGATCGGTTTCCTGCCCGCAACCCGGGCAGTGACGGGGCCGAGCAGAGGCCCAGGCATCCTGGCAGTTCGGGCAGATGCCGCCCGCGGGTGGGTGGGGCGGCGCGAGTGCGTCATTTGCTAGCGTCATGGGGGCGGCATGATAGACCGCCCCATGCATGGGCTGGGGCTGCCGTGCACGGGGTGCCGGCTCGTCCTCGCTCAGAAGCGATAGGTCGCCGACAGCTCGACCGCGCGCGGCGCGCCTGGCACGAGCAGGTTATCGACGGCGCCATGGGCCGACACAATGTAGCGGCGGTTGCTGGCGTTCTTCAGGTGGAGGGCGATGTCGAAGGCGCGCGATCGGTAGTAGGCGGCCAGGTCCGCGGTCACGTAGCCCGGCAGCACGACGGCGTTGCTCGCCGAGGCGTAGCGATCGGCCGAGTAGCGCAGGCCGCCGCCGGCGCTGAAGCCGCCGCCCAGCTGCTTGACGGCCCACAGCGAAGCCGAGTGGCGAGGCGTCAGGCTGGGCCGCTTGCCCTGCAGCGGGATCTGCTCGACGGGCGTCTGCGGCGACGCCTGGCTGGCGTTGGAGCGGGTGATGCGGCCGTCGAGGTAGGCATAGCCGGCCGAAACGTCCCAGCCCTGGGGCAGGCGGCCGGCGGCGGTCAACTCCAGGCCGTGGGTGCGCTGCTCGCCGACGTTGATCAGCACGCCTGGGTTGCCCGGGGCGTTGGTCTTGATGCCGGTGCGTTCAAGGTTGAACAGCGAAGCGGTGACAGCCAGTGCACCGTCGAAGAGGTCGAGCTTGCTGCCGACCTCGACGTTGCGCGTCTGCTCGGGGTCGCTGTTGGCATTGTTGGCCGCCAGGGCGAAGTTCTCGCCCGAGGGCTGGAAGGACTTGCTGACGGACAGGTAGTGGGAGGCCCAGTCGCTCGGCTGCCACAGGAGGCCGGCGCGAGGACTCCAGGTTTTGTCCTTGCGGGACAGCGGCGCACCGGTGCGCGCAAAGGCGGTCGATTGGTCGAAGGTGTCGTAGCGCAGGCCCAGCAGGGCTTTCCACCGCGGCGACAGCGTGAGCTGGTCCTGCAGGTAGACGCCTGCCACGTCGAACACGCTGTGCGCTGGGTTGGCCGCTGCCAGCGTCGCCGCGGACATCGCCGGCGGCAACACGCTGCCCGGGTTGAAGAGGGGCACGCGATCGATGTTGTTCTGGCTGATGAAGTTCTGGTCCTTGTTCTGCCGGCCGATCTCGATGCCGGCCAGCCAGTCGTGCTGCAGGCCGGCCAGCGTCTGGCGCAGGCTGAGTTCGGTTTGGTTGAACCAGCCGCTCTCTTCGCGCGACACCTGGCCGCGGCTGCGGCTGACGGTCATCGTCGTCGCATCGACCGTGCCGCTGGGCTGCGTGTTGTTGCGATCGAGGTCGTAGGTGTAGCGGCGCGTCACGTTGCGAAGCGACAAGGACTCGCTGAAGCGGTGGTCGAGCGTGACGGTCAGTGAAGAGACGCGCGAGGTGCTCGTGTCGTCGCGGCGCGCGTCGCCCGAGCCGTAGTAGGTGCTCGGCGCGACGTCGACGGGCCGGCCGTTGTAGGAGGGGATGCCGAAGTCGGTGATGCGCTTGTCGGTCGCGTGCTCGGCCTGCACCAGGAGCCGGGTGCTTGCGCCGAGCTTGGCGGCCAGCGAAGGCGCGACCGCCGTGCGCCGCACGAAGCCCTGGTCGCGATAGCTGCCCGAGTCCTCGTGCGCGCCGGTGAGGCGCAGCGCGACGCCGTCGCCAACCTGGACGTTGGCGTCCAGCGCGACGCGCTTGAGCTCGTTGCTGCCGAGGTTCAGCGTCAGTTCACCGAAGTTGCCGGGCTGGGGTTTCTTCGTCACGCGGTTGATGAGGCCGCCCGAGGAACCGCGGCCGTAGAGCACCGCCGCCGGGCCCTTGATGACCTCGACGCGCTCGATGTTGGACAAGTCGCGGAAGTAGAGGGCGTCGTCGCGGATGCCATCGACGAACTGGTCGGAGATGGCGGTGAAGCCGCGGATCGTCACCTGGTCGCGCTGGCCGTCGCCGCTGCTCAGGCCCACGCCTGGCACGTTTTGCAGCACGTCTTGCAGCGAGTGCGCGGCCTGGTCGCGGATCAGTTCCTCTGAGACCACGTTCACCGCCTGAGGTACGTCGCGCAAGGCCGCGGCTGTCTTGGTGGCACTGCTGGATGCCGCCGGCGCGTACTCGCTGCCCTGCTTGACGTCCACGCGGATGGCGGGCAACTGGTAGCCCCCGCTGGCGGCTTCGGGCACCTTGGCCGGCGGTGTCGCCTGTGCAAACACCGCGCCGGTGGCAATGGCCAGCGTCGTGAGCGTCAGCAGCCGTGCGGGGGCGGGATTGATTCGAGACTTCAAGAAATGCTCCGTGAGGGGGGCTCTTTGGATGAGGCGCGCCCATGGGGCTCGCCAGGGACCGTGTCTAGAAATGGTAACAGGAAATGCGTCTAATTCGCATTTACATAAATCAACCCAGCCTTGGCCTGCGCGTTGGCGCTCGCCAGGGCGATCGGATGGGATGCCAGACCTGGCACCGGCGCGCTGGCGCCACGGGGCGCGGTTCAGCACGGGCGCGGACCGAAAGCCCGGGCCCGGGGAGGGCTGCAGGGGCGGCGCAGGCGTCACCGCGGAACGACTGGCCCATGCCGGCGATCAAAGACGGCCTGACGGCGTCGCGGAGAGGGCGCAGGAGCGCCTGGGTCAGGCCTCCCGCAGGGGGCGGCGCGCGTGCTTGCACCGGCCAGATGCCGACGATGGCCTGGGGGCAGGATTCAGTGGGGGTGGGGCGGTCCCGGATCCAGGCGGGCCGGCGCCCGCGCCCTCGGGAGGCGGTGTCTCCTCACGGATGGGCGGGGCTGGTGCAGTTGCATGCCGTGTGGCAACTGGCCGGCAAGGCCTGAGCCGCGTGCTCAGGCGTCTTCAAGCAGGCTGCGGAGCATCCAGGCGGCTTGCTCATGCACGGTGATGCGCTGGGTGAGCAGGTCAGCGGTGGGTTCATCCGACGCCTTCTCGACGGCCGGGAACAGGCTGCGAGCCGTACGCGCCACGGCCTCGTGGCCCTCCTGCAGGATGCGCACCATCGCCAGGGCCTTGGGCGGCGTGGCGGGGGCGTCCTTGAGGCTGCTGAGCTTGGCGAACTGCGCGTAGCTGCCCGGTGCCACGTGGCCCAGGGAGCGGATGCGCTCGGCGATGGGGTCCACGGCGTTCCACAGCTCGGTGTACTGGCCCATGAACATCGCGTGCAGCGAATTGAACATGGGGCCGGTCACGTTCCAGTGGAAGTTGTGCGTGGTCAGGTACAGGGTGTAGGTGTCGGCCAGCAGTTTGGACAGGCCGGCGGTGATGGCGGCGCGGTCCTTGTCGGAGATGCCGATGTTGAGGCTGGGTGTTGTGCTTGATGCAGCTGCGGGCTTCTTGGCCATGGGTCCTCCTGGTGGTCGCTGGGGCGCGTCTGTTGTGGGGGCGATGTCGCAATCTACCGCAGCGCAGGCCGGCGGGCCAGTTGGCTCGCTTGATGGCCGTCATAGGCAAGCTCGATGCCCGGAGCCAGGTCTTGCACAAGCTGGGGTCAGGTCTTGCCCAACCAGGATCGCCCTCAGCGGACCAGGGCCTGCGTCCACAGCCACTGCTGCTCCGCCCGGTGCTGGCGCGGCGAGGCGCAGGGCCCTGCGGCGCGGTCCGGCCGGCTGATGCAGCGCAGCGCCACGCCGGGCGGGCAGACGCCCTCCAGCGCCTCGCGCAGCAAGGGCCAGGCGCCCTGGGCGCGCTGCTCTTCCTGGATCCACAGCAGCTCGGCCACTTCCGGCAGCTCGGCCAGGGCGCTGCGCAGCGCCTCGTCGGGCAGGGGATAGAGTTGCTCAAGGCTCCAAAGCGCCGTGTACGGGTCCCCGGCATCGCGCAGGGCGCGGGCCAGCTCGTGGCGCAGCTTGCCGCTGCAGAGCCAGATACGTTGGCAGCGCTCGGGCGCCGCCAGCACGCGCAGCAGCGGCCGGAAGCCACCTTCCATGAGGCGCTCCAGCGGAGCGTGGCTCAGCGGGTCCTGCAGCAGCTGGCTCTTGGGCGTGAAGACGATCAGCGGCCGGCGCGGCTGCGCCCGCGCCTGCTCACGCAGCAGGTGGAACCACTGGGCGCTGTCGGACGGACAGGCCACGCGCAGGTTCTGCTCGGCGCACAGCTGCAGCAGGCGGCCCAGGTGGGCGTTGGAGTGCTCGGGTCCCACGCCCTCGTGCCCATGCGGCAGCAGCAGGGTCAGGCCCGAGGCCAGGCCCCACTTGGCCTCGCCGGAGGCGATGTACTGGTCGAGATAGATCTGGGCGCCGTTGACGAAGTCGCCGAACTGCGCCTCCCACAGCGTCAGCACCTCGGGGCGCTGCAGGCTGTAGCCGTACTCGAAGCCAAGCACCGCGGCCTCGCTGAGCGGCGAATTGACGATCTCGAAACGTGCGGCCCCCCGGCTGGGCGACTGCAGGGGCACGTGCCGGTCCATGCGGTCGCCCTGGGCATGCCACACGGCGTGGCGGTGCATGAAGGTGCCGCGTTCGACGTCCATGCCGGCCAGGCGCATGGGCTGGCCACTGGCCAGCACCGTGGCGTGCGCCAGGTTTTCGGCCAGGCACCAGTCCACCGCACCAGCCTCCTGGCGCGCCAGGCTTTCCCAGCGCTGGTGCAGGCGGGCCAGCTGTGGGTGCAGGGCGAAGCCCTCGGGCACGGTACGCAGCCGGGTGAGGGCCGCTTGCAGCTGGGTGGAGTCCAGTGCGGGCAGGGCCGGCCGCGCGTCATACGGCGGCCTGGCCTCGGCGACCGCCGGTTGGGGGCGCACGGGCTCGCGGGCCAGGCGCCCGAATCGGGCCAGGGCCCGCAGCGGCGCCTGCGAGCGCAACGCCAGCCATTGCTGTGGCTCGCAGCGACCGCTGGCGACCAGTTCGGCGCCGTACTGCTCGGCGGCCGTGGGCTGGGCCTCAGCCAGGCGCTGAAGCTGTGGGCGGGTCAGCATGGGCTGGTCGTGCTCCGAGTGGCCCAGGCGGCGGAAGCCTATGACATCGATCACGATGTCCGCGCCAAAGGCCATGCGGTAGGCCAGGGCCAGTTCGGCGGCGCGGGCCAGTTGCTCGGGGGCGTCAGCTCGCACGCGCAGCACCGGGGCATCGATCACGCGGCTGGCGTCGCTGGCATAGCGCTGGTGCAGCGGGTCGGCGGCATGGGGGGTGGTGAAGCCGACCTGGTTGTTGATCAGCACATGGATGCAGCCCCCGACCTCGTAGGCCGGATGGCGGGACAGCAGCAGGCTCTCGCCCACGATGCCCTGACCATCGAAGGCGGCGTCGCCATGCAGCAGCAGGGCCAGGGCGGCTTGGGCGCGGGGCAGGCCTTGAGACTCGTCCTGGCGGGCGCGCGTGCGGCCCAGCACCACGGGCTGGATGCTCTGCAGGTGAGACGGATTGGGCGCCAGGCGCAGGGAGAGGGCGCCGTGTGGCGTGTCCAGGCGGGTCTCGGCGCCCTGGTGGTAGGCCAGGTCGGGCCGCGGGCGGCGGCTCGCGGGATCCAGCGCCTCCAGGATCTCGGCCACGGGCTGGCCCAGCAGCAGGGCCAGCACGGCCAGGCGGCCGCGGTGTGGCATGCCCATCTCCAGGGCCTGGACGCCGTGGGCCGCGGCCTGCTCGCACAGGGCGTCCAGCAGCAGGACCAGGCCCTCGCAGCCAGCCATGGAGAAGCATTTTTCGTCCGGCAGGCGCTGGGCCAGGAACTGCTCCCAGGCCTGGACCTCGATCAGGCGCTCCAGCCATTGCAGGCCCTGGGCACGGTCCGTCGCCGGGGGCGCGGCCTCGAAGCGTGAATGCAACCAGTGGCGCCGCGTGTCGTCGCGCAGGGCGGAGCAGTCCAGGCTCAGCGCGCCGGTATAGAGGGACAGCAGGCGACGCTGCAGGCCGGCCACCTGGGCGCAGCCCCACTGTGCGGCCAACGCGGGGGGCAGGTCTTGCGCGCCCTCCAGGCCGAAGGCGGCGGCATGCAGGGTCTCGGCGGGCAGCGGCGGGCTGGCCTGCAGGGGATCCAGCGGGGCGTGGCGGTGGCCCTCGCGACGCACCTGCTCGACATAGGCCTGCACCCGCAGCGGATCAGCCGCCGGTCCGGCCGGCTGCGACCGGGATTGCAGGGCCTCGCCCGCGAGATGGAATCGGCTGCGTCGCGCCCATTCGGGGTGCGGCAGCGGCAGGGTGGTGCTCATGGTTTTCTCTCCCTGTTCAGCGGCCTTCAGAGGGCGAAGGTCCGCACCATGTCGTTGAGCTGGTGGGCCTGGTCCTGCAGCGAGCGGGCCGAGGCCGTGCTCTGCTCGACCATGGCGGCGTTCTTCTGCGTGTTGTCGTCCATCTGCACGATGGCATCGTTGACCTGCTCGATGCCCAGGCTCTGCTCGCGGCTGCTGCGGCTGATGTCCGCGACGACGCGGCTGACCTGCTGGATGCTGTCCACCACCTGCTGCATGGTCTGGCCGGCATGCTCGACCATGCGGCTGCCCCGATCGACCTGCTCGACGGAGTTGTCGATCAGGCCCTTGATCTCGCGCGCCGCGACGGCGCTGCGTTGGGCCAGGTTTCGCACCTCGGTGGCGACCACGGCGAAGCCTCGGCCATGCTCGCCCGCCCGCGCTGCCTCCACGGCGGCGTTGAGCGCGAGGATGTTGGTCTGGAAGGCGATGCCATCGATCACGCCAATGATCTCGACGATGCGGCGCGATGCCCCGGCGATCTGATTCATGGTGCTGATGACCTCGCCTACCACCTGCCCTCCCTGCAGAGCGACCTCGGAGGCGCTGTGGGCCGAGCGGTCGGCCTGGCTGGCGGAGTCGGCGCTGAGCTTGACGGCCGAGGTCAGCTGCTCCATGGCCGATGCGGTCTGCTCCAGCGCGCTGGCCTGCTGCTCGGTGCGGGCCGAGAGGTCCTGGTTGCCGTCGGCCACCTGCAGCGCGGCGGTGGCGATGGTGTCTGCGCCGCTGCGCACCTCGGAGACGATGCGGTGCAGGCTGTCCACCATGCGCTGCAGGGCGGCGATCAGGCGGCCCACCTCGTCCTTGCGCTCCACGCGCAGGTGGTAGGTCAGGTTGCCAGCGGCCACGGACTCCGCCAGCTCAATGGCATGGCGGATGGGCCGGGTAATGGAGCGGGTGATGGTCACCGCCGTGCCGCCAGCGAAGAGCACGGCCAGCAGGGTGATGCCTGCCATCTCCAGGCGGGCGCGGGCGGCGTCGCTCTTGGCCTCGTTCACGTCGGCCACCATGCTGTGGGCCTGGTACTCGACCATCTTGTCGATCAGTGCGTAGTAGCGGACCTGCAGCCCCACCAGGTCTCCCTGGTAGAGGCTCAGCGCAGCCTCGCGCTGGCGCGCGGCAAGCAGGTCGAAGACCTTGCGCAGCGCGGCGCCATAGGCCTGGCGGGCCTCGCTCTGCTCCTTGAAGATCGCCTTGCTGGTGTCGTTGTTCAGCAGGCTCTCGAGCTTCTTGAAGTTCTCGGTGTTGCGGCTGCGCAGGGCGGCGTACTCGCTCATGTACTGCTTCGTGCGCTCGGGCTCCTCGGTCAGCAGCAGGCGGCCGACGGTGATGATGCCCTTGTCGCCGACGTCCTTGATCTCGTTGCTCAGGGCGATCTGGGCATAGCGGTCATCGACCAGGCGTTCCATGGTCAGCCCCGAGCGGGACAGCACCTGGTAGGCGACGCCGAGAATCAGCAATAGCAGCGAAATCACCAGGGCGAAGGCAATGCTCAGCCGGGTGCCGATCTGTAGGTGGGCGAGTTGAATCATGACGGACTCCCTTGGACACAGCACGGAGCGTCCCGTGCGTGCCAAACAAGTTAGGTCCGGGCCCTGTGCAGCGTCAATCGCAGGGGCTGACAGGGCCAGTGGCGGATGTCACGAATGCACGCCCGAAAATGGGGGGGCTGCGAGGGGGGTCAGAGGCCCAGATCGGTGCAATCGATGAGCAAGCGGCGTGCCTGCGCGGCAAGCCGATCACGCAGCGCGCGCGGGGCCAGCACGCGCACCCTGCAGGGTTGACGGGCCAGCTCGCGGGCCATCCAGTCCAGGTCATCGACCTGTGCGCGCAGGCGCCAGCCCTCGGGCAGTGGCTCGGCTTCGCCCAGGCTGGCATCGATGGTCGGCGGCGGCTCGCCGGGGCCGCCCAGCAGCACGTCCACCGCATGACGGCGGGGGAGGCGGGCCAGGGTCCTGTCCAGGTAGGCCAGGACGTCAAAGCCCTCGGGCCGGGCGAAGCTGGCTGGCAGGGCGCGGACCTGCTCGATACGGTCCAGGCGGAAGCTGCGCAGGTCCTTGCGCAGACGGCACCAGGCCACGAGGTACCAGGTGCCGCTGCGCCAGGCGATGCCGTAAGGGTGCAGCTCACGTTCGCTGCCCTGGCCGTCGCGGTCGCGGTAGTGCAGGGCCACGCGCTGGCCGGAGGCCGCGGCGGCGCTGAGCGTCAGCAGCTCATGGCCCGCGGAGCCCTGGCTGCCGCCGCGGCCCAGGTCCAGGGCCACACTGGTGTTGACGGCCTGGATGCGCTGGCGCTGGGCTTCGGGCATCACCCGGTCCAGCTTGGCCTGGGTGCTGGCGATGGCGGGCAGGGCACCCTGAAGGCCCAGCTCGCGAGCCGCGCGCAGGCCAATGGCCAGGGCCAGGGCCTCGTCGGCGCTGAACGTCAGCGGAGGCAGCTTGTAGCCGGGGCGCAGACCGTAGCCGCCATCGCAGCCTCGCTGGCTGTGGACGGGGATGCCCAGGGCCTGCAGCTGGGCGATGTAGCGCCGCAGCGTGCGCGCGTCCACGCCCAGCAGCGCGGCCAGCTCGGGGCCGCTGCGCTGGCGCTGGGACTGCAGCAGCTCCAGCAGGCTCAGCAGACGGCCGGCGGGGTGACCGGTGGGGGGCGTAGGGATCGAGGCACGAGGCATGTGGAGCGAGCGTTTTGAATCAGGGTGAACTCTGTCCTGTATCGACTCTACAGTGGCGTCATTCCTTCCGCACCGTCTCACAGATTTCCCCGGAGTCCCCCATGGATGCCTCGCACAGCCTCTGGCTCTTCTTCCTTCTGACCCTGGGCATCATCGTGCTGCCAGGCATGGACATGGCCTATATCGCCGGCCACGCCCTCCAGTCCGGCGCCCGGGCCGGCCTGCTGGCCCTGGGCGGCATCGTGGCGGGCGGGGTGGTGCACGTGCTGCTGAACCTCAGCGGCCTGTCCGCCCTGCTGATGCTGCTGCCGGGTGCCTTCGAGGTTCTGCTGTGGGCCGGGGCGCTCTACCTGGGCTGGATCGGCCTGCAGATGCTGCGCGGCGCCTGGCTGGGCTGGCGTGCGGTGCCCGCAGCCGCTGCCGCGCCCGTGCCGGCGCCGATGCCGGCGCAATCTCCCGGCCGCATCTTCCTCAGCGGCATGGCCAACTGCCTGCTCAATCCCAAGGCCTATGCCTTCATGCTGGCCGTCTTCCCAGGCTTCCTGCGCAGCAGCGAGCGCGGCCTGGCGGCCCAGGGACTGCTGCTGGGCGGCATCATTGCCGGCAACCAGATCGTCGTGTATGGCACCGTGCTGCTGGCCTGCCTGGGCTCGCGGCGTTGGCAGCGGGAGGGGGGGGGCCGAGGCGCCGTCGTGCTGTCGGGCGTGATGGGGCTGTGCCTGCTTGGCCTGGCGTTGGGCACGCTGTACGGCGCAGTGACGCGCCAGACCTGAGCGCCGCGCTCAGGTCTCCAGCCGCCGCGCCACGGCCACGCACGCAAGCACGCCCACCGTCACACCCAGCATGCCCGCGCTGACGGCCTCTTGCAGCAGCCAGGCCGCCAGCACCAGGCCGAACAGGGGCTGCAGCAACTGCAACTGGCCCACGGCCGCAATGCCGCCCAGGGCCAGGCCGCGGTACCAGAACACGAAGCCGATCAGCATGCTGAACAGGCTCACGTAGGCCAGGCCCAGCCAGGCGCTGTGACGGACGCCGCTGAAGCTCGCCGGCTGCGTCAGCCAGGCGCCCAGCGCGCTCAGGGGCAGTGCCAGCACCAAGGCCCAGCAGATCACCTGCCAGCCGCCCAGGGTGCGCGCCAGACGGGCTCCCTCGGCATAGCCCAGGCCGCAGACCAGCACCGCCGCCAGCATCAGCCCGTCCGCCATCAGCGAGCCCTGCAACACCGGGCCGCGGCTCAGGGCGTGACCCACCACCAGGCTGCTGCCCAGCACGGCGCAGAGCCAGAACGCCGGCCGGGGCCGCTCGCCGCCGCGCAGCACGGCAAAGCCCGCGGTCGATAGCGGCAGCAGGCCCAGGAAGAGCAGGGCATGGGCCGAGCTGAGCTGCTGCAGCGCCAGGGCCGTCAGCAGCGGAAAGCCCAGCACCACGCCACCAGATACCACGCCCAGCGCGCGCCACTGCAGGCGTGTGGGCCGGGCTGATCGGGTGAGCAGCAGCGCCAGCAGGGCCAGCGCGCCGGCCAGGCTGGCGCGCGCCACGGTGAGGAACACAGGGTCGAAGTCCGCCACCGCCACGCGCGTGGCGGGCATCGACCCGCTGAAGATCAGCATGCCGATGAAGCCGTGGATCCAGCCGCTGCCCGACCTGGCCTGTGTTCCCTGTGCTGCCATGGATGACTCCCTGCTGCCCGCTTTCCAGAATCCGCCGGAGCGTCCGGCGGGGTTTGTCGCGCATGCTAGGCAGGCAAATCAATACAATCAAAAAATTGTCATGGATACGCCGCCCTATGCCCCGCGCCCGCTACAAGCAGTTGGTCGATCAACTGGCCGCTGACATCCGCGACGGTCGCCTGACCCCGGGCAGCCGCCTGCCCACGCACCGCCAGTTGGCTGCCCGCGAGGGCCTGGCCCTGGTGACGGCCAGTCGCGTCTATGCCGAACTGGAGGCCATGGGTCTGGTCAGCGGCGAGACGGGGCGCGGCACCTTCGTCAAGGAGATGGCCCTGCCGCCCGGCCAGGGCGTGGACCTGCTGGCCTCGGCGGCCGACATGGTCGATCTCAGCTTCAACTACCCCTCGCTGCCCGGCCAGGCGGAGATGTTGCGCAGCGCCCTGCGCCAGCTGGCCCAGGGCGGGGACCTGGACGCCCTGCTGCGCTACCAGCCCCTGGGTGGGCGGCCCCACGAGCGCGAGATCGCCGCCCGTCACCTGGCGGAGCGCGGACTCTCGGTCTCAGGGACCGAGGTGCTGTGGGTGGAAGGCGCCCAGCACGGGCTGATGCTCACAGGCCTGGCCCTGCTGCAGCCGGGCGAGGTCGTGGCCGTGGACTGCCTCAGCTACCCAGGCTTCAAGCTGGTCGCCGAAGCCCTGCGCCTGGAGTTGCTGCCCATCCCGGCCGCAGGCATGGGGCCGGACCTGGACGCCCTCGCCGCGGCCTGCCAGCGCCGCCGCGTGCGGGCCGTCTACACCATGCCGACGATGCACAACCCGCTGGGCTGGGTGATGAGCCTCACGCGCCGCCGCGAGCTGGTCGCCCTGGCCCGGCGCGAGGGCCTGCTTCTGATCGAGGATGGCGCCTATGCCTACCTGGCCGGCGAGTCGCCGCCGCCGCTGGCGGCCCTGGCGCCGGAAGCGACGGTCTACGTCACTGGCCTGTCCAAGAGCGTTGCCGCGGGGCTGCGGACCGGCTTCGTCGCTCTGCCGGCCGCGCTGGTCCCGCGCCTGGAACGTGCCCTGCGCGCCTGCAGCTGGAGCACGCCCGGCCTGACCAGCGCTCTGGCCTGCGCCTGGCTGGAGGACGGCACCGTGGCGCGCCTGGAAGCCCGCAAGCGCGAGGACGCCTGCGAGCGCCAGGCGCTGGCGGCCGAGTTGCTGGGGCCGCTGAAGCGCCGCGGGCATGCCAGCTCTTACTTCGTCTGGCTGCCCCTGGGCGAGGACGTGAGGGCCGACCAGGTGGCCATGGATCTGCTGCGTCTGGGCGTTTCAGTATCGACCGCCGAGCCCTACGCGACCGGCCCCGCTGTGCCCCATGCCATCCGCCTGGCCCTGGGGTCCGTGGCCCTGCCGCAGCTGCGCCGGGCCCTGGGTCTGGTTCGCGAGGTCATCGACGCTCGCAGTTATTGACGCTTTCAGCACCGAGCATGCCCCGGCCGATCAGGCAACAGCGCTGCGGCGTTGGACAGGGCGTGTTGAACCTCGCTATCACGGCGATTGGCATCGTTGAATTGCCCAGTGCAATCGGCGTTCCTAGACTGCAGGTCTGCCTGAATGACCGAGGAGATGCATATGTCGAGCGAAATGAAGTGCCCCTTTGCCGCGGCCGCCCGTGCCGGCGCCACCCAGTCCCTGGCCGGAGCCAAGGGCAACCGCGAGTGGTGGCCGCACCAGCTCCAGCTGGGCATCCTGCACCAGCACTCGACCAAGTCCAGCCCCTTGGGCGAGGACTTCGACTACGCCACCGAATTCAAGAGCCTGGACCTGGACGCCGTTGTGGCGGATCTCCAGGCCCTGATGACCGATTCCCAGGACTGGTGGCCCGCGGACTGGGGGCACTATGGCCCGCTGTTCGTTCGCATGGCCTGGCATGCCGCAGGCACCTACCGCATCGCTGACGGCCGCGGCGGCGCGGGCACCGGCGCCCAGCGATTCGCCCCCCTCAACAGCTGGCCGGACAACGGCAACCTGGACAAGGCCCGCCGCCTGCTGTGGCCCGTCAAGCAGAAGTACGGACGCAAGCTCTCCTGGGCCGACCTGCTGGTGCTGACCGGCAACGTCGCCCTGGAATCCATGGGCTTCAAGACCCTGGGCTTCGGCGGCGGCCGAGCCGATATCTGGGAGCCCGAGCAGGACATCGACTGGGGCCCCGAGACCACCTGGCTGGCCGAGCAGCGCTACAGCGGCGAGCGCGAGCTCGCCAATCCCCTCGCCGCCGTGCAGATGGGCCTGATCTATGTGAACCCGGAGGGCCCCAACGGTCATCCCGACCCCGTGGCCTCCGGTCGAGACGTGCGCGAGACCTTCGCCCGCATGGCCATGAACGACGAGGAGACCGTGGCGCTGATCGCCGGCGGCCACACCTTCGGCAAGGCCCACGGCGCGGGCGATCCGGGCCTGGTGGGCAAGGAGCCGGAGGGCGCGGCCCTGGAGGAGATGGGCCTGGGTTGGAAGAATGCCTTCGGCTCCGGCATGGGCGTGCATGCCACCACCAGCGGCATCGAGGGCGCCTGGAAACCCAATCCGACCATCTGGGACATGGGCTACTTCGAGATGCTCTTCGGCTACGAGTGGGCCCTGACCAAGAGCCCGGCCGGCGCGCACCAGTGGGTGGCAAAGGACGTCAGGCCCGAGCACCTGATCCCTGACGCCCACGACCCCAGCCGCAAGCATCCACCCATGATGACCACGGCGGACCTTTCCCTGCGCTTCGACCCGGCCTACGAGAAGATCGCCCGCCGCTTCCATCGGGACCCGCAGGCCTTTGCCGACGCCTTCGCCCGCGCCTGGTTCAAGCTCACCCACCGCGACATGGGCCCGCGCGCCCGCTACCTGGGCAAGCTGGTGCCGCAGGAAACGCTGATCTGGCAGGACCCGGTGCCCGCGGTGGACCATGCCCTCATCGATGCGCAGGACGTGGCCGCGCTCAAGGCCCAGGTGCTGGCTTCCGGACTCACGACGGCGGAACTGGTCGGTACCGCCTGGGCCTCGGCCGCCACCTTCCGCGGAAGCGACAAGCGCGGCGGGGCCAACGGCGCCCGCATCCGCCTGGCGCCGCAGAAGGACTGGGCCGTCAACCAGCCGGAACGGCTGGCCCGCGTGCTGGCCACCCTGGGTGCTCTCCAGGAAAGCTTCAATGCCCGGCAGGCCAGCGGCAAGCGGGTCTCGCTGGCGGACCTGATCGTGCTGGCGGGTGACGCCGCCGTTGAGAAGGCCGCCGCCGATGCAGGCCAGGCGCTGAGCCTGCCCTTCCGTCCTGGCCGCACCGATGCCAGCGCCGCGCAGACCGACGCCGCCTCCTTCGCCGTGCTGGAGCCGCGCGCCGATGCCTGGCGCAACTACGTCCGGCCGGGGCTGGAGGAGGCGGCGGCGGCGCTACTGATCGACAGGGCCCAGCTGCTGACGCTCAGCGCGCCGGAGATGACCGTACTGCTGGGCGGCCTGCGGGTGCTGGGTGCCAACCATGGCCAGAGTCCCGACGGCGTCCTGACGTCGCGGCCGGGCGTGCTCAGCAACGACTTCTTCGTGAACCTGCTGGACATGGGCACGCAATGGGCCCGCTCGGCCGCCGACCCCCACCGGCTGGAAGGTCGCGACCGCCGCAGCGGCGAGCGGCGCTGGACGGCCACCGCCGTGGATCTGGTCTTCGGTTCCAATGCCCAGCTGCGGGCTCTGGCCGAGGTCTATGCCGGCAGTGACGCCCAGGCGGCGTTCGTGCGGGACTTCGGAGCGGCCTGGTCCAAGGTGATGCATCTGGACCGCTTCGACCTGGCCTGATTCGGCCGGGCTGGGGATCGGCCAGTGGCTCGCCGCCGGATTTCAGCATCTGGCTTCAGTGCCAGGCACCGGCCGCAGCCGGTTCCTCGGCCCCGGGCGGGGCGAGGCGGGCCCCCTCCTCGTCCAGAGACTGACTGTCGGCCACCTGGTCCAGCTCGCGGTCCTCGGCACTGGGGACCCAGCCTCGAGCCAGGGCCTGCTGGCGCCGGGCGGCGGCATGGCGCTCGGCCAGCAGAGGGTCGTCATCGATCAGGCGGCGGGCTTCGCGGATGCTGGCGGCAAACTGCGGCTGCAGCCGGGCCAGGGCGCTCAGCTGAGGCCCGTGGCGCTCCGGGTAGACCTGCCACCAACTGACGATGCTGCGGGGATTGTTGAGATCCAGATGCATGGCGCGACTCCTTGCCTAGACTTTTTGAGTACTGTATGAATGTACAGTAAATTGCTGCCCGTGCAAGCACCTGCAAACAACGGTGTGCCGCGAGCCCATCGCCTCACCCTCGTTCAACAAGCGAATGCGGGATCGCACATCTCCCCCCAATGGGGGGGGCTGGGGGCCACTTCAGTGGGATGGGGGATGACAGTCCTCGAACCGGACACTTCGTGCACTGCAATACGAGAGGTCGCCATGTTCCACGCCACTGCATCCCGCTTCGCTACCGTCACGAAACAGACCCCCGCTACCAAGGGCGCCTTCGGCGAAAGCTGGGGCTGGACCCGGGTCGGACGCGAAGCCTTGAGCCTGCTGGCGCGGCCGCTGCGTCCGGGCCAAGGCATTGACGGCCTGGAGGTCTCGGACTCCACCTATGAGGAATGGGAAGCCGTGCAGGTGCAGTTCGAGGCCCGCGTGCGTGCCGGTTCGGTGCAAGTTCTCTGAGCGGAGTGCGCAGGCAGCCCCAAGTTTATCAAGGGATGCAGTGAAGGTGAGCGCAAGCTCACAATTCAGGCTTCACTCGCTGAGATAGCGCTCGTAGATGGCCTTGTGGCGCCCGGTGCTGCGCAGCCAGCGCAGGCCCTCATTGAAACCGTCCCGCACCCGGGCGCTGCGGAACACCGGCCGGTAGTCGTTGGGATTGGCCACGGTGAAAACGTGTTCGGTCACCGGCAGCAGGGTCTCGCCCTCGCGCTGCAGTTGCAGGCTGAAGTAGCGGAAGATGCTGCGATCCGACAGGACCAGGTCATAGCGGCCGCGCATGAGGGTGCGCACCTGAAGGGCCTGGTCGTTGATTTCCACCAGACGACCCGCATGGTGGACCGGTTCCAGCCAGTCCGGGAAGCGTCGCAGGGCCCCCTGGAAGGAGATGACGCTCAGCCCGGCGAGATCCTCGGGCTTTTGGATGCGCAGGCGGCGCGACTGCAGGCTGATCAGCACGTTGTCGTAGAGCACGGCGCTGTCGCCGTAGTGACCGCCGTGGACGCCGAGGTCTTCGCCCAGGTCGGTCATGGTGGCATCGACTTCGCCCGTCTTGAAGGCCCGAGGCACCCGGGCGAAGGGATAGAACAGCGGCTTCAGGTGAAAGCCCTTGTAAGCCAGGGCCTCGCGGAAGACATCGACCTCGATGCCGGACTGCGTCTGGGGAAAGCAAAAGGGCGGGATGCGCTCGCCGAAGGCCATGCGCAGCGCGCTTCCAGGCGTCTGCGCCCAGCCCTCCAGGGGGGGCATCCACAGGCCCAGTGGCGCCAGCAGGCACAGGCGGCGCGCAGGCTGCAGTCGCTCCCGTGGCGAGGATGGTGCCTGCACTGTCGCCCGGGGAGCCCCAGAATGGCCTTTCATGGCGCCAAGCATAGCCGGGCGCGGCCAGCGCCTGTCGCCAATTTGCCGACTCGGCGCCGGCGGACTCAGCCGCTGTGGCGCGCCAGCTCCAGTCCCAGCAAGGCCCGCTTGGTCAGTGACCCCCAGCGGTATTCGCCGAACTGGGCGTTGGCGCGGATCACCCGATGGCAGGGAATCAGGTAGGCGATGGCGTTGGCCGCCACGCAACTGGCCACCGCGCGCACGGCATGTGGGGCGCCAGCGGCTCGCGCGAGCTGGGTGTAGGAGCGGACCTGGCCCTGCGGCACCTGCAGCAGCGCACGCCAGACCTGCAGCCGCAGCGGGCTGCCGCTCATCAACAGGCCGATGGTCCGTTGCGGTGCGGCGCCGGACAGGCGGCGCTGCACCTCGGCCGCCAGCTCGGCCAGGCCGGCGTCGTCATGCTGCCAGCGGGCCGCCGGCAGTTCGGCCTGCGCGTGGGCCAGGGCCTGTCGGGGGACTTCGTCCTGAAGAAAGGCCATGCGCAGCACGCCGCGCGGGGAGGCTGCCAGGAAGACCGGGCCCAGCAGGCTGTCGAAGCAGGTCCAGCGGATGTCAAGCCCGGCGCCAGCTGCCTTGAACTCGCCGGGCGTGAGGCCCTCCAGGCTCAGGAAGAGGTCATGCAGGCGCGAGGGCCCGGAGAGCCCGGCGTCCAGCGCCGCCGTCAGCACCGGCGCGGCCTGCTGCAGGGCACTCTTGGCACGTTCCAGGCTCAGGGCCTGAGCCAGCTCCTTGGGACTGATGCCGGCCAGCTGCACGAAGCTGCGCTGGAAATGGAAAGGGCTCTGGCCGGCCGCCCGGGCCAGCGCCTCCAGGCTGGGTGCCTGGGCGCCGCTGGCGATGGTCTCGATGGCCTGGCGGATGCGGGCGTAGCGTTGGGGGTCGGTATCCGTCACGGCGGGCTCGGTCAGGGCGGTCAGTGGGGGCAGGAGGGGCGTGTCCATGGCAGGGAAGGCTGGCAGGCGATGGGCCCATTCTGGCCAGCGAGGCGCCGCCCGACGACCCGCTTCTTGCGCCGCCCCGGCGCTCAGGACAGCCGCGCTACACCCTCCAGCTGGCAGGCGTAGACCGCATTGCGCAGCGCGGCGATGGCCTCGTAGCGGGTGAAGGTGCGACGCCAGGCCAGCACCACCCGCCGGCTGGGCACTGGTGCGCTGAAAGGAACGTAGCGCAGGTGCGGGCTGGGTTCCTTGGGCAGGCTCAGCAGCGGAACCACGGTGATGCCCATGCCCGAGGCCACCATGTGCTTGATGGTCTCCAGGGAGCTGCCCTCGAAGCTCTTGCGTATGCCTTCGGCGTCGCTGGAGAAGCGGGCGAACTCGGGGCAGACCTCCAGCACGTGGTCACGGAAGCAGTGACCGGTGCCCAGCAGCAGCATGGTCTCGGCCTTCAGCTCCTCGGCGCTGATGGACTCGCGTAGCGCCAGCGGGTGGCTGCTGGGCACGGCGATGACGAAGGGCTCGTCATAGAGCGGGGCCAGGGCCAGGCCGGTGTCGGGGAAGGGCTCGGCCATGATGGCGCAGTCCAGCTCGCCGGTGCGCAGCATCTCCAGCAGCTTCACCGTGAAGTTCTCCTGCAGCATCAGGGGCATCTGCGGGTAGTGCTCGATGGTGTGGCGCACCAGCTCGGGCAGCAGGTAGGGGCCGATGGTGTAGATCAGGCCCAGGCGCAAGGCGCCGGCCAGCGGGTCCTTGCCGCGCTTGGCGATCTCCTTGATGGCGCTGGCCTGCTCGATCACCGACTGAGCCTGCCGGACAATGTCCTCGCCCAGGGGGGTGACCGTCACCTCGCTGGCGCCGCGCTCGAAAATCTTAACGTCCAGCTCCTCTTCCAGCTTCTTGATGGCCACCGAGAGGGTGGGCTGGGACACGAAGCAGGCCTCGGCCGCACGACCGAAATGGCGCTCCCGGGCCACGGCGACGATGTAGCGGAGCTCGGTGAGGGTCATGCTATCGATCTCCTGAGGCTCTTAGGGTATGAGCCCTACATTCTGCCGGGCTCGGTGCAAACCCGCAGCGCCCCGCTACACTGCCGCTGCTTTTTCAACCGTGAGGGCTTCACGCCATGACGACCGAGCGCAAACCCATCAGCCTGCAGCGCCTGCTGGACATGCACGCCAGCGGCGAGAAGATCGCCATGCTGACCTGCTATGACGCAGCTTTCGCCCATCTGCAGGATGAGGCCGGTGTGGACGTCATGCTGGTGGGGGACTCCCTGGGCAATGTGCTGCAGGGCCAGCCCACCACCGCCCCGGTCGAGCTGGAAGAGATGGTCTATCACACGCGCTGCGTCGCGCGCGGCCGCCGGACAGCCTTCATCGTCGGCGACCTGCCCTTTGGCAGCTACCAGGGCACGCTGGCCGAGACCTGGCACAGCGCCGCAGCCCTCGTGAAGGCGGGCGCCCACATGGTCAAGCTGGAAGGGGGCGGCTGGACGGCCCCGGCGGTGCGCTACCTGGTCGAGCGCGGCATCCCTGTCTGCGCCCACCTGGGCTTCACGCCGCAGACCGTCACCGCCCTGGGCGGCTTCAAGGTGCAGGGCCGGGACGAGGCCTCGGCCGCCCGCCTGCGCGCGCATGCGCAGGAGCTGGTCGAGGCCGGCGCGCAGATGCTGGTGCTGGAGATGGTGCCCTCGGTCCTGGCCGCCGAGCTCACCCAGAGCCTGCCCATCCCCGTGATCGGCATCGGTGCCGGCGTGGGCTGCTCGGGACAGGTCCTGGTGCTGCACGACATGCTCAACATCACGCCGGGCCGCAAGCCCCGCTTCGTCAAGAATTTCATGCAGGGCGCCGCCTCGGTGCAGGAGGCCGTGCAGCGCTATGTCGCCGAGGTGAAGGCCCGGACCTTCCCGGAAGACGCCGTGCACGGTTTCTGAACCGGTGCCTGACCCGAGTACGCTCCCGATCATGCAGACCCACCATGACATCGCCGGCCTTCGCGCCGCCCTGCAGGGCCGTGGCCCTGTCGCCTTCGTGCCCACCATGGGCAATCTGCACGAGGGGCATCTGTCCCTGGTGCGCCAGGCCCGCGAGGCCGTGGGGCCGCAGGGCGTGGTGGTGGCCAGCATCTTCGTGAACCGGCTGCAGTTCGCGCCGCACGAGGACTTCGACCAATACCCCCGCACCCTGCAGCGCGACTGCGAGCTGCTGGCCGGCGTGGGCTGCGACCTGGTGTTCGCGCCCTCGGAGAAGGCGCTTTACCCCGAGCCCCAGGGTTACAAGATCCAGCCGCCCGCCGAGCTGGCGGATATCCTGGAAGGCCATTTCCGGCCCGGCTTCTTCACCGGCGTCTGCACGGTGGTCGCCAAGCTCTTCAACATCGTGCAGCCGCAGCTCGCCGTCTTCGGCAAGAAGGACTACCAGCAGCTGATGGTGATCCGCCGCATGGTGCAGCAGATGGCGTTGCCCATCAGCATCCTGGGCGGTGAGACCTGCCGCAGCGAGGCCGGCCTGGCCCTGTCTTCACGCAACGGCTATCTCAGCGATGCGCAGAAGGCCGACGCCCTGCTGCTGTCTCGCACGCTGAAGGCCTTGATCGCCCGCTGGCAGGCCGGCGAGCGCGAGCTGCCGGCGATGGAGGCCGCTGCGATGCAGTCCTTGCGCGATGCCGGCTGGCAGCCCGACTACGTAGTGCTGCGCCGTCAGCATGACCTGGGCGCACCCGAGGAAGGTCAGCCTCTGGTGGCCTTGGCGGCCGCCCGGCTGGGCAGCACGCGCCTGATCGATAACATCGAAGCCTGAGTCAGGCCTCGAGTCGGGGCATCACGGACGCCCAGCATCTCCCCCACGAACACCAGCGCGGCATTCGGCGCGGGATCACACCGTTGCGGCTGCCGGCGCTGCCATAGGCCTGGCTGGCCGGGATGACCAGGGTGCGCTTGCCGTCGATCTACGTGCCCGGCACGCCCTCGCCCGCTCCCAGCGGGAAGGTGAAGGGCTGGCCGCGATCCCTGGGCCGGTCAGCAAGCCTTGCCGGCAGCGCTGACTGTTGTGCGAGCAGCGGCAGGGCGCGGTCATCGGGCAGGCGGCCTGCCGCGTTGAGCCTTCCAACCAGGAGGACGAACCGATGAGCACCCTGATCCTGCGCACCGCCGTGGCGGCCGCTGCCCTGATCCTGAGCGCCTGCGGCGGCGGCGCGGAGTACCACAGCGGCGGCGGCAATGGCGGCAGCCCCTATCCGCGGCCCAATCCCCAGCCCTATCCGCCCACCATGAGCTGCAGCAGCACTGGCCTGGCCGCGGCGGCGCAGAGCAGCTATCCCACCGTCTGCATGCTCACCAGCAGTGGCGAGATGGTGATCGAGCTCTACCCGGGCTATGCACCCGTCACGGTCAACAATTTCCTGCGCTATGTGTCCGACGGCTTCTACAGCAACACGCTGTTCCACCATGTCGATCGGGACTTCGTCATCCAGGGCGGCGGCTACACCACGGGCATGCGGGTCAAATCCCCGACCTACGCGCCCATCGTTTCCGAGTCCAACAACGGCCTGAGCAATCTGGTGGGCACAGTGGCCATGGCTCGCCGCACCGACCCCAACAGCGCGACCTCGCAGTTCTTCATCAACGTGATCGACAACAGCAGAGCCCTGGACTACGAGAGCCCCAGCAAGCCCGGCTACACCGTCTTCGGGCGCGTGATCTCCGGCATGAGCACGGTCTACGCCATCAACGGCCAGCCGACCTACTACTACGGCGCCACCGACATCCAGCCGCAGCAGGAGGTGCTGGTCTACTGGGTGCAGCGCCTGCGCTGAAGCCGCGTGGCCCGGGCGGCCCTCAGCGGCCGACAGCGTGCAGCTGCGCGTTGTTGATCGAGTACACGCGCCCATCCGGCCCCACGAGCGTGGGCGTGTAGGCCTGCCCCACGCCGGCGTTCATGCGCACGGACTCGCTGAAGGTATTGCTGCGGAAGTCCCAGCGGTAGAGGAAGCCGTCCTCGCAGTTGACCAGGGCGGCGCGGCCGGCCACGTCCACCGCCGCGGAGTTCACGCACCATTCGCGCACGCCGCCGGGGGTCTCGGGGTCCTCCGTCGGGCTGAGGATGCTCAGCACCTCTTTCATGACCGTCACCGAAGGCGTGATGGGATCGGCGCGCGTGCCCTGCGGATCCAGCAGGGCCATGCGGTTCTGGCCGTCGCCGGAGCCGATGCCATAGTAGTTGTTGTACTTGACAAGCAGCAGGTAGGACGAGGCCCCCGCATAGCCGGGCACGGCGGCGGCGGGCACCACGGAGGGGGTGTCGTCCCAGCCGAAGGAGCCGGGCGTCTTGGACAGGGCGAGCGTGGCGTCGAAGTGCAGCAGCCAGCCGCGGCCGTTGTGCTCCAGGCGGGAGTTCTCCAGCACGCCGTAGAAGACGTCGCCATCGGGGCCGATGGTGGGCGAGGCGGTGCTGCTGTCGCTGACGCGCGCCGGCTGGCCGGTGGCCGGGTTGAGCAGAGGCAGGTGCTTCTTCAGGGCCAGCGTGGTGGCATCCAGGGCGAGCAGGCAGCCCGTCTGGTTGCCCAGGGCGGGGTCTGTGTTGGCCGCCACATAGAGCGTCCGGCCATCGGCCGACAGCGCCGGTGCCGCGTTCATCGCGGGCTGCACGATCAGGGCATTGCCCGACAGCTCAGCCACGGCCTTCCAGCTCCCAGAGCCGTCGGCCGCAATGCGGGCGATGCCGCCGCGCAAGCCCAGCGGGGCCCCGGCGCGCGCGATGAAGCCGAAGTAGACCGCGCCGTCCGGCCCCAGGGTCAGCGGGGTGTTGATCAGCACGGTGCTGTCGAAGCTGGCCGGGGCGCTGTCATAGGCGGCATTGCCGTAGAAGGCCAGGGTGCGCACGGTGCCGCTGGCCTGGTCCACTTGGTCGCGCAGCAGCAGCCGCCCTCCCTTGGCCGGCACATACACCCGGGACTGCCGATCCAGGGCGATGTTGAAGGCCGGCGTCCAACTGCTGCCGGGCAGGACGTAGTCGGTGGCCAGGGTCCAGAGGCTGCTGCCGTCGCTGCCCTTGCGCGCGTCGATGATGAAGTCGCCTGCGGTGCTGGTCTTGACCGGCACGATCACGGTGTTGGCGGCGCTGATCACCGGCGTGCCGTAGTGGATCAGCAGAAAGCCTCCGGCGCGGTAGGGGGGCTGGCGGTCCACCGGCAGGGTCCAGAGCACGCGCTGCAGCGCCTGCGTGGCGACGCCCGCCTGCGCCGTGTGCTGGGCGTTGCCGCCGTAGAAGGCCCAGGCGGGATCGCTGGTGGGCGTGGGGGTTGGCGTCGGTGTCGGTGTGGGCGTAGGCGTAGGCGTCGGGCTTGGCGTGGGCGCGGGTGAGGGGCTGGATGATCCACCCCCGCCGCCGCAGGCCTGCAGCAGGCCGGCCATGCCGGCGCCCAGAAGCAGGCGGCGGCGCTGTTCTTGTCGTGCCATGGGATCCTCTCGCTCGGTCGGATGGACACAGGTACATCAGGTTTCGCGGATTGGACGCGGCCTGGTGCGAAGGGACGCTGAGTAATTTCCCTAGGAAGGCAGCCGCCGGCGCACAGCCGCACCACAATGCGCGCCATGCAAACCCGCAACCTCCACCGCATCCGGCCTTGCATCCCGCCTCTGGTCCTGCATGCCTGCGCGACGGCCGCCTTGGCGGTCTTGTCGGCCTGTGGCGGCGGCGGGGCGGGTGGTGGCAGCGCCGGCAGCGGCAGCCCGCCCGACGCCGCGGCCCAGGCCCAGGCCAGGGTCCAGCTGGGCGAACGCCTCTTCAACGACCGCAATCTCAGCGGCTCGGGGCGCATGTCCTGCGCCACCTGCCACGATCCCGCCTTCAGCCACGGGCCCTCCAATGCGCAGGCCGTTCAGGTGGGCGGCGCCTTCGAGACCGAGTTCGGCCTGCGCGCCTCCCCCTCCCTGCGCTACCTGGACGGCGTGCCCGCCTTCAGCCTGGCCGACGGCAGCCTGGCCAGTCTGCGGGGCGGCCTGATGAGCGACGGGCGCGCCGCCAACCTCGAGGCGCAGGCCCGCCTGCCTTTCCTGAACCCGCTGGAGATGGACAACGGCAGCGTTGCCATCCTGGCGGGCAAGCTGCGTCGGGCCGCCTATGCGCCGCTCTTCGTGCAGGTCTTCGGCGAGACGGCCGACGATGAGCTCAAGCTGACGCAGGCCACGCAAGCCCTGGCTGCCTTCCAGCGCGAGAGCGCGCAGTTCCATCCCTTTGACAGTAAGTACGACCGCGTCCTTCAGAGCCTTGAAGTGCTGAGCCCGCCTGAGCAGCGCGGCTTGCAGCTCTTTCGCGATCCCGAAAAGGGCAACTGCATGAGCTGCCACGAGATCGTGACCAGCTCGGGCCAGCAGCCGCGCTTTACCAACTTCGGCTATGCGGTGCTGGGCGTGCCGCGCAACGCCGAGCTGCCGGCCAACCGCGATCCCGCTCACTTCGACCTGGGTCTGTGCGGCCCTCAGCGCCAGGACTTGAACGTGCCGGCCTACTGCGGCGCCTTCCGCACGCCCAATCTGCGCAACGTCGCGCGGCGCCCGGTCTTCTTCCACAACGGACGCTTCAGCTCGCTGGCCCAGGTGCTGGAGTTCTACAACACGCGGGACAGCGACCCGGCCCGCTGGTATCCCACCGTCAAGGGCGTGGTCCAGCGCTTCGACGACCTGCCCGAAGCCCTGCGCGGCAACGTCAACCGGCAGGCGCCCTTTGGCAGCGCCACGCCGCGCATGAGTTCCGCGGACCTGCAGGACCTGCAGTGCTTCCTGGAAACGCTCAGCGACGGCCACCGGATCGGCACGCCGTCGCGCGAGGCCTGTCGCTGAGGTGTTCGAGGTCCGGGGTCAGGTCTTGACCTCCGACGCGCGGGTCAGGCCTTGAGGAACTCCGCCTTGCTGCCCAGCCAGCGGTCCACATGCTTCGCTGCGGCGGCTGGATGCGCGTCCAGCAACTGGGGCGCCAGGCGCCGCGCGGCCTGCAGCAGCGGGGCGTCCTCCTGGAGGTCGGCGAAGCGCAGCAGCTCGGCACCGCTCTGGCGCGCGCCCATGAACTCGCCCGGGCCGCGGATGTCGAGGTCGCGCCGGGCGATCTCGAAGCCGTCGGTGGTCTCGGCCATGGCGCGCAGGCGCTCCTTGCCGGTCTGCGACAGCGGCCCGGTGTAGATCAGGACGCAGACGCTGGCCACCGAGCCCCGCCCCACGCGGCCGCGCAGCTGGTGCAGCTGAGAGAGTCCGAAGCGCTCGGCATGCTCGATCACCATCAAGCTGGCGTTGGGCACGTCCACGCCCACTTCGATCACGGTGGTGGCGACCAGCACCTGCATCTCGCCCGAGGCGAACAGCGACATCACCGCAGCCTTCTCGGCCGGCGGCATGCGGCCGTGCAGCAGGCCGATCATGCGTCCGGGCAGCGCGGCGCTGAGCTCGGCGTGGGTCTCGGTGGCGTTCTTGAGGTCCAGGGCCTCGGACTCCTCGATCAGCGGGCAGACCCAGTAGGCTTGGCGCCCCTCGGCCACGGCGTCGGCGATCTTGGCAATGACCTCGTCGCGCCGGCCGTCCGCGAAGACGCGGGTCACGATGGGGCTGCGCCCCGGCGGCAGCTCGTCGATGGTGGAAACGTCCAGGTCCGCGAAATAGGTCATGGCCAGGGTGCGCGGGATGGGCGTGGCGCTCATCATCAGCATGTGCGGTTCGATGCCGGATCGCTGGGCGGGCAGGTGCGGCACGTGGTCGCCATAGCCGGGCGGCATTTCGCCGGTGGACGACTCCAGCTTCTTGCGCAGGGCCAGGCGCTGGGCGACACCGAAGCGGTGTTGCTCGTCCACGATGGCCAGGCCCAGGAAGCGGAACTGCACCTTGTCCTCGATCACCGCATGTGTGCCCACCACCAGCTGCGCGCTGCCGTCGGCCACGGCGTCCAGCATCTTCTGCCGCGCCTTGCCCTTCACGGAGCCCGTCAGCCAGGCGACCTGAATGCCCAGCGGCTCCAGCCAGCCGATCAGCTTGCGGAAGTGCTGCTCGGCCAGGATCTCGGTGGGCGCCATCAGCGCGCACTGCCAGCCCGCGGCGATGCAGATGGCGGCGGACATGGCTGCCACCACGGTTTTGCCGGAGCCCACATCGCCCTGCAGCAGGCGGTGCATGGGCTGGGGGCGTGCCAAGTCGTGCGCGATCTCCTCGCAGACCCGGCGCTGCGCCCCGGTCAGCGCAAAGGGCAGGGCGGCCAGCAGGCGTTCCTGCAGGCCGCCCGGACGCGCGGGCAGCATGGGCGCGCGCAGCCGGGCGCGCTCGCGCTGGGCCTTCATCTGGCTCAGCTGCTGAGCCAGCAGCTCCTCGAACTTGAGGCGCTGCCAGGCTGGGTGGCTGTGGTCTTCCAGGCTGCCCAGGCGAGCCAGGGGCGGCGGGTGGTGCAAGTAATCCAGCGCCTCCCGCAGCGAGGGCAGGGGCCTGGGCACGGTGCCGGCAGGCAGGACCTCCTCCAGAGGTGCGCGCTTCATCGCTGCAGCGATGGCCTTGCGCAGATAGGCCTGCGGCAGGCCGGCGCTGGTGGGGTAGACGGGCGTCAGCGCGGTGGCCAGAGGCGTGTCCTCGTCCACCGTCCGGAACGTGGGGTGCACCATCTCGCGGCCAAAGAAGCCGCCCCGGACCTCCCCCCGCACTCGCAAGCGCGTGCCCACGGCCAGGCTCTTCTGGTGCGAAGGGTAGAAGTGAAGGAAGCGCAGAGTCAGCTCGGCCGCGCGAGCCCGGCCGAATGCTTCGGCGGCATCTTCCTGCAGGCGCACGATGAGCTGGCGGCGGCCGCGCAGCTCCACCCGGCACTCGCGCACCACGCCCTCGCATTGCACGGTCTGGCCTTCCCCGGCCTCCGCGATGGGGACCAGGCGAGTCTCGTCCTCGTAGCGCAGGGGCAGGTGCAGGGCCAGATCGATGTCGCGCTTGAGCCCCAGCTTCTCCATCGCCTTTTTAGGGCCGGACTTGACCGGCGCAGGCTGGGGGGCGGCGGTCGAGGGGGGGGCGGGATCGGGCGCGGTGGACATGGCCGGCATTCTGCCTAAGCCGCAGGACCGCAGCGGGCCGGGAATCGGCGAAGATGCGTCGCTGCAGGATTCGCAGGACGATCAGGAGCCGAGGAATGAACGGAGCACGCGCTGTGGGACGGGGGATGGCCTCACTGTTGCTGGCCGGGCTGGCCGGCTGCGCCAGCATGAGCGAGAGCGAATGCCAGCGCGCCGACTGGTACCAGAAGGGGGTGCAGGACGGCCGGGACGGCCAGGTCCGCGACCGCATCGAGGACCACACGCAGGCCTGCGCCAAGGTGGGCATCAGCCCCGACGCCGCCCGCTGGCAGGCGGGCTGGTCCGAGGGCCTGAGACGCTACTGCCGCCCCGTCCGCGGCTGGGAGCTGGGCCTGAAGGGCGAGTTCTACCGGGGCGTTTGCGCGGATCAGCCGGAGGGCGAGGACTTCGAGCGCTATTACGGCGCCGGCCGCAGCGTGCATGAACTGGGCCAGCAGCTGGATCGCCTCTACCGAGAGATGCAGCGCCTGGAGCGCGACCTGGCCGCAGCCAAGACAGACGAGGAGCGCCGGCAGCTGCGCGCCCAGCTGCGCGAGCTGGACATCGAGCAGATGCGGCTTCGCCAGCGCCAGCGCATGGAATTGCTGTCCGGCCCCCGGCCATGAAGAACGCCCTGGCGGGCCAGGGCGTTGCAAAGGGAGAGGCGCGGGGCGTTCAGGTCGGGGTCGGCACGCCAGCCATGCGGTCGTGCTTCAGGAAGTACTGGCGGGCCAGGGCGACCAGCTGCTTGTCGCTGGGATGATCGACGGATTCGTAGCCCACGATGGACGGCAGCAGCGTGGCGCGGTGCTTCTCCACGTAGTGCCTGAAGTCCGCCTGTGCCGTGGACGAGCCGACGATCAGGACCTCCGCAATGCCGGCGAGCGCCGTGCAGACATCGGCATAGAACTCATGCTCGCTGCGCACTGTGCTCCCGTGCTGCTTGGTGTGGTGCGTGTGCGCCTTGACCTTCTCAGCCTGGACGTGTTCGGCGTCGAACTGCAGGATGTTGGCGCTGTGGTGGTCCAACCAGACGACGGCGTGGAAAAGACTCATGCGGGGCTCCTGTGGATGGAAGTGGAGAGAAACGGGAACTGAGCTCAGAGCGTGGCGTGGTGGCCGCCGCCGCCGCGGGCCTCTGAGGCCGACTGGCACTCGATGCAGCGGGTGACCTGCGGGCTCAGGCGCAGGCGATCGAAGGCGATGGCGGTACCGCAGTCCGCGCAGTGGCCGAAGTCCGGCTCCTGCAGGCGTTGCAGGGCGGCATTGACCTCGCGCAGGGCCTGCAGCGTGGCATCGCTACGGGCCAGGTCCACCTCGCGGTCGGCCTCGTGCGCGGTCTCGCCGTCGGTGTCCTGCAGCAGCTGCTCGCGGGCATGGGTGACGCGGTCCTCGCCGCCCAGCTGGAGCTTGAGCTCCGTCTCCAGGCGGCTGCGCTGCGCGAGCAGGGTGGTCTCGAGAAGGCCTTTCTGGCCAGGCGTCAGGGATGTGCTCATGGTGAGGGCTCCTTGAGGCCATCGTTGCACTGTCGGGGCGCGCGCGCGTTGATGCGGGTCAAGTGTGCGATGACGCGAGACGTCGGGCTGTTGTCCCCCAACGTGTGGTGATGGCGGCCTGATGCTGCCTCATAGAATCCGCGCAACTTCGAGCTCGGATCGAGCGGCAGAGCCATCGTGCCTGCGCCATGCGGGTGAGGATATTCCAAGAAAGAGGAGGATTGCAGGCATGTTGGTTGAAGCATCGGTTCGATCCAGGACCCCCATCGTTGCTGCGCTGTTCGCCGGCCTCGTGCTGGTCGGATGCGGCGGTGGCGGGGATTCCGGCCCGGCGCCAGTGACGCCCCTGCCCGGGCTGTCGATCACCGCCCCTGCCAATGGGGACGTGGCGCAGGCGGTCTCGCTGGGCACCAGCGCCGCCATCGCCAGCGGCCTGAAGGCCAGCTGGGAGTTTGGCGACGGCAGCACCAGTACCGAGCTGGCGCCCCGGCACAACTATGGCAAGGCGGGGGACTACGAAATCCGCCTGACGCTCAGCAACGAGGCCGGCCAGACCCGCCAGTACAAGACTTCCATTGCGCTGAGCCGCCCGGGCATCGTCAAGGGGCTGGACTGCAGCAAGGCCGAAGAGAAGGGCTGGTGCTGGCAGCAACCCCAGTCGATCGGCAATCCCAGCTACGGCCTGGCCTTCGCCGATGAAAAGACCGGCTGGAGGGTCGGTGAGTCCGGCGAAATCTACAAGACCCTTGACGGTGGCACCACGTGGACCCGCCAGTTCATGAACGGGGAGATGCGCCTGGTGGCAGTCAAGGCCGCGTCCGCCAGCGATGTGTGGGCATTTGGCTTGCTGTGGGCGAAAGACGAAAACGTTCTGCTGCACACGGGTGACGGCGGCAAGACCTGGGCAGTGATCCAAACGGGCCGCGTGTTCAGCAATGGCTTCACCGGCTATGCCGGCCTCAATGGGCTTGATTTCCAAATTGCCCACCTTTACGGAAATGGCGGCCTGCTGGTCCGCGCGGCATTCGGTGGTTTGCGCTACAGCGGCGACGCGGGCAAGACCTGGTCCAGGGCATTCGCTGGACGGAATGAGTTCGTGACCGAGCAGGGCACTGTCCTCGGCCTCGACGGCGACTTCCTCGTGCGCCTGGACCTGGTGAGCGGGGTCAGCACGCGCGTGTTGCAGATCGCGCGCTTGGGCGGCGACCCGGCCTTGAACACCTCGGTGCGGATATCGTCGGCCGGTGGCGTCGTCCTGGCGACGAGCTACGCCTACGGAGGTCCTGGTCAGATCGTGCCGCGCCCCATGCTGTACCGCAGCGTGGATGACGGGCTGACATGGCAGGTGCTGGACGCTGCGCCACCCGCCGAATCGAAGGAGCAGGACTGGCCCGCCACTCTGCTGGCAGGGTCCGATGCCGGCAAGCGTCTGGTCGTGGCGTCGGGCGGCAGGCCCCTCGTGAGCGTGGACGGCGGCAAAAGCTGGCAGGCAGCGAAGTGGGACGGTACCGCCGGCCAGCAGCCCCTGCTTCAGCCCCCTTGCGGATCGAACGGCGTCCGCCTGGCATGCGCCTCCAGCAGCGAGGGGCAGTATCTGGTTTCCGAGGACCAGGGGGCGTCCTGGAAGACCCTCCCGGTACCGATCGCCCAGGCCGGTCTCACGGACACCCGGGACGTCGCGCGCGTTGACCGCCTGCCGGACGGTGCCCTGCTCTTCGTCTCCAGCAGTGGCGCCACTGGCCTGATGCTGTCTGCGGACGGCCGCTCGATCCGGACGATAACCAAGCCGTGGTCGAGCGCCATCAGCACGGTCAGCTTTGACGACGCTGGCCAGGGCTTGATGTTCCGTGCCGATGGGCTCTTCTACAGCAGCGGCAATGGTGGCCAGAGCTGGTCTGCACGGCCCAAGGCGACCGCGGATATCCGGTCGGGTACGTCGATGTCGCCCGCTTCCCTCGCACGACTGGGTGGCCAGCGGCTGGGCCTGGTGGATGGCGGCGGCCAGTTGTGGATCAGTGCCGACGGTGGCCAGTCCTGGGCGGTGCCGACCGGCATTCCGACCCTGCGCTGGGGCCAGATTCGCGTCCAGGACGACAGGTTCCAGTGGGTCGTTCCGCCTGCCTGTGCGGTCTATCTCTATGACGATGTGTACGTCTGCCCCAGCAACAAGACCTCCACGGTGCTGACCAGCGTCGATGGCGGTCAGCACTGGGCGGCGCTGGAGTTGCCTCTCAACCAGCCGACGGCCTTGCACCGCAACGCCGCCGGACGCCTGACCGCCATCGGTGAACAGGGCCGTGTGCTGCAGTCGGACGACGGCGGCAAGACCTGGGTCGAGCGCAATGCGCCGGTCAAGCGCTCGCTGCTGGCCTTCCACGCGATCGACGACAAGCAGTTCTGGGCCGCGGGCCCGGGTGTGGCCTTGGTCTCCGTTGATGGCGGCGAAACCTGGACATCGTCGGCGGCCCTGACGGCGGCGGACGCCAATCAAGAGGTGCTGGACATCCGCTTCGCCGATGCCCTGCACGGGTGGGCGGCCGGCCGTTACGGTCTGCTGCTATCGACGCGCGATGGTGGCAAGACCTGGGAACGTCAGGATGCCGGCACCAAGCAGCATCTGTTCCGCCTGGAAGTGCTGGACAGCCGCACGGTCTGGGCCATGGGCCACCATGGAGCTGTGCTGGCGACGGGCTCGGGCGGCTACTGAGCATCCTGCTGCATCCATCCGGTGCGGTGCCTGCTTGAAGGCATGGAACAATCCATGCCTTCGTCACCTGATTGGTACGGGTCTGTCCGGCCCTCAAGTCCATGAGCAGTCTCCCCCCCGCCGCGGCGCGCGAATTCAGCGTCAGCGACTTCGATTTCGAACTCCCTCCTGAACTCATCGCCCAGCATCCGGCGTCCGAACGCAGCGGCTCGCGCCTGCTGGACGGGCGCTGCCTGCCCCCGGTGGATCGCGTGTTCCGCGAGCTTCCTGGTTTGCTGAATCCTGGCGACCTGCTGGTATTCAACGACACCAAGGTCATCAAGGCCAGGCTGTACGGCGCCAAGGCCAGCGGCGGCGCGGTGGAGGCCCTGGTCGAGCGCGTGCTGCCCGGCACCCGCGAAGTCTGGGCCCACATGCGGGCCAGCAAGAGCCCCAAGCCCGGTGCCGTGGTGCGCTTCGCCGGGGCCTTCGACGCCGAGGTGCTGGGCCGCTGCGGCCCGGACAAGGGGCTTTTCCACCTGCGCCTCTCGGGCGATCCCTTCGAGCTGCTGGAGCAGCACGGCCACGTGCCACTGCCGCCCTACATCAGCCACGAGGACAGCGCTGACGACGTGCGCCGCTACCAGACCGTCTTCGCCCGCCAGCCCGGCGCGGTGGCCGCCCCGACGGCAGCTCTGCATTTCGACGAAGGCGTGCTGGCTGCCCTGGCCGCCCGTGGCGTTGACACGGCCCATGTGACCCTGCACGTGGGCGCCGGCACCTTCCAGCCGGTGCGCGTGGAGAAGATCGCCGAACACCAGATGCACAGCGAGTGCTTCGAGGTGCCCCCGAACACGGTGGAGGCCATCGCCCGGACCCGCGCTCGCGGCGGCAAGGTGGTGGCCGTGGGCACGACCACGCTGCGCGCGCTGGAGTCCGCCGCCCGCAGCGGCACGCTGCAGCCGGGCGCCAGCGAGACCAGCATCTTCATCACGCCGGGCTTCCAGTTTCGCGTGGTGGACCGACTGGTGACCAATTTCCACCTGCCCAGGAGCACGCTGATGATGCTGGTCTCGGCCTTCGCGGGCTATGAGCCCGTCATGGCGCTCTATCGCCATGCCATCGCCCAGGGCTACCGCTTCTTCAGCTACGGGGACGCGATGCTGCTGGAGCGGCGCGAAGGCTGATCGCCGGACCATGCGGGCACCGGGGCGCCGGCCCGCTCAGGCCGTGTCGTCCGGCTGCAGCCAGCCCAGGCGGCCCTGGCAGGCGTCGTTGAGCCGGGCCTGGAAGGCGGCGGCGTGGGGCTCCGGCAGGCTCAGCTTCATTTCCACCATGGCGCCGTGCTGCACCTCCAGCAGCTGTGCCTGCGCCAGCTCGATCTCGCGGCGCAGCAGCCCTTCCAGCGCATAGGGCAGGGTGCAGCGCAGGCGGGCCTGGCGCACGCGGGGGATCTTCTGGGCCTGCAGCAGGGCCTGGGCGATGCTGTCGGTGTAGGCCCGCACCAGGCCGCCCGCGCCCAGTTTGACCCCGCCGAAGTAGCGCACCACGGTGGCCAGCACGCCCTCCAGGTCCTGGTGGCGCAGCACGTCCAGCATGGGGCGGCCGGCGGTGCCGCCGGGCTCGCCGTCGTCATTGGCCGCGGACTGGCCTCCGGCCAACAGGGCCCAGCAGACATGGGCGGCGCCTGGATGCTGCTGCCTCAGCTCGGCCACGCGGCCCAGAGCCAGGGCACGGTCGGCACAGGGTTCGACACAGCCGATGAAGCGGCTTTTCTTGATCAGCAGTTCGCTGTGGACGGTGGAGGCCAGGCTGAAGGGCATCAGGGCATTGTCCCTCTGCCGGGCTCGCTGGCCTTGCCCTTGCGCATCCCCGCGCCTGGGGGCGGCAGGTCCAGGCGCATCTCCAGGGCCATGCGCTCGCCCACGTGGCGGCGGAAGATGGCGTCGATGCTGCCGTCGGCGACCAGCGATTCCAGCGCCTGGCGCAGGTGCTGGCGCTCGGTCTCGGGCAGCCGTGCCCTCGACATGATCAGGCCGTGGACGACGCGGTCCTGCGGCGCCCAGTCCAGCACGCTCAGCTGGCTCATCAGCGCAGGCTTTTGCAGCATGGGGCTCCAGGCGGTCGGCAGGGCCAGCATCAGGTCCGCCCGGCCGGCCAGGAAGAGGCGCAGCACGGTGTCGAAGTCCGCCGCCTCGACCAGGCGGCCCTGCTCGCGCAGCTGGCCGATGAAGCTGTCGAAGCCCGGGCCGTGCTTGAAGGCCTTGACCACCACAACGCGGCGGGTGCTGTCCGCCAGGAAGGCTTCGGGCGTTGGCAGGCGCTGAGCCAGCTCCTTGCGCATCAGGGCGAAGTTGCGGGTCTGGAAGTAGGGCACGAAGTCTGCGAAGCGCTCGCGCTCCGGCGTGGGGATGCCGGACACGCTGAGATCCAGGCTGCCGGCCGCCATGCGGTCCCAGATGCGCACCCGCGAATCCAGCAGCGTCCTGAACTTGCACCGGCTTCGTGCCTGCAGGGCTTGCACCACGTCCTTGTCGATGCCGGAGAAGCCGCCCGCCGCGTCATGGTGGTAGAGCAGGCCCAGCTCGTAGAAGGCCAGGGTGTAGGGGCCGCAGGGTGGGGCGGCCGTCGTGGACATCGTGGGCGCTGCAGCCGATGCGCCGGGCGCCAGCAGGGCCGACAGGGTCGCCAGCGCCAGCGCAGTCAGGGAAGAAAAGGACAGCAGATACATGAACGCGCACCGCCATGAGGGCCGCGAGCCGCAGGTCGCCGCCGGGTGTCTCCCTGATTCACGCAGTGTAGGAGCGGCGGCCGGGTGTGGATAGTCACCCCCGTTCATTTGCGGGTGACCCCGGTCCGGGCCGCGCTTGCCGCGCCCCGGACCACCCCTGCGACAATCGCGCCATGCTGAAGTTCGAACTCCTCAAGACCGAGGGCCGCGCCCGCCGCGGCCGCATGACGCTCAACCATGGCGTGGTCCAGACTCCCATCTTCATGCCCGTGGGCACCTACGGCACCGTCAAGGGCGTGATGCCGCGCTCGCTGGAGGAGATGGGCGCGCAGATCATCCTGGGCAACACCTTCCACCTCTGGATGCGGCCGGGCCTGGACATCATGAAGCAGTTCGGCGGTCTGCACCGCTTTGAGCGCTGGGACAAGCCCATCCTCACCGACTCCGGCGGCTTCCAGGTCTGGTCACTGGGCGAGATGCGCAAGATCAGCGAGGAAGGCGTCAAGTTCGCCTCGCCCGTCAACGGCGACAAGCTCTTCCTGACCCCCGAGATCTCCATGCAGATCCAGACGGTGCTCAACTCCGACATCGTCATGCAGTTCGACGAGTGCACGCCCTATGAGACCAAGGGCCACATCACCACCGAGCTGGAGGCCCGCAAGTCCATGGAGATGAGCCTGCGCTGGGCCAAGCGCTGCCAGGACGAGTTCAGCCGCCTGCAGAACCCCAACGCGCTGTTCGGCATCGTCCAGGGCGGCATGTACGAAAACCTGCGCGACCACTCCCTGGCCGGTCTGGTCGAGCTGGACCTGCCCGGCTATGCCATTGGCGGCCTATCGGTGGGCGAGCCCAAGGCCGACATGCTGCGCGTGCTGGACCACACCGGCCACCAACTGCCCGAGAACAAGCCGCGCTACCTGATGGGTGTGGGCACGCCGGAAGACCTGGTCGAGGGCGTGCGCCAGGGCATCGACATGTTCGACTGCGTGATGCCCACCCGCAATGCACGCAACGGCCATCTTTTCACACGCTTCGGCGACCTTCGCCTGCGCAACAGCCGCTACAAGAGCGACGAGCGCCCGGTGGATGAGACCTGCAGCTGCTACACCTGCAAGGGCGTGAGGAATGCCGACGGCACGGTCAGCGGCGGCTTCAGCCGCGCCTACCTGCACCACCTGGACCGCTGCGGAGAGATGCTGGGCCCCATGCTCACCAGCATCCACAACCTGCACTACTACCTCAACCTGATGCAGGAAGTGCGCGACGCGCTGGATGCCGGCGACTTCGACGGCTTCCGCGCCCGCTTCGCGGCGGATCGCGCGCGCGGCGTCTGAAGCGGCCCGGCAGCCCACCATGAGCGTCTCTCCTCGATGCGCGCATGGCTTTTGGCAGAGGGCGCCCAGCGGCGCATCATGAGGCCATGCTCAAGCTGCTGATCGCACCGCTGCGCTGGCTGGGCCGTCTGCTGATGGCCGTGATCATCCTCTTCGAGGAATGGGGCTGGGTGCCCCTGCAGCGCTTCATGGCCTGGCTGGCCCAGTGGCCGCCGCTGAGGTGGCTGGAGGATCGCATCCGGGCCCTGCCGCCCAAGCCGGCCCTGGTGGTGCTGGCCCTGCCCTTCTTGCTGGCGATTCCCGTCAAGCTCCTGGCGGTCTGGCTGATGGCCTCGGGCCGTGCGGTGCTGGGCCTGCTGCTGATCCTGTCGGTCAAGTTCGGTGGCACCGCCCTGCTGGCCCGCCTCTTCCACCTGACCCAGCCCGCGTTGATGGTTCTGCCCTGGTTCGCCCGCCTCTACAGCCGCTGGACGGCCTGGAAGCAGGGTGTGCTGGACTGGCTGCACGCCACGCTGCTGTGGCGCCAGGCACGGGCCCTCAAGCGCCAGCTGAAGCAGCACTTCAAGCGCTGGCGCCAGCAGTGGCGGGCCATGATGCATGGGGGCGCCTCGTCCTGAGCGTCGTCATGCCGCGGGCGCGGTGCCCAGCTGGCTCATGCGATGAGCGAGCGTTCCGGCAGGGCCAGTGTCACGCAGGTGCCCACGCCCGGCTCGCTGCTCAGCGAGAGGTGGCCCTCCATCAGCTCGATGATTTCCTTGACGATGGCCATGCCCAGGCCGGTGCCCGGGATCGCCCCTGACTTGTCGGCGCGATAGAAGCGTTCGCTGACGTGGGCCAGCTCCTCGGCCGTCATGCCGATGCCCTGGTCCTGGACGGCGATCTCCAGCCAGGGCCTGCCGCCTTCGCGTCCGGCGCGTGAGAGCGTCACCCGCACCTCGCCGCCCTCCGGCGAGTATTTGTAGGCGTTGGACAGCACATTGCGCAGGGCCTGCAGCAGCTTGGCGCGGTCGATGCGGACCTGCGCGCCGGTGATGTCCGGAGCGAACTCCAGGCGAGGCGGCTCGCGCCCATCGGCGGGCTGGAAGTCCTGCACCAGCTCGGCCAGCACCGGGGCCAGGGCCAGCTGCTCGTACAGGAAGTCCTTGCCGCGGCGCGACTCCATGCGGGAGAGGTCCAGCAGCTCGTTGAGGATGTGCATCATCGCCTCGCTCTGGCGGTGGATGCGGCCCAGGATGTCCTTCAGGCGGTCCGGCGAGGGGGTGCGCATCATCAGCAGCTCGGAGAATCCGTAGATGCTGGTCATGGGCGTGCGCAGCTCGTGGGCGGCCGTGGTGACGAACTCGCTCTTGAGCCGGTCCAGTGCGACCTGGTGGCTGAGGTCGCGGATGTGCAGCACCTGGCGGATGGCGCTGCCGCTGCCGCGGTGCAAGGCCAGCTCCAGCACCCGGTCGCGCGGCTGGCTCAGCTCGATGGACTGGCGGCGGTCCGCCAGCTGGTCGATGGCCAGCGCGGTCTGCGTGTCCACGCAGCGCGACTGCAGCGCGCGGGACAGCCCGGCGGCATCCAGGCCGAGGATGTCGGCGATCTCGCAGCCGGTGAGCGTCTCGAAGGCGGGGCTGGCGTAGTGCACCGTGCCATCGACATCGAAGGCCACGAAGGCGTCCGGGCTCAGCGCGAAGATGGCCTCTAACTGGGCTGACTGGCTGCTGAGCTGCTGGACCAGGTCGGCCACCAGGTGCGAGAGATGGGCGATCTCAGAGGGTGCCGCGTCGTGCAGCTGGAGCAGGTGGGAGAGATTGCCGCGGCTGCGGTGCTGCTCCAGCAGCTCGCGCATTGAGCGCATGGCGGCCGCGCGGGCGGCCAGTTCCTCCTGCAGCTGCGCGGCCAGGCGCTGCTCCTCGCTGACGTCGCGCAGGGCGTAGACCCAGCCGGCGATCTGGCCGTCGCCCGCTCGCACCGAGGACCGGCTGACCGACACGATGAGCGGCTCGCCTTGCGGCCGCTGAAGCACCATCAGGCCGCCGGTCTCATTGCCGTCGTCGCCTTCGATGTGCAGGTGGGGCAAGAGGGTACGCAGGCTGCGGCCCAGCAGAGTCTGCGGGCTGCTGCCCAACCAGTCCGCCAGCACCGGGTTCACGAGCACCAGCTCGCCTTGCGCATTGGTGGTGGCGATGCCGTCGGCGATGGCGGAGAGCGTCACCGCCGCCTGCGCGCGCTCGGCCTGCAGGGAGGCGGCAGCCTTGTTGAGGATCTCGAAGGTCTGGCGGAACTCCAGGGGCGCGGCGATGTCGTCCGCCATGCTGGCGAGCGCGCCGCCCTGGGTCTGCAGCTGCTGGCCGAAGGCCTGGATGCGGCCCAGGTTCCCCAGCCAGCGCTTGAGCGGGAACCACACCAGCACCACGCCGCTGGCCAGGGCGCTGAGAGCCAGGGCCAGGGCGAGCAGGCCCTGATGCCAGATCTCGCCTGCCACATGCCGGGTGTGGAAGCTCAGGCGCAGCACGCCGTAGTCCCGCCCGCCCACGTTGATGGGCAGGTTGGCATCTACCAGCTCCTCGTTCACCCGCTGCATCAGCCAGGCCGGGGCGCCCAGTCCAGGTTGCTCCTGGCGACGAACGTCGATGAGGGCGCCCTTCATGTCGATGAACCGGGCCCGGTCCAGGGCCGGGTGGTCGATGGCGCGCTCCAGCTGGCGCTTGATGGTGTCGTAGTCCCCGATCACCGCGGACTCGCCGACCGCCGGGCTGATCACCGCGGCCAGCGCATCGACCTCGATGATGGCCTGGCCCATGCTGCTGCGCGCGGTGTACCAGACGAAGCCGCCGAAGCCCAGGCCCACGAACAGCATCATGGCGGCCGAGTGCAGGAGGAAGACCCGAGCCACCAGGCTCTGGGGCAGCAGGGCGCCGAGGCGAAACGCCATGGCTCAGCGCAGTTGGGCGGGGGCGGTCTGGTAGAAGCGGCGGTAGGCGGCGTACTCGCTGCCATCGGAGGCAATGAAATGCGCATCGCCCGTCAGGCCCAAGGCCTGCGAACCCTGCTCCAGAATGGCCTGGCCGCGCGGGTCCTTGTGCATGTTGACGAAGGCGCGGGCCACGGCCTGCATGTCCTTTTCCGGCACGCGGGCCGAGGCCATCAGGGCCAGGTCGTGCAGGGCGTCCGAGCTCCACAGCACGCGGTAGGCCTTGCCCTCGCGGCGGGCGTGGCTCTCCGCCAGCTGGGAATTGGCGCCGCAGGCCGCCACCTTGCCGCTGTAGAGCTGGGTCAGCGCGCCGTCCATGTTGCCGCCGAAGACCACGCGCACATTGATCTTGCGGCTCAGCAACTGGGCATAGGGAAACTTGTAGGCCACCAGGGCCTCGGGCCCTGGGAAGGCGACATCCTTGCCCTCCAGCTGGGCCAGGTCCTTGATGGGTGAATCGGCCGGCACGATGATCTGGCCGTGGATGGGCGGTGTCATGCGCCTGCCGAAGACCCGCCAGCCCAGCTGCTCGCGCTCAGGGCTGAAGAGGTGGTTGCTGAAGACGAAGTCCACCTCCTGGGCCAGCACATAGCTGGTGGTGTCTGCCGAGGTACGGCCCAGCTTCAGCACCAGCTTCACCCCGCTCTTCTCCGACACATAGGCAATGATGGGGTTCCAGTAGCCCGCCATCAGCGGGATGCCGGCCTGGTTGACGGGGGAGAAGTTGTAGACCTTGTCCTGGGCCAGGGCGGGCGCGCCCAGGGCAGCGAGGCTCATCGTGGATCCCAGCTGGCGCAGCAGGGCGCGGCGGGAGGCATCAGGAAGCGTGGCGCGGGGCATGCATCACCTCGGTGGCGGCTCTTGAGAGGGCCATGATGCGTCAAAGCGGTGCGGCCGCCAGGGCGCGGCCCCCTAAAAGCGCGACTTTTCTGACCAGGGCGCGGGGCAGTATGTGCCCCGGCAGCCCCGCGGCCGTGCGCACCGGGCAACAGCAGGTCTGCCGCCGGCAGGCTCAGGCCTGGCGCCGGGCAGGGGGTTGCACCGGCTGCAGCCCTGTCGCGCGCCGCTGCGCGTGCTGGACCGCCAGCTCCGCCCGGATCGGCGCCAGCAGGTCGGCCTCCAGCCCGTCGCGGTAGAAGAGGTTGTAGCTCTCGAAGGGAATCATGCGGCCGTCCGGCTGCGCCATATGGATGCAGCTTTTCTTCAGGGCGCGGATGTCCAGCGACTGCGCGTCCATGAACTGCACGATCAGCACGCGGAACACGTCGCGGTAGCTCAGGTCGGCGGGGGCCGAGATCTGCGGCAGGCAGCACATCAGCTCGCTGAGGCAGCTGGCCTGGGACTGCGGTGAATGCTGGGTCGAGAAGAGCTTGAAGACCTGCGCCTTCAGATCCGGCTGGCGCTCGAACACGATGGTGTTGGCGGCACCCTCGACCAGGGTCTGCGGGTCCAGGAAGCGCGTCAGGGGCTGCAGCGAGCCCCCGGGGCCGCGCAGGGCGTAGGCCATGGCCAGGGTGTCCGGGTTGCAGGGCACGGGCACCACGTCGGCGGCCGTGAACACGCCGGACTGCTCGACGATGCGACGGCGGATCTCGCTGACCGTCAGGCGGTGGCGCGCCGCCTCGTAGGCCTCGACGCGGCCGGCGTTCTGCACCGGCTGCAGGGTGACGCCACGTACGCAGCGCCAGGTGCTGGCGTGACGGATGATGTCGCCGATCTCCTCGTCGTTCACCCCGCGCTTGACCGTCATGACGAGCGTGGTCGAGAGGCCGACGGCCTCCAGCCGCTCCAGGGCTTGGGCGCGGATGCGGCGCAGGTCGGCGCCGCGCAGGTCCAGGAGCGGATCGCGCTGCAGGGAGTCGAACTGCAGATAGACCTCGAAGCCCGGCGCATAGGCCGCCAGGCGCTCGGCAAAGCCCGGCTCCTGGGCGATGCGCAGGCCGTTGGTGTTGAGCATCAGGTGGCGGATGGGCCGGGCGCGCGCGGCGTCCAGGATCTCGAAGAGCTGCGGATGCAGGGTGGGCTCGCCGCCGGAGATCTGCACCACGTCCGCCTCGCCCTCGCTGGCCACGACGGTGTCCAGCATGGCGATCACTTCCTCGAGGCTGCGGTGCGTCAGCCGCTCGGGGCCCGAGCCGGCATAGCAGGTCGGGCAGCGCAGGTTGCAGTGGTCGGTGATCTCGACCACGGACAGGCAGCTGTGCTGCATATGGTCCGGGCACAGGCCGCAGTCGTAGGGGCAGCCGTGCTGCATGGGCGTGGCGAAGCGCTGCGGCATCTCGGGCGCCTTGACGAAGACCTCGCGGCACAGGCGGTAGTAGGCGGCGTCGTCCGCCATCAGCACGCGCTCGGTGCCGTGGGCGGGGCACCATTTGTCCATGAAGACCTGCTCGTCCTTGATCAGGATCTTGGCCTCCACGGGCCGCAGGCACTGGGTGCAGACGGACTGGGTGGTGTCGTAGAAGAGGTAGGGTCGGGTCTTGCGTGTCATCGCGAAGTCTTGCGGAGCCGAAGGGCGGCGCGGGCCACGAAGGGGAGATAGCACAGCAGCGCCAGCAGGCAGACCCACTGGATGCCGCTCAGGCCCAGCGCATAAGGCACGCGCACCGGCTTGAGTCCGTCGATCAGCAAGCGCCACAGCAGGTAGCCGGCCAGGAAGCCCTTGAAGGCAAGACCTGGCACCAGCGCCAGGCGATTCCGCCAGCGGTGCAGCAGGGCGGCCAGCGTGAGCACGAAGGCGATCTCGTACAGCGCCGTCGGGTGCCGCGGCAGGCCGTCGCCCAGGTCCAGCGCCCACGGCACGGTGCTGGGCAGGCCGTAGGTGTCGTCATGCAGGCCCGCCAGGAAGCAGCCGACCCGGCCCAGCGCAATGCCGATGGCCAGAGGCCCCACCATCAGGTCGCCCGTGGAGGCCGGCTGGCGGGTCAGCGCCTTGGCCAGCTCGATGCCGATCAGCCCGCCCAGCAGCCCGCCGACCAGGGACTGGCCCAGCCGCATCGGCTGGCCGCCCTGCCAGAAGGCGAGCCAGTAGTCGGGACGTTCGACCAGGAACACCAGCTTGTTGCCCAGCCCGGCGCCCACCAGCAGCCCCACCATCAGCGCGAAGCTGCCCTTGGCCGTCATGGCGGGCAGGCCGCTGCGTTGACGGGCGTGGCGGTACAGCGCGGCGCCCAGGGCCATGGCGGTGAACTCGAGCAGGCCGTGCAGCCGGGCAGCAGCGTCGGCGGACTCGGCGAGCAGCCTCACGGTTGCGGAGGGGGCGTCGCCGGGCCGTGATCGGGCGGATCCCGCCGACTCAGGGCGCTCGCCTTGGCCCAGCAGACCCAGCCCAGCCCGGCGGCGACCAGGCCGAAGGGCAGGGCGATGGCCGGGGCCATGGGCAGGAAGACGCCGCTGCACAGAGTCATCAGGCCGAATCCGGCAACGCCGAGCCACAGCAGTACCAGCACCAGTGTTCGCATGCTCTTGTCTCCCTGAAACAGGTCTGAGATCAGGACTTGCCTGGCCGGGTGTCGGGCATCGTCTCGACGCCGCGGCCAGCCGATGCCATCAGACAGCCAGCAGCCGCTCCACCTGCGCCTGCAGCCCCTCCGGCGTCACGTTCTCAGGCGCCAGCGCCGGCCCGGCCACCAGCCCGACGCGGCTGAAGATCCCGCGACGGAAGGGCCGCACCATGGCCTGCCCCTGCTCGATGCGGGAGAAGTAGGAGCCCCACAGGTTCTGCAGCGCCAGCGGCACCACGGGCACGGGCTGGGCCTCCAGGATCTTCATGATGCCGCCCTTGAAGGGCTGCAGCTGGCCGTCGCGGGTGATGCCGCCCTCGGGGAAGATGCCCAGCAGCTCGCCGTCGGCCAGCACGGCCTGCGCTTCCTTGAAGGCCGCCTCGTAGATGGCCGGGTGCTCCTTCTGCGGGGCGATGGGGATGCACTTGGCCAGGCGGAACAGCCAGCCCAGCACCGGCATGCGGAAGATGCGATGGTCCATCAGGAAGCGGATGGGGCGGGGGCTGGCGGCCATCACCAGCACGGCGTCGATGAAGCTGACGTGGTTGCACACCAGCACGGCCGCGCCCTTGAGCGGGATGTGCTCGTCACCCTTGAGCTTGAAGCGGTAGATCAGGCGCGAGAGGCAGAAGGCGAAGAAGCGCAGCAGGTACTCCGGCACCACCAGGAAGATGTACAGCGCCACCACCGCATTGGCCAGGCCCAACAGGCCGAAGAGCTGGGGCAGACTCAGGCCCGCGCCCAGCAGCACGCCGCAGATCAGGGAGCTGGCGATCATGAAGAGGGCGTTGAGGATGTTGTTGGCCGCGATGATGCGCGCCCGGTGGCTGGGCTGCGAGCGCATCTGGATCAGGGCGTACATGGGCACGCTGTACAGCCCGGCGAAGAGGGCCATCAGGCACAGGTCGATCAGGATGCGCCAGTGCGCATGCTGGGCGAGGAACTCGGAGAGGGTCAGGGCTTGCGCGACCGGCGGCAGGCCCTGCGAGGCCGCGCTGAGATCCAGCGCGAAGACACTCATGCCGATGGCGCCCAACGGCACCAGGCCGATCTCCACATGGCGGCGCGAGAGCATCTCGCACAGCAGCGAGCCCGTGCCAATGCCCACCGAGAACACCACCAGCAGCAGCGAAGCCACCTGCTCGTTGCCGTGCAGCACCTCCTTGGCGAAGGCCGGGAAGTTGGCCAGGAAGACGGCGCCGAAGAACCACATCCAAGAGATGCCCAGCAGCGAGCGGAACACCGCCAGCTGCTCGCGCGCCAGGGCCAGGTTGCGCCAGGTCTCGGTGAAGGGGTTCCAGTTGATCTTCAGGCTCGGGTCCGTGGACGGGCTGTGGGGAATCATCTGCGCCGTGAGCCGGCCCAGCACCGCCAGGCCCAGGGCGGTGAGGGCCACGTGATGGCGGCCCACCTCGGGCGTGGCGATCAGCAGGCCGCCCGCCACATTGCCCAGCAGGATGGCCACGAAGGTGCCCATCTCCACCATGCCGTTGCCGCCGGTGATCTCGCGCTCGTCCAGGTGCTGGGGCATGTAGGCGAACTTGACCGGGCCGAAGAGCGTGGAATGCAGGCCCATCAGCAGCACGCAGGCCAGCAGCACGGGTACGTTGGCCGTCCAGAAGCCCCAGGCGGCCAGGGCCATGATGGCGATCTCCAGCTCCTTGATGCGGCGCATTAGGCCGGCCTTCTCGAGCTTGTCGGCCAGCTGCCCGCTGGTGGCCGAGAAGAGCACGAAGGGCAGGATGAACAGCGCCCCGATGGCCAGCCCCGCCTGCGCCGGCGGCAGCCAGGAGAGCTGCAGCTGGTAGGTGATCAGCATCGTGAAGGCGAACTTGAAGAGGTTGTCATTGCCCGCGCCCAGGAACTGCGTCCAGAAGAAGGGCGCGAAGCGGCGCTGGGCGAGCAGGCTGAACTGGTTGCCGTGGGCTTGATCGTGGGCGTCTGACATGGCGGACTTCTTCAAGGCTTGATGAGGACGGCGGCTTCGCCCAGTCCCGCGCGGGGCAGCCAGGCGAACATGGAATCGACGGTGACGGTCTCGATATGACCGGCAAAGCGCTTGGCGTTGGGGTGGTCGTCGAAGGCCACATTGGCCATGCCGACGCGCGCCCCCAGCCGGGAAAGGGTGGAGATGCGAAGGTCGCTGGGCTGGTAGCCTTGGGCGCGCAGCCAGGCCTGGGCCTGGGCGCGGCCCTGCAGGGTGGGGTCGGTGGCCAGGGCGATGGACTCCAGTACCCACTGATTGCTCTGCTGGTAGCGGGTGGCCCAGGGGTAGGCCACCATGGAATAGCGGTGCTCGTGCACCGCCAGCAGGCGCTGGGGATCCTGCAGCAGCGGCAGCAGGGCCTGCTGCAGCGCGGGCTTCAGTACGACGTAGGCGGCCTCGTACCGGTGCGGCCGGTCCAGGAAGAACTCGCCCAGGCCCTGGCGGTAGATGGCCGCGTCGGCCGTGCCGCAGTGGTTGAGCTTGTGCAGCACGCGCCACACGGGCTTGCCGGCCTGCTCGCTTCGGTAGGCCAGGCCCAGGTGGGACCACTGCAGGCCGTACTTGGAGAGGTCCTGCCCCGCGCGGGCCAGCACCAGCACCTGCGCGCCGCTGGCGTCCAGACGCTGGGCCGTGAGCTGGGCCAGCGCCATGCCCTGCTCGATCTGCGGCCGGGTGAGCGGCTTTTCCTCGCAGGGGCGGCCTGCCTGGGCCGCGCTCACCACCGCAGCCAGCAGCAGGGCGGTGGTGCTGGCCTTCACTTGCTGACCTTCTCGTTGTAGAGCAGGGAGGCGCCGATCTCGTTGGGGATGAAGCAGATGGCCTCGCCCGCGATGGACAGCACCGTGCCCGTGGCGATCACCGAGACGGTGACCGCCGTCCCCGCCGACATCGCGGCGCCCTTGAGCACCTTGCCGGCAAAGCGGATGCTGATGCGGGCGCCGTCCGAGGCCCGCTCCAGGATCCAGACGGTGCCCTGCGCGCTGGCCTCGACGGCCACCACGGTCAGCACTGTGCCGGCCGACAGCATGGCCACCGGCGCCGCGACCGAGACGGCCACGGGCAGCATGGAGACCAGGCTGAGGTCGGCGGACGGGTCATGGGCCAGGCCGGGCAGCGGCGCGCACAGGGCGGCGATCAGGGCACAGGCACTCAGTCGGTGGCGCAGGGGCGTCATGGCGTGTCCTTTCAGGAAAGGGGCGGGGCCGGTCCGGCGGATCAGGCCGCGGGCGTGGTGTCCTCGTGCATCACCTGGCGCCGGCCGTGGTAGCGGGCCTCGGCGACATCGGCGTCATGGGCATCGCGCAGCATCTTGGCCAGGGTGAAGACGTTGGAGATCAGGTAGAACCAGCACACCAGCAGATAGGCCTTCCAGACTGGCTGAATCTCCATGCGCCACAGGCCCCAGCCCGTCAGGCCCATGGCCAGGAAGAAGGCGCTCCAGACCACCACCCGCCACATGGGCGTGTCCACGGGCTTGTCCTGGTTGTCGCGGATGAACTTGGCCAGCACGAAGGCAGTGGAGAGGCAGAAGATGTAGCCCATCACCATGAAGGCGCGGTCCAGATCCTCGCCTGGCAGCCAGGCCAGGCCGATGGCGCACAGGCTTACGCTGAGGCCGAAGGAGATCCAGACTTGCAGGCGCCAGGCGGCGGTGTCGCGGCGGACGATGGATGGGTTGTGTTGCATGTGATCCTCCCGGAGGTCGCTGGGCCCATGATCCGCCGGCTGCGGGGCCCGGTCCTCCGCTGTGTTGGTCAGCACTTCCAGCCGGCCGGCGAAGTATCGCCTCATGACTCCGCCCCCCCGAAAAGGTGGGTGCTGGCGAAAACCCGCAGACTCAAGACCGGGCGCCAGGCTGGCGGGACATGGACGGGCGCAGGGCAGGGATTCATGCCCTCATGCTGTGTCGATCCGGCCGCGGCCGCGGCCGGAATTGCAGCTTCGGGCCATCCCTTGGCACCGGAGGTAGCGTCTGCTGCTACCGTTGCGCCATGTCCGGAACCCATGACCTGCTCGCCCTCATCAAGGCGGAACTCAAGGCCCAGTCCATCAGCTATGGCCAACTGGCCCAGGCGCTGGGGCTGTCGGAGTCCAGCGTCAAGCGCATGTTCGCCAGCGGCGGCGAGATGCCGTTGTCGCGCATCGACGAGATCTGCCGCGTGCTGCGCTGCGACTTCGCCGAGCTTTCGCGCAGGCTGGCCGAGGCTCGGCCCCTGCGCCGCGAGCTGACGCTGGCGCAGGAACGCGCCGTGGTGGCCGATGACAAGCTGCTGCTGATGGCCATCTGCTGCCTCAGCCAGTGGACGGCCGAGCAGATCGGCGCCCACTACCGGCTCGACGAGGCCGAGGTGACCCGCTACCTGGCCCAGCTGGACCGCCTGGGCATCATCGAGCTGCGCCCGCTCAACCGCTACAGGCTGCAGGTCGCCAAGACCTTCCGCTGGCGTCCCCAGGGCCCGGTGATGCAGTACTTCCGCGAGGAGGTGATGCAGGACTTCTACGCCGGCGGCTTCGATGGCGAGGGCGAGCTGCTGATGCTCGTCCACGGGCAGTTGACCCCGGCCAAGGCCCGTGAGCTCAACGAGCGCCTGCAGCGCGTGGCCGAGGACTTCGCCCGCCAGCACCTGCTGGACCAGAAGCTGCCAGACGCCGAGAAGCGCCAGTACACCCTGCTGATGGGCATGCGCGGCTGGCTCTTCGAGCGCTTCAGGCACCTGCAGCGCCGCCCGAACGTCCAGACCTGAGACCAGGAACCCGGAGGACCCTCCCCATGCACAAGGCCCGCCTCGAAGCCTTCAGCGACGGCGTCATCGCCATCATCATCACCATCATGGTCCTGGAGCTGAAGGTGCCGCACGGCGACAGCCTGGCGGCCCTATTGCCCCTGCTGCCCGTGCTGCTGAGCTATGTGCTGAGCTTCGTCTACGTGGGCATCTACTGGAACAACCATCACCACCTGCTGCACGCGGTGCGCAAGGTCAGCGGCGGCGTGCTGTGGGCCAATCTACACCTGCTGTTCTGGTTGTCCCTGCTGCCCTTCGTGACCGGCTGGATGGGTGAGAACCACTTCGGTGCCCTGCCCACGGCCGTCTACGGCTTCGTGCTGCTGATGGCGGCCGTCGCCTACTGGCTGCTGGCGCACTGCATCCTCAGCGTCGAGGGGCCGGACTCTGTGGTGGCCCGCGCTCTGGGGCGTGATCGCAAGGGGACCTGGTCGACCGTGGCATACGCCCTTGCGCTGCCCCTGGCCTTCGTGCTGCCGGCGCTGTCGCAGGCTGTCTTCGTGGGCGTGGCCATCGTGTGGCTGGTGCCGGACCGGCGCATCGAGCGGGCCCTGCAGGCGCCGCACGACGGCACCCACTGAGCGGCGCGCGGCGCCGGCGGGCGCGTCACCAGAACTGCCAGTTTCCGGTGGCCACCACCCAGAGTCCCAGGGCGCCGTTGGTGACGGCGTGGGCGATCACAGCGTTCCACAACCGGCCGGTGTGCATGTAGATCCAGGCATAGGCTGCGCCTGCCACGATGGCGGCCAGCCACAGCGGGTGCACCAGCATGAAGGCGAAGGTGGCCATCAGCACGGGCTTGATCGTCACCCGCTGCGGCGGCACGGATTCAAACTGCGGATGTTCCAGCCAGCGCATCACGAAGCTGCGCCAGAACAGCTCCTCCATGACCGGCACCAGGGCCGTGGCGCCCAGCCAGCGCACGGCGATCAGGGGCCAGTCCAGGCGGCCGTCGGCCTGGGTGGGCACGAAGGGGGCAGTGGGCTCGCCGATCTGCATCCAGGGCGCGTCCAGGTGGATCCAGGCGAGGAAGACAGCCAGCCCCAGCGCCACGCTCCACAACCATTCACGCCCCTGCGGCCGGTTCTGGCGGTGCAGTTCGCCGAATCCGCGCCAGCTCCAGGCCAGCAGCCCGCCCACCAGCAGCAGGTTCAGGGCGTAGATCCAGCGGGCGTCGAGCCAGCCGAGGTCGGCCATGACGCCGCGCAGGGCCAGCAGGCCCAGGAAAAGCAGGAAAGGCAGGATGCGGGCCCAGGCCGCGGGGCTGAGGTTCATGAAGGCACCGAGAGGGTCAGGTCTTGCTTGAATCGGCGGAGGGCCGGGTCAGGGGGCCCAGCACGGCGGCATTGTGCTCACCCAGCGCGGGGGCGAGGCTGCGCAGCCGGCCCGGCGTGTCGCTGAGCTTGGGGACGACGCCCGGCACCTCCAGCCGCAGGCCCTTGGCTGTGGTGATGGTTTCGATCATGCCGCGGGCCCGGTAGTGCGGGTCCTCGGCGATGTCTCGTGCGGTGTAGATGCGGCCCACCGGCACGCGGGCGGCCTGGAGCAGGCGCAGCACTTCGTCCACCGGGCGCTGCACGGTCCAGGCGGTGATGGCGGCGTCCAGCTCGTCCACGCGCGCCGCGCGGCCCGCGTTGCCGGCCAGGCCCGGATCCTGGCCCAGGTCCTCGCGGCCGATGGCGCTCATGAGGCGCTTGAAGATGGAGTCGCCATTGCCGCCGATCACCACCTGCCCGTCGGCGCAGCGGTAGGCATTGCTGGGCGCGATGCCGGGCAGGGCGGAGCCCGCGGGCTCGCGCACAGCCCCGAAAGCGCTGTACTCGGGCAGCAGGGACTCCATGCAGTTGAAGACGGATTCGTACAGCGCCACGTCCACCACCTGCCCGCGGCCGGTGCGCTGGCGCGCTTGCAGGGCCAGCAGCACGCCGATCACGCCGTGCAGCGCTGCCAGGGTGTCGCCCAGGCTCACGCCCGCGCGCACCGGCGGCCGCCCCGGTTCTCCCATCAGGTGACGCAGGCCACCCATGGCCTCCGCCACGACGGCGAAGCCGGGCAGGTCACGGTAGGGCCCGGTCTGCCCGAAGCCGCTGATGCGCAGCATGATGAGCCCGGGGTTGTCGGCCGCGAGCGTGTCGTAGCCCAGGCCCCATTCCTCCATCAGGCCGGGGCGGAAGTTCTCGATCAGCACGTCGCTCTCGGCCGCCAGGCGGCGGGCCAGGGCGCGGTCGGCGGGCTCGCGCAGGTCCAGGGTGATGCTCTGCTTGTTGCGGCTCTGCACCTGCCACCAGACGCTCTCGCCCTCGTGGAGCATGCGCCACTGGCGCAGGGGGTCGCCGCCACTTGCTGTCGCGCCGGCCGGGGGTTCTACCTTGATCACTGTGGCGCCGAAGTCGGCCAGGGTCTTGCCGGCGAAGGGGCCGGCGATCAGCTGGCCCAGTTCCAGGACCTTGAGGCCGGCCAGGGGGCCGTCGTGCAGGAGGGCTTCGGTGTTCATGGCGTCTCTTGAGGCGAAGGGTCGATCGATGCGGCGGGCTTGCCGGCCGCCTGGAAGAACTGCCGCAGCGCAGCGATGGCGTGGCGCACCTTGGCGGGCTGGGCATCGCGCTGCGGGCTGAGGGCGTGGATGGGCAGGGTCGGCCAGGCCAGCTCGGGCAGCAGGGCCAGCAGGCGGCCGCTTTGCGCGACCTCGCCGACGTCGCCGGGGCTCAGCAGGGCCAGACCCAAGCCGGCCTCGCAGAGCTGCTGCAGGCTCAGTTGGTTGTTGCTGGTGGCGCGGGCCTGGACCTCCAGCACGCGGCTGCCCGGCCCGGGCAGGGGCAGGCGGTGGCGGCCGCTGGCATCCGGGCGCAGCAGCAGCCAGTCGTGGTCGGCCAGGGTCTCCAGCGTGGGCACGCCATGGCGGGCGAGGTAGGCCGGCGCGGCGTAGAGCGAGATGTGCTTCTCACCGATGCGCGTTCCCACCCAGGCGCTGTCGGGCAGGCGGCCGAAGCGGATGGCGAGGTCGATGCGTTTCTCGACGAGATCCGTGAAGCCGTCGTCCACCTCCAGGTGCAGGCTCAGGCCGGGGTGCGCGGCCAGCAGCGGCGCCAGGGCCGGCCCCAGCTGGCGGGCAAAGCCCACCGGCGCCGCCACGCGCAGCTCGCCTTGCGGGGCGTCGCGCAGCTGGTGCAGCTGGGTCTGGGCTTCGCGGGCTGCGGCCAGCATGGCGGCACAGCCCTCGTGGAAGCGGCTGCCGGCGGGAGTGAGGCTCAGCTTGCGGGTGGAGCGGTGCAGCAGGGTCACGCCCATGTCCCGCTCCAGCGCCCGCACCTGCTGGCTGACGGCCGAGGTGCTGGTCTGCAGCTGCCGGGCGGCGCCGGCAAAGCTGCCCTGCTCGATGACGGTGGCCAGCACGGCCATGCGCTTCAACTGCTCAAGCATGGCGTCTCCCCATGCGTTTCAACGGGTCGGTCATGAAGTTTTTCTAAACAGTGCTGGCTGATTCTGCCGTCTTATCGCTGGACTGTGAAGTTTTTAAAGTTCATCCATCGCAACACAGCGACCGCCGCAGTCACCCAGGGCGGTCGCCTACTGAAAGGACATCGTATGAAGATCGCTCTGATTGGCGCCACCGGCTTCGTGGGCAGCGCGCTGTTGAAGGAACTGCTGGCCCGCGGCCACGAGGTGCGGGCCCTGGTCCGTGACCCTGCCAAGCTGGCCAGCCAGGCGGGCCTGCAGACGGTGAAGGCCGACGTCACCGACGCCAGCGCCGTGGCCACCGCCGTGCGTGGCGTGGACGCCGTGATCAGCGCCTACAACCCCGGCTGGGGCCATGCCGAGCTGCACGACGAATTTCTGCGGGGCTCGGCCGCCATCAATGCGGGCGTCAAGGCGGCGGGCGTCAGGCGCCTGTTGGTGGTCGGCGGCGCCGGCAGCCTCTTCATCGCGCCGGGCGTTCAGCTGGTCGATACGCCGGAATTCCCGGCCGAATGGAAGGCCGGCGCCCTGGCCGCCCGCGAGGCCCTGAACCGCCTCAAGGGCGAAGAGGGCGCCGGCCTGGACTGGACCTTCCTGTCCCCCGCCATGCACCTGGAGCCGGGCGAGCGCACGGGCGTCTACCGCCTGGGCCGTGACGAGCCGGTCTTCGACGCCCAAGGCCACAGCCGCGTCACCGTGGCCGACCTGGCCGCTGCGCTGGTGGCCGAGGCCGAGCAGCCGCAGTTCATCGGCCAGCGGTTCACGCTGGGGTATTGAGCGCTGCGGTCAGAAATAGCCCCGCACGCTCAGCTGCCAGGCCCGCGCCTGCGGGAGGCTGCCGTACTCGCTGCCCGGCCGGCCCTGCTGGGCCTGCCACTGCAGCGCCAGGTCCAGGCCTGGCCAGCGGTAGCGCAGCTCCAGCCACTGCATGCGGCTGTGGTCCTCGGGGTTGAGGCGCAGCAGGGCGTTGAGGTCCAGGTGCTGCCAGCCCAGCAGGTCGGGCCAGCTGGCGTAGAGGCCCCACTGGCCGCGGGTGTTGAGCGCCTGGGCCGTGTGGGCCCAGCGGCGGTAGGCGAGGTAGGCCGCGGGCTGGGTCTGCAGCTGCTGCCAGGCCTGGCGATCGGGGGCGGCGCTGTCGTGGGCCCATTCGAGGGTCAGCGAGAGCTTGTTGCCGGCCGTGTAGCGCAGGCCGGTGGCCAGGCGCTGCTGCCAGTGGCGAGGTGTGCCGGGCAGGGGCAGGGCTTGCGCGATGGCGTCCGGTGCGCGCCCGCCGGCCCATTCGAGGTAGAGCACGGTGGCCTGCCCGAGCAGGCTGCTGAGGTTGAAGCCCAGCTGCGGCGACTGGCCGTCCGCGCCATAGAGGGACCACTGCGGCTGCAGGTTCTCGCTCCAGCGCTGGCTCCAGCTGAGCAGCCAGCGGCTGCGTTCGTTGGTGGCGCCCAGGTCGGCGCTGAGCCCCGCCTGGCTGGGAGCCTCGGCCAGCTTGGGGGCCACGAGCGCCGTCAGCGCACCGCCCTCCCACAGGCGCTGGGCACGCAGCATCACTGTGCCCATGCGGTTGGTCTTGAGGCTGGCCGGGTCGGCCGAGATCTGTGAGCGCAGGGCGCCGCTGCGCAGGAAATCGCTGGGGTTGTAGCCCGTGCCCAGGCCCTGGCGCGCGTTGATACGTCCGGCGTCCAGCAGCAGCTGCTCGTTGACGCGCCATGAGGCATACGCCTCCTGCAGGCTCAGCAGGGCCTGCGGATACGGCGCCTGGGCGGGATCGCTGTGGTCGAGGCGGGCGGTACCCAGCCAGCGCCAATCGGGGCTGGCCTGGACCTCGCCCTGCAGCACCAGGGATTGGCGCTGCTGTGTGCCCCAGGTCTCGGGACCCAACAGGCTGCGCTGCAGGGCCCGGCCCCAGGCCAGCTCGGCATGGCCGTGCCAGGTCTTGCTTGGAGCGGGGGGCGATGCCTCGGGGGCGAGGTCAGCCAGGCGCAGGGCCTGGTCTTCGTTCTGGGTGGCCGTGCCCTGCGCTGCCGCCGAGCAGGACAAACAGGCCAGGGCCAGCGCCGCGAGCCCGCCGCGTTGAAGGGGCCTCATTCGGGCTTGAAGCGCGGCAGGTAGTCGCGCTGTAGCCAGGCCTCGGGCACGTCCCGCCGCGCCCAGTCGCTCAGGCGCATGACGGTGACCCAGCTGGGGTCCAGGCCGTCGATGATGACGGTCTCGGTGGGGCGCTCGGCGCCCAGCTGCTGCTGGTAGCGGCGGTAGAAGGCGGTCTTGAGCAGGGCGCCGCTCTCGGCCATGAACTGCGCCTTCAGCGGCCGCATGCCCTCCACGCTGATCCACAGCAGGATGCGGTGGTAACTGGCGTCGGCGTTGCGCGCGGCCAGGCTCAGGCGGTAGCTGCGCCGCTTCTGGCGGTCGCCGTCGCTGACCTCCTCCTCGACGGCATCCGTGGCCTGGTAGTCCCTGGCCAGGTTGACGGTGACCACGTCGCCGTTGGAGGCCTGGCCCAGCAGGCGCTGCTGGGGCGAGAGGCGGATGCTGGCGCGGTTGGCGGGGTCGTAGAACCAGAGGTCCTTGCCGCTGTAGAGCATCAGCTTGCCGGTGTCCCGGGCCGGCGCCATGAAGCGCACGAGGCTGCGGAACTGGCCGCTGGCATCGCTCTTGGAATAGACGGCCAGCACGCTGCTGTCGGTCTGCTTGCCCTGCCGGTACTCCAGCAGGGTGTTGGTCAGGCCGAAGCCGTGGTCGGGGTTGCGCACGGCATCGCTGGCGGCCAGCAAGGCCTGGGGATCAGTGGCGGCGCGGGCGGGGCCCAGGACGCCCAGCAAAGCAGCCAGCGCCAGCGCTCGGCGGCGGGATGAAGCAAGAGGCATGGTTGACTCCTCAGACATGACGCAGGGCGTCCACGATCTGCAGCCGCGCGGCGCGCTGGGCGGGCCACCAGGCCGAGAGCAGGGCCACGCTCAGCAGGCCTGCCGCGCTGCCGATCAGCAGGCCCCAGTCGCCCAGCAGGCGCACGCGGATGGGGTAGGCATAGACGTAGCCCGGCGGTGTCCAGCTCAGACCGGCGCGGTTGATCAGGGCTGCCGCGACCAGGGCCACCAGCAGGCCCAGCACCACGCCGATCAAGCCCAGCAGCAGCCCCTCGGCCAGGAACAGGCCGCGGATGCCGCTGCGGCGGTCGCCGAGGGCGCGCAGGGTGCCGATCTCGACGGTGCGCTCCATGACCGCGGTGCTCATGGTGTTGCCCACGGTGAAGAGCACGATGACGCCGATCAAGATGGCGATGAATCCGAACATCGAGTCGAAGAACTCCAGGCTCTGGCGGTACATGGGCGCCAGGGTCATGAAGTCCAGCACCTCCAGGGCCTGCGTGGCGGCACCCGGCTCCTTGAGCAGGGCGTTCAGGCGTGCCTGCGCGGCCGGCAGCTGGGCCGTGTGGTGCAGCTGGATCTGCAGGGCCGTCACCTGCGGCGCCTGCCCGCCATAGACCAGCTTCTGCGCCTGGGCCAGGTGCATGACGGTGGCGCGGTCGTCGAACTCCTTGAGGCCGAAGTTCTCAGCGCGCAGCACCTGCAGGGCGACCACATTGGGCGCGCCGCGCAGGCTGGAGGCCAGGATCTCGATCTGCACTGGATCCTGCGTGCCCGAGGGCCGGGCCTGCGCCTGCTCGCTGCTGAGGGCCGCGATGTCGACGGGGATGCCTTCCTGCGTGCCAGCCTGCTCCGCCTCGGGCGGAGGCGGGCAGTCCGCCACCTGCAGCTCCGCGCAGAGTTGCAGCTTGCGGGCCACGCCCAGGCCGATGACGACGGCATTGGGCGGGCTGCCGCGCAGGTCGCGCGGGGCGGAGTACATGGCAGCGCCGTATTCGTCCCACCGGCGCAGCGCGGCCTGGCCCTCGGGCTCGATGCCGGCGGCGGCCACGGGCGTGGACTGGTTGGCGGCAAAGTGCCCGGCCAGCCCGCCCAGCTCCAGCTTGGACGTCACCACGCTGACCATGGGGCCCAGGAGGGCGTCGCCGCGGATGCGCTGCATCAAGCCCTGGTAGTCCTTGATGCCGTAGCTGGCCGGATTGCCGCTGCCGTAGAGGAAGTAGCCCTGGCGCTGCACTTGCAGATGGCCGTGGAGCTGGATGAAGCCGGTTTCCATGCCCAGGATGGCGTTGCGGCTGTAGCCGCCGAAGATGAGGATGGCGCCCAGGCCCACCACCATGGCCAGCAGGGTGGTCAGCGAGCGGCGGCGGTTGCGCAGCAGGTTGCGCAGGGCCAGCTTGAAGGTCGTGGCGTTCATGCGCGGGTCTCCTGGGCGGTGCTGCGGTCCTCGTGATGGGCGATGACACCGTCCCGGATGTGGAAGACCTCGTCGGCCTCGGCCAGCAACTGCTGGTCATGCGAGGAGAACACGAAGCTCACGCCACGCTCGCGCTGCAGGCGCCGCATCAGGGCGATGATGGTGGCGCCGGTGCTGCTGTCCAGGTTGGCCGTGGGCTCGTCGGCCAGCACCAGCTCGGGCGCGTTGGCCAGGGCTCGGGCGACGGCCACCCGCTGGCGCTGCCCGCCGGAAAGCTGCCCCGGGCGGTGCCGGGCGAACTCGGCCAGGCCCACGGCCTCCAGCAGGCTGCCCACCCGCTCGCGCCGCTGCGCCGCCGAGAGGCCCAGGCGCAGCGTGGGGTACTCGACGTTCTCGTAGGCATTCAGCACGGGCAGCAGGTTGAAGTTCTGGAACACGAAGCCCAGGCGCCGCGCGCGAAGGTCGGCCAGCTGGTTGTCGCTGAGCTCGCGGACGGACTCGCCCAGCACCTGCACCTCCCCCGCATCCGCCTGGTCCAGGCAGCCAATGATGTTGAGCAGGGTGGTCTTGCCGCTGCCCGAGGCGCCAGCGATCACGCTGAAGCGCCCGGGCGAGAGCTGGAGATTGATGTCGCGCAGCGCCGGAACGCTGACGGCATCCATGCGGTAAGTTTTCTGGACTTGATGGAGAACAATCGGGGACATGGTGGACGGTGATTGTGTCGGCCGCAGCAGTCTCACAGCTCGGGGGGGCGGGGTATTGAATGGAGTCGACATGACGCATGGGACGGGCATGCGCTCAGGCACGCCCCCGATTTCCCAGAGAATGCGAGTTCAAGCAACAGCAAGGTCGTCGTTCATGTTCAGGCCAGGGGCATTCGAGGGCTCGATCGTGATCGCGGGGGGGGCTCATGGCCCCGGTGTTTTCGTGAGCATGGACTCCACGCTGTCGGTGATGCCGCATCCGCACGGCCTCGCCTCGCCCCGCATCGGCCTCGTCCCCTTCAGCCCCTACATGCTGTTCGTGCAGGACGCCGCCCTGATGGTGCAGGGCTTCCATTACGAGGTCCGGGGCGAGCAACTGGGCTGGGTGGTGGAGGGCTCGGCCGCCGACGGCTTCGAGCACCATCCGGTGACGGCCTTCGACGTGCAGGTGCGCTATGCCGCCGACGGCATGCGCGTGGAGATCACGGGGCAAGCCGGCCTGGAGGTCCAGCAGGCCGGCGCCCGGCGCAGTTTTCTCGTTCGCTTCGAGATTCCCAAGGGCCGGCTGGCCGAGTGCTTCCAGCTGTCCGAGGAGACGAACGCCCGGGTGATGTCGCTGTTCGACAGCGCCTTCGGTCCGGGCTAGCCCGGCACATCCGCCGAGGCCGTCCTTCAATGCGGCGATGAGCTCCTGCCCCGGTGTGCTGCCCAGGGGTCTCGCGGTTAGGGGCTGCGCCGCGAAATTGGGCAAGCTATGAGGCGGGACTTGGCCGGCGGCGCCTGCGCGCGGGAGTAGACTGCGCAAGGCACAAGCACAGGCACTGTGCGAGAGCCACCCGTCAGGGGCGGCTTTCGCGACGACCGGCGTCATGCATGCGGTGCAACCCTCATCCGGAGCACCGTGAACGACCACCTCATCATCCCCGCTGATTCTTCGTCCCCGCCGGAGTCCCCGATGATCGTGGCGCTCGGGGCCTCTGCGGGTGGCTTGGAGGCGCTGCGCGAGTTCTTCGGTGCCATGGTGCCGGACGATCGGCTGGCCTTTGTGGTCCTGACCCATCTGCCGCCGCACCACATCAGCTACCTGGCCGAGCTGCTGCAGCGCGCCGGGCCGCTGGCTGCCCAGGAGGTGCAGTCGGGCGACCGGATCCAGGGCGGGCGGGTCCATGTCATGCCGCCCGGCGGCTGGATGACCGTGAAAGGCGGCGTGCTCTCCTTCGAGGACAAGCCCGTCGACAAGACGACCAGCCTGCGCCCCATCGACCATTTCATGGCCAGCCTGGCGGAGGATGCCGGCTCCCGCGCGATCGGCATTGTGCTCAGCGGCACCGACCACGACGGCACCGCGGGGCTCAAGGCCCTGAAGGCCGCGGGCGGCTGGACCTTCGCCCAGACGCCCGCAACGGCCGAGTTCCCGAGCATGCCGCAAAGCGCGATCGCCTCCGGTGCGGCTGACGAGGTGATGGCGCCGCGCGCCATGGCCCTGGCCCTGCTGGACTACCTGAAGCGCCAGCCGCAGGCGCTGCAGGACGACGCTGCCGGCGACGACGCCGTCAGCGCCGAGAGCGAGGACCTGCTTCATGAGGCCCTGGCCCTGGTGCTGGACCAAACGGGGCACGACTTCCAGCTCTACCGGCCTGGGATGCTGCGGCGGCGTCTGCGCCGGCGGATGGTGCGCAGCCGGTGCCAGCGGCTGGGCGAGTACCTGCAGTTGCTGCGTGACTCCGCCGAGGAGAGCGCTGCCCTGGCCGCCGAGTTCCTCATCGGCGTGACCGAGTTCTTCCGCGATTCCGAGGCCTGGGACGAACTGGCGAACGGCGTCCTGCCCGGCCTGCTGGCCGAGCGCCAACGCGACGCCCCCCCGCTGCGCGTCTGGACCCCCGGCTGCTCGTCTGGCGAGGAGAGCTATTCCATCGCCATGCTGCTGATCGAGGCGATGGAGCAGCGCGGGCTGCCGCCGGCCGTTCAGGTGTTCGGCACAGACATCGACCTGGAAGCGCTGGCAGTGGCCCGGCGCGGCGTCTATCCGGCCTCGATCGATGCCGCGATGCCGCCCGAGCGCCTCGCGCGCTTCTTCGAGCGCCGGGGGGATGACTTCGTCGTGTGCAAGCCGCTGCGGGACAGCGTCATGTTCGCGCCGCAGAACCTGGCGCGCGACACGCCGTTCTCGCGCCTGGACCTGCTCCTGTGCCGCAATGTGCTGATGTACCTGGAACAGACGCTGCAGGATCGCATCGTGCAGCTCTTCCATTTCGCGCTCAAGCCTGGCGGGCTGCTGTGGCTGGGCAAGGCCGAGTCCCTCACCGGGCACGGCAGCCTGTTCGAGCCGGTCTCCCGCCCCATGCGCATGTACCGGCGCCTGGGGGGGCGGTCTCATCTCCCGCGAGGTTTCGTGGCGCCGCTCAGCCTCGCCACGGAATCGGCCTACCGAGCCGCCGACCGCGCGCTGGCGGCCGGCGACGTCCTGCGCCTGCACCTGACGGGCCGCGAGGTCAGCGCGGCGGTCCTCATCGACCGCGAGGGCCGCGCCTTGCACTACCACGGCGACACCGGGCGCTTCCTGGCGCCGCAGGGCGATGCCACCCAGGAGCTGCTGCGCACTGTCCGGTCGGAGCTGAAGCCCGCGATGCGCCTGCTGATCCGGCAGGCCTTCTCCGAGGGCGCGGCCACCTCGCGCCCGATCGCCCTACAGGACGGCCTGCTCACGAAGCAAGTGCTCATCCAGGCCGAGCCCGTGCAGGGCAAGGCGGGCCGTGGTGCCTTCGTGGTGACTTTCACCGCCACCGGCCGCGCGCCAGGGCCGGCAGCGCCCGTCCCGCCTGCGGGCGAGAGTTCGAGCGAGCTGGAAGAAAGCCGGCGCGAGCTGGCACAGGCCCTGGAAGATGCGGAGCGCAGCAACGAGGAGCTGCGCCTGGCCAGCGAGGAGGCGTCCTCGCTCAACGAGGAGCTGCAGTCTTCGACCGAGGAGCTGGAAAGCTCCAAGGAGGAGCTGCAGTCGCTCAACGAAGAGCTGGCCACCGTCAACGCGCAGCTCGAGGAGCGTATGGTCGAGATGGCGCGCCATGCCGACGACCTGTCCAACCTGCTGGAAAGCACGGCGCTGGCCGCCATCCTGCTGGACCGCGAGATGCGCATCCGGCGCTTCACCCCCGCGGCCATGCAGCTGTTCAGCCTGCGTGCCGGTGACGAGGGCCGCCTGCTCAGCGACATCGCAAGCCGTGTCGAGGACCCGCAGTTCGCCCAGGAGGCGCAGCGCACCTTCGACCAGCGGCAAAGCTCGGATGCCGAGGTCACGAGCCTGGACGGGCGGCTGTACCTGCGCCGGCTGCAGCCCTTCCTGACGCAGACTGGTGAAGTGGACGGCGTGGTTGTCACCTACATCGACATCACGGTGATCCGCAACGCCGCGCAGCAGGTGCGCCAGCTGGCCTCGGTGCTGGACCATTCCAACGACGCGGTGCTCACGCTGGATCCTCAGGGGCTCATCCTCAACTGGAACCAGGGGGCGGAGCGGATCTTCGGCTACACGGTAACGCAGGCCCGGCAGCTGACGATCTTCGACCTCGTGCCGGCCGAAGACCAGGACAAGACGCGGCGGCTGATGAAGCGGGCCCTGGAGGCGGGCGCCGCCGGACCGGTGGATGTCCTGCGCTGCACGCGGGGCGGGCAGCGCGTCAATGTGTCGGTGGTGATGTCCGCGCTGCGCAACGAGCAGGGCATGCCGGTGGCGCTTCTGTCTACCGAGCGCGACATCACCGAGCGGCGGCGCATCGAGAGCGAGGTCCGCTTCCGTCGCCTGGCCGACGACATTCCCGCCCTGCTGCGGGTGGAGGACAAGCAGGGCCTGGCGCAGTTCGTCAACCGCGCCTGCACCGAGTTCACCGGGGCCTCGATGGACATGCTGCTGGGCAGCGGCTGGCTGGAGTTCGTCCATTCGCAGGACCGCCAGCGCTACCTCGCCGAGCAGACCCGGGCCTATGCGGCGCGTGCGCGCCTGGAGATCGACATCCGCTTGCGCCGCCATGACGGTGCGCCGCGCTGGACGCGCTCCATCAGTGTTCCGCATGTCGGCGCCGACGGCGAGTTCGCTGGCTACGTGGCCCTGATGCTGGACATCGACGACCGCAAGCTCGCGGAGCGCGAGCTGATGGACGCTCACCGTCGCAAGGATGAATTCCTGGCGATGCTCGCCCACGAGCTGCGCAATCCGCTGGCCCCCATCCGCAATGCGGCGCAGCTGCTGTCCCGCCAGGACGCCGCGGGCGAGACGGCTGCCTGGGCCGTGGGCGTGATCGAGCGGCAGACGCAGGCGATGAGCCGTCTGCTGGACAGCCTCCTGGACGTGGCGCGCATCGCGCGCGGCAAGACCGAGTTGGAGCTGGCGCCGGTCGAGTTGCGCGTCGTGATCGAGCGTTCCATCGAAGTCAGCCAGGCCCTGATCGACTCGCGAGGCCAGGCGCTGCGCGTGGAGATGCCGGACGAAACGCTGCTGATCAATGGCGACCTGGTGCGCCTCACCCAGGTCTTTGCCAATCTGCTGAACAATGCCTCGAAGTACACCGACGAGGGCGGCGAGATCCAGGTCAAGGCCTGTGCGGAGGGGCGGCAGGCGCTGGTGCAGGTCAGCGACAACGGTGCGGGCATTTCGGCGGACATGCTGCCGCGCGTGTTTGACCTGTTCAGCCAGGCCGATCGCACCCTGGACCGGGCCAAGGGCGGCCTGGGCCTGGGGCTGACGCTGGTGCGCCAGCTCGTGGAGTTGCATCGCGGCGAGGTGACCGCGTCCAGCCCCGGCCTGGGCAAGGGCAGTACCTTCAGCGTGCGCCTGCCCCTGCTGGAGCCGCTGCCGAATCCGCACACCTCCGCCCAGACCTTGCCGACGGCACCGCGCGCCAGCGCGCTGGCGCGGCGTGTTCTCGTGGTGGATGACAACGTCGATGCGGCGCAGATGCTGGGCGCCATCCTGCAACTGCACGGCCACGAGGTCTGCCTGGCTTTTGACGGCGCACGGGCCCTGGCCCTGGCAGACCAGCATCCTTTCGACGTGATCATCCTGGACATCGGGCTGCCCGGCCTGGATGGCTACCAGGTCGCACGCACCTTGCGTGGACGCGCGGCCATGTCCGGCGTGACCCTCATCGCGCTCACGGGCTATGGCCTGAAGGAGGACGTGGACCGGGCCCGCAGCGCGGGATGCGACACGCACTTCGTCAAGCCCGTTGACGCGGATGCCCTGCTGCAGCGCATCGAGCAGGCGCCCCAGCGCAGCCCCTGACCTGTCGGCCACGCCAACAACGTCGTCGGCGATCTGCTCAGTGAAGGGGCCCGGCCGGATGAGCGCATCGGGCGGTACGACGCCCGCATCCACGCCATGGCCAAGGAGGACGAGCGCGCCCGGCGGCTGATGCAGCTCGGCGGCGTGGGCCCCACAGCCGCCACCTGCCTGCTGGCCATGATCCGCAACGGGCATGACTTCGACTGCGGCCGCCAGTTCGCGGCCTGGCTAGGCCTGACGCCAGGCCAGTACAGCTCGGGCGGCAAGACCCGGCTCGGGCGCATCACCAAAGCCGGCGGTGCCTACCTGCGCAGCCTACTGGTGCTGGGCGCCAAGGCACTGCTGGCAGCCGCCAAGAACAAGACCGTTGGGTCAAATTTAGATCGGCGCCAACACCTGGTACCCAAGCAGCATTCCAGCGGTGGCAAGCCCCACCTGGGCACCATCACCAAGCGCGGCGATGCCTATCTGAGGACCTTGCTGATCCAGGGCGCCAAATCCGTGGTCAACACCGCCCACACGCGCAGCGATCCGATCTCGCGTTGGGTCTTGGCCGTCTACCTCAGTCGATCTAGGCGTCCAGAGTGGGAGCGCCAAGTCATCAGCCTTGGAGCCGTGATCAAGTTCGCTGCGGCGGCTGGAGTGCCGATCTTGGAAGTGCTGAAGGCGGGGAAATGTCGGAGCCGGTTCGCGGGTGAGCCCGAGCCCTACTAGCCCCAGAGTAGGCCGTGCGCCGCACGGCGTGATGGCAAACCCAGCCAAGACCTAGGAGGCGGCTGGGTTTGCACTTGCTGGCGTTGCACTGCCTGTGCGGGGGCTCGGCTTATGGGGCGCGGTCGGGGTCGTTCCATTCCTATTTCTGGGCGGCCCGAACGAAGCTGCAGCACTTATGAAGGAGGTGTCGGATTCACATCAAATGAGGATCACATGGCAGAAATGCAGCGGTTGCTGTCGCTCCCAGTTCAGGTCTAAGCGACTGCTTCAGTTTAGGTTTATCCGACACCTGCCCTCAGGTCGGCGTGATGCACGGCCCTGGGCTGCGCGACGGGCAGGTGTCGGACAAACCTAAACTGAAGCCAACATCGCTGTAGCGATTGGCGCTGCCGTGCAGTGATTACGTTCGGGCTACCCAGCTTGGCCGAGTGCTTCTAGCCCGTGACCTGTCGTCGGCCGGCGTCGGCTTTGGCGCGCACGCATAGCCTTGCTTGCGGCTATCGAGGGTGGCAACCCTGGATCCATCAGCGCCCGCAACAGAGGCCTGACCGCTACAGCTCCGCAATTAAGCAAAGCTTGGCCCAGAGTGGAATTAACTTAACCTTGGCCATCCCGGCCAACTTATGGGCTAAGTCACAAAACCCAAACCAACAAACATCGAAGTGGCGCGACCGGCAAGAATCGAACTTGCGACGAAGCCTTCGGAGGGCTCCATGATATCCACTTCACCACGGTCGCACGCCAGCCGCGCATTCTAACCCGGCTTGCGGGGCTGGCCGATGACGGTCGTGGATTCAGCTGCGCAGCAGCTTCAGGGCTGGGGCGTCGCGGGCCGGCAGGGCGGGAAAGACGCGGGCCAGGGTCTCGTCGTCCAGGCCCAGATGGCCCTGCAGCAGCGGGGCCAGAACGTGGCGGAAGTCGGTGCTGATGGCCAGGTCGCGGCCGTCGGCGAGGGCGCGATCCTCTAGGCCCGGCCATTCGCCCAGAACGCGGCCGCCGGCAGCACCCTGCAGCGGGCCGCCCAGCAAGCACATCACATTGCCGCGGCCATGGTCGGTGCCGCCGGTGCCGTTCTCGTGCACGGTGCGGCCGAACTCGCTCATCACCACGATCACGGTGTCCTGCAGGCTGTCGCCAAGGCCCTGCGCCAGGGCGTCCAGGCCTTCGCACAACGCGCCCAGGCGGGTGGCCAGTTGGCCGCTGGCGCCGCCCTGGTTGACGTGGGTGTCCCAACCGCCCACGGAGGTGAAGGCCAACTGGGTCTGGGCGTCGGCGCGGACCAACTCGCCCAGACGGCGCGCGTCGGCCGCGAAGCTGCGGGCGGACGGAGCGCCGGCATCGGCGCTGGGGTCGCGGCTGGGGGCCTCGTCCTGCATGCCGCCCGGGCGCTGCCGGGCCTGGGCCAGGCTGCGCCGCATGTCCTGGCGGGATTGGGTGGCGTCACGGTAGTCCTGCGAGAGCGCATCCTGCCCCGCGTACAGCTTGGCCAGGCCGCGCTGCAGCCGGGCCTGGTCGATGGCCTTGGGATCCAGGGCCTTGGGCCCGGTGCCCAGGAAGGCGACGGGGGCACTGCCTGCGAAGATGCGCGGCGGTGTGTTGCCCAGGCTCAGGGCGCGGCTGGCGCTGTGCGGCCCGGGCAGGCCGGCCAGCAGGCGGTTCATCCAGCCGTCGGGCGTGCCCTTGCGGCCCGGGGTGCCGGACTCCAGGTAGGCCTGCGCATCGAAGTGCGAGCGCGTGGGGTCGGGCGAGCCGCTGGCATGGACAAAGCCCATCAGGCCGCGCTGCCAGTAGGGCATCAGCGGGCTGGCGGCCGGGTGCAGGCCAAAGAGACGGTCCAGGGGCAGGGCGCCGCCGTCCTCGCCGGGCCGGGCGATGGCCAGGCGCGGCCGGGCGCGCGCATAGGCCGGGTCGCCATGGGGCACTACGACGTTGAGCCCGTCGATGGCGCCCCGCAGCATCATCACCACCAGGCGCGGTTTGCGCTCCTCGGCGGCACGCTGGGCCTGGGCGGGCAGGGCCAGGCTGCCCAGGGCGGCTGCGCTGTGCAGCAGCCAGTCGCGTCGATGCAGGGCGTTCGGGAGGGATGGGGGCAGGGTCATGTCAACACCTCAGCACTGCATGAAATCGGGGCTGGCCAGCAGCAGGGCGGCCTGGGCGCTCGGGGACTCTCCCTGCAGCGCCGCGCGGGTCTGCGGCTGCAGGCTGGGGCCCAGGGTGGCGAGCAGGGACTGTGGGCGGGTGTCCGCACCCCAGCGGCGGCCCAGGCGGCCCTCGGCCAGGCCGCTGGCGAACTGCACGCGCTGGGTCAGGGTCTCGGGGCCGCGCCAGGCGGCGGCGGTGGGTTTGTAGCCGTCGGGCGTCTGCCAGCCATAGAGCGGCTGGCCGGCCTGGGCCAGCAGGGGCAGGAGCAGCGCGGGCTCGTCCACCTGGGCGTTCACGGCGCGCAGGGCGGACAGCAGGTAGCGGTAGGGCGTCTTGAACTGGGCCTGCCACTGCACGGGGCTCCAGAACTCGGGGGCCTGGATCAGGGCCTCGGTCCACTGGCGCAGATCGCCGTCGCTGCGCAGGAAGACCTGGGCGAGGCGGTCAACCAGGGCGGCCGGAGGCTCGTCGGCTACGAAGCACTGGGCCAGCTTGCGGCTCAGGTGGCGGGCGGTGGACGGGTGGCGGGCGAGGATGTCCAGCGCCTGTTCGCCCTCGGCCTGACCCTCGCGCGGGCTGCTGGCGCGGATGCGCCGTCCCAGCCACAGCTTCTCGCCGTGGTCGTGGCGGCGGGGGTCGAAGGCAAAGAGGTCGCGGCTGCGGCCCAGGCCGCGGGGGTCCAGGGTCCAGCCGGTGAGCATGCGCGCCAGCTCGGTGACATCGGCCTGGGTGTAGCCGCCGTCCACGCCCAGGGTGTGCAGCTCCATCAGCTCGCGGGCGTAGTTCTCGTTGAGGCCCTGGCTGCGGGCATTGGCGCGGCGGGGCTGGAAGCCGGGGGCGACGCTGAGGTGGTTGTCCAGATAGATGAGCATGGCCGGGTGCCTGGTCGTGGCCCCGAGCATGTCGCGGAAACGGCCGAGGACGTGCGGGCGTATGGCCTCGCGCTCGTAGGCGCCGGCGTAGACGCTCACCGCGTTCTTGCCGGCATAGACGTTGAAATGGTTGAACCAGAACTCGACCAGGCGTTCCTGCAGCTGGGCCGGGCTCTCCAGGGCTCGCCACAGGCGCTGGGACTGGGCCTCCAGCAGCACCGGGCGGACGAGCTCGCGACGGGCACCGGTGGCCGGCTCGGCAGAGCCCGGGGCCGCCGCCTTGGCTTCACGCTGGGCCTGCTGCGCCCGCCGGAAGCGCTCGCCCAGCTCGCCCTGGCTTTCCTGCCAGGTGGCCAGGCCGGCCAGGCGCTGCTCCAGCGCGGGCGGCAGGGCCTGGGGTTGCAGCTGGGCCTGGAGGAAGCCCTCCAGCCAGCGCGCCGCGCCTAGGCGCTGGAGGTCCTGCACGTCCTGCGGGCGGGGGCCGTAGGCCAGGCGCTTGAGGGCGTGGTGGGCGCGCTCTTCATCGCTGAGCGGCGCCTGGCGGGCGGGGGGCGCGGCCTCGGCCTGGCCGGGGCCGGGCAGGGCCGCCATCAAGGGCAAGGCGCCGCTGCCCAGCAGCAGGTGGCGCCGACGTGGATCCGGCAGGCACGATTTCATGGGTGGAGCCACAAAGAGTGGAAGCTGACCATACGGGTTCTCATCATGGGCCTGTGGTGTTCGCGGCATTTGTCGCGCCGGTAAAGCTCTGTGCCGGAAGGGGGCGGCCTATAATCCCGCGGCTTTGCGCCCGATACAGCTTTCCCAAGCATTTTCCAAATTGCCGACGTCAACGAGGATTTCATGAGCGGACACCAGGATCAAGACCATGGCCACGGCGCCCACGATAGCCACGAGGGCCCGATCAAGACCCCCAAGCAGCTGGCCTGGGCCGTGTTCTTCGCCTTCGTCGTGCCCATCTTCGTGATCGTGCTGCTGGCCAACTACGTCTCGACCGACGCCAAGCCGGCTGCCGGCAGCGTCGGCCTGGAAGAGCAGGCCATCGCGGCCCGCATCCAGCCCGTGGGCAGCATCGAGCTCAAGGACGCCTCCAGCGCCGGCGCGCTGAAGACGGGTGAGCAGGTCTACCAGGCCCAGTGCGCCGCCTGCCACGGCACCGGCGCCATGGGCGCGCCCAAGCTCGGCGATGCTGCTGCCTGGGCGCCCCGCATCAAGACCGGCTTCGAAGCTCTGCTGAACTCGGCCCTCAAGGGCAAGAACGCCATGAGCCCGCAGGGCGGCGGTGAGCACAGCGATGTCGAGATCGCCCGTGCGGTGGTCTACATGGCCAACAACGGCGGCGCCAAGTTCGAGGAGCCCAAGGCCCCGGTTGCTGCCGCCTCGGCCGCGAACTGAAGCCCCGCTTCCTGCATGAAGCCGCCCGTCGCAAGACCGGCGGCTTTTTTCATGGGCTCACGGCTGGGTCCATGCGATAGGCAGGCAGATCCCGCCACTGCGCCATCAGCTCCCACCATCGCTGCACCTGCTGGCGCTGCGCCTCCGGCAGCTGGCGAATGGTCATGACGAAGAAGTCGCTGACCAGCAGGGGCGGCTCCAGTTGGGTCAGATTGCTGAACTCCTGGCGGGCCAGCAGGGTGCTGGCCTCCTCGTGCACCAGGACGGCCAGGTCCAGGCGGCCCAGCTGCAGCATGCGCAGGACATGCAGCGGCTGGTTGGGCCCCTGCGTCGGCTCCAGGCCCAGGCGGCGGACGGCTTCGGTCGCCGCTCGGAATCCCGCCCGCGCGCCAACACGCACGGGGCTCGCATGGGGCATCTCCAGGCGCTGGCCGTCCCAGTGGACGACGGCGTCTTGCCGCTTGATCAGCACGATGGCGGTCCGGGCGACACGCAGCTGCGGATCGCCACTGGGGTTGCCCGGGAAATCGAACTCTTGCAGATTCGACGCAACGGCCGCGCCGACGCCGGCCTCCACCTTGCCCAAGCGCATCTGCTCGAAGCAGCGGCGGGCCGGCCAGCGCAGCAGCTCCACCTGCATGCCGAGCTGGCGGCCTGCATCCACCATGAGGCGTTCGATGATGCCGGGGCGGCTGGCGTCGCCGCTGAGAAAGGGCGGCACGGGCACGTCACCCACGCAGACCTGAAGCGCTGCGGCCGGCGGTGCGCTCAAGAGGCTGGCCAGCCCCAGGGTCACCCAGTGCCAGCGACATCCCGATCTCGTCTGGTAGCCAGGTAAGGCGGCCATCGCTGGTGAGGCAAGTGTTGGTGCAGCGAGTCTAGCGCGCCAACGGCACGGCACTCAGGGCTGTGGATGGCGCACGACGTGGTGTTGTCGGCACAGTGCCTCGATGGTCGCGCTCGCAGGCACCCATGCCGACTGCTCCACCGCTTCGGCGGCCAGGCCCATGTCCATGCTGTGCACCAGGCCCAGTACCGGCGTCTCGAGGCCGGGCAGGCGGGCGCTCAGCAGCAGGCGGTCGTGTTCGTCCAGCCAGCAGTCCAGCAGGGTGGCCTGCGGTCCGGTGTGGCTGAAGATGCGGGGCGAGCCCCCCGGCCCCAGCCCCTGCAGGCGCCAGACATGCGGCGCGACCTCTAGGGTGACGTAGACCCGCTGCGGCCCGTTCTGGAAGAACCAGGCCCCGTGCTCGTCGGGCAGGTAGTTGCGGTGGATGAACTCGCGCAGCTTGTCATGGATGATGCGGCTGCCCTTGACCTGGGGGAAGGGACCGGCGGCCTGGACGCGCTCGTCGCGCATGTACCAGTCGCCGCGGGCGTCCAGGGCCAGCCAGTCGTAGCAGTGGGGCACATTGGGCCACTTCTTCAGGGCCGCCTTGACGATGTCATCCATGGCAGCAGTGTAGGACTCCCGCCCGCGGCCGGCGGTGATGCTCCCTTCTTCAGAGGTGCCCCAGCACGCCCAGGCGCCGGGCGCGAGCCAGGCAGGCGTGGAAGCACAGCAGGCCCAGGGCCAGCCAGGCGCCGCTGTTGAGCGCCACCCAGGGCCAGACGTCGGCGGACAGCGCGGTGCTGGTGCTCGCGGCCCGGGCCGCCGCCGCAGCCAGGGCATAGGGCAGCCAGGCCAACTCGGAGACCGGATAGGCCGGCAGGGATACGAGGGCGATCACCATGGGGTAGGCGGCCACCATCAGCAGCTCGCCACGCTTGACCAGCAGGCTCAGGCCCCCGATGGCATAGCCGATCCCGGCCAGCGAGGGGCAGCCCAGCACGGCCAGGCCCAGCAGCGCGGGTGAGACCTGCACGCGCCCGTCCGTGAGCACGCCGATGAGCACCAGCGTCAGCACCAGCAAGACCAGGCCCAGGGCCAGGCCCAGCACCAGGCGAAGGCCCAGCAGGCCTGCGAGGCTCAGCGGCGCCAGGTTCAGCTGCTCCAGGGTGCGCTGGCGTGCCTCCTCGACGATCTCCTTGGAGGCCGCATGGGCCGCGCCGCTGGCGAACAGCCACAGCGCGAAGCCGGCGATCAGGCCGTCCGCGCGGCCCGAGGCCAGGTTCTGCCCACTGGCCTTGAGCACCGCATAGACCAGACCGCCGAAGAGGCTGAGCACAAAGCCCAGGCCCAGCACGGTCTCGGCCCAGTAGCGCCGGGCCAGCCACAGCTCGCGCCGGGCCTCGTTGAGGGCATGTCTCCACAGGCGTGTCATGGCCGGGCCTCCGTGGCCACGGTGCTTTCGCGGCCCTGTTCCAGGTATTCGAGGTAGTGCTCGCGCAGGTCGATGCGGCGCAGCTGCAGCTGTTCGCTGGCGGCCAGCCAGTCGGACCACAGCGCTGCCAGGCGCATGACTTCGGACGGATTCTTCAAGGGCAGAGCCCAGTCCTCGTCCTGGCGCTCCCAGCGGCGCCCGGCCAGCCAGTCGGGCAGGGCGGGGCAGGGCGCCGGGTGGCGGACCTGCAGGCGGTAGGGATGGGGCAGATGGGTGAAGGTCTCGCGCGGGCCGTCAAAGCGCTTGCGGCCCTGGTGGATGCAGACGATGCGCGGGCACAGGCGCTCGATGAAGTGCAGGTCATGCGAGCTGATCAGGAAGGTCTGGCCGTCGCGCGTGCCCTGGCGCACCAGCGCCTGCAGGCGCTCCACGCCTTCGAGGTCCAGGCCCAGGGTGGGCTCGTCCAGCAGGGCCAGAGCGGGCCGGTGGATCAGCGCGCCGATCAGCGCAGCCCGCAGCTTGTTGCCAGTCGAGAGCTGGCGGATGGGGGCGCGCACATCGTCCAGGCCCAGGGCCTCGGCCATGCGGCGGAAGTGACCGGGGTCGAAGCGGGTCTCGCGCAGCTCGCAGAAGTAGCGCGCGTTCTCCAGGGTGCTGAGCCGTTCGTAGGCGGCACCCCGGCCTTCCAGCAGCACGCCGATCTCGCGCAGATGCGGGCCGCCCTGGCCCGCCGGCAGCGCAGGGCCGCCGCGCCAGCGCAGGGTGCCCTGGTCGGCGCCGCACAGCCCGGTCAGCAGCTTGACCAGGGTGGTCTTGCCCGAGCCGTTGGGGCCCAGCAGGCCCAGCACCTCGCCGGGTTGCAGGTGCAGCTCGAAGTCCTCCAGGGCCTGCACGGTGCCACCGCTGCGCCGATATCGCTTGCTGGCCTGCGCCAGCTGCAGCAGGGGCGTGGCACTGCCGTCCTGTGGGATCGCCGTCCGGCTCATGTCTGCTCTCCTTGCTCCAAGGCGGGGCCATGCTAGCCGCGCCAGGTGATGGGCGCATGCGCAAGCGGGTGGATGGTGGCCGTCGCGGCATGAACGGCCGATCCGGCCGTCGGACGGGCGGCAGGCCTGGGCGCCTGCCCTCAGGCCAGGCGCTGGCCCAGCCAGTGGCAGACCAGCTCCGGCATGGCCAGCACATGGCCCGGGAAGCGCCCGCCGGGGAAGCCGACGTGGCCGCCGTGCGCAGGCTGCCAGAGCGTCACGAAGGGGCCGGCGTCTTGCACGGCGGGCAGGGAGGCCGCCGGCACGAAGGGGTCGTTGCGCGCGTTGAGCACCAGGGCTGGCAGCCGGATGCGCGGCAGCTGGGGCTTGGCCGAGGCGCGGGCCCAGTAGTCCTCGGTGTTGCGGAAGCCGTGCAGCGGGGCGGTGAAGAGGTTGTCGAACTCGTAGAGGTCTCGCACCTCGCGCAGGGCCTGGCCATTGAACAGGCCGGGATGCTGCTGCAGCTTGCGCAGGGCCTTGGGCACCATGGTGCGCAGGAACATGCGCGTGTAGACCTGCCTGTTGAAGCCGCTGCCGATGGCGCGGCCCGACGCGGCCAGGTCGATGGGCGAGCAGATGGCGGCCACGGCGCTGGCGCTGTGGCGCGCGGTGTCGCCGGCTTCCTGCGCCCAGCGCAGCAGGGCATTGCCCCCCAGGGACACGCCTGCGGCGATGAGCGGCCCGCGGTGCTGGCGGCGCACCTGTTCCAGCATCCAGCCGATCTCGGTGTAGTCACCCGAGTGGTAGGCCCGCGGCGCCAGGTTCAGCTCGCCAGAGCAGCCCCGGAAATGCGGGATCACGCAAAGCCAGCCGCGGCGCCGGGCGGCGTCGGCGAAAGCCTGGGCGTAGTGGCTCTGCGAGCTGCCCTCCAGGCCGTGGAAGAGCACCAGCATGGGCACGTCGCCCCGGGGGGGGGCCGGCGCCTCGGCACGCGGAGGCCGGCTGGGCGGGGGCGGCTCAAGCAGGAAATCGGCGTCGATGAAATCGCCGTCGGGCGTGGTCCAGCGCTGACGCTGGAAGGCCAGGGGCTTGCCGAAATGCCGGCGCGAGAACAGGGCCGGCCAGATGGTCTGGACCTGTCCGCCGGGCTGCCACCAGGGAGCGCGGAAATCCATCAGTGCAGGATGGTCGGCTCCTGCACGACTTCCTGGATGTCGTGGCCGGTGCCTGGGCTGGCGTGGTGCAGCACCATGCGCCAGCCTTGCGAGGTCTTGAGGTAGACGTTGGTGGCGATCACCCAGGCGCTCTGCACGCCGTCGGCCCCTTCCACCTGCACGCGCTCCAGCACCTGGTGGATGGCGGTGTCACCGGTGTGCAGGCGCCGCACGCGCTCGGGCGTGACGGCGATGGGCCCCTGCTGGAACACCGTCTCGAAGGCTGCGCGGATGGCCACGAGGCCGACCACGCGCGGGCCGCCGGGGTGGACGCAGGAGACTTCGTCTTCGTCTGCCCAGATGTCCATCAGCCGGTCCAGCTCACCATGCTGCAGGGCCTCGTAGAACTGCTGCTCGATGTCCTCGGGGGAGGCCATCAGCGCGGCCGTCTGCGCCTTGGGGCGGTGCATCGCGCGGCCTTCAGTGCGCGGCGTGCAGGTGCTCGCCGTCCTTGAGGCGATAGACGGTGCCGCAATAGGGGCACTTGCCGCCCTCGTCATGCGTGACGTCGATGAAGACGCGGGGGTGGTTGCTCCACAAGGGCATCTTGGGGTTGGGGCAGGCAACCACGCCGGGGCCCTGCACGTCCTTGGCCAGGACTTCGACGATGGATTTGGCTTCGCTCATGGGGACTTCTCTTCTTGTGTGTGATGCGATGGGGCCCGGCCTCAGACCAGGCTCAGCCAATGCGCGTACTTGGGGTTGCGGCCGCTGACGATGTCGAAGAAGGCCGACTGGATCTTCTCGGTGATGGGCCCGCGCGAGCCAGCGCCCAGCTCGATGCGGTCCAGCTCGCGGATGGGCGTCACCTCGGCGGCGGTACCGGTGAAGAAGGCCTCGTCGCAGATGTAGACCTCGTCGCGGGTGATGCGCTTCTCCACCAGCTTCAGGCCCAGGTCCTGGCAGATGTGAAAGATGGTGTTGCGGGTGATGCCGTTGAGTGCGCCCGCGGAGAGGTCGGGCGTGTAGACCACGCCGTTCTTGACCACGAAGAGGTTCTCGCCCGCGCCCTCTGAGACGAAGCCCGAGGCGTCCAGCAGCAGGGCCTCGTCGTAGCCGTCGTCCGTGGCTTCCATATTGGCCAGGATGCTGTTGGTGTAGTTGGACACCGTCTTGGCCTGCGTCATCGTGATGTTGACGTGGTGGCGGGTGTAGGAGCTGGTCTTGACGCGGATGCCGCGCCTGAGCCCCTCCTCGCCCAGGTAGGCACCCCAGGCCCAGGCGGCGACCATCAGGTGGATCCTGTTGCCCTTGGGACTGACGCCCAGCTTCTCGGAACCGATCCAGGTGAGTGGGCGCAGGTAGCAGCTCTCAAGCGCGTTCTCACGCACCACGGCCTTCTGGGCCTCCTCGACCTGCTCAAGCGTGAAGGGGATCTTCATGCGCAGGATCTTGGCGCTGTTGAACAGCCGCTCGGTGTGCTCGCGCAAGCGGAAGATGGCCGTGCCCTGGGGCGTCTTGTAGGCGCGCACGCCCTCGAAGGCGCCGCAGCCGTAGTGCAGGGTGTGGCTCAGCACATGGATTTTGGCATCGCGCCAATCGACCAGCTGGCCATCCATCCAGATCTTGCCGTCGCGATCGTCCATGGACATGGGGGCTCCTTGCTCGGGGGGCTTGAGGGTTGACCCGGGGATTCTATGTCGCGCCTGCCTCGCCATCACCGGTCGGCGTGCCCTGTTCCGGCGGCCGCTGCAGCACCCATTGCTGCAGCACGCCCTTGCTGAACTGCAGCTCGAGGCGAACGCCGCCGGCGTCCGTCCAGGCCCAGGCCTCCTCGCGGCCCTCGACCTTGGCGCCCAGGCTGCGGGTCAGCGGCAGCACCTCCATCAGCTTCATGCCCGGGTGCAGGCGCGACTGCAGCATCACGGCGCTGTCGATGCGACCCACCGGCGCGCCATTGGCCGCCTGCATCACCCGCATCAGCCGGCTGAACTGCAGCAGCAGCCAGAACACGACCACCGTCAGGGCCAGGATCACGCCCTGCCACCCCATCAGCACCCCGCCCATGACCAGGGCCGCCAGGGCCAGGGCCGATCCAATCCATGCATTCATGCCGCGATGCTAGCGCCTGGCGGCGGGGAGGGCGGCCGCCCAGGTTTACCTCTTCTCACAAAATGGGCGGATGCCATCCGTACGTACCCGCTAGAGTGCGCGGCAGACCTTGAGGCCGAGCCCGCCGGGGCGGCGGCGATTTGCACAAAAAGGGAGGAAAGTCATGAGCACGGTCAGTGGTACGACATGGGTGCAGCAATTCCCGACCAGCACCAGCGTGGCCGACTTGAGCGCCGATTTCAGCGCAGCGGTCAGTCGCTTCATCGCCGCCCTGCGGGATGCCGGCGCGCAGGTGAGCATCGCGGCCACGCTGCGGCCGCCCGAGCGGGCTTACCTGATGCACTACGCCTGGCGCATCGCCCAGGAGCAGCTCGATCCGGCCACGGTGCCCGCCATGGACGGCGTGGACATCGACTGGACCCACCGCAATGCCCAGGGCCAGACCCAGCTGCAGCAGGCGCGTCAGGCGGCTGCACAGATGGTGACCGGCTATGGCATCGTCTACCGGCCCGCGCTGACGTCCCGCCACACCGAGGGGCGCGCGATCGACATGAACATCACGCAGTACCTGAACAAGAGCGTCGCCACGGCTGCAGGCCAGGCGCAGACGCTCACCACGGCCGCCCAGCTCCATGCCCTGGGCGCCGGCTACGGCGTGCACAAACTGGCCTCAGATCCGCCGCATTGGTCCGATGATGGTCATTGATCGCTGCCGCCGCATGGCCCGTCGGGCCCTGGGTCTGTCCCTGACCCTGGGGCTGGCCATGCCGGCCTGGAGTGCCGAATGGGGCCTGCTGGATGGGCGCATCAGCGGCGGATGGTTGCGCTACTCGCAGCCTGCTCAGTCCGGGCAGGCCGGCACGACGCCCCAGCGCGGCCATGCCTTGCGCCTGCTGCCGCAGCGGGATGGCCCGCAGGCGGCCTGCTGCTGGCAGGTCCGACCCGCTAGGCCGGCGCAGCCCTCGGGCGAGCTCTCGGTGCCGCTGCTGGCCTCCCAGGATGAAGAACTCGCCCAACTGCCCGGACCGGGGCTGGCGGTCCAGCCCCTGGCCCAGCTCGACATCGCGGCGCTGAAGGCCCCCTTCATCGGCCTGTGGACCGACGCGCCGGTGCGTGTGCAGGCCCTGGGGCCCCAGCAGCTGGTGATGCTCTGGCCCAGCGACGGTCCGGTGCTGCGTCTGCGTTACTGCCTGGCCACCGAAGGTCTGCGCATCGACGCCCTGGATCTGCGCAGCCTGGCCCGTACGCGCTGGTATCTGCCGCTGGACTACGCCATCGAGGCCGGTCCGCTCAGCTGCCAGGATTGATCGGGCTGGGCTGAGTGCAGCGGGTCTGCCGGGCCCTCGTCGGCATCCCAGCCATAGGCGCGCTCCACGCGGGCCACGCGAAGCTCATAGTGGCGGTACCAGCGCAGGCGGCCTGTGTCACGCGCGGCTTGGTGGCGCAGCTCGGCGCGCCAGGCGCCGATGGCGGCATCGTCCGTCCAGTACGAAACGGTGATGCCCAGGCCGTCGGCGCCCCGTGCGCTCTCGGCGCCCAGGTAGCCCGGCTGGCGGGCGGCCAGCTCCACCATGGCCGTCGCCATGGCGTCATAGGCCGGATCCGGCGCACTGCGCTGGCTGGTGAAGATCACGGCCACATAGGGCGTGGGAAAGCGGCCGGCAAAACCTGGCGGCGGGGGGGCCGGCGGTCGGGCGTCGGGCTGCGTAGGCTGGGTCATCGTCAGCTTGGGTTGTGTCGGAGACAGGGGTATTCTGTGCGATCGTGCCAGGCCCTCCAGGCTGTCGGGACGTGATCCGAGCGCCCGGGCGATGGCCTGTGGCGCGACGCCGGAGGTGATGCATGGCTGAACGGTGCAGGCGGGGTCAGGATGCGCAAACGCAGCGTCGGCGGGGTGCCGTATGAGCCTGCGACGGCGTCTGCTGCGCTGGCGTGCCCGCTGGCGCCGGGGGCCGCATCTGACGCAGGGCCTGCCCTGGGCCATCCTGCTGCTGGGTCTGATGCTGAGCCTGGGCCTGTGGTCCCACGAGCGCCAGGAAGCGGAGCAGGCGCTGCAGCGCGACCTCGACGTCGCCCTGCACGCCGCCGGCCAGCGCCTGTCCCACCGCCTCGATGCCTTGCAGCAGATCCTGTCCGCCGTCCATGCCCTGGCGCAGACGCAGGAAGCGGGCGCCGCCGGGCGCAGCCTGGACGAGGGGCGGCTGAGCCGCTTTCTGGAGGCCCTGCCCCTGGGGGCGGATCATGCCGGCCTGGAAGGCCTGGCCCTGGTGCGCTGGGTGCCGGGCCGGGTGGCGGACGACAAAGCCAGCCCGCGCGCCCTTCTGGGACCGCTGCTGCCGGGCCCAGGTCAGCTGGGGCAGGCGCCGGACCTCTGGCGCGAGTCCCTGCTGCAGCCGACCCTGCAGCGTGCCCGGGAGAGCGGGCAGCTCGCGCTGAGCCCGGCCCTGGACCTGCGCAGCTGGCGCCTCGGGCGCAACCTGGGCTTCGTGCTTGTCCAGCCCCTGTTCCGGCCGTCCCCGGACGGCAGCCATCGCCTCGAGTCCTGGGTGCTGGCGCCGGTGGCGCTGGCCGCTCTGATGGACCCCCTGCAGGCCCAGATGCCGCGCGGCCTGAGCCTGCGGCTCTTTGAGGGCGATGGCATCCCGGACCCGCCGCTGCTCTACCAGGCAGCGCAGGCCCCGGCCCGCGGCCTGCGCCAGCGCGAGGAGCGGCTGCATCGCGGCGGCCAGGCGTGGACGCTGCAGCTGCTGGTCCATGCCGATTACGCGCCCCTGACCCGCCTGGGCGAGCCCCTCACGCTGGGCCTGCTGGGTGGCCTGGGCAGCCTGCTGCTGGCCTTGCTGGCCTGGGCCCTGGCGGGCTCGCGCGAGCGTGCCCAGGCCCTGGCCCAGCGCATGACGCGGGCCCTGCGCGAAAGCGAGCAGCGCTGGGCCTTCGCACTGGAGGGCGCGGGCGACGGCGTCTGGGACTGGGACATGCGGGCCGACACCCTGGTCACGACCGCCCGCTGGAAGGCGCTGATGGGCTGGCCCCTGTCAGCCGCCGAGCCACGCCTGTCGCAGATGCTGCCCCTCGTCCATCCGGACGACCACGCCGGGCTGCGCCAACGCCTGCGTGACTGCATCCAGAACAGTCAGGGCAGCTTCGAGGTCGAGTACCGCGTGCGGGCCGAGGGGGGCGGCTGGCGCTGGCTGCTGGCGCGCGGCCGCATCGTTGAGCGCGACAGTGTGCATGAGCCTCTGCGCATGATTGGCACCCTGTCCGACATCGACGCTCGCCGCCAATCCGAAGCCCAGATCCATTTCCTGGCCCGCCACGATCCGCTGACCGAGCTGGCCAACCGCGCGCATTTCTCCGAGCGCCTGCAGCAGGCCCTGGCCCATGCCCGGCGCTACCGCGAGAGCCTGGGTCTGATCCTGGTCGACTTGGATCGCTTCAAGCCCGTCAACGACATCCACGGGCATGCCGTGGGCGACGAGCTGCTGCAGGCCATGGCCCGGCGCCTGAAGGCTGCGGTGCGGGAGACTGATGTGGTCGGCCGCATCGGCGGAGACGAGTTCCTGGTGCTGCTGTGCGGCCCGGTCAGCCGCGAGAGCGCCCGGCACGTGGCGGAGAAGATCTACAACCTCGTCGCCCAACCTCTGCAGCTGGGTGATCTGAGCCTGGAGCTGACCTGCTCCGTGGGCCTGGCCATGTACCCCGAGGATGGCGAGGACGAGCACAGTCTCAAGAAGGCCGCCGACGACGCCATGTACGCCAGCAAGCGCGCCGGCCGCCTGCTGCTGGGCGCGGCGGGTGGCTGAACGCAGCTCAGGCCTTGGTCTGCAGCAGCACGCAGCGCACCCAGTGCCCCGCGGCCAGGTCCTCGCGGTGGCCCGCCAGGAATTTCTCGGCGGTGGAGTTGGCCGAGAGGAACCGCATGCCATGCAGATGGCCCATGCCGGGCAGGGGCCGGGTCCAGGCACGCTCCAGTACGGCGTTGAACCAGGACACCTGCTCCTCCTCGCCCGGCTGGGCGTCGGGCTGGCCCAGCAGCAGCACGACCTCGTAGGGGCCATGCTCCAGCATCTCGGTGGCGCTGGTGAGCACTTGCAGTCCGCCGTTGCTGATGTTGAGCACCAGGCCCGCCGGGCCGCGGCTGAATTGCACGGGCTTGAAGATCCAGCCCGGCAGCGTGGCCACGTCCTGCGCGGCGGCTGGCAGGTCGAAGCGGGTGTGCTGTCGTTGCTCGGAGGCAGAGTCGGTCATGAGGGGCTCCTTGCTGGCCGGCTTGGCCGTGCGGTGCATCGTATGCAGACTTGGGCCTGAGGGCCAGGGGGTTTCAGTCAAGGCCGCGCAGCACGGCGATGGCGTCCTCGATGCGGTCCACCGCATGCACCGTCAGACCCTCGACGGCCTTCTTGGGCGCATTGGCCTTGGGCACCACGGCGACGCTGAAGCCCAGCTTGGCCGCCTCCTTGAGACGCTCCTGCCCGCGTGGCGCCGGCCGAACCTCGCCGGCCAAGCCTACTTCGCCGAAGGCGATGAAGCCGCGCGGCAGCGCCCGGCCGCGCAGGCTGCTCTGGATGGCCAGCAGCACGGCCAGGTCGGCGGCGGGCTCGCTGATGCGCACGCCGCCCACGGCGTTCACGAAGACGTCCTGGTCGCCTGTGGAGACGCCGGCGTGCCGGTGCAGCACGGCCAACAGCATGGCCAGGCGGTCGCGGTCCAGGCCAACCGAGAGCCGGCGCGGGCTGGGGCCGCCGGAATCGACCAGGGCCTGCAGCTCCACCAGCAAGGGGCGCGTGCCCTCCAGGGTGACCAGCACGCAGGAGCCCGGCACCGGCTCGCCATGGGTGGAGAGGAAGATGGCGCTGGGATTGGCCACGCCCTTGAGGCCCTTGTCGGTCATCGCGAAGACGCCGATCTCGTTCACGGCGCCGAAGCGGTTCTTGATGGCACGCACCAGGCGGAAGCTGCTGTGGGTGTCGCCCTCGAAATAGAGCACTGTGTCCACGATGTGCTCCAGCACCCGCGGCCCGGCCAGCGCGCCTTCCTTGGTGACGTGGCCCACCAGCACCATGGCGCAGGGCTGGCCAGTCGCGCCGGCTTTGGCGGTGCGGGTCAGCTGGGCGGCGCACTCACGCACCTGGGCCACCGAGCCGGGGGCGGAGGAGAGCTGGTCGGAGTAGAGCGTCTGGATGGAGTCGATCACGCAGAAGGCGGGGGCCTCGACCTCTATCGTGGCGAGGATTTTCTCCAGGTTGATCTCCGCCAGCACCCGCACCTGGGCGCCCGTGAGGCCCAGGCGCCGCGCCCGCATGGCCACCTGGGCGCCGGATTCCTCGCCGGTCACATAGAGCACTTTGCATTGCTGGCTCAGGGCATCCACTGCCTGCAGCAGCAGGGTGGACTTGCCAATGCCGGGATCGCCACCGATCAGCACCACGCCGCCGGCCACGATGCCGCCGCCCAGCACGCGGTCCAGCTCCTCCTGGCCGGTGGGGGTGCGTTCGTAGTCGCTGGCCTCGATCTCTGACAGGGTGGCCACCGGTTGGCTGCGCGCCAGGGCCTGGAAGCGGTTCTTGCCGCCGGCGGGCTCGGCGACAGTCTCGATCAGGGTGTTCCAGGCGCCGCAGTGCGGGCATTTGCCCAGCCACTTGGGGCTGCTGCCGCCGCATTCGCTGCAGCTGTAGACGGTTTTTTCCTTGGCCATGGCCGGGATTGTGGCGTGGCCGGGGCCCGCTTCCCGGCGCTTCGCGGGCTTCTTGCCGCCGTGCGTCCCTCGCCCTCAGCACAAACCCGGACAAAGTGCTACAACCACGGTTCGCCGCCGCCCACCGCTGTTTCAAGGGCGCGGCTCATGCCGGAGCCTTTGACATGGAATTCTCGACCTGGCTGGCCTTCTTCGCCGCCTCCTGGGCCATCAGCCTTTCACCGGGTGCCGGCGCCATCGCCGCCATGAGCTCCGGCCTCAATCACGGCTTCCGCCGCGGCTACTTCACCACCTTTGGCCTGGTCCTGGGCATCCTGACCCAGATCGTGCTGGTGGGTGCCGGCCTGGGCGCCCTGATTGCGGCTTCCTCCTTCGGCTTTGCCCTGGTCAAGTGGCTGGGCGTGGCATACCTGGTGTACCTGGGCGTCCAGCAGTGGCGCGCGCCGGCCAAGCCCCTGGTGGCGGCTACCGAGCCCTCGGAGGCCCGGGCCGTGAGCCTGCGCCAGCTGGTGCTGCGTGGCTGGGCCATCAACGCGGTCAACCCCAAGGGTACGGTCTTCCTGTTGGCCGTGGTGCCGCAGTTCCTGGACATGCACCAAAGCCTGAGCTCGCAGTACACCGTGATCGGCGCCACCCTGTGCTTCACCGACCTGGTGGTCATGGCTGGCTACACGGCTCTGGCCGCCAAGGTGCTGTCGGCCCTGCGCAGCGCCGAGCACATCAAGACGCTCAACCGCGTCTTCGGCAGCCTCTTCATCGCGGCTGGCACCCTGCTGGCCACCTTCAAGCGCGCTGCCTGAGCGAGCGCGGCGCAAGAAGCGGGTCGCCTCAGTGGCGTACCCAGCGTGAAATCTGAAAGACGCGCCGATCCCGGCGCGTCTTTTTATGGAACCTGCATGAGCACCACCGCCGCCCTGGCCCCGGCCGCCCCGGGTCTGTCCTCCCGCTGGCTCTTCTGGGGCCCCACCTTGATCTGGGCCAGCACCTGGCACGTGATCCTCTATCAACTGGACAGCGGCGTGCCGGTGCTCAATTCCGTGGCCTGGCGCTTCGCGCTGGCGGCGCTGATGCTGGCCGGCCTGGCGCACTGGCGCGGCGAGAGCCTGCGCATGCCCCTGGGGGCCCACGGCCTGATGCTGGCGACCGGCATCGTGCAATACAGCGGCAACTACGTCTCTGTCTACGAGGCCGAGCGCCACATCCCCAGTGGACTGGTGGCCGTGTTGTTCTGCCTGATGGTCTTCGGCAACGCCTTCTCGGGGCGCCTCTTCTTCGCGCAGACCGTGAGCCGCCGCTTCCTGCTGGCGGCCAGTGGCGGCGTGGCCGGTGTGGTGATGATCTTCTGGCCCGAGATCGCCGCGACAGGTGCCCGGCCCACTGCCGCCCTGGGGCTGGGGCTGGGCCTGCTGGCCGTGCTGTGCGCCTGTGTGGGCAACGTGCTGACGCTCACACTCACCCGGCGCGGGCTGGCCCTGGTGCCGGTGTTGGCCTGGAGCATGGGCTATGGCGCGGCCTTCCTGGCCTGCCTGTCCCTGCTCAACGGCAGCGGCTGGCATTTCAGCTGGCAGCCCAGCTACCTGCTGAGCCTGCTGTACCTGGCCGTGGCCGGCTCGGTGGCGGCCTTTGTGATGTACTTCAAGCTGGCCCAGCGCCAGGGCGCCGCGCGGGCGGCGCTGACGGGCGTGGTCATCCCGGTGATCGCCCTGGCCGTCTCCGCTCTGCTGGAGGGCTGGATGCCCACGGCCCTGTCCCTGGCCGGCATGGGCCTGTGCCTGGGCAGCATCTACGTGGCCACGCGGCCGCAATGAGGGCGCTGCCGCGTCGGTAGCGGTGTGGCTCAGGCGCCAGACGCAGGGTGCTTCAGCTGGAGCGTGCCGCCCACCGCCAGCGCCTGCCAGTCCTGCAAGACTTGCAGGGCCTGCGCATGCAGCGCGGCGCCGTACCGACGGGCATTGGTGGCCGGCAGGGGGATAGCGCGCGCCTCGCAGGCCAGGCGCACCCCTTCGGCGAAGGCCTCCGCATCAAAGGCGCCGGCCCAGAGCTGGGTCTGCAGGGCCTCGACCACCGCCTCGACCTGCCAGCAGGCGCCCGCGGCGGCGGCTGCGATGTCGGCAGGGGGGGCGTGGAGCTGCTTCATCGTGAAAGCCGGCGCCGCGCCCTGGGCCACCTGGTCCAGGAAGCCATGGCGCAGTTCCGGCAGGGCCTCGACAAGCACGTGGAGCAGGTCATGCGGCAGGGTGCCCTGCCGGGGCATCAGCAGCCGGCAGCTGCTGCCATCGTTGCGACGCATCTCCAGGCCGTCGAACTTGTCCTGCGGCGGGTGCTTGGTGGCAATCAGGTCCATGCGGGCACTATAGGCGCCAGCCCGTGGCACGGGACTCGTCCAGGAGGGGGGGAGCGCGGATCGCCCGCGCCCCCGCCTCCGACCTCACTCTTCAGGCACGAAGATCCACAGCAGCAGGTAAACCAGCAGGCCGCCGCCGACGCACAGGCTGGTCAGCACGAAGAGCAGGCGCCAGATCCAGGACTCCACATTCGTCATGCGACCCAGGCCGCCACAGACGCCGCCCAGCCAGCGGTCGTTGAGGCTGCGCCGCAGGACCTGACCGGTGGCCGGGCTGCCGAAGGGGGCACTGCCCGGCGCGGAGCCGGGGGCGGCGGCCGCCTCGCCCTGCAGGATGCGGGCCTTGGCGCGGGCGAATTCCTCGTCGCTCAGCTGACCCTGGCGATGCAGCTCCGCCAGGCGTTCCAGCTCACTGCTCATGCTGCTCATGTGTGCTCCTTGAGTTCGAGAACCCGGTGTTCTCAGGCGCTAGCCTAAACCCTCCGCGCGCCGCGCCAAGCCCTCTTGGACGGCCTGCAGCACGCCGCCCCTGGACTGCAGTAGCAGCCGACAGGGGCAAAAAAAGACCCCGGACAGCGGGGCTGCGCGGGGTCGCATGCGGCGGGGCGCAGGCCCCGCGCCGGACTTACTTGAAGTCGTAGGACAGCGTGAACTTGACCGAACGGGGGGCGGTGTAGCTCAGCGTGCGGCCGAAGGTGGGCGACACGGCGTCGCCGTCCAGGTAGGTCTCGTCCACGTTCTGGGCGACCTGGCGGTTCAGGAGGTTGAACACGTCCACGCGCAGGGACAGGCCCTTGATGGTCGCAGGGCGGTAGACCACGTTCATGTCGAAGCGGGTATCCCAGGACAGGTGGCCGAAGGTGCCGCGCGGCGAGGGCTTGCCGTCGCAGTAGTGATAGGAGGAACCATAGCCCTGGTCACCCGTCGGGTTGCTGCCGGCGTAGGCGCCCAGGCAGTTGGTCGGGCGGCCGGCGGCCAGCAGCACGTTGCCGCCCACTTGCCACTGGTCGTTCAGCTCCATGAAGCCGAAAGCCTTGATCTGGTGGCGGCGGTCGTTGGGCAGGTAGCCGTAGGCGTGCTCCATGATGCCGGAGTGGTCCCAGGTCTGGGTGGCGGACACGTCGGTCTGGCCCACGTCGGACAGGGTCTGGCCTTCGGTATTGCCCTTGTTGTAGGACAGGGTGTAGTTGATCTTGCCGTACCAGCCGTCACGGAACGGATGCTCGGCGAAGAAGTCCAGGGCGAAGTAGCTGCGGCTGGGTGCCTTGCGCTGGCCGGGGTTGTCGGCGAAGCCCATCTCGGCGGCCGAGAGGGTCACCGGCACGAAGGTCTTGCCGTCGCCCGAGTAGTTCACCAGGAAGGTGTTGCTGCGGCCGGGGTTGATGGACGCGCAGGTGAAGCCGCCCCAGTGGCTGGCGTCGATGCCGTGGTCCTCGGCGTACTTGTTGAAGGGGGTCTGGTCGCAGTAATCGTCGATGGTCGAGATCATCTTGCGATAGGTCAGCTTCGCACCGACGTTCAGCCGCTCCGTCAGCGTGCGCTCGATGCCCAGGGTGATCTCGTCCTGCGCGGCGGCCTTGAGGTCCTGGGCCGCGACGGTCTGGTAGAGCTTGGCCTGGCCGAACTCGTTGTCCGGCGAGCCGGTGGCCAGCAGCACCGGGTTGATCGGTGCGCCCTTGGCATCGACGCCGGAGTAGGTGGAGTAGGTGTCGATGTAGGTGGAGCGGCTGGCACCGCGCACGGCGATGTGCGTGGGGATTTGAATGGCATAGCGGCCCACGCTGCCGAAGACGTGCGTGGTCTTGTCGCTCAGCGGATCCAGCGAGAAGGCCAGACGCGGGTTCAGGTTCTTGTTCTTCAGGAAGACCTGGCCATCGCCGTTCTTGTTCTCGTAGGTCTCGTTGCGCAGGCCCGCGGTCACCAGCAGGTCCTTGGTGACCTGGTACTTGTCCTCGATGTACTGGGCGGCCTGGGTGGATTCGGCGTTGGTGATGTCGTCGAACTGCGTGGCGCGCACGTAGTAGCCCTGGTTGCCCAGCTGACCTCCAGCTGCCGGCGTGATGGTGCCCACGCTGCGCAGGTCGGTGACTGGCACCGTGCCATCCGGCGAGGCGGCGGACTTGAAGTAGGTGTAGGTCAGGCCACCGGCGGTGCTTTCACCGGCGTTGATGGAGCGCAGGGTGTTGTTGTCGATACCGGCACGCACCGTGTGCTTGCCGTGCTGCCACTCGATGTCCAGGCGGGTGGACTTGACCTTGTCCTTGGCGCCTTCTGCCAGCAGGCGCTCGCCTGCGAAGGGCTGGGCGGTGGTGTTGTATGTGATGCCGGGGGCTCGGTTGACGGGGCTGGCGATCACGCCGGGCAGCTTGGGGTCGTAGCCGGCCAGGGTCTGCTTATGCGGCGAGTCGCTGCGGCCATGAAGGAAGGTGAGGGTCAGGTCTTGCGTCAGGCTGCCGGTGTACTTCAGGATCTGCGAGGTTGAGCCGACGCCATCGGTCTTGTTGGCCACGTCCCTGAAGGTGGAGGTGTCGCCCAGGCTGCCGAAGCGGCTGTCGGTGGCGTAGTCCCAGCCACCCAGACGCTCCTTGCGCGTGTAGGCGTCGCCCAGCAGGGTCAGTTCCAGGTGGTGGTCGTCGGTCACGTTCCAGTCGAACTTGGACATGTACCGGTTGTTGACGTTGCGAGCGTCCGTCCAGCCGGAGTCGCTCTTTTCGTCAACGTCGCGGGTCAGGGTGACCTGGCCGGTGTTGCGCATCAGGCGCTCCACGGCGGTGAACATGAACAGCTTGTCCTTGATCAGCGGGCCGCCCACGTAGGCACCGATGGAGTATTCGTCCTCGGTGTTGTGCCGGCGGCTCTGGAACAGGCTGCCGTCGGTGGTGTTCTTGCCAGTCTTGGGATAGAAGATGTCCTTGCGCGTGCCATGCAGGCTGCTGGGCGTGAAGCTCATGTTCACGCCGCCTTCCCAGATGTTGCCGCCGCTCTTGGTGGTGATGTTCACCACGCCGCCGGTGGAGCGGCCGAACTCGGCGCCGAAGCCGCCGGTCAGGATCTGCGCATTGGCGATGGCGCCGAAGGGCAGCTCGGAAGAGCCCAGCTGGGTCAGCGGGTTGGTGACCGGGAAGCCGTTGATGTAGTAGGCATTCTCGGAGGCGGCGCCGCCGCCGAAGCTGGCGCCGCCGGCATAGCGGCTGTCGGCCTTGGTGGTGTTGGGGGCCAGCTGGATGATGCCGTCGATGGACTTGGCCACGGGCAGGCGATCCAGCTGCGCGGCGCTGAAGGTGGCGCCGTTGTTGGAGTTGGCCATGTCCAGGCGGGCGACCTTGCCCGTCACCTCGACGGTGCTGAGGGTCTGGGCCGTGCCGAACTGCAGCTCGGAGCCTTGGCCGATGCGGACTTCCACGCCTTCGCGGGTCGAGACCACGGCGCCATCCTTCAGCAGGGTGACCTTGTAGGTGCCGGCGGGCAGGGCGGTCACGTTGAAGCGGCCGCTTTCATCCAGGGTGAGGGTGCGCTTGGCACCGGTGGCGGCGTTCTCGACCACCAGCGTGCTGCCCTTGGCATTGGCGGCCTGGCCGTAGATGGTGCCGACGGTGTTCGATTGTGCGTAGACAGCGGAGCTGGCCAGCATCAGGCTGATGGCAGCGGCCAGCGACGACTGGCGGAGAGTGGAAAGCTTCATGGGCGGGAATCCCTCGTGTTGATTGAGCCACGTTGGCCCGCCCCGGCTAGCGCTCAGCGGTAACGGGCGCGGCCTTGGTGGCGAGCCCGTGCATTGCATGCCTTTCTGGCGCCGTCGGCCTTTGGGGTAAGGCCTAGGCGCGCAGCGGCGCCGCACCGTGAGAAATGCCCGGAATTCCCTAGAAACAAGGACTTGCGCGTGTCCAGACCCCAGCAAGAGCCGGGCCACTTCACCTTCCTTTACAAGCTGCACCCGGGCAATCGTCGCCGTCAGGCAACAGTCAGCATCCCGCCAAAGGGTGGTGCGGCCGGGTGCTCAGGCCTGCAGCGCTTCCACCTGCACCGGCACGCGCCGGGTGATGGCGCACATCAGCTCGTAGCCGATGGTACCGGCGGCGCGGGCGACTTCGTCGATGGAGAGCATGGCGCCCTTGCTGCTCTGGCCCCACAGCGTCACCTCGGAGCCGAAGCCGGCCTGGGGCAGCTCGCTGAGGTCCACGGCGAGCATGTCCATGGACACGCGGCCCACGGTCTGGCTGCGCTGGCCGTCCACCAGCACCGGCGTGCCGCTGTTGGCATGGCGGGGATAGCCGTCGGCGTAGCCACAGGCCACGGTGCCGATGCGCATGGGGCGGTCGGCAACAAAGGTGCTGCCATAGCCCACGGAGTCGCCTGCCTGCAGATGCTGCACGGCGATGACTTTGGCGCGCAGGCTCATGCCCGGCTTGAGGTCCCAGTGCGCCATGTCGTGCTCGGGGTAGTCCGGCACGCCGCCATAACTCATGATGCCGGCTCGCACCCAGTCGGCGCGGACCTCATCGCGCTGGTTGTAACGCAGAGTTGCAGCGCTGTTGGAAAGCGAGCGCTCTCCTGGCAGGTCGTGTGTGGCCTCGGTCCAGGCGGCCATCTGGTGGGCGATGCCGTCCTCGCCGAAGCGCCGGGCGTCGGCGTCGGAGAAGTGTGTCATCAGCGAGATCTCATCGACCTGGGGCAGGGCGTTGAGCCGGGTCCAGGCGGCGCGGAAGGCCTGCGGCGTGAAGCCCAGGCGGTTCATGCCGCTGTTCATCTTGAGGAAGACGCGGTGCGGCTCGTGCGTCTTGTGCATGGCCAGCCAGTCGATCTGCTGCTCACAATGCACGGCATGCCAGAGCTTCAGGCGCGAGCACAGCTCCAGGTCACGGGCCTCGAAGCAGCCCTCCAGCAGCAGGATGGGGCCCCGCCAGCCCAGCTCGCGCAGCAGCTGGGCCTCGTCCAGGTCCAGCAGCGCGAAGCCGTCGGCGGCCCGGAAGGCTTCGAAGACGTTGGCAACGCCATGACCATAGGCATTGGCCTTCACCACGGCCCAGACCTGGGCGTCCGGGGCGCAAGCGCGGGCGCGGGCCAGGTTGTGGGCCAGATGGGCGGGATGGATCAGGGCTTGGATGGGACGCGGCATGGCTGCCATTGTGGCAGCAAAGCCCGAGGGTTTGCCCTAGGCCGCCGGCTTGCCGGGTGCGCTGCAGGCCTGGCTTGGGCCGGGAAAGCGGTGCGGCCCTGGGCCGAATCGGCAGCGCTCCGGCGGTGCACCCTGGCCCCCGCAGGCCCTTCGTGCCGTCGTCGGCATCCGCTGGCCGCTGCGAAGGATTGCAGCCGCCCACGGGCCGCCGGGCCCTGACGTCATGGCATGCACAGGTGTGCGTGCTATAAACCCGCCGCAGCATGGCCCGCTTGTGAAGTTTTGTGAGGCGTTTACGGGGGCACGGCTTTTATCTCCTTTGCTTCGATAAGACAGGTATTCACAAGCTCGGGTCCATGAAAAAAGGCTTCTACACCATCATGGCGGCGCAGTTCTTCAGCTCGCTGGCTGACAACGCGTTGTTCGTCGCCGCCGTGGAGTTGCTGCGCAGTGGCGGGTCTCCAGAGTGGCAGCGCGCGGCCCTGGTGCCCATGTTCGCGCTGTTCTACGTCGTGCTGGCACCCTTCGTCGGCGCGTTCGCTGATGCCGTGCCCAAGGGCCGGGTGATGTTTGTCTCGAACAGCATCAAGGTCGTGGGCTGCCTGCTCATGCTGACGGGACTGCACCCGTTGCTGGCCTATGCGGTCGTTGGCCTGGGGGCTGCGGCCTACTCGCCGGCCAAGTACGGCATCCTCACCGAGCTGTTGCCGCCGTCGCAGCTGGTAAAGGCCAATGGTTGGATCGAGGGCCTGACCATTACCTCGATCATCCTTGGCGTGCTGCTGGGCGGCCAACTGGTCGGGCAGCACATCGCGCCGCGGCTGCTGGCGCTGGACGTGCCTCTGGTCGATACCGGTATCGACACCCCTGCCGAGGCGGCCATCGCCGCTCTGGTGAGCCTTTACTTGCTGGCCGCGGCCTTCAACCTGCGCATCCCGCGCACCGACAGCGCCCTGCAGCCCATGGGCAGGGACCTGCTCTATCTGGTGCGCGATTTCGCCAACTGCAATTCGCGTCTCTGGCAAGACAAGCTGGGCCAGATCTCCCTCGCTACCACGACCCTGTTCTGGGGCGTCTCCGGCAATTTGCGCTACATCGTGCTGGCCTGGGCCCTGGCAGCGCTGGGCTATGGCACGACGCAGGCCTCCAGCCTGGTCGGGGTCGTTGCCATCGGCACCGCTGCGGGTGCCGTGGTGGCGTCCATGGTCATGCGCCTGGACAAGGCAACGGCCGTGGTGCCTCTGGGCATCGTCATGGGCCTGCTGGTCATCCTCATGAACTTCATCCACAACGTGTGGATCGCTGCGCCCTTCCTGATTCTGCTCGGCGGCATCGGCGGTTACCTCGTCGTTCCCATGAACGCCCTGCTGCAGCACCGCGGCCACAACCTCATGGGCGCAGGCCGTTCCATCGCGGTGCAGAACTTCAACGAGCAGGCCTGCATCCTGGGCCTGGGTGCGCTGTACACGGGCATGACCCGCGTGGGCATGTCGGCCTTCGGCGCCATCACCATCTTCGGCCTGGTCGTGGCCGGTACCATGTGGCTGATCCAGCGCTGGCACCGCAGCAACTGCGTGCAGCATGCCGAGGAAGTGCAGCGCCTGCTGGCCATCGCCCGCAGCGACAAGCACTGAGGCCGGCCTGCGGACAAGCAAAAGGGGCGCTGCGAGCGCCCCTTTCTCAGGGTCGGCCCACCGCGCTCAGGCCTTCTTCTTCCCGCCCGTGTTCCCGTTGAGCACGCCCTCGATGTGCTCGCTCCAGGCGCGCGCGATCTTGAAGCAGCCGCTGTGGTTCAGGTGAATCTCGTTGAACCAGTCGCCGCTGTTGCCGCTGGAGCCGGGCGCGGCCAGGGCCAGGGGCACGGCGGTGGAATCGAAGACATGCAGGCCAGGATAGAGCTGCTGGTCGGCCGCCAGGCGCTTGAGCAGCTGGGCCAGGTGGTAGACCATCAGCCGGCTGACCGCCGCCCAGTCCGCGGCGGGGATGGCATAGGCCTTCAGCGCGGGGTAGAGCCAGGGCCCCGAGGCGTCCTCGGCACCGGCGGGGCGGGGCATGGGCACGGCATAGCTGTGCATGAAGACCGGCTTGCCCGCCGAGCGGCCCTGGTCGCGCAGGCTCAGCAGGTGGCGCAGGTTGGCGCTGAGGTAGTCGGCATAGGTGGCCCAGCCGGGCTCCGAGAAGTAGCGGGCCACGCCGGCCGAGGGCGGGCCCCATTCGGTCTGGCGGCGCAGCAGGCGCAGGTGCAGGGCCACGGGCTCGCCGCCGGGCAGATGGGCCGGGGTCTGGGCCGCCTTGACCAGGTCATTGCCGCCGACCGACAGCAGGATGCCGTCCCAGGCGGGCACATCGTCAGCACTGAGCAGGCGAACGAACTCGGGTGCGGACTCCAGGTCCACCATGTGGCTCAGGGCATTGCTCTGGCCGGCGCAATTGACGGCCAGGGCCTTGTCCCGGAAGACCAGCTCCTCCAGCAGATTGGCGTGCGCATTCATCTGCGCGGCGGTGAAGCTGAACCAGGAATCACCCTGGGCCAGCAGGCGCCAGCGGTAGGCGCTGAGGTCGGGTGCCGGTTTCGCTTGCAGATCAGCCGGGGTCAAGCAGGCCAAGTGGTCCAAGTCGGGCTCTCCCTAATTCATGGGGCTCATCGAAGGGCGGCCGGCCTCCCGGAGGCTGGCTGCACGGCGTCCAGATTGGAGTACGGTTCTTCTTCCGGACACCATGCTATAAACCCTGGGCATCGTGGGTCGGCAGTGTGTCGGCTTCTCAATGGATTTCAAGGGGTTGTTGCAGCGAGCCAACCCATGCCCTGTAAGCAGTGACATGGTCCGCATGGTCCGGTTGCACCCGAGGCATGACCTGACCCCATCGTTTCTCTCCGGCACTCGCATCCGCCGGCTCTTGCGCGCCTCGCCGCATGGCATTCCTCGGTCTGATCTTCAACGCCCTGGTCTGGGGCCTGTCCTGGTGGCCGTTCCGCCAGTTCCAGTCCGCCGGGCTCCACCCGCTGTGGGCGACGGTCTCCTTCTTCTTCCTGTCCTGGCTGGTCATCCTGCTGCTGCGTCGCGAGGCCTGGCGGGAGCTGCTGACCACACCTTCGCTGTGGCCCATCATGGCGGCCGCCGGCATCACCAACACCTTCTTCAACTGGGGCGTGGCCACGGGGGACGTGGTGCGGGTGGTGCTGCTGTTCTACCTGATGCCGCTGTGGGCGGTGCTGCTGGCGCGGCTGATCCTGGGCGAGCACCTGACCCGCCTGGCCCTGCTGCGCATGGTCCTGGCCCTGGGCGGCGCCGCGGCAGTGCTGGCGCCGGCGGGCGGCGGGCTGCCGCTGCCCTCCAGCCTTCCGGACTGGCTGGGCGTGCTGGGCGGCATGTCCTTCGCGCTGAACAACGTCATGCTGCGCCGCGAGGCCGACCGCAGCCCCGAGGCCCGCGCCCTGGCCATGTTCAGCGGCGGCGTGGGGGTCTCGGCCCTGGCGGCCACGCTGATGGCAACGCAGGGCCTGGCACCCTGGCCGGCCCTGGCCTCGGCCTGGTGGCTGCTGCCGCTGGCGGGCATGGCGCTGCTGTTCTTCCTCTCCAACTTGTCGCTGCAATATGGGGCAGCCCGACTGCCGGCCAATGTCACCGCCATCGTGATGCTCTGTGAGGTGCCCTTCGCGGCGATCTCCTCCCTGGCCTGGGGTGGCGGGACCCTGGGCCTGCGCACGGCCTTCGGTGGCCTGTGCATTGTGGGGGCGGCCCTGCTGGCTGCGCTGGAAAAGCGCCAGGGCTAATATCCGGCATCCAAGGAGCCCCCCATGGCACAACAGACGATCTACGACTTTCACGCCACCTCCATCGACGGCCAGCCCTTCTCGCTGGCGGCCGAGCATGGCAAGGTGCTGCTCATCGTCAACACCGCCAGCGAATGCGGCTTCACGCCGCAGTTCAAGGGCCTGGAGCAGCTCTGGCACGACTACCGCACCCGAGGCCTGGTTGTCGTCGGCTTCCCCAGCAACGAGTTCGGCGGCCAGGATCCCGGCAGCAATGACGAGATCTCGTCCTTCTGCGAAATCAACTACGGCGTGAGCTTCCCCATGATGGCCAAGATCGAGGTCAACGGCGAGAAGGCCGACCCGCTGTGGCAGTGGCTCAAGAAGGAAAAGCCCGGCCTGCTGGGTACGCAGGCCATCAAGTGGAACTTCACCAAGTTCCTGGTGGGCCGCGACGGGCGGGTGCTGCGCCGCTACGCCCCCAACGACACGCCGGAATCCCTGCGAGCCGACATCGAGGCCGCGCTGGGCAACTGACCCGCGTCAGCACGCCAGGGATTCGCGCAGCAGCGCTCCCTCCAGCCCGATGCGCAGCGTCCGGGCCTGCAGGTGCAGGCTGCCGCCGCGCGCGAGCTCCAGCTGCAGTGCCACCCGCCCGGCATGGAATGCAGGCAGCTGCGGGGTCAGGTCTTGCCCATCCAGCGTCAGGCGGGCCTGTACGATGCGCCCCGGCGTGAAGTCCCGCACTTCCCAGGACTCCAGACCCGAGCATCGCAGCCGCAAGGGCCAGACCCAGCCCTGCTGGGGTCGGCGCTGGCTGAGGCTGGGCCAGTGCACGAGGGCGCTGGAGAGCTCGATGAGGCCCTCGTCGCCCCCGCGCTGCAGCTGCAGCAGCTCAGAGTCCTGCAGGACCAGGTTCAGGGGCGAGGGCCAGTCGGCTTCTGCTTGGGCGGGCGGGGAAAGCATGGCTTCATTGTCGGCGCCATCCCTAGCACATCACCCGCAAGTGATCCCGGTCAATCTTTCACCATTCCCTACAGTCGTCGTGACTTTGTAACTGGGAGCAAGTCATGACAAGGACCCCCACAAGAGCCCACGCGGCCGCGGCCGTCGCCGCCTTGGCCCTGGCCGCCTGCGCCCTCTGGTCGCCCATGAAGCCCACGCCGGACAACGCCCCGCTGCCTGACGCGGTCGGCCCCCAGTCCGTCTATACCCTCGACCAGGGCTGGGACCAGTCCACGCGCATGTCCTACTGGTTCACCTCGCAGGGCTCGCAGATCGTCCCCTACCGCTGGTTCCTGGTGCTGGAGCAGGCCGGCAGCACCGAGCTGTTTCGCAGTGATGCCCACATCGAGCAGCTGGGCTACCTGCCTGCCGCGCCCGGTCCGGGCGTCTGGAATCCGGACGGCCTGCCCGTGGGCTTCACCAAGGCCAGCAGCAAGGGCCAGGACTGGATGGGCATGAGCTGCGCCGCCTGTCATACCGGCCAGATCAACTACAAGGGCCGCGGCCTGCGCATCGACGGCGCTCCGGCCCTGTCGAGCTTCGATCGCTTCTATGCCGAGCTGGTGGCGGCCCTACAGGCCACGCAGGCGGACGAGGCCAAGTTCCAGCGCTTTGCCACCGCCCTGGGCCAGACCAGCGCGCCCCAGCAGAAGGCCCTGCGCGAGGAGCTCGCACGCGAGGTGCGCGAGTCCGCGGCCCGCCTGGCCCTGAACAGGCCAACGCACGATCCGGGCTTTGCCCGCCTGGACGCCTTCGGCAACATCTTCAACCAGGTGCTGGTGACGGCGCTGGACCAGCCGGACAACGCGCGGCCGCCCAATGCACCGGTGTCCTATCCCTTCCTCTGGGACACCCCCCAACATGACAAGGTGCAGTGGAACGGCTCCGCCCCCAACGGCCCGCTGGGCCTGGGCGAGGTGACCCGCAATGTGGGCGAGGTGCTGGGCGTCTTCGGTCACCTGCGCATCGAGGACTGCAAGCCCCTGGGCTGCAGCTATCCCAGCACCGTGGACATCGTCGCCCTGGGCCACCTGGAGGGCTGGCTGCGCAGCCTGTGGTCGCCGCAATGGGACGAGAAGGTGCTGGGCCCGCTGGACCGCGCCCTGGCCAGCAAGGGCGAGGCGATCTACGGTCAGCAGTGCGCGCAATGCCACCTGCCCATCGAGCGCACCAACCCCTTCCGCCGGATCACCGCGCAGATGCATGACGTCGGCACCGACTCCGCCATGGCCACCGCCGTCGCCATGCGCAAAGCGTTGACCGGTCGGCTCAAGGGCACGCCCGTCATCACCGACCTCCCGCACCGGTTTGGCGACGACGCGCAAGGTGCGACGATCGTGGTCCAGGGGGCGACCGGCGTGATGCTCAGCACCCGCGAGGCCCGGATGGCCACGCTGCGGGCGTTGATCATCCAGTACGAGGCCCAATTGGCCGACGAGCTGCGCGGCGCTGGCCAGTTCAAGGCGCCGGCCGGCTGGACGCATGAGCGGCCCACGCAGGAGCTGCTCGACAAGGCGCTGGCAGCGCCCGCGCCGCGCGAGGACCCGCCGCCCAGCCTGGCCACCTACAAGGCGCGACCGCTCAACGGCATCTGGGCCACGGCGCCCTATCTGCACAACGGCTCGGTGCCCAATCTCTGGGCCCTGCTGCAGCCGGTGGCCCAGCGGCCGGCACGATTCTTCGTCGGCAGCCGCGAGTTCGACCCGATGCGGGTCGGCCAGGTGAGCGAGCAGGGGCCCTCTGCCTTCGACACCAGCCTGCCCGGCAACTCCAACGGCGGCCACCTGGCTGGCACAACCCTGCCCGAGGCGGACAAGCGCGCCCTGCTGGAGTACCTCAAGACCCTGTGAGCGACGCCGCCGCCCCGGCGCCCGGCGTGGGTGGCCGCCACAGGATGCGGCGGTAGGCCTGGCACAGCCGGCCTTCGCGCGCCTGCTGGCCCAGCCACTCGTTGACCGTCTGGCGCGAGACATTGGCCAGCGCCGCCAGCTCCGCCTGGCTGACGCGCAGCTGGCGCCAGCCGGGCTGGCCGGGCAGGTCCTCGCCGTGGGTCTGATCCAGCTGCTGTAGGCCCAGCATCAGCCGCTCGGCCGCCGTGGCATGGCGCGAGGCCGCCAGCAGGCCCAGCGTGCCGGCGAAGCGGCTGGCGAATTCCTGCATCAGGGCGCGCGCGAATCCGGGCAGCTCGTCCATCAGGCGGGTGTAGGCGGCCGGGCCGATGGCGATCAGCACGCTGGGGCGCAGCGCCACCGCCTCGTAGCGCGAGGGCTGGCGGCAGACGAAGCCGGCCAGGCCGAAGAGGCGCGGCGGCCGCATGGCCTCCAGCACCGAGACCTGGCCGTCCAGGCCGCTGAAGCGTGCCTCGATCTCGCCTTGCACCACAGCATAGAAGGCCTGTGGCAACTGGCCCTGCAGCAGGACGGTCTGGCCCGTCTCAAGAGACTGCAGGCGCAGCAGCGGCGCCAGCGGCAGCCAGTGCGCGTCATCCAGAGGCAGGCCGGGTGCCAGGGTCTCGAGCACCGTCGTGAAGGCGGTCCGCAGGTCCACGCGGGTGCTCGCGCGGGCGCTCGGGCGTGGGCTTGGCCGCAGGGGGCGGCCGAGCGGCGTCTTGGGGGCCGGGGAGTCTGGCATGTGCAGATTGTCGGGTAGCCGACTATTCTGCGCGGGCTGTGCGCCTAAGCTAGATGCATGACTTTCCTGCCTGCTGCCGCGTCCTCCACCTTCGCAACGGTCCCGCCCGGGCGTGCGGACTGGGCCGCCCCCTTCCTGCGCTTCGCCGAGCAGGACTGCCCCGAGGATCCGCTCTATCAGGCTCTGTGCCGGGCGCTGGCGGCCCAGCCGGCCTTGCTGACGCTGATGGACGAAGCGCCGCCGGAGCAGGCCCGCCCCAATCTCTACCTGGCGGCTGTGCACGCCCTGGTGATGGCGGCGCCGCAGTCGGCCCTGGCCGGTTATTTCCCGTCCGTGGGCGGCCAGCGGCTGCCTGACGAGGCCCTGGCAGGCGCGCTGGCCGGCTTCGTCGCCGTCCATGAAACGGCGCTGCGCGCTCTGCTGAGGCAGCGGGCCACCCAGACCAACGAGATCGGCCGATGCGCTCTGCTGTGGCCCGCCCTGCAGCACCTGGCCCGGGCCGGCGGCCGCCAACGCCTGGCCCTGTTCGACTTCGGCTGCAGTGCCGGGCTCAACCTCGGCGTGGATGCCTATCGCTACCGTTTCCTCGGGGAGGACGGTCGAGCGGTCGAGGCTGGCGCGCTTGAGGACCTGGCCTCGCCCCAGATCAGCTGCCGCTGGCAGGGCATGCTGCCCGCGGCGCAGGCGGGCTTCGAGCTGGTCCGGCGCCAGGGCGTGGACCTGAGCCCGTTGCATGCCGCCGAGCCAGACGACGCCCGCTGGCTGCTGGCCTGTCTGTGGCCGCATGACCGTGAGCGTCGAGAGCGCCTGCAGTCCGCCCTCGCCGTGGCACGGGCGCGCGACTGGCCGGTGCAGGGTGCCGCAGACGGGCTGGCGCTGCTCGAGGCCTGGCTGGACGACCTGCCGCCTGACGTGCAACCCGTGCTGTTTCACAGCTGGGTGCTCTACTACTTCCAGGCCGCCGACCGCCACCGCTTCGGGCAGCGAGTCCAGCGGCTGATGGAGGAGCGGGGGCTGTGGTGGCTGTCGGCCGAATCCCTGGCCGACAGCGACTGGCCGGCCGATGCGGCCCTGCCGCCCCGGCCCGAAGGGGTGTCGGCGGGCAGCGCCACGCTGTGGCAATGGCGCCGGGCGGGGCAGGCGCCTCAGGCCCTGGCCTGGTCGCATCCGCACGGGCGCTTCGCGCACTGGCTGGCGTCGGGAGGCGCGAGCAAAGACGCGGCCTGACGGGTGCCCTTCGGCACGCGAACAAGGCCGCTCCCCTGGCATAGACTCGCGCCCAGTGGCCCTGCGCGCGCACCCGGCGTGGGGCAAGCCTCCCCTCATCAGGGACGAAGGCGCCCGCCAGGGCCTGGCGGGCCTGGGCTGCCGGCCGCGAAGCCCGGCGCCAGGCCCCCGGCCGCATAATGGCAGGCTGTCTCAGACCCCGGAGTGATCTGTCATGTTCCAACACGTTGACGCCTACGCTGGCGACCCCATCCTCAGCCTGAACGAAGCCTTCCAGAAGGATCCGCGGGCCGGCAAGATCAACCTGTCCATTGGCATTTACTTCGACAACGACGGCCGCATCCCCATGATGGACTCGGTCCGCACGGCCGAGCTGGCGGTGGTCGAGTCCGCTGGTGCGCGCCCCTACCTGCCCATGGAAGGCCTGGCCGCCTTTCGCAGCGAGGTGCAGGCCCTGCTCTTCGGCCGCGACGCCGAGGTGCTGAAGGCCGGCCGCGTGGCCACCATCCAGAGCGTGGGCTCCAGCGGCGGCCTGAAGGTCGGCGCCGACTTCATCAAGCGCTACTTCCCCGAGAGCGCGATCTATGTCTCCGACCCCACCTGGGACAACCACCGCGCCGTCTTCGAGGGCTCGGGCATCGCGGTCAAGACCTATCCCTACTACGACCCGGTCAGCGGCGGCGTGCGCTTCAAGGAACTGCTGGAGGCCGTGCAGGCCATGCCCGCTAAGAGCGTGGTGCTGCTGCACGCCTGCTGCCACAACCCCACCGGGGTGGACCTGACCCCCACTCAGTGGGATACCCTGATCCCCCTGCTGAAGGCGCGCGATCTGCTGCCCTTCCTGGACATCGCCTACCAGGGCTACGGTGAAGGCCTGGAGCAGGATGCATTCGCCATCCGCGCCATGGCGGATGCCGGCCTGTGCTTCTTCGTGGCCAACAGCTTCTCCAAGAACATGAGCCTCTACGGCGAGCGCTGCGGCGGCCTGTCCGTCGTGTGCCCGGACGCCCAGCAGGCCAGCCACGTGCTGGGTCAGCTGAAGGCCACCATCCGCCGCAACTACTCCAACCCTCCGATGCACGGCGGTCAGCTGGTCGCCAAGGTGCTGGGCGACCCGGCCCTGCGCGCCCTGTGGGAAGGCGAGGTCGAGGAGATGCGCGAGCGCATCCTGGCCATGCGCAATGCCCTGCACCAGGTGCTGTCGGCCAAGCTGCCGGGCCGCAATTTTGACTACTTCCTGCACCAGCGCGGCATGTTCAGCTACACGGGCCTCACGCCCGCGCAGGTGGACCGCCTGAAGGACGAGTTCGGCGTCTACCTCGTCCGCTCGGGCCGCATGTGCGTTGCCGGCCTCAACACCAAGAACGTGGAAGCCGTGGCCAATGCCATGGCCGCGGTGCTGGCGTGAGCCGGGCAGGCCGCATCGCCTGGGGCGCCTCGCTGGCGCTGCTGGCCTGCGGCCTGGTTTTTTCCATCGGCCCTCGCAACAGCGAGATCGCCTGGGAGCCCGCCCCCATGAAGCCCGTCCACCTGCCCGAGCAGTTGGACGCGCTGGAGGCCCAGCTGGCAGCGGGCGAGGCCCGCATCGCCGGCCTGACCCCACAGACCGAGAAGCACATCGTCTGGGGCGACAAGGGCCGCCTGCGCGCGCCCTGGGCCGTGGTCTACCTGCACGGCTTCTCCGCCACGCGCCAGGAAATGGCGCCCGTGCCCGAGCGCCTGGCCCAGGCCCTGGGCGGCAACACGTTCTACACCCGCCTGGCCGGCCACGGCCTGCCCGGCGAGGCCATGGGCCAGGCCAGCCTGGGCCAGTGGAAGGCCGACGCGCTGGAAGCCCTGCAGGTGGGCCAGCGCATCGGTGAGCGCGTGCTGGTGGTGGGCGCCTCCACCGGCGCCACCTTGGCTGCCTGGTTGGCCCAGCGCGAGGAAGCCAAGGATGTGGCCGGCTGGGTGCTCATCTCTCCCAACTTCGGGCCGCGCGATCCCAAGGCCGCCATCATCAACTGGCCCTGGGGTCGCAGCATCGCCCGCCTGGTACAGGGTGCCGAGTACCAGGAGACGCCCGCCAACGAGCGCAAGGCGCGCTTCTGGACCCACCGCTATCCCACCGAGGCCCTCTTTCCGATGATGGCCCTGGTCGAGCGTGTGCGTGGCAGCGAGCTGGGCAAGATCCAGGCGCCCACGCTGATGATGATGTCTCCGCGTGACACCGTGATCGACGTCACCGAGGTCCGCGCCGCCTTCGAGCGCATCGGCAGCCCGCGCAAGCAGCTGATCGAGGTTGATTACAGCGAATCGCCCGGGCAGCATGTGCTGGCCGGCGACATCGACGCCCCGCGTGCCGTGCAGCCCATGGTGGAGCAGATCCGCGAGTTCGTGGCCACCCAGGTCGAGCCTCGCCCCTGATCCCAGCACCCTCGGTGCCCTGCCACTTCAACAGGTGACGGTCCCCTGAAACGGGGGGCTTCTGCGCCGCAGATGCGATGGCTTTCCCGCCTCCGACGGCGCACACTGGATCCACCACTGAAGCCGTAGAGGTGGACCATGGCACAGCTGACCAAGCCCCGCGGGGCCGCACATCCCGAGACCGGCATGGCCCGCATGGCCGCGCTGGGACGCAGCGCGATGAATGCCATCGCCCGGCCTCTGAATATCGTCGGGAGCAGCAAGATCGACGGCCTGGAGGTCCAGGACTCGACGCTGGAGGAATGGGAACAGTGCCAGTCCCAGTTCGAGGACAAGTTCCGCCACGGCGTCTCTGACTACCTGCGCTGACACCCGGTTGCCGCCCGCCTGGCGCCGCCGTCCGGTCCCGTGCCGACCGGACGCCGCCCGGGCGCTACATTGCGGTCCATGCACCGCAGCGCTTTCGCCTCACCCCTCCATCGTTCGCGCCAACTGACGCAGCTCGCCTGCTTGGCCCTGGCCTGCGCCGGGCTGATCGCCCCGGCCCGCGCCGCCAGCCGCCTGCCCGCTCCGGTGGCTGCCGCCCTGCAGCGCGCCGGCCTGCCGCCTGAATCCCTGGCCTTGCGCGCCTTTCCCCTGGACCGCCCCCAGGCCGGCTATGCCTGGCAGGCGGACCGGCCCATGGTGCCGGGCTCAGTGGCCAAGCTGCTGACCGCGGCGGTGGCCTTGGACCAACTGGGTCCCAGTGCGCGCGCGCGGACCGATCTGCTGAGTACGGGGACCGTGCGCGACGGCGTCCTGGAGACCCCGCTGTACCTGCGCGGCGGTGGTGATGGCGAGCTGGACAGCGCTGCCCTGTGGCAACTGCTGCGCGAATTGCGCCAGTCCGGTGTGCGCGAGCTGCGCGGCGGCTTGGTGCTGGACCGCAGCGGTTTCGTGCCCGAGCGCGAGGACCTGCAGACCCCCGACTTCGACGACACGCCCAGCTTCCCCTACAACGTCGTGCCCGATGCTCTGCTGCTGGAGGGCGGCGTGCAGCTGCTGGAGCTTTCCAGCGGCACCGTGGGCCCGGTTCAGGCGCGCCTGCCGGCCTGGCCCGAGCTGCAGGTCGATACCAGCGGCCTGAGCCTGGCCGAGGCGCCCTGCCGGCACTGGGACGTGCTGCCCCTGCAGCCGCGCTTCGAGCCCGGCCAGGGCGGCACGCCGCCGCGCCTGCTGCTCAGTGGCCGCTTCCCGGTGGAGTGCCGGGTGAGCCAGGCTTTGCAGCTGCTGGACCGCCAGTGGCTGCTGGGCGAGACGGTGCGCCAGCTGTGGCTGTCGCTGGGCGGCACGATCAGCGGCGAGCTGCGCAGCGGGCGCGCTCCCGCCGAGGCCCGCGTGCTGCAGACCCGCTGGGGTCGGCCGCTGGCCGAGGTGCTGCGCGGGGCTCTCAAACGCTCCGACAACGTGCAGCTGCGCTTGGTCTATCTGCGCCTGGGCCAGCAGGCCGCCACTGACGCCGCCCTGCCCACGCGCGAGCGTGCCGCGCAGGCCGTACAGCGCTGGCTGTCCGAGCAGGGGATCGAGGCTCCCGAGCTGGTGCCCGACAACGGCGCCGGCCTCTCGCGCAGCGAGCGTATGAGCGCCGAGACCCTGGCCGCCGTGATCCGACAGGCCGCTCAGGGCCGCCATGCGCCGGACTGGCTGGCCGGACTGCCGCTGGCCGGCGTCGATGGCACCCTGTCCCGGCGCTTCCAGGGCTCGCAGGCCCAGGGGCGGGCGCGGCTCAAGACGGGCACGCTGCACAATGTCGCGGCCCTGGCCGGCCTGGTGAAGGACCGCCGCGGACGGCCCTGGGTGCTGGTGCTGATGCTCAATGACGAGTCGGCCCTCTGGGTGGGCCGCCCAGCCCTGGATCGCATCGTGGACTGGCTGGCGGGCCAGTCCTGATCCGGCCGCCTCCCTGCCGGCGTTATGCTGCCCGCATGAAGCCCCTGCACCTGACCCTGTGCCTGAGCCTGAATCTGAACCTGTTGCTGGGCCTGCAGCCCGCTGTGGCCGCGCCCCCGCCGGTGCTGCATTTCGGGACGGAGGCCTTCCCGCCTTATGTGATTGACCGCCAGGGGCGGGCCACCGGCCCCATGGTGGAGGTGCTGCGGGCTACCTGCGAGCGCCTGGGCTGGCGTTGCGAGCTGTCCCTGCTGCCCTGGCGCCGTGCGCTGGCCGACGCCGAGGCCGGCCGCCTGGACGGTCTCTTCCCCCTGCTGCAGACGCCCGAGCGCGAGCGGCTCTTCTACTTCAGCAGCCCGGTGCTGAACGCCCGCTACGCCCTGTTCAGCCGCAGCGGCCAGAGCTACCGCTACGAAGGGCCGGCCAGCCTGGAGGGCCATGAGCTGGCCGTCTATGGCCCTTCGGGCTCGTCCATGGCGCTCAACGAGCTGCTGCAGGACGGCCCCGGCGTGTCGGTGCATGTGGAGCCCGACAACGCCACCGTGCTGCGCAAGCTGGTCCACGGCCGCTATGGCGAGCAGGGCCTGGCCTTCATCAACGAGAGCGTGGCGCTGTGGCTGCTCAAGCAGGAGCAGCTGCAGGGCCTGCAGATGGCCGGCGTGGCCCGCGAGATCAGCTACGGCTTCGGCCTCCTCAAGGCCCGGCTCACGGAGGCCGACTTCCAGCGCTTCGACGAGGCCCTGCAGGCCAACTGCCGCAACGGGCGCAATGCCGCTCTGATCCGCCCCTACGCCTTGCCGGCCTCGGCCTGTGTGGTGCGCATGCCGCGTTGACAACCCCCACCGGGTCTGGCCGGCAGGATGCGCGTCCCGCAGGCCCTATGCTTGCGGTCTCATCCCGGGAGACAGTACCTCATGCCCCTGATGCCGCGGCTCGCCACCGACAGCCTCCCCGGCCGCCCTGTCGTGCTGAGCCTGCTGTGCGCAGGGGCGGTGGCCCTGCCGGCCGCCGCCGCGCCGGCGCCCTGGCGCCTCTTTCTGACCGAGCCCTTTCCGCCCTACACCTACGAGCGTGCCGGCAGGCCGGCCGGCCCCATGGTGGACGTGCTGGACAAGGCTTGCGAGCAACTGGGCTGGCGCTGCGAGGTCCGGGTGATGCCCTGGCGCCGCGCCCTGGCCCTGGCGGAGCAGGGCGAGGCCCACGGCCTGTTCGCTGTGGCCGACGCGCCGGAGCGGCGCAGGTATTTCGCGCTCTCGTCGGCCGTGCTGCAGGCCCGCTATACGCTGTTCGGCCGCCAGGGCGAGAGCCTGCAGTACAAGGGCCCCGCCTCGCTGGAGGGCCGCACGGTGGCTGCCTACGGGCCCTCCGGCACCTCGCTGACGCTGGCGGAACTGGCCCGGGGTCAGCAGTTCCAATCCCAAATCGAGCCCGACAACCTCACCGTGCTGCGCATGCTGCACGCGGGCCGCTACGGCCCGCAAGGGGTGGTGCTGATGAACGAGGCCGTGGCCCTGTGGCTCACCGCCCAGAACGAGATGCCGCCCCTGCAGGCCGTGGGCACGGTCAAGCAGATCGGCTACCACTTCGGCCTGAGCCGCCAGCGCCTGAGCGTGGCCGACCAGCAGCGCTTCCAGCGCAGTCTGCAGCAGCTGTGCCGCAGCGGGCGCATGGCCGAGCTGCTGCAGCCCTACGCCCTGCCTGCAGCGCCCTGCAACTGAGCCCCTTCGATCAAGCCACCGCGGGCATCAGGATGCGCAGGCTGCAGGCGTCGGCGTCGATCTCGGCTTCTGCGCCGATGGGCAGGGTGAATTTGCGCGGAATGTGGCCAATCATGGCGCCGCGGTAGACCGGCACGCCCAGGCCGCCGAAGTAGTCCTCGAAGACCTCGTCCAGGGTCAGCGTGCCATAGTTTCCGTCGCCAGGTTCGCACCTGGTGAACTGGCCCAGCACCACGCCCGCCAGGCGGCGCAGGGCGCCGGCCAGGCGCAGCGTGGCCAGCATGCGGTCGATGCGGTAGATGTACTCGTTGATGTCTTCCAGGAACAGAACGGCGCCGTCGAAGTCGGGGAAATAGGCTGAGCCTGCCATCGCGCTGAGCACGGCGAGGTTGCCGCCCACCAGCCGCCCGCGGGCCCGTCCGCCGCGCAGGGTCCAGGCGCGGTCATGGGCCTGGACCAGGTCCCCGCCCTGCTCGCCGACGGGGTTGCGCAGCAGCGGGGCTTCGCCCTCCATCACCAGGGCGCGGAAATGCTGGGTGGTGAAGCGGGTCCAGGTGGAGCCGGCAAAAGGCGAATGGAAGGTGAGCAGGCCGGTCTGCCGGTGGATGGCATTGATCAGGCAGGTGACATCGGAGAAACCGCCGAAGAACTTGGGGTGCTGGCGGATCAAGCCGTAGTCCAGCTGGTCCACGATGCGCGCGCAGCCCGAGCCGCCGGTGAGGGCCAGCAGGCCGGCGACGCCGTCGTCGGCGAAGAAGCGGTGGATGTCATCGGCGCGTTCGGCATCGCTGCCGCCGAACTGGCCGCGTCGGGACAGCGCATGCGCGCCCAGCTTCACCTGCAGGCCCAGGGCCTGCAGGGCCTCGATGGCCAAGGCCACGGGCTCGCGCTCGAAGCTGGCGTTGGCGGGGCTGATCAAGCCTATCGTGTCACCGGGGCGCAGTCGGCGCGGGCGCAGCAGGGGCGCTTGCCCGGGGTCAGGTCTTGCGCTCGCGGCGCCCATGGTGGCCAGCGGGCCGAGCGAGGCCGAAGCCTGCAGGAAATGGCGTCGGTCCATGCGGGACTCCTTCAAAGCACCCGCGGCAGGGTGGCGCGGGCCTGCTTGCGGTCGCCGAACTCGAAATGCCACCATTCCGTGGCGATGGTGTGGAAGCCGCCGGCCCGCATTGCCGCGCGCAGCCAGCCGCGGTGCGCGAGCTGCTGCGCCGTCAGCAGGCCCTGGGCCAGGTGCTCGGCCTCGTGGTCGGGATGGGACAGCAGGCACATTTCGTCGAAGCCCGAGCCCATGTCCAGCTCCCGACCGTGCTCGTCCAACAGGCCGGCATCGACCGCCACGCCGAAGGAATGCAGGGACCCGCCCTCCGGGTGGGCGAGGTACAGGACCAGCGGCGTGCCTTCCAGCTCGGCGTAGAGCGCCTCCTGCACCCGCTGCGGGCGCAGCGCATCGAAGACGCGGATCTGCCACTGCGGCCGCTGCCGCTGCAGCCATTGCGCCGCGCGGCGCAGACCATCGGCTGCGTCCTTGCGAAGGTAGGCGCAGTCCAGCGGACCATAGACGTCACGGCTGACGTAGTTGTCCGGCGTGGCATAGCGCAGGTCCAGGTCAATCTCGCTCATGCCACGCAGCGACTGGAAGTCGGGGTGTGCGGCGATGTCCTCACAGGCGATCATGGGAACGGGGGAGGGCTTCATTCGCGCCAGACCTTCTCGAACTCGACCCCGCCATTGGGGTTGATCACAAAGCCCTTCACGTCCGCTCGCACCGGCAGGTACAGCGTGGAATGGGCGAATGGGATCCAGGGCCGCTCGCGCTTGAAGATCCGCTGGGCCTGGCCATAGAGCGCGGCGCGGCGTGCGGCGTCCGGCGTGGCGCGGGCTGCGTCGATCAGGCGCTCGAACTCGGTGTTGCAGAACTTCACGCCGCTGCGGTTGGCCGCGCAGCTGAGGTTTGGGGTCAGGAACTCGTCGGCATCGCCGCTCTCGCCGCTCCAGCCGCTCATGTAGACGTCGTGCTCGCCCTTGTTGGCGCGCTTGAGGTACTCGCCCCACTCGTAGGTCTTGATGCTGGCGCGCACGCCGATGCGCGCCCAGTCCTGCTGGATCATCTGGGCCAGCAGCAGGCCGTTGGGATTGGTCGGTCGGGCGATGGGCAGGGCCCAGAGATCGATGGCGAAACCCTGCGGGAAGCCGGCCTCGGCCAGCAGTCGGCGGGCGCGGTCGGGGTCGTATTCGTTGCGCAGCGAGGGGTCGAAGCCGGGGATGGCCGGCGGGAAGGCACTGGTGGCCGGCGTGGCGTCGCCGCGCGGGAACAGCACCTTGAAGAGGGCCGGGCGGTCTATGGCGATGTCCAGGGCCTCGCGCACGGCGCGGATGTTGGTTGGCGCCCTGGCGAGGTTGAAGCTCAGGTAGCTGATGTTGAGGGCCTGGACCTGCAGCAGCTGGATGTCCGCTCGCTTCGCCAGCACCGGCACGTCAATGTCGCGGGCCGGCGCGCTGACCTGGCATTCGCCCGCCAGCAGCTTCTGGATGCGCACATTGGGTTCGCGGGCGATGGCGAAGATCAGCTTGGGCGTGCGCACCTGGCCGGCCCAATAGCTGGGATTCGCCTCCAGGCGCAGGACATCGTCCTTGGCATAGCTGCGAAAGGCGAAGGGGCCGGTGCCGATGGGCGCGTTGTTGAGCTTGTGCGGCTCGCCGCGCTGCAGCAGCTGCTGCGCGTACTCCGCCGAGTGGATGCCCGCGAAGGGCATGGCGAACCAGCTGAGGAAGACCACATTGGGCTCGCGCAGCGTGAAGCGCACGGTGTGGTCGTCCAGCTTTTCCAGCGTCTGCACCAGCTTCGCGAGGCCCAGGTTGTTGGGGTAGATGAAGTTGCCGGGCAGGGCCTTGTTGAAGGGATGGGCCGGGTCCAGGAAGCGGCTGAAGGTGAAGAGCACGTCGTCCGCGTTGAACTCGCGCGAGGGCGTGAACCAGGCCCGGGTGTGGAAGCGTACGCCGCGGCGCAAGGTGAAGGTGAAGACGCGGGCGTCCTCCGACACCGTCCAGCGCTGCGCCAGGCGCGGCACCAGGGCCGTGCCGCCGCGCTCGAAGCCCAGCAGGCCCTGGAACACCTGGCGCACGGCGTTGTTGGTGCTGGTGCTGTCCCACAGGCCCGGGTCGAAGCCCTCGGGGCTGGCCTCGCTGCAGTAGACGATGGGCTTGCCCACCGGCTGCGCGGACTGGGCCGATGCGGCGGCCGCCGCCATCATCAGCAGGGGGACGGAGAACAGCGGGGAGAGACCGGGGCGGGGCATCAGCACGGGCGCGCAGGGCAGGTGGGACTGGGCTGCCATTGTGAGCGCAGCGCGCGCCCTGTCCAGGCCGGCCGCGCTCATGGCCGCGCGCCCGTGGGCGAAGGCAGGCGTGCGTGGCGCCGGCGGAACTCACCCGGCGTGCAGGCCAGCAGGGCCTGGAAGCTGCGGTGCAGGCCGGCCTCGCTGCCGTAGCCCAGCTGCTCGGCCACCGTCTTCACGGGCAGGGCGGACTCGCACAGCCGCTCCGCCGCCTGACGCAGCTTGACCAGGCGCAGCCACTGGCCGGCGGCCAGGCCGGTCTGCGCCGGCAGCCAGCGGCTGAGGCTGCGCACCGACAGCCCGAGCGCCTGGGCCGCCGCTGCCAGCGACAGCGTCTGCGCCGGTTGCCGCTGCGCGAAGACGATCAGGCGGCGCAGGGCCTCGTCGGACTGCCCCATCAGCTCAACGGGACGAAAGACCGCCGGCCATTGCTGCGGGCGCGGCAGCATCAGCACGGCTTCGATGTCTCGCAGCGCTGCGGGGTCCAGGCGGTCGGCCAGGGCCTGCAGCATCAGGGGCAGGTATCCGTGCGGCCCGGCGGCGGTGCGCACCGGTCCGCTGGACACCAGCAGCTCATCGAAGCGCCAGTGCACCTTGGGAAAGCGGGCGCCCAGGCCGGGCCTGAGCCACCAGGTGGCCGTGGCATCTCGACCATCCAGCTGCCCGGCCGCCGCCAACAGGGCGACGCCCGCGCAGTAGCTCCACAGCGCATGCCGCCTGGGCAGCTGTCCCAGGGCCTGCACCAGGGGGGCGAGCGTGGCCAGTTGGCGCGCCAGGGACTGCGGCGAGTCGGTCCATAGGCCGGGCAGCAGCCAGGCCTCGCAGCGGGCGTCGGCCAGGGCGGCGTCGGCGGCCAGCGTGGGGCCCTGCCAAGTCTTGACGGGACGCCCGTCCAGGCTGACCCACTGCAGGCGGAAGGCCTCGCGGCCCGCGCGCAGGTTGGCCGCCCGGGCCAGGTCCGCGGCGGCAAAGAGGCCGGCGGGCATGCAGCCCTCGAAGAGCAGCAGCCCCAGGTGCAGCGGCGGGCTGGGCATGGCGTGGCTTGAATCGGTAGGAAATTGGCGAATTGCGCCATTGTGGGCCCCGGGGCCCATTTTGAACAATCCAGCCAACGACCACTCACGGCGCCCCGCGCGAGCCCAGCCATGCACATCACCCAGATCCGCAATGCCACCGTGCTGCTGGAGTTCCGCGCCGGCGGCCAAGACGTCGCCCTGCTGGTCGACCCCATGCTGGCCGAGGCCGGTGCCCTGCCCAGCCTGCGCTACCTGGGCGGCAAGCGGCGGCGCAATCCGCTGGTGCCGCTGCCGGCCGCCGCAGGGCCGGCGCTGGAGCGCAGCACCCATGCCCTGATCACGCATTGCCAGAAGGGCCACTTCGACCATCTGGATCGCGCCGGCCGGCGCTTCCTGCGCGAGCGTGAGCTGCCCGTGCTTTGCATGCCCGACGATGCTGCCTGGCTCAGTGCCCGCGGCCTGCAGGCGCAGTCGCTGGCGGGTTGGCAGCGCCAGCCCTTCCTGGGCGGCTTCGTCACGCCCGTCCCCTGCCTGCATGGCCGTGGCTGGGTGGGGCGGCTGATGGCCCATGGAGCGGGCTACCTGATCGAGATGCCGGGCGAACCCAGCGTGTATGTGGCAGGCGACACCGTGCTGCATGAGCCCGTGCGCCACTGCCTGGCCGCGCTGAAGCCCGTCATTGCCATCCTCCCAGCTGGCGGAGCCCGCTTCGACCTGGGCGGCGAGATCCTGATGGACACGACCGAACTGGCCGAGGCGGCGAGGCTGCATGACGGGCAGCTGGTAGTCAACCACCTCGAAGCCCTGGACCACTGCCCGGTGCGCCGTGAGGAGGTGCGCCAGTGCGCCGCCTTCCTGGGCGATCGCCTGTGGGTGCCGATGGACGGCGAGTCGCGCCGCTACGAAGCCCCAGCGGGCCTTCAGCGCGCGGCCTGAGCCAGGCGCCCACAGAGGTAAGTCCAGACGAACTGCGCGGCGGCGTAGCTGGTCAGCTCGGCGTGGTCGTAGGGCGGCGCCACCTCCACGCAGTCCATGCCCACCCAGGGCAGGTCGGCCAGCTCTTCCAGAATGCTCAGCACTTGATTGCTGCTCATGCCGCCGGGTTCGGGCGTGCCGGTGCCGGGGGCGAAGGCGGGGTCCAGGCAGTCGATGTCCAGGCTGAGGTAGATGGGCGGGTGACCCAGGGCCGCCATGCGCTCGCGGATCCCGCCCAGCACGCCGGCCAGCTGGGCCGGGCTTTCCAGGCCGCGCAGGCTGCGGGCGTCGTGGATTAGGCCGCCCTGGTCCCGTACATACTCGCGCGCCTCGCGCAGGCCCGCCGAGCGGATGCCCAGCTGCACCATGCCCTGCGGCATCACCAGGCCCTCCTGCAGGGCCTCGTAGACCCAGGTGCCATGGCCGCTGGGCTCGCCGAAGTGGTCTTCCCAGGTATCGCAGTGGGCGTCGAAGTGCAGGCAGGCCAGGGGCCGGCCGAGATGGGCGCGGTAGGCCCGCAGCAGGGGCAGGGTGATGCTGTGGTCCCCGCCCAGCCAGACCATGTGATGCTGCGCGATGAGTGGGCTGATCAGCGGCATCATGGCGGCGCGCATGCCCTCCAGGCTGGTGTTGGGCAGGGGCAGGTCGCCGTGATCCTGGAGATGGCCGTCCGGCGTGGTGTCGAAGAAGGGGTGGATGCCGTCGCACAGCATGTGGCTGGCCTCGCGGATGGCGCGGGGGCCGAAGCGCGCGCCGGGGCGGTTGCTCACGCAGCCGTCCCAGGCGATGCCGGCCAGGCCGAAGGGCCGACTGCCTGGCGCGGCAGGCGGCTGCTTCATGAAACTCGTGTGGCTGAGGAAGGCGAACTGCGTCATGGCGAGGTCATGCAGGGGAAGGCGCGGCCATCTTGACCGAAGTCGGCGCCTTCGTCACCTCGTGCATGCGCCGAGGCAGGAGGCCGGGCTCAGCCGCGTCGCAGCTTGGGGTCCAGCGCGTCTCGCAGGCCGTCGCCGACGAGGTTGACGCTCAGCACGGTCAGCAGGATGGCCAGGCCCGGCAGGCTCAGCACCCAGGGCGCACGCTGCAGGGCGTCGCGCGCGGTGGCCAGCATGCCGCCCCACTCGGGCGTGGGTGCCTGCACGCCCAGGCCCAGGAAGCCCAGGCCCGCCGCCTCCAGGATGGCCGAGGAGAAGGCCAGCGTGGCCTGCACGATCAGCGGCGCCGCACAGTTGGGCAGCACGGTGCGGAACATCAGGTGCCAGGACGAGGCCCCGGCGGCGCGGGCCGCCTGCACGTAGTCGCGGGACTTCTCGGCCAGGGCGGCGGCCCGCGCCAGCCGCGTGCTGCCCGGCAGGGCGCCGATGGCGATGGCGATCACGGTGTTCGTCAGCCCCGGTCCCAGGATGGTGATCACGCAGATGGCCAGCAGCAGGCCCGGCAGGGCCAGCAGCACGTCCATGCTGCGCATCACCAGGGGCGAGAGCCAGCGCTCGTGGAAGGCCGCCAGCAGGCCCAGCACGATGCCCGGCACCAGGGCCAGCACCACCGAGGCCAGGCCCAGGCCCAGGGAGACCCGCGCGCCGTGCAGCAGGCGCGAGAGCAGGTCGCGGCCCAGCTCGTCGGTGCCCAGCGGGAAGCGCGCCGTGCCGCCGTCCATCCACAGCGGCGGCTGCAGCAGCTGCTCGCGGTATTGGTGCAGCGGGTCATGCGGCGACAGCCAGGGCGCCAGCAGGGCCGCCAGAGCCACCAGGCCGAACACCACGAGCGCGGCCAGGGCCCCGCGCTGGGCGGCAAAACGGTCCCAGGCCGCGCCCAGGGGGCTGCGGCCCCGCGGTGACCGCGGGGTCAGGTCTTGCTTATCGGGTGGGGGGGCCATGGCGGTTTCAGCGCGAGCGCATCCGCGGGTTGACGACGCCATAGAGCAGGTCCACCGCTAGGTTCACCGCCATGAAGGTCAGGGCGGAGATCAGGATGCCCGCCTGCACCACGGGGTAGTCGCGCCGGGCGATGGCGTCGATCAGCCACTTGCCCACGCCGGGCCAGGAGAAGATGGTTTCGGTCAGCACCGCGCCGGCCAGCAGGCTGCCGGTCTGCAGGCCCACCACCGTCAGCACCGGCACCAGGGCATTGCGCAGGGCATGGCCCAGCACCACGCGGGCCGTCGAGAGGCCCTTGGCGCGGGCGGTGCGGATGTAGTCCTCCTGCAGCACCTCCAGCATGCTGGAGCGCGTCATGCGCGCGATGACCGCCGTGCTGGAGGTGCCCAGCACCAGGGCCGGCAGCAGCAGGTGCAGCAGGGCCGAGCGCCAGGCGCCGGGCTCGGGGTGCAGGGCGGCATCGACCAGCATGAAGCCGGTCACGCGGGCGACGTCGTACTCGATGGCGATGCGCCCCGTCACCGGTGTCCAGGCCAGGCCCACCGAGAAGGTCATGATGAGGATCAGGCCCCACCAGAACACCGGCATGGAGTAGCCCAGCGTGGCCAGGCCCATCACGCCCTGGTCCAGCCAGGAGCCGCGCTTGAGGCTGGCCGCCAGCCCGAGGCCCAGGCCCAGCACCAGGGCCAGCAGCAGGGCTGCCGCGGCCAGCTCCACGGTGGCGGGGAAGAGGGCGAGGAACTCCTGCGCCACCGGCTCGTGGCTGACCAGGCTGCGGCCGAGGTCGCCCTGCAGCAGCTGCAGCAGGTAGCGGCCGTACTGCACGGGCCAGGGAGCGTCCAGCCCCAGCTGGTGCAGCAGCTGCGCATGCGTGGCGGCGTCCAGGGCGCGCTCGCCCATCATCACCTCGACCGGATCGCCGGGCACCAGGCGGATCAGGCCGAAGGCGACCAGGCTCACGCCCAGCAGCGTGGGCAGCAGGGTCAGCAGGCGGCGCAGCAGGGCGTTGAGCATGGGCGGGTGTCAGCGCGGCAGGCTGCCGTCCTTCATGCGAAAGCCATCGCGGCGGGTGATGACGTCCAGCAGGGCGGCGGTCTCGGCGTCGGCCTCGCCGTCGTAGCGGGCCGGGCGGTACTTCATCTGGAAAGCGGCCAGCACCTTGCGGGTCTCGGCGTCCCAGAGCCCACTCTGCGTGAGGCCGAAGCCGTGCTGGGCCAGCTTCTGCTGGAACCAGGTGGCGTCGGGCAGGGCCTGCTCGTACTGCGGGCGCAGCGCGTCCGCCAGGGCCTCGTCGGGCCAGGGGATGAGGCCGGCGGCCCACAGCTGCTTCCAGGGGAAGGCAGGGCCGGGGTCCTGCTTGCTGAGCGGCTGCACATCGCTGTGACCCAGGATGCGGTCGGGGCGGATGCGGTGGCGGGCAGCGATGTCCTGGCACAGGCGGACCACCTCATCGACCTGGGCCTGGGGGAAGGGCACGTAGCGCGGTCCGTCGGGCGTGTCCACGCGGCCGGGGTTGACGATCTCGATGCCGATGGAGGCCGCATTGAGGTTGCCCCAGCTCTTCCAGCGGCTCATGCCCGCATGCCAGGCGCGTCGGGACTCGTCCACCAGCCGGTAGGTGCGCACCGGCTCATCGCGCACCAGGTAATGAGCCGAGACCTCGCCGCCGCCGGGGTTGGGCTGGGTGAGGGTCTTGAGCGCGCTGTCGAAGTTGCCCACGGTGTAGTGCAGGATGAGCAGCTGGGCGCGGCTGTCCTGGTTGAGGGATTGGTAGCTGTCGTCGATCTGCAGGCCGCGCGGGCCGGTGGCGCAGGCGGCCAGCAGCAGGCTGGCCAGCAGGGGCAGGGAGCGGGTGAAGCGAAGGGCACTCATCGGCCCGCATTGTTGCAGCTTGCGCATTGGGGAAAAGCCCGATCTCCGATGGGGGCCTGACGAGCGGCATGGAGCCGGTCCTGGCACCACAATCCGGGCCTTCACGAAGACACGCTTGCCTCACCATGAAGACTGCCCGCATGAAAGCCTGGCGCCTGAGCGCCCTCGGCGCCGCCCTGGCCATGGCCACTCTGGCTCAAGCCCAGGAGTCCAAGCCCGCCGAACAGGCCCTGCAGAGCCTGCCCTACACGCCCAGCCTGGACCTCTCGGCCATGGACCGTACGGTGGATCCCTGCGAGGACCTGTACCAGTACGCCTGCGGCGGCTGGAACAAGAACAACCCCATCCCGGACGACCAGGCCCGCTGGTCCGTCTACGCCAAGGCGGCCAATGACAACCAGCGCTACCTGTGGGGCATCCTGGAAAAGCTGGCCCAGCCGGCCGCCCCTGGCGAGACCCGCAGCGATTCGCAGGCCAAGATCGGTGACTATTTCGCGGCCTGCATGGACGAGGCCGCCGTCGCGAAGAACGGCCTGGCCGCGCTCAAGCCGCTGCTGGGCCGCATCGAAGGCCTGAAGGACAAGGGCGAGCTGCCCTTCGTGCTCGCCGCCCTGCACCAGAACACCCACAACGGCCGCTTCTTCTTCAGTTTCGGATCGGGCCAGGACTTTGCGGACAGCACCCGCCAGATCGCCTTCGCGGCCACCGGCGGCCTGAGCCTGCCCGAGCGCGACTACTACCTGAAGACCGATGCCAAGAGCCGCGAGCTGCGCGCCAAGTTCCAGGCCCACGTGGCCCGCATCTTCGAACTGATGGGCGACGCCAAGCCCCAGGCCGCGGCCAACGCGCGCCTGGTGCTGGCCGTGGAGACGGCGCTGGCACGGGCATCGCTGAGCGTGGTCGAGAAGCGCGACCCGTACAAGAGCTTCCACCGCTACACAGGCAAGCAGCTGCAGGCCCTGATCCCCGATTTCGACTTCGCCGCCTACCAGAGCGCGCAAGACCTGGCCCCGCAGCAGGAGTTCAACGTCACCGAGCCGGCTTTCTACAAGGCCCTTGGCCAGCAATGGAAGCGTCTGCCGGTGGCTGACATCCGCACGATGCTGCGCTGGCAGCTGGCCAGCAGCATGGCACCCTACCTGGGCCCGGACTTCGTCAACGAGAACTTCGAGTTCTTCTCCAAGACCCTGCACGGCGTGCCCAAGCAGCAGGCCCGCTGGAAGAAGTGCGTGACCCTGGTCGATGGCCAGTTGGGTGAGGCCTTGGGCCAGGAGTTCGTGGCCCGCAACTTCAGCCCCGAGCTGAAGGCCGCCACCATCCGCATGACGGAGCAGATCGAGGTCGAGATGGGCAAATCCATCCAGGCCCTGCCCTGGATGAGCGAGGACACCAAAAAGCGTGCCCTGGAGAAGCTGCACAGCATCGTCAACAAGGTCGGCTACCCCGACCGCTGGCGCGACTACAGCCGCTTTGCGGTGCAGCGCGAGGACTTCGTGGGTAATGTGATGCGCGGCCAGGCCTTCGAGCGCCGCCGCGACCTGGGCAAGATCGGCCAGCCCCTGGACCGCGGCGAATGGGGCATGACGCCGCAGACGGTGAACGCCTACTACAACGCCCAGATGAACGACATCAACTTCCCCGCAGGCGTGCTGCAGCCCCCGCTGTATGACGCGAAGCTGGACGATGCGCCCAACTACGGCAACACCGGCGGCACCATCGGCCACGAGCTGGTACACGGCTTCGACGACGAAGGCCGCCAGTTCGATGCCAAGGGCAATCTCAAGGACTGGTGGACGAAGAAGGACGCCAAGGCCTTCGAGCAGCGCGCGGCCTGCGTCTCCAGGCAGTACGCCCAGTACAAGGTGATCGATGACATCAAGATCAACAGCAAGCTGACCCTGGGTGAAGACCTGGCCGACCTCGGAGGCCTGGTCCTGGCCTGGGCCGCCTGGCAGACGCAGATCGCAGGCAAGCGACTGCCCGCGGTGGACGGCCTGACGCCGGAGCAGCGCTTCTTCGTGGGCTTCGCCCAGTGGGACTGCAGCGACACCCGTCCCGAGGCCGCCCGCGTGCATGCCGCCACCGACCCGCATTCGCCGGGCCGCTACCGCATCAACGGCGTGGCGGTGAACATGCCCGAGTTCGAGAAGGCCTTTGCCTGCAAGCCGGGCCAGGCCATGGTCAAGCCGGCGGCGGAGCGCTGCAAGGTCTGGTAAAGCCGGGCCTGGGGCGATGCAAGGGCTGCTTCGGCCGCCCTTCATTTTTTGCGGCAAGACATGACCCCCGGCATGCGGCCTGCAGGGCGTACTCTGGCAAGCTGGGCGCATGAACACCCTGCAGCTCCGCGAGGGCCGGGCGGAGGATGCGACCGCGATCAGCGCCCTCATCGCCCAGCTCGCCCCGGCCTTCTTCCTCTCGCCTGACGGCGCGGGCACCGAGCCCTTCCGCACCTCTGTGTCCGAGACCGCCGAGGCGGGCTACCTGGCCGATCCGCGCTACCGCTTCTGGCTGCTGGAGGCGCAGGACGGTGCCCTGGCCGGCTTCATTGCCAGCCGTGACAAGGGCCATCTCTTCCACCTCTTCGTGGCGCCGGCCTGGCAGGGGCAGGGCCTGTCGCGCCGGCTTTGGCAGGCCATGCAGGAGGGGGCCGCCGCGGCCGGGCACCGCGGCCCCTTCACCGTCAATGCCTCGCTGCCGGCAATGGCGGTCTACGAGCACTTCGGCTTCGTCGCCGAGGGGCCGGTGCAGCAGGTCCACGGCCTGGCCTTCCAGCCCATGCGCCATCCCGGTCAGGCAGGGTGCGATGATGCCGGGCTCCCCACCTGAACCCGGCCGACCATGCCTTCCCTTGACACCTTGCTGGCCTTCCTGGCGACCGCCCTCGTCCTGGGCTTCACGCCCGGACCGGACAACCTCTTCGTGCTGATGCAGTCGGCCACCCAGGGCCGGCGGGCCGGCCTGGTGGTGGTGCTGGGACTGTGCACGGGCATCGTCGTGCACACCACGGCCGTGGCCCTGGGCCTGGCGGCGCTGCTGGCGGCCTCGCCCCTGGCCTTCACGCTGATGAAGGCGGCCGGCGCGGCCTACCTGCTCTACCTGGCCTGGGGCGCCTGGCATGCGCCAGCCGCGGACCTGCCCGGCAGCTCGCAGGCCCCGGCCCAGCCGCTGGCGGCCCTGTATCGTCGCGGCATCGTGATGAACCTCAGCAATCCAAAGGTGCTGCTCTTCTTCTTCGCCCTGCTGCCGCAGTTCGTGGCCGCGGAGCGCGGCCCGGTGGCCATGCAGCTGGCGGTGCTGGGCGCGGTGTTCATCGTCGCGACCCTGATCACCTTCGGCAGCATTGCCTGGGCCGCGGGCCTGCTGGGCGAGCGCCTGCGCCGCTCGCCGGGCCTGCAGCGCGGGCTCAACCGCTGCGCCGCCCTCGTCTTCGCCGGCCTGGCCCTGCGCCTGGCCACCGTCCAACGTTGATGCCAGGCTGAACCACCGCCATGCTGCAGATCCGCCCGCTTCAGTCTCGTGACTCCATGGCCGCCCTGACCGCGCTGCTGCACCGCGCCTATGCCCGCCTGGGCACCCTGGGCCTCCACTGCACCGCGGTCGATCAGCGCGAGGCCACCGCCGCCCGGCGCGTGGCCGGCGGCCAGGGCTGTGGCGAGCTGGCACTTGTCACGGCCGAGCCGGCCAACCATGTGCAGTGGCCCGGCACGTTCTACCGCCGCGCGACGATGAGCAAGCGGCTGGGCGCGGTGGCGGCCTGAGCGCATGCGCACACTGCTGCTGGCCTTGATCCGGCTCTACCAGCGCCATCTCTCTCCGCGCAAGGGCCATGGCTGCGCCTATCGCCTGCATTGCGGCGGCGCGGGCTGCTCGGGCCTGGGATTGCGCGCCATCCGCTGGAAGGGCAGCTGGACGGGGCTGTGGCTGCTGCGCGAGCGCCTGGCGCGCTGTGCGGCGGTGCATGCGCAGGTGCATCCGCAGCGTCGCCCGCCGGGCCTGCAGCGCGGTGACTGCGACTGCGGCGGCTGCGACCTGCCCGGTGCGGGTGGTTGTGATGCCTGTGACCTGGGCGATACCTGCGACTGCTGCGACGCCTGCGATGTCTTCGAGCGCAAGTCCCGCCGTGAGCAGCGCCGAAAGGCCTTTCGTGGGCGACTCTCCTGAGTACGGGCTGCCATGCGCGATGATGACGCCATGAAGATCGCCTTCCCACTGCTGCTTCTCCTGGGCCTTGGCAGCGCCCAGGCAGCACCCACCGCGCCGGAGGTGCGCACCGAGATCCAGGGCCTGCTGCAGCGCCTGCAGGACTCCGGCTGCGAATTCAATCGCAACGGCAGCTGGTACAGCGCCGCCGAGGCCCGCGGCCATCTGCTCAAGAAGCTGGACTACCTGGAGTCGCACGACGCACCGCCCAAGCGCAGCGAGGACTTCATCCAGCAGGCCGCCAGTACCAGCAGCATGAGCGGCAAGCCCTACCTTGTGCGCTGCGCCGCGGCCGCGCCGGTCCAGAGCAAGGCCTGGTTGACGCAGGAGCTGCTCAAGCTGCGCGGTGGCAAGACCTGACCCCGACCGGCGAGAGCCGCCCGCCCGCAGTAGCATGAGCCCCCTGCACCGAAGGAGCCGCCCCATGCTGAACCGCCGCACTGTCCTGATCACCTCGCCCCTGGCCCTGACCCTGCCCGCCTGGGCCCTCGGCGAGAGCGAGGCCGCCAGCGGCATTCGCGCCGCTCTGGAGCGCGGCGCGCAGGCCGCCGTGGCCCAGTTGGGTCGTCGGGACGGCTTCCTGGGGGACGACCGCGTGCGCATCGAACTGCCGGACTCGCTCAAGGGCGCGGTCCGCCTGCTCAAGGCCACCGGCCAGGGCCACAAGCTCGACGAGCTGCTGACCGCCATGAACCGTGCAGCCGAGGCCGCCGTGCCCGAGGCGCGCCTGCTGCTGGTCAATGCCGCCAGGAACATGAGCGTGGAAGATGCGCTGAAGATCGTGAAGGGCGGTGACGACTCCGTCACCCAGTTCTTCGCCGGCAAGACCCGCGCGCCCTTGACCGAGCGCTTCCTGCCCATCGTCACCCGAGCGACCGAGAAGCAGTCCCTGGCCGACAAATACAACGCCGTGGCCGGCAAGGCCGCGGGCCTGGGCCTGGTGAGGCAGGACGACGCCAACATTCAGCACTACGTCACCCGCCGCGCGCTGGATGGGCTCTTCTTCATGATCGGCGAGGAAGAGAAGCAGATCCGCCGCGACCCCGTCGGCACGGGCTCGGCCTTGCTGAAGAAGGTGTTCGGGGGTTGAGCCCTCGAGCTGGGGCGGGTTGACCCTGCCCCGCGAACATGGGGGGCGGCCGGCAGGGCGCTTCACTGCGCTGTCACCGGGCTTCACAAAGATGCCGGGCTGGTCCTGCCTGGAGTACCGCCATGTCCCGCCCCCTGCCCATCCCGTCCCCCCGCGTCCTGGCCCAGTGCCTGAGCCTGTGCCTGGCCCTGCCTGCCCTTGCGAACACCGCACCACTGCTGGCCATCGGCTCGATCTCGGGCCTGCATGACAAGTCCGGCCTTGCCGGCACCCTGGAGAACGGCCTGCCCGCTGACCTGCTGGGCGGCATGGGCTCTGCCCTGGCCTGGGCCGGCGGCAACACCTTCATCGCCCTGCCGGACCGCGGCCCCAATGCCACGGTCTACAAGCCGGGGGTGGACAACACGGCGTCCTACATCAGCCGCTTCCATACCGTGCAGATGGACCTGAAGCTGGCGGCCGGCGGTGCCTTGCCCTTCACGTTGACACCCACGCTGCGCTCCACCACCCTGCTGTCCAGCGCCACGCCGCTGGCCTATGGCTCGGGCGTGGCCTTCGGTCTGCCCGGCGGCGCTCCGGCGCAGAACACCGCCACGCGCCAGTTCTTCACCGGCCGCTCCGACGGATTCGACCCGGCCAGGTCCTCGCTGAACCCTGACAATGCCCGCCTGGACCCCGAAGGCGCGCGCGTCTCCAACGATGGCAGGAGCGTCTTCATCACCGATGAATACGGCCCCTACGTCTACCAGTTTGACCGCGCCACCGGCCAGCGTCTGCGCAGCTACGCCCTGCCGACCGAGCTGGGCGTGAAGGTGCTGGGCACCACCACGGCCGCCGAAGACAAGCCCGTCAACACCAGCGGCCGCGTGGCCAACAAGGGCATGGAGGGCCTGGCCCTGACGCCTGACGGCAAGACCCTGGTCGGCGTCATGCAGGCCCCGCTGCTGCAGGACGGCAACAAGGTCATCCGCATCGTCACCATCGACGTGGCCAGCGGCCTCACCCGTCAGTACGCCTACCAGCTGACCGACGGCAGCGGCGTCAGCGAGATCCTGGCCCTCAACGACCACGAGTTCATCCTGGACGAGCGCGACGGCGCGGGCCTGGGCGACGGCAGCGCCGCCAAGACCAAGAAGCTGTTCAAGATCGACCTGTCCGGTGCCGCCGACATCAGCGGCAAGAAGGGCGACCTGCGCAGCTTCGCCGTCAAGAAGAGCCTCTTCCTGGATGTGGCCTCGACCCTGATCCGTGCAGGCGTCGGCATCAGCGCCGAGACTGTGCCCGCCAAGATCGAGGGCCTCAGCTGGGGCGAGGACGTGGTCTGGAAGGGCCAGCTGCTGCACACGCTGTGGGTGGCCAATGACAACGACTTCCTGCCCGAGACCGCCGGCCCCAGCAACTTCTACGTCTTCGGCATCAGCGACGCGGACCTGGCCGGCTCGGTCTATGTGCCGCAGGCGCTGAAGGCTGTGCCGGAGCCCGCATCGCTGGCCATGGCGCTGAGCGGCCTGCTGCTGATGGGCGGCGTGGCGCGGCAGCAGCGACGCCAGAGGCGTTGAGCGGTGGGGTCAGGTCTTGCCAGTGGCCCCTTCCTCCTCGTCCTGAATCCCTGATGCGGCCAGCGCCTGGCGCAGATGCCCTTCGCAGCGCTGCAGCAGGGCGCGCGCCGCCTCGGGCTCCAGCCCGGCGCGCAGCATCAGCAAGGCCGGCTTGAGCTCGCCATCACAGGCCTGCAGCGCCGCCTGCGCGGCCTCCGGCGTGGCCTGGCCCAGGCGCTGGGCCAGGGACAGAGCGCGGCGGCGCAGCTTGGCGTTGCTGGCCCGCATGTCCACCATCCAGCAGCCGTGCACGCGGTGCAGGCCCACCATCAGGGCGCTGGAAAGCGTGTTCAGCGCGATTTTCTGCGCCGTGCCGGCCTTGAGCCGTGTGCTGCCGGCGATCAGCTCGGGGCCGGTGTCCAGCAGGATGCCGATATCCGCCTGGCGCAGCAGAGGCGTGCCGGCGTTGTTGGCCAGGCCCAGGCTCAGGGCGCCGGCCTCGCGGGCGGCGGCCACGGCACCCAGCACATAGGGCGTGCTGCCCGAGGCGGCCAGGGCGATCACGACGTCGTCTGCCGTGGGGGTCAGGGCCTGCAGCTCGTCGCGGCCGGCAGCCTCGTCGTCCTCGGCACCTTCCCGGGCCTCGAACATGGCTGCGGCACCGCCGGCCATCAGGCCCAGGGCCCGCTCGCGCGGCCAGCTGAAGGTGGGCGTCAGCTCCACGCCATCCAGCACGCCCAGACGGCCCGAGGTGCCTGCACCCACATAGACCAGGCGCCCGCCGCGGCGCAGGCGGGGCAGGGCGGCCTCCACCGCGGCCAGCAGCTGCGGTCGCGCCGACTGCACAGCGGCCAGGGCCTGCTGCTGGTCATCGACCAGCCACGCCAGCAGCTGCGGCAACGGGCACTGGTCCAGCGCGGGGGCCTGGGGCGGCGGGCTTTCGGTCTTCAGCATCGCGTTCTCCGGAAGCGTGCCGCTACTTTAGGCCGTCCGGGCCTCCTGCAGCGCGGCTCGCGGCACGACGGCCGCGGCCGGTCGCAGTGGGGTCGTCCTGTTACATCTTTTTTGACGCCGACGGTGTAAGTTCCCGGTGCCGAGCGCGACAGACCCGCAGATCCAACGCGAACGGCCCCGGCCGCCGCGCCGGGTCTCCTACCCATCTCAACAGAGCAACTCAGGAGAATCACATGCAACATAGCCTCAAGACTGGCCTGTCCGTCGCCGCCGCTGCCGCCGCCCTGTTCGCCGCCGCCACCTTGCCTGCCCAGGCCGCCACGCCTGCCGACGATGGCATGGTGAAGTGCTCGGGCGTCAACAGCTGCAAGGGCAGCTCCGAGTGCAAGACGGCCAAGAACGAATGCAAGGGCCACAACAGCTGCAAGGGCCAGGGCTGGGTCAAGAAGACCGAAGCCGAGTGCAAGAAGGCCGGCGGCACCGTCCAGAAGTAATCCCTCGTCCGCACTGACGGGGTCGGTGCGCTGCTTGCTGTCCTGAGCGGCCATCGACCCTGTCCTCCCCACCCCACCCCACCCCATGGATCCACGACCCATCGAAGGCTTCGGCCTGGGGCTGCGCGTCGAGCACTACCAGGCCCTGGGCGAGTCCCTGGACCCCGCGCTGCGGCCCCAGTGGCTGGAGATCATCTCCGAGAACTACCTGGTGCCGGGCGGCAAGCCGCTGCACCACCTGGAACGCCTGCGCCGCGACTATCCCGTGGTGATGCACGGCGTGTCCCTGTCCATCGGCAGCAGCGATCCGCTGGACCGCGCCTACCTGCGCGAGCTGCGTGCTCTGGCCGACCGCATCGAGCCGGGCTGGGTCTCCGACCACCTCTGCTGGGGCGGCGTGGACCATCGCCGCCTTCACGACCTCCTGCCCCTGCCCTACACCGAGGCCACGCTGGACCACCTGCTGCCGCGCATCGACGAGGTCCAGGAGTTGCTGGGCCGGCCCCTGGTGCTGGAGAACGTCTCCAGCTATGTGCGCTATGCCCAGGACGAGATGGGCGAGGCCGACTTCATCGCCGCGCTGCTGAAGCGTAGCGGCGCGATGCTGCTGCTGGACGTGAATAACGTCTACGTCTCCAGCCGCAACCATGGCTTCGATGCGCGGGCCTTCATCGACGCCATGCCTGCCGAGCGCGTGCGCCAGATCCACCTGGCCGGCCACGAGGACCAGGGCGAGCTGCTGATCGACACCCACGACCACCCCGTCTGCGATGCCGTCTGGCAGCTCTATGCCTACACCCTGCACCGCATGGGGCCCGTGCCCACCATGATCGAGCGCGACGACCACATCCCGCCCCTGCCCGAGCTGCTGCAGGAGCTGGACCTGGCGCGGCAGCTGTCCCGCCGCGTGCTGGCGGGCTGGCAGGAGGCCGCATGAGCGCGGTCCTGCTCGCAAGCCAGCGCCAGATGCAGGCGCTGCTGATGGACGAGAACCCTGGCGATCCCGCCGGCCTGCTCGACGCGGCCTCGCTCCGCGGCCTGGCCGTCTACCGCCATGCCTACCGCGCCCGGCTCATCGAGGCCCTGCGCGACAACTACCCCGTGCTGGCCCAGGTGATGGGCGACGAGGACTTCGACGCCCTGGCCGCCGCCTATGTGCAGGCCCGGCCCTCCGCCTTCGCCTCCATCCGCTGGTACGGCGACGCCCTGGCCGACTTCATGGCCACCGAGGCGGCGCTCGCCCACCCCGCCTTCGTTGACGTCGCCCGCATGGACTGGGCTCTGCGCGGAGTCTTCGATGCGGCCGAGGACGAGGCGTTGGCCTTCGAGTCCCTGCAGCATCTGGCCCCGCAGGACTGGCCAGCCCTGCGCCTGCAGCCCCGCGCGAGCGCCTGCTGCCTGGCGCTGGCCTGGGCCGTGGAGCCCGCCTGGGCCGCACTGGCCCGCCACGCGCAGCAGCGCGACGCCGGTGAGGTGGCGGACGAGCCCGAGCTGCCCGCCCCCGAGCCCCTGGATCACCGGCTGCTGGCCTGGCGCCCGCAGCTGGAGACGCGCTGGCGTTCGCTGGAGGCCGAGGAGGGCGCGCTGGTCGCTGCCGTGTTCGAGGGCGCCGACTGGACCCGCCTGGGCGAGCTCGCCGCCGGGCAGTGGGGCGAGGCCGAGGCTCCCGCGCGGCTGGTGGGCTGCCTGCAGCAGTGGGTGCAGGAGGGGTGGCTGCGGGCGCTGGCGTGATCGCCGAATAGCCGAGGCCTGGCACTGGGCTTGTGTCATGGGCATGATGCAGACCTTTGATGCCTCAAGGATGGCCATGCGTGCTTCTGCTTCCTTCCTGCTGACGGCCATGCTGGGCCTGGCCGCCGTGCTGCCTGCTCACGCCGCCCTCAAGCCGGGCGACGCCGCGCCCGACTTCAGCGCCGATGCCGCACTGGCCGGCGAGCCCTACCGCTTCCAGCTGGCCGAGGCGCTCAAGAAGGGGCCGGTGGTGCTGTACTTCTATCCCAAAGCCTTCACCAGCGGCTGCACGGTGGAGGCGCACCAGTTTGCCGAGGCCACGCCCAAGTTCCAGGCCTTGGGCGTGACGGTGATCGGCATCTCCAATGACGACATCGCCACCCTCAAGCGCTTCAGCGTGGAGGCCTGCCGCAAGCAGTTCGCCGTCGCGGCGGATGCGGGCGCCAAGGTCATGAAGGCCTATGACGCCAAGCTGCTGATGATGCCCGACACGGCGGACCGCATCTCCTACTTCATCGTGCCGCCGGGCCGCATTGCCGCGGTGCACGCCAAGCTCAGCGCCGATGGCCACGTCGAGGCCATGATGAAGGCGGCCGAGGCCTGGAAGGCCGCGCGTTGAGCCTGCGCCGGCGCGCCCTGCTGGGCAGCGCCGCCGCGCTGCTGGCCGCCTGTGCCGGCCCGGGCAGGCCTGTGGGCTCGCG
>NZ_JACJUG010000020.1 GCF_014174515.1 Mitsuaria sp. WAJ17
TCCGCGCCGGCCGCGGCGTCCATGCCCCTGTCGATGCCAAGCCGCGGGGGGGCGCCTGCCTCGGTGCCCGCGACGCTGCCTGCGCGTCCGGCCCCCTCGGCCGCGTCCACCGCCAGCGGAGCCCGCCCATGAACAACAGCTTCAGCCTGCGAGCCCTGCGCGACCGCATCCGCCCCTGGACCGAAGGCCTGGACTGGCCCTTGCTGCTCGCGGTGTTCTGGCTGATGGGCCTGGGCCTCTTCTGCATGTACTCGGCCGGCTACGACCACGGCACGCGCTTCATCGATCATTTCCGCAACACCTTGCTGAGCCTCGGACTCATGCTGGCCATGGCGCAGGTGCCACCGCAGCGCCTGATCAAGTTCGCCGTGCCGTTGTACACCCTCGGCCTGATGCTGCTGCTGGCCACGGCCCTGTTCGGCGTGACCAAGAAGGGGGCGACACGTTGGCTCAATGTGGGCATCACCCAGATCCAGCCTTCCGAGATCCTGAAGATCGCGATGCCGCTGATGCTGGCCTGGTGGTTCCAGAAGCGCGAGGGCCAGCTGCGCTTGCCGGACTTTGCCGCCGCTTTCGTGCTGCTGGCCGTGCCCGTGGGCCTGATCGCCAAGCAGCCGGACCTGGGCACGGCCCTGCTGGTGCTGGCGGCCGGGCTCTACGTGATCTTCTTCGCCGGCCTGTCCTGGAAGCTGATCCTGCCGGTGATGGTGGCGGGCGGCATCGGCATCGCGGCCCTGGTGATGAGCGAGGAGCAGATCTGCCAGCCCGACGTCACCTGGCCCGTGCTGCGTGAATACCAGAAGCACCGCGTCTGCACTTTGCTGGACCCCAGCAAGGATCCGCTGGGCAAGGGCTTCCACATCATCCAGGGCGAGATCGCCATTGGCTCTGGCGGCGTGACGGGTAAGGGCTTCATGAAGGGCACGCAGACCCATCTGGAGTTCATCCCCGAGCGCACCACCGATTTCATCTTCGCGGCCTATGGCGAGGAGTTCGGCCTGCTCGGCGCGGCGGCCCTGCTGCTGGGATTCACCGCGCTGATCCTGCGAGGCCTTGTCATCGCCTTCGAGGCGCCGACGCTGTTCGGTCGCCTCATGGCCGGTGCGGTGACGCTGTCCTTCTTCACCTATGTGTTCGTGAACATGGGGATGGTCAGCGGCATCCTGCCCGTGGTGGGCGTGCCCCTGCCCTTCATCTCCTATGGCGGCACGGCCATGGTGATGCTGGGCCTGAGCCTGGGCATCCTGCTGAGCGTCGCCAAGTCCAAGCGCTACAAGCGGCACTGAGCCGGCGGTAGCGGCAGCGCTTCAGCCCCAGGCGGCTTCTGTGTCATCGACGCCCGCTTCGGGCCCGGCCACCGGGTGCGCATGAAAGCGGATGGTGAAGCGCGCGCCGGGCCCCATGCCGTCGGGCTCGACAAAGCCGGGTCGCCGCGGGCGGGCGTCGTCCAGCGTGAGCTCGGCCTCGTGCTGCTGCGCAATCTCGCGCACGATGGCCAGGCCCAGGCCCGAACCGTCCACATTCGTGCCCAGGGCCCGGTAGAAGGGCTGGAAGACCTGCTCGCGCTCGGCCTCGGCGATGCCGGGCCCCGAGTCCTCCACCTGCAGCACGCAAACCTGGCCGAAGGGATCCTCGACGATGCGAACGGTGATGGTGCCGCCGGCCGGCGTGTAGAGCAGGGCGTTGTCGACCAGGTTGCGGATCAGCTCGCGGATCAGGATGGGATGGCCCAGGATGCGCAGGCTGCTGTGCTCCTCGTCGGGGCCCTCGTAGCCCAGGTCCAGGCGTTTGTCGAGGGCGCGAGGGACGAAGTCGCGCACCGTCTCCATCGCGATCTCGGGCAGGTTGATCTCCGAGCGGCGTGCCGCATGTTCCTGATCCTCGGCGCGGGCCATGGCCAGCAGCTGGTTGACCATATGGGCCGCGCGCTGGCTGGACAGGGCGATCTGCTGCAGTGAGCGCTTGAGCTCCTGCGGCGAGCTGCGACCTTCGTCGATCTCGCGCTGGGCGAACTCTGCCTGCGTGCGCAGACCGGCCAGCGGTGTCTTGAGCTGGTGGGCCGCATCGGCCAGGAAGTGCTTCTGGGTGCTCAGCGACTGGTCCAGGCGCTGCAGCAGGTCGTTGATGGCGTGCACCAGGGGCGCCACCTCGTCGGGGATGCGGCGCTCGTCGATGGGGCTCAGGTCGGAGCTGTCGCGCGAGCGGATCCGCCGCTGCAGCTCGTTGAGCGGCGCGATGCCGCGCGCCAGCGCCAGCCACACCAGCAGCACGGCCAGGGGCAGGATCACGAACTGCGGCAGGATCACGCCCTTGATGATCTCGTTGGTGAGGCGAGAGCGCTTGCCCAGGGTCTCTGCCACCTGCACCAGCATCTGTCCTTTGGCATGGCCTTCGGGCGTCACCCACAGGTAGGCCACGCGCACGTTCTCGTTGCTGACTTCGTCATCGCGGAAGCGCAGCTCCCAGGGCACGATGGGCTCGTCCGGATTCGGGGCCGGCAGTTCCTTGTCGCCGCTGAGGAACTCGCCGCGCGGCCCCTGAACCAGGTAGTAAACGGTATCGGATTCGTCGGCCCGCAGCAGGGCCGCGGCCTCGGGCGAGAGCGCATAGCGCGAACGCGCGCTGGCAGCAGCCTGGTTGCGCGGCTCCGCGGCCACCTGCAGGCCCAGCGAGCGGGCCATCTCGCCCAGCTCCCGGTCATAGGGCTTGCTGGCGATGCCCTGGGCGACCAGCCAGGTCAGCGCGACGCTGATGGGCCAGATGACCAGCAGCGGGGCGAGCATCCAATCCAGGATCTCGCCGAACAGGGAGCGTTGACCGCCATCAGCTGCCATCGGGCTCGGCTCGGCAGGTGAGAGGCAAGACCTGACCCCGCATGGGATTCAAGGGCCTGGCGATGCCGGGGCGCATTCAGCCGGGGATCTTTTCCAGGCAGTAGCCCAGGCCGCGCACGGTGGCAATGCGGATGGGCCCCTGCTCGATCTTCTTGCGCAGTCGGTGGATGTAGACCTCGATGGCGTTGTTGCTGACTTCCTCGCCCCATTCACAGAGGCGTTCCACCAGCTGGTCCTTGCTGACCAGGCGGCCGGCGCGCTGCAGCAGCACTTCCAGCAGCGAGAGCTCGCGGGCCGAGAGCTCCACCATCTGCTCGTTGATGTAGGCCACGCGGCCCGTGGCGTCGAAGGACAGGGGGCCGTGCTTGATGATGCTGGACGCCGTGCCCAGGCCGCGCCGGGTGAGGGCGCGCACACGGGCCTCCAGCTCCTGCAGCGAGAAGGGCTTGGCCATGTAGTCGTCCGCGCCCAGGTCCAGGCCCTTGACGCGCTGCTCGACGCTGTCAGCGGCGGTGAGGATCAGCACCGGCATGGTGGCTCCGCGGGCACGCAGCTTGCGGAGCACCTCGAGGCCGTGCAGCCGGGGCAGGCCCAGGTCCAGGATTACCAGGTCGAACTCATGCGAGGCCAGGGCCGCATCGGCTTCAGTGCCGGTCGAGACCTGGTCCACCGCATAGCCGCTGGAGCGCAGGGCGCGCAGCAGGCCGTCGGCCAGTACTTGGTCATCTTCCGCGATCAGGATGCGCATCGGTGTCTCCTTGGCCTTTGTCGCCCGGACGGCAAGGGCGGCAGCTTTCCTGCATTCTAGGGACGGAAATCGGTTGCGAGCCCCTGCCAGCGCATGTCAGCAGCGTGTGGCAAAACCACTGTACAAACATACAGATTCGGCCATAATGCGGGCACTCACAGGAGCAATCAATGGACGCCCCCGCCAAGACCGTCAACACCGAAAAAGCCAAGGCCCTGCAAGCCGCCCTCGCCCAGATTGAAAAGCAGTTTGGCAAGGGCTCCATCATGCGCCTCGGCGAGGGCGAGAAGATCGAGGACATCCAGGTTGTTTCCACCGGCTCTCTGGGCCTGGATATCGCCCTGGGCGTCGGCGGCCTGCCGCGTGGCCGGGTGATCGAGATCTACGGCCCGGAATCCTCCGGCAAGACCACCCTGACCCTGCAGGTCATTGCCGAGATGCAGAAGCTCAGCGGCGTCTGCGCCTTCATCGATGCCGAGCATGCCCTGGACGTGCAGTACGCCCAGAAGCTGGGGGTGAACTTGCAGGACCTGCTGATCAGCCAGCCTGACACCGGCGAGCAGGCCCTGGAAATCGTGGATGCTCTGGTGCGTTCGGGCTCGGTTGACCTGATCATCGTGGACTCGGTCGCAGCCCTGACCCCCAAGGCCGAACTGGAAGGCGAGATGGGCGACGCCCTGCCCGGCCTGCAGGCCCGCCTGATGAGCCAGGCCCTGCGCAAGCTCACCGCCACCATCAAGAAGACTAACTGCACGGTCATCTTCATCAACCAGATCCGCATGAAGATCGGCGTGATGTTCGGCTCGCCCGAGACCACCACCGGCGGCAATGCACTGAAGTTCTACGCCTCGGTGCGCCTGGACATCCGCCGCATTGGCTCCATCAAGAAGGGCGAGGAGGTCATCGGCTCTGAGACCAAGGTCAAGGTCGTCAAGAACAAGGTCGCCCCGCCCTTCAAGACCGCGGAGTTCGACATTCTTTACGGCGAGGGCATCAGCCGCGAGGGCGAGATCATCGACATGGGCGTGGCCGCCAAGGTGGTGGACAAGTCCGGCGCCTGGTATGCCTACAGCGGCGAGAAGATCGGTCAGGGCAAGGACAACGCTCGTGAGTTCCTGCGTGAGAACGCCGACCTGGCCATCGAGATCGAGAACAAGATCCGCGAATCCCTGGGCATTCCCCTGATCGGTGCTGAGGCGAGCGGCGAGTAAGCTCAGGCCGGGCACGGCACCTGGCACCTGGCACCGGACCCGCCCAGTCCCTTTGTCGTGCCTGCGCTCTCCGGTGTCCGCGTCAGCTGAAGTGCCAACCGCAACAGCAACCACAACTGCAGCTGCAGCGCCAACTGCAGCGCCAGGCTACAACCCGTCCACTGAATTCCCCAGCCCATGCACGTCTTGCCCGACAACCACCAGCCCCTGTCTGCCGGCGAGGGCTCGGCTCTGGTGCGGCGCTTCTGGGCGCTGTACCAGGCGAGGCGCTGGTCCGAAGCCCAGGCCCTGCTGGCGCCGTCTGCCGAATGCCTCTGGTGGGCCACACAGGAGCGCTTCCGGGGTGCCGACGCCGTCGTGCATGTGAATGCCGTCTACCCCGAGGGCTGGACCATCCATCTGCTGGACGTTCAGGCCCTGGCGGACGGCCGTGTGCTGAGCCTGGTTCGGGTGGACCAGGACGGGCACAGCTTTTATGCCAACAGCTACTTCCTCATCCGGGACGGGCTGATCCAGCAGATCGATGAGTACTGGTCCGATGTGCAGGCTGCACCTGCCTGGCGGCGTGATCCCCTGGCGCCGCTGGTGGGGCGAGCCGCCATGGCCGTGGATCGGCGCTGCGGCTTGCCTCTGGCGCTGTCCGGCTCGCCGAATCAGGACTGAGGCCCCGCAGCCCACAAGAGGTCGGGACACGACCATGGCCAGCCGTCTCTCAGCGCTCAGCCTCAAGGCGCGCGCCATCGCGCTGCTGGCGCAGCGCGAGCACAGCGTGGCCGAGTTGCGGCGCAAGTTGCTGCGCCTGGCCCAGCAGCGGGACCTGCAGGCCTGGGACGCGGCGCAGGGATCGGCAGCTGGCGCCCAGCCTCAGCGCCGCCCGGACGCGCAAGCGGGCACTCCACAGGACGCCCGTGCGGTCGGCAGTTTTGATCTGGACGAGGACTGGGGGGAAGGCGAACTCGACGCCTTCATGGAAACCTGGGACGCGGAGCCTGCACTTCCCGGTGAAGACGCGCCGAACCGGGCTGCCCCCGGCGCCATCGATCCCGTGATTCTTGGCGATCTAGCGGATCTCGCGGCTCCAGCCCATGCCGGTGCCCTCGATGCCGGGGTGGTCGATGCCGCAGGCCCGCAGGACGACGCTGCCGCTCGCAGCCCGAGGCGCCGCCTGGACGCTTGCGCTGGCGGCCCCCATGCGCAGGACCGCGATGCTTCGCGACGCAGCAGGCGCGTTGCACCGCCCAGCCCGGAGGCCTGGGCGGCCGTCATGGACGAGACCGGCCAGCGGGCCCGCGCGGAGGAAGTCGAGCAGTTGCTGCAGTGGTTGCAGGAGCGGTCCTATCTCAGTGAAACGCGCCTGGTGGAATCGCGCATCAATGCGCGGGCCGCTCGCTACGGCAATCTGCGCATCCAGCAGGAGCTGCGGCAGTTGGGTGTCGCGCCCGACGAAGAGCAAAGGGCCCGTCTCAAGGACAGCGAGTTCGAGCGTGCGCGCGAAGTCTGGCTGCGCAAGTTCGGCGGCGAGGCGCCGGTGGATGCCGCCAGCCGGGCACGCCAGATGCGCTTTCTGGCCGCACGCGGCTTCTCCTCGGAGGTCGTGCGGCGAGTGCTGCGCGGCGATGACGACTGAGGTGTTAGGCACAGGGAATGCGCAGCCCTATGCCGACGCAAGTCCTGCCTGTAACGCAGAGCCTCGAACTGACGCGGGCAAGGCCGCCAGTGGCACCCGCCGCGACCCTCGATGGGCACACGGATTGCCCCGGACTGCACCAAAAGGAGGCACAACGACAGCCTCGTGACAGGCTTGGTGCAGCGCAACATGCTACATTGGCGGCCTGCGCAAGCGCGCCCGCCGGCCTGACGAGGCCTGCGGGCCGTTTTTTGCGCGCTTGCACCGCCGCTGTTTCATGTCCTCCTTGTCCCTCAGTCCAGAGCGTCAGCTGATGCATCGCCGCGCCATTGCCGTGCAGGTGTATTCGCGCGCCGACGGCCTGTTCGAGGTCGAGGCGGAGCTGCAGGACAGCAAGACTCGCGACATCCCCCTGGCTGGTGGCATCCGGCGTGCCGGCGAGCCTGTGCATGACATGGGCCTGTGGCTGGTCGTGGACCGGCATCTGGGCATCCTGGCCGCCACCTCCGGTACTCGCTGGATGCCGTATCCGGGCCAGTGCGACCAGCACGGCGATGCTTATCGGCAGCTGGTGGGCCTGAACCTGATGAACGGTTTCCGGGCCGCCGTCAAGCAGCGCCTGGCCGGCGTCAAGGGCTGCACTCACCTCACCGAGCTCTGCCAACACCTGCCCACCGCGGTGATCCAGGCCTTCGCGGGCGTGGTGTTGGATGTGCGCGAAGGCACGGAAGATGGCGCGCCGCCCTTCCAGATCGACCGCTGCCATGCACTTCGCAGCGACGGTGCAGTGGTGCAAACTCATTACCCTCGCTGGTATCGCGGCGCGGCGGTGACCCCGCCCGCCGCCGGTAACGGCAACCTTTCCTGACTATCCATCAAGCGAGACCTCCCCATGAAGATTCACGAGTACCAGGGCAAGGAAATCCTGCGCCAGTTCGGCGTGCCGGTGCCGCGCGGCATTCCCGCGTTCACGGTGCAAGAAGCCGTTGAGGCGGCCCAGAAGCTGGGCGGTCCGGTCTGGGTGGTCAAGGCCCAGATCCACGCCGGTGGCCGTGGCAAGGGCGGTGGCGTGAAGGTCGCCAAGACCCTGGACGACGTGAAGGCCCTGTCCGAGAAGATCCTGGGCATGCAACTGGTCACGCACCAGACCGGTCCGGAAGGCCAGAAGGTCCGCCGCCTCTACATCGAGGATGGCGCCGACATCAAGAATGAGCTGTACGTCTCGCTGGTCACCGACCGTGGCACGCAGAAGGTCGCCTTTATCGCTTCCAGCGAAGGCGGCATGGATATCGAAGAGGTCGCCCACTCGACCCCCGAGAAAATCATCACCGAGATGATCGATCCGCTGACTGGCCTGACCACCGAGCAGAGCAAAAAGATTGCCGCTGCCATCGGCCTGACCGGCCACTCCGTGGACCAGGCCGTCGATCTGTTCGCCAAGCTCTACAAGTGCTACATGGACACGGACGCGTCGCTGGTGGAGATTAATCCGCTGAACTGCGACTCCAAGGGCAACCTGATCGCCCTGGACGCCAAGTTCAACTTCGACGCCAATGCCCTGTTCCGCCACCCCGAGATCGTGGCCTACCGCGACTTGGACGAAGAGGATCCCGCTGAAGTCGAGGCCTCCAAGTTCGACCTGGCCTACATCTCCCTGGACGGCAACATCGGCTGCCTGGTGAACGGCGCCGGCCTGGCCATGGCCACCATGGACACCATCAAGCTGTTCGGCGGCGAGCCGGCCAACTTCCTGGACGTCGGCGGTGGCGCCACGGCCGAGAAGGTGACCGAGGCCTTCAAGATCATGCTGAAGAACAAGTCCGTGAAGGGCATCCTGGTCAACATCTTCGGCGGCATCATGAAGTGCGACACCATTGCCGAAGGCGTGATCACCGCCTGCAAGGCCGTGAACCTGTCCGTGCCGCTGGTGGTCCGCATGAAGGGCACCAACGAAGAACTGGGCAAGAAGATGCTGGCCGAATCCGGCCTGCCCATCATCGCCGCCGACACGATGGCCGAAGCGGCCACCAAGATCGTCGCTGCCGTCAAGTAAGCCCAGCAAGGAATAGAACCATGAGCATTTACATCAACAAGGACACCAAGGTCATCACCCAGGGCATCACGGGCAAGACCGGTCAATTCCACACCCTGGGCTGCCAGGCCTACGCGAACGGCAAGAACGCCTTCGTCGCCGGCGTGAACCCCAAGAAGGCGGGCGAGAAGTTCTCCGAGATTCCCATCTACGCCACCGTCAAGGAAGCCGCCAGCCAGACCGGCGCCACCGTGTCCGTGATCTATGTGCCGCCCGCAGGTGCCGCGGCCGCCATCTGGGAAGCCGTTGAAGCCGACCTGGACCTGGCCATCTGCATCACCGAAGGCATTCCCGTGCGCGACATGCTGGAAGTGCGCAACAAGATGAAGGCCAAGGAAGCCGCCGGCGGCAAGAAGACCCTGCTGCTGGGCCCCAACTGCCCCGGCCTGATCACCCCTGACGAGATCAAGATCGGCATCATGCCCGGCCACATCCACCGCAAGGGCCGCATCGGCGTGGTCTCGCGTTCGGGCACGTTGACCTATGAAGCCGTGGCGCAGCTGACCGAGCTGGGCATCGGCCAGTCCTCCGCCGTGGGTATCGGTGGTGACCCGATCAACGGCCTGAAGCACATCGACGTGATGCAAGCCTTCAACGACGATCCGGACACCGACGCCGTGATCATGATCGGCGAGATCGGCGGCCCGGACGAGGCCGAAGCCGCCCGCTGGTGCAAGGCCAACATGAAGAAGCCCATCGTCGGCTTCATCGCAGGCGTCACCGCCCCTCCGGGCAAGCGCATGGGTCACGCCGGCGCGCTGATCTCCGGCGGCGCCGACACGGCTGACGCCAAGCTGGCCATCATGGAAGAGTGCGGTTTCAAGGTGACCCGCAACCCGTCCGAGATGGGGCGCCTGCTGAAGTCGCTGCTGTAAGCGACATCCACGCCTGGCGGGGTGCTGCTGCGTGGTTCCACGCAGCAGCCATCCCTGAATGGCGATGGACAATCCCGTCAGGCCATGCCGGTCTGACGCATCGGGGGCTTCGGCCCCTTTGGCGCTTTTGATGCCGGCAAGGCCTGGGGCTGGGCTGCGAAACCCCGTAGACTGGTCCCGCTTGCGGCCTCATCTCTCATTACCTCGTGCACATGGACATGCTCACAAGCCCCGAGTTCTGGCTGGCCGTCGGTCAGATCATCATGATCGACATCCTGCTGGGCGGGGACAATGCCGTCGTGATTGCCCTGGCCTGTCGCAAGCTGCCGGATGCCCAGCGCACCAAGGGCATCATCTGGGGCACCATCGGCGCCATCGTGCTGCGCGTGGTGCTGATCTTCTTCGCGCTGACCCTGCTCAAGCTGCCCTACCTGAAGCTGGTGGGCGCGGTCCTGCTGCTGTGGATCGGCGTCAAGCTGTTGGTGCCGGAAGATGAAGATGAGCATGGCAACATCCAGGCCAGCGACAAACTCTGGGCCGCCGTGAAGACGGTGATCCTGGCGGATCTGGTGATGAGCGTGGACAACGTCATCGCCATCGCCGGTGCGGCCGAAGGTGCGGGCGGCGGGCACCAGATGCCCCTGGTCATCTTTGGCCTGCTGGTGTCCATCCCCATCATCGTCTGGGGCAGCCAATTGGTGATCAAGCTGATGGATCGCTTCCCCCTGATCATCACGCTGGGCGGCATGCTGCTGGGCTGGATTGCAGGCACCATGGCCCTGAGCGACCCGGCCGTGCTGCCGCGCCTGGTCCCCGGCCAGTCGGCTGCGCCTGCTCTGTGGCACTATGGCGCCGGCATCCTGGGTGCCCTGGCGGTGCTGGTGTTCGGTCGGCTGATGGCCCTGCGCGCTGCGGCCGCGAGCCACTGAGGACACCCCATGGGCACAGGCGGCTTTCTGCGCAAGTGGTTCGGGCGGGACAAGACCCCGGACGCGGCGCAGCTGGCGTCCGGGCCCACGGCCGCGCAGGAGACGCTCCCGCCTTCCGAGCAACTCAGCAAGCGCTATGCGCTGGGTGACGAGATCGGGCGGGGCGCCATGGCCATCGTCTACAAGGCCACGGACAGGGGCACGGGCCAGCAGCTCGCCATCAAACGCCTGGCACTGCAGCGCGAGTTTTCTCAGGAAGACCTGGCCGACGTGCGCGCCCGCTTCATGCGCGAGGCCCGGGCGGCGGCCCATCTGGAACATCCCGACATCCTGCGCGTGCTGGATGCCGGCGAGGCCGGCGGCGACACTTGGATCGCCATGGAATACGTGCTGGGTCGGGACCTCAGCCACTTCACTCGCCCCGGCGAGCTCCTGCCTGTGGCCGAGGTGCTGCAACTGGTGGCTCGCCTGGCGCGGGCGCTGCACTATGCCCACAGCCATGGCGTCGTGCACCGTGACATCAAGCCGGCCAATATCATGCTGGACCGGGTCAGCCACAGCGTGAAGCTGATGGACTTCGGCATCGCGCGCATCGCCGACGGCAGCCGCACCCGGACCGGCCTGGTGCTGGGTACGCCCTCCTTCATGTCGCCTGAACAGCTGGCCGGCCTGCACGTGGACGGGCGCAGCGATCTCTACTCGCTGGGCGTGCTGCTGTTCCAGCTGCTGACCGGGCAGCTGCCGCATCAGGCCGAGTCCATGGCCAAGCTGATGTACCGCATTGCCAACGAGGTCCCACCCGACGTTCGCAACTTCCGCCCCGGGCTGCCCGAGGCCCTGGCCATGGTGCTGGCCCTGGCGCTGGAGAAGCGCCCGGAGCTGCGCTATGCCAACGGCGAGCAATTTGCCCAGGACCTCGAGGCGGTGCTCCAGCAGCTGCCGGCGGAGCCCGCCGCGCCGCTGGCCAGCCCGCAAAATCCGCCGCCCGCTGAGGCATTCGCACAAACACTGCGCCTCAGTGGCCAGGATCCGGTGCAGAATTCCGCCTCCCAGCCACCGAAAGATTCCCAAGCATGAGTCTGGAGTTCTTCAGCGCGACCGACGTCGGCCGAGCCCGTGACAACAACGAGGATTCGGTCGCCGTGGACGAAGCGGCCCACCTGGCCGTGCTGGCGGATGGCATGGGGGGCTACAACGCCGGCGAGGTCGCCAGCCAGATGCTCACCAGCTTCATCAAGACCGAGCTGGGGCGCTGGCTTCGCGAGGGTGGCGCCAGCGCTACGGTCCCGGACGTCAAGCGTGCCATGGACATCTGCGTGGACAACGCCAACCGCGCCATCTTCAATGCCGCCAACACCAATCCGCGCTATGCGGGCATGGGCACCACGCTCGTGCTGTCGGTGTTCCGCGAGGGCACCCTGCTGCTGGGCCACGTGGGCGATTCCCGCGCCTACCGCCTGCGCGCCGGCCAGCTGACCCAACTGACCCGTGACCATTCCCTGCTCCAGGAGCAGCTGGATGCTGGCTTGCTGACGCCCGAGGAGGCGGTCTTCTCAAGCAACAAGAACTTGGTAACCCGTGCCGTGGGCGTGGAAGACACCGTCCTCCTGGAGCTGCACGAGCACGAAGTGCAGCCCGGCGACCTCTTCCTGATGTGCTCGGATGGGCTCTCGGACATGCTGGACGAGGCAGCCCTGGCACAGTTGCTGCTTCGCAATGCCTCGTTGTCCGAAACGACCCTGTCCCTCATTGACGCGGCCAATGACATGGGCGGCAAGGATAATATCGCGATCGTCCTGGCGCGGGCTGAGGGGCGCTCCAAGTCCGGTACAAGGCCCTGGTGGCCTTTCGGGCGCAAGTGAGCGGCTGCTTACCCGGCCATAGGCACAAGAGACAGTGCAGCAGGCTTCATCAGAGAAGCAAAAAGATTTGAGGTCAACAATGGGCAAGCTGGTGGTTTCGCTCGACGGCGTGGTGATCAAGGAAGTGCAGATCACCAAGGACAAGACCACGCTCGGTCGGCGCCCCTACAACGACATCGTGATCGACAACCTGGCGGTCAGCGGCGAGCATGCCGTGCTGCAGATGGTGGGGGCCGATGTCTTCATCGAGGACCTCAACTCCACCAACGGCACCTACATCAACGGCAAGGCCATCAAGAAGCAGCTGCTGGCCAACAACGATGTGGTGGAAGTCGGCAAGTACAAGATCCGCTATCTGGTCGAGGAAAACGCCGACTACGAGAAGACCATGATCCTGAAGCCGGGGGCGACTTCGCCAACGGGTTTCGGCCTGCCCTCCGGTTTTGGCAGCATGCCCACTGCGGCCAACACCAACCCGGCCTCCATCAAGGTCCTCAATGGCGCCGCGGCGGGCCGTGAAGTGAGCCTGACCAAGGTCGTCACCACCGTCGGCAAGCCGGGCGTGCAGGTGGCCTCCATTACCAAGCGCCCCAGCGGCTATGTGCTGGCCCATGTGGAAGGCCAGGCCCGGCCCACCATCAATGGCAGCCCCCTGGTGGGCGAGTCCATTGCGCTCAAGAGCGGGGACGTCATCGAGCTGGCCGGCACGCAGATGCAGTTCCTGCAGGCTTGAACGGCCCGGGCTTCAGGGCGCCGTGCAGAGTTCACGGCCCCGGCGACTGCAATCGTCACCCGTCCAATTAGCCGGCTGAATCGGGACTTCGACGCTACCCAGGCCTGGAGGCCCGGCGTACATTGCCTGCACCCGAAGCCACGGCAGATCTGCCTGCTCCCGCAGCGTCAGGTGCGTCGTGCGTTCCCAGCCTTGAGTTTTCCATGAACATCCGCGTCCTGGGTTGTTCCGGCTCCATTGCCGCCGGCTACAAGACCACCGCCTTCCTGCTTGACGATGACGTCCTGATCGACGCGGGCACAGGTGTGGGCGATCTGGAGCTGGCCGCCCTGGCGCGCATCGACCACATCCTGGTGACCCACGCGCATCTGGACCATGTGCTGGGCATCCCCCTGCTGGCGGATTCCGTGATGCGCCTGCGCATGCAGGCCGGTCGCCCGCCCATCCAGGTCCATGCCCTGCCCGAGACCCTGGCGGCCCTGCGTCAGCACCTCTTCAACGGCGTGATCTGGCCCGACTTCACCCGGCTGCCCGAACCGGAGCGTCCTGCCCTGCAGTTCAGGCCCCTGGCTGTGGGCGAGCGCAGGACCTTTGGCAGCCGCCAGATCGAGGTGCTCAGCGCCACGCACACCGTGCCGGCCTGCGGCTATGCCGTGGATGCCGGCGAGGCGGGCCACTGGGTCTTCACCGGGGACACCGGCCCCAACCCGGCCCTGTGGGCTCGCCTGGCCGAGATCAAGGTGGCCCAACTGGTCATCGAGACGGCGTTCGGTGACGATGAGTGCGAGTTGGCCCGTATTTCCCAGCATTTGTGCCCACGATCGCTGGCGCAGGAGCTGCGTCAGCTGGTACAGCCGGCCCAGGTCTACATCACCCACATCAAGCCGGGCGAGATCGAGGCCGTGATGCAGGCCATCCATGCCCTGGACAAGCGCCACAGCGTCACCGCCCTCCACGCAGGGCAGCTGCTGCAGCTGTGAGCCCGGTGCCGCCGGCCAAGCCGCCCGCGGCATCTGCTGACCTCCATTTACCTTCTGCAACGCCCTGGGTTGACCATTTTTGTCAGCCCCTCCGAGGGCCGACCAATCGCGCCAACAGGACTGACAAAAATGGTCAGTTCAAGGGCTAACGAGCGTGACTTTTGCCCGTAGATCCGCACAATCGCAAGCTGGCACGACCCCTGCGTTCAGGGGGGCTGTCCTACCCCCTCAATTTGCTCATAGGAGTAATTCATGAAGTACCTGCAAAAGGGTTTCACCCTGATCGAGCTGATGATCGTCGTGGCCATCATCGGCATCCTGGCTGCCGTGGCCCTGCCGGCCTACCAAGACTACATGGTCCGTAGCCAGGTCTCCGAGCCCGTCTCCCTGCTGACCGGCCTGAAGTCGCCCCTGGCCGAGTACGGCGCAGACAAGAACGCCTGGCCCACCGCCCTGGTGCCCCCGATGACCACGCCCACCGCTGGTCAACTGAACGCCACCCTCGTGGGCAAGTACAGCACGGTGACCGCCGGCGTGACCGGTACCTATCCCACTGGCACCATCACTGCCACGATGACCACCGGCAAGGCCAGCGGTGGGGTTCTGAATCTTTACACCGTCAATGGCGGCAGCACCTGGGCCTGCGGCAACACCACCGTGGACGGCGCCACCGGCACCGGCACGACCATCGACGCCAAGTATCTGCCGAACGCCTGCAAGCCCTAAACGGTTTTTGCATGCCATGATCAAAGGGGGCTCCGGCCCCCTTTGTTGTTTGTTGCGTAGCAAGCGGAGAGACAGTCCAGCTGCGCTTCGGCCCTCCTCCGTGTGGCGCGGGCGGGTGGCTTCATGAGAGACGGATTCCATGCTTGATTGGATGAAGAAGTCAGACCGCCTGCAGATGGCCCTGCTGGTGCTTGTCTGCATCGCCTTGTACGGCCAGACGATAGGGTTTGCCTACGTCTGGGATGACGCGATCATCTTCCTCAACAAGAACTCCCTGGTGGTTGAACCCCTCAGCTGGCGGCTGTTGACTGAACCCATCCTTGAGGGCACCAGCTACATGCGGCCCTTGGTTCTGCTGAGCTGGTGGGTCGAATTCCATCTCTTTGGTCAAATCCCTTCACTGTCCCATGGCGTGAATGTGGCCATACTGATCCTGAATGTGCTGCTGCTGCGCTCGATTGCGCGCTGCGTGCTGGATGGACAGGGAGAGGCGTTGCCTGCCTTCTGGGCGACGATGGCGGCCCTGTGCTACGCCGTGCATCCGGCCTTGATCGAATCCTCGGCCTGGGTTTCAGGGCGCTTTGACCTGCTTGCCACAGCGGGCATCCTGGGGTCCACACGAGCCTTTCTGGCCTATCGTCGGCCGACGGCGGTGCGTGTGGCCGGTGTGTTGCTGGGCACCCTGACGGCCCTGGCCAGCAAGGAGCTCGGCGTAGTCACGCCGGCCATCCTGCTCTGCCTGTGGATGGCGACCCAGGCCGATGTGCAGACGACCCTGGGCCAGAACCTGCGGCGCGCATTCCACACCCAGGCGCCCGTCTGGCTGGCATCGGCGCTGCTGCTGCTGGGGTATTTCGTGGTCCGGCGTCTGAGCATGGGCCAGGTCTACCACGGTATCTGGGGGCCGGACTATCTAATGGCGCTGCTGCGGTCCCAACTGCCCCTGGAAGCGCTCAAGTTCTATACCTCCATGGTGATCTGGCCGTTTGGACGGGTTGGCATTTTTCACCCTTTCTCCACCCTGAAACTGGATGCGTTTGCTGTTCTTGGCAATCTGGCGACGCTGGCGCTCACCGTGGCAGTGTTGTGGCAGGCATTTCGGCGCCAGAAGCCGTGGGCCTGGCTACTGATGGCTGCTTATGTGGGCATCGCCCTGGTGCTGCACCTGATTCCGTTGAGCGTCTCGGACAACGTCGCCCAGGAGCGCTTCATGGCAATGCCGCTGGCATTTGTCGCCATGGCTTTCGTCTGTTTCCCCTGGCGTGCCGCCGTGGATAGCCGGCTGCATCTGCGCCCACGCGCCCGGCGGACTGCTGCGGTGCTGTCCCTGGGCGGCTGGTTGATGTTCGCGACGTTCGTGACGGCCAGTCTCATCCCTTTGTGGGCCCGGCCCGAACTGCTGTGGCGGTGGGCTCATTTTCAGAACCCTGAAGTCCTCAATGTTCGCTTCAACTACATGGAGGCGGCCCTGTCCAGCGGACGGTCGGAGTGGGTGCAGGCCGAGATCGACCGACTCATCAAGAAGAACGGGGGGCTGGAAGTGGGAGAGCAGGCGATCTACGCCAGCCTGCTTATGCGCCAGGGCAATGCGGAAAGCCTGAAATACTTCGAGGGTGTCCTGCATGCGCTTCCGAAATTCCATGCCATGCCGGACGGTGAGCGAGCGCTGGCGTTCTTTCCCGTGCCCCGTTCTGTAGTTGGCGCCGTCTATACCAACTATGCGCTGTCGCTTCTGCTCTTCGAAGGTAACACGGCGGGCGCTCTCGAAAACAATCGGATCTCGCGCTGGTACATGAAGAATGTCAGCAGTGGCCACCTGAATTACAGCGATGCGGCGATTTACTATGCGCTGGGTGACCTGGAAAGGGCTGACCGGATCGTGGAGGAGAACAAGGATGTCTACTTCGACGACAAGGACAAGCTGATCCGACAGATGTATTCCATCGTCAAGGCGTTTTGCGAGAGCTGGCAGGACAAGGATGCCTCGAGTCAGCGGGCTTGTGCCAGCCTGCGCCAGCGTAAGCTCCTCGAGAACCACCCCTGATCAACATGACTGCCCGCTGGAAATTCGCCCTCGCCACCTTGGCGCTGAGCCTTCTGCTGTGCGCCCTGCCGGTCTGGCTGCTGTTCGAGCGCTGGTATCCCGCTGCCTGGCGGCCCTTCGACGGTGGCTGGCAGATGATGGTGCTTGCAGGGGTGGCTGTGTTGATCGCGCCCGTGCTGGCGGCCCTGGTCTTCAAGGCCAATCGTCGCGCCCTCGTGCTGGACATGGTCGTGATTAGTGTGCTGCAGCTGGTGACCCTGGGCTTTGCCGTGCATGCGCTGCACCAGGGGCGGCCGGCCTGGATTGCCTTCGTCAAGGACGACTTCCGCGTGCTGCGGCCGGTGCGGATGCGCACCCTGCCTGCGACCCACTGGCACAGCGGGCCGCGCTGGGTGGGCGCCCCCTATGCCCTGGACCCGGCCGTGCGTGCTCAGCAGATCACCCGTGAACTGGCCGACAACACCCCCGTGGAGAGCTTGGCCGAGTCCCATGTGCCCATCGAGCAGGTCCTGCCGGCCATCCATGCGGCGGCCCGTCCCCTGCCGCGCCTGCATGAATTCAATTCGGCGGACCAGGTGGCGGCCATGCTGGCAGCGCATCCGCAGGCCGCCGGCTGGCTGCCGCTGAAAGGCGTGGAGCGCGATGGCGTCGTGCTTGTCGATGCACAGGGCCGGCCGCTGCAGGCCGTGTCCCTGGCACCATGGCCCTGAGGCGGGCGTTCCGCATGGACAGTCCCGCAGCCGGCCCTGGCCTGCCCCGCGTGCCCCTGCCAGTGCTGTACGCCCTGCTGGCGGCGCTGGCCACGGCCGCGAACATCGGCGCGCAGGACCTGCTCCTGCGCCTCTATCACGGACCCTGGCATGTGGCGGCTTCCGTGGCGCTGGGCACCGGGACCGGGCTGGTGCTCAAGTACGTGCTGGACAAGCGCTACATCTTTCGCTTCCGGGCCCGCAATGCCGCCCATGACGCCCGGACCTTTGTCCTCTATGTCAGCGCTGGCGTGCTGACCACGGCCCTCTTCTGGCTGAGCGAATGGACCTTCGACCACGCCTTTGGCGGGGATCGCCTCATGCGCTACGCAGGGGCGGTGCTGGGTCTGGCCGCCGGCTACTGGCTCAAGTACCACCTGGACAAGCGCTATGTTTTCCGTGGTGGTGGCGCAGGAGCGCAGGCATGAGACCCATGCAGTCCTGGGGTCGGCTGGAGTCCGCCTTGCATCGCGTGGTGGAGCTCACGGACGAGGCCACGCTGCCCGCGCAGTTGCAGGCCCAGCAGCCGGGCATTGCCTATGGCCAGGGGCGCAGCTATGGCGACGTCTGCCTGAATCCCGGCGGCACGCTGTGGCGTCTGGGTGCCCTGGATCACTTCCTCGGCTGGGACGCCCAGACCGGCCTCCTTTGCTGCGAGGGTGGTGCCCTGCTGCAGGACATTCAGCGCACGCTGCTGCCGCAAGGCTGGCTGCTGCCGGTGACGCCGGGGACGCAACTGGTGAGCGTCGGGGGAGCCATCGCCAATGACGTGCATGGCAAGAACCATCATGGCTTCGGCAGTTTCGGTGACCATGTCCGGCGCCTCTGGCTGGCCCGCAGCGACGGCACGGTGCTGGAATGCAGCCGCGAGCAACTGGCGCCCTGCTTCGCGGCCACGGTGGGCGGCATGGGCCTGACGGGGGTCATCGTGCGCGCCGAGCTGCAGCTGCGCCGGGTGCCCGGCCCCTGGCTGGAGACGCACACCCAGCCCTTCCGGGGCCTGGACGAGTTCTTTGCCCTGGCCGACGGCACCGAGCCGGCCTGGGAGCACAGCGTGGCCTGGATCGATTGCCTGACGCAGTCCCGGGGCGGGGTGCGCGGCATCTTTCTGCGGGCGAATCCCTCGACGGCTCAGACCGGCCCTCAGCCCGCGAAGGGCCTCCGGCGCCTGCCGGTGACGCCGCCGGTGTCCCTGGTGAACGCGCTCACCCTGCAGCCCTTCAATGCCGCCTACTACCGCCTGCAACGCCACCGGGCCGGCAGCGCCCGGCAGCACTACGAGACCTTCTTCTACCCGCTGGACGGGCTGAAGGACTGGAACCGCATGTACGGCCCGCGCGGCTTCTACCAATACCAGAGCGTGGTGCCGCCCGGCGTGGCGCGCGAGGCCACGGAGGCCATGCTGCAGGCCATCGCACGCAGCGGGGAAGGGTCCTTCCTGGCGGTGCTGAAGACCTTCGGCGCTCGCCCTTCGCCAGGGGTCCTCAGCTTTGCGCGGCCGGGCACGACACTGGCACTGGACTTCCCCAACCGCGGCGAGCGGACCGCGCGGCTCTTTGAGCGGCTCGATGCCATCGTGAGCGAGGCGGGGGGGGCGCTGTATCCCGCCAAGGACGCGCGCATGCCGCGCGCCCTGTTCGAGGCGGGCTTTCCACGATTGAATGAGTTTTTGCAATGGCGCGACCCGGGCATGTCTTCGGCCCTATCGCGTCGGCTGCTGGGGAGTTGATGTTGACAGATTCCATGGGCACTACCGAGGCGGCCTCCCGGCGGCGCATCGTCATCGTCGGCGCGAGCTCGGCCATGGCCGAGCGTTGCGCGCGGCTGTGGCTGCTGCAGAGTCCTGACTGCGAGCTGATCCTGCTGGGCCGCCATGCCGAGCGCCTGCAGCGAGTGGCGGGCGACCTTCGCGTGCGCGCACCGCAGGCCAGCATCAGCTGCCGCGTGCTGGACTTCAGTGACCCGGAAGCCATCGCCAGTGCCGCGGCCGACTGCAGCCAGCCGAGGGCACCCGACCTGGTCCTGATCGCCCATGGCCTGCTGCCGGACCAGGCGCAGGCGCAGGATGATCTGGCGTTGGCCCGCCTGACGCTTTACGTCAACGGCATCTCCCCGGTCCTCTTCGCCGAGGCCTTCGTGGCCCGTATGCAGGCGGTCGAGGGCGCCCGCCTGGCCATCATTGGCTCTGTCGCGGGAGACCGGGGCCGCCAGTCCAACTACGTGTACGGCGCCGCCAAGGGGCTGCTGGAACGCTACGCCGAGGGCCTGCAGCATCGCCTGGCACTGCAGGGTCGTCCGCTGCGCGTGGTGCTGATCAAGCCGGGGCCGACGGCAACGCCCATGACCGCCGGCCTGCAAGGCGGTCCCGGGGCCCTGGCGCCGGTGGAAACGGTGGCCGAAGGCATCGTGAAGGGCATGGCGCAGGGGCGTCCGGTGGTCTATGTACCCGGGAAATGGCGCCTGATCATGGCCATCATCCGCTGCCTGCCCCGGGCCGTGATGCATCGTCTGAAGATCTGAGTCGAGGCCAGGCATGATGCAACTCCTTCGCAATCCCTGGCTCTTCGGCCTCGCCTGCCTGCTGTGCGGCCTGCCGGTCATGGTCGCCAGCTATCCGCCCATGGCGGACATGCCCCAGCACGCGGCCCAGATCACCGCACTGAAGGCCATGCTGTTTTCCCACGGCTGGCCCTACGAGCCGCTGTTCAGCCTGCAGCCCTTTACCCCCTACTGGCTAGGCTATGGCCTGGTGATGGCGCTGTCGGTTCCGCTGGGCATCCTGCTGGCGGTCAAGGTGGTGGTGGTGGCGGCGCAGGCCTTCTTTGTCTGGGCTGCTGCGCGCTACTGCGTGCGCGCCGGGATGCCGCCCGCCTGGCGCTGGGCCTTCCTGATGCTGCCCTTCGGCTTCGCCTTCCAGTGGGGATTCCTGAACTTCCTCGTGGCTGCGCCGCTGGTGTTCCTGTTCCTCGGTTGGCTGCAGCGGTGGCGGGAGTCGCCCGGTGGACTGAGGCCGGCGCTCCAGATGGTGGCGGTCCTGCACCTGCTGTTCTTCGCGCATCTGCTGATCACGGCCTTCGTCTGCATGGTGGCCGTGCTGCTGCTGGCGCATCCTTGGCAGGGCCTGCTGCGTTGGCTGCGGCGCTGCCTGCCCATCTTCTCCATTCTGCCCATCACGCTGGCCTGGATGGGCGTGGGCATGGCCTCGGCGCCGGCCGCGCGGGCGCCCATCGGCTGGGAGATTGGCCTTCACCGGCTGGTGGAGTTCCTTCCGGGCCTGGTATCGGTGCCGGACCCCACCGTGGGGGTGCTGGTGGGGAGCCTGCTGCTGGCTCTGCCTTGGGTGGCGGGCTTTCGCGTCAAGAAGCACTGGACCGCGTGGGTGCCCTTCGGGGTCTACCTGTTTTTCATGATGTTCGTGCCGCATTTCCTCGGCGGCAACTACTACACCTACCAGCGCTTCGGCTTCCTGGGGCTGCCGCTCTACTGGGCCAGCTTCGAGGAGCCGGCGTCGCGTCTGGACGCCAAGGGGCAGCGCTGGGTCGCTGTGGGGCTGGCGGCGCTGGGCCTGCTGATGCTGGGCTGGCAGACCTTCCGGGCGGAGGTCTTCAACCGGGAGGTCGCCGGCTACCAGGCGGTGATGACAAGGGCCGAGCCTGGCCGAAGAATCCTGATGCTGGCAGCCGACCCCTACAGCCGGGTGAGCGCTGCGCCGGTGATGCTGCATTTCGCGAGCTGGTACCAGGCCGAGCACGGCGGCCTGTCCGAGTTCAACTTCGCCCGCTTCTGGGGCATGCCGCTCAAGTACAAGGACAGCCGGGGGCCGGGGATTTACGCCGGTTTCGAGTGGTCGCCCGGGAGCTTCGACTGGGAAGCCAATGCGGGCAGCAGCTTTGACTACCTGCTGGTCCGCTCGTCGGACGACGCCAGGGAATGGGTGCGCGGCAAGACGAATGGCCGGATGATCCCGATTGCGGGGAATGGCGGATGGCAGTTGTTTGGAAAGGCAGCCCATGAATAACCAAGCACTGCACCCAGGCGCGCGACAGGACCTGCGACAGGTGCCGCAGGCCGGCCCTGACGCGCCTGCCATCTCCATCGTCATCCCCTGCTACCGCTCGGCAGACAACCTGCCCGATCTGCATCGACGGCTGGATGCCGTTTGCACCGCCAAGGGCCTGTCGGCGGAGTTCGTGCTGGTGGAAGACGGCGGCGGAGATGGCACCTGGGACGTCATCAGTCAGCTCGCGCGGACAGACCGCCGGGTGGTGGGCATCCAACTGGCCAGAAACTATGGTCAGCACAATGCGCTGTTATGCGGTATTCGTGCTGCGCGTGGGCAGGTCATCGTCACCATGGACGACGACCTGCAGAATCCGCCGGAAGAAATCCCCCGCCTCCTCAGCAAGATCGATGAGGGCTTTGATGTCGTCTATGGTTCCCCGGTGCAGGAAAGCCATGGACTCCTGCGGAACGTTGCCTCGCTGGTCACCAAGCTGGCGCTGCAGCATTCCATGGGGGCGGAGACGGCCCGCAAGTCCAGCGCCTTCCGCGCCTTCCGGACCCGCCTGCGAGCCGCCTTTGCGGACTACAACAGCCCCACCGTGAGCATCGAGGTGCTACTGACCTGGGGCACCACGCGCTTCAGCTCGGTCGATGTCCGGCAGGACCGGCGCGAACGAGGGCAGTCTGGCTACACGGTCCGCAAGCTGATGACCCACGCCCTCAACATGATGACGGGCTTCTCCACTCTGCCCCTGCAGATCGCCAGCGTGGCCGGCCTGCTGTTCGCCGCCGGCGGCTTCGTGGTGCTGATGTATGTGCTGGTGAGGTATTTCATCTCGGACGCGGTGGTGCCGGGCTTCAGTTTCCTGGCGTCCATCATCTCCATATTTTCCGGCGTGCAGCTTTTCTCGCTGGGAATCATCGGCGAATACATTGCGCGCATGCATTTCCGCGCCATGGAGCGCCCGCCATATTCTGTTCGGTCCAGCACCGAAGATACCTCGCAGCAGGCGTGAGGAAAAGAATGTCGATCAGCTATCTATTTGTCGCCCTGACCATTGTGCTGACGGTATACGGGCAACTGGTCCTGAAATGGCAGATGGGGCTGCATGGAGCCTCCGTGAACTGGACGGACCTCTGGAGCATCGCCCGCCTCCTTTGCCGGCCCTGGATCGTTTCCGCCTTCGGTGCAGCATTTCTCGCCTCGCTGTCCTGGATGGCGGCCATCAACCGTCTGCCGATCAGCCGCGCCTACCCCTATATGGCCATCAATTTCCTGCTGGTGGCGGTGCTGGCGACGGTGCTGTTCGGTGAGAAAATGGATATCTATCGCTGGGCGGGCACGGCGATCATCATGCTGGGCGTGGTGGTGCTGTCATTTTCAAAGTCGATCGGATGAAGTATGGAAGATAAGTTGCGCGAGGTTTTTTCGCAGGTGCTGGGCATGGACGCCTCGCAGGTCACGGATGAGCTGCAGTACGCTGTTGCCGAAGGCTGGGATTCGGTGGCCCACATGTCGCTGATTGCGGCCATCGAGGAAGCCTTCGACATCATGATCGACGCCGAGGACGTGATCGACATGAGCAGCTTCAGGAAGGCCCGGGACATCGTCGCCAAATACCTCTGAGCGCCATGGACAAGCCTGTTGCCTTCATCACCGGCGCCTCGCGGGGCATCGGTGCCGCCTGCGCGAAAGCCCTGGCCGAGGAGGGCTTCGAGCTGGTCCTGCACGCCCGAAGCCAGGCGGCCCTGGACGCCTTGATGCAGCAACTGCCGGCTGGCGTGGATGCGGCCAGCGTGCTGCCCCTGGTCTACGAACTGCAGGACAGCGAGGCCATCGGGCAGGCGTTCCAGACGATCTTCAAGCGCTTCCGCCGCCTCGATGTGCTGGTGAACAACGCCGGCGTGATGGAGTCCGCCAGCCTGGGCATGATCGCCCGCGACAGCCTGGCGCGCACGCTCGAGGTGAACCTCGCGGCCGCCATCCTGCACCTGCAGGGCGCCGCGAAGCTGATGGGCCGGGCGGGGCGCGGCTCCATCATCAACATGTCGTCCGTGGTCGGTCGCTGGGGCGCCGAGGGGCAGGTGGCCTATGCAGCCTCGAAGGCCGGCCTGATCGGCGCCACGCTCGCGGCCGCCAAGGAGCTGGCCCCCCGCCAGGTGCGCGTCAACGCCGTCGCGCCCGGCCTCATCGACACCGATCTGCACCGCCAGGACAGCCCCGAGCAGCACCGCCGCAAGCTGGCCCTGGTGCGCATGGGGCGCATGGGGGAGGCCCGCGAAGTGGCCCAGCTGGTCAGCTTCCTGGCGTCGGAGCGCTCCTCTTACATCACCGGCCAGGTGATCGGCATCGACGGAGGCATGAGTCTGTGAACTTCTGGGAGCTGAGCCCGGTCCACGGCGAACGCATCCTGGCCATCGACGCGGATGGCAGCGAGGTGTCCGCTGCCCGCTTGGCCGCGGGCATCCGGACCTACGAGGAGGCGCTGGCCCGCCTGGGTGCGCGCACGCTGGGCTTGATGTTCTGCAGCAACCGTCTCAGCGACGTGACCCTTTACCTGGCCTGCCTTCGCCAGGGGCATGTGCCTCTGCTGCTGCCAGGCGACATGCCGGCCCGGCAGGTCGAGGCCCTGCAGGCCCTCTACCGGCCCCAGTGGGTGGCCGGCCTGGACCCTGCGAACCCCCTGCCCATCGAGCAGCCCAAGGCGCCGCCCGTGGCGCTGCATCCCTCGCTGGCCTTGCTGCTCAGCACCTCGGGCAGCACGGGGAGCCCGCGCCTGGTGCGGCTCTCGCGTGAGGCGCTGCAGGCCAACGCAGCCTCCATCGCCCGCTACCTGGCCCTGGGCCCCGAGGAGCGGGCGATCCTGAGCCTGCCCATGCACTACTCCTACGGGCTGTCCGTGCTCAACAGCCATCTGCTGGCTGGCGCCAGCGTCGTGCTGGGCGGGCCGGGCATCATCAGTCCGGACTTCGTGCCGCTGATGCGCCGCCATGCCGTCACCTCGCTGGCCGGCGTGCCCTACATGTACCAGATGCTGCATCGCACGGGCTTCTTCCAGAAGGCGTTGCCAGCCCTGCGAACCCTCACCCAGGCTGGTGGCAAGCTGGACGAGCGCCTGGCCCGCCTGGTGAGCGAGCATGCCCAGGCCGCCGGGCGTCGCTTCTTCGTGATGTACGGTCAGACGGAGGCCTGCGCGCGCATCAGCTATGTGCCGCCCGAGCAGCTCGCCGCAAAGATGGGGTCTATCGGTGTGGCCATTCCCGACGGGCGCCTGCGCCTGGATCCTGACACCCGGGAGCTGGTCTACGAAGGGCCCAACGTGATGCTGGGCTATGCCGAGACGCGCGACGATCTGGCACTGGGCGACGTGATGCGCGGCGTCCTGCCCACGGGCGACTTGGCCCGCCGGGACGAGGACGGCTACTTCTTCCTCGAAGGCCGGATCAAGCGTTTCATCAAGGTGTACGGCAACCGGATCGGCCTGGACGAGGTCGAGCGCGCGCTGGAGGCCCTGCTGCAGCGGCCCGTGGCCGTGTCCGGCCGCGACGACAGGCTGGTCGCTTGGATCGAGGCGGGCGATGCCGCGCTCGTCGCGCAGGCCAGTGCCATCGTGCGGCAGCAGTTCGGCATCCATCCGAGCGCCACACAGTGCCGCGCCGTGGACGCGCTGCCCCTGCTGGCCTCGGGCAAGAAGAATTACGCAGCGCTGATGGACGGCTCATGAGCGCCTCTCCGCCGATCTCCCCGGGCTGGCCGCCCCTGCCACTGGAAGGCCAGGGACCCTTCGACGCGCCTGCCAGCGTCAAGGACCCCGCCTTCCTGCACACCATGCAGGCGCTGACGCAGTGGCATAGGGCGCGCTGTGCGCCGTATGCCCGCGTCCTCGAGCGGCTGTTCCCGACGGGCGATGCCACGCATCTCCATGAGCTGCCCTACCTGCCGGTGCGGCTGTTCAAGACCCGTGAGCTGCGCAGCGTGGAGCCGGCGCAGGTCATCAAGACGCTGACCTCCAGCGGAACGAGCGGGCAGGCGGTATCGCGCATCTACCTCGACCGCGAGACCTCGCTGCGCCAGAGCCGAGCGCTGGCCGCCATCATGGCCTCCTTCCTGGGCCGCAAGCGCTGGCCCATGCTAATCGTGGATTCCAGCGAACTGCTGAAGGACCGCCGGCAGTTCAGCGCCCGCGCGGCCGCCATCCTGGGCTTCTCCCTGTACGGCCGTGACCACAGTCATTGCCTGGACAGCAGCCTGTCGCTCGACGCGGCCGCCCTGCAGGACTTCCTGGCCCGCCACGCGGACACGCCCGTCCTGCTCTTCGGCTTCACCTTCGTCGTCTGGCAAGGCCTGTACCAGAGCGCCCTGCGCCAGGGCCTGAAACTGCGACTGCCACCTGGCAGCCTGCTGATCCATGGTGGTGGATGGAAGCGGCTGGCTGACCAGCAGGTCGATAACGCGAGCTTCAAACGCTGCATGCAGCAGCAGTTCGGCATCGAGCATGTCCACAACTACTACGGCATGGTGGAGCAGGTGGGCTCCATCTTCATGGAATGCGAGCACGGCAGCCTGCATGTGCCCGCCTTCGCGGACGTGCTGGTGCGCCACCCTCATACCCTGCAGCCCCAGCCCCTGGGTGAACGCGGCGTCATCCAGGTGCTGAGCGCCCTGCCGCTGAGCTATCCCGGCCATTCCCTGCTGACCGAGGACGTCGGCATCATCCACGGTCGTGACGACTGCCTCTGCGGACGCCAGGGTGCCCGGCTGTCGGTGCTCGGGCGCTTGGCGCAAGTCGAGCTGCGCGGCTGCAGCGATACGAGGGCCATGGCATGACAAGACCGCGCTACCTGCTGGGAGCGGATCCCGAGGCGCACCTGGAGGAGGTGCTGCGGCGCCTGTCCGCGCAGCCAGCCTGGCAGCCCTTCGACGAGCGCGTGCTCGCCTTCGTCCGCCGCTTCTCGCAGCGCCTGCTGACCGCGCCGGAGATCCGCCGCTTTCCCGAGCTGGCCGCGCTGGGCCACTGGTTCCGCGGCGCCCAGTTGCGGGACCTCTCCGTGCGGTATGTGCCGCAGGCTGAGGACCACCTGTTGCTGGGCCGGGGCCTGGCCTTCCACCTGGCGCCAAGCAATGTGGACTCCGTGTTCATGTACTCCTGGCTGCTGTCCCTTCTGGCCGGCAATGTGAACCTGGTGCGCGTGTCGCAGCAGCCCAGCGAGGGGCAGGACTTCCTGATCGAGATGCTACGCAGCACCCTGGACGAGGACGTGGGGGACGCCGTGCGCGAGCGCTTCGTTCTGCTGACCTACGCCCACGACGAGCAGCTCACCCGCCAGATCTCGCAGGCCTGCATGCTGCGGGTGGTCTGGGGCGGCGATGCCACCGTGCAAGCCATCCGCGCCATTGCGCTGCGACCCACCGCGGTGGAGGTCTGCTTCCCCGATCGCTTTTCCGCCTGTGCCATGCAGGCACAGGCCGTGCGGGACGCTTCGGACGAGAGCCTGGACCAGCTGGCGGCCGACTTCTACAACGACGCCTTCTGGTTTGCCCAGCAGGCCTGCTCCTCGCCGCGCCTGGTGGCCTGGATCGGCACGGACGAGGCCGCCGAGGCCGCAGCCGCGCGGTTCTGGCCCGCTCTGGGCCGGGTGCTGGCGCGCAGGCAACTGCAGGACAGCGAGGCTGCCTGCATGGCCCGGCTGGCGGCGCGCTTCGAGTTCGCGGCCGCCGGCCTGGCACGACCGGCCGAGGGCGCAATGCCGGCGGCCGTCCTGCCCACCCGCCTGCGCCTGGAATCAATGCTGGACGCCGAAGCCCGGGCGCTGCACTGTGGCCACGGCCTGTTCCTGGAGGTCCGGCTGCCGCAGCTCGCCGAGCTGGCCGCCCACCTCAGCGACAAGGAGCAGACCCTGGCCGTGCACGGCTTCTCCCGGCAGGCTCTGTTGGAGCTGGTCCAGGCCTTGCCGGCGCGGTCGTTGGACCGCCTGTGCCCGGTCGGGCAGGCGCTGGCCTTCGCCCCCACCTGGGACGGCGTTGATCTGATCTCGGCCTTCAGCCGCAAGCTTCTGCTGCCACCGCCATGCCACAACTGAGCTGCCGATCCGCCTCGCTGCAATGCCGGTTGACGCCTTGGGACGAGCGAGTGTTCGGCCATCGCTGTGCCGAGATCACGGCGTTGGACGTAGGTGATGCCGCGGACCTGGGCCCGCTGCTGTCCCAGTTCAACGACTGGGCTGCGCAGGAGCAGGTGGCCTTTGCCTACGGTCGCTTTCCGCCTACGGCGCCCATCAAGGCGGCTTTCCATGAGGCCGGCTTCTACTTCGCGGAGGCGAGCTACCGTCTGCGGCATGCGCGCATCCAGCAGACGGCGGGCCTGGACTCGCTGGCCCGGCCCGGTCCGGTGCTCCAGCCGGCCCAGCCGGCCGACCTGGCCCGTGTGCAGGACATCCTCGCCGAGGACTTCCACCACGGTCGCATCCACGAGGATCCCTGGGTCGATCCCGCGGACGCCGCGCAGCGCAACCGCAACTGGCTGGCGGACCTGCAGGCCCAGCGGCATGACATCCTCACCTACCAGCTCAAGGGCGAGGTCATCGGCCTGCATGTGCAGCGGACCGCCGCGCCGGGGCCGGGCATCGAGTGGGTGCTGACCGGCGTGAAGCGAAGCCATGCGCTGCTGGGCGTGTCCCTGTGGGCTGAGGTGATGAAATGGAACCGGGCGCAGGGCGTCCGCGAGGTTCACACCCTGATCTCAGCCGCCAATGTGCCGATCCTGAACCTTTACCGGCGGCTTGAGTTCCAGTTCGAGTCCTTGCTGATCGGATTTCACAGGCGCTATAGACATGACAAGAATCCCCTTTAACAAGCCCTATCTGCACGGCCGGGAGCTGGTCTACATCGCGCAGGCCGTGGCCTCGGGCAAGATCTCCGGCGATGGCATGTTCACCCGCAAGTGCCACCAGTTCTTCGAGCAGCGCTGGGGCTTGCAGAAGACGCTGATGACCACCTCCTGCACGGATGCGCTGGAGATGTGCGCGCTGCTGCTGGACATCCGGGAGGGCGACGAGGTCATCGTGCCCTCCTTCACCTTCGTGTCGACCGCCAATGCCTTTGCTCTGCGTGGGGCCAGGCTGGTGTTCGCCGACAGCGAGCCGGACAACCCCAACCTAGACCATCACGTCCTGGAGGCGCTGATCACCCCGCGCACCCGCGCCATCGTGGTCGTGCACTATGCCGGGGTCGCCTGTGACATGGACCCTATCCTGGCGCTGGCCGCCAGCCGCGGCATCGTGGTGGTGGAAGACGCCGCCCAGGCCATCGATTCGTACTACAAGGGTCGTCCGCTGGGAAGCCTGGGCGCGCTCGCCACCTTCTCCTTCCACGAGACCAAGAACGTCATCGCCGGCGAAGGCGGCCTGCTGGTCATCAACAATCCCCAGCTGACGGAGCGCGCGGAAATCATCCGCGAGAAGGGCACGAACCGAAGCGCCTTCTTCCGGGGCGAGGTGGACAAGTACGGCTGGGTGGACATCGGCTCCTCCTTCCTGCCCTCCGACATCGTCTCGGCCTATCTCTATGCCCAGCTGGAGGTGCTGGACGCCATCCAGCTGCGGCGCAAGACCCTTTGGCAGCGCTACTGGGACAATCTGGCCGCGGCGCTGCCGGCCAAGGGGGTGAAGCTGCCCCTCGTGCCCGCATGGGCCAGCAACAACGGCCACATGTTTTACCTGGTGTGCGAGAGCCTGGCCCAGCGGACGGCGCTGATCGAGGCCCTGAAGAAGGCAGGCATCGACGCTGTCTTCCACTACCAGTCCCTGCACCGGAGCAAGTACTACGCCGCGAAGCACGATGGCCGCGAGCTCCCGAACTGCGACCGCTTCGCGGACTGCCTGGTCCGCCTGCCCCTGTTCTACGAGCTGCAGGACGCCGACGTGGACCGCATCTCCGAAACCGTGCTGGCGGCCCTTTGATCGGCTGGCGCGCAAGCCAGGGTCAGGAATCAATCGATGGAACTGCTGAAACTCATGCGCCCGCGCCAGTGGGTGAAAAACATATTCGTGCTGGCACCGCTGGTGTTTGCCGGAGCCTTCAGGAGCCCGGCCGCGCAGTGGTCGGTGCTGCAGGCTTTCGTGCTCTTCTGCATGGCCTCGTCAGCGGCCTACATCGTCAATGACATCCAGGACATCGACAAGGACCGTCGCCATCCCGTGAAGTCCAGAACGCGGCCGCTGGCTGCAGGCACGGTCTCGCTGCGGGCCGCGCTGCTGCTGCTGGGGCTCCTTTACGGCCTGTTGGCCTGGGCCTGGTGGTGGCAGCCAGGCGTGGTCAAGGTGCTCGCGGTCTACCTGGCGCTGAACCTGGGTTATAGCTTCGGACTCAAGCACCAGCCGGTGCTGGACATCTTCCTGGTGGCCTTCGGCTTCGTGCTGCGCGTGTACGCCGGTGCGGAGGCCCTGGCCGTGCCGGTGTCCTCCTGGATGTTCGTGACCACCCTGTGCCTGGCCCTGTACCTGGCAGCCGTCAAGCGCAGGCAGGAGCTCAGCCAGCGCGGCAGCGAGGCTCGCGAGGTGCTGCAGCACTACTCTGTCGCGCTGGTGGACCGGTATGCCGAGATGGCCGCCATGGGCGCCCTGGTCTTCTACAGCCTCTTCGTCATGTCCAGCCGGCCCGAGTTGGTCGTGACCGTGCCCGTGGTGCTCTTCGGCCTGTTCCGCTACTGGTACGTGGTGGAGTCGCTGGAGGGCGGGGAGTCGCCGACGGATGTCCTGCTGTCTGACCTCCCCCTGCTGCTGACGGTGCTGGTGTGGATGGGCGCCTGCCTGTGGGTGCTCTGGCCCGCGGCCGGAGGGTGAGGCCATGATGGACATGGCCTACCTTGTGACGCCCTTCCTGGCCTGGCTGGTGGCGGGCAGCCTGAAGTTCCTGATCAACAGCATCCGGGCACGGCGATGGGCCTTCGGCCTGATCGGCTATGGCGGCCTGCCCAGCAACCACAGCGCCATCGTCAGCAGTACGGCCGCGCTGATCGCGCTGCGCGAAGGGCTGGGGCACCCGGCCTTTGGCGTGGCCCTGACCCTGGCCTTCGTCGTGATGATGGATGCGCGCAGCCTGCGCCGCCAAGTGGGCCGCCATGCCGAGGCCATCAACCGGCTGGCCGGGGAGGCGCCAGGCCAGGTCCCGCTGCGGACCCGCATGGGGCACAGCGCGCTCGAGATCGTCGCTGGCGTCGCCACTGGCGCGGGCGTTGCCCTGCTGGTGTTCCATGGCCTTCGCTGAGGCCGACTAGACTGCGCACCGTGAATCCGACCGCCCTCATCCTCGCCGCCACCCTCCCCACGCTTCTTGCCTACAGCCTCTCGCCCTCCACGACGCTGCTGAACCAGTTGCTGGCCCTCGGGCTGTGGGGCGGCGTGCTGCTGACCCAGCAGGTCCAGACAAGCCAGGCCGGCTGGGGCCTGCTGCCGCGCAGTGCTGCGGGCCTGCTGGCCATGGCGCTTGCCGTTGTCGTTGCCGTGGCGCTGCTGGGCGTCTCACTGACGGCACTGGCCCTGCTGCCGGCGCTGGCCCTGCTGACGTCCGGCCTGCTGGTGCTGGCTGGCGCCCGCGCGGGGGCCTCGGGGCAAGGCCTGACCCTGGGGCGTGCCTTCGCCCTGGGCCTGCTGCTGGCGGGGCTGGGCGGCGCGCTGGTGTCGCTGGTGCAGGTCTTCCTGCCGGACTGGACCGATGCCGCCTGGATCGCCCGCTCGGGCATTGCCGGGCGCGCGGTGGGCAATATCCGCCAGCCCAATCACCTGGCCAGCCTGCTGCTGTGGGGCTGCATCGCAGCGGTGTGGCTCAGCGAGAGCTGGGGGCGTGAGCGCCCGGCGCTGCGCGCGCTGCTGCCGCTGCTGCTGTGGCTGTTGCTCTTTTGTGTGGTGCTGAGCGCCTCGCGCACGGGCATGTGGTTCGGCGTCGCCCTGCTGGCACTGTGGGGCGTGCTGGATGCCGCGCTGAGCCGCCAGGCCCGGCTGAGCCTGCTGATCACGCCCCTGCTGACCTACGCCTCCTGGCAGTTCATGCATTGGTGGTCCGCCGCCAGCGGCCATGCCTTCGGTGCCGAGGCGCGCCTGGCCGAGGGCGCCGGCTCCCCCTCGCGGGTGGCCATCCTGAAGAACAGCTGGGCGCTGCTGCAGCAGCATCCCTGGCGCGGCGTGGGCTGGGGCGACTTCAACTTTGCCTGGACCCTGACGCCCTTCCCCGACCGCCCGGTGGCCTTCTTCGACCACTGCCACAACCTGGTGATGCAGGTCCTGGTCGAGATGGGCTGGCCCCTGGGCCTGCTGATGCTGGGCGGCCTGGCCTGGCTGCTCTGGCTCGCGCTGCGGGCTGCGCGGCAGGCCCGCGGCGCCGTGGCGCTGCAGCGCCGCTGCGCGCTGATGGTGGTGTTGATGATCGGCCTGCACAGCATGCTGGAGTACCCGCTGTGGTACCTCTACTTCCTGCTGCCCACGGCTTTTGCCCTGGGTCTGGCGCTGGCGGCACCTGAAGGGCAAGACCTGACCCCATCTGAGCAAGACCTGACCCCGTCAGTCATGACGCCAGCCGCAGGCACCGCGCTGCGTCAGCACCTGCTGCAGGTCGCAGGCGCGCTGATGATCGCGGGGGCCGCCTTCGCAGGCTGGGACTACCTGCACATCGTCGATATCTACCGGTCCGGACCGCGCATGGCGCCGCTGGACGAGCGCATCGCGCGGGGCCAGCGCAGCCTGCTGTTCTCCGCGAGTGCCGACTACGCTGCGGCCACGGTGCCCGCGCCCTCGCGGGCCACGCTGGATGCCGCCCGGCGCACCGGACACAACCTGATCGATGTGCGGCTGATGATCGCCTGGGCCCAGTCCCTGCATGCGGTGGGAGAGACCGACAAGGCGCGCTACCTCGTGCAGCGTCTGCGCGAGTTCCACAGCACGGCCGCCGAGGAATGGCTGGACGAATGCGTGAACTGGCCGGCCCATGCCCTGCGGCCTTTCCAGTGCGACGCTCCGCAGCGGAGCTACCGCTACGAGGACTTCCGCTGAGCCGCGGTCGAGCCGGGAACGATCAGCCCTCAGCCACCCAGTCCCCGCTCTTGCCGCCCTTCTTCTCCATCACGCGGATGCCCTCCATGACCATGCCGCGGTCGGCGGCCTTGCACATGTCGTAGATGGTCAGCAGGCCGACCTGCACGGCGGTGAGGGCTTCCATCTCGACGCCAGTCTGGCCCAGGGTCTCGACCTGGGCCTCGCAGTGCACGGTGGACGCCGCCTCGTCGATGCGGAATTCCACCGCCACCCGGGTGATGGGCAGGGGATGGCACAGCGGGATCAACTCGCTGGTGCGCTTGGCACCCTGGATGGCGGCGATGCGGGCCACGCCCAGCACGTCGCCCTTCTTGGCGTGGCCGCCCTGGATCAGGGCCAGGGTGGCGGGCAGCATGCGGATGCGGCCGCTTGCGCGTGCGACCCGGTGAGTGACCGCCTTGGCGGACACATCGACCATATGGGCCTGGCCCTGGGCGTCAAAATGGGTGAGCGGCGAATTCATGGTCAGCAACACAGGCTTAAGGATTGGCTGCCATGATAGCGAGCGACCCGGCCCACCGGCCGGGCCTGCACAGAGGTTCTGACGGGCCGTGGAGAGAGGATCTTGGTGAAAAGAATGCATGCCGAGGCAGGGAAGTCGCCCGTGGCGAAGCGCCTGCTGGCAGCCTGCTGCGCGGGCCTGATGCTGCTGCCGGCCGCCCCCCTGCGTGCGCAGGTGAACCTGCCGGCCTTGGGCGATTCGGTGTCCGACGACCTCAGCGTCGGCGCTGAGAAGCGCCTGGGCGAGCAGATCATGCGCCAGGTCCGCCCGGATCCCGACTACCTGGACGACCCCCTGCTGCTTGAGTATGTGCAGGGTGTGTGGAGCCCCCTGGTCGAGGCCGCCCGGCGCCAGGGCAATATTGGCGACGACACCCACGAGCGCTTCGCCTGGGAGGCCTTCCTGGTCCGCGACCGCAGTGTCAATGCCTTCGCGCTGCCGGGCGGCTACGTGGGCGTCCACCTGGGCCTGATCGCCATCACCAGCTCGCGCGACGAGCTGGCTTCGGTGCTCGGGCACGAGCTCTCGCACATCACCCAGCGCCACATCGCGCGCCGCATCGTCGGCGACTCGCGCAGCAGCATGGCCGCGATGGCGGGCATGGTGCTGGGGCTTATCGCCGCGTCCAAGGCGGGCAGCGTGGACCTGGCCAATGCCGCCATCATGGGCAGCCAGGCTGCGGCGGCCCAGGCCTCGCTCAATTTCTCGCGCGACATGGAGCGCGAGGCCGACCGCGTGGGCTTCAACGTCATGGTGGGTGCGGGCTTCCAGGGCCTGGGCATGGTGAGCATGTTCGAGCGCATGGACCAGGCCTACCACCTGATGGACTCGGGCGCCTACCCCTATCTGCGTTCCCACCCCCTGACCACCGAGCGGATCGGCGACGCCCGGTTGCGCCTGGGCACCGAGGCGCCTGTCGCGCTGGAAACCGTGCCGGAGCATGCGCTGATGGCCGCCCGCTCACGGGTGCTGATGGACGCGCGAGCCGAATCCTGGCGCCAGCTGCAGGGCATGGACGCCGGTGTGCGCCAGACCCTGGCTCACGGCCACGAGCAACTGGCGGCCCGCTATGCCAGCGCGCTGGCCTCGATCAAGCTGCGCGACTTCAGCCGCGCCGAGACCGCCCTGCAGCAGGCCGAGCAGCTGCAGCGCCAGACCGTGCCGGACGACGCCCGGGCCCGGCGCGACCTGGCCTTCCTGCGCGCCGAGCTGGCCCAGGCCCGCGGCGATGCCAGTGCCGGCTATCTGGCGCTGTCGGCCCTGCCTGAGAAGAGCCGGGCCGTGCTGATGATGCGCGGCCAACTGGCGCAGATCGACAAGCAGCCGGAGCGGGTGCGGGCTGCTGCAGAGGCACTCCAGACCCATGTGAGCCTGCAGCCCGCCGACGCTGGGGCCTGGGGTCTGCTGTCGCAGCTGTGGACGCAGCTGGACCAGCCCCTGCGGGCCGTCCGGGCGCTGGGGGAGTCCCGCGCAGCCATGGGCGACCTCAATGGCGCCATCGATCGCCTGCGCTCCGGCCTGCGCCTGTCGCGCACCCGGGACGCCGACCAGTTCGAGGCCTCCGTCATCGACGCGCGACTGCGCAGCCTGCTCTATGAGCGCCGGCAGATGCTGCTGGAGATGTACCCGCGCGGCGCGCCGCCGGGCGCTGAGCTGCCCTGAGTGCCGCGGCAGGCGCGTCAGTCGATGGGCGAAGGGAAGAGCCGCTCCACCACGGTGTCGATCAGCATGCCGCACAGGCTGTAGATCAGGGAGCCGATCAGGGCGGCGCCGAAGCCGGTGACGGCAAAACCTTCCAGCACCCCGGCCGCAGCCCAGAACATCAAGGCGTTGATCACGAAGAGAAAGAGCCCCAGGCTCACCACCGTGACCGGCAGGGTCAGCAGCACCAGGACGGGCCGCAGCAGCGTGTTGAGCAGGCCGAGGATCAGCGCGGCGATCATGGCCGACCAGAAGCTCTTCACTTCCACACCGGGGTAGAGATGGGCGACCAGCAGCAGGGCGCCGGCCAGTAGCAGCCAACGGGTGAGCGTCTTCATGGCGGCGAGCATACCCGCGCGACCGTGAATTTGGCGCGAAGCGGCGCTTGGGACTTGCCCTGGATCATCCCCTGGTCCTGCGGGGCCATCGCGGCTGGTGCACAATGCGGGCATCCGAAAGGGGAGTAGCTCTCGGTCCTTGTGCCGAGGCGGCCGCCCGTCAAGACGGTGCTCGCGAGAGCGCCCGGGCCCCGCAGCCAGTTCGTGCCAGTCCACTGGTACGGTCCACGCCCCGCAAGACCTTTCGTGAGCCGTCGATGTCCGTGACCTCTGGGTCGGGATATCCTGTGTCCGATGTCTTGCGGGAGTCTCTCATGAGCAGTGCGCCCCTGTGGCTGTGGTTCTTTTTCGTCGCGTCCGTGCTGGGCGCCTTGTTCGTCGATTTCGTCCTGCTGCGCCGGCAGGGTGCGCATGAGGTCAGCCTGCCGGAGGCCCTGCGCTGGTCCGCGATCTGGGTGGCCCTGAGCCTGGCCTTCAATGTCCTGCTGTGGTGGGCCGTGCGCGACAGCACCGGCGACACCACCCTGGCCAATACCCGGGCCCTGGAGTTCCTGACCGGCTACTTGATCGAGAAGTCCCTGGCGGTGGACAACATCTTTGTCTTCCTGATGATCTTCACCTACTTCTCGGTGCCGCCGGCCTACCAGAAGCGGGTGCTGATGTGGGGCATCGTCGGCGCCATCGTGCTGCGCACAGTGATGATCCTGGTGGGCAGTTGGCTGATTGCGCAGTTCCACTGGGTGCTCTACGTCTTCGGTGCGTTCTTGCTGCTCACCGGCATCAAGATGTGGTGGGCCGCAGGCCAGGAGCCGGACCTCGAATCCAACCCCGCGCTGAAGCTGCTGCGCCGCGTGCTGCCGGTGAGCCCGCAGTTCGATGGCGAGCGCTTCTTCACCCGCCTGAACGGCAAGCGCATCGCGACGCCGCTGTTCCTGGTCGTGGCCCTGGTGGGTGTGACGGACGTGATCTTCGCCGTCGATTCCATTCCCGCCATCTTCGCGGTGACCACCGATCCCTTCATCGTGCTGAGCTCCAACGTCTTCGCCATTCTGGGCCTGCGCGCCATGTACTTCCTGCTGGCGGCGATGGCCACCAAGTTCCATCTGCTGAGCTACGGCCTGGCCGTGGTGCTGGCCTTCATCGGCAGCAAGATGATGCTGATCGACGTGGTCAAGATCCCGGTGCTGGTCTCGCTGGCGGTGGTCGTGCTGATCCTGGCAGTGACCATGGTGCTCAGCGTGCGCACCGCGCCGCGCTTGCCTGCGTCGCGATCCTGAGCAGGGTCACCCGCGCGCAAGAAGGCCCTCGTCGAGGGCCTTTTTTCACTGCGCTCACCGGGCCATGCCCAATGCCAGACGCCCGCCCCGTCGCAGAAGAGGTCTGCACAATGTTTGCGTGAAAGCAAATGCGAATGGTTCGCATTGTGTATGATGGCCCCATCATCCTGAATCCAACGCGTGGCGGGATGTCTGGCGCCTTTTCGGGCCGGGCTCACAAGGCTGCGCGCCCCTGCGCCATGAGCCAAGCGATTGCCTCCTTCCCGCTGGACTTCAATTCGGCCGCCGCGGCACCTCGCGCGGCCGAGCCGGCTCGCTCGACGCGCGAGCCCGCACCAAGCCTGGCATCCCTGCCGCTGCTGGGGCCCAGCGACTGGCAACCCCGGCGCAGCAAGCGCCTGCTGCTGCCTGTGCTGGGGCTGCATGCGGTGATGGCCTGGGGCCTGGTGCAGATGGGCGTCGTGCCCATGCCCAGCCGGCCGGCACCGGTGGAGGTCAAACTGTTGACGGTGGCCCCGCCCAAGACGCCGCCGCCCGCCGTCCGCCCGACCCTGGCGCCCCAGTTCCAGCAACTGACTGTGCCGCCAGTGGAGGTGCCGCTCATCCAGGTGTCGCCTTCGCCGGTGCTGGCCGTGGTGGCCGAGAATCCGCCGCCGAGGCCTGTGGTCGTGGCCACGCCCGCCCCGGCGCCTGCCGGCCCGGGTCCGGCCCACTCCGGTGGTGGCCCGCGCGAGGTGTCCGCCAGTGCGGTGCAGTACCTGCAGGCGCCGCCGATTGCTGTGCCGGCCATGTCCCGCCGCCTGGGAGAGAGCGGGACCGTGGTGCTGCGCGTCCTGGTGGATCGCGACGGCCTGCCGCGCCAGATCACCCTGCACCAGTCCTGCGGCTTCGCACGCCTGGACGAGCAGGCCCAGCAGGCCATGCGCGCCGCCCGCTTCAAGCCGCATACTGAGAACGGTGAGCCCGTGGAGATGTTGGTGCTCACCCCTATCCAGTACGAGCTTGGCAGGTGAGCGTGCGCTCACCTCTGTTGTCTTCCATCCCGCCGCACGTGGTGGCGGCTGCGGACTACGAGCCTCTGGCTCGCGAACGCCTGGACGAGGCCGCCTGGGCCTATCTGGACGGCGCCGCGGCTGACGAGCGCACGGTGGCCGCCAACCGCGCCGCCTTCGCCCGCCTGGATCTGCAGACCCGCGTGCTGCGCGATCTGCGGGGTGGCCACACCCGCTGCCACCTGCTGGGCATGGAGTTGCCGCATCCCATGCTGCTGGCGCCCGTCGCACACCAGGGCCTCTTCCATCCCGATGCCGAGGCCGCGACCGCCCTGGCAGCAGGCGTCATGCAGACGCCTCTGATCGTCAGCACTCTGTCCACCCTGGGCGTGGAAGCCATCGCCGCGCAGACGGCCGCGCCGCTGTGGTTCCAGCTGTATGCCCAGCCCCGCTGGGAAGACAGCCTTCGCCTGGTCCGGCGGGCCGAGGAGGCGGGCTGTCGTGCACTGGTACTGACGGTGGATGCGCCCGTCGCCGGTGTGCGCAACCGCGAGCAGCGAGCAGGCTTTGCCCTGCCCCCCGCGCTGGCGCCGAGGGACCTGCAGGACTGCGCGCCACTGCCGCCGGCGCAGGCGGGCACGGACCCCGTCTTTGACCGGCTCATGGGCGTCGCTCCGCGCTGGGAGCACGTGGGGGCCCTGCGCCGTGCCAGCGCGCTGCCCCTGCTGATCAAGGGGCTGACCCACCCGGATGATGCCCGCCTGGCCCTGGAGGCCGGGGTCGATGGCGTGATCGTGTCCAACCACGGCGGCCGCACCCTGGACGGCTTGCCGGCCAGCCTGGACCTGCTGCCGGCCGTCGTGCAGGCGGTGCAGGGGCGGGTCCCGGTGCTGATGGATGGCGGCATCCGGCGCGGCAGCGATGTGTTCAAGGCCCTGTCCCTGGGCGCGGATGCCGTGCTGCTGGGGCGTTGCTGGGTCTATGCCCTGGCGGCGGCCGGCGCCTTGGGCGTGGCCCATGTGATCCGCCTGCTGCAGGAGGAGCTGGCCCTGACCATGGCCTTGTGTGGCCGCCGGGCGTTGTCCGAGTTGCGTGCCAGGGCTTGAACGAGAGTTCCCTGACATAAATCAATTGCAAATGCGAATGCTTCGCATCTAGAATATTGATCTATCGCAGCAAGCCATCCGTTGCAACGGGCGGGGTGCCTCGCGCACCGAGCCTTGCAGGGTGAGCGGGGCGCAGGGTCCGGCCTTCGGAAGCCAGCCGCCCCACATCCCCCGAAACGGAGTCTCCATGTCCCACATCAAGAGCCGCAAGCACGCGGCCCCCGTCCGCCTGAGCACCACCGCCCTGGCCCTGCTGGCCGGCAGCCTTCCGGGCCTTGCCCTCGCCGCCGAGGGGGCCGCCCCTGCGCGCAAGACCGAGGAGCAGGTGCTGCCCACGCTCAAGGCCATCGCCGCGCCCGAGTCCGGCTTCAAGGCCGACACCAGCGCCAACAGCAAGCTGACCCAGCCCCTGCTGGACACGCCCAAGACCGTGCAGGTCATCAAGAAGGAGATGCTGCAGGAGCAGGGCGCGGCCTCGCTGATGGATGCGCTGCGTAACACCCCCGGCATCACCATGCAGTTGGGCGAGAACGGCAACACCTCGGCCGGTGACACCTTCCAGATGCGCGGCTTCTCCACGCAGTCCGCCACCTTTGTTGATGGCTTGCGTGACCTGGGTGCCGTCACGCGCGACACCTTCAACCTGGAGTCGGTGGAGGTGGTCAAGGGCCCGTCCGGCGCGGACATCGGCCGCGGCGCCAGCGCCGGCTACATCAACCTGATCAGCAAGCAGGCCCAGGCCGACCAGTTCAACGAGCTCAACGTGAGCCTGGGCACCGCCAGCCGCAAGCGCGCCACGCTGGACAGCAATGTGCAGCTGGGAACGAATACCGCCGCACGCATCAACGTGATGGTGCAGGACGGTGGCGTCGAGGGCCGAGACGAGGTCAAGAACAAGGGCCGGGGCATCGCGCCCTCGATCGCCTTCGGCCTCAACACGCCCACTCGTGTCTTCCTCTATTCCCAGCACCTGCGCCAGGACAATGTGCCGGACGGCGGCATTCCCACCACCGGCATGCCGGGCTTTTACAACGCCGACGCCAGGATCCAGGCCGCCGACAAGGTGCGTCGCCAGAACTACTACGGCAGCGCGTCCGACTTCGAGAAGGTCGATGCCGACATGTTCTCGGCGCGCCTCGAAATGGATCTGGGCGGCGGTACGCAGCTCAAGAGCCTGACCCGCTACGGCCGCACCCACATGGATCGCGTGCTGACCGGCATCAACGGCCTGAGCATCAACGCCGCCAGCAAGGCTCTCGAGGTGGCGCGCACCCGCCAGCGCGTGGACCAGCGCAACGAGATCCTGGGCAACCAGACCAACGTGGTGACCGGCTTCAAGCTGGGCGGCCTGAAGAACGACCTCAGCGCCGGTTTCGAGCTGCTGATGGAGACGCAGAACAACCGCGGCTTCACCAACGGCAGCACCAGCACCGTGGACGTGGTGCTCAACAAGGCCAAGGTGCCGGGCATCGCCCTGCCCAATGCCAATGTCTATGCACCCAATCCGGCCGACGTGCTGGGCATGCCCATCGCCACCGGCGCCGACACCGACGGCCGCAGCCTCACCCAGGCGCTCTACGCCTTCGACACCCTGCACATCAGCGAGCAGCTCAAGCTCAGCGGCGGACTGCGCGTGGAGCACTACAGCCTGCGCACCAGCAGCAGCACCTTGGTGACAGGTGGCACCGGCGGCAACCTGGCCACCTACAAGCCCCTGGGCTATGAGGTGGGCAGCTTCGTGCCGAGCAACCTCAAGAGCAGCGATTGGCTCAAGAGCTGGAACCTGGGCCTGGTCTACAAGCCGGTAGCCGAGGGCACGGTCTACGTCTCGCTGGCCAACAGCCTGACGCCGCCGGGCGGCGACAACTTCGCCCTGTCTTCCAGCGCCACCAGCCAGGCCAATGCCGCGCTGGATCCGCAGAAGACCAGCAATGTGGAGCTGGGTGCCAAGTGGGAGCTGCTGGAGCGCCGGCTCAATGTCAGCGCGGCCCTGTACCACACCCGCAACGAGGGCCAGATCTCCTACGACGACCTGAAGAACCCCATCCCCATGGGCAAGACCCGCGTGACGGGCCTGGAGCTCTCGGCCGTGGGCCAGATCACCAACTTCTGGCAGGTCTCGGCCGGCATTGCCCGCATGAAGACCAAGCAGTCCGACCAGTGGAACAGCGACCGCACGATCGAGACCGTCGGTGTGCGCTGGTCGCCGGACTGGACGGCCACGCTGTGGACCTCCTACACCTTTGGCGACTTCACCCTGGGCGGCGGCCTGCGCCATGTGTCCGAGCAGAAGCGCGCCATCACCACGGCGACGGCGGCCCAGAACATGCCCAGCATCCCGGCCTACACGGTGGCTGACCTGATGGCGTCCTATGCCTGGAGCAAGACCCTGAAGTTCCAGCTCAACGTGGGCAATGTCTTCGACAAGACCTACATCGCCTCGCTCAACAACAGCGGCGCGCGCATGAAGCTCGGTGCCGAGCGCAACGTGAGCCTGAGCGCCAACCTGCTGTTCTGATCGCAGCATCGACATCCACCCCTTCTCCAGGAGCCCCCCGCATGCTGCTGCACATTCCCGAAGTACTCAGCAAGTCGGAGGTGCAATCGCTGCGCCGCTCCCTGGATGAGGAGGGCTGGGTGTCAGGTCTTGCCACCGCCGGTCCGCAGGCCGCCCGCGCCAAGGACAACGAGCAGCTGAGCCCGGACTCACCGGCCTTCCTGCCCCTGTCAGAGCGCGTGGCCGCGGCCCTGCAGCGGCATCCGCTGTTCGTCTCGGCCGTGCTGCCGCGCCATGTGCTGCCGCCCATGTTCAACCGCTACCAGGGCGGTGGCCAGTACGGCAACCACATCGACAACGCCCTGCAGACCGACCGTCGCAGCGGGCAGGTGGTGCGCACGGATGTATCGACCACGGTCTTCCTGTCCGAGCCTGAGGAGTACGAGGGTGGCGAGCTGATCGTGGAAGACAGCTACGGCACGCACGAGGTCAAGCTGGCCGCGGGCGATGCCATCGTCTACCCGTCCACCTCCCTGCACCGCGTCGAGCCGGTGCGCTCGGGCGCACGCATCGCCTCCTTCCTCTGGACGCAGAGCCTAGTGCGCGATGCCTGGCGCCGAGCCATGCTTTTCGAGCTGGACATGACCATCGTCAAGCTGCGCGGCCAGCTGGGTGACAACGCCGAGGTGACCGCGCTGACCGGCCACTATCACAAGCTGCTGCAGCAATGGGCGCAATGACGGACGTCGCCAGGCCCGGCGGCAAGCCTTCGCGGGCCGGCTGGATGCGCACCCTGTACCAATGGCACTGGATCAGCTCGGCGCTGTCCCTGGTGGGCATGCTGCTGTTCGCGGTGACCGGCTTCACGCTCAACCATGCCGCCGACATCGAGAGCAAGCCGCGCGTGGTCCAGCGCGAGCTGAGCCTGCCCGCCGCGCTGCTGCCGGCCCTCGCGCCGAGCTCGCTGCAGGGCGATGCCGCCGTGCCGGCGCCGGTGCGTGATTGGCTGGTACGGGAGCTGGACGCCGAGCTGGCCCGCGACGGCAGCGTCGAGTGGTCGCCCGAGGAGCTTTACATGGCCCTGCCGCGCCCCGGCGGTGACGCCTGGCTGCGTCTGGACCGCCAGAGCGGCGTGCTGGAGTACGAGAACAGCGACCGCGGCTGGCTGGCCTACATCAACGACCTCCACAAGGGCCGCCATGCCGGCCGTGCCTGGAGCCTGTTCATCGACGTCTTCGCAGGCGCCTGCCTGCTGTTCTGCCTCACCGGTCTGCTGATCCTGCAGCAGCACGCGGGGCGGCGCCCTGGCACCTGGCCCCTGGTCGGCGCGGGCCTGGTCCTGCCGGTGCTGCTGGCCCTGCTGCTGGTGCACTGAATTCAAGGAATCTGGAAGGACACTCTCATGCAAACCTCTCTCATCAGCGCCCGCTTCGCGGCCCTCGGCGCCCTGGGCCTGGCGGGCTCGTCGGTCTGGGCGGCCGAAATCCAGCTCAAGCTCGACATCCCCCGCCTCAATGTGGCCGAGTACCACAAGCCCTATCTGGCCGTCTGGCTGGAAAAGCCCGGTGAGGCCGGCGCCGCGGCGCAGCTGGCTGTGTGGTACGACCTCAAGAAGCCCAACAATGGCGGCACGAAGTGGCTGCGCGACATGCGTCAGTGGTGGCGCCAGGGCGGCCGTTCATTGAGCCTGCCGGCGGACGGCATCAGCGGCGCCACCCGCGCGCCCGGCGAGGCCGTGCTGCAACTGGACAAGCACCCCTCCCTGGCCCAACTGCCCGCAGGCAACTACGAGCTGGTGGTGGAAGCCGCCCGCGAGGCCGGTGGCCGCGAGGTGCTGCGCCTGCCCATTGCCTGGCCCGTCAAGGCGCCTCAGCAGGCCAAAGCCCAGGGCGAGCACGAGCTCGGTGCCGTGCAACTGACCATCAAGCCCTGAGGAGGCCGACCATGTGGAGCAAGACCCGACCCCTGCTGACCGTCCTCGCCCTGTGCCTGGCCAGCAATGCCCAGGCCCATATGACCTGGCTGCTGGCCAACAGCTACCAGGTCAATGGCAAGGAGGCCGTGGTGTCCGTGGATGCCGCGGTGTCCGAGGACCTCTTCGTCTTCGAGCGCGCGCTGAAGCTGGAGCAGATCCTGATCACGGCTCCGGACGGCAGCCGGCTGGAGGCCCAGCAGCGCACGGCCGCACGCCACCGCGAGAGCTTTGAGCTGCGCCTCGTGCAGGATGGCACCTACCGCGTCAGCCATGTGAATCTGGCCCTGATGGGCAGCTATGTACTGGATGGCCAGACCAAGCGCTTCCGCGCCACGCCCGCGACCCTGGACCAGGAGCTGCCCGCAGGCGCTCAGCTGCAGGGCCTGACCCAGGTGCACAACCGCCAGCAGGTCTTCGTCAGCAAGGAGGAGCCGGGCACGCTGGCCTTCGTGCCCGAGGGCCAGGGCCTGGAGCTGCTGCCCCTGGATCCGGTGACCGAGCTGAGCCATGGCGACCGCAGCCGCTTCCGCCTGCTTCTGGATGGCCAGCCGCTGCCAGAGGCCCCCGTGCGCCTGCTGCGCGAGGGCAACCGCTACCGCTACAAGCTGGGCGAGCAGCTGATCAAGACCGACGCCAAGGGCGAGTTCAGCATCGAATGGACCGAGGCCGGCCGCTACTGGCTGGGCGTCAGCCAAGGTGACAAACCCGCCCAGGGCGTGACGGGCACGCGCGAGAAGCCATTGCGCCGCGCCAGCCTCAGCGCCAGCTTCGAAGTCCTGCCGCGCTGAGTGATGGCCCCGCCCCCGGTTCCGATGCCGGCTCCCCGGCGCGCGCCGCCGCAGGTCGCCGTCCCCCGGCAGCTGTTGCCGGAGGCGCCGTCCTGGGGTCAGGTCTTGCACAGCCTGCAGGGGCAGACCATGGGCACCAGTTGGACCCTGCTCTGCTACGGACCGTCGAACCTGCGCCTGACGCCGGTGCAGTCGGCCGTGCAGGCGCGGCTGGACGCGCTGGTGGCTGAGCTGAGCCATTGGGAACCGGCGTCGCTGCTGTGCCGCTTCAACGGCCTGGGTGCTGGCCAGGGCCTGGACCTGCCACCGGATTTCGCCACCGTCATCGAGGCCGCGCTGCAGGTGGCGTCGGCCAGCGCGGGGGCCTTCGATCCCTGCATGGGCGCCCTGGTGCAGCGCTGGGGCTTCGGTCCCCCAGGGCAGCCGCAGGCGCAGGCCCGTGCGCCGCTGCAAGCCTGGCGCGAGCTGCGCTGGGATCCGCCTCGCCGCCATCTCTTGCAGCCAGGTGGGCTGATGCTGGACTTCTCGGCCATCGCCAAGGGTCATGCGGTGGACTGCATCTCCGCCCTGCTGATCGAGCTGGGCCTGCCGCACCATCTGGTCGAGATCGGCGGGGAGCTGCGGGGCCAGGGGCTCAAGCCTGAGGGCCAGCCCTGGTGGGTGGACGTGGAGCCGCCGGCTGCGGATTGTGACCTGCCCGCGCTGCGCATCGCCCTGCACCAGCTGGCCGTGGCCAGCTCGGGGGATTACCGCCGCTTCCGCATCGATGCGCAGGGCCGGCGCCTGTCACATACCCTGGACCCACGCACCGGACGGCCCGTGGCACATGAGCTGGCCCTGGTCAGCGTGCTGCATGAGAGCGCCATGTGGGCTGACGCTTGGTCGACCGCGCTGATGGTATTGGGTCCGACGCAAGGCCTTGCCCTTGCCGAGTCCCGCGGCCTGGCCGCACGCCTCGTGCTGCGCGAGGCCGGTGGCTGGCGCCAGCTGCTGTCAACGGGGCTCCGGGATTTGCTGGAGGACGAGGCATGAGCCTGCTGCTGAGCGCCCCGCGCGTGGCCGCCGCATTGCTGCTGCTGTCGGTCTACCTGACCGGCTGTGCCTGGCTGTGGTGGCGGCATCGGCGGGCGCTGCGCGCGGAGGCTGGCCGCCTCGCGGCGGAGGAGGCGCAGGCCGATGCCCTGCTGGTTCTGCATGCCAGCCAGACCGGCCAGGCCCAGGCCCTGGCCGAGGAGACCGCGCGCCGCCTGCGCGCCGCAGGGCGGGCCGTGCGGCTGATGCCGCTGGGCAGGGTGGACGCCGCCACGCTGCAGCAGGCCCGCCAGGCCCTGCTCATCGTCAGCACCACGGGCGAGGGCGATGCGCCGGACAGCGCGCAGCCCTTTGTGAGCCAGTGCATGCAGGCCGGCGCCGAGCTCCGTCTGCAGGGCCTGCAGACGGCCGTGCTGGCACTGGGCGACCGTCGCTACCGCGCCTACTGCGCCTTCGGCATGGCCGTGGATCGATGGCTGCAGTCGCGGGGTGCCACGCCCTTGTTCGAGACGCTGAGGGTCGATTGCGGCGATGTGCGCGTGATCGACCAGTGGTGGCGCCAACTCGGCGAGGTCCTGCGCAATCCGCTGCCTGAGGCCCCGGTGGCGAAGGCCGCGGCAGGGGTGACGCGCTGGACCCTGCAGGAGCGCCGCTGTCTCAATCCGGGCAGCCAGGGCGCGCCGCTGCATCTGCTGCGCTTCGTGGCCGATGGCGCGCCTGCCTGGCAGGCCGGCGACCTGGTCCAGGTGTTTCCGCCCGACGATGCACAGCGGCCGCGCTCCTACAGCATCGCCTCGCTGCCCGCAGACGGCGCGCTGGAGCTGCTGGTGCGCGAGCGCCGTGACGAGCAGGGCGCGCTGGGCGCTGCCTCTGCCTGGCTGTGCCATCGGCTCGAAGTGGGCCAGGCACTGGACATGAGGCTGCAGGCCCATGAGGGCTTCCGGCAGTCGGGCAACGAGGAGCGGGCACTGATCCTGATCGGCAACGGCACGGGCCTGGCCGGCCTGCGCGCGCATCTGAAGCGGCGTGCCGAGCAATGGCGCGCAGGCCACACGGCTGCTCCGGTGTGGCTGCTGCACGGCGAGCGGCAGGCCCGCCACGACACGCACTTCGACGACGAGCTTCAGACCTGGCACCGCGAAGGCCTGCTCGCGCATGTGGACCGCGTCTACTCGCGCGACCTGCCGGGCCGCCACGTGCAGCAGCAGCTGAATGAGGAGTGGCAGCGCCTGCGCGAATGGCTCGCGCGTGGTGCCGCCATCTATGTGTGCGGCAGCCTTCAGGGCATGGGGCATGCCGTGGATCGCCTGCTGCGCGAGCAGCTGGGCGAGGCAGGTTTGCAGGCACTCATTGCATCAGGACGTTACCGGCGCGACGTCTATTGAGGCCTCGCGACACGAGGGCACGAGGCGCGCGAGCCCCGTGTTGATGGGCCTGCCGACGGCACCGCGGTGCTGAACTGATGCAGCGCCGCGACAAAAGCAATCCGCTCGACATCAAATGAGGCCGTCTTAGGGGCAACCTCCCCCTGCAAAGCCTTCTCTTTGCCAGAGGGCCGCAGTACCATTGGCCGCGCAGGGTGCTAGAGAGACTTGAAGGAACGACCTTCGCCCGTGGCCCGGCACATCAACTAACTTTTGATGGAGAGAATCGAAATGGCAACTGCGAAGAAGGCCGCGCCCGCCAAGAAGGCGGCAGCTCCGGCCAAGAAGGCCGCTGCGCCGGCAAAGAAGGCCGCCCCTGCGAAGAAGGCCGCTCCTGCCAAGAAGGCAGCGCCGGCGAAGAAGGCTGCGGCTCCTGCAAAGAAGGCGGCTGCTCCTGCGAAGAAGCGCACGCCCAATGCTGCCTTCATGAAGGCCCTGACTCCCAGCAGCGCGCTGGCGGCCATCGTCGGTGCAGCTCCGCTGCCCCGCACCGATGTGACCAAGAAGGTCTGGGAGTACATCAAGAAGCACAAGCTGCAGGACGAAGTGCAGAAGCGCATCATCAACGCCGACGCCAAGCTGAAGGAAATCTTCGGCAAGGCCAAGGCCGACATGTTCGAGATGACCAAGCTGATAAACAGCCACCTGAAGTGAGCGGTCGTGAAGCGGGGCTGGCAGCAGCCCCGCTTGCGCATGAGAACCCGGCCCTGCCGGGTTTTTTTTTCGCCGGGCCCTGCCCGCCTTGTGGCTGCCGCGCCGTGCGCCTGGGTCACCTCGCCGGGCGAAAAGCGTGAATACCGCATGCGCACGAGGCCCCGCGATTGGGGGGCGTCTCTCCGGGCGCTTGCTCGTCGCCTCTACACTTGCCGCCACAGGGTCCGTCCTCTTTTCACGAGGCGGGCTCAAGCATCCCGGGCTCCTTGCGGTACCGGGAGCCTCGTCGAACGGGACTCACCATGCCATTGATCGCGACGCTTGCGCTGGCGGCTTCGGGCCTCACGCTGCCTCACTGCTCCTGGGACCGCCCGGGGGTCAATCCTTTCATGGGCGATGTGGTCCAGGCCATCGACGACTACAAGGACATCCCCGAGTCCACGCGGCAGAAGCTCAAGAAGCGCATGAGCGAGCGCCAGTACGAGGACATGGTCACCATCCGGCGCGACACCATCGAGGGCAAGAGCGAGTACGGCGCCGAGATCCGCGACATGCACTACGGCGCCAGCGGCAATGTCTGCCGCACCGTCACCCGCAAGAAGTGGAGCTCCGAGCACGCCGAGCGCGGCCTGGTGTACTGCGAGGACAACCAGTGCGTGGTGGTGCCCACCGTGTGCCGCAACGTGAGCCGCATCAAACGCCTGCCCCTCAAGCCGGTGGCTGCCCTGCCGGCCCTGGCGGAGAACATCATCGGTGCCAGGACCGACGTCGATGACGCCCCGCTGCTGATCGACCCGCCGGCCGCGGGTGTGGTCGATAACCTGCCCAGCGAACGCAACAGCTTCGCCCAGGTGGCCAATCTGCCCACCGGAACCGGCGGCACCAGTTTCACCCCGACGCCGGGCGGCAGCACCCCGCAGATCCCCGCCGGCTCGGTGACGCCCGTGCCTGAACCCCAGGTCTGGCTGATGTTCGTCGCCGGCCTGGTGGCCATGGGCTTCAAGGCGCGCCGCCGCCGCGGCTGAGTTCCCGCACGCAGCAGAAGAAAGGGCCGCTTCGATGCGGCCCTTTTGCATGGCGCCGGTCGGGTTCAGCCGCGCGCCAGCAGCGGGGCCAGGTAGCGGCCGGTGTGGCTTTCTTCGCAGGCGGCCAGCGCCTCGGGCGTGCCGGCCAGCAGCAGGCGGCCCCCGCCCGCGCCGCCTTCGGGGCCCATGTCGATCAGCCAGTCGGCGGTCTTGATGACGTCGAGGTTGTGCTCGATCACCACGATGGTGTTGCCCGCGTCGCGCAGCGCGTGCAGCACCTTCAGCAGCAGCTGGATGTCGCCGAAGTGCAGGCCGGTGGTGGGCTCATCCAGGATGTAGAGCGTGCGGCCAGTGTCTCGCTTGGAGAGCTCCAGCGCCAGCTTCACCCGCTGGGCCTCGCCGCCGGACAGCGTGGTCGCGCTCTGGCCCAGCTTCACGTAGCCCAGGCCGACGTCCATCAGCGTGTGCAGCTTGCGGGCGATGCTGGGTACGGCGCCGAAGAACTCGCAGGCGTCCTCGACGGTCATGTCCAGGACCTGGGTGATGTTCTTCCCCTTGTAGAGCACCTCCAGGGTCTCGCGGTTGTAGCGCTTGCCGTGGCAGACGTCGCAGGGCACGTACACATCGGGCAGGAAGTGCATCTCCACCTTCAGCACACCGTCGCCCTGGCAAGACTCGCAGCGGCCGCCCGCCACGTTGAAGCTGAAGCGGCCGGGGCCATAGCCGCGCTCGCGGGCCGTGGGCATCTCGGCGAAGAGCTCGCGGATGGGCGTGAACAGCCCGGTGTAGGTGGCGGGGTTGGAGCGCGGCGTGCGGCCGATGGGGGACTGATCGACGTTGATGACCTTGTCGAAGGCGTCCAGACCCTCGATCTCGTCGTGCGCTGCAGGCTCCTGGTGGCTCTGGTAGAGCCTGCGGGCCACGGCCGCGTAGAGGGTGTCGTTCACGAGCGTGCTCTTGCCTGAGCCGGACACGCCGGTCACGCAGGTCAGCAGCCCGACGGGGAACTCCACCGTCACGCCCTTGAGGTTGTTGCCGCGGGCATTGACGATCCTGAGGGTGCGCGGGTCGGTGCTTTCGGCCAGGCTATGGCGCTTCTTCGGCACCTCGATGCGCTCGGTGCCGCTGAGGTAGCGGCCGGTCAGCGAGTCCGGATTCGCGGCCACCTCCTCGGGCGTGCCCTGCGCGATGATGCGGCCGCCGTGCACGCCGGCACCGGGGCCCAGGTCCAGCACGTGGTCGGCGGCACGGATGGCGTCCTCGTCATGCTCGACCACCAGCACCGAATTGCCCAGGTCGCGCAGGCGGCGCAGTGTGGCGATGAGGCGGTCGTTGTCCCGCTGGTGCAGGCCGATGGAGGGCTCGTCCAGCACATACATCACGCCGGTGAGGCCGGAGCCGATCTGCGAGGCCAGGCGGATGCGCTGGGCCTCGCCGCCGGACAGGGTGTCGGCGCTGCGGTCCAGGCTCAGGTAGTTGAGGCCCACATCGTTGAGGAAGCGCAGCCGCGCAGCGATCTCCCGAACGACCTTGTCGCCGATCTCGGCCTTGGCGCCCTTGAGCTTCAAGCCCTCGAAGTAGTCCAGGCATTCCCGCAACGTGGCGTGCTCGACCTCGAAGATGGGCCGGCCCTTCGCTGAGGCGTCGGCCGGCTGAAGCAGCACGTGACGGGCCTCGCGGCGCAGGCGCGAGCCCTCGCAGTCGGGGCAGGCCTTGGGTGCCATGTAGCGGGCGAGGTCCTCGCGCACGGCGCTGGAATCGGTCTCTCGGTAGCGGCGCTGCAGATTGGGCACGATGCCCTCGAAGGGGTGCGAGCGCTTGACGGAACGCTTCCTGCCGTTGGCTCCTTCGGCCTCGTAGACGAAGCTGATCTCCTCGGCGCCAGAGCCGTGCAGCAGCACCTGACGGGCCTGATCGGGCAGCTCTTCGAAGGGCAGCTCCAGGTCGAACTGGTAGTGGCGCGCCACCGACTCCAGCAGCGAGTAGGTGTAGCCATTGCGACGGTCCCAACCCTTCACCGCGCCGCTGGCCAGGCTCAGCGTGGGGAAGGCGACGACGCGCTCGGGGTCCATCACCGTCACCTGGCCCAGGCCTTCGCAGCTGGGGCAGGCGCCCACGGGTGAGTTGAAGGAGAAGAGCCGCGGTTCCAGCTCGGGCAGGGAGTAGCTGCAGATGGGGCAGGCGAACTTGCTGGAGAAGATCTGTTCCGTGCCGCTGTCCATGTCCAGCACCAGGGCCCGACCCTCGGCCAGGCGCAGTGCGGCCTCGAAGCTCTCGGCCAGGCGCTGGCGTAGGCTCTCGGCGCTGTCAGCCTTGAGGCGCACGCGGTCGATGACCACGTCGATGTCGTGCTTCTCGGCCTTCTTCAGTGCTGGCAGGTCCGGCACCTCCGCCGTCACGCCATTGACGCGGAAGCGCACGTAGCCCTGGGCCTGCAGGTCCTGGAACAGCTCCAGGAACTCGCCCTTGCGGTCTCGCACCACGGGGGCCAGCAGCATCAGCTTGCTGCCTTCGGGCAGGGCCAGCACGGCATCGACCATCTGCCCCACGCTCTGAGCCTCCAGGGGCAGACCGTGGTCCGGGCAGAAGGGCGTGCCCGCGCGCGCATAGAGCAGGCGCAGGTAGTCGTGGATCTCGGTGACCGTGCCCACGGTGGAGCGCGGGTTGTGGCTGGTGGCCTTCTGCTCGATGGAGATGGCCGGGGAGAGGCCCTCGATCACATCGACCTCAGGCTTGTCCATCAGCTGCAGGAACTGGCGGGCGTAGGCTGAGAGGCTTTCCACGTAGCGACGCTGGCCTTCGGCATAGAGCGTGTCGAAGGCGAGGCTGGATTTGCCGGAGCCAGACAGGCCGGTGATCACCACCAGCTGGTTGCGCGGCAGGTCGACGTCGATGTTCTTGAGGTTGTGGGTGCGCGCGCCGCGGACCCGGATCATGGGGCTCTCCATCGGGGTCAGGGCACGGGGGGTGGGCTCAGTGGACATGCGCGTCGCGGCAAGGGGAAACCCGCCATGATAGGCCGAGTGCGCCATCCTGGCCTCGCCTCAGCTGCCAGCGCTTGTCAGCAGCTTCAGACATCCGTGTTAATCCCCCGATTCGCGGCTCTCCACTTGATGCAGCATCGCTGACAATTCGTTGCATTGCGCAGTTCGCCTGGAGACAAGCTTGAGTGAAGAAACCCGTCAGCGCAAATCGTGGCTGGATGGCTTCATGGCTTATCCGCTGCCGGCGGGGCTGGACGAGGAGGTGGCACGTCGCAACATCGTGCTGCTGGACCAGAAGCTCTACCAGCTCTGGAGCCTGGGTGAGAACCTGATCTATGCCTGGACCCCCACCGAGCAGGGCCTGGAGGTGCTGCTGGCGCCGCATGCCCTGCTCACCGAGTTCACCGAGCGCGCACCCGGGGGTGCCGAGCGCATGCGCCGCGCCACCATGCTGGAGACCCTGCTGGCCCAGCAGGAGCACCTGAGCGTCGAGGCCTTCCAGGCCACCGCCCGCGAGTTGGAGCTGCAGCCTCTGCACGTGGCCCTGCCCTTCTCACCCAGCGACGGCCTGGGTCTGCGCCTGGTGGCCGCCATCGTGGAGCGCTACGGCATCCGCCTGGTCGAGGACCGCGCCGTGATCCTGCTGGACGCCGTGGGCTTCTCCTTGCTGACGCCGCTGGAGCAGGTGGTGCAGCTCAGCAGCCTGTCCTGCTCGGTCAATGCGGCTTACGCCAAGCTGCTGGACCGCGAGATCAACATCAACTTCGCGCGTACTACCACCGGGGACGGTTTCTACATCTGGAACCGCATGCGCGGCATGGCGGCCAATGTGGAGCTCTACCAGCTGCTGCAGTTCATCCTGGCCGACAACGCCCTGGCCCGCGAGCGCGCCACGCGCAAGGGCACGGTGCCGCGGCTGCGCGCCTGCTTCCACGTGGGCTCGCACTACGAGTTCTATCAGAGCGAAGGTCTGAACCCGACCTCCTTCAGCTATTTGGTGGGCCAGGTGACCATCGAGCTGGCCCGCATGATCGAGCGTGCGCTGCCGGGGCAGATCCTGGTTGGCAAGTTCTACACCGCCATGCGCGATGCCGACGGCGAGATGGTCATGGTGGACAGCAAGGACTTCGTCGATTGCACCCGCGCGCCCCTGCAGGCCCTGAACGGCCTGGCCCTGGGCGGCTCGGAGATCGACGAGATCGCCTGCTACCTCACCGGCCAGCGCGACACGGCCTTCGGCGGCAGCTATGGCATCAACGAGTACGAGATCCAGGACAAGCACGGCCTGCTGCACCGGGTCTACAACGCCAAGATCAACATCCACCGCCGCCATGGCGAGCCTATCTACCTGGGCCTGCGGGAGGATGATCTCGCGGGCTTCCACGCCCGCATCGTCAACGGCTGAATTCCCGGGGGCCTTGTCCCCTGAAAATACTCCACAATCGCGGCGTCCTCCAGTGACCCGGACGAGGACTGCGCCGCCCGTTGCAAGCCTGCGGGGCGGTGACAGCGGGCCTGGAGCCAGCCATGAACGGCGGCCGCCCTGAGCGCGCCGCTCCTCTCTTGGAGCGAGGGAATCGAATGAATGAAGGATTGAAGCGCCTGGCCGCATCATTGCGTCCGGGCCTTGTGGCAGGGACGGCGTCCGCCCTCCTGGCGGCATGCGGTGGCGGTGGCAGCGGGTTGGATCCCGCCCCGGCCTGCAGCCCGGGCACGGTGACGCTGGTGGCCTCCGGCGCGCCGCAGGCCGGCCGCAACGTGGAAGCGCAGGCCCAGGCCTGCGGCTTCACGCTGGGCGACCCGCAGTGGACGCAGACCCAGGGCGCGACCCTGCCCCTGATGTCCGCCCGTTCGGCGGCGATCAGCGTGGAGCCGGCAGCGGGTGACTACGGCTTCAGCTTCAGCTACCTGGATGCCCAGGGGCAGCGCAAGTCGCTGCCCCTGCAGCTCTCGGTGCCGGCGTCCACGGGTCCGGCCCTGGTTGTGCGCGGCGATCCCTCCCTGTGGAGCGGTGATGGCGCCTCGCTGCGCGCCTGGCTGCCCTCCTTGAGCGCCGCCGAGGCCGCCGGCGCGACCTACAGCTGGACCCAGACCGATGGCCCCAGCGCCCAGGGCCTGCAGGGCCAGGACACGGCCCGCCTGCTGTTCAAGGGTCCCGCGGTGAGCAAGGACGTGGCGATGAAGTTCCGCGTCGATGTGAAGCTCGCCAGCGGCCAGTCGCTGAGCCAGTCCTTCCAGATGCTGCTGCTGCCCCAGCCCGGCGGCACCGCGCAGCCCCTCTTTGACGCCAGCAATCCCAGCTCGCGCGTCTACCCCTATCTGCAGAATGGCCCCCGTGCGGAGGCCCTGGCTGCCTGCATCTACAGCCCACAGCTGGACCGCGGCAACCTCTGCCCCATGAGCCGCCTGCCCATGCTGGGCACCGAGACCGGTGGTGCCACGCCCACGGTGGAGCAGGTCATGGCCCGCGTGCTGGTCAGCCATGACTGGATGGCCCAGGTTTTCGAGCGCTACCTGCGCGAGCAGGACACCCACGGCGACTTCCGCAACCTGCTGAAGGCGACCACCGCCGTGGTCATCGGCGCCCGCGTGCGCCCGGCCTTCTACTGGAGTGCCACCGGCGCCATCTACCTGGACGCCAGCTACCTGTGGCTGACCCCCCAGCAGCGCGATACCGTCAGCGAGACGCCCGACCCCCGCGCCGATTTCGGCGGCGACCTGGGCTACACCATGCTGTGGCGCTACGTGAAGGACAAGGGCTATGCCGGCGGCAGCTATCCCGTTGCCGAGCGCAAGACCCGCGAGCTGCCCGACCTGCATGCACGCCTGGGCAGCCTGCTGTACCACGAGCTGACCCATGCGGGCGACTTCACGCCGCCGCGCCTGCACAGCGTGCTGAACCCGGCCCTGCGCGTGTTCCAGGTTGACGCCGGCGTGACCGCCTCGGATGACCTGGCCGCCAAGCTGCCGCTGCGTTCCGCCGAGATGGTGGGCCTGGGCAAGGTGCAGTTCTTCGGCAAGGCCTCGACCGCCGCCCAGCGTGCCTACACGCCCCAGGACATCACTGGCTTCTTCGAGCCCGACCGCGCCACGGACGAATACAACTACTCCCTGCCCGATGGCGCCAGCGTGGGCCGCGAGGACGCCGCCATGCTGGCCGAGGAGGCCATGATGCAGCTGCGCTTCGGCATCCTGCGCGACGTAGCCATCACCCCGCCAATGACGGCCGCCAGCACCAGCTCGAACATCCTGCTGAGCTGGGGCCAGCGCGGCCGCGTGGGCGAGGCGAAGATCAAGCCGCGTGTGGCCCTGGTGATGTCGCAGGTCATGCCCTGGATCGCTCCCGACGAGCTCGACAAGCTGGCCACGCCACAGGCCCTGCCCGCCGGCAAGAGCTGGCTGGCCACCCTGGACCCCGCGGCCGCAGCCCGTCCCTCCGAGGCCCAGCGCCGCCAGGCCGACGAGGCGCTGCAGGAGATGGGCGGTCGCCGCCAGGATCGTCGCCGCGCCGCGAACCTTCAGCGCGATTTCCGGCCATCTGCCCAGTGATGCGAGCCTGAGCGCCGGTGCCTGGCTGGCCGTCGGGGCATGAGCCGGGCATGATCCCGCCATGCCCCGAGCGAGCCCTCTCCAGCTGACGCTGTTCAGTGCTGGGCTTGTCATTTCCACGACCACGCCGGCTGCGCCGCCGCGTGGCGCAGGCCCTGGCCTCGGGAGAGGCCGACCGGCTGTGCGACTCTTTGCCCGCCTGGCTGCCCGAGGCCGATGGGGTCATCACCCGGCGGGATCGCGAGGCGCCGGCCTCGCTGCGCGAGCGGGCCTCCCATCATGTGGGCGCCGTGCGCGGCTACGCCTACCCCGAGCTGGAAGCCCAACTGGGCGAGGCGAACTGGCGCGAGGAGGCCCCCAATGCCGCAGCCAGCCTGCGCAGGCCGGCCCTGGGCCGCGGGGACCACGCTGCCGTGTCGCAGCGTTTCCTGCAGTATCCGCAGCGCATCGGCAGCTTGACCGTGCCCCTGCATGCGCCGCTGCCCGTCAGCAGCGGCCAGACCCGGTGCGCGCCGTCGCCGCGCGGCAGCATCGGGCTGGACGCCCTCAACCAGGCCCTTGCCGAGATCGTCAGCGACGGCAGCCTGGAGCGCAGGCTGCCGTCGCTACCGCTGAACGCCCGCCTCACTTGAAGCGGCTCATTTGAAACGATATTGCAGGCTGGCGTAGACGAAGCGGCCGCGCGGGTCGGTATAGCTCGGGTCATAGCCAGAGAGGAAGAACCAGGCTTGCTGGGAGTAGGGCGGCGCGGTGTTGAGCAGGTTCTTGATCCCGGCGCGCAAGGTCAGGTTCGAGGTGGCGTTCCACGCGCCAGTCAGATCCCACAGCGAGTAGGCCTTCACCGTGCGGTCGGGCTTGCTCAGGATCGAGTGGTCGGTGTAGCTTGAAAGGTAGCTGTTGGACAGCGTGGCGCTCCAGTCGCCCTGCTCCCAGTCGGCGCTCACCGTGTGGCGCCAGCGCTGCACCACGCCATCGTTGATGAAGTGGCCGAGGTTGCTGACGTAGGGGTCGCCGTTGCCGGTCTGCTGCTTGGAGCTGAGCGTCAGCGTGCCGTTGAAACGCAGGCCGAAGGTGCCCAGGCTGCTCTTGAGGCCGCTCATCGAGGCCGCGAAGTCCAGGCCGGCGATCTTCTGCCCGCCGCGGTTCTCCTTGACCAGGTCGATGTGGTCGATGACGTTGTCCTCGTCGCGGTGGACCAGGCTGCCGTACTTGGCGAGGTCGGCGAGGATCACGTCCACGCCCAGGGTGCTGATCAGGTCGCGCTTCTTGATGTTCCAGTAGTCGATGCTCAGGTTCACGCCCTGGCGGGGCTCGAAGACGGCGCCGAAGCTGAACTGGCTGGACTTCTCGGGCTTCAGGTTCGGGTTGCTGTAGTTGCGCGTGACCCAGAGGTCCGCGCAGTCGGTGGCGGTGGCGTCGGGGTCGGCGGCCAGGCACACCGGATCCACCACCGTGGCGGAGCTGCCTTCGGTCACGGGACGGTACAGGTCGGTCAGGCTGGGGGCGCGGAAGCCCGAGCCCACCGAGGCCCGCAGCAGCAGGGACTTGTCCGCCGTGTACTTCAGGCCCAGCTTGGGACTTACGGCGCTGCCGGTGCGCTGGTAGTGCTCGTAGCGCACGGCCGCCTGCAGTTCCAGCGCCTTCGTGACCGGCGCACTCAGTTCGGCGTAGAGGCCTGCCACGCGGCGTGACTGGCCGAAGTCGGCATCGGGCCCCTGCGAGGTCTCGCCAAGGATCAGGTCCTTCGCCAGGGCCTCCGACTGGTGGTAGTTCTGGCGTTCGCGGCGCAGCTCGCCGCCGACGGCCAGGGCCAGGTCTCCTCCTTCAAGCTTGGCGAGGGCGCTGGAGGCCTTGAAGTCGAGGCTGCTCATCGTGCCGGTGGCGTTGCGGACTTCACCGCGAATCTGGGCCTTCTCGTAGAGCGCCAGGCCTTCGGCGCCGGACGGCCCGAAGGGATTCAGCGTGCCGGCAGCAAATCCGTCCAGGATCATCTGCTCGTTCAGGTAGCCCTGGTAGTCGCGGTCGGACACCTTGTTGCGGCTGTGGTTGAGCGCGAACTCGTAGTCCCAGCCCCGCAGCGTGCCGTTCATGCCGGCGACGACGCGCTGGCCGGTGGAGACCAGCTCGCTGGTGCGCAGGCCGGCCTCGATCAGGCGGGTGCGCACCGTGATGATGCGGTCCTCGTCGGCGGCGTCCAGCGTGGCCAGGCTGGTCTTGGACAGGGCGGCGACCTTGGAGACGTCCATGTCAGCGTTGACGCGGTTGGGCGTGCCCGAGTACAGCGTGCGCGAGCGGCTCAGAGCCGCCTCGGCGAAGAACTGGTGGCCCTGGCCCAGGTCCGCGACGCCGCGCGTGAAGAGGTTGGTCTTGCTGGACTTCGGATAGAGCTCGATGTCCCGCATGTAGTCGTAGGTGCAGCCATCCACGCCGCCGATGCCGGCCGGCAGATACAGCGAGGCCGGCGCATTGCAGCCCGTGGCTGCCGCCGGGTTGATGGTCCGCGTGCTGATGACGGTCTTGCCGTTGGTGGAGAAGCCGTCGTCGATGAGGATGTCGCGCTGGCTGCGGCTCAGGATCAGGTTGCCCGGGAAGCTCGCGCTGGAGAGCAGGTCCGGCAGGTTCTTGGGGATCTCGAGCTCGTCGATGAACTTGCGCTGGCTGGCGTTGAGCGGAGAGGTCTTCTGCAGGTCCAGCACCGCGAAGACGTTGAAGCCGTCGCGTGTCAGGTCTCCGAAGCCGCCCGCGATGGAGGCCGTGCGCTTGCCACCGCCGCCCTCGCTGCTGTTGCCGGCGCTGGCGTTGAGCTCGATGCCCTGGTAGTCCTTGCGGGTGATGAAGTTGATCACGCCGCCGATGGCGTCGCTGCCGTAGAGCGCCGAGGCACCGTCCAGCAGGATCTCCACGCGCTGGATGGCGGCGGCCGGGATGTTGTTGAGGTCCACGCCAGCCGCATCGCCCGGCGAGGCGAAATTGGCCATGCGCCGGCCGTTGAGCAGCACCAGGGTCGAGGACACGCCGATGCCGCGCAGGTTGGCGCCGTTCATGCCCATCTGGTCACGGAAGCCGCCGTAGGCCACGCTGCCGCCGTCAGTCAGGTTGTTGGTGCTGGCGCTGAGCCGCGCCACGATCTCGGCGGCGGTGGTGAGGCCCTGCTTGACGATGTCCTGGCGGGTCAGCACCTGCACGGGCAGGGCGGTCTCGGACTCCAGGCGCTTGATGGCCGAGCCGGTGATCTCCACCTTCTGCAGCTGGGCGTCGACGGGCGGCTGCTGGGCCCAGGCCGGTGCGCTGGCCAGGCACAGCAGCACCGCCCGTGCGGTGGTGCGCGGCGCAAACCGGGGCGCAGATCGGAGCGAGGGGCGGGGCGTGCGGATCATGCTCATGGAACTCCCTGGTAACGAAGGGCGCCTTCGCGGGGCGCGAGGGTCAGGTCTTGCCTGTGCGGCTGCTGACGGGCTGAGGCATGATGGCACTGCGGTGACAGGCCCGTGAATCCTGTCCGGCGACATTTGTGCATCGCGCACAACGCCTGTCCCCCGTCTGAGGTAAAGGCTGTGCGACTTGCGAACGGATCGCCTGCGGCCGGCCCGCATACTGACATCCTGCTGTTTGTTCCGACGTCCCGACACGCCTCTGCCATGACCGTCCTGAAGAAGACCTCCCTGCCTGCCCTGCCGGCGCTCCTGGCCCTGCTGGTGCTGGCATCCGCGCCGGCCGTGCAGGCCGCCGGCAGCGACAAGAAGTCCACCACCGCCGCGCCCTCCAGCAGCACGCCGCCGCCTGCCAGCGGCATCTGGACCATCATTCCTGGCCTGGGCCGCGCCAATCCGCCCAAGCCGGCCGCGCCGGCGCCGTCGGCCAGCGCGCCGCAGGCCGGCAGCGAGCTGGCCATCAAGGGCTACGCCATTCCCATCGGCGGTGCGCTGAAGTCGGACAACGAGGAGGTCTGGGGCCGCATCGTGCAACTGGCCGGAGGCAAGGGGGCGCGCTTCGTGGTCTTCGGCACGGCCTCGGAAGATCCCGAGTCCAGCGCCAAGCAGGCGGTGGAGTTGCTGCAGCGCCGCGGTGCGGTGGCCGAGGCTCTGCCGGTGGCGCCCAAGTTCAGCTGGGTGGACCTCAACAAGGTGGTGCGCGACCCGGCCCTGATCGCCAAGGTCAAGGCCTCCAAGGGTGTGTTCTTCACGGGCGGCTCGCAGGAGCGCATCGTCGATGTACTGATGCCTGGCGGCAATGTGACGCCCATGCTGGAGGCGATCTGGGAGGTCTACCGCAAGGGCGGCGTGGTGGCCGGCACCTCGGCCGGCGCTGCCATCATGAGCTCGGTGATGTTCCGTGACGCGCCCAGCGTCATCAACATCATGAAAGGCAAGTGGACCGAGGGCAAGCAAGTCGATCGCGGCCTGGGCTTCGTGGGCCCGGACCTCTTCGTGGACCAGCACTTTCTCAAGCGCGGCCGCTTTGGTCGCATGATCCCGCTGATGATGGCCAAGGGCTACAAGCTGGGCCTGGGCGTGGAGGAGAACAGCGCTGCCGTGATCCGCGGCGACGAGATCGAAATCATCGGCGGCCGCGGCGCCATGATCGTGGACCTCAGTGAGGTCAAGACCGATCCCACCCTGGGCGCCTTCAACGTCACCAATGCCCGTCTGACCTACCTGGACCATGGCGACCGCTTCAACACCCGCACGCGCATCACCACACCCACCGCCGTCAAGCTGCGCGGCCAGAAGCTGGACCCCTACGCGCCGGACTACAAGCCCTACTACACCGAGGACCTCTTCCACCTCGACATGCTGGGCGACCAGACCATCGCCAACGCCATGGCCTATCTGATCGACAGCAACAAGCCCGAGGTGCGCGGCCTGGCCTTCGACGTGATTCCCAAGACGGGCGACCCGCTGGCCGAGCTGGGCTTTCTCTTTCGCCTCTACAAGGGCAAGGGCAGCCTGGGCTGGAGCACCGACGAGCTGGGCCCCGAGGACTACACCGTGCTGGGCCTGTACCTGGACATCACGCCAGTGCACATGCCCCATCCTCTGTATGGCACCTGGAACGGCGCCAACCGCAACAACGTCCCGCCCGAGCAGCCGCCGACGGGCCAGTGAGGGCCAGGGCTTGATGGTGCCCAAACCGTCGCTCGTCGCCTGAGCCTGGCGGGCGGTGGGGCTGGCGGCGCACACTCGGCAGCTTTGCTGCTGACCGAGACTGACCATGCGCAAGACCTGCCCCTCCTTCCTCAGCTCCTCGCTGGCCGCCGCCCTGGGCCTGGCCGGCCTGTTCAGCCTGGCCGGCCCGGCGCAGGCCGACGAGGGCATGTGGACCTTCGACAACGCCCCGCTGCCGCTGATCCAGCAGCGCTATGGGATCACCCTGAGCCCGGCCTGGCTGGAGCATGTGCGCAAGTCGGCCGTGCGCTTCGGGGCCTCGGCCAGCTTCGTCTCCAAGGACGGCTTGCTGCTGACCAACCACCACGTGGCACGCGGCTGCATCGCCCGCCTGTCCAGCGCCGAGCGCGACCTGATCGCCAACGGCTTCGTGGCCGCCACGCGCGAGCAGGAGCTGCAGTGCCCGGGGGCGGACGCCCGCGTGCTGATGTCCTGGGAGGACGTCACCGCCGTCGTCACCGGCGCCGCCAAGCCTGGCATGAGCGATGCCGAGGCCGCCGCCGCCCGCAAGGCCGCCATCGCCACCCTGGAGGGAGACTGCAAGGCCAGCACCGGCATGAAGTGCGACGTGGTGACGCTCTACAGCGGCGCGATCTACCACCTCTACCGCTACAAGGAATGGCAGGACGTGCGCCTCGTGGTGGCGCCCGAGGGTCATGCCTCCGACTTCGGCGGCGACCCGGACAACTTCAACTTTCCCCGCTTCGCCCTGGACTTCAGCCTGCTGCGCGTCTACGAGAACGGCAAGCCGGTGCAACCCGAGCACTACCTGAAGCTTGCCAACCAGGCGCCCAAGGAAGGCGATCCGGTCTTCGTCATCGGCCACCCGGGCAACACCGACCGCCTCAACACCGTGGCCCAGCTGCAGGCCAAGCGGGACGTGCTGCTGCCCCTGGCCCTGGATGGCGCCAAGGCGCAGCTGAAGATGCTGGCCGCCTACGGCGCGCAGTCCCCCGAGAGTGCCCGCCGTGCCCACGCCCTGGTGGCCGGCATCGCAAACACGCTGAAGGCCAACACGGGCCAGCTCAAGTCCCTGCAGGACGCCGCCAACTTCGAGCGCAAGCGCCAGGAGGAGGCGCAGTTCCGAGCCGGCTATGCCAAGCTGAGCCGCAAAGACGACCCCTGGGCCCAGATCGAGTCCGCCACCCGCCGTCAGGTCGAGCTGGCACGCGAGGCGGCCTTTGCCAACAGCGGCTTCAACAGCCTGCTGGGCACGGCCCTGACCCTGGTCGAGATCGCACGGGAGCGTGCCCTGCCCGAGGGAGAGCGTATGCGGGGCTACTCGGCCAACGGCCTGGCCGCGGCCGAGCGCCGCGTGCGCGCCGATGTGCCCACCTACAAGGACCTGGAGCAGGCGCGCTACGCCCTGCAGCTGGAGCGCGCCCTGCAGGCCTTGGGCAAGGACCATCCCTTCGTGAAGGCCGCCCTGGGCTCGCAGGCGCCGGCCGCGGCGGCCCACGCCCTGATCCAGGGCAGCCGCCTGGACGAGCGCGCCGAGCGCGTGCGCCTGCTGGAAGGCGGCGCGGCGGCCATCGAGGCCTCGACCGACCCGGCCATCGTGCTGGCCCGCAGCCTGTACCCGCTGCAGCGCGAGCTGTCCCGCCGCATGGAGCGCGAGGTGGACGAACCCCTCAAGCGCGCCGCCGAGCAGTTGGGCCGCGCCCGCTTCGAGCTGATGGGCAAGAGCGTGCCGCCCGACGCCACCGGCACCCTGCGCTTCAGCTACGGCCGCCTGGCGGGCTATGAGAGCGAGGGCTACCGCCTGCCCTACAAGACCGTCTTCGGCGGCCTCTTCGCCCGCGCCGACGCCTTCGACAACGTGCCGCCCTTCAAGGTCGCGCCCAAGGTGGCCGCCGCCCGTGACAAGCTGGACATGAGCGTGCCCATGAACTTCGTCTCAACCAACGACATCATCGGCGGCAACTCCGGCTCGCCCATCGTCAACAAGGACGGCGAGCTCGTGGGCCTGATCTTCGACGGCAACCTCGACAGCCTGGGCGGCCGCTTCCTCTACGACGAGCGCCAGAACCGCGCCACCTCGGTGGACGTGCGCGCCATCCTGCAGGCCCTGGAAAAGGTCTACGGTGCACCGCATGTCGCCCGGGAGCTGCGCGGGCAGTAAGGCGCCGCTAGGCATCCACCATGAAAAAGGCCCGCCGGACGGCGGGCCTTGTCATGTGGGCTGATACAGCGGTGCTCAGCGCAGCTTGTCGGCCGCTGCAGCGATCGCTGCCTTGAGCTTCACCAGCATGTTCTCGGTCGCGCGGCGGGCCGCCAGGGAGAAATCGCCCTTGAACTCGCTGAACTCCGCACGGCCTTCGCCCTGTGCGGAGATCTGGGTGACCGGCTTGCCCGCGCTGTCCTCGACGGCCAGCGTGAGCTGGACGGTGAAGACGGTGGGCGGCCAGGTGACCAGGCTGTCGGAGTACGAGGTCGTCGTGATCGTGGGCTTGATGATGAACTGCTGCTCGGCGGCCTTGGGGCTGCCCAGCGTCTCGATGCGGCTGGCCTCAGAGAAGGACTGTCCCAGCACCACGTACAGGCCGGTCTCCAGGTCGCGGTAGGGCAGGTAGCTCACCTTGTCGCCACCACCGCCGGGAGTGATGACTTCGCGGGTGCGGTCTTCCGGGCTGATGTAGTAGCCGACCTTCTTCGGGATCTTCTCGACCTTGACCTGCTCCAGGGCGGCCGACACATTGGGCGTGAGGCTGATGGGGTGGGCGCAGCCGGTGGCCATCACCACGAGGAACAGCGAGACGAGATACAGAGCAAGACGTTTCATGGGTAGATGCAGGGTCTGGGGTGGAGATCAGCGCAGGGCCTTGACGAATTCCGGGTCAGTCAGCAGCTCCTTCAGGACTTGCTGGACCAGCAGCGGGTACTGGTTGCGGGCCTTGGGGATGGCGACGGCGCCGACAAAGGACGACTCCCACTGGGCCTGCGCGCGCTTCACGGCGCTGTAGCGTTCCTGACCGTCACGCTTGAGCACGAAGCGCGCTTCGATCTCGCCGGAGTTGGTCGAGAAGCCGCCGGCGGCGATGTCGTTCTTCAGCAGGGAGCCGGTGATCTCAAAGGGCGACTTGGGATCCAGCTTGCCGGCCAGGGACAGCTCGGCCCGCAGGGCTTCGGCCAGGTAGGCCGCGTAGTTGCCGCCCACGGGCGACACCATGTTGTCGGCGCGCAGGCTGATCGAGGTGGCGCCGCTACCGCTCATGGCCAGCTGGAACTCGCCGACGGATGTGGCCGCCAGCTTCTTCAGGCTTTCAGCGTTCTCGACCGATGCGGTGTACACGGGGGCCGGCGTGGTGCAGGCGCTCAGCAGGGCCAGGGCGGCCGCGGCGGCCAGGACGCCGATACGACGGTGAATGATGATCATGCGATCCTCCTCTACAGTTTTTTGGGTTGGGGAGGATACAGGCTTTTCTGTCGGTATTCGTTGGTACCTCTTTGTATCTGCTTGCGGCATTCGCACGCCCTTGCGCCAGCGCAAGGGACGCAGGTCTCAGGCAACGCGGGATGCCGTGACGGACGCGATCCACCCGCTGACCCGCCGCTCCAGCACCTCCAGCGGCACCGCCCCGCCCGCCAGCACGGCATCGTGGAAGGCCCGCGGATCAAAGCGCTCGCCCAGGGCCTGCTCGGCGCGGCTGCGCAGGGCCAGCAGGTGCAGCTGGCCGATCTTGTAGGACAGGGCCTGGGCCGGCCAGCCGATGTAGCGGTCGATTTCGTTGACGATATCGACCTCGGTCTTGGCCGCATGGGCACGGAAGTAGGCGATCGCCTCCTCGCGCGTCCAGCGCATCGCATGGATGCCGGTGTCCACCACCAGGCGTACGGCCCGCCACATGTCATAGGTCAGTTGGCCGAAGTGGGAGAAGGGGTCGCGGTAGAGGCCCAGCTCGTAGCCCAGGCGCTCGGCATAGAGCGCCCAGCCCTCCAGATAGCCGTTGTAGGCCGCGAAGCGCCGGAACTTCGGCAGCGTGCCCTGCTCCTGGGCCAGCGCGATCTGCAGGTGGTGGCCGGGCACGGCCTCGTGCGCGGTCAGCACTTCCACCTCGTACAGCGGGCGCATCTCCGGGCGGTAGAGGTTGACGTAGTAGTAGCCGGCGCGGCGTCCGTCCTCCGAAGGCCCGGAGTAATAGGCCGCCGTGGTGTTGGGCGCGCTGGTGTCCGGAATGGGCCGCACGCCATAGGGGGTGCGCGGCAGCGTGCCGAAGAGCTTGGGCAGCTCGGGGTCGATGCGCTTGCAGGCCAGCACGTAGGCGGCGAAGAGGGAGTCGGCGTCCGGCGCGTAGAAGCGCGGGTCCGTGCGCAGCCACTCGAAGAAATCCTGCAGGCTGCCCTCGAAGTCCAGGGACTGCATCACGGCCTGCATCTCGCCCTGGATGCGCGCCACCTCGGCCAGGCCGATCTGGTGGATGTCCTCGGCGCTCAGTGCGGTGCTGGTGTGGTGCGCGATGCGGTTGGCGTAATAGGCCTCGCCCTGGGGGCTGTCCCAAATGCCGTGACTCTCGCGGCAGGCGCTCAGATAGTGATCGACGAAAAAGGCGCGGAAGCGCCGGTAGGCCGGCACGAGCTGCTCGCGGATCAGCGCCTGGGCCTGCTCGCGCAGCGCTGGCGCCTCCGGCCAACTGTCCGGCAGGGTGCGGAAAGCACTGAAGAAGGGGCTGCTGGCGGCGTCGTCCACCAGTTGGGCGTCCAGCGGGGGCAGCACCCGCTCCATCAGGAAGCGCGGCTGCGTGTGGCCACGGCTCACGGCCTCGGCCAGCAGCTCCTCGTACTGCGCCAGGTAGGCCGGCAGGCCCCGCAGGCGCTGCAGCCATACCCGCAGGTCGGCGGGGCTGTCCAGGGGCATCAGCTCGGCCAGCTCGTTGAGGCTTTGCGGGCCCTCGCGGACGGTGATGGCATAGGCCTCGTGGAAGAAGTCCTGCAGCTTGATGCGGCCCTGCAGCTCCAGCTCGAAGAGCTCGTGGGTCAGGGCCTCCTGCTCGGGCAGCCCGGCGCGGGGGATGGCCTGCAGCTGGGCCAGGGCACGGCGATCGGCGGCCTGGCGGGCGACGCGTGCGGCGCGGCTGAGATCGGGCCAGGCGGCGTTGTAGGCCGTCTCGCCCACATAGGTGGCCAGCAGCGGGTCGGCGGCCATGTCGCGGGCCCAGGTGGCGTCGAGCAAGGCTTGCAGTTGCAGGGCGGGGCTGGAGGAGGTGTCTGTGGTCATGGGGTGTACCGGGGAGCAGGCTGCATCTTGCCAGCCGCCCGCAGCCCCTGCCGTTCGTTCATCGCAGCAGGATGCAGTTCAAGCGCGTCGGACGCGCCTTCATCGCTCGGAGCTTTCGGGGTGGTCCCCTATTGACGAAACTTCAGTCACCGGATCAATCAACGCAAGGAGTTCCACCATGACCACCCGCTCTACCAGCTACATCGCTTTCGTCATCGGCGTCGCCGCCACCGCAGCCCTCTTCACCGGCGTGCGTGTGCAGGTCGATCGTGCGGCCGAGTTCCGCAGCCAGATCGTCAAGCTTGAGCCCGTGTTCATCCAGGGCAAGCGCGCCGAACAGGTCGCCCAGGTCCAGCAACTGCCCCAGGTCGTGATCAACGGCCGCCGCGCTGACTCCAGCGTGTCATGAACGCATCAGCCTTGCGCTGATTGCCATCCCTCGACAGCCCGGCTTAGGCCGGGCTTTTGCTTTTCTGGGCCCTTCTGGTGCTTTGATGGTGCTTTGATGGTGCTCCGACGCGCGGGTCGCCCGACGTGCCCCGGCGCCTGCCGACCGCCCGCAGGCTCGAGCGGTTTGGGGTGGTGCCAGTTCTTGCCTGTCACGCCGCCCGCCCGGTCTTCGGCCAGCCGTTCATCCGCTCAGTCCGCCATTCGCCGCACGCCCTGCGACGACACCGGCGCGGCCCGGCATTCTTCAGTCCATGGATGCAAGGCATCCCACCGGACCGAAGAAAGGAGCCCACCATGTCCACCAACACCGTCGTTCGAATCGTCCTGTGCGCCGTCATGGCCTACCAGGGCTATCTCTTCGGGGCTGACTGCGGCCGGGCCATCAAGGTCTGGGTGCAGGATCAGGAAACGTCCAGCACCCTGAGGATCTCGCGCCCGTAAGCCTCCAGCTTCTTAGCGCCCACGCCGCTGATCTGGCCGAGCTCGGCGAGGGACTGCGGCAGCTGCCGGGCCATCTCGGCCAGGGTCACGTTCTGGAAGATCACGTAGGCGGGCAGGCCATGCTCGCGGGCCACCTCGGCGCGCCAGGCCTTGAGCTGCTCGAAGCGGGCCAGGGCGGCAGCGTCCAGGTCGATGGGGGCGCCCTTGCCGACGTGGCCGGCCCTTGCGCCGCTGCGGCTGACCTTGCCCCGCTTCGGTGCCTGGGTCGCCACCCGCAGGCGGATGCTCACCTCACCGCGCAGCACGCTGCGCGCGCTCTCGGCCAGGGCCAGGGTGCTGTACTCACCCTCGGCGAACACATGGCCCAGGGCGACCAGCTGGCGCAGCACGCCACGCCATTGCGCCTCGCTCAGGTCCGCGCCGATGGCCCAGGTGCTCAGGTGCTGGTGGCCGTACTGGGCGACCTTGTCGCTCATCTTGCCGCGCAGCACATCGATCAGATGCCCCGCGCCAAACCGCTGGCCGCCGTTCTGGTGGAAGCGGTAGATGCAGGACAGCAGTTTGCGCGCCGCCTCGGTGCCGTCCCAGGTGGCGGGCGGGTTGAGGCAGTTGTCGCAGTGGCCGCAGTGTTGCAGGGGGCGGCCGTCGGCGCCGTGGTAGGTCTCGTCGAAATAGGCTAGCAGGCGCACGCGGCGGCAGTCGGTGGCCTCGGCCAGGGCCAGCAGGGCGTCGAGCTTGCCGCGCTGGATCTTCTTGAATTCCTCGCCGGCCGGGCTTTCGTCGATCATGCGGCGCTGGTTCACCACATCGGCCAGGCCATAGGCCATCCAAGCCTCGGCGGGCAGGCCGTCACGGCCGGCACGGCCGGTCTCCTGGTAGTAGGCCTCGATGTTCTTGGGCAGGTCCAGGTGGGCCACGAAGCGGACGTCGGGCTTGTCGATGCCCATGCCGAAGGCGATGGTGGCCACCATCACCAGGCCTTCCTCGCGCAGGAAGCGGTCCTGGTGGCGCATGCGCAGTTCGGCGTCCAGCCCGGCGTGGTAGGGCAGGGCGCGGATGCCCTCGCTCTCCAGCCAGGTGGCGGTCTCCTCGACCTTCTTGCGGCTCTGGCAGTAGACGATGCCGGCTTCGTCCTCGTGCTCATCCTGGATGAAGCGCAGCAGCTGCTCGCGCGGCTTTTCCTTCTCGACGATGGCGTAGCGGATGTTGGGCCGGTCGAAGCTGGAGACGAAGATCCGCGCGTCCTGCAGGGCCAGGCGCTCGATGATGTCGGCCCGGGTGACGTCGTCCGCGGTGGCGGTCAGCGCGATGCGCGGCACCTCGGGGAAGCGCTCGTGCAGGATCGACAGCGCCAGGTACTCGCTGCGGAAGTCGTGGCCCCACTGGCTCACGCAGTGCGCCTCGTCGATGGCGAAGAGGCTCAGCAGGCCCTTCTCGTGCAGATGGGTGAGCTGGGCCAGGAAGCGCGGCGTGGTGATGCGCTCGGGCGCGGCGTAGAGCAGGGTCAGTCGGCCGCTCATCAGCTCGCGCTCGACCTGCTGGGCCTCTTCGCTGCTGAGGCTGGAATTGAGGAAGGCGGCGTGCACGCCGGCTTCTTCGAGGGCGCCGACCTGGTCGTGCATCAGCGCGATCAGCGGGCTCACCACAATGGCCACGCCCTGCCCCAGGCGGTGCCGCGCGATGGCGGGCACCTGGTAGCACAGGCTCTTGCCGCCGCCCGTGGGCATGAGCACCAGGGCGTCACCGCCCGCGCAGACATGCTCGACGATGGCGGCCTGCTCGCCACGGAAGGCGCTGTAGCCGAAGACCTCCTGCAGGAGGGTCAAGGGAAGGGAGGACGGGGCGGGAGCGGGCATGGCAAGCGCGCAATGGTACGCGCTTCGCCCCGGGGGCCTTTCCGCAAGCCGGAGGAGCCGCCGCGATGCGCTGGAAATACGGGCCTTCCATGGCCTTGTCCCGGTCCTGGACAGGCTGCCGGTCTGCGTAAGATGGGCCGGATGCCAGCCTGGAGTTGAGCCATGAGCGACGCCGCCCCTGAATCTTCCACCGACCGCGCCGCCGAGCTGCGCCGCAAGCTGATCCGCAACCACCAGGAGGTGCCGCGCGAGCTGTTCCAGCGCGCACCGCTCTATGAAAGCCGAGTGGCCGGCGTGTCCGACGGCACCCTGGCGCGCAAGCTGGGCTGCGGCATCGACACCGTCCCGCCCGGCAAGCAGAGCTGCCCCTACCACTTCCACCACACGCAGGAAGAGATGTTCATCATCCTCTCCGGCGAGGGCACCCTGCGCGTGGCGGGCGAGCGATTGCCGGTGAAGGCGGGTGACGTGATCTTCATCCCCTGCGGGCCCGACTACCCGCACCACTTGATCAACACCTCGCAGGCGGACCTGAGCTACCTGTCCATCAGCACGCAGGAGCGGCCCGAGGTCTGCGAGTATCCGGACTCCGACAAGATCGGCGTCTTCTCCAACAAGGGCCCCGCCTTTCTGCAGCGCCGTGACGCGGGCCTGGACTACTGGGACGGCGAGCCTTGATCCTCGCCCGCCCCACGCTTAGCGCGGCGGCTTCTCCCCCAGCGCATTGACGCGCGCCAGACCGCTGGTGCGGCGCTTCACCTCGGGCGCGCCCCAGTACTCGACCGTGCCGATGCCGGACACGCTCACGCGGAGCTCGTCCGTCACCCACAGATTGGCCTGACCGATGCCGCTGATGGCCACGGTGGCCTGGTCCGCGCGCAGCTGCTCGGCCAGCAGCTTGCCCTTGCCGGTGATCTGCAGGTTCAGGTCCTGCACCTGACCCTTGAGCAGGCCCTCGCCCGAGCCGGAGATGCCGAAGCTCAGCTGCTCGGCCACCAGGTCGTCGAAGCGCACCTGGCCGGCCCCGGAGATGTGGATGGCCAGGCGTTGCACGCGCACCGGCTCGGCCGCACGCAGGTCCGCGGCCCCCGAGATGACCAGCTGGCGCAGCTGGCGCATGCTCACGTCCACCTGCAGGCGCTGGCTGTTCCAGAACTTCCAGCTGCCCGAGGGGCGGATCAGCAGCTTGTCATGCTGGAGCTCGACACTGATGTCCTTCTGCAGTTCGGCATCGCCCGCAATGAAGACCTGGTCCCGCGGCCCCTGAACCAGGCGCAGCTGGGCGGAGCCGGCGATCTCCAGGCGGTCAAAGGGACCGGGGGCGTAGACCCGGCCTTCGGGCTCCTGGGCCCGGGCCGCGAAGGGCAGCAGGGCCAGGGCCGAGGTCAGGGCCACGGCCAGGCCGCGGGCCAGCCGCGAAGGCAGGGAGGGGGAAGGAGTGGAGGCGTTCATATCGACTGCTCACGCAAACGCTTGGAGACCTCGCGGCTGGCCGTGAAGCGCGTGCCATCGCGCATCTGGACCACCAACTGGGAGTTCTCGTCCGGACTCATGGACTCGACGAAGTCGAGGTTGACGATGCAGCTGCGCTGCAGCTTCAGGAAGCGCAGCGGGTCCAGGCGCTGCTCGAAGGCGGTGATGGGCAGGCGCACCAGGAACTGGCGGCCGCGGCTGGCCACGGCGGTGTACTTGGTGTCGGAGCGCAGGTACTCGATGGCCTCGACCTGCAGCGGGAAGATCTTGCCCTGGTCCCGCACCAGAATGCGGGTCAGCGGCTCCAGTTCGGCGCCAGGCAGGGCCGCGGTCTCCAGCGCGCCCTGCCATTGCTGCAGGTGGCCGACGGTCTGCAGCGCGTGCTGCACGGCCTCGTCGAAGCGCTCCTGTGAGAAGGGCTTGAGCAGGTAGTCCACGGCATGCAGCTCGAAGGCGGCCAGGGCGTGCTCGTCATAGGCGGTGGTGAAGATCACCGCGGGGCTCTGGCTCATGCCCGCCTCGCCCAGGGCGCGCAGCACCTGCAGGCCGGTCATGCCGGGCATCTGGATGTCCATGAAGACGAGGCCCGGCTGCAGGCGCTGGATGGCCTCCAGCGCCGCCGGTCCGTCGCTGCACTGGGCCACCAGCTCCAGCTGGGGCAGGGCCTGGACCCACTCGGCCAGGGCCTCGGCGGCCAGGGGCTCGTCCTCGGCGATGAGGGTGCGTATGCGGGGGGAGTTCATGCTTCTTGCGGAATCCAGAGGTCGACGCGAAAGCCCGCGCCGGGCTGGGTGTGGACGCGCAGGCGCGCGCGGCCGTCGTAGTCCAGGGCAAAGCGCCGCCGCAGGGCGCCCAGGCCGATGCCGCTGCGCCCGGGCCGCTCGGCGTCCAACTGGGCCGGATCGCAACCCTCGCCATCATCCTGCACACAGAGGTTGAGGCCGCCGTTGAGGGCATCGCGCTGGGCGCTGATCTGGATCGTGCCGCCCTGCACCCGCGGCGCGATGCCGTGCACGATGCAGTTCTCCACCAGGGGCTGCAGGGTCAGGGGCGGCAGCTCGTCCTGCAGCACGGCCTCGTCCAGGGCCCACTTCACCTGTAGGCGAGGGCCCAGGCGCAGGGCTTCCAGGGCGAGGTAGTCGCGCACGAAGTCCAGCTCCTGCTGCAGATCGACGCGGTCGGTGGCGCTGCGCTTGCTGTCCAGCACATAGCGCAGCATGCCTGAGAAGCGCAGCAGGGCTTGCTCGGCCGCGCGGGCGTCCTTGCGGGTCAGCGCGATGAGGGAGTTGAGCGTGTTGAAGAGGAAATGCGGGTTCAGCTTGCCGCTGATGACGGACAGTTCGGCCCGCGCCAGTGCGGACTCGGCCTGCGCCGCCGCGACGGCCAGCGAGCGGGCGCGCCGCGCGCTGTAGACCGCGCCAAATCCTGTGGCCAGGGCCGCGTAGGCGATCAGGCCCCAGATGGCGCGCCACAGGATGTACTGGGCCAGCATGGCGGCAGCATGCTCGCTGCCGAAGAGGGCCTGGGCGAGCTGGTAGTCCAGCATCAGCCAGATCCCGCTGAAGAGCAGCGCCGCCCCGGCATGCAGCAGCACCAACTGCCCGAAGCGGCGGCTGCGCTGGCTGACCCAGCGCATCCAGGGGTGCACGGCCGTGCCCAGCAGCATGGGGGCCCACAGTGTCATCGTGGACTGCAGCAGGGCCTCCCATATCTTCCAGGGGCCGCGCTGGAATTCCGTGCCCGCCAGCACGAACAGGCCCCAGGTCAGGCCGCAGACGCCGGCATAGCCCAGCCACAGCCGACGCGATGAGGGCCGGGCGGGCGTGGAGTTGGGGCGAGGAGAAGACATGGCGTCATCCTAGCCAAGCCCGGCGGGCCGCCGGACCGGGGTGGGACCAAGTGCCGGAAGCCGGGCATGGCGTGCGATTCCCGGACGGTCTTGCCCGGCAGGCGCCGGCCTGCTCCCGTCTTCGGGGGACGGTCCGGGGACGTCCTGCCAAGGGTCCCGGCCGGGTCGCACGGCATAATCGGGGTTTGAATTCCTGTCCGCGAGCGCTTCCATGGCATCCGTCAACAAAGTCATCCTCATTGGCAACCTGGGCCGTGATCCCGAGGTTCGCTACACCCCCAGCGGCGCCGCGGTCTGCAACATCAGCCTCGCGACCACCCGCAACTGGAAGAGCCGCGAAGGTGGCGAGCGCCAGGAAGAGACCGAATGGCACCGCGTGGTCTTCTACGACCGCCTGGCTGAGATCGCCGGCGAGTACCTGAAGAAGGGCCGCCCCGTCTATGTGGAAGGTCGCCTGAAGACCCGCAAGTGGCAGGACAAGGAAGGCCGCGACCAGTACACCACCGAGATCATCGCCGAGCAGATGCAGCTGCTGGGCGGCCGTGACAGCGGTGGTGGCGGTGACGACTTCGGTGGCGGCGGTGGCGGCTACAGCCGCGAGCGCAGCGCCCCGCAAGGTGGCGGCCAAGGCGGTGGTGACGACTTCGGCGGCGAGGCCCGCGCCCCGCGTGCCGCAGCTCCCCGCGCCCCGGCCCCGCGCCCGGCGCCCGCGCCGCGTCCGGCCACCGGCTTTGATGACATGGATGACGATATTCCCTTCTAACCGGCACCTTGTTGTTTTTCTGTTGATTGAAGGCCCGCGCTCCGAGAGGACGCGGGCCTTTTTCCTTATCAACACACCGTTTTGTGTTTTTGTTGGAATAGACTCAACTACGAACTTGCAAAATGGTGGATAAATGTCGCGATACGTCGCGAAGCGCTTCAGGTTCCAAAACGGAGAACATCACTCGGTGCTGAAGGGGCCGGACGGCCTCCCAGTGCATGCGGTGACGTTGTTCCTACAAAAGTTCCGCAAACGAGGGCGTGCAGCCAACACCATTCACGCCGTTTGCCAATGTCTCGCGCTGCTCCACCGTGAGCTCGACGCCAACCCGCGAGTCGACATCCTCGGACGCCTGCGTAGCGGTCAGTTCTTGACGATGTCCGAGCTGGCTCGACTAGCTGACGTATCGCAATACCCCATGAAGGCGCTAACTCAGGAGGACGAGCCGCAAACGACACCGCAGGTGGTCAACCTCAAGAGTGTCCGGATTCGACGCAGCAAGGCTGCCGACGAGGTGGAGGCCGTAGGTAAGGCCAATCACGCCAACCGGATGCGCTACATGGCGGACTACCTGGGCTTCCTTGCTAGCTACTACGCTGCTGAGCTTCCTCGGCAGCAGCGCCAGCAACTCAACTTGGAAAGTGCAGAGGCCCTCAGAACCTTCAAGGCACAGATTCCCAAGGTGACCAAGCGGGCTCAGATGGACGCTCGGGAAGGCCTCTCAAAGGAGGACCAGGACCGACTGCTTCGAGTCGTGCATCCAGCGAGTCCAGACAACCCTTGGGAGCGGGGCTTTGTTCGCCGTCGGAACTGGGTAATCGTCATGCTGTTACTCGCGACGGGCATGCGCAGCGGCGAACTGCTTGGGCTGCAAATCGGCGATATCAAGCAGCAGTTGTCCAAGCTGGGCGTCCTGCGTCGAGCAGATGCTCCGGAAGACCCCCGTCGGACCCCGGTGGGTACGAAGACAAACGACCGCGAGCTGGAATTGCTGCCAAGCAGCATGCGCGCACTTCTGGTTCACATCAACGTGGAGCGGCATCGCATCCGGGCAGCCCGCAGGCACCCGCAGGTATTCGTTGCTCAGGATGGAAAGCCGCTATCTACCCGCAGCATCGGCAAGCTGTTTCAGCAATTGCGCGTGGCATGCCCCGGGCTTCCTGTGACGCTGACCAGCCATGTCATGCGGCATACGTGGAATGAGCGTTTCTCCGAGCAGGCTGACGAGATGGGCTTGTCTGAAGTCGAAGAAGCACGCGCTCGCAATGAGCAGCAAGGCTGGACAGAGAACTCCCAGTCCGCGCGCAACTACACGCGACGCCACACGCGGCGCAAGGGACGTGCAGTCGCACTGAAACTGCAGGAGGACCTTGATGTCTCAGGCAACTGAACTGAAGTCCCATGCCTTGGCTCACAGGCTACCTGAGCGCGTCTTCACCCGTTCACGCGCGTCTCTTGACCCCAGCCTAGATGTCTGGGAGTGGGCTGATGGACCATTCATCGCTAGGCTCGACTTTCGACGGCTCGATGGAAACGCCAAGTTCTTCAAGGAGCCCTTGAAGGAGGCTTTGATTCCCTATCTGAAGGGGCACTCATCGAAGCACGTCACGAATCTCTTCCAAGCGTTCTTCCACTTTTTGGAAAGCGCACCCGCGTATCCGACCACGGCGATTGATGAGCAAGACGTCGCGAACTACGCTGCTCGGCTCGGCGAACACGAGAAATGGCGCGTTGGCACGCTGAACGGACTGCTCCAAAAGTGGGTCGAACTCCAGCTACCTGGTGTCACGGCCGAATGCGCGGCCTATCTCAGAGAGCACAGGAAGCCCGGCAACACCAAGGGCGACGCAGTACGGACACGGGACCCTGTAAAGGGCCCGTTCAGCGAGGATGAGTACACCGCCCTCCATTCAGCTGCAAATGCAGCTTATGGCAGAGGAGAGCTGCCGCTGTGGACCCTCCTCCTAGCGCGGCTGCTCCTCGCATGTGGCGGGCGCATCTCCCAGTACGTATCGCTGAAGCTGTCTGACTTCAACCCTCAGACCTCGGTCCTGAGGCTTCCCCAAGTGAAGACGGGGCTTGACCACGCACGGGCAAGCTTCCTTGAGTTCGACATCAGCTCTCAGACGTCGCAGCTCATCGTGGCATATCGCGATGAGCTGTTGGCTTCCGGGAACGCTGACGACTGTGCCTTCTTCCCCGCCGAGCTTGTCATGCCCCGGGGACCTCGCAAGCAGGTCCGCTCTGAGGCCGACATTTTCTTTGGGCACTGCACCCCTCAGAACCTGTCGCAGGGCTTTGTCCAGTACATGCGCGAAATCGCGCCACCCACAGCTCGACTTGACTACGCCCCGATGCCTGTCGTGCCACAGCGGTTCCGCTACACGTTCGGCACTCGATTGGCCGAGGAGGGTTCCAGCAAGATGGTCATTGCGGAACGGCTGGGACACGCGGACCTCCAGAACGTTGACTGCTATGTTTCCGCCTCTCCGAAGATTGTCGAGAGTTACGACAAGGCGCTGAGCAAGTTCCTGGCGCCACTCGCGCAGGCCTTCAAGGGGCAGGTGGTGGAGGACGAAGCCCACAGCACCCACAAGGGCGCCCCGGGCAGTCGAATTCATGACTTCCGGGTGGCCACCGAGGGGCTGGGCAGCTGTGCCGGCAAGGGTGCTGGCTGTGGATTCAACAAGCCGGTAGCTTGCTACTCCTGCTTCCGATTCGAACCATGGCTCGATGCGCCGCATGAGAAGGTGTTGCATCGACTCGAAGCTGACCGGCAGAAGTGGGCGTCGGATGACCGCATGGCAGCGGTGAATGACGAGCCCATCCGGGCTGTTAAGGAGGTCATCGCGCTTTGCGCGCAAATCTGGTCGCAGCGCGGTCACGAGGAGGGCGCGGCATGAGCGCACCAGTCCTTCATTTCACACCCCGTGCCGAGCTAGAGCCGCAGTTCAATCTTCAGGCGTTCATCGAGCTATGCCGCAATTCGGAAGTCATGGATGCGCATCTGCAGTTCGACAAGAACGTCTGGGAAGACGGCTTCTTGAAAGGGCAGAACAAAACGAATCGGGTCATCTTCAGCACACTGGAAGCTGCTGGCGAAAGCAGGCCTGAACCGAGCTTTCCAGAGCCATTCTTGAGCTTCGCCAAGGCCGCCGTCGTCTACTTGCAGGACAAGCGGCCAGTGACTACGCAGAGCACTCGGATTGCCGCGCTGCGATGCCTTGAAGCAGCGCTACGTCAGGAGTCAAGAGGGTCTCGACCGACTGCCGTTGACCCTGTAGTGCTGGACACGGCCGTAGCGCTGGCCAAGAGGCAGGTTTCGCCGGCGGTGGCCTACCGCATCGCTGGTCAACTGGAGTACATCAGCGAGTTCATGGCCTCCAAGCAGTTCATCTCTTTGCGCCAGAGATGGAAGCACGGAATGAAGAAGCCTCAGGAAGTAGGGTCTCGCATCTCCAGAGAGGCCCTCGAAGCGCGGAAGGAAAAGCTGCCCTCGGCGGCAGTACTGCGCGCCCTAGCTGGCATCTTCAACCAAGCCGTCGAGCCACCGGACGTCATGACGTCAAGCATGACCGCCGTGATGTTGTGCGCCCCAGAGCGCATCAACGAGGTTCTGCGATTGCGGCGCAACTGCCTTGTCGAGGGCGACGGCGAATTCAGAGGGAAGTTGGGTCTGCGCTGGGCAGGCTCCAAGAACTTTGAGAACACGACCAAGTGGCTGCCGTCAGATATGGCAAACGTCGCTCGCGAGGCGGTCGACAACTTGATTCGGGCGTCAGGCCCTGCTCATGAGCTCGCGGCCTGGTACACCGCCAACCCAACCAAGTTGTTCCTCCACGACGGCGCTGCGCACCTGCGGGACCAGCGCGTATTGAGTTTGAGCGAGCTCGCCCTGATTCTTTGGGGTAGCGAAGACGCTGGTAATCAGGCCAACGTCTGGGCTAGAGGCTATGAATTGCCTAGGCAGCCGATGGGCGGCCGGCGCGTCGGAGTTCTGTTCGAGGACGTGGAGCGCGCTGTTCTCAGCATGCTTCCTGTGACCTTTCCGTTCATGCCAGGTGCGCCTGACCTCCGCTGCATGGATGCCATCGCGGTTATGCGGAAGAACGAAATGCACGCCAACCGGGGGACGTATCTGTGCATGTTCAGCTGCGTCGACAACGAGGCCATCACCAGCCGATTCGGTACTCGCGAGGGTCGAGCTTCCGTCTTCGAAGCGTTCGGCTATACCGAGGACGATGGGTCTCCGATTGAGCTCAATAGCCACAGCCTGCGCCACTATCTGAACACGCTTGCTCAGATGGGAGGCTTGAGCAGCACTGAGATTGCGATTTTTTCTGGGCGCAAGGACCTCAGGCAGAACCGGCACTACGACCACATGTCCTCCGAGGAGGTACAGGCACCCATTAGTCGCGCCCTGAAAGCTGGCTTCACGGCGGAGCTTGAGCCCGTCGCCCCCTCCGGACGGAACTTGATGATGCGAGGCGAGTTCAAGGGGCTTGGGCTCACCGCAGCGCACACGACGGAGTACGGCTGGTGCCGTCACAACTTCGCCAGCGAGCCGTGTCAGATGTATCGCGACTGCATCAACTGCCAAGAACAGGAATGCGTCAAAGGGGAATCGCATAAGGAGGCCAACCTGCGGCAGCTCAAGAGCGAGACCGAGTACCTGCTGATGCAGGCCAAGGCGGCCCTGAGCGACGAAGAGTTCGGCGCTGATGCATGGGTCAAGCACCAGACCATCACCTTGGAGCGAGTGAACCTGATGCTTTCCATATTGGAGAACCCTGAAGTGCCGGAAGGTGCCCGTATTCGGCTGGATGTGTCCAACGCACCCCTCATCACGGCTGACGACGTGAAGCCCATCCGGGTCATCAAGGCTCGAAAGGGCCGGGCATTGCAATGAAGAAGAGTCGCGCGCCTGACTTGACTCAGGCTCACATCACCACGGTCCTCGACACACTCGATACCTGGAGAGGCAAGCTGACGTGGGACCTTTTGCTGGACAAGCTGGAGGCGGTGTGGGGCTATCGGTACTCCCGCTTCACCTTGGGCAGCTATGCCGAGGTAGCGAACGCCTTTCTGCACCGCAAGGACGCCTTGCGAGGAACTCTTCCCGTGTCGAGGGGGACACCTACCGACGAGCGCGTTCGTGCAGCCATAGAGCAAGCCGAGCGGTTCAAAGCGAAGGCCGCGCGGCTGGAAGCAGAGAACAACCTTCTGCTGGAGCAATTCGTGACCTGGGCACACAACGCGGAGAACAAGGGGGTCACGATGGATATGTTGAACAAGCCACTACCGAAGCCAGACCGTGACCGCTCGAAAGGGGTGAAGTGATGGCGAGTGGGCAACAGCTAGCAGAAGAGAACTTCCATCGATTCGAGACCTGGGTTGCATCGAAGACGGATGACGACCTGCGCTCGATGTGTGTTCGTGGTGTGCTCTCTCGAAGTGACATAGCTGCCGAGTGCGGCTTTTCGAAGTCGGCCCTGAGCCAAAACCCGCGTATCAAGGAGCGCTTGAGGGCTCTGGAGCAGGCGCTTCGCGAGCGAGGGGTGCTGCCCAGCCTGGCGCCAGTCACTGAGGGCGATGGTGGCGAGGTTCCGCTTCGTCAGCCTGGCGGACAAGCTGGCGCCCGGGATGCCGAGCGTCTGAAGCGGCTCGAGCAAGAGAACGCCAGTCTGCGTGCTGAGCTGGCAGAAGTGAAGGGGGCACTGTCAAGGTTTGCCGTGCTTCAAGAGATTCTGTCGGAGACAGGGAGGCTACCCCGGTGAGCGTCTCGATGACCGTCCGGGTCTCGACCATTCGCTTCCAGCGACCCACAGGCTTAGCTGGAGTCATCTTCAGCGGCGTCCCTGTAGACGCTGCTGGTAGCACGACTGACGCGTCCACGTATCTGGTCATTCGAGCCTCGAGAGCGGTGCTTGGCCCTACACGCGTTGAGCGGGGCCAATGGTGGAGCGTTCGAGGGCCAGTTGTCGAACGTGAAGTCACGGCAGACGGTTACCGCTTGATGGAGCTGCAGCTCGATGCGGATGAGGCACGGCTGGCACGGCCATCTGGTGAGCACATCGTGAGGTACCTCGCCGAAAACTCAGCCTTCGAGGGCATCGGAACTGTCAAGGCTCAGCGCCTTTGGGACGAACACGGAGAGCGTCTTTACGAGGTGCTCGACAGCGCAGATACAGCCGCACTTGCAAAGACGCTGACCCAAGATGTTGCGAAGCGGCTCGTTCAGGCATGGGCTTCTCAAGGTGAATCCCTGACTCTCCAGTGGCTTCACGCCCAGGGCTTCGAGCCAAGGCTGGGACGGAAGGTGCTGGCCTACTTTGGCAGCGTCGCCCGCGAGAGCATCGAAGAGGACCCGTATCGGCTGTTGTCCTTCTGTGCCGATTGGAAGACTGTCGACCGGCTGGCCCGCGAGAAATTTTCTGTAAGCCTTCACGACCCCCGGCGCGTGCGCGGTGCGGTCGAAGAAGCCTGCTACCGAGCGTTCGCTGACGGACACACAGCGATGCTGTCGGCAGAACTCATGGAGCGGGTCGGGCCGCTCCTCGGCAAACCGCCACCTGGAGTTCGATGGCGTGACCAGCTCGCGCTGGCAGTCACCACCGGGCTTGAGAACGGTAGCTTCGTCAAGAGCCATCATGGTCTACAGCCCCTCGGCGCTGTGGTGATGGAACGTCAAGTTGCGCACGCTGCACAGCTGCGTTTGGCCCGCTCATCGGCCCCTCTACTGCCAGGCCAGGCCGTCGACCAGCTCATCTCCGAAGTTCATGCCATGGACGGCGTTGTCCTCAACGCCGAGCAGCAGGCGGCCATCCACGCTGCCGCGACACATGAGTTTCTGTGCATCACTGGTGGCGCTGGGGTCGGCAAGACGACGGCCCTGAAGGCGCTTTACCGGCTCTTCGATGTGACCGGTGTCCGGGTGTTTCAGGTGGCGCTTGCTGGCCGTGCTGCCAAGCGCATGCAGGAGGCAACTGGTCGACCCGCTCAGACCATCGCGAGCTTTCTCAAAGGCTTCGAGGAGAGTCAGATGGAAGGCCAGACCGTGCTGGTCATTGACGAGGCCAGCATGGTTGATGTCATCTCCATGAGTCGACTCTGTTCCGTGCTGCCCCCGCACGTGCGGCTGATACTTGTGGGAGACCCGCACCAGCTCATGCCCGTGGGTCCAGGGCTGGTGCTCCACGCTCTTCAGGGCGCGCCTGGTGTGCCGACCGTCGAGTTGAAGACCGTGAAACGGTATGGCGGGGCAATCGCTGCCGCTGCCGCCGCCATACGTGCGGGACGCTGGCCAACGCTTACGGCCGATGAGACCGAGGCGGTGGCATTCCTTCCGTGCTCCGATGAGCTGATTGGTGAAACTGTCGTGGAGCTGATGGCTCTCGACCCCGGCAGCAGCCAGACTCTTTGCGCTGTTAGGAACGGGCCGGCCGGAACCAAGGCACTCAATGCACTCTGTCAAGAGCGATTCACGTCAGGCGCACCGGAAGTGAAGGCATGGAATGACGAGTTCGACTGCTTTGAGCGGGTTGGCCTCCGAGTTGGAGATGTTGTCCTGTGCACTCGCAACATGTGGTCCATTGGGCTACAGAACGGCTCTCTTGGAAGAGTCGTCGAAGTTGGAGCGTCACTGCCCCCAACAGCTGGCGAGGTAGGCGATGACGACACGATTCCGCCACGGGCGTCGGTCGAGTGGGATGACGGCCGGTGCATTCCGCTCACGGAAGACATGTTGGACGACGTTGAACTCGGATTCGCTGTGACTGTGCACAAGGCTCAGGGCTCCCAGTGGCCCAGGGTCATCGTTCCGGTGACGCGGAACAGGATGCTCGACCGTACGCTGCTTTACACCGCCGTCACGCGTGCGCAGAAGCAGGTTCTTCTAGTGGGTGATGAGGCTGCCGCTCGCGATGCAGTCCTGGCACAGCCTCGGTCGACGCTTCGGCAGGTTGGGCTTGACCTACATCTGGCCAGTTTCCGGAATCAGATGCCTCTTGAAAGCACCCCTTGAGAGCCAATAAACGCAATACTTGACCAAGCAGTTTGCACGTATGGCTTTCAAAACTTTGGGTAAGTAAGATTACCGAATCAAGTCGGTTATTCGGGCCCAGTTGAAAATTAGACCCCGACCCTTGTGATACACCCGAGCTCCTTTTGGCCGTATCAACTCAAGAACGCGCCATAGCTGTTTCTCTGCCTTGAAAAACTGACGAGCCGAGCCGGCTATTGCGGCGGCGGCGCGTGCCGGATTCCGCTCTAGAAGGCCTCTGGCCCCCAAATCCGTCTCCACGGCGTTTAGCCAATCGGGCTGTTCAGGAATGAGCTCAAGCGAAGACTGGAAATCCTCAATCGCATTGAACAGAATTAGGTGCTTGCCATCCAACAAAAGGCTTCGGGCTGCTGCATCCATAAACGGCCTTGAGGCCGAGCCGTACAAGGTGCCTATGTGCAGCGCATCGAGTCCATCTTTTGTGAGCGAACCGTCAGCTTCGGTCCAACCAATGTGGAAGAGAAAGTTCCTGTAGTTTTTGCTCACCCCGGTCTTCATGCTCGGGGTATCTTTGTAGTTTCGTATCCCGCCGCCAGAGTGATGAAGCTTCCCGGCCTGGATGTCACTCCATAGCCGGTCAAACGCCCTGTCTCGTAATGTTCCAGACGTCGATGAGGGCTCTCGTGCTTCGTCATAGGAATAACGCAGCAGGACAAACATCTCTTCGAGACTCATTTCACGCCATTTAGCATAAAAGCTTGCATCGAGTGAAGCTGGAGTGGTAGGTCGCGCCGTTCGTTTGACGAAAAAATGCCGTTCCTCAACATGAGACGAGCTTGGCGAGAATGTCTTGGGGTCGTATGAGATGACACCCACCGGACCATGCGTCCAAGCGCTTTCCTCCAAGACGCTTACTACGTGCTTTGCAATCGGATATCCGTCGTCAGCTATCTCTGGCAAGACCAACAGACCGTAATCAAAGTCACGCGTATACGCGATTGCCTGCCCCAATCCGGTCAGATACTCACGCTTTGTCTGTTGTGGGGGTTTGAATTCGCCTGCAACCGTGACTCCTGCATCATCGACTATCACAAAGTCTGGAACCGGCCAGGCTCGCGAGGATGTCACATAGGCACTGGTTGACAGGATGCTATTCCATGGTGACGCACCCCTCACAACGCGCCGCACGACCTCAGTGGCAACAGCGAACGCCAGAATGTCGTGATGTGTGCTCATGCTGCAGTGGCCAAGTCGTAGATGTCTCGCTTGAAGCCTGGCGCGGAAAAATTGCCCTTAATCGTCTTAGCAATCCCGACGGCAAACACCTCTGCCAAATGTGGAGGAACAGCATTCCCTACAAGGGTGCACTGCTGCTGGCGTGTACCGACAAATCGCATCCAATCCGGAAAGCCCTGGATGCGCGCCGCCTCCCGGACAGTAAGAGTTCTATGCAAAACTGGGTGCACCGGGAATGCATTGTGACCAGGCACCATGGTGGTCGCCGGTGCATTCATAGACAGCCGTTTGTACACGTGACTGAAGTTCTTTACGCTGTCTGACCTGTAACCCTTCTTGAGATGTTCCGGCAACTCGGCTTCAGGCAATCGGCCTCCTTCAGGAATCAGCCTGTATCTCTCAACAACGAGTTCCTTGTGGTTCATCGGAGCGTGACTGAATTCCGCACTCTGAGTCGAAGGGTCCATGAGGTCAGAGATTACATCTCCAACAGTTACAAACGGTCGCTGCCAAGACTTAGGTGAAGCGAAGTATTTCGGCTCTGGCCAATTGAAGGAAAGCCCCTTTTTCCAAGCAACGAGAATGAAGCGCTCACGCGCCTGCGCTACCCCATAGCTGGCGCAGTTGAGCACCTCATGTCGCAATTCGTAGCCTGCCTTCGACAGCCGGCGCTCGACCTCTTCGAGATAAGACGATTGACCTCTCGGAGTGGACACAAATCCTTTGACATTCTCCAGAAAAATCACTTTCGGCTTTAGCTGGATAGCAAGCTCGACATACTTGATGGAAAGCTCATTGCGAGCGTCCTCATCCGGCTGGTGGTTTTGAGTATTCACAAAGCGGCGCCGGCCAAAGATAGAGAATCCTTGGCAAGGCGGCCCTCCAAATACCACGTCAATTTCTTTCAGCCCGGAGTCTGCAAGGATTTCCTTCTTACTCAGAGCGCCGACATCGGCAACCTTGTGCGGTACGTCTGGAAAATTCTGCTCAAGGTTTCGTGCCACACTGTTCTTCATGTCGTACGAGGCTACCACTCGGAACCCGGCATTGAGGAAGCCAAGCATCAGCCCACCAATACCAGTGAAGAAACTGACAGCTGTAAGTCCGTTGGGCTTTACGGCGCGCCGTTTCGAAAGTTCGTTCAGCGGAAGTGCTTGCTGTTTGCTAACCATCTTTGTTTTTGGTAGGTCTCGATTATTGGCGCTTTTGATGTGCTTAATTGCTGCTAACCCTAGGTGCCGGGCGAGTTCAACTGGGACCGCATTCCCGACCAGCTTGCACTGTTCCGCCCGACTACCGAAAAAGATATGTGTGTCAGGGAAAGTTTGGAGCCTAGCCGCCTCTCTCGGAGAGAGACTTCGATGTGCTGTCGGATGCACCGGAAACGCGTTGTTTCCAGGCACGAGAGTTAGTGACGGCTTTTTTCTGTGCAAGCGCTTGTAGGTGTTTCCAAAATTCTTGCGCCGAATTTCTTCGGGCAGTTCTGCTGGCGGAGGCATTCTGCCCCCTTCTGGAATTAACTTGTACCGAGCGACAACCTTATCTCCATGTTGGAGAAAGGAATGGTTCGGCACGTGGTCTTGCCCATGGCTAGTCAAGTCTGCGATGCATTCGCCCACAGTTCGATACGGCTTTCTGCCGGGCCCATGAGTTTCGACGGGCCATTGGAAAGTGTTGTGCAGCTTCGTGCCGAAGAAGAAGACACGCTTTCGATGCTGTGGAACGCCAAAATCAGCCGCATCAAGTGTCTTTACCGTGACGTCGTAGCCGAGCGCTTCAAACGCGGCAACGATTTCTCGCTCAAATCGGCCGCCGTATTGAGTGCGAAGGTAATTGACATTCTCCATGATGAAGCATGAGGGTTGAGTCCATTGAACCACCCGGACAAAGCACCAGAAAAGCCCGTTCCGTGGGTCTGCGGGGTTCTGGTCACCAATGGTCGAAAAACCTTGGCACGGGGGGCCGCCGACCACGATGTCAACTCGCTTACCTTCTAGGTACGCTTCTAGCTTATCTCTCGTGAGACGCCTGATGTCACCGTGAAAAAACTGCTTATTTGGCCAGTTCTGAGAAAAAGTCGCCGCCGATGACTGTTCGATATCGGTCGCAAAGATGGATTCAAACCCAGCTTGTTCGATACCAAGTGTCATTCCGCCGCCTCCGGCGAACAACGAGATTGCCGTTGGTTTATTCATTACCTCGACCTATGTGTTGATTACTGCTGGTCAACAAAGCTGGATTCGCCGCGCTGAGCAGAGAAGAGTTGGCCCTGGCGCGTTGCTGCGCCATGTTCGTCAACGTACGCTCGCATGAACTTGCGCAGGACTTGCGCAGCAGTGGTGTCCTGCGCCTTGCATGCGTCAAGAAAATCGTGGCGCAGTTGGTCGTCAACACGAATTCGTAAGCCGACGTCATTCATAGTGGTGTGGATGCACAGCGTGTGTCACGGCGACACACGCTGTTAGTTTATCCAGTTACCGCGCTGAAGGCTAGCGCGGCGGTGGCTCATCAGGTGAGCCACCCGGAGGCGTTCGGCGGATGTTTAGGGGGCAGCATTGGAGACGGTCGACCTTGAAGCGATAGTGGTCCGAATGCCCTGGGCACCCAGCATCGCCAGAGCACCGATGGCTGGTGAAGCATGGCACGATGGGCCATGCGCCTTAAGACCCGTATCAAGCGTCACCTAGAGCGGACGCAAAGCCCCGTGCTGCTCCGGCGCGAACTGAAGGGTCTGGGCAGCGAGACACAACTTTCCGCCGCGCTCAAGTCGCTGCTGGCCGAGGGCGTCATCGTTCGAATCGGCGTCGGGGTGTACGCCATCGCCAAGGTTAGTGTCCTTTCAGGCAAGCCCATTCCAACCCACCCGCTTGAGGTTCTTGCTCCGCTGGCATTGCGCAAGCTTGGTGTCAGGGTGGAGGAGCCTTACAGGAGTCGCGACTACAACGCTGGCCGCACGACCCAAGTTCCGACTGGATTGGTAATCAACACAGGCGGACGGCGCGTCACCCGGAAGATTGGATTCAATGGCAAGTTCGTGGAGTACGAGCGCTCTTGACCGGCTCGCGCAGGGCTCAGAGTGGGGTTGTCCCACGGCGTGAAGCACGCCTGTCGCTCGGTCGGGACAATGCTGCACGGATTGCAGCCATGTGCCCTTGATGCAGTCCGACGTTCTCTTTGCAGAGGACAAGTCGACCGCGCCTGTCGTGCACGGAACGGAGCAGACCGGTACCACTCAGCTCGTCGTCTAAGATGACGTAGGGCTCACCGCGATGGTGAGCAGCCAGCCATCGGTCTATAGCTTGGGCACGCGTCTCGCCGCGATTCTGCGGCGCCTCCCAGGCGTCGTGCATGTTCTTGCTCAGCACCTCCAGCCCCGTGTTCGTAAACAGGTTCTGGAAAGCTTCGCGCATCATGAATCTCAGCCAGCTTGTCGTGATGACGACCTGAGCACCGTGCTCGGTGAGCGCCTCCACCAACACTTGGGTCGCGGGGACATGGAACCCGCCGAACTCGCCGGGACGGTTCAAGACGATGACGTCGTCGAAGTCCAACAGGATGACAGGGCGATTGCTCATGGCGGCTTAACAGGAGTCGGCCCCAGGGCAACACGGCGGGGCCTGAACAATTCCCGCTTTCTGTGCTGAGGAGTACGGGGCCGGCCCTCTTGCACAGTGAGGGGGAAAGGCCGTGCGGTCGACGCACATCTGCCATCTGCAGCTCGACCGGACGGCGCCTCATTGGGGCTCATCTCAGCGCTCCCCTGCAGGAGTACGGCGACCGCCGACCGTGAGTTTGGCGGCGACGACTGACTGGGCTGCCCAGGCTTGTGCCAGCTCGACCACTCGTTGCAGCCGGTTCGCAACGGTCACATCGCGCAGGAGTGTGGACGGCGCTTCTCCGCCCAATGCACCGTGCGGCCGCTTCCAGAACACCAAGGCGACTTCGGGCGACACGGATTTGAGCGCCAGCGATACAGCTATTACGACATCGCGGTCCAGCTCGGCAAACTCTCGTGGGTAGTAGCGGCGGCGAGAGATGACGATGGACGACAGCTCTCCTCGTCGGGCTGCGTCTCCCACGGACCGAGTTGCAACTCGCCACTTCGAAGCGATAGCGCTCGCGGGTAACACTTCACCGGCATCTACCCACCGGAGCTTCGACGTTGAGCCTCTTGAGATTGCCGCCGGAAGGCCATCTACTTGGATACTCATCATGGAACATGGGCTTACGGGAAGACGCGCCGCCCAAGCGCAATTGCAGGTGCCTTGACCATCTTGCCTCCCGAGGCCATTAGCATGAGCCCTGATGCCATCCGTAGCAGCAGCTTGTCGCCTTGGTCAACGCGCGTCACCTCGACTACTGTCTGAAAGAGGTGTCCACTCGGAAAGTCATTCGGTGCGCGGACAAACACATGCAGTGACGCCCACTCGAACGTCGTCTTCTTGTAGAGCTCACGCACTTCCCAAAAGTCAGTCGCGATGTAGCGGCGAACGTTGAACTCACTCCCCAGTGTCTCCACGCCGCACTCAAGAACGAACCAGACATCACCGGGTACCTCGACGGACGACCAGTAACGCATGCCCCGTTGCGGAGATTCCGCTGGTCGGCAGTCGCGTTCGCGCGTGCGTAAAAGTAGCGCATCCATCGTGCATCCTTAGCTCGTTTAGGGTTCGCGAGTGACACAGTATATTGTGTCATCAAGCATCGCACTCCTGTCCCGTCCTACCGGTGTTGGGCTTGGTAGCCAGCGATGCGACAGGCTTCAGGACATGCCCTAAAAGGTGAGCCGGCCGCGTTCAGTGACCAGGCCCCTTCTGCCGTTTCAGTACATTCCAGGAGAAGACGTCGCATCCGCGATGGGTAAACCTGAGTCAAATGAACTTGTCCGAAGCTTTGGGCGTGGTTGTTCGCGAGCGCAGACTGGCCATGAGGCTCAGCCAAAGCGACCTTGCGATTGCCACCGGGCTGCACAAGAACTTCATTAGCCTGGTCGAGAGGGGAAAAACGGCGGCGGCTATCGACAGCGTCGAAGTCATCGCGACCGCGCTGAAGTGCAGAGCCTCTCAACTGCTGGCGGCGGCGGAGCGGACGCGTAGCGCTGCCGACGAGTAGCAGGCCTGCCTCTCGGCTCTGGGCCGATGGAGCCGGCGCTCTTCTATCCACAGAATGTTGAAACCCGGGCGAATTGAGGTACGTTAAGACCCATGGCAGGAAACTATCCACACCTTTTTGCGCAACACGCACCCGCACTCACTCACACTGTGGGCACAAACCACAGTTTTTCGTGCGTATAACCCTTCTGAGTGTCCGAACCCGGCGCCCCCGCGCTGCTTGTCTGCCAGCCCCGAGCGCTCCGGCTCTCGGGGCTTTTTCATGATGTACCGTGCTGTGAAATTCCCTTTCGCTTCACTGTTGTTGGCGTTGGCCCTGTTGGCCGGCGCACCGGCTGTCGTCCATGCGGCCGGGCAGGCCGTCCGGTTGTCCGCCGCCTTGCAGGACCTCAAGGACAAGTCGGGCGCTGAGGCCCATGCGCAGGTCGCGGCGGCAGTCGAGGCTTCTGCACAGCTCAGGGATCGCATGGAGGACCTGCTGTCCAGGGATCGCTTCAAAGGCTTTGTCGTCCTGCCCAAGGCCCAGCTGCCATCGGGCAAGGGGGGGCGCTTTGGCGGCTATGTCGAAGACTCAAAGATCGTGCTGACCTTGGAGCTCCTCACGCAGCTGAGGAAGTCCAGGTATTTCGATGTGGTCGAGTCGGACGACGTGCCTCCCAACAACACCACCTTCGCCCTGGCCCATCTCCTCCATCACATCGAGCATCCGAAGCCGGCCCCGTTGAGCATGCCAATCCAGTCTTACCTGCTGGCCTCGATGCAGCAGGAGGCCTCGGCCTTCATCGTGGGGTGGAATGCGATGCTGGAGGCGGCCGAGACATCCAACAGCGGCCGCCCGCTGAACACTCGGCAACAGGCCCAGCTGCTATTGAACACCCGATACGCCTTCGCCTTCCACCTTGGGATGGAGAACAAGGCGAAAGCGCTGGAATTCGACGGGCACGGCGCCATCGAGCTCAACGAAGCCAACATCACGGCCATTGCCACACCCCTGCTAAAGGCCCGGATGGCCGATATCGAGTGAGCCGCTCAGCTGCCGGTGTGCCCCGAGCCCAAGCCGCGCGGGCTCAGCCCTGCCCTTGCCGCGCCCGCTCCCTCAGCATGAACAGATAAAGGCTCTCCACCTTGGCCCGCGCCCAGGGCGTGCGGCGCAGGAACTTCAGGCTGGACTTGACGCTGGGCTCGAAGGCGAAGCAGCGCAGCGGGATGCGCTCATCCAGGCCGGCCCAGCCGTATTCCTCCTGCAGCGCGACGATGATGGCTTCCAGCGTCAGGCCGTGCAAGGGGTTGCGGGGCTGGTGCTGGGGCGGCTCGGGCGTGTTCATGGCGCGATTGTCGCCGCGCCGGAAGGGGCGGGCCTACGAGGCGCGAGGCCGCCTCCCGCGCGCGCCGGCGAGGGGCCTGGCCGGGCGGCCGCGTCAGTAGATGTCCACCCGGGCCTTGTCCACCGTGTAGCGCCCGCCGCTGTAGTAGCCGCGGGTGCTGGCGTCGCGGGTGAAGCGCAGCCGGATCACGGGGCTGCCGCTGGGATACTGCGGCCCGCTGCTGTAGACGGGCACGGGCGCGCTGCCGATATTGCTGGTGGGGGTCTGGTCCACCAGGCGGGTCAGGGACTTGGAGGTCTCTAGCGCGGCGAAGATGTTGGCCGAGTCGTAGTAGCTGCTGTAGTAGGGCGTGCCGATGGCGCTCTTGCTGCTGCTGACGGCCTTGCTGGCGTAGCTGTAGCGGTCGCCGGGCGTCAGCAGGCTCACCCGCAGGCCGTTGACCTTGTAGTAGGTGCCGACCTGCACGCTGGCATTGGCCGTGTCCACGATCAGCAGGCGGTTGGCGCCGTAGACGGTGGCCGTCTGCGCAGCGGTGTCGACCAGCGCGCCGGTGTTCTCGTCCACGCCCAGGCCCTGCTGCACGCCCATGTGGCGCAGGGCCGCGGCCAGGCGGCCCAGGCGGCCGGAGCGGCTGTCGAAATGGGTGTCGCTGAGCAGGCCGGCGGGCAGGAAGCCCAGGCCCTTCATCGTGGCGCCGTTTTCCAGGTAGCGCAGGGCGCCGGTGCCGTCGCGGGTGTCACCCAGGGTCTGCCAGTCGGTGACGGCCTTGTCCTGCAGGTTGGCGCCGAAATAGAGGTAGCCATAGCTGACGCCGGCCGCATGCATGCGCACGTTCAGCGCGTGGTTGCCGGCGGAGTCCCCGGCGATGACGATGTTGCCGCTGCCGTTGTTCCAGCGTGCGCGCAGGGCGGCGGCCAGGGCGTTGTCGGCGCCGCTGTCGGTCAGGAAGCTGCGGATGATCTTGGCCTGGTCGCCGCCCACGAACCACACGGCGTCGGCCTGCTGGATCAGGGCGATATTGGCCTGGCCCTCGGGCGTGCTGCTGCTGGCGTGGACGGCGTAATTGTCCACATGCGCGGTGATGTGCTTTGGCGAGAAGCCGTGGGTCTGGAAGAGGTTGTAGTAGCCGCGCTTGAGGGGGCTGGTGGAGGTGGCCGGGATGTCGTTCTGGAAGGCGTCCAGGCCGGTGGTGTAGCTGTCCTTGGCGGCGGTGATGACGGCGATGCGCGGGCAGGCGGTGGTGGCCCAGTTCGTGCCGCAGTTGCTGGTGCTGTTGATGTTGGGCGTGAAGCCGCTGTCGCGGCCGGTGGCTTTGCGCAGGCCAGTGACGAAGAGGTCAGTGTTGGCGTCGTCATAGCCGCCGCCGGACAGGAACAGCTTGCCGGCCAGTGCCGGCATGCTCAGGCACAACCCCGCGGCGCACAGCACCGCTCCCAGGCATTTCTTCATGGCATCTCCAACGGTCCAGGGTGGCCCCGGGCGGGGCCTCAAACCCAGGCCTTGACCATAGGGACGCGGGCTCCACGCGGGAAGCCGCCGCCTTGCCACGTTGCGACGCGGACTTGCGTCGCTGTGCCTCCCGCGGGAATGTCCTGAGGGGGCAATCCCGGACTGCTCAGTGGCTCAGTTTGCCGCTCCATCAGCCGCGCGGCAGCGGGCAGCTCAGCACGGGGCCTCCGTCGTCGATGCGCACCTGCAGCGGCGGCAGGAAACCCAGCTCGTGCAGCGTGGGCAGCAGGGCCGCATGGGCGGCATCGGTCTGCGCGCAGGCCTGCTGCGCGGCCTCGCCCAGGAAGGAGAGGTACAGCGTCTGCCGCGGCAGCAGCGCCGCCAGATGGCTGCACCAGGCCCTGCCCCAGCGGGCCTGGGCCGTGGCCCAGTCATGCGGATAGAAGCGCGCGCCCAGGGCCTCCCAGAAGGGCGAGACGCCGGCAGGCGTGCGCCAGCCGGGCAGCTCCAGGATCAGCCAGTCGCCGCAGGCCTCGCGGTGCTGGGCGATCCAGCGGCGGGCGCCCTGCACCAGCGCCGCCACGGCGGTGCTTCGCCCTGGGGCATCGAGGCTGTCGTCCAGCCACAGGTCGGTCAGCTCGCTGTCGCCCGTGTGGTCATTGCTCAGCAGCAGGGTCTGCTGGACGCGGAACAGGCCCAGCTCCCGGGCCGCGTGCACGACGCGGCCCAGGCGGAAGTGGTAGTGGGGCAAGTCCTGACCCCGTCGCGGGACCAGGGTCAGGCCGCCGCGCCCGTCGGGCAGGCGCAGCTGCACGCCGGTGTTCAGGGTTTGCACGAGCAGCTCGGTCATCACGATTCCTCAGGCCACAGGGGCGTGCTCAGCAGGGTCTCGCCTGCGCGGGGCTGCAGGGCCGGCACCTCGTCGGCATGCAGGGTCTCGCCAATCTCGGCCAGCACCGCCGCGAAGTCCTCGCGGCCGGTCCGCACCACCAGATGCCAGCGTCGCGGCCCACCGCCGCTGCCGGGCTGCACCGTGTGCGCGCGATGGTGGCGGATGCTGCGCAGCGAGGCCAGCGGTGCCTCCACCGTGGGGCCGCCGTCGAAGATGTCGATATAGCTGTCGGCGTCGAAGCCCTCTTCCATCAGCACCGAGAAGGGCACCTCGCCCACCGGATGCAGCTGCCCCAGCGCCAGCTGCGCCGCGGCCGGTAGCAGCACCACGGGGATGGGCGAGGGCGGCATGAGGTCGGCGATCAGCGCCTTGCTGCGCCCGCCGATCACCGCCTCGGCCTGCGGATAGTCCATGCCGAAGAACTGGCGGCCCACGGCGTCCCAGAAGGGGCTCTGGCCCTGGATGTCGGTGACGCCGGGGTTCTCGGCTGCGATGCGGTCCGAGAAGCGCTCCGCATGGGCCTGGATGAAGAGCAGTCGTGCCCGGGACAGCAGCTGCGCGGCGGGCGTGCGCTCATGGCTGGGCTCCAGGAAGAAGGAGGTCAGCAGCGTGGCGCCCGTCAGGTCGTGGCACAGGTGCAGGGTGTGCATGCGCTGCGAAACGCCCAGCGTGCTGCTGGCATGCACGACGAACTCGTTGCGGTAGCTGTAGAAGCGGTCGAAGAAGCCCGCGCTGGCCGCGATGCCGGCGCAGCCCACGAGGCGTCCGGCCCGGCGGTCCTCCAGCACGAAGAGGTAGGTCTCCTCGCCGCTGGCGTCGTCGGGGCTGCCGAAGGCCTGCATCGAGGCCTCGATGCGGGCGCGCAGCTTGGCCTCGTCATTGGGCAGCGAGCTGATGCCGTCGGCGCTGGCCGCGGCCATGCGAAGCATGTCGGGCAGGTCCGTGACCGCGACAGGGCGCAGGAGCAGGCTGTGCAGGTCCGGGCCGTTCATCAGGCCATTCATCAGGCCGTTCATGTGGAGTCTCCCAGGGACGCGGGTGCCAGCCAGCCGGAACGGCGGCTGCGCTCCTCGCGCGGTGTGTGGCCGTGATGGGCCTTGTAGGCATTGGAGAAATGCGGGCCGGACGCAAAGCCGCAGCTGAGCCCGACCTGCAGGATGGACTGGGTGCCCTGCAGCAGCAGGCGCTGGGCGCGGTCCAGGCGCAGGGCGAGGTAATGGCGCGAGGGCAGGGAATCCAGGTGCTGCTTGAACAGGCGCTCCAGCTGCCGGCGCGACACGCCCACCAGACGCGCCACCTCCTCCGTGGGCAGGGGCTCGGCGAGGTTGGCTTCCATCAGTGCCAGGGCCTCGGCCAGCTTGGGATTGGCAACGTCACGGGCCTCCAGATGCTCGCGCCGCTGCCGGTCCTCGGCCGGTCGTCCCTGGCGCAGGTCCATGGCCAGCAGCCATTCCTGCTGCACTGGCTCGCCATGCAGCTGGTGGGCCCAGGCGCCGACCAGGTCCGCCGCGGCACTGGAGGCGGCGCTGAAGCGGCGGCGCGACACGGAGAGGTCCCACAGGCCCTGCGACCAGGCCACCCCCGGATGCCGGGCCGAGAGGCGGTCCAGCCAGGCCCAGTCGGCACAGGCGCGATGGCCGTCCAGCAGTCCGGCAGCGGCGAGCGCGGCGGCCCCGCTGCCCAGGCCGCCCAGCAACACGCCCTCCTGGTCCCAGCGCTGCAGCAGGGCCGTCAGCCGGGGATCCGACGCTTGGGGCTCGCCGGCCAGGACCACCACGGTGTGCCAGCGGTCCGCAGCGCCAGCGGCCCGGCACTGGATGGACACACCGGTGCTGGCCGCCACCGCGCCCTCGTCCAAGGCCAGGGCGCTCAGCGCATACAAGACCTGACCCTGCTGCGCATTCAGCGCTGTCAGGCCGTCCGCCCAGGCGCCCAGGGCACGAAGGGGGAAACCCGGCAGCAGCAGGCATCCGATGGCGCGCGGGGTGGGAAGCATGACCGGACTGTAATCAAGTCCAGCCCTGCAGGGCGGGCCAGCTCAGCAGCAGCAGGGCCATCAGCAGGTACAGGCCCTGCAGCGGCAGCATCCAGCGCACCCAGGTGCCCAGGGGCAGGCGCGCCAGGGCCAGCACGCCCACGGTGATGCCGGAGGTCGGGATGATGGGCGTGGTCAACTCGCCCAGCTGGAAGGCCAGCACCGCGGTCTGCCGGGTCAGACCCACCAGGTCGGCCAGCGGCGCCATGATGGGCATGGTCAGGGCTGCCTGGCCAGTGCCGGAGTGGATGAAGAAGTTGATCACTGACTGGATCAGGAACATCTTGTGCGCCGCGAACACCGGCTGCTCCGAGGCCACCAGCGGGGCCAGGGCGTTGAGCAGGGTGTCGATGATCTGGCCCTCTCGCAGCAGGATCACCGTGCCCTTGGCCAGGGCGATGACGAGGGCCGTGCCGACGAGGTCGCGCGCGCCCTGCAGGAAGGCGGCCATGAACTCATCGGCCGAGAGCCGCGCCACCAGGCCCACGCCCACGGCCATCACCAGGAACAGGGCGGCGATCTCCTCGATGTACCAGCCCAGGCGCACCACGCCGCCGATCATCACCAGCAGCGAGCCCGCGAACAGGGCCAGCACGGTCTTGTGGCGCCGCGTCAGGCCGGCGAACTGCTCGAAGGCGGTCAGGTCCATCTCGGCGCGCCGGGCCTGGTCGGCCTCGTAGGTGGGGCTCAGCGTGGGATCGCGGCGGATGCGCACCGCCCACCACTGCAGGAAGCCGATGGTGAGGGCCGTCGCCACGGCCCAGCACAGGGCGCGGTAGCCCAGACCCGAGAACATCGGCAGCCCCGCAATGCCCTGGGCCACGCCCACGTTGAAGGGGTTGAGGAAGGCCGTGGCAAAGCCGATCTGCGAGCCCACGAAGGGAATGGCCACCCCGGTGAGCGTGTCCAGCTTCAAGGCCAGGGCCAGGGGGATGAAGATCAGCACGAAAGGGATGGCCTCCTCGGCCATGCCGAAGCTCGCGCCGCCCAGCGAGAAGAGGGTCACGAAGACAGGAATCACGAGGGCCCGCACCAGGGCCGATCGCTGGTGGGCCTGGGCCACCGACTTGATCAGGGCATCGATGGCCTCGGTCTTCTGCAGCACGGCGAAGACGCCGCCGACCACCAGCACGAAGCCGATGATCAGCGCTGCTTCCACGAAGCCCTTGATCGGCGCGGTGAGGAAGGCCGCGAAGCCCTGCGGCCGCGCCTCGACCAGGTGGAAGGTGCCGGGGACGATCAGCGTCTTGCCGTTGACCAGGGCCGTCTCGAAGCGGCCGCCGGGCACGATCCACGTCGCCAGCGCGATGAGGGCCAGCAGGCTGACGAGCAGCACATAGGTGTTGGGGAGTCTGAGCTTCATGGCGCGATTCACAGGGACAGCAGCTTGCCGCTGCGATAGGCCTCGTGGCCGGCGATCTTGGCCAGGCGCATGCCGCGGCTGGCGTAGCGGCGGGCACTGCGGGCGAAGCAGCGGCCGCTGGAGCGGGCGTGAAGAGGCGTGCGTTCGTCGGTGAGGGGGTCCACGATCTCGGCCACCAGCTCGCCCTTGAGCACCCAGTCACCCGGCGCCTTGGCGAAGACGACGATGCCCGGGCAAGGGGCGGTCACGGGCTCGACGGCCTCCAGCGGCGTGGGCTCGCAGGCGGTGGGCGCGGGCGGCGCTTCGCCGGCCACATGGCCCTGCTGCTGCAGATAGGCGATGAGGCCTTGCGCGTCCTGCTCGGCCAGGGCCTGGCTCACGTCGGTCTCGCCGCGCAGCTCCACGGTCAGGCCCACGCAGCCCAGCGGGTCGATGGGATGGCGCCCCGCGAAGTGCTCGGCCAGCTCCCACCACAGGCGGGCCAGGGTCTCGTCGAAAGGTTCGTCGCCGGCCAGCGGCGTGTGCAGCAGGGCCTGCGCGCCCAGATAGCCGGCCAGGGGCCGCGCAGCGTCCACCTGCGCGCTGCCGACGTAGAGGTGCATCACCGCCTGGTTGTCGCAATGCAGGTCCAGCACCAGGTCGGCGTCATGGGCCAGCCACTGCAGCTGGCGCTTGAGGGCCTCGGTCTCGGTCTGCGCCTGCCAGGCGGCCAGCTGCTCGCCCAGCACCAGGCGCACCTCGCGGGTGTTGGATTGGAGATCGTCGCCCAGCCGCGGCGCGACGGCACGGGCCACCGCGGTGCCCAGGTGCTTGAACTGCCGGTTGAAGTTCAGGCCGGTGGCGAGATCGAAGCGGCCCAGGGCGCTGCCCTGCAGGTCCTGGGACAGGCCCACCGGATTGGCCAGGGGCACGAGCACGATGCGGCCCTCGATGGCGCCTTCGGCTTCCAGACGCTGCAGGCGCTGGATCAGGGACTGAGCCACCAGCATGGGCGGTACTTCGTCGGCATGGAGGGAGGCCTGCAGATAGGCCTTGCGGCCGGAGCGGCCAGGGCCGAAGTGCAGGCTGCGCAGCTGGCGCTGGGTGCCGGCGTGGGCGGCGGGCAGGAGGTGGTGTTGAGTCAGCATGGCGTGGGTGGACGGCACCCCGGGGTGCGGGGCGTCCACGAAATGGAAGGCAGTGGGTCAGGGCTGGGCCGTGGCGGGGTGGGGCAGCGGCGGCAGGGGTGTGTAGAGCGGATGGGCGACGGTCACCGGCAGGACGTCCAGGCGCGCGTCCAGCACGGTGTAGTCCTCGCCGCCCATGGCGCCGCTGAACCAGCCCTTCAGGCCGGGCGTCTTGTAGAGACGGAACTCGAAGCCCAGCCGCGAGGCCCGCCCCCGTGCGCCGGGCACGGGTTCGTAGGCCAGGCCGCGCACCTCCTCGGCCGGGCTGTCCAGCAGCTGGGCCATGGCGCTGACGATGGCGCCGTCGCCCAGGATGTCGCCGAAGAAGTGGCCGCGGGGCAGGTAGGGTTTGTAGTCGCTGGCGGTGGGGTCGATGCGGGGCTCTCGCAGCTTGTGGGGGGCAGGCGTCGCCTGGTGCGTGGCGAGGTCGTAGCGGTCGCCGCTGTCCAGGTAGCTCAGGCGAGCGCCGCGCAGGTTGAAGGCGGGCAGGTGTGCGTCGCGTCGCGCCTCGCGCAGGTCCACCAGCAGTGCGCCGCGGGCGCCGATGACCTCGATCTGCCGGTCCTTGATCACGGCGGCGGAGTTTTCCTCGATGCCAAGGCCCAACTGATAACCGAGACGCTGCATGGCCGGAAGCAGGCGGCCGATGCGGCCGCGCTTGAGGAAGTGCTGGTCGATGAAGAGCTCGGGGCCGACGAAGCCCAGGCCGCGGTCGTACTCGCGGCCCTCGCGCCACTGGCCGCGCAGGATGTCCAGGTTGTCCTGCGCATCGCGGAACATCATGCGGCTCATGATGGCTGCGCCCGCGCTGGTGCCGGCCACCACGCCGCCGCGGTCGAAGACCTCCCAGATGGCGCGCAGCATGGCGCTCGGCTGGCCGCCGGGCTGCAGGGTATCGACGATCAGCTCCTGTGCGCCACCCGAGAAGAAGATGCCCTGGCTGGCGCGCACCTGCTCGATCAGCGCGGGATCATTCAGCCGTGTCTGCAGGTCCTCGCCTGCCAGGCGCGGCGCGACGGGGATGAAGCTCGCCTCGGCGCCTTCGCGCTGCAGGGCCGCGATGATCTGCTGCGCGCTGCGCTCGGGATGAGCTGCAGCGGTGGCGAAGACGGCGATGCGCGCGCCCGGTCCGCCGGCCTCGCGGACCACGCGCTGCCAGACCGTGGGGTTGTCGCTGCGCAGCGCGCCGCCGATCACCACGGCAGTGCCGGCCTGGGCCAGGGTCGCGCAAATGAGTGTGCCGGTGCACAGGAGAAGTCGAAGGCGTTGCATGGCTTCATCTTGTCAGGACGCCGACGGCCGGGCCAGCGGGTTGCGCCCCGTTCAGGGCCTGCATGCGCCTTCCACGCAAGAGCATGTCGCTTCATCGCAAGAGGCAGAGGTCGGCGTGGGCAGGGCCAGACGCCGGCTTGTCCGGAAGCGACAGGCATTTGCCTGCAAGCGACCGGCGCGCCAAAACCCCATAGGCAAGTCATGAGTCCGGTCCCTAGAGTGACCCACATCCCCTCCCGCATCGCTCACCCCTTCTCTCTCTTGAGGTTCCCATGACCCGTGCAAGCAAACCGTCCCTGACCCTGATGGCCCGCGCCGCCTGCCTGGCGCTGGCCGCCCCCGCCCTGCTGGCCCAGGCCCAGGAGGCCGCTCCCAAGCTGGAACGCGTGGAGATCACCGGCTCCAGCATCAAGCGGCTGGAGGGCGAGCAGGCCCTGCCGGTGCAGACCATCAAGCGCGAGGAGATCGCCAAGGCCGGCGTGACCACCGCGGCCGAGCTGCTCAAGAACATCAGCGCCGCGGCCGCCAATCTGGGCGACGGTGCTTCCATCTCCGACAACACCGGCGGCCAGCGCGGCTTCAACGGCGCCAATCTGCGCGGCGTGGGCGTGTCCTCCACCCTGGTGCTGCTCAACGGCCGTCGCCTGGCCAACTTCGCCTCGCCCGGCGATGCGGCCGGTGTCGATCTCAACAGCATCCCCGCTGGCGCCATTCAGCGCGTGGAGGTGCTCAAGGACGGCGCCTCCGCCATCTACGGCACCGATGCCATTGGCGGCGTGATCAACTTCATCACCCGCCAGGACTACAGCGGCATCGACATGGCCGCGTATGCCTCCGGCACGCAGGAAGGCGGCGCGGGCAAGCGCACCTTCACGATCAGCGGCGGCAGTGGCGACCTGCAGCGCGACGGCTACAACGTCTTCGCCACGCTGGACGTGCAGGCCCTCGATGCCCTGCGCTCCACCCAGCGCGCGTTCATCCAGGAACGCCCGCTGACCGAGACGGTGCCCTACTACCTCTCCAGCCGCCCCTACCCCGGCAACATCCGCCTGGCCAGCAATGCGGCTGCGCGTGCGGAGCAGCTGGCTGCCATCAACGCGGCGGGCTACAACTTCAACGGCAAGCCCTACACGCAGCGCACCGTGAACCTGTTCGCGCCGGGCTGCAATCCGCCGGCCTCGGTCTACGCCCCGACCCAGATCGGCGCCGAGGCCTGCGGCTACGACTACATGGCCGACACCGAGATCTATCCCAAGTCCGACAAGCTCTCCTTCCTGACCCGCGGCGTGATGAAGCTCAGCGAGGGCCGCCAGGTCTTCGGCGAGCTGCTGCTGGCGCGGGCGGACACCGAATACGTGCTCTCACCCAATCCCACCACGCTCAGCGGCATGAGCTGGTCCGCGGTCAATGCCTTCCTGCCCAAGCCGGTGAGCAACGGCCGGACCTTCGAGATCCGCTTCCGCGCCAAGGAGCTGGGCAACCGGACCAACGAGGTGCGCAGCGACGCCAACCGCGTGGTCGTGGGCACCAGCGGCACCGTCTTCGGCGACTGGGACTACACCGCCGCGCTGAGCCACGCGCAGAACAAGGTGGCCGACCGCTACGTCGATGGCTACTTCAAGTTCAAGGAGCTGCTGGACGCCGTGCGCGCCGGCAAGATCAATCCCTTCGGGCCCTCGCCGGAATCGAGCCGCGGCCTGATCGAATCCCTGCGCGTGGACGATGTGGCCCGTCGCAGCGAGGGCACGACCTCGGGCCTGGACTTCAAGCTCACCGGCAGCCTCGCGCAGCTGGAAGGCGGCGACCTGGGCCTGGCCGTGGGCGCCGAGCTGCGCCGCGAGACCCAGCGCTTCACGCCCTCGGCCCTGCTGATCAGCAACAACATCGGTGGCGACCGCGACAGCACCGGCACCAGCCCCGCCCCCGAGGCTACGAACTACGGCCGCAACATCACCTCGGCCTATGCCGAGCTGAGCGCCCCGCTGAGCAAGCAGCTGGAGCTGCAGGCGGCCCTGCGCGCCGACCACTACGAGAAGGTGGGCAGCTCGGTGAACCCCAAGCTCGGCCTGCGCTACCAGCCCAGCAAGACCGTCGTGATCCGCGGCTCGGCCGGCACCGGCTTCCGCGCCCCGACCTTCAGCGAGCTCTACCGCCCGGCCACCTACGGCACCAGCCCGGCCTTCCTCTACGACGCGGTCTATGACGCCTTCGACCAGTACCCCACCGAGAAGGTGGCCAACCCCGATCTGAAGCCCGAGAAGAGCAAGCAGTTCTCCCTTGGCATCGCCTTCGAGCCCAGCAGCACCAGCCTGGTCAGCGTGGACTACTGGCAGATCCGCAAGACCGACGTGATCAGCGACCTCTCCGGCAAGATCATCCTGGAGAACGCCGAGCGCTACGCCTCCTACATCAAGCGCGACCCGGCCGACGACTACCCCACCCTGGTCCTGAAGAAGGAGAACCAGGGCGGCCTCAAGACCTCAGGACTGGACTTCGAGGCCCGCTGGCGCTCGGCGGCCACGGACATGGGCCGCTTCGGCCTGAACTTCAGCGGCACCTACGTGATGCACTACCAGCGCCAGTTCGGCGCCGCCGAGCCCTACCTGGAGAACGCCGGCCGCTTCCTGCAGGACCAGGTCATCCAGCGCTGGCGCCATCGCCTCTCGGCAGACTGGGACTTCGGCCCGCTCTCGATGACCCTGGCCAACAGCTACTTCTCCGCCTACACCGACGACAGCTACCTGCCCGGCACCGAGCCGCGCCAGGTCAAGGCCTACTCGCTGTGGGATCTGAGCGGCAGCTACCGCTTCAACGAGCGCCTGAGCGTGCGTGCCGGCATCCAGAACCTGCTGAACACGGCCCCGCCCTTCTCCAACCAGTCCTACTACTTCCTGTCGACCTTCGACCCGACCTACACCGACCCGCGCGGCCGCAACTTCTTCGTCAGCCTGAACTACAAGCTGCGTTGATCTGGCACTGAGCGCGGTCCGCGGACCCTGACAGCCCCGGCGCCCTTCGTGGTGCCGGGGCTGTGTGCCTTGTGGGGCCTGCTCAGTTCAGGCGGATGGCGGTGTCGAAGTGCCAGCTGCGCCGGATCTCGATCACGTCGTAGTCCTTGGCCAGCGCTGGCGGGAAGGGCGGGTAAACGGCCAGATCGCGGACGGTGCGTTCGATGGCGGCGTCCAGCGCTGGCGAGCCGCTGGAGCGCACGAAGCTCACCGACTCCACGGAGCCGTCCGCCCGCACGGCCACGGTCACCAGGGCGTCGTAGTGGGGCTGGCGCAGCAGCTCCCTGAGGCGCTCGAAGCTGGCGGCGTCGAGCTGGATCTTGCGGGCCCAGGTCTCGCCATAGGCCACGAGGTCCGGATTGGGATCGCTGCGGCCCATCAGCCGGCCGCGGCGCTGGCTGCTGGCATAGGGCAGGTCTTTGGACTGCCGGGCGGAGGCGGCCGCGGCGTCGCGCAGGGCGCGCTCCTCGTCCAGCTGCCGGCCGATCTCGCGCAGGCGGGCCTCGCGGCGCTCGGCGGCTTCCTGCTGGGCGGTCCTCG
>NZ_JACJUG010000021.1 GCF_014174515.1 Mitsuaria sp. WAJ17
CCTCGGCCACCATCGCGGCCACGGGCGCCGCGACGGCCGGCGCGCCACTCTTGCGGGTCTTGCGAACGGGCTTGGCGGCCTCGGCCGCCGACGCCACAGGCAACTCCGGCTGCACCGGCGCATCGCTTTCGGCGGCCTTGCGGCTGCGCGCCGTCCGGGGGCTCCTGGCTTCGACAGGTGCGGCGGCCTCCGTCGCCTTCTTGCGGCTGCTCTTGGCGGCGGGGGCGGCCACGGCCTTGTCAACGGCGGGCTCGGCCTTCTTGACGGATTTCTTGGTGGCCTTGGTGGCGGCCTTGGTGGCGGTCGTCGCGACAGTCTTCGCGGCGACCTTCTCCGGCACGTTCTCCAGCGCCTTCTCCGCCGGCCTCCTCGCAGGCTTCGCAGCGGTCTTCTTCACGGCAGCCGTCTTGCCGGCTGCGGCAGGGGTCTTGTCGGCCGTCGCTTTGAGTGCGGGCTTGGTCGTCGGCTTTGCGGCGGCCTTTGCCGTGGTTTTGGCAGCCGATGTTTTGGCCGCCGTCTTCCCGGCCGCCGCCTTCTTCACCGCAGGCGCCTTGGCCGCGGCCGCCGCCTTGGCTGCGGGGCGCTTGACGGCCACGGGCTTCGTGGCCTTCTCCGTCTTCACGGTCTTCACGGTCTTGGCCGCCGGCTTCTTCTTGTCCACCGCCGGTTCAGCGGAGGTTTCGGTGGCGGCCTTGCGCCGCGGGGTCTTGCTAGTTGCCATGGGATGGGGACGGGACAGGCTTTAGGGCCGCCCCGATGGATTCAGGGTTCGGAAATCAGCACGGCGGGGCACCAACCCCGCAGGCTGTTGAAAAAGGCCAGGCCCTGGGCACGCGCCAGGTCCGACTTGAGCAGCCTTGCTTCCTGCAGCTGCCCGCGAGCCAGCATGGCTTCGCGCAGCACGCCGGGCAGCAGCCCGGCGGCCAGGCGCGGCGTCAGCCAGCGGCCCTCGATCTGGAGTGCGATATTGCCGAAGCTGCACTCCGTCAGTTCCTCATCTTCGTTCCACAGCAGCACATCGAAGGCTGCTGCCGTCTTGTCTTGTGCGAAGGCCTCGTAGTGGGCGCGTCGCGTGGTCTTGTGCTGCAGGTACTCGGCCAGCGCGCCCTGCGTGGGCAGGGCGCGGTGGGCCAGCTCCAGTGGCACCGGGGTTGGAGTATCGCCCAAGGGCTGCAGGGCCAGTTGCAAGCGTCCGTCACGGGGCAGCGTCAGCCGCACACGCCAGCGTCCTTGGGGATGCTGCTGCGCCAGCGCGGCCAGGGCCTGGCGAACCTCGACCGCACGGTGGCGCAGGCCGAAGTGATGCGCCGTGCGCTGCAGTCGCGCGAGGTGCAGCTCCAGGTGTGTGAAGGCGCCCGCTTCCAGGCGCAGGGTCTCCAGGGCCTCGATGGGCGCCTCGGCGCGCAGCAAGAAGCGGGTCTTGGCCCGCCATTCGGCCAGCTCGGCAGCGGGCTCGGAGTCCAGAGTGATGCCGCTGCCGATGCCGCACTGAAGGCCCGCCGGCCCTTGCTCGACGGTGCGGATGGGCACGTTGAAGGTCGCCACGCCGCCCGGCTGGATCAGGCCCAGGGCACCGCAGTACCAGCCGCGCGCCTCGGGCTCCAGCGAGCGAATGATCTGCATGGCACGGATCTTGGGGGCGCCGGTGACCGAGCCGCAGGGGAACAGGGCCCGGAAGACGTCCAGCAGGCGCACGCTGGCCCGGGTGACGGCACTGACGCTGGACACCATCTGCCACACCGTGGGCAAGGCGATCAGCTCGAAGAGCCGCGGCACGCGCACGCTGCCGACCTGAGCCACGCGGCTGATGTCGTTGCGCAGCAGGTCCACGATCATCAGGTTCTCGGCCCGTTCCTTGGGGCTGGTGCGCAGGTGAGCCTGGGCCGCCTCGTCGTCCACCACGTCGCGGCCGCGCGGCGCCGTGCCCTTCATAGGCTGGGCCGCGAGCAGCCAACTGCGCGTGCCGTCCGGCGCCTCGGGCACGGGGCGCCAGTCGAAGAAGAGCTCGGGCGAGACGCTGGCCACGCCCGCCTCGCGAAGGAAAAGCGCGAAGCCGCCCGGCTGGGCGGCGTGCAGGGCCAGGAAGAGCTGGGCCAGGTCCGGCGCGGTGGCCTGCGGGCGCAGGCGGGTGGTGAGATTGACCTGGTAGCAGTCCCCCGCGCGTATCCATTCGCGGATGCGCTCGATCTGCATCGCCTCGTCCGCGGCGGGCTGGCTGTCAGACCAGTCCAGCGCGCCGCTGAAGCAGCGCAGCGCAGGCCAGGGCTCGGGGGCCTGCTCGTAGACGGCGAACTCGGCCAACGCCCCCTCGGCGGCATGGTGGGCCAGCCGGGGCTCCAGCGCCGACGCAGCCTCGTAGCGCAGCCCGCCCAGCACCCAGGCGCCCTCGCGCGCGGCCTGCTCGGCGGCATCGATCACGCCGGGCAGCTCCTGTGCCGTGCGGGCCCGCAGCCAGCGTGCGGGCGCCGTGGTCCAGACCCCGCGCAGCCGCTCCCCGTCTTCCCGGGCCAGCGGGTGGCGTGGGAAGTCAAAGGCGGCCTGGATCTGCTCCGGGCGCGGCGGGACCGTCATGGAGGACAAGGCGTTCGGGCCTGCAAAGCGCCTGGACTCAGATGTTCAGCAGGTGCGTGCGGTAGTAGGCCAGCTCGTCGATGGACTCGTGGATGTCGGCCAGGGCGGTGTGGGCCTGGGCCTTCTTGAAGCCCTCGATGATGCCGGGCTTCCAGCGGCGGGCCAGCTCCTTGAGCGTGGACACGTCCAGGTTGCGGTAGTGGAAGAAGTCTTCCAGCGTAGGCATGTAGTTGGCAAGGAAGCGGCGGTCCTGGCAGATGCTGTTGCCGCACATGGGCGATTTGCCGGCGGGGACGTACTGCTTCAGGAAGGCGATGGTTTGGGCAGCGGCCTCGTCCTCCGAGATGGTGGAGGCCTTGACGCGATCAATCAGTCCGCTCTTGCCGTGCGTGCCCTTGTTCCAGGCGTCCATCTTGTCGAGCGTCTCGTCGCTCTGATGAATGGCGAAGACGGGGCCCTCGACGCGCACGGTCAGGTGCGGGTCCGTGACCACCACGGCGACCTCGATGATGCGGTCGCGGTCCGGGTAGAGGCCGGTCATCTCGAGGTCGATCCAGATCAGGTTCTGGTCGCTGATGGCAAGTTGGGGGGCGGTGGTGTCGCCGGTGGTGTCGCTCATGATGATTCGGGAGTTGAGGCAGCGCCGAAAAGGGCAAGCAGGCATTGTCGCAGGCCTACACTTGGCGCCATGCAAACTGCCTCCCTGACCTCGCCGCTGCAGGCTTGGCTGCCGCCTCTGCCGGCGCCACTGATGAGCACCCTGCTGGCCGCCGCCCTGGCCCTGAGTCTGCTGCTCAAGCTCTGGCTGGCCAACCGCCAGGTGCGCCATGTGCGCCAGCACCGCGGCGCCGTCCCCCCCGCCTTTGCTGACAGCGTGCCCCTGGCCGCCCACCAGAAGGCCGCCGACTACACCGCAGCCAACACGGCCTTCGGCATGCTGGGCCTGGCCACCTCCAGCGCGCTGCTGATCGGCTGGACGCTCATGGGCGGGCTCAATGCCCTCAATGAATGGGTGCAGGACCACACCCTGCAGCGCTTCGGCCCCATGGCCTACCAGTTGACGCTGCTCGTGGCCTTCAGCCTCATCGGCGGCCTGCTGGACCTGCCGCTGTCGCTGTACCACACCTTCCGGCTGGAGCAGCGTTTCGGTTTCAACCGTACGACCCTGCCCCTGTTCTTCGCCGACATGGCCAAGGGCCTGCTGGTGGGCGCGCTGATCGGCCTGCCCATCGCGGCGCTGATCCTGTGGCTCATGGGCACGGCCGGCCCGATGTGGTGGCTGTGGGCCTGGAGCGCCTGGGTGGGTTTCAACCTGCTGGTCATGGTGCTCTACCCCACGGTGATCGCACCAATGTTCAACAAGTTCGAGCCCCTGCAGGACGAGCTGCTCAAGGGCCGTGTCGAGGCCCTGATGAAGCGCTGCGGCTTTGCGGCCAAGGGCCTCTTCGTGATGGACGGCAGCCGGCGCTCGGCGCATGGCAATGCCTACTTCACCGGCATCGGCGCGGCCAAACGGGTGGTCTTCTTCGACACCCTGCTGCAGCGCCTGCACCCCGGCGAGGTGGAGGCAGTGCTGGCGCACGAGCTGGGCCACTTCAAGCACCGCCATGTGCTCAAGCGCATGATCAGCCTCTTCGGCCTGAGCCTCGTGGGCTTCGCGCTGCTGGGCTGGCTGGGCACGCAGGTGGGCTTCTACCTGGGCCTGGGCGTGCAACCGAACATGGCCGCCCCCAACGACGCCCTGGCCCTGCTGCTCTTTCTGCTGGTGCTGCCGGTGTTCAGCTTCTTCTTCACGCCGCTGGCGGCCCAGCTCTCGCGCCGCGACGAATTCCAGGCCGATGCCTACGCCTGCGCCCAGTCCAATGGCCAGGACCTCGGCAATGCGCTGCTCAAGCTGCACGAGGACAATGCCGGCACCCTGACCCCGGATCCGGTCTACGCCCGCTTCTACTATTCACACCCCCCGGCCAGCGAACGCTTGGCCGCCATCGAACGCCTCAGCCCCCGCCACGCATGAACCTGCTGCTCGCCCAATGTGCCCCCCAGTCCACTGCCCTGCCCGAGGCTGAACTCGGCGACTGGCTGGCCCAGATCCCCGGCTGGCTGCCTGACGCGACCCACAAGGCCATCGCCCGTCGTTTCGTCTTCGACAACTACTACCAGGTCATGGCCTTCGCCAACGCGGTAGCCGAGATCGCCCATGCCCAGGACCACCACCCCGACATGGTGCTCAGCTACAACGTGGCCACGGTCAGCTACAGCACGCACTCGGTGCAGGGGCTCAGCGTGAACGACTTCATCTGCGCCGCGCAGGTCAACGCCCTGCCCGAGGCACAGCCGTGAGCGGTGGGCGATTCAAGGGCGGAGCCGCGCCGGACAAGCGAGGGGCCGGGCTGGACCTGGGCCTGGTGGTGCGCGGCCATGGCCGGCACTACATCGTCGAAGACGGCGAAGGCCGCCGCCGCGTCTGCCATCCACGTGGCAAGAAGAGCGACTGCGTGGTGGGCGACCAGGTCCGCTGGGCCGAGGCCAGCAGCGACGAGGGTGTGATCGAGGCCGTGGAGCCGCGCCGCAACCTGCTGTTCCGCCAGGACGAGTGGAAGACCAAAAGCTTCGCCGCCAACCTGGACCAGCTGCTGGTGCTGGTGGCCGTGGAGCCGGTGTTCTCGGAATCGCAGCTGGCGCGCGCCCTCATCGCGGCCGAGAGCGCGGGAATCAGCGCGCGCGTGGCCCTCAACAAGACCGACCTGCCTGGCGTGGCCGCCCAGCGAGAACGCCTGCAGCCCTACCGGGACATGGGCCTGACCGTGATGGAGCTGGCCCTGCGCGAATCCCCCGAGGCATCAGCCGAGGCGCTCAGCCCATGGCTGCAGGGCAAGCGCACCTTTGTGCTGGGCCCCAGCGGCACGGGCAAGAGCACCTTGATCAACCTGCTGATCCCCGATGCCCAGGCGCAGGTGGGTGACATCTCCCAAGCCCTCAACTCGGGCCGGCACACCACCACCACGACGCAGTGGTACTGGATGGACGCTGCCCGCCAGACCGCGCTGATCGACTCCCCGGGCTTCCAGGAATTCGGCCTGCGCCAGATCGAGCCCGCGCAGCTGCCGCAGCTGATGCCGGACTTGCGAACGCATGCCGGCAGCTGCCGCTTCTACAACTGCACCCATCTGCACGAGCCCGGCTGCGGCGTGCGGGCGGCGCTGGAGGCCGGACAGATCAGCGCCTCACGCTACCGCATCTATGGCGAGATCTTTGAGGAGCTCAGCAGCAAACGCTGGTGAGCTCTGCAGCGCCGCGCCTCAGTGGCCCTGGGGCGGCAGCGCCGGCCGGCCGGCGGCCGGCGGCTCGGCGCCCTCGCCCACCATGCGGGCCTCGATATCGACCACATCAGCGGGCGGCGGGCGGCGGGTCGGCCGCGGACCGAAGCCTTGGCCGGCGCGGAAGGTCCGTGCGCGCGCAAAGCCCGAGAGATCGACCACAGGCTTGCGCCCGCGGATCAGGCTCCACAGGCCCACACCCAGCAGGGTGGCCAGGGCCAGGGCCATGAGGCCCAGCACCAGGACGACCGTTGCCACGGCGAGCACCAGGCGAAGCACCAGGGAAATCAAGGCAGAGAACAAACCACTTCCTTTCGAGGACAAGATCCAGTCAGCCGCGCCCAATGTAAGGCATGCGATTGGCCATGAGGGTCATGAAGGGCACGTTGACGGACAGCGGCATCTGCGCGAGGTGCACCAGGGTGTCGGCCACCAGCTGCACGTCCATGGTGGCCTCCACTGCGATGCTGCCATTGGCCTGACGCACGCCCTGCTGCATGGGTCTTGCCATCTCAGTGGCGGCATTGCCGATATCGATCTGGCCCACGGCGATGTCGAAGTCCCGGCCGTCCAGGCTCAGGGCCTTGGTCAGGCCGGTGATGGCGTGCTTGGTGGCCGTGTAGGGCGCCGAGTTCGGGCGCGGCACATGGGCCGCGATCGAGCCGTTGTTGATGATGCGCCCGCCGCGCGGCTGCTGGCGCTTCATCAGGCCAAAGGCGGCCTGGGCGCAGAGGAAGCTGCCGGTAAGGTTGACGTCCACCACGGACTGCCATTGCTCGACGGAGAGCTCGTCCACCGGCAGGGCCGGCGCGCTGAGCCCGGCGTTGTTGAAGAGCAGGTCCAGGCGCCCGAAGCGCTGCTCGACCTCGGCGAAGAGCGCCTTCACCGCCGAGGCGTCAGCCACATTGCAGGCGCGCACCAGGCACAGCGAGGGATCGGGAGCGGCGGCCTGCGTGTCGCGAAGGGCCTCCTCGCGGCGCCCCACCAGCACCAGGCGCCAGCCCGCCCGAAGCAGGCCCAGCGCGGCGGCGCGGCCGATGCCGGTGCCGGCACCGGTGACCAGGGCGATCCGCGGCAGGGCGGCGGGGGAGTCTGCGGGCGTACCGTTCGGGTCAAGCTGAGGCATGGTCATGAAGGGCTGGATGCGGCCGGTCCGCTTGACCGACGCGGCATCATAGTCAGCCCGCGCTCATTGCGTCAGCACAGCGGATTCGGGCTCCGAACGGGCCAGCTGCACGTCGGCGCTGTCGGCACGACGCCCGCTGACCACCACCGTGGGCAACTGCTCGACCTGCACGCGCTTGCCACTCACCTCGACGCGCGGCAGCACCTGCACCGCCGCCTTGGCCGGCAGGGCCGCCTGGCTGGGCAGGGCCATCAAAGCGCCGATCGTGAGTCCCATCAGCAGGCCGCTGCCCAGGGCCAGGCGGCGGATGGGGGCATAGCGGTCATAGCAGCGGATGGTCACGGGCTTCATGGGAACCTCCTGGGTCAAGTGCGTTCTGGTCTGCGATGGACGCACTGTGCCCAGCCGGAGCTGACCTTCCAAGCCGCGCGGGACGGGTTGCCGATCAGCCGCGATGAACTGCAGCGAGGGCCGACAAACGGGTTTACCCTAGGAACACACCCAGCTCATGCGCCACATGCAGGCGCTCGTGATCCAGGGGCACGCAGCGGTTCTGACCCGCGACCTCGCCCAGGCCCACGTCCACGCAGCGATCGCCCTGCAGGGCCACCATGCGGCCGAACTGCCCGCGCATCACCAGGCCGGCCGCCGCCACGCCGAAGCGCGTGGCCAGCACCCGATCGAAAGCCGTGGGCGAGCCCCCTCGCTGCAGATGGCCCAGCAGGGTGCAGCGAATCTCCACCTCGCTGCCCAGCTGGGCTTCGAGGTCACCCATCAGGCGCTGGCCGACGCCACCCAGGCGCAGGGGGTCCGGGCTGTCGTCAAGCTGGCGCTGGATCACCCATTCGCCCCCCAGAGCCTTGGCCCCCTCGGCCACACACAGCAGGGCGAAACCCTGCTCATGCGCACGCTGGCGGGCAAAGGCAGCCAGATGGTCCAACTGGTAGCTCTGCTCCGGGATCAGGATGGCATCGGCGCCACCGGCCAGGCCACCCTCCAGGGCGATCCAGCCAGCATAGCGGCCCATGGTCTCGACGATCATCAGACGGCCATGGCTGCGTGCCGTGGTCTGCAGGCGGCCCAGGGCTTCGCTGACCACGGTGACGGCGGAGTCGAAGCCAAAGCTGCGCTCGTTGAGCATGAGGTCGTTGTCAATGGTCTTGGGCACGCCCACCACCGGCACGCCCAAGCGTGCGAAGCGCTCGGCGATGGTCATGGTGCCGTCGCCGCCGATGACCACGAGCGCGTCGATGTTCTGCCGCCCCAGGAAATCAAGGGCATGGCCCGAGCAGTCGGTGCCGCCGGCGCCGAAGTAGTGGAAGGGATCAGCCCGGTTGTGCGTGCCCAGGATGGTGCCGCCCTCGGCGATCAAGCCGCGCACCGTGGGTGCATCCAGCGGGCGGCAGCGCCCGTCCAGCAGGCCCAGGAAGCCGCGCTCGATGCCGGTGACCGAGGCACCGCAGCGCTCGATGAGGGCCAGCGTGACCGCACGGATCACGGCATTGAGACCGGGGCAGTCCCCGCCACCTGTCAGAATCCCGATATGCATTGCTGAGACCTCGCTGCTGTGATGCTGCCGTGGCCGGCCCAGGCGACCCGCCCTGGACGGTGTCCCCGATTCCCGGGGGCCAGGTCTTGCCCTGGGTCAAGATAGTGCCATGCCAGGGCCACAATGCGAAGAAATTAATCCATGACCGCCCCAATGATGCCCGTCCCCGGCCCCGCTCCCGACGCTGCAGCGAGCGAGCAGCCCCGCCTGCTCTATGTCGAGGACAACCCCATCAACATGCTGATCGTCGAGGAACTGGTCAACAAGCGCGGGGGCATCGCCCTGTTCGGCGCCGAGACCGTGGCCGAAGGCCTGCAGCAAGCGGGACGCCTGCTGCCTCGTCTCATCCTGGTGGACATGCAGCTGCCGGATGGCAACGGCCACCAGCTGCTGCAGGCCCTGCATGCCGACCCCTCGACGGCAGGCATCCCCTGCGTGGCGCTGTCGGCAAATGCCATGCCGGAGGACGTGCGGCGGGCCAGCGCGGCAGGCTTCGTCGATTACTGGACCAAGCCCATCGACTTCAAGGTCTTCCTCGCGGGGCTGGACCGCTTCTACGGTCCGCGCTGAGCACCTCCGCCGGGCATGAAAAAGGCGCCGCACCCGCGAGGGTCGGCGCCTTATTCGTGGCAGGCTGCCCTTGCTGAGCAGCCCAAGCCGGGCAGGCTTACTTGCCGGCAGCTGCGGCCGCGGCCTGTTCCTTCTTGATGGCGATTTCATCGGCCTCGTCATAGGCCTTATTGCCGCAGGCCTTCTTCCAGCCATCGACGGCATCGAGGTGGTCCAGGCTGCGGGTCTCCAGATCCTTGCCGGTCTTGTTGAAGGCTTCGATGGCCGCATCGAAGGCCTTGGCCTTGGCCACGTATTCGTCCTTGTGCTTGTTGTGGGCCTCGATCTTGGCGTCGTTGCCCTTGGCGCGCACGTTGTAGTCCTCGATGGCCGCCTTCTGTTCGCTGCGGGTCATTTCAGGCAGCTTGACCTTGAGGGCCTCGTTGGACTTGATCAGCTCGGCCTGCTCGGCCTTGATGGCGTTGGCATTGGCGTCGATGGCCTCGCCTTCCTTGGTGAGCTGTTCCTTTTCGGCCATCAGGCGCTCGCGCTCTTTCTTGTAGTCGGCTTCGGCCGCCAGCACGGCTTTGGCCTCGGCGTCATTGCCGGCCTGCTTGTTGAGGCAGGCGCGCAGCTCGTCGCGCGTCATCAGCTTCTGCTTGGGCTTCTCCACCACCGGACGGCTGACCTTGTTGTTCTTGGGATCGACCTTGGCATTCGGGTTGACAGTCTGGGCAGAGGCCAGGGCCGGCAGGAGGGCGGCCAGGCAGACGGAGAGGAGGAATCGGTTCATGGCGGTACGGGGCTGATGCTGCAGTACAGCAGATGGCGCGCCGGCTGGCGCAAAGCCGGAATCATGCCACGAGCCGCCGCCCTGCCTGGCCGGGGATAATCCGCCCCTTTCGCCCGCGAAACCCCCAAACATGAGGCACGCGCCCGCGCCGCGGCCTCTCCCGAGACTTCCCCATGGCACTCAAGGCAACCATCTACAAGGCCCTGCTCAACATCGCCGACATGGACCGCCATGTCTACGGTGAGCACCACCTCACCATCGCCAAGCATCCCAGCGAAACCGACGAGCGCATGATGCTTCGCGTGCTGGCCTATGCCCTGAACGTGCCGGCAGACGACATGCGCGGGCGACTGGAGTTCACCCGGGGCCTGTCCGAGGTCGATGACCCCGACCTGTGGCAGTTGGACCTGACCGGCGAGGTGGTGCACTGGATCGACCTGGGCCAGCCCGACGAGCGCCGCCTCATGAAGGCCCACGGCCGAGCCGAGCGCGTCACGCTGTACTGCTATGCGGCCAGCACACCGATCTGGTGGGCCGGCATCGAGAGCAAGCTCACGCGGGCGCCCAAGCTGGCGGTCTGGCAGATCAGCGCCGAGGAGACGCAGGCCCTGGCCGCCTTCGCCGAGCGCAGCATGCAGCTGCAGGTCAGCATCCAGGACGGGCAGGTGTACATCTCTACGCCCTCGCGTCAATTGGAGATTCACCCCCATGCCCTTAAGCACCCAACGGCCTGAGGGCTAGACTCCGGCGCGACTGCCAGGAGGGCGGCCCGAACAACAATACCGGAGAAACGATGAAGACCTTGGACCTGCTGCGCCTGAAGCGCCGCCAATTGACCGCCCTGGGCGCCGCCGTAAGCCTTGCCGCCGCCCTGCTGCCGGGTGCGTTGCACGCCGCCGAGGCGGCCAGCGCTCCCGAACCCGCCGACCCCCACCAATGGCTGGAAGAGGTGTTGGGAGAGAAGCCGCTCGGCTGGGTCAAGGAGCGCAACGAGGCCAGCTTCAAGGTGCTCAAGGCCCGGCCGGAGTTCGAGCCCATCCGCCAGGACTTGCTGGGCGTGCTCAATGCGCGCGACCGCATCCCCGGCGTCAGCCGCATGGGCGGCTTCCTCTACAACCTCTGGCAGGACGAGCAGCACAAGCGCGGCCTGTGGCGCCGCACCACCCTGGCTGAGTACCAGAAGGCGGAGCCAGCCTGGGAAACCGTGCTGGACCTCGATGCCCTGGGCGCCGCCGAAGGCGAGAGCTGGGTCTTCCATGGCGCGCAGTGCCTGGGCCCCAGCTACCGCCGCTGCATGGTGAACCTCTCGCGCGGGGGCTCGGACGCCCAGGTCAGCCGCGAGTTCGACGCCGTCAGCAAGCAGTTCATCAAGGGCGGCTTCGAGCTGCCCGAGGCCAAGAGCCAACTGACCTGGCTGGACGAGAACACCCTCTTCGTGGGCTCCGACTTCGGTCCTGGCAGCCTGACGGACTCCGGCTATCCCCGCGTCATCAAGCAATGGAAGCGCGACACGCCGCTGAGCGCCGCCAAGACCGTCTTTGAAGGCGAGGCCAAGGACGTGGCCGCCAGCGTCTGGGTGGACCGCACGCCGGGCCACCAGCGCGTGCTCTTCCAGCGCGCCCTGGACTTCTACACCAGCAGCAGCTTCCTCCTGCAGGGCGGCAAGCTGGTGAAGCTGGAGATCCCGGACGACGTCGAGTCCGGCTTCTGGGGTCCCTGGATGCTGCTCAAGCCGCGCAATGACTGGACCGTCGCCGGCAGCACCTTCAAGAGCGGCTCCCTGCTGATCACGGATCTCAAGGCCTACCGGCGCGGCGAGCGCAAGTTCAAGGTGCTGTTCCAGCCCACGGCCACGCGCTCGCTGTCGGGCTACAGCCTGACCCGCAGCCGCGTGCTGCTTTCGGTCATCGACCAGGTCGCCAGCAAGCTGGAGGAGTGGGACTTCAGCAAGGCCCAGGCTCCGCAGCACCGCGAGGTCAAGGCGCCCTTCCCCGGCGCCCTGCACACCGGCGCGCTGTATGACAGCGAGCTGCCCAAGGACGAGCTGGCCGAGCGCTACTTCCTCTACTACACCGACTTCCTCACGCCTGACACCCTCTTCCTGGCCCGCACCGGCAGCGACGAGCGCCAGGTGCTGAAGTCCCGCCAGGCCCAGTTCGACGCCGCCGGCATGCGCGCCGAGCAGCGCTTCGCCACCAGCAAGGACGGCACCCGCGTGCCCTACTTCGTGATCTGGCCCAAGGGCGCCACGGCGGACGGCAGCAACCCCACCCTGCTGTACGGCTACGGCGGCTTCGAGGTCTCGCTGCAGCCGGGCTACTCCGGCGGCCGCGGCCGCGCCTGGCTGAGCCGTGGCGGCGTCTACGTGCTGGCCAATATCCGCGGCGGCGGCGAATTCGGTCCGGCCTGGCACCAGGCGGCCATCAAGGCCAACAAGCAGCGCAGCTACGAGGACTTCATCGCCGTGGCCGAGGACCTGGTCCAGGCGAGAATCACCACGCCCCGCCACCTGGGCATCATGGGCGGCAGCAATGGCGGCCTGCTGATGGGCGCCACCTTCACGCAGCGTCCGGACCTCTTCAATGCCGTGGTCTGCCAGGTGCCGCTGCTGGACATGCGCCGCTTCCACAAGCTGCTGGCCGGCGCCTCCTGGATGGCCGAGTACGGCAACCCGGACGACGCCAAGGACTGGGACGTCATCCGCCAGTACAGCCCCTATCACAACGTCAGCAAGGACAAGGCCTATCCCAAGGTCTTCTTCACGACCTCCACGCGCGATGACCGGGTCCATCCCGGCCATGCCCGCAAGATGGTCGCCCGCATGACCGAGCTGGGTCACGAGGTCTACTATTACGAGAACACCGAGGGTGGTCACGGCGGAGCCGCCGACAACGAGCAGCGCGCCACCCTGCAGGCCCTCGAGTACAGCTACCTCTGGCAGCAACTGGGCCGCTGAGGGCCCTCGCGAAAGGCCATGGACGTCCGGCATGACTGCGCAGCTCATCAGTTCTGGCTCGAACCCGAGCCCGGCCAGCGCTGCGTGCTGGACTACCAGCGCCAGGGCGACGCCGTGGTCTTCACCCACACCGGCGTGCCTGCGGTCCTGCAGGGCCGGGGGTACGCGGCAAGGCTCGTCGCGGCCGGCCTGCAATGGGCCGGCGAACAGCGCTTGCGCGTGATTCCCGCCTGCAGCTATGTGGCCAGCTATCTGCGCCGGCAGGAGCGCCGCGCCTGAGGCCGCCCCCGCCCCCTCCCCCCCCAGGAAGCCGCTGCCCGTCAGTGGCTTTCGTTTTCCCGGGCCTGCAGCACCCGCCACATCACCTTGCCCGCCCCGGACCTGGGCAGGGCCTCCACGAACTCCACGCTTCGCGGCACCTTGTAGGCCGCCATGTGCTCGCGCGCCCAGGCGATGAGGGCCTCCTCCGTCAGCGTCCCCCGGGCCTCGGCGCGGGGAACCACGACGGCCTTGACGGACTCGCCGCGGTAGGCGTCGCGGGCGGCGATCACGCAGGCCTCCTGCACGCCGGGATGCTGGAACAGCAGCAGTTCCACCTCCGAGGGCCAGACCTTGAAACCGCTGGCATTGATCATGCGCTTCAGGCGGTCGGTGAGAAAGAAGTAGCCCTCCTCGTCCATGCGGCCGAGGTCCCCGGTGCGGAAAAAACGGCGGCCGTCGATCTCGACGAAGGCCGCCGCCGTGGCCTCAGGCTGCCTCCAATAGCCCTTGAAGAGCATGGGGCCGGTGCTGACGATCTCGCCCACCTCGCCGGGTGGCAGCTCCTGCAGGGTATCCGGGTCCACCACGCGCGAGTCCACGCCGAAAATGGGGATGCCCAGGCACTGCAGCTTGGCGCGCTCCGGTGGGTTGGCATGCGTGGGCGCGGCGGTCTCGGTGAGGCCGTAGCCCTCGGCGAACTGCAGGCCGAATTCATCCAGCAGGCGCTGCGCCACGGCCTGCGGCATGGCCGTGCCGCCGCCGCTGAGGTAGCGCAGGCTGCCGAGCTGGAAGCTGCGGCAATTGGGACTGGCGAAAAGATCGATGATCATGGTGGGCACGCAGGTCCAGTGCGTGACGCCGTGGCGCGAAATCGCCCGGCCGGCGAGTTCGCGGTCCCAGCGCGGCAGCAGCACCAGGGTCGAGCCGCAGTAGACCGGCGAGAGCACGCCGTAGAGCAGGCCGGTGATGTGAAACATGGGCACCACGGCCAGGCTGACGGCCTCGGGCGAGGCCGATCCCCACAATGCGCCGCCGCAACAGTTGGCCATGAGGCTGCGATGAGTGTGCATGCAGCCCTTGGGCATGCCCGTCGTACCCGAGGTGTAGGGCAGCAGGGCCAGGTCGCCCGGGCCGTTCACGGCGGCCTGCGCGGGCGGCGAGGCGCGCAGGGCTTGCGTCCAGTGCGTCACGCCCGGAAACAGGGGTGGCCGGGCCATGAGCCACTCGCACAAGGCAGGGGTGAGCCCATCATCCTCTGGCGGACCGCCCTCCGGCAGCGCGTCGGCATAATGAAAACCCAGCAGTACCGGCGCCTGCGCCAGGTGTGCCAGCCCCTGTTGGACGACCGGTGAGAGATCCGCGGCGAACACCAGGCCGCGCGCACCGGAGTCGCTCAGCAGGTGAGCCAGCTCCTCGGCCCTGTTCATCGGATTGATGGGGACGATCACAGCGTCGGCCCGCATTGCGGCATAGAAGGCCACCAGGAACTGCGGGCAGTTTTGCATGAAGAGTCCGATGCGGTCCCCTCGCTGGAGTCCCTGCGCCTGCCACCAGCCTGCCAGCGCTTCGGCCTGCGCATGCAGCTGCGCATAAGTCAGCGAGGCACCGCCGTACAGCGTGGCTGCTTTGCCCGGGAAGCGCCGGGCGGCGACCTCCAGGTTGAACCACAGGGAGGTTTCCGGCAGCACCAGTTGCCGGGGCAGGCGCGGCGGCCAGTAGCGCTTGACCTGCTGTGTCGAGACCTCATCCGCCACGCTCATGCCTGCTCCATCGGGCATCGGCCCGCGTTCTTCATCTTGCCGGGGCCGCCCCTCAAACCTTGTCGCGGCGGCGACAAAGGCTGGCCCGCGCGCGAATGCTGCATCTGCCAAGCGTCAAGCAATTGGCCGGCGGGGTGACTGATTTCACCCTCGATTTCGCAGAGAATAAACGCTGCAGACAAGTCCAGAGGCTCCCTACCGTGCGCCGGGAGCGCAGCATCCGCGCACCTCCCATCCAGAAGCTCCCATGTCCACGATTCTTCAGCAGATCCCCGCCGGCCAAAAGGTCGGCATCGCGTTCTCCGGCGGCCTCGACACCAGCGCCGCGCTGCACTGGATGCGCCAGAAGGGTGCGATTCCCTACGCCTACACCGCCAACCTCGGCCAGCCCGACGAGCCCGATTACGACGAGATCCCGCGCAAGGCCATGGCCTACGGCGCCGAGCTGGCCCGCCTGATCGACTGCCGCGCCCAACTGGTCCATGAAGGCATCGCCGCGCTGCAGAGCGGCGCCTTCCACATCCACACTGGCGGCCTGATCTACTTCAACACCACGCCCATCGGCCGCGCCGTGACCGGCACCATGCTGGTGGCCGCCATGAAGGAAGACGAGGTCAACATCTGGGGCGACGGCTCCACCTTCAAGGGCAATGACATCGAGCGCTTCTACCGCTACGGTCTGCTCACCAACCCCTCGCTGAAGATCTACAAGCCCTGGCTGGACCAGACCTTCATCGACGAGCTGGGTGGGCGCGCCGAGATGTCGGCCTTCATGCAGAAGTCGGGCTTCGCCTACAAGATGTCGGCCGAGAAGGCCTACTCCACCGACTCCAACCTGCTGGGCGCCACCCACGAGGCCAAGGACCTGGAGCACCTGGATTCCGGCATCAAGATCGTCAACCCCATCATGGGCGTCGCCTTCTGGCGCGAGGACGTTCAGATCAAGCCCGAGACCGTCACCGTGCGCTTTGAGGAAGGCATGCCGGTGGCCCTCAATGGCCAGGAATTCTCCGACCCCGTCGCCCTGCTGCTGGAAGCCAACCGCATCGGCGGCCGGCACGGCCTGGGCATGAGCGACCAGATCGAGAACCGCATCATCGAGGCCAAGAGCCGCGGCATCTACGAGGCCCCGGGCATGGCCCTGCTGCACATCGCCTACGAGCGTCTGGTGACCGGCATCCACAACGAGGACACCATCGAGCAGTACCGCATCAACGGCATGAAGCTGGGCCGCCTCCTCTACCAGGGCCGCTGGTTCGACCCGCAGGCCATCATGCTTCGCGAATCGGCCCAGCGCTGGGTCGCCCGCGCCGTGACCGGCGAGGTGGCCCTGGAGCTGCGCCGCGGCAACGACTACTCGCTGCTGGACACCAAGAGCGCCAACCTGACCTACAAGCCCGAGCGCCTGTCCATGGAAAAGGTCGAGGACGCGCCCTTCTCGCCGGCCGACCGCATCGGTCAGCTGACCATGCGCAACCTCGACATCATCGACACCCGCGACAAGCTCATGACCTACAGCCAGGTCGGCCTGCTGACGCCGGGTTCGGGCGTCGCCCTGCCCCAGTTGAAGAACGAGGGCTGAGCATGCCGGGGCCGCGCCGCCAGCCTGAGCAGCCCGGCCTGCGCAGAGGCCTCCTGGCGCTGGCCGCCGGCAGCCTGCTGCTGCCCGGGCTGGGCCTGGGCGGGCCTGCTCTGGCACTGGACAGCCCCAAGGGCCGGGTGATCCTTACCATCAGCGGATCGGGCCTCAAGACCAACCAGGACGGCCGGGTGGCCCTGGACATGGACATGCTGGCCGCCCTGCCCCAGCGCAGCATCAAGGTCAACACGCCCTGGTATCCGGAGGCCCGCAAGTTCACGGGCCCGCTGCTGCGCGATGTGCTGGCGCTCGCCGGCGCCCGCGGGAGCAGCATCGAGGCCTATGCGCTGAACGACTACCGGGTCAGCATCCCCATGGAAGACGTGCTGCAGCACTCGGTGATCCTCGCCCGGCTGATGGACGACCAGCCCATGCCCGTGCGGGACAAGGGCCCGCTGTTCATCATTTACCCCTTCGACGAGGACCGTCGCCTGCGCACCAGCATCTACTACAGCCGCTGCGCCTGGCAGCTGAAGGCCCTGGAGATCCGCTGAGCGCATGGAGCCCGCACAACGCACGTACCGCCGCTGGCTCAACCTGCCGATGGCCATGGTGTTGGTGCTGCTTATGGCACTGGGCGGCATGGGCTGGCTTCAGATCCGGCAGTACCAGCTGCTGGACGCCACCGAGCGCTACCAGGACGACTACCTCGTCTGGAGCCTATTCCAGTTCGAGGCCGAGGCCCTGCGCCTGCGCCTGGTCGTCGAGCAGATGCTGGGCTCCAGCCCCGCTGTCGATGCCGACCAGGTCGTGCAGCGCTACGAGATCTTCGTCAGCCGATTGAGCCTGATCGAAAGCGAGCACGCCACCCTGATCCTGCGCAAGCACCCGGACTACAAGCTCACCCTTGAGCGCACGCGCGCCTTCATCCGCTGGGCCGACGGCCTGCCGCTCAATGCCCACCTGGTGTCCGAGCAGCCCGAGCGCCTGCGCGAGGTCCTGGATCGCCTGGAGTCTCTGGCGGACCCGATCCGCGAGCTCTCGCTGACCGCCTCGCATTTCGTGGCAGCCCAGGTTTCGGAGCGCAATGCCGTGGTGCGGGACCACAACCGCACCGGCCTGCTGCTCAATGCCTTCCAGGTGGGCCTGGTGCTGCTGCTCTCTGCGCTGGTGCTGCGCCAGTTCGGCCGGCTGCGCACCTATGCGCGCGCCCAGGGCGCCCAGGCCCGGCATCTGGCCCAGGCTCAGGAACAGGCCGAGGCGGGCAGCAGGGCCAAGAGTGTCTTCCTGGCCAATATGAGCCACGAGCTGCGCACGCCCATGCATGGCCTGCTGGGCATGCTGGCCCTGCTGCAGGACAGCAAGCTGGACACCCGCCAGCGCCAGCAGCTGCAAGCGGCTGGCGACTCCGCCCGCCACCTGCTGGCTGTACTCAACGACATCCTCGACGTCTCCCGCATGGAGGCTGGCGGCGTGGACATCCGCCCCGAGCCCACCGAGCTGCCCGCCATGCTGCGGGAGCTGGAGGACGTCTGCTGGCCCCAGGCCCACGCCAAGGACCTGGCCCTGGACCTGCAGCTGCTGCCCGATGCCCCCCGCTGGGTGATGGCCGACCCGACGCGCCTGCGCCAGATCCTGCTAAACCTGCTGGGCAATGCCATCAAGTTCACCGAGCATGGCCGCGTCAGCTTGCTGGTGAGCCGTCAGAGCGACGCGCTGGGCAACACCCTGCTGCGCTTCGAGGTGCGGGACACCGGCATCGGCATGGACTCGGCCACGCAGGCCCTGCTCTTCCAGCGCTTCAGCCGCGGCGACGCCAGCAGCTCGCGGCGATTCGGCGGCACGGGCCTGGGCCTGGAGATCTCCCGCACTCTGGCCCGCGCCATGGGCGGCGACATCCAGGTGCAGTCGGCACTGGGCCAGGGCTCGATCTTCACGGTGGAGCTCAAGCTCAATGAGTGCGAACCCGACCGTGCGGCAATGCCGCAGCCCAGGCCTGATGCCGTGCCCCTCGCTGCCCTGCGCCAGCTGCGCATCCTGGTCTCCGAGGACAACGCCACCAACCGCCAGTTCCTCGAGGCGGTGCTGGAGCGCCTGGGCCACAAGGCCGTGTTCTGCGACAACGGCCAGCAGGCCGTCGAGCGCCTTCGCCTGGAAGAGTTCGACATCGTCCTCATGGACCTTCACACCCCGGTGATGGACGGCCTGGAGGCCTGTCGGCAGATCCGCGCCATGGCGCCGCCCAAGGGACAGACCCGCATCATCGCGTTGTCGGCCGACGCCTTCGACAGCACACGGCACCAGGCCCGCGAGGCCGGCATGGACGAGTTCCTGGCCAAACCCCTGGGTATCCACGAGCTCACCGTGGCGCTGAACCGCCAGCCCTGGGAGCAGGTCGATGCACCGGCCGCCAGCAGCGCCACCTCGTCCAAGGCAGGCTCGCACCCCCCTGTGGACGCGGGCGAGGACGAGCTGGATGCGCTGGTCATCGCCGAGCTGGGCCGCCACCTCAGCGGCCGGGCGGTGGCTCAGCTCTACGATCGTTTCATCGCCGGCCTGCCCGAAATCGAGCAGCGCCTGGATGACGGCCTGGCCGGCCCGCACCACACCCAGCTGCGCGAGCTGGCCCACGAGCTCAAGGGCGCAGCGGCCAATCTGGGCCTGCGCCTGCTCAGCCAGCCCGCCGCCGAGCTTGAGGCTGCGGCCGGTGCCGAGCGGCATGTCGATGTGCTGCAGGCCATCGCACGGCGCATCCGCCAGGCCATCGCGCGCTGCCGCGAGCTGTGCTCTCAACCCCTGATCAAGTCCTGATCAGACGATGACAGGCTCGGGCTCCAGGCGGATGCCGAAGCGGCCATAGACGCTCTCCTGGATCGCTCGCGCCAGGGTCACGACCTCAGCCCCGCGGGCCTCGCCGCGGTTGACCAGCACCAGGGCCTGACGTTCATAGACCGCCGCGCCGCCCACGCTCTTGCCCTTCCAGCCGCAGGCGTCGATCAGCCAGCCGGCGGCCAGCTTCACGGTGCCGTCAGGCATGGGGTAATGCACGATGCCGGGGTCCCGGCCGATGATGTCCCGGCACTGCTCCTCGCTGACGACCGGATTCTTGAAGAAGCTGCCGGCATTGCCGATCTGACGCGGGTCGGGCAGCTTGGCCTGGCGGATCTGGCAGACCCAGTCGAAGATCTGGCGTGCCGAGGGCACGGTGATGCCGGTCTCTAGCATCTTGCGCTCCAGATCCAGGTAGCCCAGCTGAGGGATCCAGGGCTTGGGGCAGCGCAGCAGCACGCGGGTGATCACGCTCTTGCCGGCCAGGCCGCCGAAGCCGGTCTGCTTGAAGACGCTGTCCCGGTAGCCGAAGGCCAGCACGCTGGCCGGCAGTCGCACGAGCCGGCCGGTGATGAGGTCGATGACCTCCACCGCCTCGATGCGGTCCTTGGCCTCCACCCCGTAGGCCCCGATGTTCTGCACCGGCGCTGCGCCGGCCGTGCCCGGGATCAGGGCCAGGTTCTCGAGGCCTGGGCAGCCCTGTTCCAGGCTCCAGCGCACCACCTCGTGCCAGGTCTCGCCGGCACCGACCTCGAGGATCCATGCGTCCTCGCGCTCCTCGACCACGCGCTTGCCCATGATCTCCATCTTCAGGACCAGGGCCTCGACGTCGCGCGTGAGCACGATATTGCTGCCTCCGCCCAGCACGAACTTGGGCGCGCGGCCCAGCTCGGGGTGGTCGATCACACGGCGCAGGTCCGACTCCTGGCGGATGCGCACCAGGCGCTGGGCGGTGGCGGGCAGGCCGAAGCTGTTGTAGGGCCGCAGGTTGACGCCCTCCTCGACCACGAGGGTCGAGTTCGTCTGAATGGGGCGCTGACCCTCGTCCTGGGTGTTCGGCATCTCTTGTTGCATGGCAGAATTTTCCCAGATTCCCCCGCCGCTTCCGGCGAGGGCCCTTCCCTCAAGGATTCAAGAGATGCCTAGCTTCGACACCAAGCTGGAGCCCGACATGGTCAAGATCGGCCATGGCGTGGACAACAGCAAGAAGGAAATCGACACCCGCTTCGACTTCAAGGGCACCAGTGCCCAGGTCGAACTCAAGACCAAGGAAAAAGAGATCCACGCCACCGGCGACAGCGATTTCCAGCTGGAGCAGATCGAGGCCGTGCTCTACAGCAAGCTGACCAAGCAGGGCGTTGTCATCAGCTTCCTGGACAAGAACGACAAGATCGAGAAGCTGGGCGGTGACAAGGTCCGCCAGGTCTACAAAATCCGCTCCGGCATCGACGCCGAGAACGCCAAGAAGATCAGCAACGCCATCAAGGCCAGCAAGCTCAAGGTCCAGAGCTCCATCCAGGGCGATGTCGTGCGCATCACCGGCAAGAACCGTGACGACCTCCAGCTTGCCATCGCGCAGCTGAAAAAGGACATGGCCGAGCTGCCCCTGAGCTACGACAACTTCCGGGACTGATCCCCACTCCCGTCTGCCGGGACCGCTGCGGCGGTCCCTTTGCTTCGCTGGCCGCGCGCCGCCCCCCCGCATTGGATCGCCCATGAATCGCCTGCCCTCCCGCCTGCTTCTCGCCCTGCTGCTCGGCGCCTGTCTCCAGGCCCAGGGGGCCGGCGATGCGGCCAGCAAGTTCTATGACGACGCCCAGCAGCGCCTGGAGAAGAAGGACATCGACGGCGCACTGATCCAGCTGCGCAACTCCCTGCAGGCGGACCCGCACATGCTGTCCGCCCACCTTCTGCTGGCCCGCACCCTGCTGAAGAAGGGCGACCTCCCCTCTGCCGAGGCCGCCTTCGAGGAGGCGCTGAAGCAGGGCGTGGCCCGCAGCGAGGTGATGGTGGACCTGGGTCAGCTCTACATCGCCCTGGGCGAGTACAAGAAGCTGCTGGACCGCATCAACACCAACGGCGTGCCCGCGGGCAGCCATGCCGAAATCCTCACCCAGCGCGGCACCGCCTTCGCGACCCTGGGTCAGAAGGACGCCGCCACCAAGGCCTTTGCCGAGGCCCGCGCGCTGGCGCCGCGCTCGCCCCTGCCCCTGTTGGCCGAGGCCACCATGCTGGCGCGCCAGGGCGAGCTGGAGAAGGCCCGCAGCCAGATCAGCAAGGCGCTGGAGTTCGAGCCTGCCAACAGCGCTGCCTGGTACGCGCTGGGCACCATCCAGCAGAAGCTCAAGGACAGCGCGGGCGCCCAGGCCTCTTTCGGCAAGGCCCTGCAGCAGAACCCGCTCAACGTGGACGCGCGAGTGGCGCGCGCCGGCCTGCTGGTCACGGCCGGCCAGCTCAAGGAAGCCGAACAGGACCTCGACGCCCTGGAGACGGCCAGCCTGGCTGATCCGCGAGCCGCCTATTTGCGCGGCGTCATCGAGTCCCGCAAGGGCAATGCCGCCAAGGCGCGCGACGCCTATGTCCAGACCACAGAGCTGCTGGGCCTGCAGCCCGCCGGCGTGATCAACAGCGACGAGAGCCTGAACTTCGCCGCCGCCATGGCCTACAAGGCCCTGGGCGACAACGAGAAGGCCCGCGAGCACCTGAAGAACCTGCTGGCCCTCAATGCCAACCACTACGCCGGCCAGCTGATGGCCGCCAGCATCGCGCTGGAGCAGCGCGACACGACCCAGGCCCAGCAGATCGTCAGCAATCTCCAGCGCCTACGCCCCAACGATCCCCAGGTGCTCTACCTGCAGGGCAGCATCCACCTCGCCCGCAAGCGCTACGACCAGGCCGCCGAAGCCTTCGACAAGGCCGCCGCCCAGCAGCCCACGCCCGACACCATCCGCGAGCTGGCGTTGAGCCAGCTGTCCCTGGGCCAGGGGGAGGCCGGCATCAGCAATCTGGAGAAGGTGCTGGCCGTCAACCCCGGCGACGCCCGCGCCGCCATCCAGCTGATCACCGCCTACGCCAGCATGGGCAAGGGCCAGCGGGCACTTCAGCTGGCCGAAAACCTGCTCAAGAGCGACCCGCAGAACCCCATGCTCACGAACTACCTGGGCAATATCAAGGGGCGACTGGGCGACAAGGGCGGCGCGCGAGCCGCCTTCCAGCAGGCCCTGGCCAAGAACCCGGGCTTCAAGCCGGCGCTGATCAACCTGGGCTGGCTGGACATCGAGGAAAAGCAGTTCGACACCGCTCGTCAGCGCCTGAACGGTCTGCTCAAGAAGGAGGCCGAGGACCCGCAGCTGCTCTACCAACTGGGCATCCTGGAGTTCCGCGCGCGCCGCTTCAACGAAGCCGTCGAGGCCCTGGAGAAGGCCGCCAACCTCTCGCGCAACGATCCGCGTCCCGGACTGACCCTGATGGAGCTGTACACCAGCCAGCGCAAACTGGACCAGGCCGTGCAGCTCGGCAAGGCGCTCAACGGCAAGTACCAGGGCAACCTCGAAGTGGCGCTGACCCTGGGCCGAACCTATGCCATGCAGGGTGACCTCGCCAACGCCAAGGTCCTGTTCCAGGAAGGCACCCGCATCGCCGGCTACGATGCCGAGGCGCAGGTGGTGGTGGGCCGCCAGCAGCTGGCCATCGGCAATCTGGACGGGGCCAGCTACAACCTGCAGAAGGCCCAGCAGAACGGCGCCGAGGCCCTCAACGTGCTGGTGCTGGGCATCGAGGTGGCCAACCGCAAGAAGGACAACGCCCGCGCCGACGCCCTGCTCAAGACCCTGCTGGCCAAGTACCCCACGGCCCTCCCCGCCCTGCTGACTGCCGGCCACCTGGCCTATGCGCGCGGGCAGTACGCCGAGGCGGGCAAGCGCTACCAGCAGGTGCTGGACCAGGAACCCAGCGCCGCCAACGCCCTGCTGCTGGCGCGCGCCCAGACCAGCGGTGGCGATCCGCAGAAGGGCCTGGCCACGCTGGAGGCCTGGGCCCAGAAGGCGCCGCAGGACCTGGGGCTGCTGCGCATCCTGGCCGAGGCCCAGGCCGAGTTGGGAAAGAACGAGGCAGCCAAGCGCAGCTTCTCGACCCTGATCGCCCGCGATCCGCAGGACGTCTCGGCCATGGCCACCTACGCCCTGCTGCTGCAGCGCCTGGGCGATGCCGGCGCCCTGGCCATGGCCGAGCGTGCGCGCAAGCTGGCGCCGGAAAGCCCGGAGACCCTGGATGCACAGGGCTGGATCCACGTACTGCGCGGCGAGGTCGAGGCCGGCCTGCGCATGCTGCGCGATGCCCGCCTGCGAGATCCCAACCAGGGCCAGCTGCGCTTCCACCTCGCCTACGCACTGGCCAAGTCCGGCCGCAAGCAGGACGCCCGCGAAGAATTGCGGGCGGCCCTGGGCATGCCCGGCCGCTTCCGTGACAGCGCCGAGTTCAAGGCATTGAAGGCCGAGTTGGGCCTCTGAGCCCGCGAGCCCAGCGGGCCAATGCCCCTTCTGTCGGCCCACCTTACATTTACGTTTAGCAACAGCATGAAGCGCTTGACTCAATGTTTCAAATCAATCACTTAGCAGTGCTGGCCCTGAATTTGCTATCCACCCTGTCAGACGTGACAGTTCCCTTGCCCCGTGCATCGGCCCCTCGTTCACGGGATGAACAAGTTCTGATTCGCTGGTAGCCTTCCGTCCATCGCCGGGCGGACTCTGCCGGCAAGCAACCAAGCGACAAGACTATGAGCACTGCAGCATTGACCAAGACCTTTGCCACTTTGGGCGCCAGCCTCGGGTTTGCGGTGCTGAGCATGGGTTCGGCTCTGGCCTACAACACCAGCCTGTCGAACACCGGTACCAACCGCTACAGCCAGGCGGACCTGCAGATCGGCGCTTACACCAAGGGCAACCAGACCATGGGTGCCTCGCTGATCAACGATTCCACGGCCGGCAAGCAGTTCTGGGTCTACTGCGTCGATCCGCTGACCACCAGCAAGCTCACCAGCACCTACGCCACCGCCACGCTGGACTCCTTCATGGGCGTCACGCTCAACAGCGGCGGCGTGGCCACCGGCGGCAATGGCGCAGCCTCCGCCTACAAGACGCTCTTCACCAGCGCCCCCTACTCCACGGTCGATAACTACGAGTACCAGTCCGGCACCGTCAGCCTGTACAACAACCTGGTCGAGCTCTACAGCTATGCCTACAAGGACAGCATGACGAGCAACACCAAGTCGGCTGCATTCCAGTACGTGCTGTGGGAGCTGCTGGGCGACGCAGGCAGCGGCGTGGCTGACCCGACCAAGAGCGGCGGCGCCTACTTCAGCAACACCAATTTCGAGTCGGTGCGCACCCAGGCTGAGAAGTACCTGGACGCCCTGAACAACGCCAATGAGTCCTTCTGGACCAGCTCGCTGGGCCTGACCAAGTCGGCCTACAACTACACGGTGTACAAGAGCACCTCCAGCCCCAGCTCGCAAGCCTTCCTGGCTGTCTCTGACAAGCCCAGCAAGGTGCCCGAACCCGGCTCCATCGCCCTCGCATTCGCGGCCTTCGGCGCCGTGGCCTACACCCGCCGCCGCAAGCAGTAAGTGTTCCAAGCCTCATGCAAAAGCAGCCCGCGGGCTGCTTTTTTCATGGCTGTGGGCCGCTTCGGGTTCCCCGCCCCTGGCATCAGCGGAAGATCCGTGCCTGAGCCGCTTCTCCCAAGCGGACCCAGCCGCGGTACATGCCCTCGGTGTTGAAGGGCAGGCACAGCTCGCCCTTGTGCGAGACCGCGATCAGCCCGCCCTGCCCGCCCACCGCAGGCAAGCGCTCGCCCACCACGTCCTCACAGGCAGCTTCCAGGCTGCGACCCAGGTAGCGCATCTGGGCCGAGACCTCATGGGCCGCCACGCTGCGCATGAAGGCCTCACCGGTGCCGGTGCAGGAGATGGCCACGGTGTCGTCGGCATAGCAACCCGCGCCCAGGATGGGCGAATCGCCGACCCTCCCCGGCTTCTTGTTGGTCATGCCGCCAGTGGAGGTGGCCGCGGCGAGCCGGCCGTGTGCGTCCAGGGCCACGGCACCCACGGTGCCAAATTTCTGGCGTTCGTCCAGAGGCGCCGGGCACTGGGCGCCGTCATGATCCAGGATGGCCGCCCCGCCTTCACCCTGCACCCGCCGCAGCTGCGCCAGCCGCTGGGGCGTGCCGAACCAGTCTGGCGCCACCTGCTCCAGGCCCTGCGCCATGGCAAAGGCATCGGCCGCCGGGCCGATCAGCATCACGTGGCCACTGAACTCCATCACCGCGCGGGCCGCCCGCACGGGGTTTCGCGTTGTACGCAGCCCTGCCACCGCACCCGCGCGCCGGGTATGGCCTTCCATGATGCTGGCGTCAAGCTCGTGGGTGGCTGCTGCGGTGTAGACAGCACCACGACCGGCGTTGAAGCGCTCGTTCTCCTCGAGCAGGCAGACGCAGGCCTGCACCACGTCCAGCGCCGTGGCACCCTGGGCCAACAAGACCTCGCCGGCCCGCAGGATGTCCCGCAAGGCCTGCAGATAGGCCTGCTCAGTCTCCAGCGAGGTGGTCTGGCGAAGAATGGTGCCGGCACCCCCGTGGATGGCCAGCATGGCAGGCTTGGTGTTCATGCCCTGCATTGTGATGGCCCCGCCTGGCCCGGACCATCACGCCCGGGCATTCCCTAGGCCGCAGCTGTCCCCCATTCGACAAAGGGAAAAAGAACGGCCGTGCTAAAAGTCGGGGCGAAACAAACTGGACGAAGCGTCGCCCGCCGGACGGCGCAAGGAGACATCAATGCAACTGGCCTTCACCGCCGAGCAGGAAGCCTTCCGCGCGGAGGTCCGCGCCTGGGTGGCCCAGAACCTGCCCCAGGACATCAGCGACAAGGTGCACCGCGCCCAGCGCCTGCACAAGGATGACCTGCAGCGCTGGGCTCGCATCCTGGGCAGGAAGGGCTGGCATGGCTGGGCCTGGCCGCGGCGCTTCGGCGGCCCGGGCTGGAACGCCATCCAGCGCCATCTCTTCGAAGAAGAATGCGCGCTGGCCGGCGCGCCGCGCGTCGTGCCCTTCGGCCCAGTGATGGTGGCGCCGGTGATCATGGCCTTTGGCAGCCCGGAGCAGCAGCAGCGCTTCCTGCCCGGCATCATGAGCGGGGATGTCTGGTGGAGCCAGGGCTACAGCGAACCCGGCTCCGGCTCAGACCTGGCCTCGGTCAAGACACGAGCCGAGCGCCAGGGCGACCATTACCTGGTCAACGGCCAGAAGACGTGGACCACCCTGGGCCAGTACGGCGACTGGATCTTCTGCCTTGTGCGCACCGACACCCAGGTCAAGCCGCAGGCCGGCATCTCCTTTCTGCTGATCGACATGAAGTCTCCCGGCGTCACCGTGCGCCCCATCCTCATGCTGGACGGCGAGCACGAGGTGAACGAGGTCTTCTTCGACAATGTCCGCGTGCCCGTGGAAAACCTGATCGGCGAGGAGAACAAGGGCTGGACCTATGCCAAGTACCTGCTGGCCCACGAGCGCACCAATATCGCCGACGTGAACCGCGCCAAACGGGAGCTGGAGCGGCTCAAGCGCATCGCCCGGCAGGAAGGCGTCTACGAGGACAGCCGCTTCCGCGACCAGATCGCCCTGCTGGAGGTGGACATCGTCGCGCTGGAGATGATGGTGCTGCGCGTGCTCTCGGCCGAGAGCTCGGGCAAGCAGTCGCTGGACGTGGCCGGGCTGCTCAAGATCCGCGGCAGTGAGATCCAGCAGCGCTACACCGAGTTGATGATGCTGGCCGGCGGCCCCTTCTCGACGCCCTACATCCACGAGGCCATGGAGGCCGGCTGGCAGGGCGACCAGACCCTGGGCGGCCTCTGGCCCGGCGGCGCCGCGCACTGCGCCTCGCTGAGCAGCCACTACCTCAACCACCGCAAGACCACCATCTACGGCGGCTCCAACGAGGTGCAACGCAATATCGTCGCCCAGACCCTGCTGGGCTGAGACGCGCAGGAGACATCCATGGATTTTGATTTCAGCGAAGACCAGCAGGCCCTGCGCGACGCCGTGCAGCGCTTTGTCGAGAAGGACTACGGCTTCGAGCAGCGCCGCCGCATCGTCCGCGAGGGCGGCTTCTCCCGCGGCGCCTGGGACGGCCTGACCGGCCTGGGCCTCATGGGCCTGCAGGTGCCAGAGTCCCAGGGCGGCCTGGGCCTCGGGCCTGTGGATGCCATGGTGGTGATGGAAGAGTTGGGCCGCGGGCTGGTGCTGGAGCCCTATGCGCAGGGTGCCCTGCTGGCGCCGCTGCTGCTGTCGCAGGCGCCGCAGGCCCTTCAGGATGAATGGCTGCCGCGCATCGTCAGCGGCGAGACCCTGCTGGTGCTGGCCCACCAGGAGCGCAGCCTGCGCTACCGCCTGGGGCTGGGGCAGATGCAGGCTCGTGAGGGTCGGCTCAGCGGCGTCAAGAGCCTGGTCAGCGCGGGCGCGCAGGCGCAAGGCTTCATCGTGCCGGCCACGGACGAGCAAGGTCCGGCCTTGTTCCTGGTCGAGGCCGGGGCCCAGGGCCTGCTCACCCGCGGCTATGTCTTGCATGACGGCTCGGCCGCCGCTGAGCTGACGCTGCAGGCCACGCCCGGCCAGCGCATCGCTCAGGGCGAAGCGGCCCAGGCCTTGCTGGAGCTGGCGGCAGACACCGCACTCGCGGCGCAGGCCGCCGAGGCCGTGGGTGCCATGGACGCCCTCGTGCGCCTCACCGCCGACTACCTCAACACCCGCAAGCAGTTCGGCGTGGCCATCGCCAGCTTCCAGGCCCTGCGCCACCGCATGGCCGACATCAAGATGCAGCTGGAGCTGGCTCGCTCCATGAGCTACTACGCCACACTGAAACTGGGCGAGCCGCCCGCCCAGCGCCGCCGCGCGCTGGCGCAGGTGAAGCTGCAGCTGAGCCAGTCCATGCGCTTCGTCGGCCAGCAGTGCACGCAGCTGCACGGCGGCATCGGCGTGACGGACGAATACATCTCCAGTCATTTCTTCAAGCGCCTCACCGTGATGGAGATGCAGTGGGGCGACGGCCTGCACCACCTGGCCGAGGTCAGCGCACGCATGACGGAGCAGGCCGGGGTCTTCGCCTGAGGCAGGCGGCGGACTACACTGCCCCGCAACCCCTTCGAGGAGTCGCGATGAAGCCGATCCGCCGCCCCCGTGCCCCCAGTGCAAGGATTGCTGCCCTGGTGGGCGCCCTGCTGACCCTGCCCTTGTGCGCCGCCGCGCAGTCGGCCATGAAGCCCGGCCTTTGGGAGATGACCCAAAAGCCGCAGCTGGATCCCGCCCAGCAGGCCAAGATGGACCAGGCCCGCCAGGCCATGGCAAACATGCCGCCCGAGAAGCGCCAGATGATGGAGCAGATGATGGCCCAGCATGGCGTCCAGGTGAACATGGGCGCTGGCGGGACTGTCACGATCAAGACCTGCGTCAGCAAGGAACAGGCCGAGCGGCACGAGCCGCCGGTCGATGACAAGGGTCGCTGCAAGCAGCAGGTCACGCGCAGCGGCAACACCGTGCGCAGCCATTTCACTTGCACCGATCCGGCCTCCGAAGGCGATGGCGAATTCACCTTCGACAGCGCCGAGCACTACAGCAGCAAGCTGAGCATCCAGCGCCAGGGCCGCAGCATGACCATCACCGGCGAAGGCCGCTGGCTGGGCGCCGACTGCGGCACCATCCAGCCGCACAAGCCTCGCCCCTGAACCCATGGCAGCACCGCTGGGCGGGCATCTCTGCGACGTCGCCGGGCTGCGCCTGGGCCACTGGACGGATGGCCGGCGGCCCACCGGCTGCAGCGTGATCCTGTGCCCGCAAGGCGTGACCGCCGGCGTGGACGTGCGCGGAGCCGCCCCGGGCAGCCGCGAGACCGACCTGCTGCGCCCCGAGAACACCGTGCAGCAGGTCCATGCCCTGCTGCTCAGCGGCGGCAGCGCCTTCGGCCTGGATGCCGCCAGCGGCGTGATGCGCTGGCTGCGCGAACGCGGCCATGGCCTGGCCGTGGGCCCGGCCCGTGTGCCCATCGTGCCCGCGGCGGTGATCTTCGACCTCTGGCTGGGCGATCCGGCCCTGAGCCCTGATGCCGATGCCGGTTATGCCGCCTGCGAAGCCGCCAGCCTCACGGCAGCGCGCGGCAGCGTGGGCGCCGGAGCCGGCGCGACCGTGGGCAAGCTGCTGGGCCCGCAATGGGCCATGAAGGGCGGCTTGGGGCAGGCCTCGCTGCGCGTGGGCATGACCACGCTCAGCGCCCTGGCCGTGGTGAACGCCGTGGGCGATGTCGTCGATCCCGCCAGCGGGCGGATCCTCGCAGGCGCCCGTGGCGAGGACGGCCGCCCCCGCGGCACCGTGCAGGCCCTGCTCCAGGGTGCCGAGCCCATCCGCCCCGTGCCCGGCGCGGCCACGACGCTGGCCGTGGTCGCCACCGATGCCTTGCTGGACAAATCCCAGGCCACCAAGCTGGCGCAGATCGCCCACGACGGCCTGGCGCGCAGCATCAATCCCGTGCACCAGCCCAGTGACGGCGACATCGTCTTCAGCCTGGCCACCGGTGCCTCGGGCCCGGCGGATCTGGGACTCCTGGGCGTGATGGCCGCCGAGGCGCTGGCCGCCGCGGTGGTGGACGCCGTGCAATCCGCCCGCGGCCTGCCTGGTCTGCCCGCGGCCGGCGAGCTTGGATAATGCCGCGATGCGCTTGTCCCAGATTCTTTTTTCCCAAGGCTTCGGCAGCCGCCGCCTCTGCGCCGGTCTGATCCATCACGGCGAGGTCAAGATCCACGGCGAAGTCGTGGACGACCCCGATGCCGATTTCACCCCCCAGGGCCTCCAGTTCGAGGTCAATGGCAAGACCTGGCCCTATCATGAAAAGGCCCTGGTGATGCTGCACAAGCCGGCCGGTTACGAGTGCTCGCAGAAGCCCCGTCACCACCCCAGCGTGATGAGCCTGCTGCCCGCACCCTTGCGCGAGCGCGGCGTCCAGCCCGTCGGCAGGCTGGACGAGGACACCACCGGGCTGCTGCTGCTGACCGACGACGGCACGCTGATCCACAAGCTCACCAGCCCCAAGCACCATGTGCCCAAGGTCTACGAGGCGCACTGCAAGCATCCAGTCGATGCCGAGCAACTCGCGCGGCTGATGGCCGGCGTGGAGCTGCACGAGCACGAACTGAAGGTGCACCGCGAGCCCGAGCTGGTGAAGGCCCTCGCCGCCGAGGCCCTGGGCACGCATGGCGTGCGCCTGACGCTGGCCGAGGGCAAATACCACCAAGTCAAACGCATGATGGCTGCAGTGAGTAACCGCGTCGAGCGCCTGCACCGGCCGCAGTTCGGCGCCCTTGTGCTGCCTGCTGATCTTGCGGAGGGACAGTGGTGCTGGGTTGCGGGCCCAGAGGCCATCCTGGGAGCGCCCGGCGTTGCGTGAGATCCTTCACTGATACCGGTCCGGCCTTCGCCCACCCCCCCGCGGATAGAGGGTTCGTCCTACACGCCGCCGGCCCTGTTGGGGCTACAAATCGCTGCCCGCAATGATGCGTGTGCCGCGCTGACTTCGGAGGAGGTCGGCTGCAGGCACGGCGCGCGCTGCGCTCGGACCACGAACACCGACAAGAGCACCCCGGGGCACCGGCCGGGGCCACACGAGGGATACCGTCCTTGGATCAGGACATTGCAGCGCAAATCGAGCGCGAACGTCTCAGCTCGCTGTACGAGCTGAGCCTGCGGCCCATCCTCATCGGGGCCGCCTTCAGCTTCTGCCCAGTCCTGCTGCTGTGGGGCCACCTGCCTGCATCCCTGCTGCTGGGCTGGCTGGGGGCACGCCTGTGCGTGGCGCTGCTGCGCTCGCTGGACGTACGCAGCTACCGCCAGACCCAGCAGAACCTGGGCAGCCTACGCGCCTGGCGCCAGCGCTACTTCACCCTGCTGGCCTTGGATGCCCTGAGCTGGAGCGCCATGGGCTGGTGCTTCCACACGCCCGAGGTGCCAGGTCTTGACGGCCTGGTGCTGGCCTCCATGATCGGCCTGGCCGCAGTGTCCTTGTTCTCCATGGGCGCCGAGTTCCGCGCCAACGCCCTCTTCTCAGGCATCGTCTTCACTCCTGCGCTGGCCTACAACGCCCTGCTCGATACACGCGAGGGCTGGCTTTCAGCCGTGGGGCTGCTGATCTTCCTCTCGGTGGCCTGGACGGAGTCCATGCGTGTGCAGGCCCGCCGCCTGGAGCTGCTGCGCCTGCGCTTCGAGCATGCCAAGCTGGCCGAGGAGCGTCAGCAAGCCCTTCATTCCGCCCAGCAGTCCAGCACCAGCAAGAGCCGCTTCGTGGCGGTGATGAGCCACGAGATCCGCACACCGCTCAATGGCATCCTGGGCATGACGCAGCTGCTGGAGCGTTCCAGGCTGGATGAACGCCAGCGCGAGCAACTGGGCGTGGTGCACAGCTCCGGCCGCCACCTGCTCAACCTGGTCAACGACATCCTGGACCTGGCCCGCATTGAATCCGGCAAGCTGGTCATCGAGCCCGCGCCCATGGATCTGGCCGATGCGGTCGATGAGGTCTGCCGCCTGCTCGCCACCCCCGCCCGCGAGAAGGGCCTGCAGCTCAACGTCCGCCTGGCCGAGGGCCTGCCCAGCCACGTGCTGGCCGACGCCTCACGCATCAAGCAGGTGCTGCACAACCTGGTCGGCAACGCCATCAAGTTCACTGAGCAGGGTTCGGTGGACGTGGGCGTGGCCGTGGTGCAGGACATGCGCACCGGCCCGCTGCTGCGCTTTGCCGTGCGCGACACAGGCGACGGCATCGAGGCCGACCAGCTGGAGCGCATCTTCGCCCCCTTCGAGCAACTGGGTGGCAAGCTGCGCCAGCACCGCGACAGCACGGGCCTGGGCCTGACCATCTCCCGCGAGCTGGCCCATGCCATGGGCGGCGAGCTGCGCGCCAGCTCGCGGCGCGGCCTGGGCTCGATGTTCGAGCTGACCCTGCCCCTGCAGTCATGCGATACCCCCGCCCAGGCGCAGGTCGAGGTGCGCGACTCCCAGTTGCCCGCCCTGCAGGGCCGGGTGCTGCTGGTCGATGACAGCCCGGTGAACCTGCTGGTGGCCGCCTCCATGCTGGACCATTGCGGCGTGGACGTCGTGCAAGCCGAGAACGGCCGTCAGGCGCTGGAGCTGCTCCGCCAGGGGCCCTTCGAGCTGGTGCTGATGGATTGCCTGATGCCCGAACTCGACGGCTACGAGGCCACGGCCGCCTGGCGCGCGGAGGAAGGCCGCCTGGGCCGCACGCGCACGCCCATCGTCGCCCTGACGGCCAGCACCGCACCTCAGGACCTCGAGCGCTGCATTGCCGCCGGAATGGACGGCTATTTGCAAAAGCCCTTCGACATGCAGCAGCTGCTGGAGCTGGTGGTGCGTCATGCCGGGCGGGCGGACCAGACCGACCCGGCGGCCGATGTGCGGACCGAGGACAAAGTCCCGGCCTGAGTGCCCTCCCCAGCGGAACCGGCGGCCGCGCACGGATAATGCCCGCCATGCAGGTATTCCGCGGCTTCCATCACCCGGGCATCGCCCCGGCTTGTGCCCTCACCATCGGCAACTTCGACGGCGTCCATCGCGGCCACCAGGCCATGTTGGCCCTGCTGCGCTCGGAGGCCCAGCACCGCGGCCTGCCCTCCTGCGTGCTGAACTTCGAGCCCCATCCTCGCGACTTCTTCGCCCGCAGGCTGGGCAAACCGGAGCTGGCTCCCAGCCGCATCGCTACTCTGCGCGACAAGCTCCAGGAGCTGGAACGCTGCGGCATCGACCAGGTCGTGGTGCTGCGCTTCGACGAGCGCCTGGCCTCCCTGCCCGCGCAGGACTTCATCCAACAGGTGTTGGTGCAGGGCCTGGGCGCGCGCTATGTGCTGGTAGGTGACGACTTCCGCTTCGGAGCCAAGCGCCAGGGCGACTACGCCACCCTGGACGCCGCCGGCCAACGCCTGGGCTTCGATGTCGCTCGCATGATGAGCTACGAGGTGCACGGCCTGCGCGTCAGCAGCTCGGCCGTGCGCGAGGCCCTGGCCGAAGGCCGCATGGAGGACGCCGAGCGCCTGCTGGGCCGGCCCTACGCCATCTCCGGCCATGTGATCCATGGCCAGAAGCTGGGCCGCCAGTTGGGTGAATCCCGGACCGGCGCGGCCGATGGCTTCCGCACCCTGAACCTGCGCTTCTCGCACGCCAAGCCGGCCGCGATGGGCATCTACGCCGTGCGCACCCATGGCCTGACCAAGGAGCCGCTGGACGGCGTGGCCAGCCTGGGCGTGCGCCCCACGGTGGAGGACGCCGGCCGCGTGCTGCTGGAGGTCCACTGCTTGGACTGGCCCGCGACGCTGGGGCCCGACGGGGCCTACGGTAAACTCGTGCGCGTGGAACTGCTGCACAAACTGCGTGACGAAGCCCGATTCGACGGGCTGGACGCCCTGACCCAGGCCATCGCCCGCGATGTCGAGCAGGCTCGCGCCTTCCTGGCCACCCACGCCTCGATGCGCCGCCAGACCACCCGCGATCGAATTTGACGCGGGCCCGCACTCAGGGATCCCTGCCCTGACGCCCCACGCGCCGCGCCCCGGCGCTCCCACTGCCCGCCGACTGCTCCCCTGACCAGCGGCCCCGCCCGATTGCTGCCATGACCGACACCGCCAAGCCTGACGCCGCCGCACCCGACTACCGTTCCACCCTGAACCTGCCCGACACTCCCTTCCCCATGCGCGGCGACCTGCCCAAGCGCGAGCCGGGCTGGGTGAAGAACTGGGAAGAGCAAGGCATCTACAAAAAGCTGCGTGACGCCCGCTGCGGCAAACCCAAGTTCGTGCTGCACGACGGCCCGCCCTATGCCAACGGCCAGATCCACATGGGTCACGCCGTCAACAAGATCCTCAAGGACATGATCGTCAAGGCCCGCCAGTTGGAAGGCTTCGACGCGACCTACATCCCCGGCTGGGACTGCCACGGCCTGCCCATCGAGAACCAGATCGAGAAGACCTACGGCCGCGGCCTGCCGCGCGACGAGGTGCAGGCCAAGAGCCGCGCCTATGCCGCCGAGCAGATCGACCAGCAACGCGCCGACTTCAAGCGCCTGGGCGTTCTGGGCGACTGGGACCATCCCTACCGCACCATGGAATTCCTGAACGAGGCCGGCGAGATCCGCGTGCTCAAGCGCCTGTTCGAGCGCGGCTTCGTCTACCGCGGCCTCAAGCCCGTCTATTGGTGCTTCGACTGCGGCTCCTCGCTGGCCGAGTTCGAGATCGAGTACGCCGACAAGCAGTCCCCCGCCGTGGACGTGGCCTTCCTGTGCGCCGAGCCGGCTCGGCTGGCAGCCGCCTTCGGCCTGCCCGCGCTGGACCGCGACGCCTTCACGGTGATCTGGACCACCACGCCCTGGACCATCCCCGCCAACCAGGCCCTCAACCTCAACCCCGGACTGCCCTACGCCCTCGTCAAGACCGAGCGCGGCTTCTTCGTCGTGGCCGAGGCCCTGGTCGAGAAGTGCCTGGCCCGCTGGCAGTTGGAGGGCGAGACCGTCGCCGTCACGCAAGGCCGCCAGTTGGAGCTGCTGAAGTTCAAGCATCCCCTGGCCCATGTGGACCCGGGCTTTGACCGCGAGAGCCCGGTCTACCTGGCCGACTACGCCACCGCCGAGGACGGCACCGGCGTCGTTCACTCGGCCCCGGCCTACGGCCTGGATGACTTCCAGAGCTGCATCGCCCATGGCCTGGCCTTCAAGGACATCCTGAACCCGGTGCAGGGCAACGGCGTCTATGCCGCCGAGCTGCCCCTGTTCGCCGGCCAGCACATCTGGAAGGCCAACGCCGTGATCGCCACGGCCCTGCAGAATGCCGGCCGCCTGATGGCGCACAGCAAGCTGACGCACAGCTACCCGCACTGCTGGCGCCACAAGTCGCCGGTGATCTACCGTGCGGCCGCGCAGTGGTTCGTGCGCATGGACGAGGGCGACGGCGTGTTCACCGTGGACAAGGCCGAGAAAACCCTGCGTCAGACCGCGCTGGAGGCCATCGAGCAGACCAGCTTCTACCCCGAGAACGGCAAGACCCGCCTGCACGACATGATCGCCGGCCGGCCCGACTGGTGCATCTCGCGCCAGCGCAGCTGGGGTGTTCCCCTGCCCATCTTCCTGCACAAGGACAGCGGCCAGCCGCACCCGCAGACCCTGCAGTTCATCGAGCGCGCCGCCCAACTGGTCGAGGCCGGCGGCATCGAGGCCTGGGCCAAGCTGGACCCCGCAGAATGGCTGGGAGCCGAGGCTGAGCACTACAGCAAGGGCAGCGACATCCTGGACGTGTGGTTCGACTCCGGCTCCACCTTCCAGCACGTGCTCAAGGGCAGCCATGCCGGTGCCGCGCACGAGAGCGGCCCCGAGGCCGACCTCTACCTGGAAGGCCATGACCAGCATCGCGGCTGGTTCCACTCCTCGCTGCTCATCAGCTGCGCCCTCAACGGCCGCGCCCCGTACAAGGGCCTGCTGACCCACGGCTTCACCGTGGACAGCAAGGGCCACAAGATGAGCAAGTCCAAGGGCAACGGCGTCGATCCGCAGGACACCAGCAAGAAGCTGGGCGCCGAGATCATCCGCCTGTGGGTGGCCGCCTCTGACTACTCCGGCGACATCGCCGGCGACGACAAGATCCTCGCCCGCGTGGTCGATGGCTACCGCCGCATCCGCAACACCCTGCGCTTCCTGCTGGCCAATGTGTCGGACTTCGACGCCGCGACCGAGGCCCTGCCGCAGGACCAGTTGCTGGAGATCGACCGCTACGCCCTGGCCCGTGCCGCCGAATTCCAGGCCGAGATCCTGGCGCACTACCAGCGCTACGAATTCCATCCGGTCGTGGCCAAGCTGCAGGTCTACTGCTCCGAGGACCTGGGCGCCTTCTACCTGGACGTGCTCAAGGACCGCCTCTACACCACGGCCCCCAAGAGCGTGGCCCGCCGCTCCGCCCAGACCGCGCTGTGGCACATCACGAACGCCATGCTGCGCTGGATGGCACCCTTCCTGAGCTTCACGGCCGAGGAAGCCTGGCAGGTCTTCAACGGCGGCGAAACCATCTTCACCGAGACCTACTGGACCTTCGAGACCCCGGACGCCGGCCTGCTGGCCAAGTGGAACCGCATCCGCGAGATCCGCGAGCTGACCAACAAAGCCATCGAGGACGTGCGCGGCCAGGGCCTGGTGGGCGCCTCGCTGCAGGCCGAAGTCGTGATCGGCGCCGCCGAGCAAGACCTGACCCTGCTGCAGTCTCTGGGCGATGACCTGAAATTCGTGCTGATCACCTCGGCGGCCCGCATCGAGGCCGCGCCCGAGCTGAGCGTCACCGTGACGCCGACCGCCCATGCCAAGTGCGAGCGCTGCTGGCACTACCGCGAGGACGTGGGCAGCATCGCCGAGCACCCTGGCCTGTGCGGCCGCTGCCACAGCAATCTGCATGGCAGCGGTGAGCTGCGCCACATCGCCTGACCAAGAAGCGACCCCGCCGGGCGCCGCTCGCAAGCAAACGCCCCGGTCGATCCGGGGCGCTTTTCGTTGGGCGGCTGGCGCACGCTGCTCGCGGGGTCGGGGCCGATGGGTCGTCGAGCCCTGCTCAGAATCAGCGGACTCTTGGCCGGGGATCCAGCAAGAAAGGCCGCCCTCGTGAGCAAGGAAATGCACCAGCTGCTGCTGGTCCCTCTGTGGGTCTTCCTCCTGCCCGTAGCGGGCTTCTGGCTGGCCTTGGGCAAGCCGGAGCCCCTGGAACCAGGCGCCGAGCAGGCCCTGGACGAAGCCGTGCAGCTGCTGCGCGACGAAGCTCTGCTCACGCCGGCCCGGGACTGGGAAGCCCTGCGCCGGGCCGCTCACCAGCGGCTGGCGCGCGCACCCAGCATGAGTCAGCTTGACGAGGAGCTGGCGAGTCTGGTGCAGGCCCTGGGCGATCCTCACACCAGCTACCAGCCGCCGGAGCAGGCGCGGCGGCTCATGTCCGCCAAGGGTGCCGCTGCCAACGCGGGACCGCGTCCGGAACCGGTGCCGATACGTGTCGCGCAGGAGGGTCGCTGGCCGGTGCTGATCCTCGACGCTTTCGGGGCCTTGGACACCGAGCGCAGCCGGGCGGCCGCACTGGCCATCCGCGCGGCCACGGTGGCAGCCATGGCACGCTCACCCTGCGGCCTGATGCTGGACCTGCGCAAGAACCAGGGCGGCAATATGTATCCGATGCTCATGGGCGTGGCGCCCTTGCTGGAACCTTCGCCGCAACAGGCGCTGCTGGGCTTCCGGTCCCGGCGGGGGCCCGACCAGCCCGTGACGCTGGAGGATGTCAGCGCCCTACTGGGCCAACGCTGGCCCCATGAGCAGGGCCTGGACTACCGCCCCTACACGGGCCGCGTCGCGGTGCTGATCGGCCCGATGACGGCGAGCTCGGGCGAGATGGTGGCCGTCGCCGCCCAGGGCCGGAGCCGCTGGCGCAGCTTCGGCAAGGCCACGGCTGGCTACACGACGGGCAATATCGTCGCGCCCCTGTCCAATGGCGGCCTGCTGGCCCTGACCACCAGCCGGGTGCTCACGCGCAGCGGAGTGCCCATCCAGGGGTCGCTGCAGCCCGATGTACCCGGCGAAGAACAGGCCCCCGTGGCCGCCAGCCGATGGTTGGCGCAGGGCTGCGACAAAGACTGAGGCCTCGCCATCGCGAGGCCCGTCCTTGTCGGCACGCCGCGCTCAGCAGGTCCCCTCAGGGAAACACGGGCACATTGGGCTCGTGCCCCTGGAAACTGGCTTCGGGGTGAGCGGCGTCCAGCAAGGCCTCGATCTCCGCCACGCGGCCGCGCGGCACGTCCACCATCAGCAGGTATTGACCGGCTGCCAGTCCCTGCTCGAAACGGCGCAGTCGCCGGCTGGGCGTGGAACTGCCGATCATGCTGCAGAACCAGGTTCCCAGCACCGCGCCCAGGGCGGCCAAGGCCACCACCAGGCCGGCCGGCACGGCAGCCTCCAGGCTGTAGGCCGCCACCACGCCCGCGGCCGCGCCCAGGCCAGCGCCCACCAGCAGGCCGGTCTCGGCCGACTCGACCAGGTCCGAGGTCTGCAGCAGACTGGCAGCCTGCAATCCACCCATCTCGGCGCCTTCCCGGGCCATGAAGTGGATCTGCGGCGCCGCGATGCGGGCCAGCAACAGGTCGTTCATGCAGCGGCGGGCGCAGTCCAGGTCGGGCAGCATCCAGTAGATCCTCTTGCGCATGTGGCGCTCCTTGTCGGGACGCCCCGGCCCGGCGGGCTGGCGGACTGCCCCCTGATCACCAATCTAGTCCGGGCCCCGGGGCCTGACAAACCTCAAGCCGGCAGCCCGCGTGCCCGGTGCGGGTGACCTGCCGGACCGGCTACAGTAGCGCCCTGCTCCCGAACCGCACATGCCCATGGCCACCTCCTCCGCTTCCCCGCGCCTGATCCAATGGCTGGCGATCGCCCTGCTGGTGATCCTGGCCGACCAGTTCACCAAGGTGCTGATCCTGGGCAGCTTCCAGCTCGGCGACAGCCGCCCCGTCACCTCCTTCTTCAACATCGTGCGCTGGCACAACACCGGCGCGGCCTTCAGCTTCCTGGCCTGGGCGGGTGGCTGGCAGCGCTGGTTCTTCGTGGGCCTGGGCGCCGTGGCCACGGGCTTCATCCTGTGGCTGCTGCGCAGGCACGGGCACCAGACGCTGTTCGCCACGGCACTGTCGCTGATCCTGGGCGGGGCCGTCGGCAACGTCATCGACCGCCTGCTGCACGGCTATGTGGTGGACTTCATCTCCATCCACTACCAGAACCAGTGGACCTTCCCGGCCTTCAACGTGGCTGACAGCGCCATCTCCGTGGGCGCCGCGCTGCTGATCCTGGACGAGTTGCGCCGGGTGCGGCGCGGCTGAGCAGCGCGTACGCAGGCTTGATGCAGATCAGGCGACGCTCCTAGGGAAAGGCCCGCTGACGCGCCCCGCGCCTCCCTCTAGCCTTGGCGGCAGAAGGAGACAGCCATGAGCCACCCCCTGGCGCAGGAGCCGGCGCCCGAATCGCGCCCGCCAGCCCGCACGCCTGATCCGGATCAAGCCGCACCCGCCACCGAGGCCGTGGCGGTCTCACCCTTCCACCTGCAGCTCAACACCCTGAGCTGGAGCCAGCCCCTGCACTGGCTGCGCCTGGGTTGGAAGGACTTCTGCCGCCACCCCGGCATCGGTCTCTTCTACGGCCTGTGCTTCGTGCTGATGGGCTGGGGCCTGCTCAAGGTCTACCAGAACGCCCCGGCCTACACCCTGGCGCTCTCGGCCGGATTCCTGCTCATGGGCCCGTTCCTGTGCATGGGCCTGTACCAGGTCTCCATGCGCCTGGAGCGCGGCGAGAAGCCCGACCTGGGCGACTCCCTCACAGCCTGGGACAGCCACATGGGCCAGATGGCCATCTTCGGCGGCGTGCTGCTGATCCTGGAGATGCTGTGGGGCCGGGCCTCGCTGGTGATCTTCGCGGTCAGCTTCGACGGCATGCCCGATTTCGCCGGTTCGCTCTCCAAGCTGCTGGAGCCCGAGAACTTCGGCTTCATCGCCACCTACCTTACCGTGGGGGCCCTATTCGCGGGCCTGATCTACGCCGTCAGTGTCATCTCCATCCCCATGATGCTGGACCAGCAGGTGGACGCCGTCACCGCCGGCCTGACCAGCCTACGCCTGGTGCTCACCCAGACCGGCGTGATGCTCTGGTGGGGCGCCCTGGTGGTCGTGCTGGTGGTGCTGGCGCTGCTGCCGGGCTTCCTGGGCCTGCTGGTGGTGGGGCCGGTGCTGGGTCATGCCAGCTGGCACGCCTACCGTGCTGCCGTAGCAGACTCCTGAGCGACACGCAAGGCCGTGAATTGCAGGGTGTGCGCGCCACGAGTCGGGTCACAAGTCAGGTCAAAATGCGCCGCAAGCCCCCCTCACCCGACATGCTCGACTTTGCCTGCCTGCCCCACTTTGACTGGCTCGACGTCCCCATGTGGGTCTTCGACCAGCAGGGCCAGCGCAATCTCTGGGCCAACGCCGCCGCGCTGAGCTTCTGGCAGGCCGAGAGTGCCGAGGAGTTCCTGGCCCGCGACCATGCCGACAGCTCCGAAGCCGTGCGCACACGCTTGGCCATCACCGCCACAGACCATGCCCTGGGCAAGATCGTGCGGGAGCAGTGGACGCTCTATCCCAAGGGCCAGCCGGTGACGGTGCTTCTGGCCTCGCGCGGCATCCGCGCACCGGACGGGCGCCAAGTGATGCTCTTCGCCGTGGACTCCCTCTCCAGCGCCTCCGACAAATCCGTGCTGCGCGGCGTGGAGGCCCTGCAGCACACCTCGGTGCGCATCGCCATGGTGTCCCTGCGCGACGGCAATTTCCTGATGCGCAACCCGGCTGCCGCCGCCTGCTTCACCGGCCTGCCCAAGGACCGGGGCCAGAGCAGCTTCAGCAGCCTCTTCCCCGACGCCGAGGTCGGCCGCCGCATCCTGGCCCAGGTCCAGCGCGGCCAGACCTTCGCGGCGGACCTGGAGCTCAATACCGCCGGTGGCAGGCGCTGGCACAGCCTGGACGCCCGGCCCATGCGCGATCCGGTGACAGGCGACCTGGTCATGCAGCTCAACGCCCGCGACATCGGCGACCTCAAGGCCACGCAGGCCGCGCTGGAAGCTGCCCGCCAGGCCGCCGAGGCAGCCAGCCAGGCCAAGAGTGCCTTCCTGGCCAATATGAGCCACGAGATCCGCACGCCCATGAACGGCGTGCTGGGCCTGACCGAGCTCGTGCTGCAGACGGCCCTGGACGATCGCCAGCGCCGCTTCATCGAGTTGGCCCACAGCTCGGCCAAGGGCCTGCTGGTCATCATCAACGACCTGCTGGACGTGGCCAAGATCGAGGCCGGCCGCGTGCAGATCGAGCATCGGCCCTTTGCCCTGCACGACTGCCTCAAGGAATCCCTTCACCCCCTGCTGCTGCAGGCCCACGAGAAGGGCATACGCCTGCACGCCCTGGTGCAGCCCGGCGTGCCCGCGGCTCTGGTGGGCGATGCCCTGAGGCTGCGCCAGGTGCTGGTCAACCTCGTGGGCAATGCGCTGAAGTTCACCGAGCGCGGGGAGGTGCGACTGGAGGTGATCCAGCTGCCCGAGGAGGAGAACGGGCACCCCCCGGATCCGGCCGCGCAAGGCGTGCGGCTGCGCTTTTCGGTGCATGACACCGGCATCGGCATGACGGCGGACCAGATCCGCCACATCTTCGCGCCCTTCAGTCAGGCGGACAGTAGCATCACCCGGCGCTACGGCGGCACGGGCCTGGGCCTGACCATCGTGCAGCGCCTGGTGGGGCTGATGGACGGGCAGGTCCAGGTGGAGAGCCAGCCCGGCACGGGTTCCTGCTTCAGCTTCGAGATCCGGCTGCCGGTGGCCCGCGAGACCGGGACCGAGCCCCGGGCAGAAGCCGCCAGCGCCTGAAGCACCGGCCGGCCCTGGGGCCTGGCTTCGATCAGATCACCAGCAGGCCCGAGCCCGCGGTCGTGCGGGCCTCCAGCTCGCGGTGAGCCCGCTGCACCTCCGCCAGGGCGTAGCGCTGCCCGATGGGGATGCGCACCACGCCCTTGCCGACCACATCGAAAAGGTCGTCGGCCATGGCCTGGGTACCCTCGCGGGTCGCCAGGTGGGCGAAGAGCACGGGGCGTGTCAGGTACAGGGAGTTGGCCGAGAGGCTGGCCAGGTTCACAGGCGGCACCACGCCCGAGGCATTGCCGAAGCTGACCATCAGGCCGAAGGTGCTCAGGCAGGCCAGGGAGCCGGCCCAAGTGTCGGCGCCCACGGAGTCGTAGACGACCTTGACGCCGCGGCCCTCGGTGAGCTCCTTGACACGGGCCGCGAAGTCTTCGCAGCGGTAGTTGATGACATGGGCCGCGCCGTGTTGACGGGCGAGCTCGCATTTTTCGTCGCTGCCGGCCGTGCCGATCAGCTTCAGTCCCAGGTGGCGAGCCCACTGGCAGGCGATCAGGCCCACGCCACCGGCCGCCGCATGGAAGAGCACGGTGTCGCCAGCCTGCAGGCCGCCCTGGGGCAGGGTCTTGCGCAGTAGGTATTGCACGGTGAGGCCCTTGAGCATCATGGCCGCGCCGGTGTCCAGGTCAATGCCATCAGGCAGGCGGACCACGCAGCGCGCCGGCATCACGCGCGCCGTGGCATAGGCGCCCACGGGCTGGCTGGCATAGGCCACGCGGTCGCCCTCGGCCAGGTGGCGCACGCCCTCGCCCACCGCCTCCACGACGCCCGAGCCCTCCATGCCCAGACCGGAGGGCATGGGCAGGGGGTAGACGCCGCTGCGGTGGTAGATGTCGATGTAGTTAAGCCCGCAGAAGGCGTGACGGACCCGCACTTCGCCGGGGCCGGGCGCGCCGACCTCCATACGCTCCAGCTGCATCACTTCGGCCCCGCCCGGCTGGGCAATGCGAACGACCTGTTCCTGGGACATCGGTTTCTCCTTCATGCGGTGGCAGGAATGCCGCGCCGGCTGACCTTGGCCTTGTCAGCGCGGCGACAAGTTGCTTCCGCTATCGTGCCAGCCTTTGCACCCTTGTGCCGCATGCCGGACCGTGACCTCCCATGAAGCTCAGCCCCAAGCTCGCCCTGATGCTGACCCTGCCGCCCCTGATGTGGGCCGGCAATGCGGTGGTGGGCCGCTGGGCGGCCGGGGCCATTGCGCCGCTGACCCTGAATTTCCTGCGCTGGCTGCTGGCCTTCCTCGTCCTGCTGCCCCTGGCCCGGCCGCTGTGGGCCGAGCGTGCTGCCCTGCGCCAGCGCTGGCGCTACTTCGCCCTCACGGGCTTTCTGGGCATGGGCTGCTACAACGCCCTGCAGTACCAGGCCCTGCATAGCTCCACGCCGCTCAACGTCACCCTGATCGCGGCCAGCCTGCCGCTGTGGATGCTGGGGGTGGGCATGCTGCTGCACGGCGTGCGGCCGGGCCACCGGCAGTTGCTGGGCGCCCTGCTGTCCCTGCTGGGCGTGGCCCTGGTGCTCAGCCGCGGCAGCCTTCAAACGTTGCGCGAGGTGCATTTCGTCGATGGCGACCTGCTGATGCTGCTGGCCGTTTTCAGCTGGGCGGTTTACAGCTGGCTGCTGGCGCGGCCGCCGGCCCACATGCAAGGTGAGCAGCGGCCCCACTGGGACTGGGCTTCCCTGCTGATGGCACAGCTGGTCTTCGGGCTGGGATTCGCGGGGGTGTCGGCCGGCGCGGAGCAGCTGCTGTCGACACAGCCCGTGGCGTGGGGGTCAGGTCTTGCCCTGGCCCTGCTCTACGTGGCGCTGGGGCCCTCGCTGCTGGCCTACAGATGCTGGGGACTGGGGGTGACGCAGGCCGGGCCGGCCGTGGCCGCCTTCTTCGGCAATCTCACGCCGGTGTTCGCGGCGCTGATGTCGGCTGCACTGCTGGGGGAATGGCCCCAGTGGTTCCATGGGGCGGCCTTCGCGCTGATCGCGGCGGGCATCGTGGTGTCCGCGCGCCGCTGAGCGGACTTCCAGCGCCTGCAGCTGCCAGCCTGCCCAGCGCCATGTCGCTGTCATGTTCTGGCGCCGCTGAGCCGGGCGCCGGGCAAGGGTAGAGCGGGGCTACCGCTTACTGGCGCTGGCCGCCGAAGCTGCCAGAGGGCGTCGAGCGGTGGGCGTAATGCCAGGTGCCGCTGAGGGCGCCGGTGTTGCCGTCCAGGAAACCCTGATAGACGGCCGAGCCAGCCGAGCCGGAGGCCGTCATGTTCATGCGACCGCTGGCAGCCACGGTGCCGCTGACGCTGAAGGCACCCGTCTGGTTGGAGACGCCGCCACCGCTGACCACGCCCATGCCGCCGGCACCGGGCGTGACCACCACATTGAAGGTGCCCTGCTCGGGCCCCGCGAAGGAGCCAGCGAAGGAACCGAAGATGCCCGTGGCCGCGGGCGGCGTGCTGTTGACCGGCAGGGGCGCGGCAGAGACATGGCCGCCGCAGGCGCCCACCAGAGTACGCTGAACCCAGCCGCTGAAGTTGGCGGCGTCCACATAGACGAAGCCGTTCTTGACCTCGCCCGACGCGATCAGTTCCTCACCCTTGGGAATGGAGGCCACGACCTTGGCGTCCCTGGCCGCGTTGGCATAGGCCTTGACGTTGCCGATCTTGGGGCAGAGGGTCTGGCCGGCCGGCTGCGGTGCCTCGGCCTTGGTCGAGGCTGCCGCGTTGGCGTCACCGGCGGCACTGCTGGTGCGAATCAGATTGGGCTGGTCGCGGATGGTCTTGACGATGGTGTTGTAGTTGTCCAGGAAGCTGGCTGCCACCATCTTGCCCTCGGGCGTGCTGGTGTAACCACCCAGGCCCACCAGGGCCCCGCCATAGCCCCAGCCGCCAATGCCGAAGTCGGTCTTGGTGGCCTTGCCCTCAGCGGCGGCCACCTGGATGCTGGAACGCACATCGGCGATCAGCAGACTGGTGGAGGCCTCGCGGAACTTGAGGTTGCCGGCGATGGCGCCGAACACACCGCCCACGCGGCCCAGCAGCGCGCCACCGATGCCCCCCGTGGTCGAGGCACCGACCTGCACATTGGGCGTCATCACGAAGTCCGCCGCCTGCATCTGGCCCTTGCCCACATTGGATTCCTGGCGCAGGTCACCGCCCTGGGCCAGGGCGCGCTCCTGCTGCAGGTTCTGCATGGCCACCCCGCGTTCGACCACGTCGAAGCAGCCCGACTGCTGGACCATCATGCGCAGCAGCGCAGAAGGCGAACCCAGGCCGTACTGCGACAGGTGGCTCCAGCCCGCCTGCGGCTCCGCCACGGCCATCACGCCCAGCTTCTGGTTGCACTTCTCGACCTGCGAGCTGGTTTCTTCGGCAAATGCAGGCGCCAGGTGCAGGCCTGCCAGGAGGCCCGTCAGGGCCAGGGCGATCTTCGATTTCATGGGAATCCCATACCTCCGCAATTGGTGCCCGGATCGCTGAAGGATCAAGGGCGGCGCATTGTCGCCAAGCCATGCCGGCTTGCGCGAAGCGGTCATTGTGAAGGCGTTACCGGCGGTAACGATCTCCCCAATCCGTGGGGCCAGTGGACCCCGTGGGCTCAGCACGCACCGACTCAGAAGGTCCCTGGATAGGCGCCACCGTCCAGCAGGATGTTCTGGCCAGTCAGGTAGCCCGCCTGCGCGCTGCAGAGCATGGCGCAGATCGCGCCGAACTCCGCCGCCGTGCCGAAGCGCCGGGCCGGGATGCCCTGGGCTCGCTGCTGGCGCACCTGATCCAGCGCCTGCCCGCTGCGTTCGGCGCTGGCCGCCATGGTCTTGCCCAGGCGTTCGGTGTCGAAGGCGCCGGGCAGCAGGTTGTTGATCGTCACGTTGGCGCCGGCCAGGCGCGGCTGGCGGGCCAGGCCCGCCACGAAGCCGGTCAGGCCCGAGCGCGCCCCGTTGGACAGGCCCAGCACGTCAATAGGCGCCTTGACCGCCCCCGAGGTGATGTTGACCACCCGGCCGAAGCCGCGTGCCGCCATGCCGTCCACCACCGCCTTGATCAGGGCGATGGGCGTCAGCATATTGGCCTCCAGGGCGGCCAGCCAGTGCTCGCGCTCCCAGTCCCGGAAATCGCCGGGTGGCGGGCCGCCGGCATTGTTGACCAGGATGTCGAGCTGCGGCGCGGCCGCCAGTGCGGCGGCCTGGACCGCAGGCAGGCTGATGTCACCCACCACGCAGCGGATCTCCTGCCCCGGATGCGCCTGCCGCAGCGCCGCAGCGGTGGCCTCCAGCGCCTCGGCGCCGCGCGCATTGAGCACCAGGTTCACGCCCTCGGCAGCCAGGGCCTCGGCGCAGCCGCGCCCCAGGCCCTTGCTCGAGGCACATACCAGAGCCCAGCGGCCCTTCAGTCCCAGATCCATATCATCACCTCCATCGATTCAGCAGCAGGATGCCACCCAGCACCAGCACGGTCCCGCCCAGCACGCCAGTCGTCAAGGGCTCGTCCAGCAGCCAGGCGCCCAGGGCGATCGTCGCCATGGGCCCCAGCATGCCCGTCTGTGCGGCCACCGCAGCGCCCAGACGCTCGATGGCCAGCATCACCAGCAGCACCGGCGCAAAGGTGCTCAGCACCGCGTTGAGCACCGACAGCTGCAGCACCGCCGCCGGCACCTGCGCAATGGCCCCGGGACCGCGCAGCAGCAGGTACTGGCCCACGCACAGCAGGCAGGCCACCGAGGTCGCCAGCCCGGTCAGGCGCATGGCGCCCAGGCGGTGGACCTCCTCGCCACTGAAGAGCAGGTACAGGGCATAGCTGATCGCCGAGCCCAGCACCAGCAGCGCGCCCAGCCAGACATGCTCGCCCTGCCAGTGCAACTCCTGCGCGAAGACCCACAGCACGCCCGCATAGCTGATGGCCAGGGCCGCCCCCTGGCGGGCGCCCACGCGGCGTCCCAGGAGCAGCCAGCCCAGCAGCAGGACCAGGGTGGGGTTAAGGTAGAGAATGAGGCGCTCGAAGCTGGCACTGATGTAGGCCAGGCCGGCGAAGTCAAGGAAGCTGGCGAGGTAGTAGCCGCTGAAGCCCAGGCCGATCACGGCCCACCAGTCCCGACGGGTCAGGGCCGCCCTGCCCCGCCCGGCCCACCAGGCCAGCCCCAGGAACAGGGGCAGCGCGAAGAGCATGCGCAGACCCAGCAGGGTGATGGCGTCGGCCCCGTGACGGTAGCCGAGCTTGACGATGATGGCCTTGCCCGAGAAGCCCAGGGCCCCGAGGCTGGCCATCAGCAGGCCGATCCAGGCGCGTCGAGGGGGCGCCGGATGCGGCGTTGAAGACTGCATTGGGCCATTCTAGGAAAGGCCCGGCAAAGGCGTCTGCGCAGGGGCTTCGCGAGTGGCCGAGGCTGCGGCCGGCCACGGCGAAGCGCTCAGGCAACGCTCAGGCGGCAGGCCGCGCGGCCGGGCCCGAGGCCAGCAGGCGCTCCATCAGCTCGCGCACGCTCTTGATCTGGTCGCCAAAGGGCAGCGAGCCGGCACCGCGGAAGAACAGACCCTTCTTGATGTCGCCACGCAGGGCGGCGGCCAACTGGTTGTCGATGCAGAACTGGCCCCAGTCCTTGAAGCCGTCGCGCAGGCCGCACTGGGCCAGGCAGTCGAAGGCCTTGGTGCAGCGGCTCTTCACGTGGGCCACGGCCTGCAGCTTGTGCTCGATCTTGAGGTAGGCCTTGAGCCATGGCGTGCCCACCGCACGCGCCGGCAGGCCGGCGACGCTGGTGAACTCGACCATGTCCTCGTCGCGGGCCTCGGCGAGCACGCGCTTGAATTCGTCGGAGGCATCGCCTTCCTGAGTCACCGCGAAGGGTGTGCCCAGCTGCACGGCGGCCGCACCCAGGCCCTGCAGGCGCTGGATGTCTTCATGGGTGCGAATGCCGCCGGCAGCGATCAGCGGGATCTCGCGCTCGATGCCGGCCTTGCGGAAGAAGTCCAGGCATTCAGGGATGACGCGGTCGAAGTCGAAGCGCTTGTCGTTGAGGTCGCTGATGCGGGCGGCGCCCAGGTGGCCGCCGGCCAGACGCGGATGCTCGATCACGATGGCATCGGGCAAGCGCTTCTTGCGCTCCCATTTCTTGACGATCAGCTGCACGCCGCGCGAGTCGCTGAGGATGGGGATCAGCAGCGCCTTGGGATGGTCCTGGGCCAGGTCTGGCAGGTCCAGGGGCAGGCCGGCGCCCACCACCACGGCGTCAATGCCGGCTTCCAGAGCGCGCTTGACCGAGGTGGCGTACTCGCTGACGGCACGCATCACGTTGAGCGCCACCAGCCCGCGGCCCTGCGAGCGCTCGCGGGCGCCGGCGATCTCGCGGTCCAGTGCCTCGAGGTTGGCTTCATTGATCTGTCGCTTGGCTTCCTCGCCGGCATTGAGGCCCTCGGTGCGGGCCATGAGGTCGGCGTGATGGCGACGCAGGTCCACCGAACTGAGCGTGCCCACGCCGCCCAGGGCCGCGACGGTGCCGGCCAGCTTCTGGGCGCTGACGCCCACGCCCATGCCGCCCTGCACAATCGGCAGCAGCTCGCGTCCGCCAAGCGTCAAGGGCTTGAGGCCACTGGTTTGCAGGGCCGGGATCAGTTGGGCGTCGATGTGGGCAGAACTCATGATGTCTCGCTTTGGACTTGGGCGGCCCGGGTCCGTCCGGGCGGACGAACCTGGGACACGGGCTGGTGCAGCGTAGGCCCTGCCCCCTGGCCTCGCCTTGATACGCATCATGTTTCCCCCGCATTTCCGCACCGCCCCGCGCCACCCAGACGCCGACGGATAGGGGTTTCCCCGTGGGCCGCGAACCTTTCGGCCGGGCAGGCCGGCATCGCGTGCGGCCACGCAAGACCTGGCCCCCGGCGCCCTGGGCAGCCTGTCACGCTGGCGCCGCAAAGCTGGAGACAGCCCCGGTCAATCGGGCACATAATCCGCCCAGCATGGCGAGGGCAAGGGCCCCGCCATGCGGGCCGTCCCGGCTAGGGGCGCTGTCGTTGGACACAGGGGGAGAGCCTGTCCTTGAGACTGTTCCAGAGCTCCTTGCGCAATGCGGTCATCCTCGCACTCGGGGTTGGTCTGCTCGTGCCCACCAGCCTCGTGCTGATGTATGACTGGCAGGCCTCGCGGCACACCGCGATGGAGGACCTGCGGCGTGACCTGGGCCGCACGGTCGAGGTGCTGGCGCTGTCACTGTCCGAACCCATCTGGCAGGTGTCGGCCGAGCTGGCTCAGCCCATGATCGACGCCCAGACCAGCGACCCCCGCTTCGTGCGCGTGCTGGTGATCGAGCCCAACAACGCCCAGCCCTTCATCCAGATGCAGCGCCCGGACCCTGATCCGGACCTGACCCTCACCCTCACCCGCCCCGTCACCCGCGACGGCCGCGAGATCGCCCAGCTGACGGTGGCCATGAGCGCCGCGCCGCTGCTGGAGGCCAAGCAGAACGAGGCCTGGCGGGCTCTGGCGCGCTCGGTGGGCATCCTGACGCTGTCCCTGGTGCTCATCCTGGGCGTGATGCAACGCCGCGTCCTGCACCCCATGGACAAGCTCAGCCGCGCCGCCGAGGAGCTGGCAGCCGGTCGGCTGGACCAGCCCCTGGAGCTGCTGGGCGAGGACGAGATCGCTCGCGTGGGCATCGCGATGGAGCGCATGCGCCAGGCCCTGCTGCGCGCCTTCGAGGACCTGCGCGGCCATGCATCGACCCTGGAGGATCAGGTGGCCCAGCGCACCGCCGAGCTGACCTCCGCCAACAACGAGCTCACCATGGCCCTGGCCAACCTCAAGACTGCGCAGCGCGAGCTGGTGGAGTCCGAGAAGCTGGCTTCCCTGGGCCGCCTGGTGGCTGGCGTGGCCCACGAGCTGAACACGCCGCTGGGCAATGCCATGACCGTGGTCTCGGCCCTGGGCGACCGCTGGACCAAGCTGGACCAGATGCTGGCCGACAACACCCCCATGCGCCGCAGCCAATTGGAGGAGCTGGTCAAGGACACCCGGCGCGGCCAGGACATCCTTCAGCGCAATGTGCAGAAGGCTGCCGACCTGGTCCGCGACTTCAAGCAGGTCGCCATCGACCAGACCACCGACTCCCGCCGCGACTTCGATCTCTCCCAGGTGATCGAGGACGTGCTGGTGATGGTCGAGCCCAGCTTCAAGCACACGCCCTTCAAGATCGTCACCGACCTCGCCCGCGAACTGGAGATGAGCAGTTACCCCGGCGCCCTGGGCCAGGTGCTCACCAACCTGCTGATGAACGCCCTCGTGCACGGCTTCGAGGGTCGGGACGAAGGCATAGTGCGCGTGTCCTGCCGGCCTCACGGCGACGATCAGGTCGAGCTGGTCGTGGAGGACGATGGTCGCGGCATGGACGCCTCCATCGTGCGCAAGATCTTCGATCCCTTCTTCACCACCAAGCTGGGCAAGGGCGGATCGGGCCTGGGCATGCACATCGTGCACAACATCGTCACCAACGTGCTGGGCGGGCAGATCGAGGTCCAGTCCACGCCCGGCCAGGGTTCGCGCATGACCATGTTGATGCCGCGCTCGGCACCGCTGCGCTCCAGCGCCGAGGACCTGATCACCCCCTGAGCCGGCCCAGCGCTGCCGCAGCACCCACGCTCGCACCGGCATGCATTGCGGGACCTGTCGAGGCCCCTGCGAGGGCCTCAGTGGCCCTCGTTGCCCGCTTCCTGCTTCTCGGACTTCCTGCTGTCGTCTGAACCGGTGACGCGCTTGAACAGATCGCCCAGCTTCACCGTGGTGCGCGTCTTGCCGCCGGCCGCAGGCTCCCCCCCGATCGGCGCTGCCGCGCGATTCGCCATGCGGAAGTTGAGGTAGCTCTCCGGCAGGGGCTCGCGCCAGAAGGCGTTGCTGGCGCCCTCGGACAGCTGAGCGGACAGCTCCGCCGCGTCAGTGGCTGAGGTGTAGATCTGGCCGTTGCCCAGCAGCATGCGCGGGTAGGAGCGGCGCTTGAAGTCTGGGCCCAGTGTGGCGATGAGCGTCTCGATGTCGCGGGTGGACTGGTTGCCGAGATCGCAGCTGCCGGCAGGCAGGTTGCCATAGCTCAGGGTGGCCCGGGTCAGGGTGCTGCGCCACACGGAGGCATTGTCCTTGGCACACCAGATGTTGGCGACGGTCGACAGGTTGACGTTCTTGCTGTTGTCCAGCGTGGTCGGCAGCACGTAGATGTCGGCGTCGATGCGGCTGTTCGGCGAGGCCAGCAGGCGCTCCAGCTTGATGCAGAAAGGGCAGTCAAACGCCGAGAGCAGCAGCACCTTGGTCCCACCCTTGCCTTGCTGCAGATGGATCAGGCGCTCGAAGCGGATGTTCTTGATCATGTCGCTGACCAGCACGCGCCGCTCGGCGTCGGACACAGGCTTGGCGCCCGCACCGGTCTCGACGAAATCGGTGATGTCACGGCTGTTGGTGGGCATCACCAGCGAGGCGGCCTCGTTGATGTAGGCATGGCCCACGCCAGGCGCGCCCTCGCAGCGGTAGAGGCCGCGCACCACGGTCTCATTGATGGCCCCGGTGCAGACAGGCGGGCTGAACTGCTTCACATAGGGCGCGAAGTTCTTGCGCACCTCGGCCACGCCGGCCTGCGCAGGCCGCGCCACCAGCGTCATGCACAGCAGGCCCAGCAGGAGTGCGGGCCAGGCCAGGCCGGGGTGAAGATGTCGGGGATGCGGGAGGTTCATGCCAGCTCCATCAAACAGGAAGACGAACGCCCCGGACAACCCCGGGGCAAGGGATGTGCGACCAGGATCAGAGCGAGGGCTTGCCGGCGCGCCTGCCCTCGGCTTCCAGTGCCTTGTCGGACGCGGTGCTCAGCACCTTGTACCAGTCCAGGAAGGCGCCGACATCGACGGCGGCGATCACGTAGTCGTCCACCAGGCCATCCTGCTTGCGGGAGTTGGCGGTGATGCTGTAGGTGCGCGAACAGGCGGTCGTCGGGGCCAGCGGGTACTGCAGGCCGATGTAGAAGTCCGACACCGAGTAGCTCTTCAGTTCTTCGAAGCAGTTGCCGTTGCGGGGTTTGTCATAGACGTTGACCCATTCGATCTCCTTGCCGCCCTTCTCGTACATCCACTGCTGTTTGTACTGCTGCGGCCGGATGGCCTTGGGGTCGATGGGCCCGAACTTGCCCGCTGCCTCGCTGACCGCCTTGAGCGTCGGGCGGTTGTCCTTGATCTGCTCCGTCTTGGTAATGGACCACACCTTGTTGGTCAGCGGCGAGACCCCGAAGGCGACGATGGTGCCGCCGGTGGTGTACTGGCCACCATACACGTGGTTGTCGAAGCTGCCCTTCATGCGGTCGATCGTCAGGTTCAGCGTCATCTTGACGTTACGGACGAAGACCTTGTTCTGCTTGCCCGCCTCCAGGATCTTCAGGGCTTCATCTGCCGGCATGCCTAGGCGGAGACCGCCAATGTCGGGTCCTTCAGCAGCCTGGGCGGTGGCTGAAAAGGTCAAGGCCGCGATCACTGCAACAGTGCCGCGCAGGGCCATCGGGGTGGGCATGAAAGTTCCTCGTTCTCGGGAGGCGCATCGTCGTCGATGCTGGGTAGGGTCGCCGGTGCGGCGCCAGCAAGGCAGCGAACCGGGAGGGCGGATCCATTGACCACTGCCAAACGGCTGGAGTGGTGGCCTTTGCTGCGGCCAGCGCGGATTTCACGCGCTCCAGATTGCGCCAGGTATCCCCCGAAGAGGGGCTATTTGTATCGAGCTGCAAGCACAAACGCTGCGACCCGCGCCTGGCTCAGCCCCATGGGTTGACAGGCGCACGAACGGGCGAGTTTCGCCCATGCAGGCACCGGCCAGAACCCCATCACGCACGCATCCAGCCAAGCCAAGGCGGCCGCGCCGCGGTGCCCGTCACGGGCAGGGACTCAGCGCTTGGGCGCCCAGGCGTCGTCGATCTCATTGAAGAGGGCTCCGGCGTCGCGCTCGGCATCGCGCAGGTCGCGATAGGGGCCGGTACCGCTGTGCTCGGCCATGGAGGCCGGCACGAAGCGACCCTGCTGCACGTCGAAGACATGCACCTCGCCGTCCTCGATCACATAGTGCCAGCCGTGCAGGGACAGCTTGCCCTGCTCCACGCGGCTGCGCACCATGGGGTAGTCCATCAGGCGCTCCAACTGCAGGACAACGGAGCGTTCCTCGGTGCGCCGCAGGGCCTCTGGAGTGGGTTGCACGGGCAGTGCGGCCTCACGGCCCATGTCCAGCCAGGCCTTGAGGTTGCGGGCCTCGGCCGGCACGTCGCCGTACAGAGCGCGGATGCCGCCGCAATGGCTGTGGCCGCAGACGATGATGTGCTTCACCTCCAGCGCCAGCACCGCGTACTCGATGGCCGCGGCCGTGCCGTGGTGGCCCACCCATTGCCGGTCCCCTCCCCCCGCTTCCAGGTGCTGGCAGGCGCGATGCTCGGCCCGGTGCTCGGCGTCATCGCAGCTGCGGTCCTCCAGCGTGCCGTCATAGGGCGGCACGAAGGCTGCCACGTTGCGCACCAGGAAGAGCTCGCCCGGACCGGCTCCCGTGAGCATGTAGGGCACGATGCGGGAGTCCGAGCAGCCGATGAACAGCGTGCTCGGGTGCTGGCCCTGCTCGACGAGGTCGCGGAAGCGCGCCTCGTACTGCGGGAAGTAGTCCTTGTTGAAGCGCCGCAGGCGGGCGAGCAGTTCGTCCGGCATGGCTGGGGTCCGCTGCTTACTGCACCAGGGGCGTATCGGCCTGGTTCAGGGAGACGCCCTGCAGCTGGGCCTGGCCGGCCAGCAGGTCCAGGTACTGGCGCATGGCGGTCACGCTCAGCTGGTGGCGCAGGAGCGCCGCCACGGAGCCGCGCACCTGATCGAAGGACGGCACCTCGCCAGCCTCGCGCTCGTCCACGCGCAGGATGTGGAAGCCATGCCGGCTACTCAGCAGGCGAGGCAGCACGCCCATGTGGCGATTGGCCTCGTCCTGGGCGAAGAGCACGCTGGCCACCTCCGGCAGGCAGTCCTCGCGCGTCAACCAGCCCAGGCCGCCCCCCTGCTCGCCGCTGGGGCAGTTGGAGTTCTCGGCCGCGGCCTTGGCAAAGGAGGCCTCGTCCTCGCAGCGCAGGCGCACCAGCAGGCCTTCGGCATGGGCGCGCAGGGCCGCCACGTCCACGCCAGGCGTCACCGCCAGCAGGATGTGGGCGGCGCGCACGCGCTCGCCGCGGGCGAAGCGCTGCGGGTGCGCCTCGTAGTAGCGCTTGCAGGCCGCATCATCCGGCTCGGGCAATTGGATCTCGCGCGCCAGCAGGGCCTCGATGGCCTCGCTGGCAGCCTCGCTGTGCACGCCGTCGATGGGGCCGGGATCGCTGGCCGCCAGCAGGCCGGCACGCTGCGCCGCCTGGCGCAGCAGCTCGCCATAGGCACGCTGGCGCAGCTCTTCCTCGCCCAGCACCTCGCCCGCGCCATGCAGGGCCACATCATTCACGCGGGCCACCGCGATGGGCGCCAGCGTCTCAACGCCGCCGACTTCAGCTTCGGCATTGGACTTGCCACCACCGCAGCCGCAGCTGCCACCACCACATCCACTCATGGCTATCTCCTTGGGGTTTCAGCGTTGATGGTTCAGCGTTGCTGCGGCGTGGTGTGACCGGCCGGCAGGCTGATGCGACGGCTGCGCACCAGCTGGTAGGGACGGAACACATAGGCCAGGGTGCCGAAGCCGCTCCACACATGCACAAGGCGGGTGAAGGGGAAGACCACAAACACCGTCATCCCCAGGAACATGTGCAGCTTGAAGATCCAGGAGGCACTGGCCAGCAGCTCCACGGCGCCGCCGCGGAAGGTGACGATGCGCTGGGCCCACTCGGCCAGCAGCATCATCATGCCGCCGTCCAGGTGCTGAGCCGACAGCGGGATGGTGGCCAGGCCCAGGGCCAGTTGGATCCAGAGCAGCACGAGCAGCAGGATGTCGCTGGTCTTGCTGTTGATGCGGATGCGCTCGTCCGACAGGCGGCGGTGCAACAGGATGCTCACGCCCGCGAAGCCGAGCAGCCCAGCGATGCCGCCGCTGATCATGGCCATCAGCTGCTTGTTGCCGGCGCTGATGAAGTGCTCGTAGAGGAAGTGCGGCGTCAGCATGCCCACGGTGTGGCCGAAGAAGAGGAAGAGCACACCCACGTGAAAGAGGTTGCTGCCCCAGCGCAGGCTGCCGGCGCGCAGCAGCTGCGAGGAGTCGCTCTTCCAGCTGTACTGGTCGCGGTCGAAACGCAGCAGGCTGCCGAGCAGGAACACGGTCAGGGCGATGTAGGGATAGACGCCGAAGAGGGCGAAATCCAGCGGTGAACTGGACAGGCTGGAAGCGGGGCTCATGCGCGCACTCCTTGCTTTTGGGTTTCTTGACGACGGACGATGTGCACAGGCTGCGGTGAGCCAGGCTTGCTCTGGCCGCGCGAGCTGCAGCCATCGAAGGCGGCGGGCTCGACCCAGGCCTCGTCCAGGGGTTCATCGACGGTGATCTGCACGGCCTGCGGCGTCTCGCCCGCCAGCTCCAGCACGGCGCCGATGGCGGCCGCCCAGGGCTTGACGCCGCGCTTGATCAGCGCGCTGTGGATGGCGTTGAGGATGTGGGCCATCTCCGCCAGGAAGCCGGCCGCCAGCGCCGGGGGCTGCGTGGAGGCGAACTCCAGCACCACGGGCAGGTAGTCGGGCAATTCCTTGGCATCGAAGAAGACACCGGCGGACTCGTAGGTCTTGGCCAGATCGACCAGTGCCGGGCCGCGCTCACGCGAATCGCCGTGCACATGCTCGAACAGGTGCAGGCTGCTGGCGCGGCCGCGGTCGAAGGTCTCCACGTATTCGGACTGCAGGGCGAAGCGGTCACGGGTCGCCATCCAGGCGATCAGGGACTCCAGCTCGCGCAGACGCTCAGCGCTCAAGGCGCTCTCCTCGCGCAGCGCGGACTGCAGCTCGGGCAGGGCCGCCAGCATCTCGTCGCTGGGGTAGTCCAGCAGCCGGGCCAGGACCCGGCAGCTGAGGCTCATGCCGCGCGACGCCATCTCAGATTTCGTTCGTTTCATCATCGTCTCCTTGCTGCGCTTCCGCTGCGCCAGTCAGCGTTCGGCCGAGTGGGGCCTGAGGATCCGGCTCTGCCGGGCCTGCAGGCCCGCCCCCTCGAGGGGGCGCGCGCAGCGCGTAGGGGGTGGGTGTTCAGACCGTCGTTTTGATCGGGATGGTGCGCTTCTTGTCACCGCCGAAGAGACTCGTTTCGGTCTGGCCATCGGAGCAGCCGTTGCCAAAGCTGAAGCCGCAGCCGCCGCGCAGGTCATACGCATTCTCGGCGTACTCGCGGTGCGTGGTCGGGATGACGAAGCGGTCCTCGTAGTTGGCGATGGCCATGACCTGGTACATGTCCTCGACCTCATTCTTCAGCAGGCCGACCTGATCCAGCACGGCCTTGTCCTCCACGCCGTCCACATGCTTGCCGCGCTGGTAGGCGCGCATGGCCAGCATGCGCTCCAGGGCGCGCTCGACCGGCTTCACGTCACCGGCGGTGAGCATATTGGCCAGGTACTGCACGGGGATGCGCAGCTGCTTCACATCGGGGATCAGGCCGTTGACACCGACGTGGCCGGCGTTGGCCGCAGCGCTGATCGGCGAGAGCGGCGGCACGTACCAGACCATGGGCAGGGTGCGGTATTCCGGGTGCAGGGGCAAGGCCACCTTCCAGTCCACGGCCATCTTGTAGACCGGGCTCTTGCGGGCGGCAATCAGCCAGGCCTCGGGCACACCGTCCTTGCGGGCCTGTTCGATCACGGCCGGATCGTTGGGGTCCAGGAAGATGTCCAGCTGGGCCTGGTAGAGCTCCTTGTCGTCCTTGACGGACGCGGCCTGCTCGATGCGGTCCGCGTCATACAGCAGCACGCCCAGGTAGCGGATGCGACCCACGCAGGTCTCGGAGCAGACGGTGGGCTGGCCCGATTCGATGCGGGGGTAGCAGAACACGCACTTCTCGGCCTTGCCGCTCTGCCAGTTGTAATAGATCTTCTTGTAGGGGCAGCCCGAGACGCACATGCGCCAGCCGCGGCACTTGTCCTGGTCGATCAGGACGATGCCGTCTTCCTCGCGCTTGTAGATCGAGCCCGAGGGGCAGGAGGCCACGCACGCCGGGTTGAGGCAGTGCTCGCACAGGCGCGGCAGGTACATCATGAAGGTGTTCTCGAACTGGCCGTAGATCTCCTTCTGCACGTTCTCGAAGTTGGCGTCCTTGCTGCGCTTGGAGAACTCACCGCCGAGGATTTCCTCCCAGTTCGGGCCCCACTGGATCTTCTCCATGCGCTGGCCCGTGATCAGGCTGCGCGGACGCGCGGTGGGCGCGGCCTTGGACTTCGGCGCCGACTGCAGGTGGTCGTAGTCGAAGGTGAAGGGCTCGTAGTAGTCGTCAATCTCGGGCAGGTTGGGATTGGCGAAGATGCGCATCAGCAGCTTCCACTTGCCACCCTGGCGGGGGACGATGCTGCCGTCGCTCTTGCGCATCCAGCCGCCGTGCCAGCGGTCCTGGTTCTCCCATTCCTTGGGATAGCCGATGCCCGGCTTGGATTCGACGTTGTTGAACCAGGCGTACTCCATGCCGGAGCGGTTGGTCCAGACGTTCTTGCAGGTGACGGAGCAAGTGTGGCAACCGATGCACTTGTCCAGGTTCAGCACCATGCCGATTTGTGCGCGAACTTTCATCGCGGAACTCCTTGTCTATCAGATCGCTGAGTCAGTTCCGAAGGCCTCGGGAGAGGACGCTTCAGTGAGAAGGAAGGAGCTAGCAAGCAGCGCCCTCCCCCGGGCCGTCGAAAACTGGATGTCCATGGGATGAGCCTGATGGGTCAGGCTGCGTGGTGGCCCGACTCCTCGTCGAGCCAGTCCACCTTGGCCATCTTGCGCACCAGCACGAATTCATCGCGGTTGGTGCCGATCGTTCCGTAGTAGTTGAAGCCGTAGCTCAGCTGGGCGTAGCCGCCGATCATGTGCGTCGGCTTGGTGACGATGCGGGTCACCGAGTTGTGGATGCCGCCGCGCGTGCCGGTGATCTCCGCCCCCGGTGTGTTGATGATCTTTTCCTGCGAGTGGTACATGAGCGTCATGCCCTTGTTCACGCGCTGGCTGACCACCGCCCGCGCCGCGATGGCGCCGTTGCTGTTGAAGAGCTCGATCCAGTCGTTGTCCTCGATGCCGGCTTCCCGGGCATCGTCTTCCGAGAGCCACACCACCGAGCCGCCGCGGTTGAGCGTCAGCATCATGAGGTTGTCGCTGTAGGTCGAGTGGATGCCCCACTTCTGGTGAGGCGTGATGAAGTTGAGCGCGATTTCCTTGTGGCCGTTGGGCTTCTTGCCCTCCACCTCATGCAGGGTCTTGAGGTCCACCGGCGGGCGATAGCTGCTGAAGCCCTCGCCGAAGGCCAGCATCCAGGGGTGGTCCTGGTAGAACTGCTGGCGGCCGGTCAGCGTACGCCATGGGATCAGTTCGTGCACGTTGGTGTAGCCGGCGTTGTAGGAGACCTTCTCGCTCTCCAGGCCCGACCAGGTTGGCGAGGAGATGATCTTGCGCGGCTGCGCCTGGATGTCGCGGAAGCGGATCTTCTCGTCCTCGCGGTGCAGGGCCAGGTGGGCGTGCTCGCGGCCGGTTTGCTTGGACAGCGCTTCCCAGGCCTTGACGGCGACGTGGCCGTTGGTCTCGGGCGCCAGCTGCAGCACCACCTCGGTAGCGTCGATGTCGCTCTCGATCTTGGGCATCCCCTTGGTGACGCCTTCATCGCGCACCAGGCCGTTGAGCTCACCCAACTGCTCGACCTCGGTCTTGGTGTCCCAGCCGATGCCCTTGCCGCCGTTGCCCGCCTTGTTCATCAAGGGGCCCAGGGCGGTGAAGCGTTTGTAGAGGTTGGGGTAGTCGCGCTCGATGACGGCGATCTGCGGCGCTGTCTTGCCGGGGATCAGATCGATCTCGCCCTTCTTCCATTCCTTCACGTCGAAGGGCTGAGCCAGCTCGGCGGGGCTGTCGTGCATCAGCGGCGTCAGCACCACCTCCTTCTCGACCCCCAGGTGGCCGACGCAGAGTTCGGACACGCTCTTGGCGAAACCCTTGTAGATCTCCCAGTCGCTGCGGGCCTGCCAGGCCGGATCCACCGCGGTGGACAGCGGGTGGATGAAGGGGTGCATGTCGCTGGTGTTGAGGTCGTTCTTCTCGTACCAGGTGGCGGTGGGCAGCACGATGTCCGAGTACAGGCAGGTCGTGCTCATGCGGAAGTCCAGCGTGACCAGCAGGTCCAGCTTGCCTTCGGGCGCCTTGTCGTGCCAGACCACTTCCTCGGGCTTGGCGTCGTCGCGGCCCAGGTCCTTGCCCTGCACGCCGTTGGTGGTGCCCAGCAGGTGCTTGAGGAAGTACTCATGGCCCTTGCCCGAGGAGCCCAGGATGTTGGAGCGCCACACGAACATATTGCGCGGCCAGTTGTCCGGATGGTCCGGGTCCTCGCAGCTCATGCGCAGGCTGCCATCCTTCAGTGCCTTGACGGCGTAGTCCTTGGCGTCCAGGCCCTGAGCCTGCGCCGTCTTGACCACCTCGATCGGGTTGGTCTGCAGCTGCGGCGCGCTGGGCAGCCAGCCCATGCGCTCGGCGCGCACGTTGTAGTCAATCAGGCTGCCGCCAAACTTGGACTTGTCGGCCAGGGGCGAGAGCACCTCCTGCACGTCCAGCTTCTCATAGCGCCACTGGTCGGTGTGGGCGTAGAAGAAGCTGGTGGAGTTCATCTGGCGCGGCGGGCGGATCCAGTCCAGTGCGAAGGCCAGGGCCGTCCAGCCGGTCTGCGGGCGCAGCTTCTCCTGGCCCACGTAATGCGCCCAGCCACCGCCGCTCTGGCCGATGCAGCCGCACATCATCAGCATGTTGATGATGCCGCGGTAGTTCATGTCGCAGTGGTACCAGTGGTTCATCGCGGCGCCGATGATGACCATGGAGCGGCCGCGGGTCTTGTCGGCGTTGTCGGCGAACTCGCGGGCCACCGTGGTGATCTGCTCGCGCTTCACGCCGGTGATGTGCTCAGCCCAGGCCGGGGTGTAGGGCTTGTTGTCGTCGTAGCTCTTGGGACAGTCGTCACCCAGGCCGCGGTCCACGCCGTACTGCGCCACCTGCAGGTCGAAGACGGTGGCCACCAGCACCTCGCCGGCGTCCTCGTGCTTGCCCAGCTTCAGGCGCTGCACCGGCACCTTGCGGGCCAGCACGTCCTGTTGTTTGTTGGCGGTGAACTGCGGAGACTCGATGCCGCCGAAGTAGGGGAAGCCAACGTCCGCGATCTCATGCTGGGGCTCCTTGGCCTCCAGCAGCGACAGACGAAGGGTGACATCGCTGTTGCCGCGGGCTTCCTTGTTCTCCAGGTTCCACTTGCCCAGGTCATCGCGCTCGCTGGCGCCCCAGCGGAAACCGATGGAGCCGTTGGGAACCACCACCTTGCCGTCCTGGTCGAAGGCCAGGGTCTTCCAGTCCGGGTTGTTGTCCTGGCCCAGCTTGCCGCCGAAGTCGCTGGCACGCAGGTAGCGGTCCGGCACCAGCAGGGTGCGGCCGTCGGGCGTGGTGGTCTTCTTCAGCTGGACCAGCAGGGGCAGGTCGGTGTAGCGGCGCGCGTAGTCATCGAAATAGGCGCTGCGCTTGTCGAAATAGAACTCCTTGAAGATCACATGGCCCATGGCCATGGCGATCGCGGCATCGGTGCCCTGCTTGGGGTGCATCCAGATGTCGCAGAGCTTGGAGATCTCGGCGTAGTCCGGCGTGATGGCGACGGTCTTCGTGCCCTTGTAGCGGACCTCGGTGAAGAAGTGCGCGTCCGGCGTGCGGGTTTGGGGCACGTTGGAGCCCCAGGCGATGATGTAGTTGCTGTTGTACCAGTCGGCACTTTCGGGCACGTCGGTCTGCTCGCCCCAGATCTGCGGGCTGGAGGGTGGCAGGTCGCAGTACCAGTCATAGAAGCTCATGCAGACGCCGCCCAACAGGCTCAGGTAGCGGCTGCCGGCCGCGTAGCTGATCATGGACATGGCCGGGATGGGCGAGAAGCCGATCACGCGGTCCGGGCCGTGCTTCTTGACGGTGTAGATGTTGGCGCTGGCGATGATCTCGTTGACCTCGTCCCAGCTGGAGCGCACGAAGCCACCCAGGCCACGCTCCTTCTGCCATTCACGGCGGGCTTCCTGGTTCTCGACGATATTGGTCCAGGCGTCCACCGGGCTCTTGGCCACGGCGCGCGCGGCACGCCAGTGCTTGAGCAGGGCACCGCGCACCATGGGGTACTTCACGCGGTTGGCGCTGTAGAGGTACCAACTGTAGGAAGCGCCACGGGCGCAGCCGCGGGGCTCGTGGTTGGGCAGGTCGGCGCGAGTGCGCGGGTAGTCGGTCTGCTGGGTTTCCCAGGTGACGATGCCGCCCTTCACGTAGATCTTCCACGAGCAGGAGCCCGTGCAGTTCGTGCCGTGGGTGGAGCGCACGATCTTGTCGTGGGCCCAGCGGTTGCGATAGGCGTCTTCCCAGGTGCGGTCCTCGCCGGTCACGCGGCCATGGCCGTCGGCGAAGTCTTCCTTGGGCTGGGCGAAGTAGCTCAGTCGGTCGAGAAAGTGGCTCATATGCTGATCCTGTGTCTTGGGATGCGGTCGGCCTTCCTGCGAAGGGGCCGACCGGCGAATGCGTGTGAGGGCCGGGGCCTCAAGGGTTCTTCACGTAGGCCTTGGCGCGCAGGTAGAACCACCAGTTCAGCACCAGGCACACGGCGTAGAAGACGGAGAAGCCGTAGAAGGCGTATTGCGGCGTGCCGGCCTTGATCTGCTGGCCGATCAGCACGGGGGCGATGAAGGCGCCATAAGCCGCGACGGCCGAGGTCCAGCCCAGCACGGGGCCGGCCTGCTGGCGGTCGAAGATGAAGCCCACGCTGCGGAAGGTCGAGCCATTGCCCACGCCGCTGGCGGCGAAGAGCAGCACGAACAGGCCCATGAACATGGGGAAGTACTGCTCAGGGGCCGAAGAGCCGTAGGCCTGCATCATCACATAGCCCACGGCGGCCGAGGCCACGACCATGATGGCCGAAATGACCTGGGTGACGATGGAGCCGCCGACCTTGTCAGAGATCCAGCCGCCGATGGGGCGCACGGCGGCACCGACGAAGGGGCCGATCCAGGCATAGGTCAGTGCGGACGGGGCGTTGGGGTTCTTCAGCGTGTGCTGCATGACGCCGGCGGCATCAGGAGCGTGGATGAAGCCGAAGATCACGGTGATGGCCAAGGGCAAGGCCATCGAGAAGCCGATGAAGCTGCCGAAGGTCACGACGTACAGCGCCGTCATGCTCCAGGTGTGCTTGTTCTTGAAGATCTCGAACTGCTTGGCCACGTTCTCCTTCATGGTGCCGAAGGCGGCCAACTTCATCACCACCAGCGCGGCGATGATGTCCAGCGGGATGGCGACCCACATGTTCAAGAGGCCCAGGCCCGTCGGTGCCGGCAGGTAGAGATACAGCATTCCGATCGAGGGAATGAAGGCCAGCGAGTACAGGTAGATGATCTTCAGGAAAGCGCTGATGGGCGAGCCACTGTTGGGCGTCACCGTCTTCAGGTTGTTCATGCCGAACCAGCACAGCACGGCCAGGGGCACCAGGGACAGCACCCAGGCGAAGCCGGCGTTCTGGATATAGGTGGGCGTGCCCGCCTTGATCTTGCCGAAGATCCAGCCGCTGTCCTTGATCAGGGCCTTGGCCTCGCCGCCGAAGGCGCCGAACAGCCCGATGGTCATCACCAGCGGGATCACGATCTGCATGGTCGTGACACCGAAGTTGCCCAGGCCGGCGTTCAGGCCCAGGGCCGTGCCCTGCAGGCGCTTGGGGAAGAAGGTGCTGATGTTGGACATCGACGAGGCGAAGTTCCCGCCGCCCACGCCAGACCACAGGGCCATCAGCTGGAAGACCCACAGCGGCCACTCGGGGTGCTGCAGCGCGATGCCCGTGCCGATGGCCGGGGCCAGCAGCATGGCCGTGGTCAGGAAGATGGTGTTGCGGCCGCCGGCCATGCGGATCAAGAAGGAGGCCGGGATGCGCATGGTGGCGCCGGAGATGCCGGCGATGGCGGTCAGCGTGAAGAGCTCGGCCTGGCTGAAGGGGAAGCCCAGATTCAGCATCTGCACGGTGATGATGCCCCACATGCCCCAGACCGCGAAGCCGCACAGGAGCGCGGGAATCGAGATCCAGAGGTTGCGGTAGGCGATCTTGCTGCCGGTCTGTGCCCAGAACTGCTCGTCCTCGGGACGCCAGTCCTGGATGTCGCCCGCACCGCTGCTCGATGCAGCGGGCACGGCGGGATGGGTGGTGGTGTTCATGACTACTCCTGCGAACTCGGTCCCCGCGGCTCAGCGCGCGAAGGATTGAGAGATGGGGGAGACCGGGGCGTTCTTGCCCATCACTTCGGTCTTGCGGACTTCGGTCCAGTACATCCAGATCAGCGAGACCCAGACCACGCCGTACATCAGCATGAAGCAGCTGGAGCGCACGCCGGTGAAGTCCATCAGGGCACCGAACATGATGGGCAGGATGAAGCCGCCCAGGCCGCCGGCCAGACCGACGATGCCGCTGATGGTGCCGATGTTGGCGCCATAGTCATCGCTGATGTACTTGAAGACGCTGGCCTTACCGAAGGCCCAGGCCACGCCCAGGATGGCCATCAGGCCGGTGAAGCCGTAGACGTTCAGGCCGATGTGGAAGGTGCGTGCGCCGTTGACGGTCTGCACGGTGAAGTCGGTCTGCGGATAGGACAACAGGAACAGGCAGATCCAGCTCACCCACATCACCCACCAGGTGACGCCATGGGCGCCGTACTTGTCGCTGAGCCAGCCGCCGATGGCGCGCAGCACGCCGCCAGGCAGAGAGAAGCAGGCAGCCAGCAGGGCGGCCACGCGGATGTCCAGGCCGTACTCGCCGACGTAGTACTGCACCATCCACAGACTCAGGGCCACATAGCCGCCGAAGACGATGGAGTAGTACTGGCAGTACTTCAGCACCTTGGGGTCCTTCAGCGCCTTGAGCTGCGAGACGAAGCTGGCCTTGCTGGCCACCGTGTGCGATTCATCGTGATAGCTGAAGAACCAGAACAGGATGGCCGTGCCCAGCAGCACGGCGGCGTAGACGTGCGGCACCATGGTCCAGCCAAAGGCCACGACCAGGGCGGGCGCCACAAACTTGTTGACCGCGGCGCCGGAGTTGCCCGCACCGAACACGCCCATGGCGAAGCCTTGGCGCTGCTTTGGGAACCAGCGGGCCACATAGGGTGTACCCACCGAGAAGGAGCCGCCCGCCATGCCCACGAACAGGCCGATCGCCAGGAAGTGCCAGTAGGCCGTGGCATAGGCCATCAGCCAGATGGGGATCACGCAGGACAGCATCAGGCAGAAGAAGACGATGCGGCCGCCGAACTTGTCGGTCCAGATGCCCAGGGGCACGCGGATCAGCGAGCCGGTGAGCACGGGCGTGGCGGTCAGCAGGCCGAACTCGGTGGCGTTCAGGCCCAGCTGCTTCTTGATGGGAATGCCGATGACGCCGAACATCATCCAGACCATGAAGCAGACCGTGAAGGCCAGGGTGCTGACGATCAGGACCGAGAGGGCGCGGCCGCTGCCATTGGGCCTGGGCGCGGTGGTATCAGACATGGACGGACTCCTTTTTCTCCATGCCTCTACTGTGGCCAAAGGGCCCTCTTGCGAACATCCTTCGGTGGAGCCAAGGCCGCGGATGCACAAGAACTAGCTCCCGGCGCTGACCCATAGTTCCAAAGGACTAGGCCATTGGGAGAATGGTCGGACCTTGCGCTTGATCAAGACATCCGGGCGAAAGAAGGGCCGCAGGGCGACCCCTCGGGCCTGTCAAAGACCGTCACAAAGCGCATACGCAAGCGCCACTGACGCCGAGGGGCTCGACGAACAGAATTCTTTCCATGCCGCGAATGTTTCGCAGCAAGCAAAGGAGAGAACGCCATGAACACCAAGCACATCGCCCGCCTCATCAAGACCGCCGCCGGTGGCAGCCTGATCGCCCTGGCCAGCCTCAGCGCCCATGCCGCCGACAAGGAACAGGGCTTCTACATGGGTGCCGACATCGGCCGCGCCAAGCAGAACCTGAATGCCGGCAACCTCAGCTCCGATCGCAATGCCAACAGCCTGAACCTGTATGGCGGCTACAAGATCGACAAGAACTTCGCCGTGGAACTGGGCTATGCCGACCTGGGCAAGGCCAAGATCGGCGACGCCAGCGCAAAGACCAAGGCGCTGAACGCCGACCTGCTGGCCAGCACCGCCCTGACGCAAGACCTGTCCCTGTACGGCCGCCTGGGCGCCGCCCGCTACGACCGCAACTTCAGCGCTGGCGGCTCTGACCACACCGTGGGCTTCAAGCTGGGCGCCGGCCTGGAATACAAGCTGAGCGATCAGCTGTCGCTGCGCGGTGAAGTCACCCGCTACAACAACCTGCCGACGGCCAACGGCCAAGGCTTCGGCCGCACCGCCAACAACGTCTCGGCCGGCGTGAAGTACCGCTTCTGATCTCGAGTGATCCGGGGGCCGTCATCGGAATGCGGCGGGCCCCGGACCCTGCCACTGGATTGACAACCCTTTTGATATCGTTCGGCCGCTGCCCTCCCGGGTAGCGGCTTTTTCATTGCGGCTGGCCGATGCCCCGCTCGCTGGCCCACACGGCCACCTGCACGCGCGAGTTCAGGCCCAGCTTGCGCAGAATGTGCTGCACGTGGATCTTGACCGTGGTCTCGGCGATGCCCAGGCGGCGGGCGATCTCCTTGTTGCTGGCACCCTGCACGATCTCACGCAGGATCTCGCCCTCGCGCGGCGAGAGGCCGGCTTCCACGTCCGGCGCCACCATCGTCTCCGCCATTGCAGCAACCTGGGGGATCGGCGCCGGCAGCGCGCTCGCCCGCAAAGCCCGGACCAGCTTGGACATCATCTCCGGACTCACCACGGACTCACCCTCATGCGCACGGCGCAGGGCACTCGCGAGATCCGCGCCGTCCATGGTCTTGAGCAGATAGCCGGCCGCCCCTCCACGCAATGCGGCGGTGAGGTCCTGCTCATCCTCGCTGACGGTCAGCATGAGCACCTGGGCCTGCGGAGCCACCCCGCGGAGGTCCGGCAGCAGGTCCACGCCCAGCACGCCAGGCATGTGGTTGTCCAGCAGGATGAGGTCGGGCTTGAGTTCCTCGGCGCGGCGCAGGGCCTCGACGCCGTCGGCGGCCTCGCCCACGATCTCAAGGCCCTCTTCCTGCGCCAGCAGGGCGATGAGCCCGCGGCGGAACAGCTTGTGGTCATCCACCACCATCACACGGATCACGTACGTCCTCCAGCCTGCCGCGCCTCGGCGGCCACCCAGTCATTGTGCCCGCGTGCCTCCGCGCTGCCCTCGGGCTCCTCCCTGCCCTCCCTTGCATCGGCCTCGCTGAGCTCCAACACCACCACGGTGCCGCCGCCCTCGCGCGGGCGCACGCTCAGGCTCGCGCCGATGCGCTGCGCGCGCTCGCGCATGATGCGCAGCCCAACATGGGTCTCGTCGAAGCGGCCATGCTCGGTGTCGAAGCCGCGGCCATCGTCACTGACCTCGAAGCGCCAGGCGGGCTCCTGGATCACACGCACCTCCACGTGCTGGGCCCCCGCATGCTTGCGCACGTTGGACAGCGCTTCCTGGACCACGTGCAGGACCTGGATCTGCTCGTCCGGCGGCAGGGGCACACCGTTGCCGTGCACCATCAGCTGCGCCTGGATACCGCTCTGCAGCTCGAACTTGGACAGCGTGGTGCGCAGGGCATGCTGGATGTCCTCGTGGCCGGGGCGGGTGCGGAAATGCAGCAGCAACTCGCGCACGTCTGCATAGCTCTCGCGCACGCCGGCATCGATCTCGGCCAGCGCGGCCTCCACATCGGCCTGGCGCTGCTTGAGCAGGCCGCTGCGCAGCAGCTGGACCTGGATCTTGAGGAAGGCCAGGGACTGGGCGATGGAATCATGCAGCTCCTGGGCCAGCAGGTTGCGCTCCTCGCTGACGGCCATCTCGCGGTCGCGGGCTGCCAGGCGCAGGTTCTCCAGCAGAGTCCCGAAGTGGCCCACCAGGGCATCCAGCAGCTGGGACTCGCTCTCGCCGGGCCGCTTCTCGCCGTAGAAGAAGAGCTCGACCTCGCCCAGGGTGCGCTGGCCGCTGCGCATGGGCAGGGCGATCACCGTCTGGTAGCCGGCCTGCTCGCAGAAGCCCAGGGCCGTGCTGCCCAACTGGCGGATGGGGATGACGCGGGCGCCCGTCTGGGTCTGCAGGTGCTCGCCGCAGGCGCAATCGCCCATGTGCACGCAGCGCTCGGCCTCGCTCATGCGCTGGGGCAGGCGGGTCTGGCCCAGCAGGAGCAGGCGGTCGCCGTCCTCGTTGGCCAGGCGCACCGCGGCGGCATCGGCGCCGGCCACGCGAGCGATCTTCACCGCGAAGTCATTGGCCAGTTGAGCGCGGTCGTCGCTGCCATGGCTGGCCATCAGGGCCACGTCATAGAGCGCGGCCAGGCGCTCGTTCTTCTGCGCCAGGCTGGCGGTCTTCTCGGCGACCTTGGCCTCCAGACCCTGGTAGGAGCGCTGCAGCGCATCGGCCATGGTGTTGAAGCCCTGAGCCAGGGAGGCGAACTCCTCCACCGAGTTGCGCTCGTCGATACGCGGCGAGAAATCCCGTGCGGCCATGGTGGCCAGGCCGTCCCGCAGGCGCTGCAGGGGTCGCACGATCCACACCAGGGTGCCCGAGACGAAGACCACCGAGGCCCCCACCACCAGCACCACCAGCCCGAAGCACATGCCGCCCAGCAGGGCCGTGCGGGTGGAGATCGTGCGCTCGATGGCCGAGACGAAGCTGTCCACCGTGCCCACGAACTGCTCCGCCTGCAGGTGCAGCAGCGGCCCGCCGCCGGGCTTGAGCAGTTGAGCGCGCAGAGGCACCCAAGCCGCGGCCACCTCACCGAAGCGGGCGACGCAGGCCTTGTTGTCGGGAATGAAGAGCGGGCGGCTGGGATCGCCCTGGCGCAGGTTGGCGATCATGTCGTCGAAAGTCTCGACGCCGCGATTGACCTCGCCCACCTCGCCGCGCTCATGTGCCAGCGCGAGGCGGTAGGTCATCATGCGCATGCGGCCGGCCTCGTTGATGGCGCCCGCCCCGCCCTCCAGCTGCCAGGAGACCCACAGCGTGAAGCCGATGGCCGCCAGGGCTACCATCAGAAAGGTGGTCTGGATGAGGGCGAGCTTGCCCGCCAGGCTACGAAGCAAGGTGCGCATGCTGCGCACGATAGAAGCGCGGCCCCCCGGCCGGCTTGATCAATGTCAAATGGAGGCCAGGCGGACGCCCGTGGGCGGCAGCGCCTGCCTCCTGGCGCGCCATCCGCGCTTACTGGGACGCCGCCGAGGCAGGGGCGCTGGCCGCCGCGGGGGCCGAGGCCGCCAGGACGGCGGAAGCCGCGGGCTCGGCGTGGCTGGCGCCGACGTCGTGCTTCTCGCCGCTCATGTCGATGTCACCACCGCTCTTCATCAGGATGAACAGGGCCAGCGCAGCAAAGAGCACGAAGCCGACGACGAGTTTCCACATGGTTGATCCACCCAGTTTGTAAACGATGGGGGGATTCTGGCGACCTTCCCTGACAGCTGGCTGAGCGGTCCGGCAGCGCCGTTCATCCGGCGTTCATCCCAGCTGGAGCGCCTGGGCGGGGGCGTGGTCCTGCTCGAACTTCAGGGTGTGCACGAGGCTGGCGAAGTCCAGCTCCAGCTGCGCCGAGGCGCCGGGTGCACGCCAGCTCAGGCGCAGGCCCGAGCGGCCCAGTGCCTGCGCCTCAAACTGGCCGCCGAAGGCCGGATGGCTGTTGCGCAGGCGGATCAGCTGCAGCAGTTGCTGCACCACCGGGCGCCGGCACTGGGCCTCGATCTCCTCGGGGGTGTAGTGCCGGCGGTTGATGTCCCGGCCCACGCCGCTGCGCTCCAGCAGCGCCATGTCATTCAGGCCGGCCAGCAGGCCCACGTAGTAGACCTGGGGCACGCCCGGCAGGAAGAACTGCAGGGCGCGGGCCAGCAGGTAGCGGCGCTCGTCGCGGCCCATGGCGTCGAAGAAGCTGCAGTTGACCTGGTAGAGGTCCAGGTTGGACGCCGCCGCGCCGGTGGCCTGGCGGCTCTGGCCACCGCTGAGCTCGTGGATGCGCTCCACCAGGGCGTCCAGCTCCTCGGGCGGCACCAGGCCGGGCGAGCCCTGGCGGTCCGCGGCATCGGAGCCGATGTCGATGATGCCGATGCCGTCATGCGTGTCCAGCACCGTCAGCGCATTCGTCGGCCGCATGCCGATCCATCGCAACAGCGGCCCGGCCGTTGCGAAGGCGAAGGCATGCAGCACCAGGGGCGGCAGCGCGAAGTCATAGACCCAGTCCACCTGCCGCGCGATCTCGATCTGGCGCTGGTAGTAGGCATGGATCTCCACCAGCACCTCCAGGCCCAGAGCCTGCGCACGGGCGCTGAACTCGGCGATGAAGGCGAAGGTCTCCGGCATCATGAAGCAGGACTCGCCCGCCTTCTTGATCGCATAGCCCGCCGCGTCCAGGCGGATCATGCGCACGCCGCTGTCGGCCAGGCGCTGCAGGATGCCGTCCAGATAGGCCTGGCCCTGCGGGTGCTGCACGTCGATGTCCAACTGCTGGGGCGTGAAGGTGGTCCAGAGAATGCGCTTCTCACCGGTTCGCAGCGTGGCCGTGGTCAGCGGAAGACCCGGGCGCGGCCGGTAGACCTTCAACAACTGCTGCTCCGTCGCACCATTGGGGAAGACGGCGTCCAGCGTGAGGAAGAGCCCCGCATACGGCGAGTGCTCGCCCTGGGCCGAGTAGTCCTGGAACTGGGGCGAATCCGCCGAGATGTGGTTGACGATGACGTCCGCCATCACGTCAAGCTCGCTGGACAGCGCGCGCACATCCTCCCAATCGCCCAGGCGCGGATCCACACGGGCATGGTCGATGGGATCGAAGCCGGCGTCCGCCCCGTCGATGGGGAAGAAGAAGGGCAGCAGGTGCACGCCGCCGAACAGGCCGGCCAGCGGGCCCGGACCGGACAGCAGCTGGCGCAGCTGAGGCAGACCGCCGCCACCAAGGCGGTCGGTGTAGGTGATGAGTTGGACTTGGTTCTTCATGGGTACTGCATTCCCTGCGGCGGGCCGCACGAGACAGGAAAGAAATGGGTTCAGAACGGACGATGGCGTTCAGGGTCAGGTCTTGCTAGGCGGCGCCTGAGGCCGCGCCGAGCGCACGCGCAGCACCGCCAGCGCAGCGCCCAGCAGCAGCACGCCGGCCAGGCGGATCACGTTCTCGGGGCGCCCCTGCAGCCAGGGGCCATAGATCAGCGACAGCAGCGGATTCACCCACACGCCGCCGCCGATGGGCGCGATGGCGTCGGTGTCGCCGACCCCGGTGAAGACAAATGCCGCATCACTGAAGGCCTAGCTTCCGAGGTGGCCGCTGCCAATGCCGGAAAGGCTGTAGGTGCTGGGCACGGCGCTGGCGGGCTGGGCCACGAGACAAGCCGCGCCAAGCACGAGCACGCGAAGAAGAGATGACGGATTCATGCTGTAGTCCTCATGACAATGAATCGGACAGGCGCGAAAGCCTGGGTGCAGACCGTGGGGGCCTCAGTCAGCAGCATCGCCGCGCCGTCGTGCCACCAGGTCCAGCGCGCAAGACCTGCACCACACATCGGCATCAAGAACCCCGGCAGGCAACGAATGCCCCTGGGTGGTCGCTCGCAATGTCGCGGCAGCGTGGACGGGATTGGCGGCCGGTTCGGCCACGCGCTTCCAGCTACTGTCGCGCTGATCCGTGCTCAGGACATGGTCATCCATGCGCAGCTGGCGAGCGCCGGGAGCGCTCCCCTTTGCCTCCGAGGCCACCCCCTGCCTTTCGCCCGGCACCAGGCGCTGCACATGCAAGTCATGCCCCGACCAGAACAGCTCAGGCGCCGGGGCCGCGTCAGACTTGACGGGCGGGAGATCGACCCAGCGCGCGGCCTTCGTCTGCGCATGCCCGAGGACCAGGCGATGACGCCCGGAGGCGTCCCGTGCGGTCAAGGCGAAACGCGTTCCGTCCGCGGACCAGCGAGCCGGGCCGATCGCAGCCAGGTCGACAAGAAGGCCGGCAAGTACGGCCTGACCATTCAGGCTCAGCACCGGCGCGCGCGCGTCCGCACCTGTGAAATGCGGGCCCCTTCGACGAGAAGCACATGTCTGCCGTCCGGCGAGAAGGAGGCCCCACGGCCGTCGTCCACGTACTCGGCGACCACTGCGTTGCGGCCCAGATCGAACACCAGGCTCTCCGTGCTCGAGGGATTGAGGCTCCCGCTGGCGACCACGCGGTCACTGCCCAGCCATTCCAGCGACTCGACGAAACGCATGCCACTGCACCCCTCGCCGACGGCCAGGGGCTTGATGGGCAGGCGGGACAGCGCCCGGCCCTGCGGGTCGATCACCACCAGCCAGGCCAGGGCCGAGCCCGGGTCCGCATCGTCGATGTAGGCGATCCGGCTGCCGTCACGCGACCAGGCTGGCAGCCGGGCCCTGGACGAGGCCATGCCGAAGCAATGCAGGGCGCCGCCGTCGAGGCCGAGGGCATGCACAAGAGCCCCGCTGCCGCCAGGGACATGGCGAGGCTGGAGGATCCTCCGGGCGCGGCCAGCGCCTTCTCGGACGACCAGGTGGACCGGCGCATGATGGTGCGCCAGGGACGGCAAGACATCGACTGCTCCCTGATGTGGATGATCGGAGGTGCGGCGCACTGGAAGATCGACGGGCCGACGACGCCTGGCATCACGCGCCGCCGTGCCTTCCGCTGCCTTCCTCTGCTTTCAGGGCACGCACTTATGCCGTTATTCAGATGACCCAGTCCGGTCAACGGCAGTCATGCGGAACCTCCTCAAGTCTGAAGGTCCGCGCCCCGTTCACGGGCCCCCGTCGAGCCGAAGACCCTGCCTCCCGGCAGGCCAGACTGGGACCGCTGCACGCGGCAGGCCAAGCAGGGACCGCTGCACGCGGCAGGCCCGGTAGGGACCGCTGCACGCGGCCCCTCGGTCGCTCAGCGCACCGGCGCGCTCGCGCGCAGGCTCAGGTGCACCGGCAGCGTGATGGGCGCCAGGCGCTCGCCTTCCAGCATCTTCAGCAAGGCCGCGACCAGCTCGGCGCCGGCCTTGGAGACCGGCTGGTGCACGCTGGACAGCGGGGGGTCGCTGTAGGTCGCGAGGGGCATGTCGTCATAGCCGATGACAGCCACCTCCTCCGGGACACGGCGGCCCAGGGCGCGCAGCACCTGCAAGGACTGCAGGGCCAGCAGGTCGCTGCAGGCGACGACGGCGTCGATGTCGCGGTGCGCGCCGAAGAAGTCCAGCATCTGCCGGCGCGCCATGCTGACCTCGAAGGGGGCCGGCAGCTCCAGCGCCGGGTCGGGCTGGATGCCGGCCGTGCGCAGGGCCTGCCAGTAGCCTTCACGGCGGTGCATGACCTCGGGCAGCTCGGCATCGCCCAGGAAGGCGATGCGGCGCCGGCCCAGGGACAGCATGTGCTCGGTGGCCAGGCGTCCACCCAGGACATTGTCCCCCCCGACGCTGCAGTAGAGCTGCTGCGGCAGCTGTGCCCCCCAGACCACCACGGGCAGCTTGCGCGCGGCCAGCTCGTTGAGCTGGTCGTGGTGCCGCCACTGGCCGATGATCAGCAGGCCGGCGGCCTTGCCCGAATCCACCGCGTGCGAGGCCTGGTCCAGGTGCTCGGCATCCACGCGCTGCAGCAGCATGTCGTAGCCGCGGTCCGTCAGGGCGTCGGCAATGGCGCCGACGATGGACAGGAAGAAGGGGTCGGAGATGTGCTGGCGGGAGTCGGCGTCGTAGGGCACGACCACCGCGATGGTGCGGTTCTTCTGCAGGCGCAGATTCTGCGCGCTGAGGTTGATCGAGTAGTTCAGCGAGCGGGCCAGGTCGGCGACCCGCTGCCGGGTCTCGGGGTTCACCAGCGTGCTGCCGTTGAGGGCGCGTGACACGGTGGACACCGACACGCCGGCCAGGCGCGCGATGTCGGCCATCTGCAGGCGGCGCTGTTCGGCGCGCGGGACGGACTTCTCTTCGCTCATGGGCGCAAGCATACTGCGGCCTCTGGCGGCGGACGGAAGGTCTCTGCAGACCATGAAGGCGAGCCGGGCCAGGATGTGAAATAGAACTGCAAACAGCCGGAAAGAAGCCGCTTGCGTTCCGACGTTCTTCTGGAAGCACCCTGCGATGCTTCATGACGGTCCTAGGCACGGGAGGAGCCCCGCCCTGGCGGGCACGGGGGCGGAAAGAACGCTGACAAGCCGCCTATGTAGGACCGGCTTGGCGCCTGCTCAGCCAGCGTCGCTTGACAGCGATTGCCGCCTCGGCTGCCATGAGAAACGGCAGGTATATCGAAATCCCAAAGAAGGAATTGAGTTCAAAATCCTGCCAGAGCCTCTCTGAAATCGACTCTTCCAGAGGGTAGAGATAAACGTAGGTAGCCACATGAGCCATCAACGGAATTAGGGGCGCAGAGTAGATCATTGCCCTCTTCCTTGATGAGGCCATCGCAAGCAGGCCGATCACCGCGCCGAAGCCTATCGAATAGGCAGCGCCTCGGAGCCCATAGCTTCCCAGCATCAGCAAGATCTGCGCTATTCGCTTGCTGCCTGACCAATCCAGCGCTGTATGCGCGAGAGCCTTGCCAACAGCCAATGCCACGTCACCTGGGACGAGGGGGAAATCATCGCAAAGCACCCATAGAAGGCAGCCCCCAAGAGCTCCCAAGATGCAGAAAAGGAGACCTGACCGCATCAATTCATTGGATCTCATCTGGTTGCCTGTACAAGAAAACAGCAGCCGAGTGGAGCTCACACTGGCGCGGGCATGCACGCGCTAGAAGGCCTTTCGAATCAATGCTGGGACTCCCACGCATGCGGCAGAGCTTGCGCATGCAGGCGCTGCGGTCCCGTTCGACTGCGCCATGCGGGACCAGCTTGTCCGCCTTGCGTCCTGCTCGCTCAGGCCCTGGCTTCGCTCATGGCCGAGAAGCGGCAACGCCTCACAACTCTCGTTGCAAGGCGTTGTACTCAGGCGCACCGCAGTGTGTCAGCGCATTGACGCGGGCTGCGGCGGCCGGTTGTCACTGTCGAGGGTGCAGCCCCTCGGCCGGTTGACAGTCATCAATCGCGGGCGTAGATGTCCACGTCCTTGGTCTCACGGACGAAGAGCATGCCGATCACGAAGCTCATCGCGGCCACGCCGATGGGGTACCAGAGGCCGTGATAGATGTTGCCGTTCTGCGCCACCATCGCGAAGGTGATGGAGGGCAGCAGGCCGCCGAACCAGCCATTGCCGATGTGGTACGGCAGGCTCATGGAGGTGTAGCGGATGCGGGTCGGGAACATCTCCACCAGCATGGCGGCGATCGGGCCGTAGACCATGGTCACGTAGATCACCAGCACGCTCAGGATGGCCACGACCAGCGGCTTGTTGACCTTGGCCGGATCGGCCTTGGCAGGATAGCCTGCGCCCTTCAGCGCATCGCCCAGTTCCTTCTTGAAGGCGGCGATGCCCTTAGTGCTGGCCTCGTCGAACTTGTGCTCCGTGGCCTTGGTGGCGTTCAGGGAGTTGACGACGGTCTCGCCGACCTTGACCTGAGCCACGGTCCCGGCCGGACCGGGGATGGTCTCGTAGCTGGCGGCCGACTGGGCCAGGGCGCGCTTGGCGATGTCGCAGGAGCTGGTGAAGTCCACCTCGCGAGCCACCGGGCTGCCCTGGAAAGAGCAGGTAGCCGGATCCACGGTCAGCGTGATCTTGGCCGTGGCCTGGGCCTTGGCGAGATCCGGGTTGGCGGCGTCGGTCAGGGCCTTGAACAGCGGGAAGTAGGTCACGATGGCCAGCAGCAGGCCCGCCATGATGATGGGCTTGCGGCCGATCTTGTCGGACAGGGTGCCGAAGACCACGAAGAAGGGCGTGCCGATGATCAGGGACACGGCCACCAGGATGTTGGCCGTGGCCGAGTCCACCTTCAGCACGCTGGTCAGGAAGAACAGCGCGTAGAACTGGCCCGAGTACCACACCACACCCTGGCCGGCCACGAGGCCGAACAGCGCCAGCAGCACGATCTTCAGGTTCTTCCACTGGCCGAAGGACTCGGACAGCGGCGCCTTGGAGGTCTTGCCCTCGGCCTTCATCTTCTGGAAGGCCGGCGATTCATTCATCGACAGGCGGATCCAGACGCTGATGGCCAGCAGCAGGATGGAGACGATGAAGGGAACGCGCCAGCCCCACTCAGCGAAGGCCGTCTCGCCGATGGCGGTACGGGTGCCCAGGATCACCATCAGCGACAGGAACAGGCCCAGCGTCGCCGTGGTCTGGATCCAGGAGGTGTAGGCGCCGCGCCTGCCTTGCGGGGCATGCTCGGCCACATAGGTGGCAGCACCGCCGTACTCACCGCCCAGAGCCAGGCCCTGCAGCATGCGCAGGCCGATCAGGATGACCGGGGCTGCCGCGCCAATGGAGGCATAGCTGGGAAGCACGCCGACGATGAAGGTCGACAGGCCCATGATCAGGATGGTGACCAGGAAGGTGTACTTGCGGCCGATCATGTCGCCCAGTCGCCCGAACACCAGGGCGCCGAAGGGGCGCACGATGAAGCCGGCGGCAAAGGCCAGCAGCGAGGCGATGAAGGCCGCGGACGGGTCCAGGCCCGAGAAGAACTGCTTGGCAATGATGGCTGCCAGCGAACCGTAGAGGTAGAAGTCGTACCACTCGAACACCGTGCCGAGCGAAGAGGCGAAGATGACCTTCTTCTCTTCAGCCGTCATCGGCGTACTGGTCGACACTGCGGAAGCAGTCGCCATGTTTTGTCTCCTGGATCTGTCGTCTGAGGTTCACCACCCCGGTGAGCCTTGGAGCGACTGTGATCCCCTCCTCTGACCTCGATCTGACGCGAGCCTGAACGTTGGCTGACGAAACCCGTTGCAACCCGCATGGGGCATTTCACATAGAGAAATTGACACCCCCCAGTGGGGAAAGCCCCGAGACGCGCGGGGGCGTGGGGTCAGGTCTTGCCTATCACCGGGACCCGCGTGAATCTGCGCGGCGTCGGTCCCCAGGGCAGGCTCAGCTGCCGGGCCGGGCCTGACCCACAGGCAGGCGGGCGGCCTGCTCCCAGCCACCGGCCTGGAACCAGGGATCGCCGCGCAGCCAGGCCGAGAGCATGGGCAGCCCGTCCAGGCCCCAGAACATCTCGCCCTCCACCAGCACGGTGGGCACGCCGAAAAGGCCGGCGGCCAGACCTTCATCAGTCGCCTGGCGCAGGCGCGACTTGACCTCGTCGGACGAAGGATCCAGGGGCGGCGCCAGCAGGGTCTGCAAGGCCTGCAGGCGCTGCGGGTCCAGGGGATCGCCGCCGCCTTCCCAGACGTGGCGCAAGACCTGCTCCACCACCCAGCGAGAGGGGGTCCGGCCCGCTGGTGCGGCGGCCCAGCACAGGCGCAGCAGGGCCAGGGGATTGAAGGGATGGTGCACCGGCAGCTGCAGCGGCAGGCCCAGGCGGTGGGCCTCCCAGAGCACCTGGCGGTAGGTCCAGCTGCGCTTGCCCGGGATCTCGGCCGGCCCCTTGTGGCCATGGGCCTTGAGAAATCCAGCGAAGAGTACGGGCACATAGTCCACCACCACATCCAGCCCTTCCAGGACCTCCGGCAGCCGGGCGAAGGCCAGGGCCGCATAGGGCGAAACGGGGTCGAAATAGAACTGCAGATGGCGCATGCCGGACTCCTGTTTCACGCCCCGGCCGGGGCTTCAGACACTGGGCTCAGCCGCGGTGAAGATGCCCTGCTCCACCAGTTGCTGGCGACGCTGCGGCAGCCGGGCGAGGATCTCCAGGCGCGTGGCGTCATCCGCCTTGGACCAGGCGGTGATCTCGGGAATGGTGCGGGCACAGCCCTCGCACCAGCCGGTGGGCTGGTGGATGCGGCAGACATTGGTGCAGGGCGAGCCCACGCGGGGCGCGGGCGGCGGCGTCAGGGGCAGTGCGCTCATTGCACCACCTCGACCACGGTGGCGCCGGTCAGTTGCTGCAGCTGCCGGGGCGTCATCGGGAAGACGCCATTGGGATGTCCCGCCGCAGCCCAGATGCGGTCAAAGCGGAACAGGGAGGCGTCGATGTAGAGCAGCGGCATCGGCAGGCCGGCGGCCGGAGCAAAGCCAAGGGGCGACACACCACCGATCGAAAAGCCGGTGCGCGCCTTGACGAAGTCGGCGTCGGCCCGACCCAGAGGACCGCTGTGGGCCTGCAGTTTCTTCTCGTCCACCCGGCGATCGCCGGCAGCGATCACCAGCACCGCGGCTTCGTCGGCCCGGCGGCGGAAGACCACGCTCTTGGCAATCTGGCCCAGGCTCACGCCCAGGGCGTCCGCCGCTTCCTGAGCGGTGCGCGCGGCCACCTCCAGCCAGAGCGGCGGGTGCTCGTGGGACAGTTGCTGCAGGGTGCCGCGCACGCGTTCAAAGCCCTCATGAGAGGGCACTGCAGCCGGGACCAGGGGCTGGGTCGACAGGATCTCGCTCATGCCGCCATTGTGTCAGCAGCGGACGCGGGGCGCGGCGGGGCGGGTCAATCCCCTCGGCGAAGACCTAGCAATCCCGTCAATCGCGGCGGCCGCGCTGCGGGGCGTAGCGGTCGCCATCGTCGTCATCGTCGCGGTCCCACCCGCGATCGTGGCCATGGCCGTGCTTGTTATGGCCTCGACCATGACGGTGGCCGTGGGAATGCTCCCAGCCGCGGTGGTCGTGCCAGTCGCGCACCCAGCGCTCCTCAATGAAGAACACCGGCCGGCCGCAAGCGGCGTAGCTGCCGCAGTAGCGTCCCCAGTCACGCACATGGTGGGGCGGTGCATACAGATAGATGGGCGCCGGAGCGCGGTACACATGGCGGGGACGCTGGATCCACACCGGCTCGGCATAGACCACGTCGGGGCGGTACTGAGGACCGATGTCGATGCGGCCGTAGACGCCAGGCTGCACGACACTCAGCGAAATGCCGACGTCGGCGGCCTGGGCCTGGGAGGTCAGCGCCAGCAGCACGGCAGCGCACAGACCGGCAGCGGATCGGGCGAGGGCTCGGGTGGTGGATCGAATCTGCATGAGGATCTCCATTCTGCCCGTCCAACGCAGTCGGCGCGCCGCCGGTGGACCGGCTTTCACAAGCGCTTACATGCCTGGCTGGACTCGCGGCCTCACTGGCGGACTCGCACGCGGCCTCAGTCGCGCTGCAGCTTCACCAGGACTTGCTGCTGCCAGTTCATGAGCATCAGGACACGATCCTCGATGTGCCAGCGCTGCACCTGGCCCAAGACCTCGATCAGCGAACGCTCCTGCGCCATGCCCTGGGGGCAGCTCATCATGGTGGTGAGCACGCGCTTGAACTGGATGCGTTGCCCTTCCAGCGCGAAGTTGCCCATCAGCCGGTTGCAGCCGCCGCTACCGGACAGGCGCAGATGCGCAGCATCCAGGACCAGGTGGGGCGCCCTCGCCCCGCCGGCGGCCGCGCCCAGCGGAGAGCCCAGCAGCTCCTTCACGCGCCACCGCACGTCCAGCAGGCCCTGCTGCAGCGCCTGCTGCGTGCCGGAGGCCGCGGAGGCCGCGGCGCGGGGCGCAGTCTCCGGATCAGTCCGCTCGGCCGCGCCGAGCGGGATCGCCATCAGGCTCAGGCCGGCGCAGAGAAGGGCCGGAAGCAGCACCGTCGAGGTCCTGCGCGCTGGGGTGTTCTTGCACGACATCGGCCCATGTTAGCGGCCCTTCGGGATCGCCTGCAGCGCACTCGCAGGTGCTGTGCGGTCGCCCTTGAACCCAGCCACCAAAGTGATGCCAAAACCCCCCTAGCTTGCGAGTTCTTACAGCTTGACCCTCTTTGAAACGAGCACCTAATCTGCTGCGGCAAACAGCATGCCCGGGCGCCGCTGGTGCCCGGACGCCCCGCCAGGCCGGCTGTTCCTGCATCCCGCAACTCCTTGGCAATGAGGTCCTCTCCATGAACAGCCCCCGCAAGGGTCACGCCGGCAGATCAATCCACAACACCGGCCTGGCGCCCTGGCGCCAGCCCTCGGCGGCACCTCCCTTGCAGCTGGCGCGCATCCTGCATGACGAGCTGTGTCAGCTGCTGTCCTTGGGCTTGGTGCACCTGGCCCAGGCCCGCCGCGAGCTCCCCGGAGCAGATCCCCTGCACAAGGCCGAAGCCCGCGTGCTGGAAGCCCTGCAGGCTTGCCGCCGCCTGATCGAGCAGGTGCGCCATCCGGTCGAGGCACCGGCCATGGCGGGCTTTGCGGACCTGGCCGCCGGCCTGCATCGCAGCGTGCAGTCCTTGGCCGACCAGCACCAGCAGCAGCTCGGCTTCAGTGCCCTGGGCCATACCGAGCAGCTGCCGCCGGGCACCGCGCAGACCTTGCTGAGCGCAGCCCGGGGCCTGCTCATCAACGCCTGCCAGCACGGCCAGCCGTCCTCGGCCCGGCTGCGCCTGGTCGGCGGCCATCGCCAGCTGCGCATCAGCGTCACCAACACCGCCTCGCGCGGCGCCGTGCTGCATGATCAGTTGGAGGCCGTGGCCAGCGGCGGGCGGGGCCTGAGTCTGGTCCGCGAGCAGTTGGCCACCATCGACGCCCAGCTGTTCTGGCAGCGGCAGAACGACCGCATCCATGCCGCCATCCTCTGGCCAGCCCGCAGGAGCGCTGCATGACGTCCATACGCCTCGTGATTGCCGACGACCACAAGCTCGTACGCGAGGGCCTGGTCGCGCTGCTGGAGCGTGAACCGGACATCTGCGTGCTGGCCCAGGCCCGCGACGGCATGGAGCTGATGCGCCACTGCCGGGAGTTCGAGCCCGACGTGGCCCTGGTCGATCTCTGCATGCCCGGTCTCAACGGCCTGGAGGCCATCCAACACATGCGCAAAGAGGCCTGGGGGCCGCGCTGCATCGCGCTGTCGGTGCAGGCGGATGCAACGCAGGTGCGCCAGGTGCTGGACGCCGGGGCGCGCGGCTACCTGCTCAAGCACAACTCCTACGAGGAACTGGCCCGCGGCGTTCGCAATGTGATGCTGGGCCAGGTCTTTGTCAGCGGCGAGCTGATGGGCGCCCTGCTTCAGCCGCAGGCCGCGACCTCGCGCGACAGCCACCGCCTGACCCCGCGCGAGCGTCAGATGGTGCAGTTGCTGTCCGAGGGCTACAGCGCCCAGGAAATCGCCAGCCAGCTGCACCTCAGCGCCAAGACCGTGGCCACGCACCGCGAGAACGTCTTCGCCAAGCTGCAGATCCACGGCATCGCCGAGCTCACGCGCTTTGCGCTTCGCGAGGGCATCAGCAGCCTGGATGTGCACCGCAGCCGCCATGGCGCCGGGCACTGAGCCGGCCCCCGCACTCCCCATTTCCCGCCACCGCACCCCGGTCGCCTCACGGCGATCGGGGTGCCTGCATTTGCGTCTGCTCGGCCGCCACCCGATCCCCTCAGCAAATGTCCTAGACAGATTCCGCGTGCTGCCGATGGCCGGGGCAAGACCTGGCACCTAGTCTTGCGACCTGTCTACGTGACACGCCATGATCGACGCCGCCCTGACCCAGATCACCAGCCAGCTCAACGTCCACCTGCGCCATCGCTTCCAGGTGAACGAGGACCTGGCCGTGCTCTCCAACCTGCTGGAGCAGAACGGCACCCTGGTGCCGCTGATCGCCAACAAGCTGGTGCTCTTCCTGGTGGGCGTGGAACAGGACGCCTATGCGCACCGCGCCATCGGCATGGGGCTCAATGCCCAGGCCCAGTTGCGCGGCAGCGAACCCGTTTTTCTCAACCTGCTGATGATGTGCGCCGCCAACTTCAGCGGCAGCAACTACCCTGAAGCGCTGAAGTTCCTTTCCGGGGCCATCCACTTCTTCCACGAGCGCCCGGTGCTGGACCACCAGAACACGCCCGCGCTGGACCCGTGCCTGGACAAGCTGGTGCTCAACATTGAGAACCTCAGCAGCGCCGAGATGCACAGCCTCTGGGGCATCCACAGCGGCCGCTACCTGCCCTCGGTGCTCTACCGCATCCGCATGGTGAGCATCGCCGGCCAGCACATCCAGGGCCGCGAGGCGCCCATCGCCCAGCTCGACCCGCGCACGATCCGGGGGCTTTCATGACGGCACGCCTGTTGAGCTGGCAGCCTATCCTCGTGCTGCGCCTGCGGCACGGCTATTTCGCCGATGGCCGACCGCGCCGCCTGCGCCTGAGGGCCAGCCCCGACACGCAGGCCTTCATCGCTCGCCATCAATTGGTCGAGCGCTGCGACGGCAGCGAGCTGTGGCTGCACGTGCCTGCCGAGCGCATGGCCCTGTTGTGGTCCGAACGCCTGCAGTTGGACGGCAGCCCGCGCCGGCTGCGCTGGCTTCTGGAGGCCGCCGATCCGGACTATGCGCTCTACACAGACCGCCGCGCCCCGCGCGAAGTGAGCGCGCCGGTGCTGGACGTGCCGCCCGGCGGCGACGCGCAGTCCGCCCTGCTTGGCGCGCCGGCAGACCTGTCCATCGAGCTCAAGCCCCGGCTGTGCACCTGGAAGTACCTGCTGCTGGGCGACTGGGACGCCGCACAGCCGGCCCTGGAGATGGCGGGCCAGCCCGATGCCTTCCGCCGCGACGAGGACGAGCGACTTCCCGATGGCCGCATGGCCTGGGTCTTCCGCTCGCGCCGCCGCTGGCCCCTGGGAGCCCATGGCCCCCAGCACCTGGTGTTGAAGGACCTGGCAGGACGCCATGAGCGCGTGCTGCAGGCCCGTCTGCCCCTGGCCGCCCCGCGCGGCCTGATCCTCGAGAAGCGCCATGGTCGCACGCGGCCAGTGAGCGAGATCTTTGTTCACCCCTAGGAGAGCCCTATGGCCGTTATGAAGACGCCAGGCGTTTACATCGTCGAGAAGAACGCCTTTCCCAACTCCGTGGTCGAAGTCGCGACCGCGGTCCCGGCCTTCGTGGGCCACACCGAGTTTGCGGACAACCGCAACAAGCCCCTGGCTCTGACGCCCTGGCGCATCAGCTCCATGGCCGAGTACCACCAGTTCTTCGGCGGCCCGCCAAAGCCCGTCTTCAAGCTGGAAGAAGCGGCCGACCAGCCCGACTTCATGGCCCAGACCGTGGCGGACGATCCTTCGAGCAAGAAGGGCTACCGCATGGCCCAGCTGGACGGACCGGACGGCGGCGGCTACAGCCTCTACCAGGCCCTGCGCCACTTCTACCAGAACGGCGGCGGGCCCTGCTACATCGTCTCGGTCGGCACCTACAAACAGGACCTGGACCCGGACCGTTTCAAGCAGGGCATCGATGAGCTGCTGAAGGAGCAAGAGCCCACCATGCTCCTGGTGCCCGAGGCCGTGAAGCTCAAGGAAGAGCAGTGCACGGACCTGCAGCAGGCCATGCTGCAGCATTGCGGCAACCGCATGCGCAACCGCATCGCCATCCTGGACGTCTACAACGGCCACAAGGCGCTGAACGACGACAACCCGGTGGGCAAGTTCCGCGACAACCTGGGCATCAACTTCCTGGACTTCGCCGCGGCCTACTACCCCTGGCTCAATACCACGGTGGTCGGTGAGAAAGACCTCAGCTTCGAGAATCTCTCGGCCGACAGCATCGATCTGCTCAAGACCTTGATCCGCGCCGAGCTGCGCATCCCGACGCCCCTGCCCGACGGCGTCAGCGCCCAGACCCGCGCACTGAACGATGCCATCGAGGAGATCAACGGCGACTTCGCCAAGCTGGTCACCGACGAGGCCGCCAAGCGCCCCAACGCCAAGCCGCTGACGCCCGACGAGCTCAGCGCCGGCATCCTGGCCCGCAAGGCCCTGCTCAACAAGACCCTGAGCCGCCACAGCTCGGTCTTCAACACGGTGCTGACCGAGTCTCGCCGCCACCTCAACGTCATGCCACCCAGCAGCGCCATGGCCGGTGTCTACACCATGGTGGACAACACCCGCGGCGTCTGGAAGGCTCCGGCCAACGTGAGCCTGGCCGGCGTGATATCGCCCTGCGTGAGCATCTCGGCCGAGCAGCAGGAGGACCTCAACGTCACCGCGCAGGGCAAGTCCATCAACGCCATCCGCAGCTTCATCGGTGAGGGCGTGCTGGTCTGGGGCGCCCGCACCCTTGACGGCAACAGTCTGGACTGGCGCTACATCAACGTGCGCCGCACCATGATCATGCTGGAGGAGTCCTGCCGCCTGGCGGCCAAGGCGCTGGTCTTCGAGCCCAACGTGGCCAATACCTGGGTGACCATCAAGAGCATGATCAGCAACTTCCTCACGAGCGTGTGGAAGCGCGGCGGCCTGATGGGTGCCGTGCCCGAGGACGCCTTCAGCGTCCACGTGGGCCTGGGCGAGACCATGACGCCCGACGACGTGCTGGAAGGCATCCTGCGCGTCACCGTGCTGGTGGCAATGGTGCGCCCCGCCGAGTTCATCGAGATCACCTTCCAGCAGCAGATGCCCAAGTCCTGATCGGACGGCATTCGACTGGCCGCAGGGCGGTGCGCTAGCCCCCCTGCCCCCAAGGCAACAAGCAATGGAGCAAAGAAATGGCTGATGACGGTTCCAAGCAATCCACCAATGTGTGGCCCTTGCCCAAGTTCTATTTCCAGGTGAAGTGGGATTCCGCCGTGCTGTCCTTCGAGGAAGTCTCGGGACTGGACGTGGAGGCCCAGCCCATCGAGTACCGGCATGGCGACAGCCCCGTCTTCTCGGCGATCAAGATGCCGGGCCTCAAGAAGTACGGCAACGTGACCATGAAGAAGGGCGTGTTCAAGTCGGACAACAAGTTCTGGGAGTGGTTCAACCAGATCAAGATGAACACCATCAAGCGCGTGCCGGTCACGATCAGCCTGCTGGACGAGGAAGGCAAGCCCACCATGGTGTGGACGCTGACCAATGCCTGGCCCAGCAAGATCACGGGCACGGACCTCAAGTCCGAGGGCAACGAGGTGGCCGTCGAGACGATCGAGATCGTCCACGAGGGCCTCACCATCGCCAACGCCTGAGGTCCGGATGGCTGAGAAGCTCCCCGCCTGGATGCGTTCGGTCGCCGCGTTCGCGGCACCGACGCCGCCTGCCGAGATGCCGGTGGCCTTCGCCTTCCGGGTCTCGCTGCTGCACATGCCGGGCCAGCCCAATCCAGTCACCGCCTCGTTCCAGGAGGTGTCCGGACTTGAGCACGCCCTCGACACCGAGGACGTGGCCGAGGGCGGGGAGAACCACTTCGTCCACCAACTGCCCAAGCAGCCCAGGCCGCGGCGGCTGCAGCTCAAGCGCGGCCTGGTGCAGCGCGACTCCAGCTTCGTCAGCTGGTGCCGCCGCAGCCTGCAGGGCGGGCTGGAGACGCCCCTGCAGCTCATCGACCTGCAGGTGCAGCTGATCGATGCCCAGCGGCGACCCCTGATGGTCTGGGGCTGCAACAAGGCCTATCCGGTGCGCTGGACCATTAATGGCTTCGAGTCGCAACGCAACGAGGTGGCCATCGAGGAGATCGAGCTGGCCTACCAGACCCTGGTGAGCCCCACATGAGCCTTGAAGTCCGTCAACTGGTGCTCAAGGCCACGGTGGCCGACGAGGGCGACGACGTCGAGGGTTCCGGCGAGGGCCAGGCCCGTGCGCGCGCCGACGGCGAGGCCTCGCCCCTGGACCCCGAGCTGCTCAAGCAGGAGATCCTGGCGGCCTGCCGCCAGTGGTTCCAGGAAGCCCTGCGCCAGCAACGCGAGCGCTGACCATGAGCAAGCAGCCCCTCACCATCACCCAACTGGTGCCCAACAGCGATCCGCCCACGCCGGATACCAGCAAGCGCTTCAAGGTGCAGATCAATCCGGCGGAGTTCAGCCACTCGCGCGAGATCCGCTACAACAAGCGCCGCACGCAGGGACAGAACCGCAACCGCATGCGCTTCAGCGCCGTGGAGCCCGACGCCATCAGCTTCAGCCTGGTGCTGGACGGCACCGGCGCCGTCGGCGGCGACGGCCCGCAGGTGGAGGTGGTGACCCAGCTGGAGCAGCTCTGCCGCATCGTCTACAACTACGACAGCAGCTCGCACGAACCCAATCATGTGCAGGTGGCCTGGGGCACGCTGATCTTCAACGGCCGCCTGCAGTCCCTCAGCACGCAGTACACCTTGTTCAAGCCCAGCGGTGCGCCCCTTCGCGCCCATTGCGATCTGAGCTTCATGGGCTTCGCCACCAATTCGCAGGCCAACCTGGAGGCCAATCGCTCCTCGCCCGACCTCAGCCACAGCATTCAGGTTGTCGAGGGCGACACCCTGCCGCTGCTGTGCCTGCGCATCTATGGCGACGCGCGCTACTACCCCGAGGTCGCCGCCTTCAACGGCCTGCGGGAGTTCCGCCGCCTGCCTGCCGGGCTGCGCCTGCACTTCCCGCCGCTGAGCTGAATCATGTCGCAGTCCCCCGCCCTCAACAGCGACGGCCCGGTCCGGGTCACGGTGTCCTGCGACGGCAAGGCGCAGGCCGCGCTGCCGCTGATATCGCTCACCATCCGCCATGCGCTCAACAGCGTCTCCTGGGCCCGCCTGGTGATCCAGGACGGCGACATGCCAGCAGGCACGGCCCCGCTCAGCGAAGGGGACCTCTTCAAGCCCGGCGCGAAGATCACCATCAGCGCCGGCTACGGTGACGACGAGGAGTTGATCTTCAGCGGACTCCTGGTCCGCCACGGCTTTCGCATCTTCGGCGAGAACGACAGCCGCCTGGAGCTGGAATGCCGACATGCCGCCTGCAAGATGACCCTGGGCCGGCGCAGCGCCCACTATGTCGATCAGACCGACAGCGCCGTGATCCAGAGCCTGATCTCGGCCCATGGCCTCGATGCCGAGGTGGACAGCACCTCGATCCAGCACAAGATGCTGGCCCAACACTACTGCAGCGACTGGGACTTCATGCTGGCACGCGCCGAGCTGATGGGCCTGGTGCTTCAATGCGAGGACGACAAGCTGGTCGTCAAGGCACCGGCCCTCAGCGCAGCCCCGGCGCTGAAGGTGAGCTGGGGCGCCGACCTGATCGAGTTCAGTGCCGACATCGATGCCCGCAGCCAATGGACCGCCGTGCAGGCCTCCAGCTGGAGCCTGGAGAGCCAGGCCCTGCTTCAGGGCAGCAGCGAGAGCCCCGGCAGCGACGCCGGCCAGGGCAATCTGGATGGCGCCACGCTCGCTGGCGTGGCATCGCCGGCCACGTTCGCCCTGCAGAGCTGCGCTCCGCAGAGCAAGGACGTGCTGGATGCCTGGGCCAAGTCCACCCAGCTGAAGGCCACGCTGGCCCGCCAACGCGGCCAGCTGAGCTTCCAGGGCAGTGCGCTGGCAAAGCCCGGCACCGTCCTGAAGCTCAAGGGGGTGGGGGCGCGCTTCAATGGCAAGTGCTACCTCAGTGCCGTCCAGCATGAGATCAGCGACGGCAACTGGATCAGCCACGCCGAGTTCGGCATGCCGCCGGACTGGCAGATGCAGCGCCCTGACATCAAGGCGCCCGCCAACGCCGGCCTGCTGCCGGGCGTGCGCGGTCTGCACATCGGCAAGGTCGTCAAGCTCGATGCCGACCCGGAAGGCCAGCAGCGCATCCAGATCTCCCTGCCCGCCCTGATGGCCGACACCCCGACCATCTGGGCCCGCCTGGCCCAGTTCCACGCCTCCAACGGCTTCGGCAGCTTTTTCCTGCCCGAGGTGGACGACGAGGTCATCGTCGGCTTCTTCAACGACGACCCCACCCACCCGGTGGTGCTGGGCAGCCTCTACTCCAGCAGCCGCGTGCCGCCCTACGAGCTGGCCGCCGAGAACAACACCAAGGCCGTGGTCACCCGCTACAAGCACCGGCTGATCTTCGACGAGGAAAAGAAGTCCATCACCATCGAGACCGCCTCGAAGAACACGCTGATCCTGGACGACGAGGGCAAGCAGTGCGTACTCAAGGACCAGAACGGCAACAGCATCACCCTGGACCAGAACGGCATCACGCTGGACAGCATCAAGGACATCAAGATGACCGCCAAGGCCAACATCCAGGGCGATGCCACGGCCAAGATCGCCTGGAGCGCCACGGCCGACTACAGCGCCAAGGGGCTCAACGTCAGCGCCGAAGCCCAGGTGGGCTTCACCGCCAAGGGCGCTGCCACCGCCGAGCTTTCCGCGTCCGGCCAGACCACCGTCAAGGGTGCGCTGGTCATGATCAATTGAGAGGCCCGCCATGCCCCCCGCTGCCCGCCTCACCGACCTCCACACCTGCCCCATGCAAACCCCCGGGCTGCCGCCCATTCCCCACGTCGGCGGGCCCATCGTCGGCCCGGGCGTGCCCACCGTGCTGATCGGCAGCATCCCGGCCGCCGTGGTGGGCGACAACGCCGTCTGCGTGGGTCCGCCCGACACCATCGTGATGGGCTCGACCACCGTGCTGATCGGCAACAAGCCCGCCGCCCGCATCGGCGATCCCACGGCGCACGGCGGCAGCATCGTGCTTGGGCTCCCGACCGTCCTGATTGGTGGATGACATGAGCATTCTTGGTCGAGGCTGGAGCTTCCCACCGCGCTTCGATGCGGACCAGCGCCTGATGCTGTGCGAGGACGTGCCGGACATCGAGGAGAGCCTGCGCATTCTCTTCGGAACGCGCCGCGGCGAGCGGGTGATGCAGCATGCCTACGGCACCCTGCTGCACCAGTTCGTCTTCGAGCAGGCCACGCCACAGACGCTCAATGAACTGTGCAGCATGCTGCGCCTGGCCATCATGTACTTCGAGCCACGCATCGAGGTGGAAGCCCTGGAGGCACGGGTCTCGCCCGAGGACTGGGCGCGCATCGAGGTCGATCTGGCCTACCGCGTGCGCACCACCAACACGCGGCACAACATGGTCTACCCGCTCTACCTGGACCAGGCCAGCCACCCGGTGCTGGCCGGCTGAGCACGAAAGCCCCGCCATGTACACCGGCTCGCAACAGGAAACCCGCCTCAGCCCCGCGCTGCTGCCCGGCCATTTCCGCCCGGACGAGCTGAGCCTGGCACAGCGCCTGCGCCAGCTGCTGCAGTGGGCGCGCCAGCTGGACTTCGTCACGCTGCGCGGCCTGCCCGCGGGGCGGTGGTCCGACCTGCTGGAGCAGGACCTGAGCCTGCTGCTGGCCGAGCTCTCAGCCCTGCCGGTGGCACAGTGGCAGGCCCAGGCCCAGCAACTGGACACCCTTGCCCCCGCCCAGCAGCGCCGCCAGTGCCTGGCCCTGGCCCAAGCCCTCAACCGCTGGCACGGGCGCCTGCTGGCCTGCCTGGCCGAACCTGGTGTGCCGGCGGACGATCCGCTGCATGGCGTCGCCCGGCTGCTGCAGGACCGCCTCTCGGGCGTGCTGGCGCCGCAGCTGCGCGGCCTGCTGACACCCGAGGAAGCCGCGCGCTCCTGGCATCCGCACTGGGGCCTTCAGCAGGCGGGCGAAGGCAGCCCCGCGCGCCTCGCCGGCCTGCGCGAGCACCGACTGCTGTGGCTGTCGATGTGCCGCGTGCTGGCCGGCCTGCAGATCGCTGCCCGCAAGGCCCTGCCTGGCAGCCTGCGCACGCAGTGGCACGAGCCCTCCATCGGCCTGCTGCTGGCCCAGACCCAGATGCTGCAGGCCAGCCGCGAACCACTGGACCGCTTCAACGAGCGCCTGACCCACCACTACTACGCCCATCGCCTGGGCCTGGGCCGCGAGCCCGAGGTGCCGGCCCTGGTGCACCTGCTGCTGGAGCGCCAACCCCATGCCCGCCGGCCCGTACAGCTGCCCGCCGGCACCCGCTTCGTGGCCAGCCAGGACGGCGCCAGCCGCAGCGTGGCGTCCCTGCACGAGCTGTGGCTGAGCCCGCTGAAGGTAAGCCATCTGCTGAGCCTCTACCAGCCGCGCGATCCCGACATCTCGCCGGAACGGGACTACGGCTATGCCACCGGCACCCTGGCCTGGCAGGGCGTGACGCCTGCCGCCGAGAGCCTGGCAGAGATCGACCCCAAGGCTCGCCCGCCCCTGGGCGGCGGCAGCGAGAGCCGGCCGGCGCGCCAGGGCCTGGCCTTGGCCAGCCCGCTGCTGCAACTGCGCGAAGGCCAGCGCCGCATCCAGCTGCATGTACAGCTGCGCGTGCCGGACGGCTTTGCCGACGGCGGCCCGCAGCCCACGCCGCTGGCCTGCCAGCTCCTGGCCGAGCGCGAGCGCCAGGAGGGCTGGCAGGCACCGGGGAAGGCACCGGAGCCTGCACAGTGGCGGCAACTGCTGCAGCACCTGGTGGACGAAGCCCCGGGCCTGAAGGGCGCCCCCTGGCTGCAGTACCTGCTGGCCCGCTGCCTGCACGCGCAGAGCCCGGAGACGCTCACGCCCTGGCTGGGCCGCCTCTTCGCTGTCTGGCTCTGCGCCACCACGACCGAGCTGTCGGCAGACGCCCTGGCCCTGCTGCGCCAGCATGCCGCCCAGGTGCTGGTGGACTACGTGCCCGAGCCCGGCCAGCAAGTTGATGTGGACGATCCGCTGTCGCTGCTCTATTCACAGCGTCCGCTGGAGCGCTCCCTGGTCTTCGATCGCGTGTTCCGAGGCGCCTGGTCCGCGGCGCTCAGCGGTGCCGATGGCTGGATGAGCGTGGACGAGGTCTTCGCCATCCATGGCTCCCTGGCTCATTGCGCACCGGGCGTCCTACGTTCCGAGTCCGCCGCAGGCAGCCAGGCCGCCGTCGCGGGCTTCCTGCTGTGCCTGCAGCTGGGCTCGGAGCAGGCGGCCGTCTGCCCGGCGCAGCCCGCCCAGCATGGCGAGGGCTGGCCGGCCCTGCCCGTGCTGCAGCTGCAGCTGCAAAGCCGCTCGCGCCTCTTCGCCAGCAGCCTGCTGCAGCAGCTGCCCATGGAGACCCTGCAGCTGGAGGTCCGGGTGCAGGGACTGCGAGCCCTGGAGCTGCACAACCAGCTCGGCCGCCTGGATCCCAGCAAGCCCTTCATGCCCTTCGGCCCCCTGCCCGAGCACGGCGCCTACCTGATGTTCAGCCATCCGGAGCTTGCCCGCAAGCCGCTGCAGTCCCTGCAACTGCACCTGCACTGGCAGGGCCTGCCGCGCTGCCCCTGGGACGAGCACTATGCCGGCTATCCGGAATCCCCCTGGGACTGCCAGGCCCTGCGCGTGCAGCCCTCGGTGCTGGCGGACGGCCAGTGGCGCGACGTCGGCGGCCATGCGGGCGACACGCCTCACGGAACGGGCGATGGCGAGGACCTGCCCCTGTTCCCCGAGGCATCCCGCAACAGGCCCCGGGCCGACCAGACCCTGGACTTCGACAGCACGCCCCTGCTGCGCATGCACCGCCCCGCCACCGGGCCCGCGCGCGAGTACAGCCTGCTGACCCGGCACGGCTACTTCCGCCTCAAGCTCGCCGGCACGCCCCATGCCTTCGGCCATGCCGACTACCCGCGACTGCTCACCCGCACGCTGACCCTCAACAGCAAGCTCAAGCAGCCCGCGCCCCTGCCCCAGGCGCCCTGGACGCCCGTCCTGGCGGCCGTGGAGGCGGACTATGTCGCGAAGCAGCGCATCCCCGCCCGCAGCAGCGCGCCCCTGGCGGACGGCACCGAGCTGCGCTACCTCTGGCCCTTCGGCAGCCAGGCCCTGCATGCCCTGCCCCAGTCCGATCCGCGCACGGTGCTCCCCCACTGGCCGGCCATGGGCCAGCTCATGATCGGCCTGCAGGGCGAGCAGCCGCAGGGCACGTTGAGCCTGCTGTTCAAGCTGCGTTCCGAGTCGGCGCGCGAGCCCCTGGGCCGCCCGCTGCCGCGCCTGCGCTGGCAGGCCTGGTGCGGCGAGGACTGGATCGACCTGGAGCCCCACCGTCTGCTGATGGACGGCACCGAGGGCCTGCTGCGCAGCGGCGTGGTGCTGCTGGATCTGCCCGTGGGCATGAGCGTCGGTTGCCCCAGCCTGCCGGCCGGCCCCTTCTGGCTGCGCCTGCTGGGTGACGGTCGGCTGCCCCTGCTGGCGGGCCTGCAGGGCGTTTGGACCAACGGCGTGTTGACACAGCTGCAGGGTCCGGCCCTGCCGCGCCCGCTGGCGCCCCTGTCGGTGCGGGCTGCCCAGGAGGCAGTGCCAGGTCTTGCCGCCGTGCGCCAGCCCTGGCCCTCCTTCGCCGAGCGCGCGGCCGAATCGCCGGCGGACTGGGTCACCCGCATCGCCGAACGGCTGCGCCACCGCGGCCGGGCCGCCATGCCCTGGGACTACGAGCGCCTCGTGCTGCAGCAGTTCCCCGAGGTTCAGCGCGTCAAGTGCATCCCCCGCAGCGACCCCCGCGGCGACGGCCGCCTGACCGTGGTCGTCGTGCCCGCCCTGCCGGCAGGCGTCGCCCCTGACGGCGCCGAGGCACCCAAGCTGGACGCCGCCACACTGGCTCGCATCCAGCGCTGGCTGCTTTCCCGCATGCCGCCCGGACAGGCCCTGCTGGTGCGCAACGCCACCTATGAACGCCTGCAGGTGCGCTGCAGCATGCGGCTCAAGGCCGGCGAGCCCGCCGGCGAGCGCCTGCGCCAGATCAACGACGCCCTGCGCGGCTTCCTCTCGCCCTGGCGCGAGGGCGGGCCGACCATGCACTTCGACTGGCAGCTGCAGGTCGATGAAGTCGAGGCCTTCCTTCGCGCTCAGCCTGGCGTGATGCAGATTGGCCAGGCCTCGCTGCTGCACATCATCCGCGACGACGAGGGCCACTACACCCTGCGAGACACCGCCACCGGCCATCGCCTGCTCAGGCCTGCCAGGCCCTGGAGCCTGGCCCTGCCCACGCGGCGTCATCTCATCGAACTCAGCGAACACCCCAGCCCCCGCGCGCCCGTCAGCGGGATCGCCAAGCTCACCCTGGGTGGCAGCTTCATCATCGGGCAGGACTCTCCATGACGTGCAGAAACCGCGAGACGCTGAAGAACTACTTCCGCGAAGGGCAACTGCCCACGCAGGAGCATTTCGCCGACCTCATCGACTCCATGCTCAACATGGCCGACGAGGGCTTTCGCAAGACCGTCGCCAACGGCGAGGAGATCTACGCGCCCGTGGGCCACGACGCACTGATCAGCTTCTACAGGGACCAGATGCCCGAGCAGGCCCTGTGGCGGGCCGCCCTGCACGCCCAGCGCAACCAGCTGCTGTTCCAGAGCCCTGGCCAGGGCAGCGATCCCCTGCTGAGCCTGGACCTGCGCCAGCGAGTGGGCATAGGCACGGCCGACCCGGCCGACCGCCTGGACGTGCAGGGCCATGTGGCCGCCCACGGCCGGCGCGGCAATCTGCCCCTGCCCGGCCCGGTGCTGGCCAATGGCAGCTGGCAAGACCTGACCCCGGAGCTGCAAGGCTGCCAGGGCTTCGAGCTGGTAGCGGGCGCCGGGCAGCCGGGCAGCGGCCACTTCAGCCTCATGCACGCCATCGCCCTGAGCACCTACAACCCGGGCGGCGGCCTGCTGGGCTGGCTGCAGCGCCAGCGCGGCATCCGCACCACCCAGTCCTGGTGGGGCCGCCGCTGCGACCGCCTGCAGTTGCGCTGGCATGGCACCGAAGGCCGCAAGGCCAGCTACAAGCTTCAGATCCGCACCGCCTGCAACTTCGGGGACGATCTGCGCATCCAGGTCCACCTGAGCCAGCTCTGGTTCGATCCCCACATGCAGGGCGGCCAGCCCCGCGGAGCCCAGGCATGAATGGCCCGCAGCCCCCGGCCGCCGGCATTGCCCGGCATCGCGGCGACAGCCCCGACCCGCTGGGCTTCGACGCCCTGCGCGCCCTGGGCGTGGACCGCGCGCAGCAGGCCTCGGGCCTGCTCTGGACGGACTACAACCTGCACGACCCCGGCGTCAGCCTGCTGGAGGCCCTTTGCTACGCCATCACCGAGGACGTCTTCGCCGCGCGCCAGCCCGTGCCCACCTTGCTGGGCCTGCAGCCGCAGGACGACGATGCCGCCTGGGAGCGCTTCGGCCTTTCGCACCGCGAGCGCCAGGAGCCCTGCCGCCCCCTCAGCGAACACGACTGGCAGCTCTGGCTGCGCCAGCAACTGCCCCAGGCCCGCCAGCTTCAGATCCGCGCCCTGCAGGACCAGGCCGGCCACTTCCAGGGCCTGTGGACCCTGAGCCTGCAGGACCGCAGCGACGCTGACCCCGACCAGCCCGGCCTGCTCCAGCAGGCGCTCAAGGCCTTCTGGAGCCGCCGCAACCTGGCCGAGGACCTGGCCCATCCGCCTGTGGCCCTGCAGCCGCGCTGGATCACGCTGCGCCAGTTGCGCATCGCCGTCACCGGGGAACGGGAGCTGGCGGAGCTGCTGGGCGAGCTGCTGCAGCGCTGCGACGACTGCCTCTCCAGCCGCATCCCCGACAGCCCCGAGCAGGACCTGCAGCAACCCGGCAGCGACTTCTGCGACGGTCCCCTGGGCCGACCCGCCCGGGAGGAGGAGCTGCAGTGGCTGGAGTCGCGCCATCCGGTGCTGCACCCGGCCGACCTTGCCCGCCAGTTGGGCGGCCTGCCGGGCTTGGAGAGCGTCGAGGACTTACGCCTGGACCTGCCCCATGAAGACCAGGCCCTGGCCGACGCCACCCTGCTGCCCCATGGCGGTCTGCAGCGCTGGGGCAGGGACTGGGCCCTGCGCCTGCGCTGGCCCGAGCAGGCCGCCGACCTGGAAGGATGGACCGTGCTCAAGGACGGCGCCGCCATGCGCCTGGAGCTGGCCCCCTTGCTGGCAGAGCTGCAGGAGTGGCGACGGGTGATGTATCTGCGCCGCGCGAGCAGCGGCGGCTCGGCGGTGTCGCAGGCCCATCTGCAGCCCTGGCAGGGCTTTCCGGCCGATGAGGACCTGCCGCCCCTGCCCCCTCGGCGCGAGGACCACCTCCCGGCCACCGCGGTGCTGCCCGCGCTTTACGAGCAGGCCCTGCAGGCGGCCCGCGAGGAAGTGCCCGGCCTGCGCGCTCAATGGACCGGCTACCGCGCGCTGCTGGAGCAGGGCCTGCTGCAGGTGCAGGTACAGCGCGAACAGATGCCCCGCCTCTATGCCCTGGACCAGTCGGACACGCGCAGCTACTGGCCCGGCCTGCCCGGAGAGGCCCAGTTGCCCGGCATTGACGCCCTGCTGCAGGTGCCGCTCGGCCAACTGCCCCAGGGCGGCTGGATCGACGACGATCCCCTGGAGCGCCGCCACCGCCTGCTGGACTACCAGCTTGCCTTGCACGGCGAAGTGCTGGACCACGGACTGCTGCAGGGACTGCCCTGCTACTTCGCGCCCGCGGCCTGGAGCCAGCACCTGCTGCGGCTCAAGCGCAGCTTCGCGCAGCGCCTGCCACGGCTGACCCAGGAGCGCCATGCCGCGCCCGACTACAGCCGCCCCCTGCTGGATCAGGCGGACAACACGCCACCGCTGCAGGAGCGCCTGTCCCTGCAACTGGGCCTGATGGCCAGCCACAGCCGGCTGCTGGGCAGCACGCTGGCGGCCGTGGAGGCACAGCAGGGCGCCGGCAACACCCGCCTGGCGCTGAGCGAGGCCCAGGTCGGCAGACTGCAGCCCGTGCTGGAATCGCAATCACGCGCGCGGCCGCTGGAGGGGCCGGCCCTGGAGCAGCGCCTGCAGCAGCTGGGCGCGCTGCTGCGCCGCATCGGTGCGGACTCCGACTGCCTGCTGGCGGCCCTCACGCCTCAGCGCTTCGTCCAGTACGGTGAACCCGGCGAACCGGGCCCTCTGCTGCTGCTGGACGACAGCGGCCGCTCCGCCTGGCGCCTGGCCGCCGCGCCCAGCCCGGAGCAGGCCCGCAGCCTGGCCCACGCCCTGCACGAGCTGGCCTGCCTGGTCCAGCTGCAGGGCGAGGGCCTGCACCTGGTCGAGCCCCTGCTTCTGCGCCCCTGCGCGGACGGCCGCAGCGCCGCCTGCCCGCTGCCGGAAGGGGGCGTTCAGCTCTACCTGGTCTGCAGCGGCTGGACCGCACGCGGCCGCGACGAACGCTTCCGCGAGCTGACCCAGGCCCTGCTGCGCCGCGAGGCCCCGGCCCATCTGCGCTGCAGCGTGCTGTGGCTGGACGCCGACGCCCTGCGTGAGTTCGAGGCCCGCTGGCAGCACTGGCTGGAGCTGCGACGCCGCTACTGCCAGGCCCTGCTGGGCGGGCACGCCTCAACCAGCCTCTGCCGGACCCTGGACCAGGCGGCCGCACAGCTGCGCCAGTGCCTGGAGACGGCGCAAAGGGCTGAGCAAGGCGCCGCCGAGGAGCCGCCACGGCGGCAGGCAGGGGCCCGGCCATGAGCACCCACGTGATCGAGACCTTGCGACTGGAGCTGCGCCACCCGCACGGCCGCGCCGCCACGCACAGCCATGCACTGCACGAGCGACTGATGCGCTTCCTGCGCGGCGAAGGACAGCGCCACATGGAACGGCTGTTCGACCAGCTGGCGCCCCGGCTGCGCGAGCCAGCCCTGGACAGTCTGGTGCTGGACCTGGGCCGCCTGCATGCCGGCCAGGACGAGCGGGAATGGGGCCAGCGCCTGCAGCTGGCCCTGGAAGAAGCCCTGCTGCCCTGGGTCCGGCCGGCGCAGGCGCCCGGGACCGCGTCCGGCAGCCAGCCGCTGCAGCACTTCCTGGCCTACCTGGAGCAGGGCCACCTGCCCTGGCAGCTGACGACCACGCCTCAGGGCTCGCTGTCGCGCTGGCTGGCCTGGCTGGTCTGGCAGCAGGGGCCGCGGCTGTGGCGGGCGCTGGAGCGACATCGCGCCGGCCCCGTCCTGCTGCAGCGCCTGCGGCAGATCAGCCCACACGAAGGCCTGCAGGCTCTGCTGGCTCAGCGCGACCCTGGCCTGGGCCGCCAGCTGGAGGCCCTGGACGAAGGCGCCCTGCTGCCCCTGCAGGCCAGCGGCCGGCTCAGCGCCTACGAGCGCCAGCGCCTGCAGCAGGTGCTGCGCGCCAATGCCCTGGACCTGCTTTGGGAGGCACGCGGCCGGCCCCTGGGCGAGGCTCGGCGCCAGCGTCTGCTGCTGGCCCTGCAGGCCGAGCTGGGCCGCTCGCTGGGTTCGGCCTGGCAGGAACGCCTGCAGCCCTTGGCACCCGCGTCGGGCGAGCCGGGCCTGTTGCAGGCCCTGCTGGCCGCGCAGCCCGATGCCCACCCCGGGCAAGACCTGACCCCAGAAGCCCTGGTCGGTGGCAGTCCGGGCCGCGTCTGGGAGGCCAGCCTGCTGCGCCTTCGCCCCCTGCTGGATGGTGGGCGCCCTTTGAGCCAGGCCCGGCAGGCCCGGCTGCTGGAGCAGCTGCGCCTGCTGTCCGGACAGCATGCCCAGGCTCTGGGCCAGCGCCTGCGGCTGTGGATGCAGGACGCCCCGGCGCGCCGCCGCTGGGCCCTGGCCCTGGACGCCGCCAGCTTCGGCGGCCTGCTGGGCTGCCTGGGCC
>NZ_JACJUG010000022.1 GCF_014174515.1 Mitsuaria sp. WAJ17
GGCCGCGGCCTCCGTGCCCGCTCCGGCGGCCAGCCAGGAGCAGCAACTTGCCGCTGCCCGAGAGCCTGAAGCCCCGGCACCCAAGCCCGAGCTGATGGCGGCCGCGCCGGCCACACCGCCCGCGCCGCCGCCCACCGAGCCCACCCGTGCCGTGCCCCAGCCGGAGCCGGAGGATGAGGCGGCCCTGCGCCTGATCCAGAAGGTCGATCCCGATATCCCGCGCCAGCTGGCCAGCAGTGTCCGCAGCGGCTCGGTGATGGTGAGATTCCAGGTCAAGCCGGACGGCACGACCACCAAGGTCGAGAGTCTGGGCAATGCCAACAAGCGACTGGCCGCCAGCGCGATTGCGGCAGTCCAGCAATGGAAATTCGCACCCATTCCCAAGCAGCGCGAGGCCACGGTCGAGATCGGCTTCAAGCTGGACTGAGCCTGCGCCTGCCGCCGCTCAGCCCGCCACCTCCGCGGGACAGCGGCTGAGCACCTCCACCATGGCGTCGAGAAAGGCCCGGGTGCGTAAGGGCATCAGCCGCCGTTCCGGGAAGACGGCCCAGCAGGGCACCGGCGGCAGTTCCCAACCGGGCAGTACCCGGACCAGCTCGCCCCTGTCCACGAAGGGCTGGGCGAAGTGCGAGCCCACGGCCGTGATGCCAACGTCGGCACAGGCCATGCGCAGCAGCATGTCGGGCGCATTCACGAGCGTCTTGAGTTGCGGCAGGCCTTCCCAGTGCTCCCAGCGCCCTTCCATGCCGCGGCGCAGCTTCCAGGGCTGGGCGTCGCCGTGGCGACTCAGGATCATCAGCCCGTGCATGCTGCTGAGTGCCTCGGGCAGCTGCGGCTCGCCGTGCCGGGCCAGGTAGCCAGGCGAGGCATAGAGCCCGGTGCCGATGAGGGCCAGGCGCCGCGCGGCCAACTGCGAATCTTCCGGCAGGGCGCCCATGCGGATGGCGAGGTCGAAGCCCTCGGCGATCAGGTCCACGCGGCGGGGTGAGAGGTCCAGTTCCAACTGCACCTCGGGGTTGTCGCGCACGAAGCGGGAGAGCATGTCCGGCAGGGCCTGCTGGGCGAAGTCCCCGGGCATGGAGACCTTGAGCCGGCCGCGCGGCCGCTGCTGGCGGTGCAGGGCCAGGGCCAGGGCGCCATCGACCTCGGACGCCACCACCCGCGCATGTTCCAGCACGCCCTGACCGAACTCAGTGAGCGCCAGCCGCCGCGTGGAGCGCTGCAGGAGCTTCTCGCCCAGGCGCTCCTCCAGTGCGGCGATGCGGCGCGACACCGTGGACTTGGGCAGGTGCAGGCGCTCCGCCGCCCGGCTGAAGCTGCCGGCCTCCATCACGCGGGCAAAGAGCAGCAGATCGTCGGCTTCCAGGCTCATGGGTATTGTTCCTTTGGCGGAACAATATTATCCATTCAGTGGGCTTCTGGTGCTTTGCGGAGATCAATACAGTTCAGCCATGCCATCAATACGCCGCGCCGCGGTGACCAAGGAGCCCGGTATGAACATTCTGCAAATCAACACCAGCGCCCGCCGCCTGCAAGAAAACGGCCAGGGCTCCCACTCCACCCGTCTGGCCAATGAGCTGGTCGCCGCCCTGCAGGAACGCGAGCCTGCCACCCTGTCCGTGTTGGACCTGGGCCAGCAGACCTTGCCCGCGCTGGACGAAGCCACCCTGCAGGCCCTGTTCACCCCGGCCGAGCAGCGCAGCGAGGCCCAGGCCGCCCGCGTGGCGCAGGACATGGCCCTGATCGAGCAAGTCAAGGCACAGGACGTGCTGGTGCTGGCCGTGCCCATGATCAACTTCGGTATCCCGACCCAGTTGAAGCACTGGATCGATGCCATCGCCAAGGCCGGCGTGACCTTCCGCTACACCGCCAACGGCCCCGAAGGCCTGCTGCTGGGCAAGAAGGTCTACATCGTGCTGGCCCGCGGCGGCGTCTACCGCGACCAGCCCAGCGACACCATGGTGCCCTACCTGAAGACCGTGCTGGGCTTCCTGGGCATGACGGATCTGCACTTCATCTACGCCGAGGGCCTGGCCATGGGCCCGGACGCCGAGGCCGCCGGCCTGGCCGCTGCCCGGGGGCAGATCGTGGCCCTGCTGCAGGGTGAAGAGCAGCCGGCCTGAGGGAAAGTCCCGGCCTGAACAGGCGGATCGCCGCAGCCGGGCATGTCACCATCGCGCGCATTTCAACGGGGACCCGATGTCCGCGAGAAGGAGCGCAAGATGATGGCAGCCTGGATCCGCAGCGAGCCCCAGCAGGCTCATGTCAGCGTGGCATTGGTGCGATGGGCCGTGGCCCTCGTCATCCTGATGCACCCGCTGCACGGCTTTCTTCACGCGGAGAACATTCCGCGCTTCGGCGAGTACCTGTCCTCGCTGGGCTTCCCGCTTGGCGGGGCTCTGGCCTGGGCGGTCCTGCTGACCCAAACGGCCGCCAGCCTGCTGATGCTGGCGGGGCGTCTGGTGGTGCCGGCCTGCGCGGCCCACATGGTGGTGCTGCTGACCGGCATCGTCGTGTTCCATTACCCCCTGGGCTGGTACGTCGTTGGCCCGGGAGCCGGTGGCATGGAGTTCAGCGTGCTGATGATCAGCTGCCTCTGTGCCGTCGCCTGGGCTCACTGGCCCCGGCATCGTGGTCCCTGAGTGCGGCCCCTGGGTACGTCCCGTCGCGGGACGGCATGAGGCCGCAGGATGAACTGAACGGAGATTCCTCATGCAAACCCCGCTGCACAACCTGACCCAGCCGCGCGCTGTTGAACGCCTGGTCGCCGGCCAGCCCACCAGCGATGGCGCAGGCGTCAAGCTGACCCGGGTGCTGCCCCACACCCTGCAGCAGCGCCTGGACCCCTTCCTGATGCTGGACGCTTTCGGCTCGGACCAGGCCAACGACTACATCGCCGGCTTCCCCGATCACCCTCACCGCGGCTTCGAGACCATCACCTACATGCTGGAAGGCCGCGTGCGCCATCGTGACTCGGCCGGCCACGAAGGCCTGCTGCAGAGTGGCGGCGTGCAGTGGATGACGGCCGGCCGCGGGGTGATCCATTCCGAGCTGCCGGAGCAGGAGGAGGGCCGCATGGAAGGCTTCCAGCTCTGGCTCAACCTGCCGGCTCGGAACAAGCTCTGCGAGCCCTGGTACCGCGACATCCCCAGCAGCGAGATCCCGCAGTGGGAAGGCGAGGGCATGGTGGTCCGCGTCATCGCCGGGGAGCACCGCGGCGTGGCCGGCGCAGTGCAGCGCGAGCACACCGAGCCGCTCTACCTGGACGTGCACCTGCCGCCAGGCGCCCGCTTCGAGCAGACCCTGCCGGACAGCCACAACGCCTTCGTCTATGTCTACCGCGGCGCCGTGCGCTTCGACAGCGGCTGCTCCGTGCCCCGGCAGCGCATGGCCATCCTGGCCAACACGCCGGGCAGCGACGGCGTGCGCCTGAAGGCGGGCGAGGAGGGCGCGCGGCTGCTGCTGATCGCCGGCCGGCCTCTGGGCGAGCCCATCGCCCAGTACGGCCCCTTCGTGATGAACACTCAGGCCGAGCTGATGCAGGCGGTGCGGGACTTCCAGAGCGGCCGCCTGGCCTGAGCCAGTGCGGGACGGGCCGGAGGCAGCCCGCCGGTATTGACGATGCTCAAGAACCGCGAGGCTTGTGCAGCGAGTCGTGGCGCGAGTGCAGTTTGCACATTGTGCGATCTGCGCCCACGCATTCACACTTTGTTGCATGAACCCGAACTTGCAGTACGAGCACGACACCGTCCCCGCCGCCCTGGATGCCCTGGCCCATGCCGCCTCGCCCGGCCGCCCCAAAGCTGGCACCCAGGTCCATACCGACCTCAACCAGCTCTGGCAGCAGATGCAAGTCGGCCATGTGGCCCGGGCGGCGCGCCTGGGGGAAGCCCTGATCGAGGCCGGCCTGCTGAGCCGCCCGCAACTGCAACGGGCCCTGGGGCGGCAGCTGGGCGCGGTGCCCCATGTGCCCATCGGTGAACAACTGGTCAAGGACGGCGTGCTGACCCCGGCCCAGCTGCGCCAGATGCTGGCCGCCTGGCAGGGCGTGCCCACCGTGGACCTGGGCTGCGTGAGGCCCGAAGCCGATGCCCTGGCCCAGATCCCCCGCATGATTGCGCTGCGCGAGTCGGTCTGCCCGCTGATGGTGCGGGCTGACGTGCTCGTGGTCGCGGTGGCCGATCCCTGGGACCAGCATCTGCTGGAGGTGCTGCGCTTCGTCTCCGAGCTGCATGTAAGGCCGGTGCTGGCACGCCCGGGCACCCTGCTGCCCGCCATCGCGCAGGCCTACCAGCAGAACCTGGCCGGCGTGGTCAAGGCCCCGGGGGAGAGCACTGACAAGGCCCTCGCCCCCGCCGTCCAGGCCACGACCATTCGCGAGCTGGCCCAGCAACTGGCGGAGGCCGAGAGCGTATCGGGCGACACCGAGGTGGGCGTGGTGGCCGAGTCGGACAACACCCTTGTGCGCCTGGTCAACCGCCTGATTACCGATGCCATTGAGCTGGGCGCCTCGGACATCCACATCGAGGCCTCGGACACGCCGCGGCCTGTGCGCATCCGCCTGCGCATCGACGGCGACCTGGTCCGCTACCTGGAGCTCCCCAGCCGCGTGCGCTTCGCCCTGGTGGCCCGCCTGAAGATCATGGCGGACCTGGACATCTCCGAGCATCGCCGCCCGCAGGACGGCAAGATTGACTTCAGCCGTTTTGGCGGCTCGCCGGTGGAGCTGCGCCTGGTGACGGTACCCACCAATACCGGCCTGGAGGACGTGGTGCTGCGTCTGCTGGGCGGCATGAAGCCGCTGCCGCTGGATGAGGTCGGCTTGTCTCAGGGCAACCTCGAGGGTCTGCGGCGCGTGATGGCCAAGTCCTACGGCCTGCTGCTGATCTGCGGCCCCACAGGCTGTGGCAAGACCACCACCCTGCATTCGGTGATGCGTGAGCTCAACGAGGACAAGCGCAAGATCTGGACGGCCGAGGACCCCATCGAGATCACCCAGGAAGGCCTGCGCCAGGTGCAGGTCAATGCCCGCATCGGCTGGACTTTTGCGGCGGCCATGCGCACCTTCCTGCGGGCCGATCCGGACGTGATCATGATCGGCGAGATGCGCGACGAGGAGACGGCGCGCATCGCCATCGAGGCCTCGTTGACGGGTCATCTGGTGATGTCCACTCTGCACACCAACTCGGCGCCCGAAAGTGTGACGCGGCTGCTGGAGATTGGCCTGGACCCCTTCATGTTCTCCGACTCCCTGCTGGCCGTGCTGGCACAGCGCCTCGTTCGCCGCCTCTGCCGGGACTGCCGCGTGATGGAAGCCCTGGACGAGCGGGCCGCGCATTCCCTGGCCCAGCTCTATCTGCAGACGCCGCTGCCGGGGCTGTCGCCCGACACCCTGCTGGCCCACTGGCGCGAGCGCTTCGGCGTGAGCGGTCAGCTGATGCAGTACCGCCACCATGGCTGCGATGCCTGCGGTGGCACGGGATACCGCGGGCGCCTGGGCATCCACGAGCTGCTGGTGGCCGACGACGCCCTGCGCACCCTGGTGCGGCGCCGCGCCTCGGCCGCCGAGATGTTCCAGTTGGCCCTGCAGTCGGGCATGCGCACCCTGCGCCAAGACGGCATCGAGAAGGTACTGGCAGGCTTGACCGACCTCCCCGAGGTGCTGGCCGCCAGCAATCAGTGAAGGGCTCGTGAACACAGGAGGATTCCCCATGAAGACGTCCCTCGCCCCCGCCCTCGCCCTCCCGGTCGGCCCCCTGAGCCTCGAAGTGCCCGCACTCCTGCTCAGCAGCCTGGGCGAATGGCTGGCAAGCCACGCCCTGCGCCTGCAGGCAGCCGCCGACGATCCGGCGCGCGTCCTGCAGGCGGGCGCCGAGCTGGAGCAGTTGGGCCTGGAGATGCAGGCTCTGGTTCACGCCCTGCGCGGCGCGCGTCCGGCAGCGGCCGAACCCCTGGACCTGCAGGCCGCGGCCGCGCAGGCCCTGGCACAGTGGCAGCCGGCCTGGCAGCAGGCGCGGCAGCGGGTCGAACTGCAGGCCGGCCCGGCCGTGGTCCAGGCGTTGGATGCGGGCTTGCTGCAGCACGCCCTGGACCTGCTGCTTGGGCATGGCCTGGCTGGAGGGCACGATGTGCGCCTCGGCGTGGAGCCCCTCGGCGAGGGGCTTCAGGTACTGCGTCTCTCGGGGGTGGGCCAGGCGGCCGGCGAGGACGAGCTGCACTGGCAGCTGCTGCGTCTGCTGGCCCGGGCGCGCGGCTGGGGGCTGGAGCGGCGGGAGGGGCAACAGGCCGGCACGCTTGATCTGACCCTGATCCTGGGGCGGCTCGCCGCAGAGCCCGAGGGCATTGACGAGGAGCACCTGCCCCGCCGCCGCCTGGACCGGGCGCTGCGGGTGCTGGTTCTGGATCCGCATGAGCCCAGCCGTGTGGAGAGTGCCCGCCTGCTGGGCCAGGCGGGCCTGGCCTGCGACTGCCTGGCCAATCTGGACCAGGCGCGAGAGCTGCTCGCCGCCGCGGATCCGGGCTGGACCGCCCTGGTCTCGGGCATCGCCGCCGACGCGCCCGGCATGGCGGACTTTGCCGCCCAGCTGCGCGAGCGCTACGGCTTGAGCCGCTGGATCGAGCTGGTGGACGAGGACTACCGGTTCGACATCGCCGTGCCCGGCGGTTTGCGCCCAGCGCGCCTGGGTCGGCAGGACCTGCAGAACACCTTGCTGCCCGCGCTGGCCGGCTGAGTCAGCGGCCGCTGGGCCGCATCGGGGCACTGCCGCACGGGCTCATTCCGCGGCCGGCCCCCCGGCCAGGCCGTCCAGGATGGGGCAGTCGGGGCGCTCATCCCCATGGCAGCACTGGGTCAGCTGCAGAAGTGTCTGGCGCATGGCCTGCATCTCGGCCAGGCGGCGGTCCAGGTCGGCGATGTGGGCCTGCGCGATCTTCTTGACCTGGCTGCTGGCGCGGCGCCGGTCCTGCCACAGCTTCAGCAGCTCGGCGATCTCGGCCATGGAGAAGCCGAGATCCCGGCCGCGGCGGATGAAGCGCAGGATGTGGACCTCGCGCTCGCTGTACTGGCGGTATCCGGCGTCCGTGCGCGACACCTCGCCCAGCAGCCCCAGGCTTTCGTAGTGGCGCAGCATCTTGGCCGAGACGCCGGAGCGGGCCGCGGCCTCGCCGATATTGAGCAGTCCGTTCATGCGCGCGGCCTCCAGCGCTGCAGCAGCAGTGCATTGCTGATCACGGTGACGCTGGACAGGGCCATGGCCGCGCCTGCGATCACCGGGCTGAGCAGACCCAGGGCCGCCAAAGGGATGCCCACCACGTTGTAGGCAAAGGCCCAGAAGAGGTTCTGGCGGATCTTGGCCACGGTGCGGCGCGACAGGGCGATGGCCTCGGCCACCAGGCGCGGGTCCGAGCGCATCAGCGTGATGCCGGCCGCATGCATGGCCACATCGGTGCCGCTGCCCATGGCCAGGCCCACATCGGCGGCGGCGAGAGCCGGCGCGTCGTTGATGCCGTCGCCCACCATGGCCACGCACTTGCCGCCGGCCTTGAGGGCCGCCACCTGCTGGGCCTTGTGCTCGGGCAGCACCTCGGCGTGCACCTCGTCCATGCCCAGCTCGCGGCCCACGGCCTCGGCAGCGCCGCGGTTGTCACCGCTCAGCAGCACGGTGCGCACGCCCAACTGGCGCAGTTGGGTGATGGCCTCACGCGAGCTGGGCTTGATCGGGTCGCCGAAAGCCAGCAGGCCCAGCAGTTCGGGGGCTGCGCCCGCCGCGGTGCGCCGGGCCAGCCAGGACAGGGTGCGCCCCTGTGACTGCTGGGCCTGGGCCCGGTCCTGCAGGGGGCCGAGATCTACGCCCAGCTCCTGCATGTAGCGACTGCTGCCCAGCATCAGCTGCACGTTCTCCAGCGATGCCTCCAGCCCTCGGCCTGCCACGGCCCGGAAGTCGGCGGGCTTGGGCAAGACCTGCCCCTCGCCGGCGGTGCGTTCCCGCCAGGCCGACAGCACGGCCTTGGCCAGCGGATGCTCGCTGCCCTGCTGCAACAGGGCGGCCAGGCGCAGCAGGCCGAGGTCGTCGATGAGGGTGCTGGCCTGAAGGTCCAGCAGTTTCGGATGGCCTTCGGTCAGGGTGCCTGTCTTGTCGAAGGCCACGACCTCAAGCTTGCGGGCCAGCTCCAGGGCTTCGGCGTCCTTGATCAGCAGGCCGCGCCGAGCCGCAACGCCGGTGCCGGCCATCAGCGCGGCCGGCGTGGCCAGGCCCAGGGCGCAGGGGCAGGCGATGACCAGCACCGCCACCGCATGCAGCAGGGCTCGCTCCCAGTCGCCGGTGCCCAGGCCCCAGGCCAGCAGGGTCATCAGGGCCAGGACCACCACCACCGGCACGAAGACGGCGCTGACCTGATCGACCAGGCGCTGGATGGGCGCCTTGCCCGCCTGCGCCGACTCCACGAGGCGCACGATGCGCGACAGTGTGGACTCCGCGCCGAGCGCGCGCACCTCCAGCAGCAGCAGGCCCTCGCCATTGACGGCACCGCCGATGACGGCCTCGCCCACGCCGCGAGCCACGGGCAGGCTCTCGCCGGTGATCAGGGATTCGTCCACATGGCTGGTGCCTTCCAGCACGGTGCCGTCCACGGGGATGCGCTCGCCCGGCCGCACCACGACGCGGTCGCCCAGCATCAGGGCGGCCACGGGCAGTTCCTGCTCACTGCCGTCGGCGCGGCGCTTGCGTGCGGTCTCGGGGCGCAGCTCGCGCAGGGCACGGATGGCCTCGGTGGTCTGGTGCTTGGCACGGGCCTCCAGGTGCTTGCCCAGCAGGACCAGGGTGATGACCACCGCGGCCGACTCGAAGTACAGGGACATGCTCATGGGCCCGTGGCGCAGCAGCTCGTAGACCGAGAGCCCGTAGGCCGCGCTGGTGCCCAGGGCGACCAGCAGGTCCATGGTGCCGCTGCCCGCCTTCAGCGCGGCCCAGCCCTTGCGGTAGAAGCGCGCACCCAGCACGAACTGCACCGGCGTGGCCAGGGCCAACTGGATCCAGCCGTTGAGCATCCAGTGCGCGCCCCACAGCAGACCCGCCATGGGCAGGATCAGGGGCAGGCTCAGCAGCACGGCCAGGACCAGGCCCAGCCGGCCTTCCTGCAGCTGCTGCCATAGGGTCTGTGGCTGCGCCTCGGCGTCAGCCTGGCTGCCGTCGTCGATCAGCCGCGCGCCATAGCCGGCTTGGGTGATCGCGGCGATGAGGGCGTCGCTGTCGGCGCAGGCCAGGGAGCGCACGCTGGCGGTCTCGGTGGCGAGGTTGACGCTGGCTTCCAGCACCCCCGGCAGCTTGCGCAGCACCTTCTCGATGCGGCCGGCGCAGGACGCGCACGTCATGCCCGTGATGTGCAGCTGCCATTGCCGCTCGCGCAGGCCGAAGCCGCCCTTGCGCAGGGCCTGGGCCAGGTCCTGCAGACTGGGCTGGCCGCTGAGGTCGGCCTGCTCGGTCGCGAGGTTGACCGTGACCGCGCTGACGCCGGGCACCTGGCCCAGCAGTCGTTCGACTCGCTTGACGCAGGACGCGCAACTCATGCCCGTGACGGGCAGGCTCAGGGTGGGGGATGTGTTCATGGCCTCAGTCTCAAGCTTCACCTGATGGTAAGGTCAAGCGGGCGGCCATGTCCGTTCGGTCAGTGCGGTTGGAGCCGGTGCGCTTGACCTTTCCATCATGGGAATGATTAAGCTGGCCCCGTCATCGAACAAGCAAGGAACTCGATATGAGCAGCTTCCACCTTCCCGACATGAGCTGTGGCCATTGCGTGGCCGCCATCACCGAGGCACTGAAGGCCGCGGATCCCGAAGTTCGCCTGGAGTTCCAGCGCGAGGCCCGCACGGTGCAGGTCCAGAGCCGGTTGGACGATGCGCGCTTGGCCGCCTTGCTGAGCGAGGCCGGCTACCCGCCGGCCGCTGGCTGAGCGCCCGCAGCGGCGGGGCCGGGCCGCCTGCGGCCGCTCTGCCGCCTTGCGCGCTCAGGGTTTGCCCTTGATTGGGTGTTCGGATAGTGATGCATAGGGTTTGCATGTAGCTAACACGCATCGAAATTCGGCTCTTTGTGTCGACGTGATGCGCGTTTTGTAAAGCTGGTGAAACAATTGGCCCTCGCTCAGCGTCGAGGCTCCTTTGATGGCGCCGGCTGGCGCAACACCAAAAACGCCCCTCGCTGCTGCGAGGGGCCCGTTGAACAGAGGGTTTCCCATGTCTCGCTATATCGATCGTCAGGGCAAGCTGGCCCTGACCAGCATTGCCATCGCCAGCAGCCTGAGCTGCGGTGCAGCCAGCGCCGCCGAGCCGCAGCAGCTGGAACGGGTTGAAATCATCGGCAGCCACATCAAGCGTGTGGATGCCGAGGGCTCGTCCCCCGTCCAAGTGGTGCGTCGCGAGGACATCGCCAAGAGCGGCGCCGGCACCGTGCGTGAACTGATCGGCCAGTTGGCCGCCAGCACCGGCAGCCTGAGCGACCTCGGCGGCAGCAACAGCTTCGCTGGCGGTGCCAGCTCGGCCTCGCTGCGCAACCTGGGCAAGCAGTCCACCCTGATTCTGCTGAACTTCCGCCGCGTGGCCTCGTACCCGCTGGCCGACTACAACCAGGTCTTCACCAACATCGACACTCTGCCGGTGGAAGCCGTCGAGCGCGTCGAAATCCTGCGTAGCGGCGGCTCCGCGCTGTACGGTTCGGATGCCGTGGCCGGTGTGATCAACATCATCACCCGCCGCGACTTCCAGGGCGTGATCGGCAAGGTCACCAGCGAGACCTCGCTGCAGAACCAGCGTTTCGACAACAAGGCCGTCACCCTGACCGCAGGCTATGGCGACCTGGCCAAGGACCGCTTCAACGTGCTGGCCAACATCGACGTCTACACCCGCGAGACGGTGATGTGGAACGAGGTGCTGGATGATGTGAATCCGGCCTACGGCAAGTACTCCAGCGGCTTTGGCACGCCCTCGAGCTATTCCTATCCGGGCAATGTGATGGCCAAGCTGCCCAACGGCAAGCTGGGCCTGGTGCCGGCGAAGGGCTGCGCCGAGTCCAACATCGTAAACGGCCTGTGCCAGTACAACCGCTACGAGCGCTTCGAGGCCCAGCCCGCTTCGGATCGCGTCACCGGCATCATCTCGGGCAAGTACCAGTTCAACGCGGACCTGCAAGGCTTTGCCGAGGCTGTGTTCGCCCGCAACAAGACGGCCTACAAGAGCGCCTTCCCGGCCTACGGCTCCAGCCAGCCTGCCACCGTGTGGGGTGACCCCAGCACCAACGGCCTGCTGAGCTACCGTGACCGCGGCCTGCCCGCCGGCCACCCGCTGAACAACACCGGCGCCGAGGCCGAGTTCCGCTACCGCTTCGCCGACGCCGACACCGGCAAGAAGGCCACCACCGACCAGTACCGCGTGCTGGCTGGCCTGAAGGGCACGACGGGCAACTACGACTGGGAGACCGCTGTTGGCGCCATGGGGGGCAAGACCCGTTCGGACCAGCGCGGCACCTTCAGCGTGAAGGGCTTCAAGGAAGTCATCGGCGACTACACAAAGCCCGTGCTGGACGCCGACTTCTTCAACAAGCCCAACGGCTACAAGATCGGCCAGGAGAACAGCGCCGAGGTGCTGGGCAAGCTGTTCCCGGTGTTCGGGTACGACGCCCGCGTCACGCAGTACTTCATCGACGGCCGCGTGTCGGGTGAAGTGGGCAACCTGCCGGCCGGCCCCATCGGCTTCGCCGCCGGTGCCGAGCTGCGCCGCGAGGAAATGAAGATCACGCCCACCGGCGGCCTGCAGGGCGGCGACATCGTCGGCTACGGCTCGGTGAGTGCCAACGCATCGCGCAGCTACTCCGCCTTCTTCGGCGAAGCGAGCTTCCCGGTGCTCAAGTCCCTGGAACTGCAGGCCGCTGGCCGAGTGGACAAGTTCCCCGGCATCTCGGCCCACTTCTCGCCCAAGCTGAGCGCCCGCTTCCAGCCGACCCGTGACCTGCTGCTGCGCGCCACGATCGAGAGCGGCTTCCGCGCGCCCAACCTGACCGAGAGCGCCCCCTCAACCAAATTCGCCTTCAACAACGGCGTCAATGACCCGAAGCGCTGTAAGGCCGCCACGGACTACGCACGCGACCTGAAGGCCGATGCCGCCAAGCTGCCCAACAGCGATCCGAACAAGCAGCTGCTGATCGCCAGGGCCGACAACGTCGTGGGCGAATGCTCGCGTGGCGTGGCCAGCATCGTGGCCCACAACCCGGACCTGAAGCCCGAGACCTCGGTGAGCCGCACCTTCGGCATGGCCTTCTCGCCGGCCAAGGATGTGTCGATGACCATCGACTACTGGCACATCGTGCGCAAGGACGAGATCGGCCGCAAGAGCACCAATGACCTGCTGAACGTCGAGGACACGCTGGCTCCCGGCATCGTCAACCGCGACAGCCTGGCGAACGATCCCATCTTCGACGCGGCAGCTCAGACCAAGTATGGCGTGACGGCAGGCCGCCTGGCTTCGGTGGTGGCGAGCTTCGAGAACCTGTTCCGCACCAAGACCTCGGGCATCGACCTGGGCTTCAAGGCACAGCGCTCGACCGACATCGGCACCCTGGGCCTGGACCTGGACCTGACCTACCTGATCCAGTTGAAGAACTGGAGCCCGCTGCTGGGCGCCAATGGCGGCTATGGCGACAACCTGGCCGGTCGCTACAGCTATCCGCGCTGGAAGTCCAAGCTGGCGCTGTCCCACTCGGCAGGCAAGGTGGCTCAACAGCTGAGCTTCCACTACCAGAACAGCACGGCGCTCAACAGCGACTTCAACTCGACGGCCTGGACCGAGGCGGACTGCGCCAAGACCAAGGGCCTGCAGGCTGACCAGTGCCGCTTCGCTGCCTACTCGCGCGTGGACTACAACATCAGCTACAGCCCCATCAAGGCGCTGCGCCTGAGTGCCAACGTCCGCAACCTGCTGAACACCCGCCCGCCGGTGGACTACCGCGGCTTCGGCGTCGGCGGCATCGTTCCGCCGGATCGCGAGGACGTGCAGGGCCGCCTGCTGCGCCTGAGCGCCGAGTACACCTTCTATTGATCCATTCCCGAGGGGGCCGCAGCTTCGCGGCCCTCGAAAGGCAAAGGCCGGGCATCTGCCCGGCCTTTTTCGTTCAAATGGAGCCCCTATGGAGCCCTCATGGAGCCCACATGAGGCGCCCCTGTCGGGCTCAGTCCAGGCGCAAGTTCAGGCGCACCCAGGTGGTCGTGCCCTGCGGCCGGTTGCGCACGGCGAATTCCTTCAGCACCTTCACGTCGGCCGACCACACGCCGTCTTCCGACACATAGGCCAGCATCGGGCCCAGGGCCCGCACGCGGGCCTTATTGCCGCTGGCAGCGACGCCGGGGCCGTCGTCCTTGGTGGTCTGCTCGACCAGATAGCCCTGCAGGCCCAGGCGCCATTCGTCGTTGACGCGGTACATGGCGGCGTAGTCGGCATGCAGGTACTGGCCGGAGCGCACGTCGGTGGCGGTGTTGCGGGTGTTGACAGAGTAGGTGGCGCGCAGGCCCAGCTCCACGCCGTTCTCCCAGACCTTGGAGGCCAGCAGCAGGGGGCGCACGGTCCAGAACTTGCCGGCGCCGGGGTTCACGGCCTGTTTGGCGTCGTAGGTGCCGGTGGGGGCAACCACGCTCAGGCCCAGCACCAGGCGGCTGTCGTCCTGTTGCCAGTCCACGAAGCCTGCGAGGTCCAGGTCGCCCTGGCCGCTCTTGCTGCCGGAGCGCTGGGCGCCCTGCTGGTCCAGCAGGTTCTGCACGGCCGTGGCGGCGCCCGCCGGCGCGCCGGCGGGCAGGGTGGCGCTCAGGCGGACGTCATTGCGCTGGCGCACCAGGGGCAGGGTGGCGGAGAAGCCCAGGCGGCCGTCAGCCACCAGCTTCTCGGTGACCCAGGTGCCGCGGGCCACGAAAACATCAGCCTCAATCTCGCCCTGGATTTGCACCGGCAGCGTGCCCAGCGGCGTGGCGGCCTGGGTCTGCAGGGCCTGGCCGTCGTCGCCCTTGAGGCGCTTGGCGCTGTAGTGCTGCAGCCAGAGCTGGCCGTACCAGCCGGGGAACTGGGGCGTGGCGAGTTCGTAGCTGGGAGCGCCCAGCAGCGCGCGCAGCTGGCCGTTTTCGGTGGCCAGTGCGGAGCCCATGGGGGCCAGGGCAGCGAGGAGGGCCAGGGGGTACTTCTTCATGGGTGGTCCTGAAAGCCGGGTTTGGAAACCATGCAGCCGCCGACGCCGGCACAGGGCGGCGCCGGGCGGCAGCGGGGGGGAATGGGCCGGATGCTGCCAGCCTTGGCGTGAAATGCACAGCGATCGGCCTAGAGAGGACTGCCGAATCGCCGCGCCTTGCGCAATCTTGCCGCTCCTGTCTGCTGCGTGTCGAGGCGCACTTCTTTATGATCCGCGCCCTGGCAGTACCTTTCCGATGTGGCGCTGCCGCATGCCAAGGAGACAAGATGCTGCAATTCCTGCGACCCCTCGCGATGGGCCTGCTGGTGCTGGCGGGAGCCGCCCAGGCGAGCGATGTCAAGTTCGAGGGCTTTGATTTCCCCGCCACGGCGACCGTGGGCAACCAAAACCTGGTCCTCAACGGTGTGGCGGCGTCCAGCATTCTCTCGACGCGCTCCACCGTCGTGGCCTTCTACCTGCCCAGCAAGCAGACGACCATGGAGAGCGCCACCGGCGTCAAGGGCCCCAAGCGCATCCAGTTCTACATGCTGCGTGCTGTGTCGGCCAGGGACCTGGCCAATGCCATGCTGGACCGCATCCGCCAGAACGTGACGACCGAGGAGTTCTCGGCCAATGTGATCGCCACCTCGCAGCTGGGCGCTCTGTTCGGCCAGCGCAGCAAGGTCAACAAGGGCGATCTGGTGGTGATCGACTACAACCCGGCGGAGAAGCTCACCGAGTTCACCCTCAACGGCAAACGCCTGGGTGATCCAATTGCCGGCGAGGCTTTCTTTCCCATGATGATGAAGGTGTGGATCGGCCCCAAGGTGCGCGACTCCACCCGGGACGGCCTGCTGGGCCTCACCAAGCTCGAAGGCTGAGCCCCCCGCCTTACGCCGCGCCTTGATCGATAGTCGCCCCGCCCGGGGCGTTTTTTCATGGAGACGCGGCACCAGATCAGGCCTGATCGAGGGCGCGCTGCAGCGTGTCCTTCAGGCCGCGCAGGCGCAGCAGCTCCTCGTTTGGCGCCTGCAGAGCGGGCCACAGCAGGGCGACAAGGTCGCGCGCACTCTGGTCCACATTGATCTGCCGCCCCGCGATGATCACCTCCCACAGCATGTGTTCCATGGGTCCGAAGACCAGGGAGCGCAGCATGCGCAGGGGGATGTCCTGCCGCACCTGGCCGCGCTGCTGGCCGCGCGAAAGCAGTTCCATCAGCGGCGCGGTGTAGCGGCGCTGCAGTTCGATGAAGGCCTCGCCAAACTCGCTGCCGCCGGTGATGTCGGCCTCACGCTTGCGGCCCTCGGAAAGCACCAGCTCGCACAGGCCTGTGCCCTGGATAAGGAACAGCCGCAGATGGGTGTGGACCACGAACTCCAGCTGCTCGCGGATGGGGGCCTCGCGGGGCAGGCCCTGCTCGATGGCCTCGATGATCTCGTCGTACCAGTCGGCGATCACTCGCATGCACAGCTCGCGCTTGCCGCGGAAATAGGTGAAGACCGTGGCCTCGGAGATGCCCAGGCGCTTGGCGATCTCGGTGGTGGTGGCGCGCTCGTAGCCCTTGGCGGCGAAGACCTCGCGGCCCGCGCGCAGGATGTCCCGCACCCGCTGCTCGGCCTTGGCGCCCGCAGGAGCGCGGCGCTGCATGGCGGGCGGCGTGGCGGCGGGGGTGTCGGCGGGGAAGCTCATGCGGTCCATTTTCCCTGAATTTCTGAGTCGAACTCAAGTCTTGCTTGCTGGGGTCATTCCTCTGTCGTATCCTCACGGTTTCGCGAGCCCTGCGAACGCGGTTCAATGGGTTTCACATGATGAATTGAGCTTGACTCAGATCAGGCTCCGCACCCCGTCCGCCAGGAGACACCATGTCCGTGCTGCACAGCAAGCTCAACGCGCGCTCGGCCGATTTCAAGGCCAATGCCGAGGCCATGCAGGCCCTGATCGCCGACCTCAACGCCCGGCTGGCCAAGATCGCCGAAGGCGGTGGCGAGGCGGCCCGCGCCAAGCACACGGCCCGCGGCAAGCTGCTGCCGCGCGACCGCGTGGAGATGCTGCTGGACCCCGGCACGCCCTTCCTGGAGATCGCGCCCCTGGCCGGCCTGGACATGTATGACAACGCCGCGCCCGGCGGCGGCATGATTGCCGGCATCGGTCGCGTCAATGGCGTGGAGTGCGTGATCGTCTGCAATGACGCCACCGTCAAGGGTGGCACCTACTACCCCGTCACCGTCAAGAAGCACCTGCGCGCCCAGGAGATCGCCGAGCAGAACAAGCTGCCCTGCGTCTACCTCGTGGACTCTGGCGGCGCCAACCTGCCCAACCAGGACGAGGTCTTCCCGGACCGCGACCACTTTGGCCGCATCTTCTACAACCAGGCCAACCTCTCGGCCCAGGGCATTCCGCAGATCGCCGTGGTGATGGGCTCCTGCACGGCGGGCGGCGCCTATGTGCCGGCCATGAGCGACGAGACCATCATCGTCAAGAACCAGGGCACCATCTTCCTGGGCGGCCCACCGCTGGTGAAGGCAGCCACCGGCGAAGTGGTGAGCGCCGAGGACCTGGGGGGCGGCGACGTCCACACCCGCCTTTCCGGCGTGGCCGACCACCTGGCCGAGAACGACACCCACGCCCTGGCACTGGCCCGCAACGTGGTGGCCAGCCTGAACCGCAGCAAGCCCCAGCCCCTGCGCCTGCAGGCACCTCAGGCGCCGCTGTTCGATCCGGCCGAGCTGCACGGCGTGATCCCCACCGACACCCGCAAGCCCTTCGACGTGCGCGAGGTCATCGCCCGCATCGTCGATGGTTCCGCCTTCGACGAGTTCAAGGCCCGCTATGGCAACACCCTGGTCTGCGGCTTCGCTCACATCGAGGGGATGCCTGTGGGCATCGTGGCCAACAACGGCATCCTCTTCGCCGAGAGCGCCAACAAGGGCGCCCACTTCATCGAGTTGTGCTGCCAGCGCAAGATCCCGCTGGTCTTCCTCCAGAACATCACCGGCTTCATGGTGGGCCGCAAGTACGAGAACGAAGGCATCGCCCGCGCCGGCGCCAAGATGGTGACGGCCGTGGCCTGCGCCAATGTGCCGAAGTTCACCGTGATCATCGGCGGCTCGTTTGGCGCTGGGAACTACGGCATGTGCGGCCGCGCCTACAGCCCGCGCTTCCTGTGGATGTGGCCCAACGCCCGCATCTCCGTGATGGGCGGCGAGCAGGCGGCCAGCGTGCTGGCCACGGTCAAGCGTGACGGCATTGAGGCCAAGGGCGGCCAGTGGAGCGCCGAGGAAGAGGAGGCCTTCAAGGCCCCCATCCGCCAGCAGTACGAGGACCAGGGGCACCCCTACTACGCCAGTGCCCGCCTGTGGGACGACGGCGTCATCGACCCGGCCGACACCCGCCGCGTGCTGGCCCTGGGTCTTTCCGCTTCGCTGAACGCGCCCATCCCGGACGCCAAGTTCGGTGTCTTCCGCATGTGATGTATACAGTGTGTGCTCCTTCAGGAAAACGTACACATCATGCGCACCAATATCGAGATCGATGACGAGCTGATGGCGAAAGCCCTGCAGGCCGGCCCCTTCAAGACCAAGAAGGAAGCGGTCGAGGCGGGGCTGAAGCTGCTGGCGCGGCAGGCGGCCTACCGCGAGCTGCTCAAGTGGCGCGGCAAGCTCAAGTGGGAAGGCGGTGATGACGTCGATTGGGCGGCCGCGCCCGAGTCCACGCCCCTGTCCGTCCACGAACCGGCTCCGGGGAAGCGCCGTGCTGGTCGTTGATTCCAGCGTCTGGATCGACTTCTTCTCGGGTGCCTCGCACCCGGCCGTCGATCAACTGGCTGCGCTGCTGGAGCAGGGCGAGCTGCGCCTGGTCGTGCCGGATCTGGTGCTGTTCGAGGTCCTGCGCGGCTTCCGCCATCCGCGCGAATTGCGGCAGGCCACGCTGCTGATGCAGAGCCTGGCCGTCGAGACCACCGGCGGCGAGGCGCTGGCCATGGCCGCTGTCGATCACTACCGCAGCCTGCGCGCCCAGGGCTACACGGTGTGCAGCCCCATCGACGTGCTGCTGGCCACCTTCTGCATCGAGAACGACTACGCCCTGCTGCACAAGGACCGCGACTTCGACGCCCTGGAGGTCCACCGCGGCCTCAAGGTCTGGAAGCACTGACGAGAGAATCCCATGACGAGCATGCTCAAGATCGAACGCCAGGGTCACGTGGCCCGCGTCACCCTCAATCGCCCCGAGGTTCGCAACGCCTTCAATGAGGGCGTCATCGCCGAGCTGACCGAGGCCTTCGCCACGTTGGGGCAAGACCTGACCCTGCGCGCCATCGTGCTCGCCGCCGAGGGCAAGGCCTTCTGCGCGGGGGCCGATCTCAACTGGATGAAGGCCATGGCTGGCTACAGCTGGGACGAGAACCACGCCGACGCCAGCCGCCTGGCCGAAATGCTGTGGACGATCTACAGCTGCCCGGTGCCCGTGGTCGCCCGCGTGCAGGGCGATGTCTATGCCGGCGGCGTGGGCCTGGTTTCGGTGTGCGACATGGTGGTGGCGGTGGAGGGCGCGGGCTTCTGCCTGTCCGAGGCCAAGCTGGGCCTGCTGCCGGCCACCATCGGCCCCTATGTGGTTCGCGCGCTGGGTGAGCAGGCCTCGCGCCGCTACTTCGTGAGCGCCGAGCGCTTCGGTGCCGCCGAGGCCCACCGCCTGGGGCTGGTGCACGAGCTGGCCACGCCGGAGACCCTGGACGCCAAGGTGCAGGGCCTGCTCGATGCCCTGTGCGTCAACGGCCCGGCCGCCGTGCGGGCCTGCAAGAAGCTGGTGCAGGACGTGGCGCACCGCGAGATCACGCCGCAGCTGCGCGACGAAACGGCCCGCCGCATTGCCGACATCCGCGCCTCGGCCGAGGGCCGCGAGGGCGTGCAGAGCTTCCTGAACAAGAGCAAGCCCAGCTGGCTGGCCTGACCCTGCACCATGGCCGACGACCGCTCCACCGCCGCCTTGCAACGCCGCAGCCTCGACGCGGTGTGGCACCCCTGCACGCAGATGGCACGCGCCGAGCGCGTGCCGCCGCTGCCCATCGCGCGTGGCGACGGGCCCTGGCTCTTCGACTTCGATGGCCACCGCTACTTCGACGCCAACAGCTCCTGGTGGGTCAACCTCTTCGGTCATGCGGATATCGGCATCAACGCCGCCATCAAGAAGCAGCTGGACACCCTGCCGCACGTGATGCTGGCCGGTTGCACGCACGAGCCCGCCATCCGCCTGGCCGAGCGCCTGAGCGCACGCACCGGCGGCGCACTGGGCCATGTCTTCTTCGGCAGCGATGGCGCCAGCGCCGTGGAGATCGCGCTCAAGCAGAGCTTCCACAGCTGGCGCAACCTCGGCCAGTCCGAGAAGCGCGAGTTCGTGTGCCTCAGGAACGGCTACCACGGCGAGACCATCGGTGCGCTGGCCGTGACCGACGTCGCCATCTTCCGCGATGCCTACGACCCCCTGCTGATGCGCGCCCACATCGTGGACTCGCCCGACAGCCGCCTGGGCAACGAGGCCGCGGCACTGACCGCGCTGCGCACGCTGCTGGCCGAGCGCCATGCCCACATCGCCGCCGTGATCCTGGAGCCACTGGTGCAGGGCGCGGCCGGCATGGTGATGCATTCGCCGGACTACCTGCGCCAGGTGCGGGCGATGACCCGCGAATTCGGCGTGCACTTGATCGCCGACGAGATCGCTGTGGGCTGCGGGCGGACGGGGCAGTTCTTTGCGTGGCAGCACACACAGCCGGCATCGGCTGACCAGTGGCCCGATTTCATCCTGCTGTCCAAGGGGATCACGGCCGGCACGCTGCCGCTGTCGCTCGTGCTCACCACCGACGCCGTCTACCGCGCCTTCTGGTCCGAGGACGTCACCCGCGGCTTCCTGCATTCGCACTCCTACACCGGCAATGCGCTTGCCTGCGCCGCGGCCAACGCCGTGCTGGACCGCTTCGATGCCGGCCAGCTCCAGCACAACGCAGAACAGGCTTCGCAATTGGCCGAGGCCTTTGCCCCGCTGGCGAAGCATGCGCGCGTGGCCCATCTGCGGCAGCAGGGCATGATTCTGGCCTTTGACGTGGAGGCGGCGCCTGCGGGCTTTGCCGAGGCCTTCCACCTGGCCGCGCGGCGGCATGAGCTGCTGATCCGCCCGATTGGCCGCACGGTCTACCTGATGCCGCCCTACCTGATCGACGCCCACGTGGCGCGTTGGCTGGCGGAGGCGGTGCGTCGCACCCTGGCCGATCTCTTCCCTGAATCCGATGTTGCTTGATCACCTGAGTTCCAAGCTGCGCGCCATCGAAGCGCAGTCCCTGACCCGTTTCCTGCGCGAGGCGGAAAGCCCCACCGCGCCGCACCAGACCGTACGCGGTGCCGACGGCATCGCCAGAGAGCTGCTGATGTTCTGCAGCAATGACTACCTGGGCCTGGCCGCCCACCCGCGCATCGCCGAAGCGCTGGCCGAGGGCGCGCGGCTCTATGGCGGCGGCAGCGGGGCCTCGCCCCTGGTCAGCGGCCATTCGGTCGCGCACAAGCGCGTGACCGACACCCTGGCCGACTGGTTCTCGCCCCACATCCCCCACGCCCGCGCCCTGGGCTTTTGCACCGGCTACATGGCGAATTTGGCGGTGGTGACGGCGCTGGGCGACGTCGAGGCAGAGATCTTCTCCGAGAGCCTCAACCACGCCTCCCTGATCGATGGCACCCGCCTGGCCCGCGCCCGGACCCTGCGCTACGGCCACGCCGACGTCGCGGGCCTGCGCGCCCTGCTGGCCGCGAGCACGGCCAAGGTCAAGCTCATCGTCACCGACGCCGTCTTCAGCATGGACGGCGACATCGCCCCGCTGCCCGAGCTGCTGGCCCTGGCAGAGGAATTCGACGCCTGGCTCATCGTGGACGATGCCCATGGCTTCGGCGTGCTGGGGCAGAAGGGGCGGGGCTCGCTGGAGCACTTCGACCTGTGCAGCGAGCGTCTCATCCTCGTCGGCACCCTGGGCAAGGCTGCGGGCCTGGCCGGCGCCTTCGTGGTCGCGCACGAGACCATCACCGAGTACCTGCTGCAGGCCGCGCGCAACTACATCTTCTCGACCGCCTCGCCGCCTGCCGTGGAGCATGCGCTGCTGACGAGCTTCGACCTCATCGAGAGCGAGATCGGTCAGGCGCGCCGCGAGCACCTGAAGGCCCTGCAGCAGCAGCTGGCCCAGGGCATCAAAGCCCTCCTCAAGCGCCACCGCGGCCTGCCCTGGCGCCTGGCACCCAGCGAGACGCCCGTGCGCCCCCTAATCGTGGGCGGCAATGCCGAGGTGATGCAGCTGGCCGCGCGCCTGGAGCGCGAAGGCCTGCGCGTGCCGGGCATCCGGCCGCCGACTGTCGCCGTGGGCGAGGCGCGCCTGCGCATCACGCTGTGCGCCACGCACACCGCGGCCGACGTCGATCGCTTGCTCGCCGCCCTCGAAACCGCGGCGGCCGACATGGAGCGCGCCGCAGCATGAGCACGCGCCTGCAAGGCCTGTTCATCACAGGCACCGACACCGAGATCGGCAAGACCTGCGTCACCGCCGGGCTGACGCACGCCCTGGCCGAAGCCGGTGCGCGCGTGGTGCCGGTGAAGTCCCTGGCCGCGGGCCAGGAGCAGGACGCGCAAGGCCAGTGGGTCAACGAGGACGTGCTGCAGTTGCATTCCGCCCAGCGCCTGGGGCTCACGCCCGCGCAGGTCGGCCCGGTGCAGTTCCGCGAGGCCTGCGCGCCCCACATCGCCGCTCGCCTCGAAGGCCAGACGCTGGCGCGCGAGCCGCTGCTGGCTGCCATCCGCGCCAGCGCGCAGCTGGGCGAGCTGGCCCTGGTCGAGGGCGTGGGCGGCTTCCGCGTGCCGCTCAATGACGATTACGACACCGCCGACCTCGCCGCAGATCTCGCGCTACCCGTGCTGCTGGTCGTGGGCCTGCGCCTGGGCTGTATCAACCATGCCCTGCTGACGGCCGAGGCCGTGCGCGCCCGCGGCCTGCGCCTGGCCGGCTGGGTGGCCAATACTGCCGACCCGCATCAGTCGCATGTGGCCGACAATGTCGCCGCGCTGGCCGCCCGCCTGGGTGTGCCCTGCTGGGGCCAGGTGCCCCGCCTTTCGCATCCTTCTCCCGCGGCCGTCGCCGCGCATTTCTCGCTGACGCCAGCGGCCCTGCTGCAGGCTGTGCGGCAAGTCCAGGAACCCTGACCATGACCCAGACCACCAACCAGATCCAGTCGCTGACGCCCACCACCGACGCCGAGCGCCGCAACGCCAAGCCCTGGACGGTCAACGAGGTCGCGGCGCTCTTCGAGCTGCCCTTCAACGACCTGCTCTTCCGCGCCCAGCAGGTGCACCGCGAGCACTTCGACGCCAATGCCATCCAGCTCTCCACGCTGCTGTCCATCAAGACGGGCGGTTGCGAGGAGGACTGCGCCTATTGCCCGCAGTCGGCCCATTTCGACACCGGCCTCAAGGCCGAGAAGCTGATTCCGCTGCAGGAGGTGATGGAAGCCGCCCGTGCCGCCAAGGCCAATGGCGCGACCCGCTTCTGCATGGGCGCCGCCTGGCGCTCGCCCAAGGAGCGCCACATCGAGGCCATCGGCGAGATGATCAGCGAGGTCAAGGCCCTGGGCCTGGAGACCTGCCTCACCGCCGGCATGCTGGCCGATGGCCAGGCCGAGAAGCTCAAGGAAGCCGGCCTGGACTACTACAACCACAACCTCGACACGTCGCCCGAGTTCTACGGTCAGATCATCACCACCCGCACCTACCAGGACCGCCTGGACACGCTGGAGCGCGTGCGGGCCCAGGGTCTGAAGGTCTGCTCGGGTGGCATCGTCGGCCTGGGCGAGACCCGCCGCGAGCGCGCCGGCCTGCTGGTGCAACTGGCGAATCTGGACCCGTATCCGGAGTCCGTGCCCATCAACAATCTGGTGCAGGTCGAGGGCACGCCGCTGTCGGGAACGGCACAGCTTGACCCCTTCGAGTTCGTGCGCACCATTGCGGTTGCCCGCATCATCATGCCGCGCGCCATGGTCCGCCTGTCGGCCGGCCGCGAGGAGATGCCCGAGAGCCTGCAGGCCCTGTGCTTCCTGGCTGGCGCCAACAGCATGTTCTACGGCGACAAGCTGCTGACCACCTCCAACCCGCAGGCCGAGAAGGACCGCGCCCTGCTGGATCGCCTGGGCATGCACTGCGCCACGGAGGCGGAGCTGTCGGAAGGCCACGGCAAGGAAGCCAAGATCCGCCTCAATGCCGCGGAACCGGCCCCTGTCGGCACCCTGCGCGGCTGCAGCGCCGCGGCTTGACCCTCCCCCTACCGGCTTCGCCGACCCCCTCGAGGGGGTGCGCCCGTAGGCCCGGCAAAGCCGGACCCTCGGGCGCCGCTGGACTCAAGTCAGCGCTTGGCAAGCTGTTCTGCAACTCGAACTGAGTCTTTGGATCCAAGAGGCCATCCAGCCCTTCAGATGCACACTGCGGCTTACCGGCCGCCAGCTGATCAAAAGAAAACCGGAGTCACCGCCATGTTCAAGAAGATCCTTATCGCCAATCGCGGCGAAATCGCCTGCCGCGTCGCGGCCACCGCACGCCGGCTGGGCGTCAAGACCGTGGCGGTCTATTCCGAGGCCGATGCGCGCGCCCGCCATGTGCAGGCCTGCGACGAGGCGGTGCTGATCGGCGGTCCGGCGCCCAAGGACTCCTACCTGCAGTGGCAGCGCATCATCGAGGCCGCCAAGGCCACCGGCGCCGAAGCCATCCACCCGGGCTATGGATTCCTGTCCGAGAACGAGGACTTCGCCCAGGCCTGCGCGGCCGCGGGCCTCGTGTTCATCGGCCCGCCGGCCTCGGCCATCCAGGCCATGGGCCTCAAGGCCGAGTCCAAGCGCCTGATGGAGCAAGCCGGCGTGCCCCTGGTGCCCGGCTACCACGGTGCAGACCAGGACCCGGCCCTGCTGAAGAAGGAGGCCGACCGCATCGGCTACCCCGTGCTGATCAAGGCCAGCGCCGGCGGCGGCGGCAAGGGCATGCGTGCCGTCCATGCGGCCGAGGAATTCGACGCGGCCCTGGCCTCTTGCAAGCGCGAGGCCATCAACAGCTTCGGCGACGATGCCGTGCTGATCGAGCGCTATGTGCAGCGCCCGCGCCACATCGAGATCCAGGTCTTCGGTGACAGCCACGGCCAGTGCGTCTACCTCTTCGAGCGCGACTGCTCGGTGCAGCGTCGCCACCAGAAGGTGCTGGAGGAGGCCCCCGCGCCCGGCATGAGCGAGGCCCGCCGCCGCGAGATGGGCGAGGCCGCCGTCGCCGCGGCCCTGGCCGTGGGCTATGTGGGCGCGGGCACTGTCGAGTTCATTGCCGAGCAGGATGGCCGCTTCTACTTCATGGAGATGAACACGCGCCTGCAGGTCGAGCACCCGGTGACCGAAGCCATCACTGGGCAGGACCTGGTCGAGTGGCAGCTGCGCGTGGCCTCGGGCGAGCCCCTGCCGCTCAAGCAGCACGAGCTGCGCATGCACGGCCATGCCATCGAGGCCCGCATCTGCGCTGAGAACCCCGAGGCTGGTTTCCTGCCCGCTACCGGCCGCCTGGACGTCGCCCGCTGGCCGGCGCATGTGAAGTTTCAGCGAGGCGAAGTCCGTATCGACTCCGGCGTGGACGAGGGCGACGAGATCAGCCCCTTCTACGACTCCATGGTCGCCAAGCTCATCGTCTGGGGCGAGAACCGCGAGCAGGCCCTGGCCCGCCTGGATGCCAGCCTGCGCGACACCCACATCGTCGGCCTGCAGACCAATGTGGCCTTCCTGCGCCGCTGCGCCGCGACCGCTTCCTTCGCCGGTGCCGACCTGGACACCGCGCTGATCGAGCGCGAGAAGGCCGTCCTCTTCGGCCAGCCGGGCCTGCCCCTGCGCGTGGCCGCTGCGGCTGTCGTGGCCCACACCCTGGCCGAGGAAGCCCAGACCGTGGGCAGCGATCCCTGGAGCCGCCGCGACGGCTGGCGCCTCTTCGGCGCCTCGGCCCGCCGCTTCGACCTGGCCGAAGGCGAGGCGCATCACGAGGTGCTGCTGTCCCGCCATCATCAGGGCGGCATGGCCCTCACGGTGGGCGGGGAGACCGTCGCGTTTGCCGTGCGTTCCACCGGCACCGAGCAGCACGTGCTGCTGCTGGGCGAGGGCCTGGGCCTGTCGCGCGTCACCGTGAAGACCTACAAGCGCGGCGAGCAGGTGGCCGTGTTCGCTGACGCGGGCTCGGCCCTGCTGACCGAGGTCGACGTGATCGCCCATGCCGGTGAAGGGCAGGGCGAGGGTGGCCGCCTGACGGCCCCCATGCCCGGCAAGCTGGTGGCCTTCCTGGCCCAGCCCGGTGATGCCGTCACCAAGGGCCAGCCCCTGGCCGTGATGGAGGCCATGAAGATGGAGCACACCATCACCGCCCCCCGCGACGGCGTGGTGGCCGAGCTGCTGTTCGCCGTGGGCGATCAGGTGGGCGATGGCGCCGAGTTGCTGAAGCTCAAGGCCGCCGAGTAAGTCTGCAAAGGAGACCTTCATGAGCACCTTGCCTCACCGCGTCACCCTGGTCGATGTGGGCCCCCGCGACGGCCTGCAGAACGAAAAGCAACCCGTCGCCACTGAGCACAAGGCGCGTCTCGTGGCGATGCTGCAGGACGCCGGCCTGAAGAACATCGAGGTCACCAGCTTCGTCAGCCCCAAGTGGGTGCCGCAGATGGGCGACAACACTGCGGTGATGGCTGCCATCGAGCGCCGCCCCGGCGTGCGCTACAGCGTGCTGACGCCGAACATGAAAGGTCTGGAAGCGGCCCTGCCCACGCAGCCCGACGAGATCGTCGTCTTCGGTGCGGCCTCCGAAGCCTTCAGCCAGAAGAACATCAACTGCAGCGTGGCCGAGAGCATCGAGCGCTTCGCCCCGGTGGTCGATGCAGCGCATGCCGCCGGCCTCAAGGTGCGGGGCGCCCTGTCCTGCGCGGTGGGCTGCCCCTACGAGGGCGACATCTCGCCGGACCAGGTCGAGCGCGTGGTGAGGCTGATGAAGGACATCGGCGTCGATCACCTGGGCGTGGCGGACACCATCGGCGTCGGCACGCCGCGCCGCATCCAGGCCGCGATGGAGCGGGCGCTGAAGCACTACCCGCTGCATGAGGTCAGCGGCCATTTCCACGACACCTACGGCCAGGCCCTGTCCAATATCTACGCCTGCCTGGAGATGGGCATCCACACCTTCGACGCCAGCGTGGCCGGCCTGGGCGGCTGTCCCTACGCCCGGGGCGCCACCGGCAATGTGGCGACCGAGGACGTGGTCTTCCTGCTCAACGGGCTGGGCATCGAGACGGGCATCGACCTGGACCGGCTGGTCGATGCCGGCGCCTTCATCTCGGAACAGCTGGGCCGCCCGCCAGTGTCCCGCGTGGCGCGCGCACTGCTGGCCAGGCGCCAGGGCTGAGCGCCGAGCAGCCCCCCTCGCTTCGGCGGCCTGACTCGTCCGGCCGTTCCCTCACGGTTCCTGCCGCACCGTGGCTCCGCCGACACTGGAGCCCACCTGCGATTGACTGCGGTCGGCCGCTGGCGCCCAATGCGGTGTGGGCGCAATCCGGACGCCCAGGGAGGTCGTGATGGAAGTCCATGCATGGCGCCAGGCGCTGCTTGCCGCCGCCACTGCGCTGACGCTCTGCGCAGGGACCCAGGTGCAGGCCGGGGACCTTCTGGGCGTCACCGAGGACGTCCCGCCCTTTTCCTACCTGGATGGCGGACGTTTCGTCGGCCTGGCCAATGAGGTCCTGGACCGCGTGGCCGCGCAGAGCGGCCTGCGTGTGCAGCGCAGCATCCAACCCTTTGCCCGCGGCCTGAAGACGGTGGAGGACCTGCCCAACAGCTTCCTCTACGTCGTCGTTCGCACGCCGGCTCGCGAGCCGCTGTATCGCTGGGTGGGGCCGCTGGACGACTGCGATGTGGTGGTGCTCACCCTGCGCAGCAGCGGCATGGAATTCAGCCCCCATGCGGCGGACGCCCGGGTTCTGCGCATCGGTGTGGTCAAGGGCTCGCCCGCGGGCAAAATGGTGCGAGAGGCCGGCATGCCTGAACGCAGCATCTACCAGACCCCCGGCAGCGAAACCTCCACGCGAATGCTCTACGCCGGCCACCTGGACATGGTCGCGGGCCTGTCCCTGCCCTACCAGCATCAGGCGTCCCGCCTGGGCCTGGATGCGGGCCAGTTGACGGTGGCCCATGTGCTGCAGAAGGGCTATGGCTGCTACTTCGCCTTCAATCGCCAGGTCAACGAGGCGCTGTTCAGACGCTTTGCCGCGGCCTTCGAGACGCTGCGCAGCTCCGGAGAACTCAAGACCCTGCAGGAGCGGGCCGCCCAGGAGCGCCTGGCCGGTCGCTGAGTGCCGGACCAGGGGCTCCCGAGCACCTGTTGCTGATCGCCCCGGTCAGGCCAGCGCCAGCCCCAGCTCCTCCTGCACGCGCTCTTTGAAACGCTCGGCCCGCTCGTCGCTGGAACGCTCGCGGATCTGCTGGGCGGCGGCCTCGATCCAGAGCTGCAGTCCGTCCTCGCTGTCGATGTGGCGGGCGAGGGCGCGCAACTCGCCATCCTGCCCGACCAGCATGCGGGCCACCAAGTCCAGGGCATAGAGCTTGGCCCGCGCCAGGCGCCGGGCCTGCTGCACGGCGGCCTGCTGGCGCGCCAGGGCCTCGCGCTGGGCGCGTTCGAGTTCCGCGGCACGGTGGGCGTCCTGCTGCGCCAGCAGATCGGCCTCCACCGGGGCGATCAGTCCGCGGCCGTAGAGGTCCTCGACGACGCTGGGGTTCAGTCCCATATTGCGGGCGAGCTCACGCAGCTGTCGCAGGTCACGGCGGCCGTCCACCGTGATCAGCAGCATGCGATGGCCGGCCGGCAGATCGCGGCGGGGGTTGCCCAGCAACTGGCGGGCCAGATCGGTCTTTTGCAGTCTCATGGGAGTCCAGGGCGAGGGTGGGTGGGAAATCCCCCTGCGTGGGGAACCGTCGGAGCCCGCATGATGCCCAGCGACTTTGATGCCCCGGTGACAGGGCCTGCGCCATGTGGCCGTCCCGTGCCGCGCCGTTGACGCTGCCCGGCGGCTTCCGGACGAACTAGGGCGTGGTCCTTGTCCTGACAGGGGCGTGACCGCAACAATGCCCGCTTCGACGCACCGGGAGCTCCTCGCATGGACAAACTGATTCTTCGTCATGGCGCTGCACTGAAGAGCAAGTACGGCACGGCCGGCCTTGCGCGCATCGACGCCGCACTCAGGGCTCTGGTGACGGCGGATCGACGCCGCGGCATCGATACCCTGGTGCTGAGCGTGGACGAGGCGGCCGCGATGAAGGCGCAGGGCCTGGCACCCGTGGCTCGCACGGACGCGAAGTCGCTCAAGGCCGCCATCGACGGCCTGGCCGGCAAGCTGGCGCCCCATTATTTTTTGCTGCTGGGCGCACAGGATGTGCTGCCCCTGGTGCCCCTGGTCAACCCGGCCTACACCGGCGATGACGGCGACGCCGACAAGACCGTGCCCAGCGACCTCCCCTATGCCTGTGAGGCGCCCTACAGCACTGACCCCGCGCGCTTCCAGGGCCCAAGCCGTGTGGTGGGGCGGCTGCCGGACCCCCCCGGCGCGAGCAAGCCGGATCTGCTGCTGCAGCTGATCCGTGCCGCGGCCCGCGCCGAACCCTTGCCGCGCGAGCAGTTCCACACCTTTTTCGGGCTCAGTGCCGCGCAGTGGCAGGCCTCCACGCGCTTGAGCCTCCGCAATCTGTTCGGGCAGGCCGAGCAGCTCAAGCTGGCGCCGTCCCAGGGCCCCCGCTGGAGCAAGGCCGAACTGGCGCCGCGGGTGCATTTCATCAACTGTCATGGCGGTGACACCAGCCCCGAGTACCTGGGCCAGCACGGCGACGACTACCCGGTGGCGCACCGGGCCAGCCTGCTGCGCGGCCGCATCAGCGCGGGCACGGTGATTGCCGCCGAGTGCTGCTATGGCGCGCAACTCTACGACCCCAAGGACGCGGGAGGGCATCTGGGCATCGCACTGAGCTACCTGGCCGACGGCGCCACGGGCTTTTTCGGCAGCACCACCATCGCCTACGGCCCCAGCGAGGGCAATGGTTCCGCGGACCTGATCTGCCAGTACTTCCTGCAGCGCGTGCTGGCCGGCGCCTCACTGGGCCGAGCAGCCCTGGAGGCCCGGCAAAGGTTTGCAGGCGAGCGCACCCACCTCGACCCTGTGGACCTCAAGACCCTGGCGCAGTTCTACCTGCTGGGCGATCCCTCGCTGCAGCCGGTGGGCTTCGCCAGCCATGCCCTGGCCAAGACCCGTGCCTTCAAGGCGGCCTTCGCCAAGGTGCAGGACCGTGGCGTGCGCGGCCTGCGCCGCGAGCGGCTGGAGCGCGAGGGGCTGAACCTGGGCCGCTCGCTGCCCCGGCTGCGGGACAGTCAGCAGGCGCCGGCCGCGTCGGTCGAGAAGGTGCTGCGCGCCATGGCGAAGGAAAGCGGCCTGGACATCCGCCAGGTACGCCGGCGCAGCTATGTGCTGCAGGCAGCCAAGCAAGGCCCGAAAGTGCCGGCCCGCAGCATCCATATGCTCAAGGGCCGGCGCACCAACGGCCAGCTCATCACCCTGGTGGCCACGGAGCAGGGGGGTGAGCTGCTGCATGTCCGCCGCCTGCACGCCCGTGGTGGGTGAGGGCGCCGCATGAGCCTGCCCCTGCAGACCTGGACCGGCGTGCTGGAACGCCGCCTGCTTGCTGCCGGCAGCAAGAGCGAGCGTCAGGGCCTCGTGCTGCGCCTGGACGGGGGGCAGGTCTTGCCTGTGCGCCGCCTGGGAGGCAATGACTACCGCGACGAGGCGCTGCAGGCCCTGCTCGGGCAGCGCCTGCAGGTGCAGGCCCGCCAGTTGCAAAGCGGGGTGCTGCAGATCGAGTCGTGGACGATGGCCTGAGCGCAGGCCCAAGGCGCCCGCAGCCCATGCTGCGCTGCGCCATAAGCGCGGCTAATAAGGGCCGAGATCGGTGAATGGCGCTTGCGGGGGTGCAGGCGGCGGTCGTAAAACCCAGGGCTTCTGAATCAAGGCTCAAAAGGCCCCACAAGGAGACAAGCCATGCAGATCGGATGCCCGAAAGAAATCAAGAACCATGAGTACCGCGTCGGGCTGACCCCGGCCAGCGTGCGCGAGCTGACCAGCCGCGGCCACCGCGTGCTGGTGCAGACGCAGGCCGGTGCCGCCATTGGCCTGAGCGACGAGCAGTACGTCGCCGCCGGCGCGCAGATCGCCCCGGACGCCGCGACCGTTTTCGCCCAGAGCGACATGATCGTCAAGGTCAAGGAACCGCAGCCGCAGGAATGCGCGATGCTGCGTGAAGGGCAGATTCTCTACACCTACCTGCACCTGGCGCCGGACCCCGAGCAGACCGCAGCGCTGGTCAAGAGCGGCGCGATCTGCATTGCCTACGAGACCATCACCGGCCCCGGCGGCGGCCTGCCCCTGCTGGCACCCATGAGCGAGGTCGCCGGGCGTATGTCCATCCAGGCCGGTGCAGCCCACCTGGAGAAGAGCAAGGGCGGCATGGGCGTGCTGTTGGGCGGTGTGCCAGGCGTGGCGCCGGCTCACGTGACCATCATCGGTGCCGGCGTGGTCGGTACCCACGCACTGCAGATGGCCGTGGGCCTGGGCGCCCGCGTCACCGTGCTGGACAAGAGCGTGGACCGCCTGCGCCAGCTCGACCTGGTCTTCGGCAATCGCATCACCACGCTGTACTCCAATGCCCAGAGCGTGGAGGAGTCCGTGCTGGCGGCCGACCTCGTCATCGGTGGCGTACTGATTCCCGGTGCCGCCGCCCCCAAGCTGGTGACCCGCGACATGGTCTCGCGCATGAAGAAGGGCGCCGTCGTGGTGGACGTGGCCATCGACCAAGGCGGCTGCTTCGAGACCTCTCACGCCACCACCCATGCTGAGCCCACCTACCTTGTGGATGGCGTGGTGCACTACTGCGTGGCCAATATGCCCGGCGCCGTGGCCCGCACCTCCACCTTCGCGTTGAACAACGCCACCATCGGCCATGCCGTGGCCCTGGCCGACAAGGGCTGGCGCCAGGCCCTTCGGGACAACGCCCATCTCAAGGCCGGCCTCAACGTGGCCGAGGGCAAGGTCACCTACGAAGCCGTGGCCCGCGACCTGGGCTACGACTATGTTGCGGCCGATGCACTGCTTGCCTGAGCAGCTTGCAGCCTGCAAGACGAAGCCGGGTCCGCCCGGCTTTTTTCGTTCTCAGGGGGGGGCTGAAAGCTGTTTGAAAGTTTGCGTTTCACCAGGGTGCTAAGGTTCTGCGAAGGCTACCATCCGCTGCCCGGACGCATTCCCGCATCAAGTGTGCGGACTTGCACAAGGTGGAGTCCCCTCGAATGAAGGGACGGGTCCTTTGCTGTGGCTGCAGGGGAGCTCGGCGCGCATATCATCGCCGCCACTGCCAAAGCGTTTCCCTTTGTTTCTGGGAGACGGCAGCACTGCGGGCCCGCGAGGCCGCAGACGCAAGGACAGGGGAGGTGCAGCCGGCGCGCAAGGGCGAGGCTGCCAGTCAGAAGATGGTAATGGGTGGGGCAAAGGTGCTGAAGCAGGTCGACATCTCAAGTGCGGAAGTGGGCGCATGGGCGTGCCGCACGGAAGCGCCTGCCGCGCCGCAGGCCGGGCCCCGCCGTTTCGGCGCAGGGGCGTCCGCCCGGCTACAGCCCTATCGTGTCCAGTGGGAGACCGAGCGCGAGCATGATCCCGTGTTCCTGCGCGAATGGCGGTCCCTGCTGGCGGCCAGCAGCGGCCCGGAGCCCATCTACCAGTCCCCCGAGTTCCTGCAGTACATCCGGGCCACCAGCCAGGACCCCGCGGAGGTGGAGATCCTCACCGTGCGTGATGCGGGCGATGGCCGCTTGCTGGCCCTGACGCCCATCCGCTACCGTGACCTGGCCATAGGCCTGCAGGTCCGGCACTGGCGGATGAAGCTGGGCTCGCTGCATGTGGGCACGGTGATGGGCAGCGCAATGCTGGGCGAGGAATCTCCGGCCGTGCTGGAGAGCCTGGTGCGCTTCCTGCTGTCCGAGCGGCCGCGCGTGGTGGGGCTATCCCTGCCGGCCCTGCCCCAGCACAGCGCCTGCCAGCTGAGCCTGCACGCGGTGGCGAGCAGCCAGCGCGGCCTCGTCGCCTGCATGCTGAACGGCTGGCGCGAATGCCACAAGATCCCACTGCCCGGCGACTTCAACGCCTACCTGGCCCAGTTCGGCAGCAAGCACCGCTACAACCTCAAGCGCCAGATCCGCCTGTTGCGCGAGCATGCACCCCTGGAGCTGCTGCGCATCGACCAGCCCGGCGCCGTCGATCAGTTGGCCGTGGCCATCGAGAGGCTGGCGCCGTCCGAGGTCAAGGCGGCACTGATCTCAAACGAGAAGTTCGTGGTCATGGCCCGCCAGGGGCTGCTGCGCTGCTATGTGCTGCAGTCGGGCGGCATGCCCGTGGCGGCCCTGGTGGCCACGCAGTATGGCGAGACCCTGCACCTGCACAACGTGCTGACCGACCCGGCCATGCTGCGCTTTTCGGTCGGCACCTCCATCCTGTACCTGGCCATCGAGGACCTCAGCAGCGAAGGGCGCTTCAGTGCCATCGACCTGGGCTACAGCTCGCCCTCGCACAGCCACCAGTCTTCCAACCGGGTCGAGATGCGGGGGCATCTCCTGCTGTACAAGTCCAGCCTGCGGACCTCGGCCCTGTGTTCGGCGGAACGCCTGTTCGGCGAGTGGCTGGAGCGGGCCAAGGGCTGGCACCAGGCCGTGAAGGGCTGGCGCGCGCGGCGGGCGGCCAAGGCCGCGAAGGCCGCCTGAGCCGCCCCTTTCGCTCATTGCTGCGTTGCGGCCGGCGCTTGGAAGCCGTCGCTGAGCGTCTTCAGGAAGCTGACGATGTCGCTGACATCCTGCGGGCCCAGGGCCGGCAGCTGGCCGGGGCGGCGGTCGAAGGGCGGGCCGCGGTGCACATTGGCCTGGTAGACGGCCGGGAGATCGTCGTAGCGCTGCACCTGCCCGTTGAGCACCGGGTACCAGCGCGCCGGGTCCAGCTCGCGCGTCGCGTAGAAGCCCACCACCTCCTCCAGCGTCTGGAAGCGGGCGTTGTGGAAGTAGGGCGCCGTCAGGGCCACATTGCGCAGGCTGGGAACGCGGAACTTGCCGCATAGCGTGGTTTGCGCGCTGAGGTCCTTGCGCTGCGGGCCGCACAGGCCCAGGTCGAAGAAGGTTGGGTCCTGCGTTGCGACGCTGCGGTTGCGGGGCACGCCCAGGGCGAAGTAGGCATGGTTGGTGAACAGGGCCCGGGCGCCGGCCGGCGCATTGGGTGGCGGGCTGGTACTGTGGCAGGCCGCGCAGTTGCCCTTGCGAGGGTCGGTGAAGGCCGCGAAGCCGCGTGCCTCCTGCTCGCTGAAGCGGGCCCGTCCGTCCTGTACGGCGTCGAATTTGCTGCTGAAGGGTGCGAAGGCCGGGTCCTGCTGCTGGTAGCGGGCCAGGGCCTGAAGGCTGGCGTCCAGCAGCTGGGCATCGGTAGCAGATGCGGGAAGGCCGCTGGCGGACAGCAGGTCGGCAAAGGCGGGGGCCGTGCGAAGGCGGCGCACATAGCTGGCCACATCAGCGTTGGCCATCTCATTGGCGGCGAAGAGCGGGCCGCGGGCCTGGGCCGCACGGTCATTGGCCCGGCCATCCCAGAACAGGCCGCCATGGGGGCGCCCCTGAGCGTCGATGCTGAAGGCGGGCGTGCCATTGAGGTAGCGCAGGCTGGGGCTGCTGCGCAGGCCCTGCTGGTCCACGCTGAGCCCGCCGACGGGCAGGAAGCTGCCGGCCCTGTCGGCATGGGCCTGCGCCGCCACATGGCAGCCGGCGCAGGACAGCCGGCCGCTGGCCGAGAGCCGGGGCTCATTGAACAGCCTCTCGCCCACGCTGGACAGGCTGGGGGGCGGGCTGCGCAGGGCTTCGGCCTGCTCGCGGGCTTCGGCATCGCCGCTGCCGGCCGCGGTGGCGCTGCTGTCAGGCCCCGACCCGGTGCCGGGGCTGCCCCCGCCGCAGGCGACGAGCAAGAGGGTGGCAAAGGCCAGCGCGCCGTGGCGCAGGGCTGAGGGCAGGGTAGGCATGGAGGACTCCTGTCGAGGTGGCGAGGATGGGGGCAGGTGCAGCGCCGGCGCTCAACCCGCAGGCTTGGCGGCGGACGAGGCCTTGGGCGCGGGCTGTGCCGGCGGCGTTGCGCGTGCCCGCTGCTCGCAGCCCGCGGGGGCCTCCGGCATCGGCGGCAAAGGGGGCGGTGCGGGGGGCTGAAGCTCGCGCAGACGCTGGCGCTGTTCGGCGTTCAGCAGCTGGGCCAGGCGGGCCTCGTCGGGCGGCTGCCCCTGCTCGAGGGCCTGACTCAGCAGGGCGTCGAGCTGTTTTGCCTGTTCGGCGTTCAGGGCCAGGGACTTCTGAAGATGCCGCTCACGCTGCTCGGCTGTCGGCCGGGGCGGGCGTGGCGGATGGGGCGGATGGGGCGGCCGCGCACAATGCACGGACGAGGCTTCTGGCGGGCCGGACGGCGTCTGGGCCTGGGCCTGCAGCAGGGGCCACAGGGCCAGCAAGGCCGCGACGGCGATGCGGCGGGTGGGATGGGAATGCATGGTCGATCCTCAATGGTTGGCAAGGCCTTCAGCCTGCGCGCCGATTGGGCAGCGAGCATGGAGAAACTGTGGAGACGGGCTCCACAATTTGGCCGGCCTGCCCGCCTAAGATGCCGCCATGCGATTGCGACTCGTGCACCAGCTGGCCCTGCTGATGGCGCTGACCGTGCTGCTGGCGGTTGGAGCCATGGCCAGCCTGCAGGTCTGGAACTTGAGGCGCGGCTTCAGCGACTACCTGCGCTTGCAGGACGGCGTGGTCCTGGACAGGCTGATGCAGGCTGCGGAGGCCGACCTCGACCGGCTGGACGGCCTTTCTCCCCGCGAGCTGCGCGGCTTCATGCATCAATGGCTGGAGCGCACGTCCCCGCAGTTGGACGCCGAGCTCCTGACCGACGAGCCCGCTCCACGCGCCCTCGAGACCCAGGCACCGCCCGACCAGCTGCGCCACCCACGGCCCCTGCAGGCTCCGCCGCCACCGCCGCGCCCGCCGCGCCCGCCGCGTGATCCGGCCCGGCTGGGCCAGCGCCTGGTCCTGCTGGATGCCCAGGGCCGGTGGCTGGCCGGGCGCCCGGAGGCTCTGCAGCAGGCCGGGCAGCGCCGCGCGCTGAAGCGCCAGGGGCTGACGCAGGCATACCTCTTCCTGGCCGATCGCAGCGAGGTCCACGACGACGTCGATGGCCAGTTCCTGCGCCGCCAGACTCTGGGCATCGCGGCCGTTGCCGGCCTCAGCCTGCTGGTGGCTCTGACGCTGGCTCTTTTGCTGGCCCGGCGCTGGCTGCGCCCCCTGCAGCAGGCCCAGCAGGCGGCCCGTCGCATGGCCCTGGGCGAACTGGGCGTTCGCGTGCCACAGGACCGGGCCGACGAGATCGGCGCCCTGATGCGGGACCTCAACGCCATGGCAGCGTCCCTGCAGCAGACCGACGGCGAGCGCCGGCGGTGGATCGCACAGCTCTCGCACGAGCTGCGCACGCCCCTGGCCATCCTGCGCGGTGAGCTGGAGGCGCTCGCCGATGGCGTGCGGCCCTGGAGTGCCGCGGCGCTGGCCTCGCTGCAGGATGAAGTGCAGCGATTGCACCGCCTGATCGAGGACTTTCACCTGCTGGCCATGTCCGACCTGCGCCGCCTGCCCTGCCAGTTCGAACCCGTGGACGTGGCGGCCCTGCTGCGCCAGGCCGGCCAGCGGGTGGAAGAGCGCATGCGGGTCAAGGGCCTGCAGCTGCAGCTGGACCTGGACGATTCGCTGGGTACGGCCCGCTGGGATGGCGAGCGCATCGGCCAGTTGCTGGGCAATCTGCTGGAGAACAGCCTGCGTTACACCGACGCGCCGGGCCGCGTGCTGCTGCGGGCGCGGCGGCGCGGCGAGTCGGTGCAGATCGTGGTCGAGGACAGCGCGCCGGGCCTGCCGCCTCAGCAGCTGCGTCAGCTCTTCGATCCCCTGTTCCGTGCCGAGGCCTCGCGCAGCCGTGCCAGCGGGGGCAGCGGCCTGGGCCTGAGCATCGCGCGGGCACTGGCCTTGAGTCATGGGGGCAGCTTGCAGGCGGAGGTCTCCGCGCTAGGCGGACTGGCTCAATGCCTGAGCCTGCCGCTCGTGGCCCGTACCGGAGACGCGGCATGAACACGCCTGACCTGAGCCCGCAGCGCATTCTCATCGTCGAGGACGAGGCCAAGATCGCGGCCCTGCTGGCTGACTATCTTCAGGCCGCAGGCTACGAGACCCAGGTCCTGGGCGACGGGGCGCAAGCGCTGCCCCTGCTGCGCCAGTCGCCACCGGCCCTGCTGGTGCTGGATCTCATGCTGCCGGGCCTGGACGGGCTTAGCCTTTGCCGCGAGTTGCGCCAGTTCTCGGCCCTGCCGGTGCTGATGGTCAGCGCTCGTGTGGACGAGCTGGACCGCCTGCTGGGCCTGGAGCTGGGGGCTGATGACTATCTCTGCAAGCCCTTCAGCCCACGCGAGGCGGTGGCGCGGGTCAGGGCCCTGCTGCGTCGCGCCCAGGGCCGCCTGCCTGGGCTGGTCGCGCCGGGCCCGCAGGCAATGGAGGGCGGCTATGCAGTGGATGAGGCCGGGCAGCGCCTCTTCTGGCAGGGGCAGGCCCTGCAGCTGACGCCGCTGGAGTTCCGCCTGCTGCGCCTGCTGCTGCGTCATCCGGGGCGGGTCTTCAGCCGGGCCCAGCTGCTGGAGCAGCTGCACGAGGACTTCCGCGACGTCAGCGACCGCGTCATCGACAGCCATGTGAAGAACATCCGGCGCAAGCTGGCGCAGCTGAGCCCGCCCCAGGAGCCCGTCAGTGCGGTCTATGGCGTGGGCTATCGCCTGGATCTCTGATCGCCGCGCTTGAGCCAGGACAAGAGGCCCTGCCGACGCCGAGGCATCGGGCTACCGCAGGCTCGGCCCCGGGTGTACAAACACAGTCCCACGGGATTCATGAGGAGCCGACGATGAGCGAGATGAGTCAAGGCCAGAAGGACCGCCTGATGGCGGATCTGCATGCAGTGGTTGCCGAGGCCGAGTCCTTGCTGCGCGCCACGGCGGACCAGACCGGCGCTGGCGCCGCCGAGCTGCGCGCCAAGGTGCAGGCCACGCTGGATCGTGCACGGCGTGGCTTGCAGGACCTGCAGGCCACCGCAGTCGAGAAGGCCAAGGCCGCCGACGCCTATGTGCACGAGAAGCCCTGGCAGGCCATCGGCGTGGCGGCCGGTGTGGGCCTGCTGCTGGGCATGCTGATCGCGCGTCGCTGAGCGGGGATGGCAGCGCCTGATGGGCGCTGCCTACTCGCGGCCCGGGAGGGCGGGTGAGCGGTGTCAGTGCGGCTGCTGCAGCCAGCGTTCAAGGTCATCCGAGAGCATGGGCTTGGCGAAGAGCCAACCCTGGCCCTCATGGCAACCCAGGGCCAGGAGTTGCTGGCGCTGCTCCTCGGTCTCGATGCCCTCGGCGATCACCCGCATGCCCAGGCCGCAGCCCAGGTTCACCACCATCTGCGCGATGGTGCTGCCTGCGCTGGAGTGCTGGGCCTCGCGGACGAAGGCGCGGTCGATCTTGAGGCGCTCTACCTGCAGCTGGCGCAGCTGGCTCAGCGAGGAGAAGCCGGTGCCGAAGTCGTCGATGGCCACCGAGGCGCCGGTCTCGCGGATATCGGCCAGCACGCGCAGCACGGTGGCGATGTCCTCCATGGCCATGGACTCCGTGATCTCCAGCTCCAGGTTGCCGCCCTTGATGCCGGCATCGGTCAGCGCGGCCTTCAAGGTGTCGATGAAGCAGGGATGGCGGAACTGGGCCAAGGAGATGTTCACCGCGATGCGGAAGTCGCGATGGCCCTGGTCGATCAGGCGGCGCACCTGGTGGCAGGAGGTGCGCAGCACGAAGTCTCCGATGCTGATGATCAGGCCCGACTGCTCGGCCAGCGGGATGAACTGGTCCGGCGGCACGAACTGACCCTCGGCCGTGCGCCAGCGCAGCAGGGCCTCGGCGGCGATGGGCCGACCGGTGGTCAGGTCCACCTGCGGCTGGTAGACCACGAAGAGGCGGCGCTCCTCGAAGCTGGCGCGCAGACCCTTGAGCAGCTTGAAGCGCTCGCGGGCATCGACGCCCATCGCGGAGGAGAAGTACTGCGAGGAACCGCGGTGCTGCACCTTGGCGCGCTTGAGCGCGATCTGGGCATCGAGCAGCAGCTCGGAGCCGATGGACTCCGAATCGGTCAGCCGCACCAGGCCAGTGGTGGCAGAGAGCTGCAGGCGTTCGCCGGCGACCACGAAAGGCTCCACGAACAGCGCGCGGATGCGCTCGCCGTTGACCAGGCTCTCCGGCCCCAGCAGGCCGAAGGCATCCGAGGAGATGCGGGCCATGGAGGTGTTGAAGCCGAGCTGGGCACTCATGCGCTGCACTACGGCCTGCAGGACCTGGTCGCCAAATCGGTGGCCGAAGGCGTCGTTGATCTCGGCGAAGTCGTCGAGGTCGATCAGGGCCAGGGTCACACCCTCGGGCGCCTTGAGGTTCTGCTCCAGCACCTCGATGAAGCGGGTGCGGTTGGGCAGGTGCAGCAGCTGGTCGTTGTAGGCGTGGTCCAGCAACTGGCCGTAGAGCACGACGTTCTCGAAGCCCACGGCGATGTTGGAGCAGAAGGCCCGCAGCAGCTGCTGGTCCAGCTCCTCCAGCGGCCGGCCGACATCGACCATGGCCGCCATGGCCCGGCCGTCGCTGAGGCCGAAGTAGAGGCAGGTGACGTCTTCGTAGAGGCTGCGCTTCTCCTGCAGGCAGCGCTCCAGCATCTCGCGGATGCGGCTGACCTTCACCGCGCTGAGCGGGGAGTTGATCAGGCTGCTGTACTGGCCGGCGGCGCCGATGACGCGCGCGGGTTGGCGCTCATCGTTGCTCATGTGGGCGCAGACCAGGCCTTCGGGCAGGATGCCCAGCAGGGCGCAGAGCTGGGTCACCACGCCTTCGGCGAAACGATTGATGCCGTGCAGTCGGCTCAGTTCAGTACTGGCCTCGACGATCAACTCCAGGCCCTTGCGGTTGGACTCGAGGGCGCGGATCTGGCGGTAGGAACGGATCGCGGCCGTCAGTACCGTGTAGAGGCGGGTGCGGGTCAGCTCGGACTTGGTCTTGTAGTCGTTGATGTCGTAGGACTGGACCGTCTCGATCTCCGGCGCATAGCCCGGCTGGCCGGTGCGCAGCACGATGCGCACGGCGCGCAGCTTGAGCTCGTCGCGGATGAAGCGCACCAACTGCAGGCCGGCGTCCTCGGATTCCATCACCACATCCAGCAGCACCACGGCCAGGTCGGGCTCGCGGGCCAGCATGTCGCGCGCGGCGGCGGCCGAGTCGGCATGCAGGAAGCTCAGGGGCACGCCCTCGACCCGCAGCCCCTGCATGGCCAGCTCGGTGGCCTTGTGGACGTCGGCGTCGTCATCGACGATCAGGATGCGCCAGGGAGGCAGGTCATCGCCAGCCTCAAGCTCGTCATGGTGTTCGGGACCGTCCAGAAACTCGAGCAGGTCATCGTCGTCCACGGGGACGCCGGCTGCGGGTGCCAGGCTGTTGTTCTCAGGCATGAAGCGGATCCTGTACGGCGGAAACGATGTCGTTGCGCTGCCAGCCCCGAGTCCTGCGATGGGTGGGGCAGCCTGGTCGGGCAGCATGCGGCGACGGCTGGGCTGAGCTTACACGCGAAGGCCGCGCTTCCGGCATCCATGGCGCGTGGAGTTGTGCCGCATTCGGCGAGGAGTCGACAGACCGCATAGCCCGGACTATCTCGCAAAGCACCGGGGCTGCAAAGCAGAACGGCCTCGGGGATCGCCCCAGTGGCGTTCGCCCCAGGCAGCGCTGCTTCAGGGTTTGTCCGGTGGGTCGCGCGGGGCTTGCTGCGTCCTGTGCGCCACAGTGGCGCCGGGCCGGCCGTCGGGCGGCGCACAATGACATCGTTGCTATTGCTGCGGACCGCTGCGTCCGCTCCCCGCATGTCCCTGGACGCCCCGCCCGAGAATCCGTCCGCCGGCCTTGAGAGCCAGCTGCGCCGCAGCCTGGACCGCGTGCTGGAGAGCCTGCAACTGCGCCTGGCCCTGCTGGGTACCGAATGGGAGGCCGAGAAGCTGCGCCTGTTCTCCGGTCTCGCCGGACTGCTGATGTGCCTGGTGCTGGGCGCCGTGGCTTTGGGATTGCTGAGTCTGGCTCTGGTCTGGTTGCTGCCGGCGCCCTGGCAGTGGCTGATGGCCTTGGGGCTGGCCATCCTCTATGGCCTGGGGGCCTGGGCCGCCTGGCGTTGGGCCCTGGTGAAACTGTCGGCGCCCAGCGGCCTGTTCGAGCAGAGTCTGGCTGAACTCCAGCGTGACCGCGCCCTGCTGCGCGGAGGTCCCGATGTTTGAGGCCCGCCGATTGGCCCTGAAGCAGCGGCAGCTGGAGCTGCGCCTGCGTCAAGCCGAGCTGCGCACAGAACTGGCGGCCGATGCGGCGCGGCTGCGGCCCGCGCTGACCATCGGCGACCTGGGCATTGGGGTCTGGCACCGCTGGCGTTCCTGGACGCAGGCGCCGGCCGGCCGCTGGAGTGCGATGGGCCTGGGCCTGCTGGCTGGCCTGGGAGCCCGTTCTGCCCAAAGGCGCTGGCGCCGCTGGCTGCCCTGGCTGAGGCTGGGGCGCGCGGCCTACGGGCTGTGGCGGGCCTGGGATGGCGGGTCTCCGGCAAGGGAGAACGGCGCAGGAAGGGACGCCGTGAACGCGGCGGCGACCGAGGCCGCCTCCGCAGCTCCTGAAACTCCTGCCGCATCGCCTTCGATGGCGACCGGCACGCCGCCCGGCCCCTGAGCGGGCCCGCATCCTCGCGCACGGCAAGGGCTCGGCGAAGCCCATTGCCGGGTCATTGGCAGGTCATCGCCGGGCCTCCGACGCCCCTGGCCGAGAGCGCCATCGCGGCGCTTACTCAGCGCGGCTTCTTGCCCGCGGGGCGTGCGGCCGGCTTCGCAGCGGGCCTGGCGCCTGCTGCTGCGGTGGGCTTGAAGCCCGTCGTGCGGCTCACGCCCGGCTTGGCGGCACCGGTCACCCGGGGCGGCAGGCCGGTGTGCTGGGTCAGGATCTGGCCCTTGCGAGGGGCGGAGCCGCAACCGCGTGGCGAGGCGGCATGCGGGCTCGCCGCCTTGGCCAGCGGCTTGGCTACCGAAGTCTTCACGCCCACCGGTGTCGAGTTCTTGCGCCGTGCGCTCTGGTAGCTGCCGTCGGTCGATGGCTGGAAGGTCGGGATCAGGTGGTGCTTGCCGTTGCCGATCAGGTCGGCCCGGCCCATCTCCTTGAGCGCCTCGCGCAGCAGGGGCCAGTTGTTGGGGTCGTGGTAGCGCAGGAAGGCCTTGTGCAGGCGGCGGCGGCGCTCACCGCGCACGATGTCCACGGCCTCGCTGTCTCGGGTGACCTTCTTCAGCGGGTTCTTGCTGGAGTGGTACATGGCCGTCGCGGTGGCCATGGGGCTGGGGTAGAAGGTCTGGACCTGGTCGGCGCGGAAGCCGTTGCGCTTGAGCCAGACGGCCAGGTTCATCATGTCCTCGTCTGAGGTGCCCGGGTGGGCGGCGATGAAGTAGGGGATCAGGAACTGCTTCTTGCCTGCGGCCTCGCTGGCGGCCTCAAAGAGCTGCTTGAAGCGGTCGTAGGTGCCGATGCCCGGTTTCATCATCTTGGACAGCGGGCCGGCCTCGGTGTGCTCCGGCGCGATCTTGAGGTAGCCGCCCACGTGGTGGGTGACCAGCTCCTGGATGTACTCGGGGCTCTGGATGGCCAGGTCGTAGCGCAGGCCGGAGCCGATCAGGATCTTCTTGACACCAGGCAGCGCACGGGCCCGGCGGTACATCTTGATCAACGGGTCGTGGTCGGTGTGCAGGTTCTGGCAGATGCCGGGGAAGACGCAGCTGGGCTTGCGGCATGCCGCCTCGATCTCGGGCGACTTGCAGCCCAGGCGGTACATGTTGGCCGTGGGTCCACCGAGGTCGGAGACGATGCCGGTGAAGCCCTTGACCTTGTCGCGCATTTCCTCGATCTCGCGGATCACGGAGTCTTCAGAGCGGCTCTGGATGATGCGGCCCTCATGCTCGGTGATGGAGCAGAAGGTGCAGCCGCCGAAGCAGCCGCGCATGATGTTCACGCTGAAACGGATCATCTCCCAGGCGGGGATCTTGGTGCCGTGGTCGTGGCTGCCGTTCTCGTCAGCGTAGCGCGGGTGCGGGCTGCGGGCATAGGGCAGGTCGAAGACCAGATCCATCTCGGGCGTCGAGAGCGGCAGGGGCGGCGGGTTCAGCCAGACGTCGCGGTCGCCGTGGCGCTGCACGAGCGCGCGGGCGTTGCCGGGGTTGGTCTCCAGATGCAGCACGCGGTTCGCGTGGGCGTACAGCACCGGGTCGCTCCTGACCTGCTCGAAGGCGGGCAGGCGGATCACGGTGCGATCGCGCGGAGTGGTGACGGCACGGCCGTCATCGCGCGAGACGGTGCGGCGCACGATCTGGATGGGCTGGACGGCGGCGCCCACCTGGCCTGCGGCATCGCCCTCGGCCTTGGCGCAGCTGGCGCCCTTGGCCTCGGCCGTCTCCTCGGTCGTTGCGTAGGGGTTGAGGATTTCGTCGATGCGGCCCGGGGCGTCCACGGTCGTGGAGTCCAGCTCGAACCAGCCGGCCAGGGCCGGGTCGTCCGGCTGGCGCATGAAGGCGGTGCCGCGCACGTCGGTGATGGACTCGATGGGCTGGCGCCGCGCCAGGCGGTGGGCGATCTCGACGATGGCGCGCTCGGCATTGCCAAAGACCAGCAGGTCGGCCTTGGAGTCGATCAGTACCGAGCGGCGGACCTTGTCCTGCCAGTAGTCGTAATGGGCGATGCGACGCAGCGAGGCCTCGATGCCGCCGATCACCACCGGCACCTCCTTGTAGGCTTCGCGGCAGCGCTGGGTGTAGACCAGGCTGGCGCGGTCGGGCCGCTTGCCGGCCTCGCCGCCGGGGGTGTAGGCGTCGTCACTGCGGATCTTCCGGTCCGCGGTGTAGTGGTTGATCATCGAATCCATGTTCCCGGCCGCCACGCCGAAGAACAGATTGGGCTTGCCCAGGGCCTTGAAGGGCTCGGCCGAGTTCCACTCGGGCTGGGCGATGATGCCCACGCGGAAGCCCTGCGCCTCCAGCGTGCGCCCGATCACCGCCATGCCGAAGCTGGGGTGGTCCACATAGGCGTCGCCGGTGACGATGATGATGTCGCAGGAATCCCAGCCGAGCTGCTCCATCTCCTGCCGGCTCATGGGCAGGAAGGGGGCCGGTCCGAAGCGCTTGGCCCAGAAGGGCTTGTAGCCGCTGAGCAGCCGGGCGGGCTTCGGAGGGGTGATGGTGGCGTGGGCGGACATCGGTGCGTGGTTCGGGGAGCGGACGAGGGGCAGCCCTCGCGGGCAACCTGCTATTGTCGCGGGTCAAGATCGAATGCGGCACATGGCCCCATGTGCCGCGGGAGATTGCCCGCGTGAATCTGGCTCAGTTGTCCGCTTTTCGGGCGCCGGGGGTGGCGATGAGCAGGCCGTCTTGCGTCGGCCGGCAGATGGCCTGCGTGCCCAGCCGGGCGCGCTCCTCGGCGCTGACCGGGGGTAGCAGGGGGGCGCCGGGCTGGAGCAGGCTGTCCATGAAGCGCTCGATGGCGGTCTCGCCCATGGCCATCAGGTCGAAGGCGCTGGGGTCCATGATCCATTGGTGGATCAGGCCGTCCACCAAGGCCACGAGGGCAATGGCGGCGGCCGAGGTGTCCAGTCCTGCTGGCAGTTGGCCGGCTGCCTGCGCGGCCAGGAAGCAGGCCTCGTTCTGGCTGCGCCAGGCGCGGTGGTTGGCCAGCTTGCGGGCGTGCAGGGCCTGCATCTCACCGCTGAACTCCACCTTCTTCATCGCGATCTCGAAGACGCGGCGGGTGCGCTCGCTGTGGCTGCAGCTGTGAAAGACGTTGAGCAGGCCCCAGCGAAGATCGGTCAGGGTGATGGGCTGGCTGGCCGCCTCCTGCGGCAGCAGGCCTTCCTCCAGGGGCATGGTGGCCCGGTCCATCATGGCGGCGAAGAGCTCGACCTTGTCCTGGAAGTGCCAGTACACGGCGCCCCGGGTGACGCCGGCTGCGCTGGCGATGTCCTGCAAGGAGGTGCGGGAAACGCCTCGCTCATGAAAGAGCTGTTCCGCGGCGTCGAGCAGGCGGTGGCGGGTTTCAAGGGCTTCTTGCTTGGTTTTGCGGACCATGGTGTGCGCATTGTAGATCAGGTCTTTTCAAACATACATACACGAATGTATGTATACTGCGTGCCATTGTTGGCGAAGTGGCCAAGGCCTGTTCGTCGTGCCGGTGAGGCGGGATGTTCATCAAGATGCGGCGCTTCGCCCCCTGCCATGCCGGCGCCAGGCGTGCCGGCAGCCCTCCTGACAGTTTTTTGTTTGCTGCCTCCGACACTGGGGGCTGTGATTGCCCCAGAAAGGACTGCTCGTGATGTCCCAGAACAAGATGGCCGCCGTGACGGCCTCGCATTTGTCGATTTCCCCCGGGGCGCGCGCCCTGTACCTGCTGCCCCTGGTGGTGGCGCTCGCCGCGGCCCTGGTGGGCTGTGGCGGCGGCCAGGCCGGTGCCCAGGGCGGCCCCGGCGGCATGCCTCCGCCGCAGGTGGGCGTGATCAAGGTTGAACCCCAGGCCGTGACCCTGCAGGTGGAGCTGCCCGGCCGCGTGGAGGCCCTGCGCACCGCGCAGGTCCGTGCCCGCGTCAATGGCGTGGTGCAAAAGCGCCTGTTCACCGAAGGCGGCCTCGTGAAGGAAGGCCAGCCCCTGTTCCAGATCGATCCCGCCCCCTACCAGGCCGCGCTGGACAGCGCCAATGCCCAATTGGCCAAGGCCCAGGCCAACGTCAGCCAGGCCGTGGCCCAGGCCGAGCGCAACAAGCCGCTCGTCGATGCCAAGGCCATCAGCCAGCAGGAATACCTGGCGTCCGTCGCTGCCGCCAAGGGGGCCGAGGCTGACGTGGCTGCCGCCAAGGCCGCCGTGCAGACGGCTCGCCTGAACCTGGAGTACGCCAGCGTGCGCGCCCCCATCTCAGGTCGCATCGGGCGTGCCTTGGTCACCGAGGGCGCCCTGGTCAGCGCCGTCGAGGCGACCCAACTGGCCCTGATCCAGCAGACCGACAAGGTCTACGTCAACTTCACCCAGAGTGCCAATGAAGTGCAGGGGCTGCGCCGCGCTCTGGCCTCGGGTCAGCTGCGTGCCGCCGGCAAGGACGGCGCGGCCGCCCAGGTGCGCGCCGTGATGGACGACGGCCATGAATCGGCCAAGGCCGGCAAGCTGCTGTTCACCGACCTGAGCGTGGACCCCGGCTCCGGCCAGGTGCTGCTGCGCGCCGAGATGCCCAACGACGACGGCCAGCTCATGCCCGGCCAGTATGTGCGCGTGCGCCTGGCCCAGGGCGAGATGCCCTCCGGCATGCTGGTGCCCCAGCAGGGTGTCAAGCGCGGCACGCAGGGCGACACCGTCCTGGTGATCGGCGCCGGCAACAAGCCCGAGCCCCGCATGGTCAAGCTGGGCGGCGCCCAGGGCAGTCACTGGGTGGTGCTGGACGGGCTGAAGCCGGGCGATCAGGTCATCGTCGATGGCTTCCAGAAGATGTTCGTGCCGGGCGCGCCGGTGTCGCCGGTGCCGTGGTCGGCCAGCGCGGCGTCCGCGCCAGCCGCCCCCGCCTCGCCGGCCTCCGGCGCGGCCCACTGATCCCAAGGAGAAGGCATGTCACGCTTCTTCATCGATCGGCCGATCTTTGCCTGGGTGATCGCACTGTTCATCCTGGTGTTCGGCGCGGTGTCCATCACCAAGCTGCCGGTGGCGCAGTACCCCACGGTGGCTCCGCCCTCCCTCGTGGTCAGCGCCGCCTATCCCGGCGCCTCCGCCCAGACCCTGGACGAGAGCGTCATCTCCGTGCTGGAGCAGGAACTCAACGGCTCGCCCAATCTGGCCTACATCGAGTCCGTTTCGCAGGCTAATGGCACCGGCGCCATCACCGTGACCTTCGAGCCCGGCACCAATATTGACCTGGCCCAGGTCGAGGTGCAGAACCGCATCTCGCGCGCCGCGCCGCGTCTTCCGGCTTCGGTGGTGCAGCAGGGCGTGCGGGTGGACAAGGCGCGCAACAACTTCCTGCTGTTCGTGACCCTGTCCAGCAAGGCCGGCAGCCTGGACCCCATCGCCCTGGGAGACTATGCCTCGCGCGCCATCATTCCCGAACTGCAGCGCCTGCCCGGCATCGGCCAGGCCCAGCTCTTCGGCACGGAACGCGCGATGCGCATCTGGCTGGATCCGGCCAAGCTGCAGTCCTTCAACATCAGCCCGGCCGAGGTCAACGTCGCCATCCGCGCGCAGAACGCGCTGGTGCCGGCCGGCTCCATCGGCGAGCTGCCCAATCTGAGCACGCAGACCATGTCCGCCACCGTGGTGGTCAAGGGCCAACTGGAGTCGGTGGAGCAGTTCAAGTCCATCGTGCTGCGCGCCAACCCTGACGGCTCCACCGTGCGGCTCAAGGACGTTGCCCGCGTGGAGCTGGGCGGGCAGGGCTACGGCTCCTACTCGCGCCTGAACGGCAAGCCCAGCACCGGCATCGGCATCCAGCTCTCGCCCAGCGGCAACGCGCTCGCGTCCGCGCAGGCCGTCAAGGACCGCATGGTCGAGCTGCAGCGCTTCTTCCCCGAAGGCGTGGTCTACGAGATCCCCTACGACTCCTCGAAGTTCGTGAAGATCTCCATCGAGCAAGTTGTCGAGACCCTGGTCGAGGCCATCATCCTCGTGTTCCTGGTGATGTTCCTGTTCCTGCAAAACTGGCGCTACACCCTCATCCCGACCATCGTGGTGCCGATCGCCCTGCTGGGCACCTTCGCCATCATGTTGTGGATGGGTTTCTCGATCAACGTGCTGACCCTGTTCGGCATGGTGCTGGCCATCGGCATCCTGGTGGACGATGCCATCGTGGTGGTCGAGAACGTCGAGCGCATCATGAACGAGGAGGGGCGCTCGCCGCTGGAGGCCACCAAGAAGGCGATGGGCCAGATCTCCGGCGCCATCATCGGCATCACCGTGGTGCTGGTCTCGGTCTTCGTGCCCATGGCCTTCTTCGCCGGCTCGGTGGGCAACATCTATCGCCAGTTCTCGCTGGCCATGGTGGCGTCCATGCTGCTGTCGGCCTTCATGGCCCTGAGCCTGACGCCGGCCCTGTGCGCCACGCTGCTGCGCCCCGTCAAGCAGGGCGAGGCGCATGCCAAGAGCGGTTTCTTCGGATGGTTCAACCGCGGTTTCTCGGCCACGGCCAAAGGCTACGAGAGCTGGGTGGCCCGGTTGCTCAAGCGCAGCGGCCGCATGCTGATCGCCTATGTCGCCGTGATCGCGGTCGTGGGCTGGGTCTACCTGCGCATGCCCACCTCCTTCCTGCCCAATGAAGACCAGGGCTACCTGATCGTCAACGTGCAGCTGCCCCCGGGCGCCACGGCCAACCGCACCGAGGCGGCCGTCAAGCAGGTCGAGGACTTCATGCTCAAGCAGCCCGAGGTGCAGAACACCGTGGGCGTGATCGGCTTCTCCTTCTCGGGGCAGGGCCAGAATGCCGCGCTGGTGTTCGTGCCGCTCAAGCCCTGGGAGGAGCGCAAGGGTGCGCAGCACAGCGCGCAGGCGCTGGCGGGCCGAGCCTTCGGCGCCTTCATGGCCGTGCGCGATGCCTTTATCTTCCCGCTCTCGCCGCCGCCCATCCCTGAGCTGGGCACGGCCACCGGCTTCGCCCTGCGCCTGCAGGACCGCGGCGGCCTGGGCCATGAGGCCCTGCTGAACGCCCGCAATCAGCTGATGGGCATGGCCAGCCAGAGCAAGGTCATCACCGGCATGCGCCCGGATGGCCTGGAGGACGCGCCCCAGCTGCAGCTGGACATCGACCGCGACAAGGCCAATGCCCTGGGGGTGAGCTTCGACAACCTGGGCACCGTCATCGGCACCCAGCTGGGCTCGGCCTATGTGAACGACTTCCCCAGCAACGGCCGCCTGCAGCGTGTCGTGGTGCAGGCCGAGGCCGGTGCTCGCATGCAGCCGCAGGACCTGCTGCGCCTGAACGTCGTCAACAACAAGGGCCAGAGCGTGCCGCTGTCCAGCTTCGCGACGACCAAGTGGATCACGGGCCAGATGCAGGCCGTGCGCTACAACGGCTATCCCGCGATGCGCCTGGCTGGCGATGCCGCACCCGGCGCCTCGACCGGTGCAGCCATGGCCGAGCTGGAGAAGATGGTGGCCCAGCTGCCGCCGGGAATCGGCTACGAGTGGACGGGGCTGTCGCGCGAGGAGAAGATATCCGGCTCGCAGGCCACCGTGTTGCTGCTGTTCTCGCTGCTGGCCGTGTTCCTGTGCCTGGCCGCGCTGTACGAGAGCTGGTCGATTCCCTTCGCTGTGCTGCTGGTGGTGCCCCTGGGCCTTTTCGGCGCGCTGATGGGGGCCACGATGCGGGGCATGCCCAACGACGTGTTCTTCAAGGTGGGCCTGATCACCATCATCGGCCTCTCGGCCAAGAACGCCATCCTGATCATCGAGTTCGCCAAGGACCTGCAGGCCGAAGGCCGCAGCCTGGTGGAGGCGATCCTGGAGGCCTGCCACCTGCGCTTCCGTCCCATCATCATGACCTCCATGGCCTTCATCCTGGGCGTTCTGCCCCTGGTGTTCGCCAGTGGTGCCGGTTCCGCCAGCCAGCGGGCCATCGGCACGGGTGTGATGTCCGGGATGATCTCGGCCACGGTGCTGGCGGTGCTCTTCGTGCCGGTGTTCTTCCTGGTGGTGCGCAAGCTGTTCAAGCCGAGCGAGCGCCAGAAGGCGTTTGATGCCCAGCACGCCCACGGGATTGGTCATGCTGCAGAAGGCCACTGACCGAGCATCCCACCCCCTACCGGCTGTCATCCGGTCTGCGGGATGCCCTGCTAGGAGTTGCGCAAGCAACGGAGCAAGCGATATGAATCAGACACAACTTTCTCGACTGCGCCTCGGCCTCAGCGTCGTGGCCCTGGCCGCGCTGACGGCCTGCGCGAATCTCGCGCCCCAGCATGAGCGGCCGGCCCTGCCGGTGGCTGAGCAGCTGGGCGCGTCGGGCGCGCAAGACCTGACCCTGCCGGCCTGGCGCGACTTCTATGCCGATGCGCGCCTGCAGGCCCTGGTTGACATCGCCCTGCGCAACAACCGCGACCTGCGGGTCGCGTTGCGCAGCGTGGACCAGGCCGCGGCCCTGGCCCGCGTCAGCGATGCCAACCGCTGGCCGACCGTGGCCGCCGGCCTCATCAGCAGCCGCCAGCCCAATGCCAGGGACGACACCATCACCGCCAGCTACCAGGCCGGCCTGCAGGTGACGGCCTACGAGCTGGACCTCTGGGGCAAGCTGCGCAACCAGAGCGACGCCGCCCAGGCCCGCTACCTGGCCAGCGAGGACGGCGCCCGTGCTGCCCAGCTGAGCCTCGTCGCCGGCGTGGCCTCGGCGCACTATGCGCTGCAGATCGACGAGGCGCTGCTGGACTACGCCCGCAAGACCCTGACCAGCCGCGAGGACAGCCACCGTCTGATCCGCCTGCGCTTCGACCAGGGCGCAGCTTCCAGCCTGGAGCTGCAAGGCGCGATCTCGGCGCTGGAGGCTGCCCGTGCTGCCCAGGCCCAGGCCCAGCGCCAGCGCAGCCAGGACGAGAACGCCCTGGTGCTGCTGCTCGGCCAGCCCCTGCCCCAGGACCTGCCGGCCGGCGCCCCGCTGGCTGGCCAGGCTCTGGCACCGCTGGCCGCGGGTGTGAAGTCCAGCGTGCTGCTCGAGCGGCCGGACGTGCGCCAGTCGGAGGCCCTGCTCGTGGCTGCCGAGGCCAATGTGGGCGCCGCCCGCGCCGCCTTCTTCCCCAGCATCACCCTGAGCACCAGCATCGGAAGTGCCAGCTCGGAGCTGTCGGGCCTGTTCAAGAACACGGCCTGGAGCTTCGCCAGCCAGGCGCTGATGCCGGTCTTCGACGCGGGCCGCAACAGCGCCAACCTCAAGGCCACGCAGGCCGCCCGTGAGATCGCCGTGGCGCAGTACGAGAAGTCCATCCAGCAGGCATTCCGCGAGGTGGCCGATGCGCTTGCCGCCCGCAGCACGCTGGCCGAGCAGCTGCGCGCCCAGGAAGCTCAGGCCGCAGCCGAGGCCGAGCGCCTGCGCCTGGTGGAGTTGCGCTTCGCCAATGGCGCCTCCAGCAGCCTGGAGCTGCTGGACGCCCAGCGCGGCAGCTTCGCCGCGCAGCAGGCTGCCCTGCAGGTGCGCCTGGCGACGCTGCATTCGGGCGTGCAGCTCTACAAGGCCCTGGGCGGCGGCGCAGCAGCCGAGCTGCGCGCCCAGCGCTGACGACGCCCCAGAACCCCGGCGCCGTGGCACGGGCCGGGTGTGTCAGACGTATGACAAGGGTAGGCCTGTGGGCCTGCCCTTTTTTCATATCGACACAATCGCTGGGCGCTATCTGATGCAATCCAGGGTTGGCACTGATGAATAACGGTTATCCATGGGCGGCATCGCTCCTATGATGCGCAGCGGCTGTCACACGCGGATCGGGAGGTCCGGCGCCAGCCGCTGATTTCAGCAACCGATGGAGGAATGACCCATGTCCGAAAAACTGCCTTTCTTCGCCCGCTTCCTGGAAGCCCAGGAACTGGACGCCGTCAGCGGCGGTGGCGCTTCTGCCACCTCCAAGACCCTGGACCAGCCCGAGCAAACCATGAAGTACCCCTCCGATGGGGATGACCACCTGCCCGAGACTCTGTCGGCCGACGCCACCAGCACCAGTCCGCTCAAGGACGACATCGTCGTTACTCTGAAGTACCCCTCCGACGGCGACGACCACCTCGGCAACGAAGTCTGAACGTGCCTTCGGCGCCGCGCCCTCGGGCCGGCGCCTGCGTTCCCTGTCCGCCCCGTCCACCCCGTTTTTTCCGGGGGAGCGGGGCGGTATTGCTTGCCTGCCTGGAATCGATGTGTCGCCTCTCGTTCTCCTGCTGACCCACGCCGCCGACCACACCACCGTCGATTGGGTGGCCGACGCCTTGCTGCGCCGTGGCGCTCAACCCCTGCGCGTGGACACCGATCGTTTTCCGCTGGACTGGCAGCTGGGCCTGGGCCTGGAGGGGGGCGATGACGGCGGCTTCCTGTGCCTGCAGGGGCGCACGCATGCCCTGGAGGCTGTGCAGGCCGTCTGGCTGCGCCAACTGCTGCCGCCGGCCCTGGGCGACGCCATCGACGAGCGCTATCGGGCGTCCTGTGTCCAGGAATGCCGCCATGTCCTGCGTGCCTTGTGGGACCGGCTGGAAGGCGCCCGCTGGGTCAACGGCCTTGCGCAGGTGGAGCGCGCCGGGGCCAAGCTGCGGCAGCTGCGCCTGGCCCGCGAGGCCGGCCTGCGCGTGCCAGACACGCTTTGCAGCAACGATCCCGCCGCCGTCCGCGCCTTCCATGCCCGCCAGCCGCGGGGCGTGGTGATGAAGATGCAGACCGTGCTGGCACCGGGCATGCGCGGAGGTGCGGGCAATCTCTACACCACGGTCATCGAGTCCGCGGACCTGCAGGACGATCGCGGCCTGGCCCTGTGCCCGCCGCTGTTCCAGGAGCGCATCGCCAAGGCCGAGGAGCTGCGGGTGATCGCCGTCGATGGGCACCTGTTCTGCGGTGCCATCCGACCGCAGGCCGGGGCGGGACGTGTGGACGACTGGCGCCCGCAGGCCGGGTTGGCATGGATGCCGGCCCAACTGCCAGAAGCCGTGGCCGCTAGATTCCTCGACCTGATGCGCCGGCTGGGACTTCGCTACGGGGCCGCGGACTTCATCCACACCCCGGATGACGACTGGGTCTTCCTGGAAGTCAACGCCTGCGGCGAGTGGGGCATGCTGCAACGCGAGCTGGGACTGCCCATTGCCGATGCCCTGGCCGATGCCCTGCTCGCCGATGCTCCCGTCCTCTGCGCTGCGGCGCCCTCTGTCTGAATACCCGAGCCTGATGCCATGAATGTCCTGATCGTTACCCATTCCCGCGACCACCACTGCACCCCCCTGATCACCCGGGCCCTGATGGCCCGCGGCGCCACGGCGTGGTGCTTCGAGACCGACCTGTTCCCCTCGTCCGTGCAGCTGAGCCTGCATGCCGACAGTCAGCAGCAGACCCTGCTGCTGCAGACGCCCCTGGGGCAGCTGGACCTGGCCGAGCTGCAGGCCTGCTACTACCGCCGTCTGCGCATCGGCGGCGCCATCCCGGACACCGTGCCCGGCGTCTACCGCGAGGCCGCACAGAAGGAGAGCCGGGCCCAGGTCCTGGGCCTGCTGCACAGCCTGGACTGCTTCCAGCTGGACGGCTACGAGAAGGTGCGCCGGGCCGATCACAAGCAGCTGCAGCTCAAGACCGCGGCCCATCTGGGGCTGGAGATTCCGGACAGCCTCTCCACCAATGACCCGCAGGCCGTGCGCGAGTTCTTCGGGACGCATCCTCAGGGCATCGTGGGAAAGATGCTCAGCTCCTTTGCCATCTACGAGCAGGGGCAGGAGAAGGTGATGTTCACCAATCGCATCCGCCCCGAGGATCTGGACCACCTGGACGCCCTCCGGCACGGCCCCATGACCTTCCAGGCCCTGGTGCCCAAGGCCCTGGAACTGCGGGTGACCATCGTGGGCGAGCAGGTCTTCGCCGCGGCCATCGACTCCCAGGCCAATGAGCGCGCCCGGACCGACTGGCGCCGCGAGGGTCGTCGCATGCTGCGGGACTGGCAGCACCACGTCCTGCCCGCAGACATCCAGGCCCGGCTGCTGGCCCTGATGGATGCCTTCGGGCTCAACTACGGCGCCATTGACCTCATCCTGACGCCGGACGGTCGCCACGTTTTCCTCGAGCTCAATCCGGCCGGCGAGTTCATGTGGCTGGAGCAGCACCCTGGCCTGCCCATCGCCGATGCCCTGGCCGACGTGCTGATCGGGCATGCCCCGCGCCGAGGCGTGCCGGGCCTCCTGGCCCCTGACTTCTTTGCTGGCCGCAAGCGGGCTCAGGAAGCGCAGGCTGCCTGAGCCGCCTGAGGCCCGGTCGTACTGCCGGCCCCCAGGCCGGCTCACAGTCCCCCCGCGTTTGAACTGGCTTGCCTTTGGCCGCATCGCGAGGTCCAAGGGCGCGTGGCATCGACCGGGCATGGGGGAATCGGGCCTGCCGGCGGAATGGTCCCATGAAGGAGGGGGCAACGCCTCTCGGCCCCGGCAAAACCGGGCCGTGGCCTTTTCGCCTAGATCGACTCACGTTGACCTGGCTCTGCCGGACCGCCCACCTTGCCCCTTGACGTGGCGCATGTCGCGCGCAGGGGTGTGGGCTCCGGTCACAGCGAGGTCAAGAAAAAAGAAAAGACCCACTGCACAGCAGCCGGGCCTTCTCGCTCAGAGCGACTCAGGCTGATCCGGCGCTGCCGGGCAGCCAAGCGTGCCCCCTTGTGGGGGCTGAGGCCGGACGCAAACGGCGAGCGGTTTGTGCCTCCCCAAGGGCCTGGGCTCTGGTCTGGCACGGCCTGCAGGGCTGGCGAAGTCGGTAGGGGGCGTCAATCTTGCGCCGCCACCCATGCGCGGCCTTGTGCCTGGGCGTAGTTCAGCGCCTGGCGGCGCCCGGTGAAGCGCGGGGTGAAGCGCATCACGCGGTCATGGTTGGCTGAGCCTTGCCCGGAGCGGATGGAGACGCTGGCATAGATGCCACCGTCCTCAGAAGTCTTGATGAAAGGTGAGACAAGGAATCGCCCCACCTCGATGCTGTTCTTTTGCATGGTTGTCTCGAGGTGTGCGCCTTGAAGGAGCCGTCCCTGCGTGGAGGTCCAGAGAGCCGTCTTGGCGCGGATGGTGATGAAGTCCGGGGCAGGCGCAATGCCTGGCGCGGAAGCGGGTGCCCGGTGAGAGTCGGGCACCTGAAGCCGTGATCCGCGGGGACCACGGCCGTTCGGGATGGGCCGTCCAGGGAGACGGCCCAGGCCTTCCCAGGCCTGGAGGAAGTGCTTTACAGGGGCTTGATGTTCGAAGCCTGCAGGCCCTTGGGGCCTTGCTTCACTTCGAATTCGACCTGCTGGCCTTCAGCCAGGCTGCGGAAGCCGCCACCGTTGCGGATTTCGCTGTGGTGGGCGAAGAGGTCCTTGCTGCCGTCGGCGGGGGTGATGAAACCGAAGCCCTTGCCGTCGTCGAACCACTTGACGATACCGTTCTGGATGCTGCTCATGGTGTTTTCTTTCCGAAAAGAAGAAGGAGCCGTGCGCGCGAGCGGCGACACACGGGGGGACGTACAGACACGCAAGAGAGATCAAGCCGGTGATTGAAGCCACCCAGCGGATCGCTTGGGGGCGGGCGCTTCAGGCGGGGGGGCCAGATGCGAAATCTGCCTATCCCGAGTGATGGCGCTGGAGGCTGATGGGCGGGCCGGCATCGTGTGAGTCTGATGCCGGAGACCACTGCAAAGACCTTGAAGAAACGGTCTTGAGCGAATGTATAGAGGCATATTCTAGCACCAATGTTCTCAATGTGCTGGGCTAATCCTTGAGCTTTGCCCTTGCGCAATCGCCAGCCCCGCTTTGGGTCACAAGATCGCACCCCATGCCGGACCTCCTCCATGCCTGAACGACGGACCCCTGCCGGCGGGCCAGCCGCGCCGCATGCCCCCTTCTTCCGACTGGGATTGCTGATGCTGGCCCTGTCCGGCCTGTGGTGGTGCCTTGTCTTGCTGGCCCGCTGGCAGGGGCGGGCGTTGCCCTGGGCGGTGTCTCCAGGCTTAGCCCATGGCCTGCTGTTCGGGCTGGGCGCCATGCCGCAGTTCATCACCGGCTTCTTTTTCACGGCCGGGCCGCGTTGGCTGCGCGTACCGGGCCCGCAGACCCAGGCCCTGCACCTTCCGCTCGGGCTGGCGGGGCTGGGTGGCCTGCTGATCCTTCTTGGGCTGCATGCCGCGGCGCCGCTGGCGGGTCTCGGCCTGATGTTGCTGATGCTGGCGTGGGCCGCATCGTGGCGGCTGGCCCGGCGCATGCTTGTTGCCAGCAAGGAGCCGGATCGTCTGCACCTGAGCGGTGTACACGGCGCTTGGCTCCTGGGGCTTTGCGGCATGGCCCTCACGGGCGCCAGCCTGATGGCGGGGCGCGAGGACTGGGCCCGCGCATCCCTGCAGGCTGTGCTGTGGTGGAGCCTGCTGCCCGTCTTCTTGATCGCCCTGCATCGCATGGTGCCCATGTTCGCCGAGCCGGCGGTCTGGCTGCAGGCGGCCGGGCGCCTGCCTGCGTCCGAACGGACCCTGCTGTGGGCCGGGCTGGCGGGCTGTGCCTGGGGCGGGGCCTGGCAGGTGCTGGGCCCCAGTTTCATGCCGCCCTGGGCCTGGGCGCTGCGGGCCGGCTTGGAGGGCGGCGTGGCCTTGCTGCTGCTGAAGCAAGCCTGGCATTGGCGGCACATGGCCCGGCTGCCCCTGATGGCAATGATGCTGTGCGGCGGGCTGTGGCTGGCGCTGGGGGCGGGGTTGTCGGCCCTGTCGGCGGGGCTGCTGGCTCTTGGGCGACCAGGCCTGGGGCTGGCGCCCCTGCATGCCGTTCTGGCGGGGGGCCTGGCGAGCTTGATGATGGCCCAGGTGAGCCGCGTCAGCAGCGCGCATGCCGGTCGGCCGCTGGCGGTGGACCGGCCCTTAATGGCCCTCTTTCTCCTGCTGCAGCTCGCCGTGCTGCTGCGGCTGTGGGCCGCGCTGGGGCCGTCGGAGCCGACCGGCGCGCTGGCCCTGGCGGCCTTGCTGTGGGCCTTGTGCATGAGCGGCTGGGCGCTGCGTCTGCGGGGTTGGCTGAGGCGGGGGCGTGCTGTCTGAGCTTCAGGCATTGCCCAATCTCTGGACATTGCATCCTGCCGACCTGTGCGCCAATCAGACAGGGGGCTGCGGCCGGGCCTGTCGCAGGGACGTGACAACGGGCCGGAGGAGGCATGAGCCAGGGCTACCGAAGCGGCAGGCCAGGCCCGGCTGGCCGTTCCTCTCATGGTTTGCACGTAGAAACCGGGCCTGGCACGGCCATGGGCACGGCATTTGCACTCCGATGGGGCGACGTCCGCGTCGACACCTCAAAGAATCACGGAGACAACGCATGACCCTGCTGATCCCCATCGCCGCAGCCGTTCCTGGCGCGGCCCTGCGCCGCACGCCCCTGACCCTGGCCCTGCTGGCCGCCATGGCTTCCCTGGCCACCGGGGCGCCCGCCTGGGCCGAACCCAGCCCCGCGCCTGCCGCTGCCCTGGCTGACGAGGTCCAGCCCGCGGCCGACACGCAAAAGCTGGATGTCGTGACGGTGACCGCCCGCCGCCGCGAGGAATCGCTGAAGGACGTGCCCGTCGCGGTAACGGCCTTCGGTGCGGGGGCTCTGGAGAGCCTCAACATCAAGAATCTGGGGGACCTGCAGTCACAGGTGCCCAACCTGACCATCTACGCCGCCCGCGGCAGCAACTCCACCATCACCACCTTTATCCGCGGCGTGGGCCAGGCCGACCCGCTGTGGGGCGTGGACCCCGGTGTGGGCATTTACCTGGATGACGTCTATGTGGCGCGCCCGCAAGGGGCCCTGCTGGATGTGTTCGACACCCAGCGCATCGAGGTGCTGCGCGGCCCGCAGGGCACGCTGTATGGCAAGAACACCATCGGCGGCGCGGTGAAGTATGTGTCGCGCCCTCTGGGCACCAGGACTGAGGGCAGCGCCAGCCTGGCCTTCGGCAGCTATGGCCAGATGGACGCCAAGGGCTCCGTCGGTGGGGCCAGCGGCGACGGCCAGTTCCGTGCCCGCCTGGCACTGGCGACGCTCAATCGCGACGGCTATGGCAAGAACCTCACCGACGGCAGCGAAGTCAGCAACCAGAAGACCAAAGCGGGCCGCCTGAGCCTGGGCTTCTTTCCCAGCGCCCAGCCTTTCAATGTGCAGTTCACGGCGGACAAGACCTATGACGAGTCCAATATGCGCGGCTTCCGGCGTCTGGACGTCAACAAGTTCGACCCTGCCAAGACGCCGCCCGGCGAGAGCCGCTACGACATCGCCAGCGGTATGCCCAACCAGAACCGCACCGAGACCGGCGGCAGTTCGCTGAGCCTGCACTGGAACGTGGACTCGCAGTGGACGGCCAAGTTCATCGCCGCCCACCGCCACAATGACACCAGCACTGGCATCGACTTCGACGGCCTGCCCAACAAAATTGCCGACGTGCAGGCGATCTACCAGGACACCCAGAACAGCGCCGAGGCCCAACTGGCCTTCGATGGCGCCGGCTCCTCGGGCGTGATGGGTGTCTATTTCTTCAATGGCGAGGCGGGTGGCAAGGTCTCGAACAACTTCTTCAACCTCTCCTTCGGCACGACCAACGGGACGGTCCATACACGCGGCAAGGCCGCCTATGCCGACTGGAGCTGGCGCCTGGCGCAGGGCTTCAGCCTCAGCGCCGGCCTGCGCTACACCAAGGAGAGCAAGCGCGCCGTGGTCCTGAACCAGGCCTTCAGCGACGCCACCTTCAGCAAGCCCATCGCCACCCTGGCCGACTTCGACAAGACCCGCGAGGTCAGCAACACCTCGCCCAAGGTCTCGCTGGACTACAAGCTCTCGAGCGCCACCTCGCTGTACGCCAGCGCCTCGCGCGGCTTCAAGTCGGGCGGCTTCAACATCCGGGCCAATACCGCGGCCGTGCCCATCTCCAGCAAGCCTTTCGAGGACGAAGTGCTCGACTCCATCGAGGGCGGCGCCAAGATGGTGCTGGACGGCGGCCGCCTGGAGCTCAACACCGCCGTCTTCCACAACAAGTACAAGAACGTTCAGCTCTCGGTGTTCACCTCCTACACCCAGGCCAATGGCACGCCGGGCTTCTTCGGTGACTTCACCAATGCGGGCCGCGCCACCGTGGACGGCGCCGAGCTGGAATTCGTCTGGCGCCCCAGCAGCAGCTGGACCTTCAGCGGCAACTTCTCCGCCTTGCATGCCCGCTACGACGAGTACCTGGACAAGGGCGTGAACGTGGCGGACCAGAAGAAGTTCACCAATGCCCCAAAGTTCCAGGCCGCCTTCAACCTGGAGAACCGCACGACGCTGGGTGGCGGCACCCTGCGCTCGCGCGTGGGCGTGAGCTACCGCACCAAGGTCTACCCGACGACCGACCTCAGCGAGGCCATCGCGCAGGATTCCTATGCCCTGCTCAATGCCGGCCTGATCTGGGAGCGCGACGAGCACCTGAGCTTCTCGCTGCAAGGCAGCAACCTCACCAACAAGGCCTACCGCACCGACGGCTACAACATCGCTGCCCTGGGGGTGTTGACCGGCTTCTACGGCGCCCCGCGGACCTTCAGCTTGGGGGTCGGCTACAAGTTCTGAGAACCTGGCCCGGCCACTGGGGCCAGGTCTTGCCTGCCCTTCATGTGAGCGAGAACCGGTCTTCTCCTCCCCGGCGCATGCCTTCGACCGCCGGCCTTGCGGCCGGCACTCCCCGTGGCGTGGCCGGTCTCTTTTTGCTCAGGCAGGCAGGACGCTCAGGGTCACGGGCTGACCCGAGAGAACGGCGTTTCCGGAGAGCGGATCCCGCAGCCGCTCATCCAGCAAGGCATTGAGATTGGCACCCGGGCGCAGCTGGGCCACGCTCAGGTGCGTGCCCGGCAGGTCATGGCCCCAGCCATGCGGCAGGCTGGCCACGCCGGGCATCATCTCGTCCGAGCATTGCAGCAACACTTCGAGGCTGACGCCCGCAGCATTGCGCAGCAGGGCACGGTCGCCGTCGCGCAGGCCGCGTCGGCGGGCGTCGTCCGGGTGGAGGATCAGCGTGCTGCGGTCTGGGCCCTTGGCCAGCACGGGCAGGTTGTGCATCCAGCTGTTTCCCGAGCGCATGTCGCGCCGCCCGATCAGCAGCAGCTCTTCCGGCGCGCAGGAGGGCGGCGCGTCGCCGGCCAGTGCGCCGAGCGCCGCCATGAAGGGTGCCGGAGCCAGCTCGATGCAACCCGAGGGCGTGCGCAGCAGCTCGGGCACCCGGGGCTGCAGCTCGCCGAGGTCGATGCCATGGGGCGCGGCCTGCACGCGGTCCAGCGTGAGCCCGTCCGGCTTGCGGCCGAACTGGTCGCCATAGGGGCCGCTGCGCAGGGCCAGGTCGATCAGGCGCTGCGGCCCCACCCGCGGTGCGAGGGCAGCGAGCAGGGCCTCGCTCTGCGTGCCCTCGCTGTCCTTGAGCTGATGGCGCAGCTCCTGGCGCAGGGCCGCGGTGTCGAGCTGGTCCACGGGCTGGCGCCAGTCCGCGCCCGCGGCCAGGGCGGCGAGCCGGGTCAGGGTCTCCCATTCCTCGGGCATGTCGGCCGGGCGCTCGAAGACCGGGGCGCTGTAGCGCGCATGGTTGCGCCAGGAGAGCTGGCCGAAGGCGATGTCGTAGTGCAGATCCTCCAGGGGGGAGGGCGCGGGCAGGATGAGGTCGGCGTGGCGTGTGGTCTCGTTGATGTAGATGTCCAGGCTCAGCATGAAGTCGAGGCCGTCCAGCGCACGCGAGAGGCGGGGACCGTTGGGCGCCGAGAGCACCGGGTTGCTGGCCACCGTGATCAGCGCCCGTACCTGACCCTCGCCGGGGGTCTCGATCTCTTCCGCCAGGCAGACCATGGGCAGTTCGCCGAAGACCTCCGGTGCGCCGCTGACGCGGCTGCGGCGGCGGCCCAGGCTCACGCCGCGGCCGCTGCCGGGGCGGCCCTGGGTGTTGACGGCAAAGGCGGCGGCCTTGGGGAACATGGCGCCGCCGGGCTGGTCCAGGTGGCCGCAGAGCAGGTTGATCGCATCGACCAGCCAGCTGTTGAGCGTGCCATGGCGCTGCGTGCAGCTGCCGATGCGGGCATAGAGAGACGCCCGCGGCGTGGTCGCCAACAGGCGGGCGATGCGGCGCTGCTCGGAGGCCGGGATGCCGCAATGTCGGGACGTTGATTCTGGCGGGTAGGCGATCGCTGCGGCGCGAAGCTCGTCCAGCCCCTGCACCCAGTCATCCAGCGGGCTGCTGCGCACCAAGCCTTCATCGAACAGGGTGTGGACCACGCCCAGCAGCAGCCAGACGTCGCTGCCGGGACGGATGAAGAGGTGCTCGTCCGCCGCGGCGGCGGTCTCGGTGCGGCGCGGGTCGATGACGATCATGCGCCCGCCGCGCTCGCGTAAGGCCCGGGCCTTGCCGCGGAAGTCCGGCACCGTCCAGAGGCTGCCGTTGCTGACCATGGGGTTGGCGCCCAGCACCACCAGCAGGTCCGTGCGGGGCAGGTCAGGGACGGGGATGCTGAGCCAGTGGCCGTACATCAGCGCGCTGGAGAGCTGCTTGGGCATCTGGTCCAGCGTGGAGGCCGAGAAGACATTGCGCGTGCCCAGGGCTCGCGCCAGCCGAGGCGTGTAGGCCAGCAGGCCCACCTTGTGCGCGGCCGGATTGCCGAAGCTCAGGGCCACGGCGTCCGGCCCATGGGCATCGACCAGCGGGTGCAGGCGGCGCTCGATCTCCTCGAAGGCCTCGTCCCAGCTGATGGGTACGTGCCGGCCCCCGCGCCTGAGCAGGGGCTGGCGCAGGCGGTCCGGGTCTTCGTGCAGATCCTTCAGCGAGATGCCCTTGGGGCACAGAAAGCCCTGGCTGAAGGGATCGTCCTGGGCGCCGCGGATGGCCGTGACACGATTGCCGACGGTATGCACCTGTAAACCGCAGCAGGCTTCACACAGGGGGCAGATGCGGTAGTGTCCGCGCGGTGCGTTTGCGTCAGGCGTGTTCATCGGCTTTTTTCCTTGAGGACGTCATCCGGATGGGGGCTCGACGCATTGTGGTCAGCAAAGGCCGCGCCGGCGTCATCCAGGCGACAGCAGCGGCTCAGGATCAACCATGAGAGGCGTAGTCTGGGAATGCAAGCAGATGTAAGTGCTGGTCGAGGGCCGGTGAATGCTGTCGAACTTGCATAGACTCCCGCCCCCGGAGAAGTAGGAGAAGCATGAGAATCGAGATTGAGCCCGGTGTCCGCCTGTTCGTGGACGTCGAGGGAGAGGGCCTCGTGCCCGATGGCGCCTGGATGCGCGAGAAGCCCACCCTGGTCCTGTTGCATGGTGGGCCGGGCTTTGACCACAGCGCCTTCAAGCCGGCCTTCAGCGCCCTGGCCGACGTGGCGCAGATTGTCTATTACGACCACCGTGGCCACGGCCGCAGCGATCCCCGCCCCAGCAGCGAATGGACCCTGGACACCTGGGCCGATGACGTCGTTCGGCTCTGCGAGGCTCTGGGCATCGTCAAGCCCATCGTGCTCGGGCAGAGCTTCGGCGGCTTCGTGGCCCAGCGCTACATCGAGCGCCATCCGGACCATGCGGGCAAGGTGATCCTGTCCAGCACCTCGCACCACATGGGTCTGGATCGCAAGATCGAGGGCTTTGTGCGCCGTGGCGGCGAGGGCGTGCGCGAGAAGGTGCGCGCCCTGTGGACGGAGCCCACGCCACTGACGTTCGCCGCCTACTGGGAAGCCTGTCGGGACCTCTACACCGCCACGCAGCAGACCGACCCCATGGCTGCCCAGCGCACGCTGCTGAAGCTGGACATCCTGCTGCATTTCATTCGTGGCGAGATGCAGGGCATGCAACTCGCACCCGGCCTGGCCCGTGCACGCTGCCCCGTGCTCGTTGTGGCAGGCGAGGAGGACCCGGTCTGCCCGCTGCAGGATGCGCTGGAGATCGCCGAGGCCTTGCCCTCACGCTGCATGCAGCTGGCCCGCTTCCCGGGCTGCGGCCATGGCGTTTGGCGGGACGATGCCGCAGCGGCCTTCGAGCGGCTGCGGCGCTTCATCCTGGAGTGAGTTCGGTGCTCAGGCTCAGGTGCCTGGGTCGGCGGGCGGAACGCCGTTGGCGGGACGGTGTCAAAGCGGGGCGGGCTGTCCAGCGCCCGGCAAACGCGCGGGCGCAGGCAGGCTGCATGGCGTGACAGGCGCTCAGGTGGCCAGCAGGGCCTTGAGCTCGCGTTCCAGCAGATGGGCCTCGCCCAGGTTGACCTCGATAAGGCGGCGCAGGTGGGTGACGCTTTCGATGTCGATGCTGCGCAGGATGAGGCCGGCCCGTTCGCCTTCGAGGTGGGCCACCTCGGCGCCCATCACGATGCGCTGGTCGCCGCCATCCAGGCGCACACACAGCAGGCAGGGTTCGCCCATGGCGACGAGATCGGTGCCGGAGAGCTTCAGCAGAGCGCCCTTGAGTGAGAGGTCCAGCACGCCCACGCTGAGCCTGGCGTCAACGGTGACCAGCTCCGCCGGTGCATCGAAGCTGACGCGAGCGAAATGGCGGCGATCCTGGGGCTTGTTCATGGCGGTCTCCGACCGTGGCGCTTCAATCAGGCCATGCTAGCAGGGGCCTGGGCCCCCGGGCCTCGCGCCAGGCTCAATCAGGCGCGTAGATTGTGCTCATTTCAATGGCTTCCTCGAGTCGGTCGGGAGCGACCGCCTCCAGGCCCAGGGATTCCAGCGTGTACCAGCAGGCGCGAAGCAGGGCACTGGTCTCCTGACGCGCCTCGCTGTCCAGCAGGGCGCCCAGCTCGCTCACGCGATCCAGCGAGGGTTGGCGGTTGCGGGAGCTGATGTGGCTGCGCGGCAGCTCCACCGGAGCCTCGTGGTTCAGGGCCACCTCCGTGAGCAGATGCTGAACCTCGTCCTTGGGCGGCATCGACATCACCAGACGCCCCAGATCACCCAGCAGCTTCTCGGCAGCGCCCGCCAGCAGGCGTGCTGCGTGGTCGCTGCCCCCGTCGATGTAGAGGCCGGCCGCGATGTCAGCATATTCAAGCGCCAGGGCCAGCTTGGGCATGTCTGCGTTCATGGTGCGTGCGCGCGGTAGGGTGGCGGATGGTGCGAGCGACGGCCGCTCGGCAAGCAGAATCCCTCCGGACATCTTGTGCCCTCTCTCCTGTACGTTTGAGCCTGGGAGTGTAGGTCTGCGCCTTGCCCGGCCAGAAGTGCCGGGTCTGGTGCTTTGTCACGGTTTGTGTGTGGCACGGCTGATGGTTTTCCCGGCGCCGAAAGTCTGCGCTATTGTTGCGCAATCCAGTTCTCCGAGGAGGCCTTCATGAGCAGAACACGACACCAGACCCCCCTGCAAACCTTGCCAGATCCCGAGCGCCGCGAGGCCCTGCAGGGCCTGGGCACCTTGGGCGCTGGCCTGCTGCTGCCGGGCCTGGCCCTGGCCGCCGACAAGAAGGAGGACACCTATGACGAGGATTCCATCCTGACGGCTGCTACCGATTTCTTCGGCAGCACCACCGAAGGCCTGGCCAAGGTCATCGAGAAGGCCTTCAAGGAGCAGGGCCGCCCCAATGCCTACATCAAAGGTGAGGAAGCCAGTGCCGCGGTGACCATTGGCCTGCGCTATGGCGATGGCCAACTGATCATGAAGGGTGGGGGCAGCGCCCGCGTCTACTGGGCCGGGCCCTCCATTGGCTTCGACTTCGGTGCCAACGCCTCCAAGGTCTTCACCCTCTGCTACCACCTGCCCAGTACCGCGGCGATCTTCCAGCGCTTCCCTGGCGTGGAGGGCAGCCTCTATTACATCGGCGGCGCAGGCATCAACTATCAGCGGCTCAACGGCATCACCCTGGCCCCGATCCGCCTGGGCGTGGGCCTGCGCACCGGCGCCAGCGTGGGCTACATCCACTACCGCCGCGAGAAGTCCTACAACCCCTTCTGAGGCGGGCGCCGCGGCCCGTACGCTGGCCAATCCCGAGCTGGCTGGGGGGCTCAGGCCTGAAACGGCCGCATGCCGGCGGTCTCGGCTTGGCATATTGGCCCTGCCCGCGCGGCGCCAGGGCGCACCTCTGCGGGGGCGTCCGTCAAGCCCCGGGTTCTCGGGGTTTTCGATGAGTATTGGACCGACAATGCGCCCCGCGCGAGTGGCCACTCACAAGTCATTTCGGGGGCTTGCCCGGGGCGGTGCCCGGATGCATGCTCAGTGATCAGGGTCAAAACCCGAGGCAGTCCCTGCGACGAGCATTCGCTGCCATATTCGAACAATCACCGATCAGAAATCCGGAGAGATTCCATGCCCCCGCCCAACCAGGCTTCCCTCGACCTTCCCTCCACCTTCCTCGTGCCCCTGGCTGCCGTCGCTTCGCTGCCGGCCCAGGACATCAGCGCCGAGGTGCTGCTGGAGAAATACGCCAAGGGCGACGAGCAGACCCTGGACGAGCTCCGCGCGCGCGTGGCCCGCGCTCTGGCCCAGGCCGAGGTGCCCGAGGCCCGCGCCCAATGGGAAGCCAAGTTCCTCGATGCCCAGCGCCGCGGCTTCGTTCCTGCCGGCCGCATCAATTCCGCCGCCGGCACCGAACTCAGCGCCACGCTGATCAACTGCTTCGTGCAACCGGTGGGTGACTCCATCGCCCTGGCCGATGACGGCGTGCCCGGCATCTACACCGCGCTGACGGAAGCCGCCGAGACCATGCGCCGCGGTGGTGGCGTGGGCTATGACTTTTCCCGCATCCGTCCCAAGGGCGCCTGGGTGGGCTCCACCCAGAGTAGCGCCTCCGGTCCGGTGAGCTATATGCGCGTCTTCGACCGCTCCTGCGAGACCGTGGAGTCCGCCGGGGCTCGCCGGGGCGCGCAGATGGGCGTGCTGCGCTGCGACCATCCGGACATCGAGGAGTTCATCCACGCCAAAGACCAGGGCGACCTGCGCAACTTCAACATCTCCATCGGCGTGACCGATGCCTTCATGGAAGCCGTCGAGGCCGATGCCGAGGTAGAGCTCACCCACAAGGCCGAGCCCGGCAGGAAGCTCAAGAAGGCCGGCGCCTACCAGCGCGGTGACGGCCTGTGGGTCTACCGCAAGCTGCGCGCGCGGGACCTCTGGGACCAGGTCATGCGTTCCACCTATGACCACGCCGAGCCCGGCGTGCTCTTCCTGGATCGCATCAACAACGACAACAACCTCTACTACTGCGAGCGCATCGACGCCACCAACCCCTGCGCCGAGCAGCCCCTGCCGCCCTACGGCTGCTGCTGCCTGGGTTCGGTGAACCTCACACTCTTCGTGCAGGACGCCTTCAGCCCCAACGCCCGCTTCGACGAGGAAGGCTTCGCCGAGGTCAGCCGCACGGCCACGCGCATGCTGGACAACGTGCTGGACGTGACCCCCTGGCCGCTGCCCGCGCAGGCGCAGGAGGCCCGCAACAAGCGCCGCGTGGGCCTGGGCTTCACGGGCCTGGGCGACACCCTGGTCATGCTGAATCTGCGTTATGACACGGAGGCCGCTCGCGAGATGGCCCGCCGCATCAGCGAGGTCATGCGCAATGCCGCCTATGACGCCAGCGCCGACCTGGCCGTCGAGCGTGGCGCCTTTCCGCTGTTCAATGCGGACCTGTACCTGTCGGGCGGCAACTTCGCCTCGCGCCTGCCGCAAGGGCTCAAGGACAAGATCCGCGCCCAGGGCCTGCGCAATTCGCACCTGCTGTCCATCGCGCCCACCGGCACCATCAGCCTGGCCTTCGCGGACAACGCCTCCAACGGCATCGAGCCTGCCTTCAGCTGGAGCTACACCCGCAAGAAGCGCATGCCCGATGGCAGCTTCAAGGAATACGCCGTCGAGGACCACGCCTGGCGCCTGTACCGCCACCTCTTCGGCAAGGATGCCCCGCTGTCAGACGCCTTCGTGACTGCGCTGGAGCTCTCGGCCTCCGACCACGCCGCCATGGTGGCTGCCGTCGCGCCCTATGTGGACACCGCCATCTCCAAGACGGTCAATGTGCCGGCCGACTACCCCTACGCCGACTTCCAGGACCTCTACACCCAGGCCTGGAAGAGTGGGCTCAAGGGCCTGGCCACCTACCGGCCCAACAGCGTGCTGGGCTCGGTGCTGAGCGTGGAGCCAGCGGCCGCACCCGAACCGCTCAAGCCCGTGTCCGAGGAAGACGGCACCAACCGCCGCCTGCGCCTGGAGCGTCTGCCCAATGCCGTGCTGGCATCGCTGCGCTGGCCCAGCCGACCCGAGCTGCCCAATGGCAACCCGGCTTGGAGCTACATGATTCGCCACCCGCATGGCGACTTCGCCCTTTTCGTGGGTGAGTTGCCGGCGGAAGGGCCGGACGCCGGCCTCTTCGGCAAGAACCTGCCTTTCGAGGTGTGGGTCAATGGCGCCGAGCAGCCGCGCGGTCTGTCCGCCGTGGCCAAGACCCTGTCCATGGACCTGCGCACCAATGACGCGGCTTGGCTGCGCCTGAAGCTGGACGCCCTGGCCACCGTGGCCGAGGAGCGCTCCTTCGAGATGCCCGTGCCGCCGGGTGGCGAGCGCCGCCTCTTCCCCGGTGTGGTCGCCGCCACCGCGGCCGTGATCCGCTGGCGCTGCGAGCAACTGGGCGCCCTGCAGGAAGGCGGCCCAACGCCCGTGCTGGACGCCATGTTCAGCCGCGAGGAGCCCCGCACCAGCACGATGGGGACCCTGGCTTGGGCCGTCGATGTCGAAAACCCCGCCACCGGTGAGCAGTTCACCCTCACCCTCAAGGAGGTGACCCTGCCCACGCCGGATGGCGGCCACCTCACCCGCCCTTGCGCCATGGGCTTCTCTGGCAACTACCCCAAGGCCCTGGACGGCATGGCCCGCCTGCTGTCCCTGGACATGCGGGTGATGGACCCGGCCTGGATCGGCATGAAGCTCCGCAAGCTGCTGAACGTGGGCGAGCCGCTGGGCCATTTCATGGCACCGGTGCCTACCCTCAGTGGTGAGCGTCGCCAGCAGATCTGGCCCTCCACCGTGGCCTATGTGGCTCGACTGGTGATCCACCGCTACGCCATGCTGGGCATCCTTGATGAACAGGGCATGCCCCTGGTCGAGATGGGCCTGCTGCAGGCCCCCGCGCCCAAGCTCGCCGGCGGCGGAGCCACCATCCCTGCCATGGCGGGCAAGCCCTGCCCCGAATGCGGCAATGCCACCATGATCCACAAGGACGGCTGCGATTTCTGCACGGCCTGTGGCTACGTGGGGCAGTGCGGCTGAGGTGTGCGCGGCCCCATAAGGTGAAAGCTTGTGTGGGTTACGGCATAAGCTGCAAGTTTCACGGCATAAGCTGCAAGTTATTACGCCATAAGCTGCAAGTTCTCTCGCTCCAAAGTTGGGGGTAGCCGCGCCGGCGACAACTACTCTAGAGCCCGTAGCGATTCATTCGCTGCGGGCTCTTCTTTTTGCGATACACGCTTCCGCCGCGACTAGTGCGGGGGAATGCGTAGCGTTGTCGACCACGCGCTACGGCGCTTTCATTTGGATCGCCGGGGCGGCGCTCCAACGCCACCGCACCGTGCCCCAACCTGCCGACTACAAGTAGAAGTCTTGAATCATTTTCAGGAATGGAGCCTGAACGCATCCGAATACGGGCTCGAGTCTGCCGGCTTGTGGAACCAAGAATTCGAGCAACGGATAGGTTGGCGTAGTGTGTCCGACACTTCTCAAACCCGCTAGATGACCCAACCTGAAGAACGCGCAGACGCAAATGAAGTCATCGAATATCTGCAGTTCCAAAGCTCTACGTTGTCGCTCATCCAAGTCTTCTGCCGGTGGAATGGCTTCATACAGCGAGAATTCGGCAAGTGGTGGTGGATAGACATCCTCGTCGAGAAATCGCTCGAGCTCCCGGCCTGTCGTACTCTCATCAAAGATCATCCAGAGCGGATGATCGAGCCACCGAGTAGCCATCCGACCGCGAGGATGGGAATCCACGGCTGCGACTAGGTCAAACCCATACCTTCCTCGCGCACCTCGAGTTGGTGCTCTGTCGCCCTTCAGGTATTGGTACATCAGCTTCGAGTTGCTTTGCTCCCGTCCGTTGGCTAATGGGGGGGAAAACCGCTTCGAAGCGCCGGACGCCGTAAAGCCCGTGTGAAGCAAGACTCCGTAGGCCCAGGACATTCCACGGAGCCCTGCCATTCGGCTTGATATGTCTTCCTGTTTCAGTTGATCTGTCGGCGCCGGCTGTAAACAGCTCCCAATACCTTCTTCTATGTTTTCCATGAAGTGTCAATGCCTGCCTGTGTAATCGCGAATATTGTGCAAAACACTGCTCATGGGTGCAGCTGGCAGTGACGGCGCGTAACCTTATGGTTGAGTATTGATTGGCAAGTTGAGTGCGCATGCCAAGGGGGTTCGATAGACGGAGTGTTTGAATTAAAGGATTGCGGCATGGCAAGTATTGGGCAGGCAAATTCTTCGGTCGCAGACGAGCTGCTGGCGCGACATGGGCCACTAATCGGCGGGGTTGAATTGGCCAAGGTGCTCAACTTCAACAGTATGGCCGCATTTCGGCAGGCTCTTCGGCGAGGCACGGTGCCTGTCCGTGTTTTTGAGCTGCCTGGGCGTAGGGGAAAATTTGCATTGACGCGCGATTTGGTGGATTGGTTGGTTGCTCTGGAATTGAGATAGTTTGATTTTATGAAGTTGCAATTTTGACTGTTACCGAAGATGCAAGTCGCGATGGAATCTGAAAGCGCAGATGTTGATCTCCATTCAATCCACGGCCCGATCAGGTGGATTAAATATCCGAGCAATGGGGCTGTCAGGGCTAGAAAAGTAATCTCACGCTCTAAAACGCGCGGTTCTGGTAAATATCCAAGCTGGAAGATGGGGCGAATGCTTCATTGGGAGTCAACGCATGAGTTGAACGCCTTTCGGCTGCTCGATGCAAACCCGGCGGTATTGAGCATTTCTGAACAGCCGCTGACCATTCGATATGTGCTGAACGGTGTCGAGCATGATCACTACCCGGATATCCAGGTGGTGACCGGGCAAGGGAAGGAGTTGTGGGAGGTAAAGACGAGTGAAGACGCTTCCAGACCTGAAGTGGTGCAGCGGACTCAGCTACTGACTGAGGCCCTGCCCGCGTTTGGCTTCACGTACCGAGTGGCAGTGGCCGAAGATTTGGCCATGCAGCCCCGGCTGACAAACCTGCTCTTCGTCTTGCGGCATGGCCGAGTGGACATCCCGATCGTTGAACGTGAGCGGATCAGGATTTTGCTTGCAAGACTGCCGAACTTGACCTGGGGCGGGGTTCGGCGCGGAGCGCTGGGCACCAAGGGACTGAACTATGCATGCCGATTGATCCTGGAGGGCGCGCTCACGGTCGACATGTCCGGCGGTTTGCCGGACGACTTGCCAGTACGTGCGGCGCCGCCAGGAACGCGCACTCTGCTGATGAAAGTTGGGATGCGGACATGAGCTGTGTTGCCATGACCAATAGCGGAGCTGAGGGGGCAATGCAACTCGCCGGACCAACGGTAGTCCAGTCACTGGATATCCGAGGCGAGACAGGCCAGTCGCGCCTCACGTCGATCTGGGTGACGAGTGTCCATCGTCCACTCACCGGATTCGTCTATCACTTTCAAATTGCTCCTCTGCGAGCGCCGAAATCACATGGGTGTTAGTGCCTTCGATAAGAACGCAACCTTCTACATCGAGGGGCGCGAGTTCCAGCTGTTGCGCAAGGTCGGCGACGACTTGTGGCAGATGGAGGAAGCCAAGACGAAGCGCATCATCGAGAAGACCGACTTCGAACTGCGCGCGCTGTATGTCGAGGGCAAGCTGGTCTTTGATCAGGGCGACGAGACCTACAAAGGTCGAAAGATCGGAAAAGCACATCGAGAGGTGCCGAGGCAGCTTATGGACGACGCCAAAGTCCGCAGAGCCTATGCCATCGAGGCGATGAAAGCGCCGAACACGCAGGGTGCACTCGAGAAAGTCGCGAGGCGCCTATGGATCAAGTTAGGCAAGCCTGACAAGTGTCCGCATTGGACGACCGTTTATCGCTGGGGCAGGGATCTTGTCAGCGCAGGGCACGACATCGGCGGGGTTGTCGCGCAAGTCGACAAGCGCGGGAATCGAACGCGTCGCTTTCCGCAGCCGGTGCTGGACATTGTCGAGCAAGCCATTGAAACCGAGTTCCTGACCGAAGAACGAAAGACGGTGCAGGACACGCTCGATGAGGCAGTCGCGAATGTCCTGCGGGAGAACAAGCTGCGGCCGAAAGGTAACACGCTGCCGATTCCGACGCGGCGCTTCGTCCAAGGTCTGATTGACGAGATCCCGGCGTTTGACAAATGCGTTGCGCGCTACGGGCGGAACATCGCGGTGAGGCGATTCCGTTCTGTTCAAGGCCACCGAGCCACCGATGCCCCACTGGAGCGTGCGGAGATCGATCACACCTTGATGGACCTCATGGTAGTTGACGACGACTCTGGCCTGCCGCTCGGGCGTCCGTTGCTGACGGCTTGCCTGGATGACTTCAGTCGCTGCGTGCTCGGAATTTCCATCGGCTTCGAGCCTCCCAGCTATCTGACCGTGGCACGGTGCTTGAAGCATGCCTTCCTTCCGAAGTCCGGGCTCAAGACGGACTTTCCGACGATCGAAAACGACTGGGATGCCCATGGCGTGATGCGCGAACTGTCCATGGACAACGGCGCGGAGTTTCACAGCGAGAGCCTGGAGGCCGCGTGCCTGTCCCTAGGAATCGAAGTCCACTACTCGCCGCGCAAGACGCCGTGGTTGAAAGGCAAGATCGAGCGGTTCCAGGGAACGCTGAATAACTCAGTGGCGCACATTGCGCCGGGGACGACGTTTTCGAACATCTTCGACAAGGAAGACTACGACCCCGTAAAACACGCTGTGGTGCGGCTCAGCACGCTGCGGCAGATGGTGCACAAGTGGATCGTCGATGTTTATCACGATCGGCCCCACCGAAGCTTGAAGGTGCCGCCAGCGGCGCTTTGGAAATCGAGCATCCGCCCAGAAGACATCTTGCTGCCGGAGGATCCAGAACGGTTGGATGCCCTCTTGGGACGCCGTGCCGAGCGCGTCCTGACCCACAAGGGCATTGAATTCGAGGGGCTCTTCTACAACTCGCCGGAGCTCAAGGTGCTTCGTGATCAGCTCGGCGAAAGGCTCGCCGTTGAGATTTGCACCAACGACGGGGACATCGGTTCGATCGTCGTGCTGTCGCCGGACAAGAAGCGAATGTTTGTCGCGCCGGCATTGGCGCAGGCCTACGCCAAGGGCATGACCGCCTGGCAACACAAGGTCTGCAAGCGGTTCGCAGCCAACAACTTGAAGAAATACGACTCGACAGCATGGCTGGAGGCCAAGGCACAAATTGCGGAACTGATCCGCAAGGAATTCGCTTGGCACAAGAAGACCAAGCCGCGTGGCGCGAAGGCCAGCAAAGCCAACAGCCGTACGGCGCGATACCTCAACGGCGGGGATCAACCGGCACAGGGCACCGCGGACGCCATCCCGGCTGGCAACGGCTTGCCAGCCGCTTCGTTCGGCCCCGAGAAGCCCCAAGCTCTTGCTGCGCCTCCAGCTACGCCGGCGCTGTCAACTGCGGTGACGCCAGCAACTGCCATCCCTGCATCGCCGTCGCCGATGTCGGGCCGCCAGTTCACCCCCGTCAAGCGGCTTCGGCGCGAGACGCCCACGTCAACTGAATACTGAATGGAATAGCAATGGAAACTGAATCGATTCGTCGCGTGGTTGAGTCAACGCTTGTCCCCCACACGGCATTCAACCGAGCTGTGCAGAGGCTGAAACAGGGACTGGATTACAGCCTCGATTCACCGGAGCCCATTTGCCTCGCGATCGTTGGTGAGTCGCGGACCGGGAAAAGTCGCGTCCTGGAGGAGGTCGCGCTCGACATGCTTAACTCGCGCACGCCCGAGGGCGTGATCGTTCCAATCCTTCGTATCAGGGTTCCCTCCAGCCCCACAGTGAAGGGCTTGGCGGAGCTGATGCTGCGGGCTCTGGGTGACCCCAAGTGGGAGTCGGGCACTCAGAACAACAAGACGGCTCGGTTGCAGACTCAGATGAAGAAGGCGAAGACGCTCATGCTGATGCTCGACGAGTTCCAGCACTTCTTCGACAAGGGAAAGCGCAAGATCTTCCACGATGCGGCGGACTGGCTCAAGATTCTCGTGGATGAAACCAGGGTCACCTTGGTTGTGACGGGGTTGGAGAGTTGCTTGCCAGTGTTGTTGCGCAACGAGCAACTGTCCGGTCGCTTCTTGGCGCCGATCTTCATGCGCCGATTCAATTGGCTGGACGACGATGACCGTGGCGAGTTCATTGGCATTCTTGGTGCATTCAACGACTCGATGGCTGAGCACTTTGACATGCCTCGCCTGCAAGATGAAGAAATGGCCTACCGGTGCTAGTGCGCGACCGGTGGATTGATGGGCTACCTCTCCAAGTTCCTTCGTCAAGCAGTCTGGAATGCTTGCGATCGAGGCAGAAGCACGATCTCCCTCGAAGACCTTCACGAAGCGTATGTTGAGGCCGTCTGGGCGACGCAGGGGCCGTCGTCGGTGGACTCCCCCTTTGATCGGAATTTCTCCGTCAGCGCCACACAGGAGCGCATTGCTCGAGCGCTCTCGCTGGGCACTCATGCGGACGTCGACGAGCCATCTCGCCCAGTGCTGAAAAAGGCGTCTAAATCGACGGGAACTCTGGCCCAGACCCTGGTCGCCAGCTGAGTATGACCATGAAGCCAGCCACATGTGGATGGACCGCTGCAAGATGCCGCCTGAGGACGCCACCGTGAGGCCGTTGCTGCGCACCCCAACGCCTTATCCCACCGAAAGCCTCCTGGGACACGTTTTGCGCGTGTCGGAAGAAAATGGCTACGACTCACCTTGGCATGTCCTCAGTCTCGCAGGCATTGCTCAAGGTGAGATGCGGACGGCAGGATTCCCAGTTCGCAAGCTCGCGGCGGTGACGGGACGAAGTCCTTCCGAATATGCACACATCGCCTATCAGGATCTGAACAAGGCGGCCGGCTATAGGTTGTTGGGACACGCCTTAGGCAGCTCGTTGGTAAGTCAGCCGCTCCGCTTGAGTCGGCCGGCGTTGTGTCCCGACTGCGTCAATGAATCAGGGCACGTGGACGCCTTCTGGGATTTGAGCTTGGCGGTGGCCTGTCCTAGTCACGGCAGGTTGGCGATTTCGGCATGTCCGCATTGCGATGCCAAGTTGACGTGGTTTCGACCAGGCTTACTTCAATGCAAATGCGGAGGCGATCTTCTTGACGCGGCGCCGACGCTTGCCGAGCCTGCCTTGCAGGAGCTGATGCAGGTGATGTGCGCCAATTTACATCGTCGGCTGCCATCTACTCCGATGTTGAAATCGATGCCGACGCAGGCCTTGCTGGCGCTTCCGTTCCAATCACTGCTCGCGTTGGTCCGACAGCTAGGGCGCTTTACTCTAGGCGCTTCGGGTGGCCTGCGAGCAGTGTCTGACGCGGATCTGGCTCTGGCCGCGGCCAGCACACTATGCGAATGGCCATCCCGATTTCATCAGTTGCTACGCGTCGTTGATGCATCGCAGCAGGCGCGCGATAGGTCGACAACGCTTAGAAAGCGTTACGAATCGTTCTACGACGCCTTGTTCAAGGGGCGTGATGACTATTCGTTTCTGGAGGCCGAGTTCATTCGCTTTGGAACCATGGAGTGGGGTGATGGCATCGTTGATCGACGAATGCTAGGCGGGCTGCCCGTTGAGCGACGCTATATGTCGCTGAACGAGTTGTCGCAACGAACGGGAGTTGATCCCAGAACTTTGTCCAAATGGGCGAGGTCTGGAAGGCTGTCGATCAAGGAGATATCGACTGGAAAACAAAAGCGCTATATAGCTGATGCGTCCGAGTTGGCCCCTCCTCTCATTGCAGAAGGCCGAATGATGGGGGCCCGCTGTGCGGCGCGCTTCGTTGAACTGCCGGTCAGCGCACTTGCGGCGTTGAAGGCCTCAGGCCACTATGCATCGCGGCACAGTCCGGCCATGAAGCCAGGCTATCACGAGGCTGATTTGGAGGCCTTCAAGATTCAGCTTTTGACAACGACGCCAGTTGCCGAAGTTGATCCAGAAGTTCAGCGGGACGAGCAGGTGTCTCTCGCCTACGTGATGCAGGAAATTCGCTTCTGGGCAGGCGATGGAAAGGGACGCTTTGTCGCAGCCTATTTAGATGGAAAGGTGAAATCGGTCGGAAGAGCAGGGGAAGGTGTAGGCGGTATCTTGTTCAAGCGGACTGACGTCGAGGCATTTGCCAAGCGCTGCCGAACAGATGCGTCGGGCGAAGCCGTATCCATTCAGGAGGCTGCTCAGAGCATCGGCTGTCCTGTGGCCGCAGTTCCAGGCTTGGTTCACCAAGGCCTGCTTGAAGCGGTCCAGGGGGCGAACAGGACACGGATCCCGCGTGGATCGATTAATGCCTTTCTGGAACGATTCTCAGCGCTGCTCTCCATCGCCAAGGACTTGGGAACCACGACCGCCCGCCTACAACGAATCTGCAGGTCCTCGGACATCAGTACGCTTCGGGTTCCTACGACGGCGGAATGCGCGACGTTCTTTGTCAGCAGGTCAATGGTCGATGCGGTGAGAGCCGCCTGGACTGCAATACGTACGAAGCCGAAACGGCCAGCGGTAGATGTTCTCGAGACATATCTACAAAGTCTTCGACAAGCCGGAGTACCGCTGCCACGCAAGGGTATGGTTCCCAACAAGTCGGCAATCGCGATGGCCTGTGGCATTGACCGAAGCGCGCTAGCGTCCGGTAAGGACGCCGGCGTGCTCCTTGCGGCTTTTGCACTAGATGAGGCTGGATCATTTGACGGGCGTCAGCCGCGCTGACCCTCACGATCTGCACGGTGATGCGCTGCACGCGCCATGGCGAGGTGGCAGCTCATGGTCGGGGCGAGGCAGACCATGAGGGCTGCCATTGCCGATTCAGCCTTGGCTTTGGCATCCTAGCCAGCGCCACCAGTCGCGTGCGGCGCTCCACACAGCCCTAGATCTGACAGCCCGGCGCTCGGAGATGCTCCGGCAGGTCAGGGCTCGTACGGCACACCCGGCAACCTGACGGGGATGTCACTATTTCCCGTGAACTCCTTCAGGCCCTCGATGACCAGCAGTTGCTCGGCCAGCATGCGCTTTAGCTTGGCGTTCTCGACTTTCAGTTCCTTCAGCCGCTTGGCCTCGGCGACATCCGCGTCACCCCTCCTCGCGGAGCGGGCGGCACTTGAGCATCAGCTCACCGGCCAGATCGAAACAGCCGCTCCAAAGCTGTTCCAGCGGAGCCAATTTGGCGCATGCCCCCCCAAAAAGGAGGGGCTGCTTTCAAGCCGAAGGGCAAGTACCGTGCGCGCCAACCTGCCCTCCCTCCAGCTTGCCGAATTTGCGCAGAACTATTCGTTCGTGGAAGAGGCGAACAGACGCAAAAATTGCAGGGACTTTTTTCTTTCTAGTTTGGCGGAAAGAAGATTTCCATGCCCCCAGGTGGACGGCGAGATTACATATTTTTTCCACATTTGGTCAATCGGTGAGCTCATTTTTTGAAGCCGCTTCATCGAAGACTTTCCATTCTCGGTAGGGGTGGTTTTTGACAGGCGTTAGCTTTCCTGTTGGCTTGAGGTTGTTGATTGCATTTCTTCGCTTGGGGCTTTGCTTTGAGCTCCAAAGTGTATTAATTTTCTTATGATTTCTTCAGTAATGGAAAAGTACTGCATCCCGAAGTTTGAAAGTTCTTGCTTGACTTTGGCAGTGTTGGCTGCTTCTTCGACGCTTTGCCAAGCGGGAACCATCACATTGAAGACAGCGCCAGTGGTGCGCTGGGGAACAAATTTGGCACCCGCCATTGGCTACTTTGATTCACTCGGGGAAGCCTTTGCCGCCCTTGTGCAATATCAGGCGGCTCATTTTGACAAGTCATTGGCGGAAATCCCATTCTATGCCGATCGAGCTGCCGGCAGTCCATTTGTGGATAGCGGCAGTAAAAACATAAACGGGATCGACAATTTATATTCGTGGGCAGCAAATCGATTCCGATATGTTCTGCAGAGTGATGGGTCTTATGTTTTGAAGTCTGACCCTATTACTTCTGGAATTGTCGCGGCAAATATGAATTGCCCGGATGGGGCTGTCTATAAATTCTCCAACACCACTCCCGACGGCAAAGTTCAGAAGGCCTGGTGTGAGGTGACTATCAAAACGCGAGACAAGCGGCGGAATGAGTGCGGGTATGGAAATCCGATATTCCCGGCGCCGGGTCTTAAAGAGCAAAGAGAAGTGGATTACCGGTCTGCAAGCGGCGCGCTACAAATGGAGCGAACCTATAGAAGTGATATTGGTGCATTCGCATCTATCGCCTCGCGCAGTGTTGGCTTTTCTGACTATCAGGGTGCAAATATTGGTGCGGCATGTGTGCCTCGAGTGTGGACCGAAATATCCTATTCGGGCGGTGAAGGGGTGCTTACCAAAACTGTACGATCAGGCTGCTTCCCTGTGTATCCTGATGGTTCTAAAAAGGCTCTACTCACCACGCGGGACGGGATGCTGGTGGAGTTCAACATCTTGGATGGTGTTGCGCAGTCCAGCACGAGCTCTAAAGAATCAGCGATCAAGGTCGTCGATTCAGGTGGCTCGACACGGTGGATGGTTACTACGGAATCAGACTATATCGATGTCTATGCTGATTCCGGCCAACTGCTTTCAAGCTGGTCCATGAGTGGTAGGAAGACATCCTATTTGTATTCGGATGGAACGGTCTCTACAGATATCGCTCCGGGTGCCGGGTATCTTCTTGCTCAGTCGGACGAATTCGGTCGATCCATGTATTTCACGTATGACAAGGCTGGCAACTTGTCTACTATGCAGGATCCTGTAGGGGGGGTGTACAAGTATTCCTTTGATCCTCAGAATCGACTGATAGGGGTTAGATATCCCAATGGGTTGACTGTTGATTATCATTGGGGGGAGGTGGATTACGCGCCTGGAGCTAATGGATTCCAGGCGCTAACTGGACGGTCTGAAACTTGGGGTGGAATTACTACTCGAGTTGGTTCATATGGCTATGACGCTGACGGGAATGCGATATCTACTGAAGGGCCAAAAGGGTTGAATAGATTTGTTGTGGCGAATCGCCAAACCAACCAAGTCGATCTTGTCGACCCGCTGGGTGCATCTAGGACGATGCAGTTCGTCGGGATCAACGACGTTCCTCACGTAACCTCTATTTCGCAACCGGCTGGGTCTGGTTGTTCGGCAGCTCATAAAAGTAGCACATTTGATGTTTATGGAAATGTGACGGTTCGTGATGACTTCTCCGGAAGTCGTACCTGCTATGCATATGCTGGTGGGCGGAATTTGGAAACGGTGCGCGTCGAAGGATTGGTTGCAGGGTATGGCTGCGCGGGTGTGATTTCGGCTGGAGCTAATCTACCGACTGGTAGTAGAAAGATAAGTACGGCTTGGCACCCTGATTGGCGTGTGGAGGTTGGTCGAGCAGAACCTAAGCGACGTATCAGTTGGATTTATAACGGACAGCCCGATCCATTTAATAGCGGCGCGATAGCAAGCTGTGCCCCGGTGTCTGCAAAACTGCCTAACGGAAAACCCATTTCAGTACTTTGCAAGCAGGTTGAGCAAGCAACGTCTGACGAGCGGGGGGTGCTGGGGCTAGCCGCAGTTCCGATCGGGACGCCGCGAACTTCTTCTTTTACCTATAACCAGTTCGGTCAAATGCTCACGAGTGTGGATCCACGTGGGTTTGTGACAGTATATGAATACTACGACAGCTCAAGTGCTGACTATATGGTCGGAGATCTTAAAAGTATCACCAATCCGGCTGGCCATGTAACTCAGTATGTGCGATACGATAAGAATGGACGGCTTCTGAAGGTCATGGACCCCAATGGGGTCATTAGTGAGATGACCTATACACCTCGTGGATGGTTGAAATCGTTGACGGTCACATCGGCGGGGGATGGTTACATTCCGCTAACTTCAAACTACTCCTACGATGGAGTGGGGAATGTTACTCAGACTACTTTCCCAGACGGCTCTGGACTGAACTACGATTACGATGAAGCGCACCGTCTCATTGGAATTTCTGATACTGCGGGTAATCGAGTTATTTATGAGCTTGACGCTGCAGGTAATCGGATCAGCGAGCGGGTTCAAGACGCCAGCGGCGTGCTGGCTCGCAATATTAAACGATCGTTCGACGCCTTGGGGCGTTTGCAGCAAGTAATCGGCTCTTCGCAGTGATTTGTGCTGGATGTGCTGAAGCTGACAAATGTCTGCGATACAAACAAATTCAGGGAGGGACTCTATGTGGTCGGATACTACATCCGGAGAGCGGGCGTGCGATACCGGGCCTAGGCAAAGACTAGATATTCTGCTTTTGCGAGGAATCGCGTCTGTGCGGTCACTGGTTGTGTTCCTGCTGGCGACTTTGAGTTGCAAAGCTGGGCTAGCCGCAACCGCTACCAGCGTCGCTCTTGTGTCCAGTCTGAACCCAAGTTACGTATCTCAGGCCACGACGCTAACGGCAACCGTGACGCCGTTGTCGGCAACAGGCTCCGTGACATTCAAGAGTGGAGCTACCGTATTAGGAAGTGCTTCGCTCGATGCTGGAAAAGCGGTCCTCTCGACCAGCTTCAGCTCCTCTGGCACAAGTAGCTTGACGGCGGTCTACGCCGGAAATGGCACATATGCCTCGAGCACCTCAGCAGCAATCAGTCAGGTGATCAAGGCCAAAGCTACAACCACTACAGTGTTGAGCAGCGGACTCAATCCAAGCGCCACAGGGCAGAGCTTGATTCTCACGGCGAAGCTTACGCCGTCGACCGCCACCGGCACAGTGACCTTCAAAGATGGGACGACCGTCCTGGGCACTGGTAGTCTTAGTGCAGGCACGGCTACCCTCACTACAAGTATTGCCGCTGCTGGTACTCACACTCTGACGGCTATCTATGCCGGAGACATCGCCAATGCTGCGAGCACGTCGCCCGGTCTCAATCAGGTAGTGAAAGCGGCCACTAGCGCGACGCTAGGCTCCAACGTCAACCCGAGTTTTCTGGGGCAGAGTGTTGTTCTAACGGCAAAATTGGCACCCATTACCGCGACCGGGTCGGTTACCTTCAAGAATGGCGCGACAACGCTAGGCACTGCTACGCTCAGCTCCGGTGTGGCTACCTTAACAACAAGCTTCAGCATAGCGGGAAATGCAAGTCTCTCAGCGGTTTATGCAGGTGATGCTGCAAATGCGGCTAGTACATCGGCTGTGCTAACCCAAGCCGTAAACGCTAAAGCTACTACCGCCACGACTGTCGGTACTAGCGTGAATCCAAGCTACGTGGGCCAACCTCTCACGTTGACTGCCGCGGTGAGCCCGTCTACGGCTAGTGGAACTGTGACATTCAAAGATGGTTCGACAATTTTGGGTACGGGCACCCTCAGTGGTGGTGTTGCGACACTGAGCACCAGTTTCAGTAGCGCAGGCACCCACAGCGTTACTGCTTCTTATGCTGGCGATGTTGGCAATGGCTCGAGTACCTCTACATCGATTGGCCAAGTGGTGAACGCCAAGGTGTCCACCACCACCTCCCTTGCTAGTGGATTGAATCCCAGCTATGTCAGTCAGCCGGTGACTCTCAAGGCTACGGTGAGTCCCGCAACCACTGTTGGCACGGTGACTTTCAAAGACGGGACCACCACATTGGGGACGTCCACGATCAACTCCGGAACTGCGACACTCACAACCTCATTTACTACTGTCGGCGCTCACAGCCTTAAGGCAACCTATGACGGGAACGCCAGTAGTAGCGCGAGCACGTCGGCGGCACTCACACAGACTGTGAAGACTAAGGCGACCTCATCGGTAACTTTGGACTCCTTCTCTAAGGCTTACGTTGGTGAAGTGTTCACCATCTATCCAAAGGTAGATGGCGCCTTCATTCTTAGTGGTCCGATGGGAACGCTGACGCTCTACGATAGTGGCGTTGCAATTGCGTCTGTCCCTACGCGAGCAGGCTCTCAGCCGGCTATGGCGGTGACCTTTGATACCGCTGGTACACATCGATTGACCGCCGTGTTTTCCGGCGACGACGCCAATTTGAGCAGCTCGTCGGCCGCGTTCGAACAACTTGTTCGAGCTAAGCGAGCACCGGTAACAGTCGACTTGTACTCAAGCTTGACACCTTCGGCTACTGGACAAAATGTTACATTGACAGCTACTTTGTCACCACCCACGGCAACCGGTGATGTCGTATTCAGAGATAGCGAATATGGGAACCTATCCGTCGATACGAGTGCCGCTGGTGTCGCCAAGCATGTCCATCAATTTAGTACGGCACGAACGTACAGTCTTACTGCGTACTACGTTGGAGACGATACTAATGCACCAAGCAGCTCGCCGGTGTTGGTGCAGGAGGTCTTGTCTAAATCTTCGTCGACAATATTGGTCGCCTCGTCTGCTTCTCTTTCGCTGAGGCAGCCCACGACTTTCACGGCATCGGTCAGCCCAGCCACATTGTCGGGCAGCGTGACGTTTAAAGACGGTGCTACGTCGTTGGGAACCGTGCCTCTTGTCGGTGGCGCAGCGAGCTACACGACTGGCTTTTCAACGTCCGGGACACATAGCGTTACCGCTACTTATTCTGGCGATGGAGTCTACGGGGCCAGCATTTCAAGCCCTGTTGCTGTGTCGGTGAGTTGCCTCCTCACCCTGAGCAGCTCTGCTGACACGATTGCTAGCGGCACGGCGATTACCCTGACAGCGAGTTTGGAAGGGGCCGCACTGACTGGAACCGTCGGCTTTGTTGATGGCTCAACGGCGCTTGGAAACGCTCCCATCAGTGCTAACAAGGCATCACTGTCAGTCACACTCGGCACTCCGGGTCTCCACTCGGTAAGGGCGATCTACGGCGGCGATGGCACGAGTGCACCATGTTCATCTGAACATGTAGCCGTGCAGGTCAATGGCGGTGGTTCAGGCGGCACTGGCGCTATGACCTGGATTTACGGCTATGACCCGAGCGGCAATCGCTGGGCCGATGTGGATCCCAAGGGAAATGCCGTAAGCCGAGACTTTGACACCCTGAACCGCTTGGTGCAGGTAGATAGCCCGCCGCCTTCGACGGGGTCGACTCCGCCCAGCGTCCGGATGCGCTACGACGAACAGGGGAACCTCGTCGCTGTCATTGATCCTCGAGGATTGGAAACATCCTATTCCGTCGATGGGCTGAGCAACTATGTTGAGCAGGCAAGCCCTGACACGGGAAATTCGGGGATGAGCTATGACACGGCGGGAAACTTGCTGGCTCGCACTGATTCGCGCGGCAAGATCACGCATTTCACCTACGACATGCTCGGACGGCTGCAGAGCGCAACCTATGCTAGCGGCACGCCCACGGTTTTCGAGTATGACGGTGGCGGTAGCCCTGTGCCATATAGCAAAGGTCGACTGACTCGTATTACTGATGAATCTGGCTCGACGAGCTATACGTATGACTACTTGGGTCACGTGTTGACCAAGACGCAAGTAATTGCGGGTATGCCTCCGCAGGTTCTGAAGTACTCCTGGGGTGCCAGCGGCCCGGCGTCAGAGAAGCTGGCGGCCATCACCTATCCCAGCGGCCTCCAGGTCAACTATGCCTATGACGCCGCCGGACGGATCAACGCACTCACCGCGAATCCTGTAAATGCCAACGGGGTAGGCACCAATGCCGGCGTAACTATCAATATCCTCTCCGCAGTGACCTACAACGGTGCTAACGAGATATCAGGCTGGACCTGGGCCAACGGTACGACTTATCGCCGAAGCTTTGATGAATACGGCCGCTTGGCGAGTTACCCTTTGGGTGATCCGAACGGCACCGGCCTTGCTGCCGGTCTGACGAGAACCCTGCGGTACGATCCGGCCGGCCTGATCCTTGGCTACGTGCATAGCAATGCGGCAGGCGCTCAGCCTGTGTTTGATCAAAGCTTCAGTTACGACAACCTGGGGCGGCTCACGGCGCACACACTGAGTGGTGCGAGCTACGGCTACAGCTACGATCTGACTGGCAACCGCACGCAGAGGAGTCTAGGCGGCACGGGCTACGCCGTGACACTTTCGCCTAGCAGCAATCGGGTTTCGCAGGCCCAGGCCCCGGGCGGCACCCAGGTGTTCAAGTACGACAACGCAGGTAACACCCTGGCGGATGGCGCCGTGGACTACACCTACAGCGACCGGGGGCGCATGAACAGCGCCTCCGTCGCGGGCGGGAAGGTGAGCTTCCTCTACAACGGGCTGGAGCAGCGTGTGGCCAAGACCGGGCCCGCGACACTGGTGCCTTCTGGGGCGAGCTATTACGCCTACAACGAGGATGGGCGTCTGGTTGGTGAGTACGACATGAACCTGGCACCGCTGTATGAAACGGCCTACCTGGGATCGATGCCTGTGGCGGTACTGAAGCAGACTGGGGCGGCAGCCAGCTCGACTCTGAACAACGTCGCCTACAACGTCTATTCAGACCATTTGGACACGCCGAGAGTGATCACTCGCAGTGCGGACGACGCCGTGGTCTGGCGTTGGGATGGGGCTGAGGCTTTCGGTGCGACTGCTCCAGACCAGAACCCCAAGGGACTTGGAACCTTTATGTTTAACCAGCGCTTCCCTGGGCAATTGCTGGATGTGGAAATAGGGAATTTCTATAACTGGTATCGAGATTATCTGCCGTTGCAGGGTAGGTATGTTCAATCCGACCCCCTTGGGCTAGTAGGAGGTATCAATACGTATGCATATGTGGCAGGGAATCCAGTTGGCTACGTTGATCCGTTTGGGCTGCAGACCTGCCTACTGACTACGGTTGGCCCTGGTGGCATCCGAGACCACGCTGCCGTGTATACGGCTCGCGGTGATGGCAGTGGCGGACCCGCGATCTATGATCCAGCTGGAGCATACGGGCCGGCACATCAGGCGGGCAGTGGCGACTTAATCATTGGGAAGGCGGCTAACATTCAGAAATACAAGGAATTCCACAAAGGGCAGATAGTTGAGACATCGTGCAAAAATACGTCTCAGGCTGAAGAGGAGAGCATTATCAGTAAGGCGGAGAGTCTTCCTTCTGCTGCTCCTTTCCAGTGCTCCATTCGCAGTTCGACGGCACTGGGCGGCCACCCATCCTTCCCGAACGTTAAGCCGGGAACATTCTGGCCAGGAAATTTACTACGTCAGGTTAGGAGTGGGCAGTGAACATTCCCATTGAGAGTTTTGCGGTGTATCTGTTGGGCTTTATCGGGCTTGCTGCGACGGGTCTTGTGCCGTATCGGTCTTGGTTGCTAATCATTGAGTTGATTAAAAGCGAAGGGCGTCGGCGCCGAAGGCGCTCGGTGCTCGTCGTGGCTGCTGTGATCTCTGCTGGTGCGCTGTGGAGCGACATTCAGATCGGCGCGCGGGTCTTTACTTGCCTTACCGAAGCCTACTGTGGGCCAGGCGTCGCAAGTGGGTGGGGATATCTTGCAATGCTTGGAGTTGTCTACCTTGCTTTCGAGGCTTTAAGCTATTTGCTGCGCAAGGCGGCTCGAGGGAGCGGGGTCTGCCTTCAGTCTCGTATATTTAGGTGAGTTCCGTAGACTGGTAAGCCCGGCCTACTTCAGCGCCCTCAAGCGGGTGGGCCAATACGTCGTTCCGAACGCGCACGGCAGCAGATCGGGCACAGCGAGTTGTGCTTCCGCCGGCTTCTCTTGCGCGAAGCTCACCGCAAGGGAATCCTGTTTATCGGAGGTGCACATGTGGAAAGTGAACCTGCTTCCGCTAAGGGAGCGTTGCACACTGGTTGTGTTCCGTCGTCTCGTTGCGACACTAGCTCTTGCATCCGTTGTGGCCTGTGGCGGGCGCGCCGATGAGATGCCGGCGAAGTGGGCCATCGCCTACGAGCAGAAATCAATCGGCCAAATAGTTGCCGAAATTGGGGCCCCGCAAGAGATCGCTTCGGCAAAGCAGTTTATGAACTGGGTTGAGCCAACGGCGACGGGTACGCGATTGCTGAAGGTGATGTGTCCTACCAAATGCGATGACACCGAGAGACCAACCGAGATTTTGTTCATAGTCTACCGCACGGGGGACAGTAACCCTATCCGGGTGACGAGCTTGCTAAAAGTCAGTTCCAACACTAAGCGTTGACGGCTTTAAGTGGTCGCAGCCATGGTCAGCCCGCGATGTAAAACCTCTGCGCAACTTTGGTCTTTCGGTGCTGCTGGACGATATTTCTTTTTGATGTGTTCTTCGGGTTTTCATCATATGGCATGGCATTTTTGAGTGCGCAGTCGTCTTTGATTTTTTTGCATCCAATGCAAGTTGTAGGCAGCCGCTGATTGCTGCTGCGCTGGTTGTGGCTAGTTTAATTGATTCTATTGTCGCAGTTATGGGTGGTCGAAAGATTCGTAAATGGTAGAGAATGACGGCGATTTGAAAGTTGGCCTGGCGCTGCGTAGTCTGGGGGGCAGTGACGCCGCCCGCAAGGCACTGATTGAGGGGCTTTTGCCTTAAGCTACCAGCTGTACTTGCGCCATTTGGTGGCGCCGTAATGGAAATACGGTCGACCGATCTGCGTATATTTCCATGGTGTTGCTGAATTCGCCAGGAATTGCATTGGTTGCAGAGATGGGGTGGTTAATGCAATTGCCTCTTCAGTGACTGCGCTAGTTGAAGTGAGTTCAGCAAAGCTTTCGGACGGCGCTGCTCCCACTTAAAACAGGAGCGTCTGGTTTAAATCGAAAAGCTCCTGCTACACCGGCGACACAGGAGCAGAGCAGGAGATTTTGGTTTATACCGACGAGTCCCCAAGCGTGACGAGGGGATTGAGGGAGGGGCATGTCGAATTACAAACCTATGGCGCAGGCGGCTGGCTTCACGCTGCTCGAGCTGCTGGTGGTCATGGTGATCATCGGATTGCTGGCCAGCTATGTGGCGCCACGCTTCTTCGACCAGATCGGCAAGAGCGAAACCAAGGCGGCCCGGGCGCAGCTGGACGCCCTGGACAAGGCGCTGGCCACTTACCGTCTGGACACGGGCCACTACCCCAGCACGGAGCAAGGTCTCAAAGCACTGGTCGAACGACCGGCCGAAGAGGCTCGCTGGGCTGGCCCTTATCTCTCCAAAGCACTGCCACCGGACCCTTGGGGGCGGGCCTATCAGTACCGCCTTCCTGGCGAGGCAGGGCATGACTACGAGCTGCAAAGCCTGGGCAAGGATGGGCAGCCTGGCGGCACTGGCGAGAACGCGGACGTCAGCGTCTGGGACAGTGGGCGCTAGATGGCGCTTATGGGGGAGGGAAGTTGATGCAGTTCCGCATCCATGTGGTGCAAGGCCGCGGTGTGCCTCATGCACTGGAGGTCGAGGCGGCCTCCTCGGAAGAGGCGCGGGCCCTGGCCGTGCGGCAAGGGCACACGGTGCTGAATGTCGAAGCTGTCAGCGGGCATTGGCAGCAGCTCTTGCGAGCCAGGGCCCGCCCGCTGGACGTGGTGGTGCTGGCGGAGCAGCTGCGTGATTTGCTGGGGGCTGGCCTGAGCGTGATCGAAGCCCTGGATACCTTGGGCCGCTCAGCCTCGTCGGACACCTCGGAGGCCCTGGAGCAGCTCACGCAGCGCTTGAGGGGCGGGCAAGCCCTTTCGCTGGCTCTGTCGGCGGACATGCGCTTTTCCGCGCTGCTGGTGTCGCTGGTCAAGGCTGCTGAGCTGACGTCTGATCTGCCTCAGGCCCTCACTCGCTTCATTGAACACGAGCGGCGTGTGGCCGAGCTCCGCCATCGGATCAGCTCGGTGGCCATCTATCCCCTGGTACTGACTGGGGTGGGGCTGACCGTCTTACTCTTCCTGCTGCTGTATGTCATTCCTCGTTTCGCTCGGGTATTCGAGGGTATGAATGGGGCGCTTCCCTGGTCGGCCAGAGCCATGATCAGCTGGTCGCATTGGCTGCAGGCGCATGGCGTGTGGCTGCTCCTGGCTGCGGGCATCGCCGTGGGCGGATTGGTGGCGTTGGTCGGCTCGCCCGCCGTGCGCACCAGGGCAATGCAGCGCCTGATGCAGCGGGGACCCCTGCGCGACCGTCTGCGTGTGTACTTTTTGTCCCGCTGGTACCGCTCCACCGGGATGTTGGTGGCCGGTGGCATCCCTCTGCCCGAAGCGCTGGCGCTGTCCAATGGCGTGCTTCCGCTGGGCATGCGCGCTGGCGGGCTGGCGGTGGAGCGTGCCTTGCGTGAGGGGCAGGCGCCGGCCAGGGCGCATGCGGATGCAGGCATGGCCACGCCCGTGGCCGAGCAACTGATCCTCGCCGGAGAGCGTATTGGCGACATGGGAAGCGTCCTCACCCGCATCGCCCATTACCACGATGCTGAAGTGGCCCGGTCGCTGGAGCGTGGTGTCCGGGTGTTGGAGCCCTTGGTGATGCTGCTGATCGGGATCGGTGTCGGCGTGGTGGTCGTGCTGATGTACATGCCCATTTTTGAACTGGCCTCGGCACTGCAATGAGCCCTGAAATGACAATGAGCCAGCGGATCGCTGCGCTCCGGGAACAAGGCGAGGCCGACGTGTTCGGGGCCTTGCTTCGGACGGCCCCCGACGCACAGTCACTGGCTGACGAGCTGGGCGAACTTCTGTCGCTGCCCACGCTGCGCATCCAGGCCTTGCTGGAAATGCCTCCGCGCTTCGAGAGCCTGTCGTTTCCCGAGTGCGCGCGCCGGCGCTGTGCTTTGCTGGACGACCCGGCGCTGGCGCAGACCAGGCTGCTCATCACGGACCCCTTCGATACTGACACTCTGGCCTGGGCTCGCTCGCGCTTTGGGCGCATCGAAGCGACATTGGTCAGCACGGTGACCTTCGACGCTTGGCTGACGCACTGTGAGGGGCAGCTCACGGCGCTGGGCGCGCTCGCGGTGGCTCCGGACGCGCGTAGCGGAGCAGGGCAGGCTGGTGGCGCAGAGGTGCTCAGCCTGCGCCACATTGGCGTTGACGACAGTCCGTCGGTGCGCTTTGTCAATTCAACGCTGTACGACGCACTCAAGAGTGGTGCGTCCGACGTCCACCTGGAGAGTGACCCAAGCGGCCTGACCGTGAAATTCCGCCTGGATGGCGTGCTGACGGCTGTCAGCCGCATCGACAGCATGGAGCTGCTGTCCCAGGCCATCAGCCGCATCAAGGTGATGGCCCAGCTGGACATTGCCGAGCGCCGGGTGCCGCAGGACGGCCGGCTGCAGATTGCACTGGACGGTCGCATGGTGGATGTGCGGGTGTCCATCATGCCGAGCATTCACGGCGAGGATGCGGTGCTGCGCGTTCTGGACCGGCAGCACTTAGCCCAGACCTTGGCCGGGCTGACCTTGGACAAGCTGGGGTTCGATGAGGTCTCGGCGGATCGCATTCGCGCGTTGTGCCGCAAGCCGCATGGCATGGTGCTCGCAACCGGCCCGACGGGCTCGGGCAAGACGACCACGCTGTATGCAGCCATTGCCGAGACGCATCAGACGCGAGACAAGATCATCACCATCGAAGATCCCGTGGAGTACCAGCTGTCCGGGGTCCTGCAGATCCCGGTGAATGAACGCAAGGGGCTGACCTTTGCTCGGGGCTTGCGCTCGATCTTGCGGCATGACCCCGACAAGATTCTGGTCGGTGAAATCCGGGATGCGGAGACGGCGCAGATCGCCGTGCAGTCCTCGCTCACGGGGCATCTGGTTTTCACGACGGTCCATGCCAACACCGTGTTCGATGTGGTGGGGCGCTTCGAGCAGTTCGGCATTGACGCCTACACCTTTGCGTCGGCCATCAACGGCGTGCTTGCCCAGCGCTTGCTGCGTCGCCTGTGCGTGCACTGCCGTGCGCCGCTGCTGCCTGAGCAAGTGCAAGCCCTGAAGTGCTCGGCCGACTTGAGCTTCGAGCGAGCTTCACAGCTCGCTCGTGCCGTGGGCTGCGAGCAGTGCCGCGGCACAGGGTACGCCGGACGCTTTGCTTTGGGCGAACTGCTCGTGCTCACCCCTGTGATCAAGGCCTTGATCGGCGCTCGAGCTCCGCAGGCGCAGATCCAGGCGGAGGCCGAGCGCAATGGCTGGCGCAGCCTGCGCGCCTTGGCCTTGCAAGCTGCCTGGGACGGGCACACCAGTTTGGAGGAGGTGGACCGTGTGGCGGACTAAGCGCAAGCGGGTTCAGGTGCTCCGCGTGGGGCGCGACGCCATCGAACGCTGGGAGCAGACCGCTCAAGGGTGGGCGTGCAAAAGTGCGGCCAGCCTGGCGACGGGAGGAGAACGGGTGACAGCCCTGGCACCGGCGGTGGAGGCCGCGCTTCAGCTCGAAGGCACTGAGGAGCCCTATCACTCTGTGGTGGCCGTTCTCGAGTCCGCCTGGCTCCCCGTGATGCTGGTGCCACTGGGACCCGATCTGTGGTCCAGGGGGCACGCCGGACAATTGCTGCGTCATCGCTTTGGTGATGTCCATGGGCTGGATGGACAGACCGAGGTCCACATGGACTTTCGCGCAGGTGAAGCTCAGGTTCTGGGATATGCGCTGGCTCGCCCTGTCAAGGAGGCGCTGCTGTCCTCGGCCATGGCTGCAGCTGTGGAGGTGGCGTCTCTGCAGCCGGCCTTCGTCTGGGGACGTGAGTTCCTGAGCCGCCGTGGAGGTCGTCAAGCTGACGGCCATGGTGACAGGCCAGGGGCTTGGTGGGTTTGGTCCGAGCAAGATCGAACACTGGTGGCACTGCTGCGTGACGGGCGTGTGATGAGTTTGAATCCTGGGGCCTCGCAGGTGTCGGACCTGGAGGGTGCGAAGCGCTGCGCAGCGCTGGAGTCCTTGCGCCTGGGTGGTCTCATGAAAGACGCACCCGTGCTGGCGGCTGGCTGGCCTGGCCAGCCGTTGGGCGACTCGGGAGCAGGCTGATGCAGCGCATTGATTTTGTTCAGCGCAATTCTGCTCCTTGGGCGGCGAGACTGTTGCTGATTGCTGGCGGGCTGTCCCTGGCGGGCGCCTTGTGGCTGCAGCATCGTTGGGACGCAGTGCGCGCGAGCCAGGAGGAGCGGTTGTTGGCACAGGCGCAGGCGGCGGAAGCGTCACGCAAGGCGGTGCAAGCAGCGCAAAGGCCCACGCCAGACCAACTGCGAATGCGCAATGTGGCGCCTCTGCTGCGCCAGCCGTGGCTGCCCATCTTGCGCGTCATAGAGCATGCGACAGAGCCACCGGTCTATCTCCTGAGTCTTTTCATCGACCCTGCGGCTGGCACGGTGCGAGTGGAGGGGGAGGCTGGCAGCTTCGATCAAGTGCTGGCTTATGCCCGGACGCTCGATGACGACAGCGTGCTGGGGCCGGCTCGATTGGGCTCGCATGAGTCGATCACGGATGCGGCAGGGCGCACGCTGGTGCGCTTCTCGATAACGACCCCCTGGAGGACCCGATGATGTCACCGCATCCAAGGCGGAGCGCCAAGCTTCAGTTGCGCATCTTGGTGGCTCGGGCACATGAAGCCATTGGGCCTGTGGGATTGCTGGGGCTGTTGCTGACGGTGGTTGCCGCAGCCATAGGCCTTCGGGCATGGCACGGTCTGCGGCAGCTGGAGGCAGTCATGACAGCCGGCGCAGCGGCGCCAGCCTCGCCCTGGTCTATGCCCTTGCCCTCGCCCATGCAGGCTCCAAAGGCGGTACTTGCCGACGAGCAGGACATCCCGCTACTTCTGGCTCGTATGCAGCGCACCGCGGTGGACGCAGGCTTGGGCTGGCCAAAGGCGGACTACAAGGTCAACGCTGCGAGTGCCGAGTTGCCTTCGAGCCTGGAGGTGAAATGCGCATTCAAGGGGCCCTATCCGGCGGTACGCCGGTTTGTCACAGGCTTGCTGCTGGACGAGCCCGCGCTGACGCTGCGAGAGTTCAACCTCAGCAGGTCGTCGGCCGATGGGATCGATGTTGAGGCGCGGGTGACGGTGGTTGTCTACCTCCTGGCGGGGACCGGGCGAGGGCGCTTGCGATGAAGCAGAAACGCTTGGTTGTCTTGCTGGCCGTGATGGTGGGGCTCCTGGGGTTGCGCGCATGGAGCTGGCTCCATGCGGACGACATGGCACACCCGGTGGTTCGCTCTACGCCGCAGCCTGCCGGTCTCCGGCCATTGGCGGATGCCGCTTCCTCCGTTGATTTGCCAGCTGGCGCGCAGGATGCCGCAGCAGGCACGCGCGACCCGGACACTGCCGAGCCGGGCAATGCCTTTGCTTCACGGCTGCAAGTGGTGCTTCAGCAGCCTGTCACTCCGCCTGCGCCCAAACCGGCGACGCCCGCGACGGCGACTTCGGCCGTTACCGCTCCAGTGGGCCAGCCCTTGGCTGAGCCTGCCGCGGTTCGACCTCCCATGAGCGCGATAGGGACCTGGCAGGACGAGCTGGGCCTCAGTGTGTTCATTGCCATCCCCCAAGGGGTGAGGCAGGGCAGGGTGGGCGATGTCTTGTTGGCGGAGTACCGCATCGCCAGCATCACGCCACAGCAGGTGAGGGTGGTCCATTTGCCCAGCAACAAAGAAATGATGCTGCCCATCTCGGCGGCAAGGTAGGTTCAGGTGCTCAAGAAATCAATGACGGTGGTTGCTGCAGCGGCAGTGCTGACGGGGTGCTCGGGCTACCGCGCGTATCGGGAAGGTCAAGCCCATCTTGCTGAAGGGAAGGTACAGGCAGGGCTCACCAAGCTGAAAGAGGCATCTGACCAAGATCCCGGCAATGTTGAGTACCGACGTAGCTACTTTACGGAGCGGGAAAGTGCGACGAATGCACTGATGCGGCGGGCTGATCAGGCGATAGGGTCTGGGGACTTTGACGACGCCCAGCAGGCCTACGCCCAGGTGTTGGCGATTGACCCTGTAAACGCCAGAGCGACGGCGGGGACCGCGCGAGTCGCAGATGCCCAGCGACACTGGGCCATTCTCGACGGGGCTCAAGACCTGGCACGCAAAGGCGATGTGGAGACGGCGCTCTCACGAACGCAGCAGGTCCTGTCGGAGAACCCCAACAACGCGCGGGCTACGGCGATGTATCGCCAGCTCTCACGTCAGCAGGCGGACAAGACGGGCAAGGAGTTAGGCATCTACCCTCGACTGAAGGAAGCCTATCGCAAGCCGGTGAGCTTGAACTTTTCGGGCGCCACCTTGCAACAGGTGTTCGAGGCCTTGAAGCAGGCTTCAGGCTTGAACTATGTGATCGACAAGGATGTGCGCGCAGACCAGCGCGTGACCCTGTCCGTGACGGCCAAGCCCGTTGAGGACATCCTTCGCCTGCTGTTGGCCACCAACCAGCTGGAACGACGTGTCCTGGACGAGGACACCTTGCTCGTCTACCCCAACACGCCGGCCAAGCAGGCGGAGTACCGGGAGATGATCGTGAGGACTTTCTACCTGAGCACTGCTGAAGCGAGCAAGGTGGCGACCCTGGCCAGGACGATTGCTCGGGCGCGGGACGTGGTGGTGGATGAGAAGCTCAACACCCTGGTCGTTCGGGACAGTGCCGAGGTCGTGCGCCTGGTCGAGAAGCTGGTGGCGACGCAGGATGTCGCGGAGCCCGAGGTCATGCTGGAGCTCGAGGTGCTGGAGGTCAGCGTGAACCGCTTGCTCGAGATGGGCGTCACCTGGCCCAGCTCTATCTCCGCCACGCTCAGTGGAGCCGCAGGCGCTGGTCAGCTCACGCTCAACGAATGGCGCCATCGCAGCGCCGATATGGTGAAGCTCAATGTGGGCAATCCCATGGCAGCGGCCCAGCTGCGCAGCCAGGTGGGCAGTGCCAACCTACTTGCCAATCCCCGCATCCGGGTCAGGAATCGACAGTCCGCCAAGATCCTGATCGGCGAGCGTGTGCCGGTCTTCACGACGGTGGCGACGGCGAACGTTGGTACGGCTGAATCCGTGAACTACCTGGATGTGGGGCTGAAGCTCGACATCGAGCCTACGGTGTCGGTCGACAACGATGTGTCGATGAAGCTGTCACTGGAGGTCTCCAACATCATCGAGACCATCTCGCGCGCCAGCGGCGCGCAGGCCTACCGAATCGGCACGCGCAACACTTCGACAGCACTGCGGGTACGCGACGGTGAGACCAACATCCTGGCTGGGCTGATCAAGCGCGATGAGCAGCGATCCAACACCGGTGTGCCCGGCCTGAACGAGATTCCTCTCCTGAGCAAGCTCTTTGGCGGCAGCCGTGACAACGATTCGCGGACCGAGATTGTGCTGCTGGTCACGCCGCACATCGTCCGCAACATCGAGCCCCCTGGCATCGGGCTGCAAGAGTTCATGTCGGGCACCGATGCAGCCGCCGGGGCGGCGCCCATTCAGCTGGGGACGCCGGCTCCTTCATCGCAAGCACCCACACGCGTCGAACAGGTCAACCCCTTCCCCGGCCGTCCCACGATGACGCCCAATGCGCCCATTCTGCCGCCAAGAAACGCGCCTGCCTTACCTCCGGGAGGGCCGGGAACCGGCGTGCCGGGGCAGACGTCGGGAACCGCCCCGTCCACACCGCCGCGATCCTCCTTTGCTCCTTGATCGACCATGGCTCGCGGGTTTTCTTTGATCGAGCTGCTGGTCGTCGTCGCCATCATGGCGGTGCTGGCCAGCATTGGCTTTCCCTTGGCGGAGCTCGCGCATCGGCGTTCGCAGGAGGAGGAACTGCGCAGGTCCTTACGGGAGATCCGCTCTGCGTTGGATGCCTACAAGCGAGCCTCTGATGCGGGGTTGGTCGCCCGTCCGGTCGGTGGCTCTGGCTATCCGCCTTCGCTGCAGGTGCTGGTAGAGGGGGCGCCCAATGCTCAGATGCCCATGGCGGGCAAGCTCATCTTTTTGCGTCGCCTTCCCCGGGACCCGATGGCCCCGGCGGCGGTCGTGGACGCCGCCGATACCTGGGCCCTGCGCAGCTATGACAGCGCCTTCAACGACCCCAAGCCAGGACGCGACGTGTTCGACGTCCATTCCAAGGCGGAAGGCTCGGGGCTGGACGGGAGGCCTTATCGTGACTGGTAAAGGACTGAGGACTGGCTTCACGGTGGTCGAGCTGCTGGTGGTCATGGCCATCATCGCTGCCTTGCTCACGCTGGCCGCGCCCCGCTACTTCGATTCGTTGGAACGGGCCAAGGAATCGGCACTTCGCACCGACCTTCGGATCATGCGCGAGGCCATTGACAAGCATCGGGCGGACACTGGGCGCTTGCCCCAGGGCTTGGACCAGTTGGTCGAGGCCCGCTACTTGCGCGCCATCCCGCTGGATCCGATCACGGACCGAGCGGACACCTGGGTACTCAGTCAGGACTCAGTGGGTGGCCTGAGCGGTGTCGTGGATGTGCATAGCGGTGCACCTGGCACCGCGCGGGATGGCACAAGCTACTCGAGCTGGTGACGATGAACGATCAGCGCGGATTCACCTACCTTGGCGTGCTACTGGCGGTCGCCTTGATCGGCTTGGGCCTGTCGCTTGCTTCCGAGGTCTGGAGCACCACGGCGCGCAGGCAGCGGCAGGTGCAGCTGGAGTGGGTGGGACAGCAGTACGTCCAGGCCATTGGCAGCTACTACGAATCTACACCCGGGCGCGTCAAGGCCTTTCCCAAATCGATTGAAGATTTGTTGGACGACAAACGGGTCCCGTTTGCGCGTCGGCACTTGCGGCAGCCCTATCCCAATCCGCTGAGTGGTCGGCTGGAGTGGGAACTGATCCGGACCCCCGATGGAGGATTTCGTTGTGTTGGGCCCTTGCGATCCAATGACGAATTGCATAGTGCCGGGCCATTCTGCTACCGGCCCGACGGGGCTTCGCGGGGAGGCTAAGGCGATCTCAACGAATCTGTCGCGCAATACGGACGCCGGTCTTGATACTCACGCCATCGAGTCAAGTTCAACGGGCGGTGCATGACTGGCTCCGGCTGCATTTCAATCAAGCCAGTCAACGGGACAAACAATATGGCACAAGACGAGACTGATCAACGAAACGATGCGCCTGTCGCCGGAGTAGGAATAGACCTGCTTGAAAGGCTGTGGGATGCACGATGGGCGCTGCGCTTGGTGTGCGTCCTGCTGTTCTTTGACCAGGCCATGTTGCTTCACGTCAAACGGGGCATGTGGCAATGGTCAGAGGTCGGAAAGCGTGTGCTCGATGATGTCGGCTGGTTGGCTGCCGTCTTCGTTGCCTTTAGCACTCTTGTAGCCATCGTAATTCCTGCAGGCTTCATGGTCATCCGCCTCCTCGCTGAAGAACTTAGGCTCCAGCTTCCGCGCGGCTTAACCAGCCCAAGACAAGAATCGATCAGACGTTCCGACGGATTCGTGTACGCGAGTGATTTTCATCGCCTGGCGCTCAAGGAACAAAGTGAATTCCTCCTGCGAATATTTGACAGCGATCAACGGAGCAAGAGGGCCAGCGAGCTTGCGGTAGAGCGTATGGGCGACCTTGTCGCTGCTGCGCTGGTCGCTGGGCTCACAGATTGGTTGCTGGGCCTTCATTCACCCGGGGGCGTCAGCTTGATCGGAGCGATCGAATCTGCGTTGGGGCAGTGGATGGGAGTCGCGACCACGATCGTCTTGCTTTGCGCTGGCGCGCTTCTGAAGGTTGCTTGGTTCCCCCCATACCGCCCGAATGTCATCTACTTTCCACCACTGGACGAGGAGCAGCGTAGGACAGCACGCGAGGGCCATCGCCCCGGATGAGAAGGATGGGACATTCGAAGGAAGCCACCTTGCCGTTGCTGAGCAAGGGGCCCAGAGGCCGATCGATTGACGACAGCTTGGCGATGCAAGTGGCATTCAAACGTCGAGGCGCAACGTCGACGCTCTATGCATGCTGGATTGCTTCATGCCGCGGTGGCCAGCATGGAGGGCGAATGGCATGAGGTGACAGCCTGGCGTCTGCAATCAAGCAGCGCTGGGCAACAATAGCTATGCGCCGGCAATAGCCGTTCTGAACGTTCGAACTCCTGCACATGATCGTCTTCCTGGATACAGAGTTCACGGACCTTCTTCGCCCTGAACTCCTCAGCATGGGGCTTGTCAGCCTGGACGGACGCGAGCACTACGTCGAACTGAACCTGTCGAGCGAAGTTGGCATCGCTCGCCGGAGGGCCGCTTCCAAGTTCGTCCTCTTTGAAGGAGTCCTGGACCAGTGGGACAAGGTCGCCAATGCCGCCTCGACTGAATGGGAGATGGGCCGCCGAACCGGCGAATGGCTGCTCTCGATGTCCGAGGAGGCCAGCGCTCGAGTCGAAGTGGCCTTTGACTACCCTGCGGACTTTGAGCTGCTGGCACTTTCCGTCCGCAATGCAGGACTGTGGGAGCAGGTGCGTGAATCGGTACTCCCAGTCAACATCGGCGCCCTTTCTGGTAGCCCAACCGGTGAAATCGCTGCCGAGGAGTGCTTCCGCGATCTTCGAAAGCGAGGGCTGGGCCGTCATCACGCCTTGGCTGACGCTCTTGCGCTTCGAGCCGCCTATCAGGCGGTGAAGGCGCTGGCTATGAATGTCGGGAGCGCATAGGCGGAAATGAGGCCCCATAAGTGGCAGTCAAGGCTCTTTGGTTGAGCGCCCCTTTGGCCCGACGGACAGCATTGCAGCGATCTCGGTCGGCGCCGTTCATCGTGCGCATGGTGGCGGCCTCAATCCGGTCAACGAGCCGCAAGCCGTGGTGCGCTCTCAGCGACTGCTCCGTGAGTTGCAGCAGTCGCTCGCCACAACAATCGTAAGCAATGGGATGGACGCCCCCACCCGTAGACGGCATCGAAGTGCCACAGTGGATGTGTCAGCAACCACTCGATCGGAAGGAGCGTCCACCATGGAGATTACGACGATCGGCCTCGATCTGGCCA
>NZ_JACJUG010000023.1 GCF_014174515.1 Mitsuaria sp. WAJ17
CGCGTCGCCGGCGCCACTGCCCGCCGCGGCGCCGGCGACGGGCCTGCCCTCGCTGCCCGTCGATGGCTCCCCTGCCGTTGGAAGCGATGAGCCCTGGCGCCAGCCCTTCGTCATCCCGTCCTGGGCACGGCCGGCGGAGCTGCCCGCGCTGCAGGCGCCAGCGACGGCGCCCGTCAAGGAGGTGCTGCTTGAGCAGGCGCCCTCCCGCGTGGCACCGCCCCTTCCCTTCAAGGCTCTGGGGCGCTATGAGGACGAACGCGGCCCGGTGGCCCTGCTGCTCCATTTCGACCAGAGCCTGTTTGCCCGGCCCGGCGACAAGGTCGCCGAGGCCTACCTGCTCGAGGCGATCCAGGACCACATGGCCGTCTTCCTCCATGTGCCTACGCAGACGCGTCAATCTCTCGACATCTCCAGTTCTCCATGACCAAGTTCCCTGATGCAAGGCGCCTGCGTGCGCGCCCTGGGTGCCGATGGCTCGGCCTGACCCTGCTGCTGGCCCTGGCCGGTTGTGCGGGGGACGCGGCCTTCCGTGAAGGCCAGGCCCTCATGGCCCAGGGCCAGCAGGAGGCAGGCTTGGCCAAGCTCCAGCAGGCGGTGCAGGAAGCGCCCAGGAACGCCGAGTTCCGCATGGAACTGCTGACACGGCGCGAGGCCGTCGTGCGCCGTGCCCTGATGGATGCCTCGGGCGAGGCCAGGGCTGGACGACTCAGCGAGGCGGAGAAGCACTACCAGAAGGCCCTGGGCCTGGACCCCGAGAATGCCGTGGCACGCCAGGGCATGCAGGACATCCTCCGGGATCGCCGCCACCTCCAGGTGCTGGCCGTGGTCGAGCGCGAGCTCAAGGCGGGCGCCACCGAGTCTCTGCCCCTGACAGCGGCCAAGCTGCGCCAGGTGCTGCTGGAGAATCCCCGCAGCACTGCCGCCCAGTACTGGCAGGCCCGCGTGGAGGCGCTGGAGCAGCAGCAGCTCGGGCCGGACAAACGCCTGGCGGCAGCCTACCGCAAGCCCGTGTCCCTCGAGTTCCGCGATGCGCCGCTGAAGTCCGTCCTGGAGGTGCTGGCCAAGGTGGCCGGGCTGAACTTCTTCTACGACCGTGACGTGCGGCCCGACCTCCGCGCCACGGTGATCGCCAAGCAGACCACGGTGGAGGACGCCCTGCGCCTGCTGCTCACCACCAACCAGCTGGAGCAGCGCGTGCTGAACGCCAACTCCCTGCTGATCTATCCTTCGACGCCGCAGAAGCTCAAGGAGTACCAGGCCCTGTCGGTGCGGACCTTCTTTCTGGCCAATGGCGACGTCAAGGCGGTTTCCAACCTGCTCAAGACCATCGTTAAGGCCAAGGACATGGTGGTGGACGAGCGACTCGGGACCATCGTCATGCGAGACACGCCCGAAGCGCTGAGGCTGGCGGAGCGCATCGTGGCCCTGCACGATGTGGCCGACCCCGAGGTGATGCTTGACGTCGAAATCATGGAGGTCAAGCGCTCCAGGCTCATGGAGCTGGGTGTGCAGTGGCCGGGTCAGCTGAGCCTGGCACCGCTGACCACGGGCACCGATGCCCTGACCCTGAGCCAACTGGCCCACCTGCGCCCCTCTACCGTCAAGGCCACGGTGGGGCCGGTGGCCATCAACGCGCGCAAGGAAGACCAGGACGCCAACATCCTCGCCAATCCGCGCATCCGCGTCCGCAACAAGGAGAAGGCCAGGATCCAGATCGGCGACAAGGTGCCGGTGATCACCACGACTTCGACCTCGACGGGCTTTGTGTCCGAATCGGTGAGCTATGTGGACGTGGGGCTGAAGCTGGAGGTCGAGCCCCAGATCCGCCTGGACCAGGAGGTGGCCATCAAGGTGAACCTGGAAGTCTCCAACCTGGTCCGCGAGATCGTCAGCAAGACGGGCACGCTGTCCTACCAGATAGGGCAGCGCGCGGCCTCCACGACCCTGCAGCTGCGCGACGGCGAGACCCAGGTGCTGGCCGGGCTGATCAATTCCGAGGAGCGCGTCGGGGCCAACAAGGTGCCGGGGCTGGGCGAGCTGCCCATCGCGGGCCGCCTGTTCGGCAGCAGCAAGGACGACACGCAGCGCAGCGAGATCCTGCTGTCCATCACCCCGCGCATTCTGCGCTCCCTGCAGCGTCCGAGTGCGCAGCAGGCCGAGCTGCTGTCAGGCACGGAAGCGGCCATCGGCATGCCCGAGCTCAAGCTGGATGCCGTGCCCGAGGCCAAGGAGAAGCCGGAAGGCACCGCGGCGCCGGCCGCTGCTGTGACCCGACCGCCGGAAAGCGCAGGCGCCGAGCGCGCGGGCCCAGGCGTGGCTCTGAAGTGGCAGGGGCCGGCTGCCGTCCGCGTCGGCGAACAGTTCACGCTGACCTTGCACATCAGCTCGGAGCAGGCCCTGCTGGGGCTTCCGCTGGTGCTGGGCTTTGACCCCAAGATCGTGCAGCCGGTGTCGGTCCAGGAGGGCAGTTTCTTCAAGCAGGGCGGGGGCAGCACGGCCTTCAGCCACCGGCTGGACGTGGCGCAGGGCAAGGTGTTTGCGGCCATCACTCGCGACGGTGCCAACGGCGTCAATGGCCAGGGCGGCGTGGTGCAGGTCGCCTTCCGCGCCCTGGCCGCCGCGACGGGTACGGGTATCGCGCTCAGCGCGGCGACGCCCACGCCGGAGCAGGGGCTGGCGCGCCCGCTGCCGCTGGTCCACAGCCTCGTCGTCACGCCATGACGACCCGCCCCTGCGCCCGCCGCACCGCCCGTGGCTTCACCTTCGTCGAGCTGCTGGTGTGCCTGGCCATCCTGTCGGTGCTGGCCCTGGTCTCCGTACCCATGGCGCAGGTGGCCGCTCAGCGTCACAAGGAGCAGGAGCTGCGTCACGCGCTGATGGAGATCCGTTCAGCGCTGGACGCCTACAAGCGGGCCGCCGAGCAGGGGCGCATCGCACTGACGGTCGGTGACTCGGGCTATCCCAAGTCGCTGCAGGTGCTGGTCGATGGCGTCGAGGACCAGCGCAGTCCCGTCAAGAAAAAAATTCACTTCCTGCGGCGCTTGCCCAGGGATCCATTCGCTGCCGAAGGCGTGCCAGCCCCGGACAGCTGGGCCTTGCGCAGCTTCGCATCCCCGGCGGACGATCCCAGGCCGGGCGACGATGTCTACGACGTCCTGTCGAAATCCGAACGCAAGGGCCTCAACGGGGTCCCCTATCGCCTATGGTAGCCAGCCGCCGCCCCCTGACGCGCGCCTTCACCTTGATCGAGATGCTGCTGGTCATGGTGGTCCTGGCCATGCTGCTGACGCTCTCCGTGCCGCGCTACTTCAGCTCGCTGGACAAGAGCCGGGACGTCGTGCTGGCCGAGAACCTGCGGGTGACGCGCATCGGCATCGACCGCTTCTTCGCGGACAGGGGGCGCTATCCGGAGTCGCTGGAGGAACTGGTCGAGGCGAAATATCTCTCGGCCCTGCCCTGGGACCCTGTGCTGGAGAGTCAGACGAACTGGGTTCTGGTGGCGCCGCCCAGCGGCGAGTCCGGGCGCGTGGCGGATCTGCGCAGCGCAGCGCCCGGCAGCGGCAAGTCAGGCAAGCCCTATGCGGACTACTAGGCGACACTGTCGGCGCATGGCCGGCTTCGCGTATGTCTGGCTGCTGCTGGGCATCGCGGCCCTGGGCCTGGGCCTGGTGCAGGTGGTGGAGGTGGCGTCGCAGGCGACCCAGCGCGCCCGCGAGCGCGAACTCCTTTTCATCGGCCAGCAGTTCCGCCAGGCCTTCGAGAGCTACCAGCAGGCCTCGCCGGATCCCAAGGCCAGGGAGCTGCCGCAGTCCCTTGACGCGCTGCTGGCGGATCGCAGGACGGGCCAGCTGCGGCGGCATCTGCGCCGCATCTACGTGGATCCCATGACTGGCAAGGCCGAATGGGGGCTGGTGCGCGCGGGCGCCTTCGTGGCTGGGGTGCATTCCCTCTCCAACCAGCGTCCGATCAAGCAGGACAACTTCGAGCCCGACGATGCCGCGCTGGCCGGCAAGCAGCGCTATGCGCAATGGGTGTTTGGCGTGCCAGTGCTGGCTGCGGCGGCATCGGCGGTGGCGCCTGGTGCCTCGGCGGTGCAACTCTCTCGATAGCAGGGAAACTTCATATGCAGGGACGGTGGATGACTTCTCGTGGGGCAGGCCTTGCCACGGCCTTCCTGCTTCTGACCAGGGCGGCAGGCGCGATGGACATGACCGGGCTCGACGTGCTGGCCGGCATTCCCCAGGCCACGGGGGCCTGTCCCAAGCCGCCTGTAGAGGCTTCGTCCAAGGCTGAACGACCGCAGGTAAGGGCACGGCCGCTGAAGCAGGAGGATTGCCTGATCGACGTGGCCGAGCTGTCCCGGTTCGGCGGCGAACTCATGCTGGCGGATGTCCGCCTCCCTGCGGAGTTCGAGCGAGGGCATGCCGCCGGCGCGATAAGTGTCAGCCCGGAAGCCCTGCTGTCCAAGCCCTACTGGCGCGCGAAGTCCGTGCTCCTCCTGGGCCGTGGCAAGGGCGAACCGGAGCTGGTGGACCTGTGCTTCGCCCTGCGGGCGCAAGGCTACCGCAAGGTGGCTGTCGCTGACGGAGGCGTCATCGCCTGGGTGCAGCAGGGCATGGGCTGGTCCGGCCTGCCCCTGGACCTGCGCGAAGCGCAAGACCTGACCCCGGAGGAGTTCCTGCTGGAGATGCAGGATCCCCGGCAGCGTCTGTACTTCAGCCCAGAGATGGTTGGCCTGCGCCGCCGCTATCCCGATGCAGAGCCCCTGGCGACGGCAGGCGTTGTGGCTGGGGCTGCGTCCGGCCCAAGACGCCAGGGCGGCAGGGCGGCCGGGGCTCAGCCCGATCGCGTGCGCTCCCGATTCATCGTGGCCTCGGACCGCGATAGCGCTCAGGCGCAGCTCGATGTGCTGCAGGCGGGCCAGGGCGGGCGCCTGGGCTTGATCTACACCGGGGGCGAGGCCGCGTTGGCCGCGGCCGCCCGGCAGGCCGCTCGCCTGGACGGCCTGCAAAGACTGGGGCCCAAGCGCCTGGGCTGCGGCCTGTGAGGCGGCGCGCCGCCCTGCGGGGTCTGACGGCCGGCCTCGCTGCTGCGCTACCCACTCTGGCATCGGCCGGTGAAGTGCCGCTGCGGCGACTCCGCTTTGTCTGGGAGCTGTTCAATCCCGGTAGCCAGTGGCTCAGGAATGAAGAATTCGCCTGCGCCCTGCCGGCGTCGCTGCCAGGCGGGCAGCAGCTGGTTTCTGCGCAAGGTTCACATCCACTGCGCTGGAATCCGGACTGCCTGGGTCAGAACACCGCGCTGATCAGCTTGTCGGAAGTCGCCCCGAACCAGCGTGTCAGGGTCCATGTCGATATGCGCGTGGCACTGCTGCCGTCGATGAAGCCCGCCTCGGGCAGGGGCTGCGACAACTGGCAGGGGCCCGGGCCCTACCTGGACCTGGGCGAGGCTCCCATCACCGAGCTTGCGGCCGAACTGAAGCTGGGGTCAGGTCTTGATACTGCCCGATCCATCTTTGAATGGCTGCTCGCGCACATCCGCTACACGGCCTACAGCCCGAGCGACAAGGGCGCTCTTCAGGCCCTGCGCATGCGCCAGGGCGATTGCACCGAGTTCGCCCATCTGGCGACGGCGCTGGCCCGGGCCGCAGGTCTGCCGGCCCGGACGGTGGGGGGCTACGTGCTGGATCACGACGCCATCGTGAAGCCTGGCGACTACCACGACTGGGCAGAGCTGTGGGTGGACGGGCGCTGGCTCATCCTTGACGCGCAGCGCCGCGAGTTCGATGCGGATGCGCAGGCCTATATCCGCTTCCGCTACTACTCGAAGCACGGCGACGGCACGTTGGGCAGCCACCACCGCTGGCGGACGCTGGGACAGCTGCAGGTCGCCTGGCAGTGACGCCATGAAAAAGGCGCGAGCCCCGAAGGATCTCGCGCCTTGAAAGCTGCCGGCACCGGGCGGTGCCGCAGCGTGCGGCTTACCAACCGATATCGCGCAGCAGGTGGAAGGTCAGGTCCTTCGGCGACTGCAGGATGGTCGTCAGGTCGGCGCTGATGAAGGGCTCCATCAGCTGGTTAGGGAAAGCGCTGGTGTCGTAATGGGACACCGAGGAACCCGGGGCGAAGGGATTGGGCGTGTAGAGGTAGGGGCGACCCATCAGGTCGGCGCCGGCGTACTGGCTCATGTCCAGACTCAGGGTGATGTACAGGCCGGAGCGCGTGCGGGTGCGGGCCTTCATCGCGTCCTTCAGGGCCAGGCCGTCCACCTTGCTGATGCGGGCGGAGGGGATGGTGATGGTGTCGTCGGCACCGCCCAGGCCCGGGGGCGGGTTGTCGGCTGCGTTGTCCACCACCAGCACGGCCTTGGCGCCAGCCAGCTGGGCGTTCTTGACCTTCACGGTGAAGGAGCAGGTGCCGCGATCCACCAGGGCGATCTTGCCGGCCACTGCCAGCTTGTTGGCTGCGCTCAGCGGATTGCAGGCCAGACCGGTGACACCGTCGGCCTGATCGACCACGGGCATCACTTCGGCGCTCAGGCCGGTGGCCGTGATCTGCGGGCCGAAGGCGGCGGTGCCGATGGCCAGGGCGCGCGACAGGCTGGACGGCGCGGTGATCTTGGCGGAGGGCGTGCCCAGGGCCAGGACTTCAGGCACCTTGGACTTGACGTCGGTACCGTTCCACACCAGGCGGCGGCCGTTGGTGGCGGAGGTGACGCGCTCGGCGTTCGTCATCTGCGTCCACAGCTTGCCGGTCACGTTGTCCAGCAGGTAGTGGTCCCAGGCCGAGGGGTAACCCATCAGCTGGGAGCCGGTGTTGCCGCGGGTGAAGGTGGCGAAGCCCAGGCCGTGGCCCAGCTCGTGCAGCAGCGTGGCGACGAAGTTGATCTTGCCGCCGGTATTGCCGTCCAGGCCCAGGTAGAAGCCGGAACCGCTCAGGCAGTCGGGCTTGCCCAGGTTGATGTTGAACTGGGTCTTGATATCGACGTTGCCGTAGCCGCTGCCGTCATCGGGCTGGCCTTCGGACTGGTTGACGCCCGAGATCTTGTTGGCCAGGGCCTGCGGATACCAGGTGTTGGCCTTGGGGGCACCGGCGAAGTCGCGCCAGATGTTCCAGGCGCTGGCGCTGCCCAGCACGGCCGAGCCGGCCGAGCAGGTCAGGGGTTCCCAGCCAGCGCTGACGGTGATGACCACGTCGCTGCTCAGCTGCTTTTCCCAGATGTCGGCGACGTAGCGGTAGACGTTCCAGCGCTGCTCGCCCAGCGTGGTGCCGGGGTTGCCGCCCACGGGGGCGACGGGCGTGGGGTCGTTGAAGCCCACGCCGACGGGATCACGGTTCTGGATCTGGATGGTGGCGGCCTGGGCGGCACCGAAGGCCAGCAGCAGGGAAGCCGCCAGCGGCTTGATGAAGTGCTTGCTCATGACGGGATTCACTCCTTGTTGGCGGACTTGGCCACTTGGCCCTTGACGATGGCCTCGGCCTGGTCCTGGCCCTGCACGCAGGTGCTGGACAGGCTGCCGTCGGCATTGCGGGTCACGACGGAGTAGCTGACGTTCTCGGGGCCGGGACGGAAGCCGTAGGCGCCGCGCGAGTTCATGCGCTCGGCCTGGACGGGGGCCACGGACAGGGCACGCAGGCGCGAGGACTTGGCGGCCTGGGCCTTGGCCTGCAGCGCGGCCAGCTCGTCGGCGGTCGGGGCGCGCAGCTCGCCGGTCACGGCGTCGCGCACGGCGATCATGCCGTCGGCGCCTTCGGTGACGCTGGTGCTGGCGGCCGCCTTGGCTTCAGCCTTGGCGTGCTCGTCGCAGTTGGTGCAGGCCAGGGCGGCGCCGCTGAGCAGCAGGCCGCTGGCGAGAGCGATCAGGGATTGGCTCTTCATGGTGTGTTCTCCTCTTGTGGGGACTCAGGCCTTGCGACGACGCTGGGCCACGGCGGCACCCACCAGGCCCAGGGCGATCAGGGCGTAGCTGGCGGGTTCGGGGACGGTGCTGACGTCAAGCGTGTCGAGGGCGATGGCATCGGCCGTGTCGTAGCTACCCTTGTAGACAAAGGCCAGGCGGCCCGAGGCGCTGCCGCCCAGGCCGTCGAAGGTGGCGGTGTAGCGGGTCCAGCCAAAGGGGGCGCCATTGACGTCGCCAGCCGGGTTGATGGACACCAGCAGGTGCGTGAAGCCGCTGGTGGCGCTGGAACTGCCATTGGTGCTCAGCATCACGTCCAGTTGATCGATGAAACCATCGGCCATGGCATTGGCGTAGAAGCTCAGCTGGAAGGACTGGGACAGCGAGAAGGTCTTGGTGATCAGCCAGTTCTCGATGGCGCCGCCAGCCGGCTTGGCGCTGTTGTACGTGGCCGTCGCGTAGCTGGTCGGGCCACCTGCCTGCGGAGCGAAGACGCCGTCGGCTCCCTGCAGCCAGTTGCTGCCAGGGTTCGTGCTCTTGTTGGTGAACACCCAACCCTGGGCAGCCAGGCCGCCGACATTGTCAAAGCCCTCGGACAGCAGCGTGCTGGCCTGGGCGCTGGCCATGGCGGCCGACAGGGCCAGGACCGAAAGAAGTTGCTTGCGCATGTGAAAGACCCTCCAAATACGGACTCGAGATGGACTGGGGTGCGTGCGGCGCTCAAAACTGCTCGGCCGGGGCTGTCCAGACCGTGCGGATTCTCACGACCTGTCCTTCGAAGTGGGGATGCTGTAAGCCCTAGTGACACCAAGTTGCGGGGTGGTGAAAGCCCGTAAAGGAAAAACAGGATGGCAGCAGGCCGCTGTCCCAGGCGCAGCCTGGGCGTGACGCCGCTGGCCGCCCAGTCACCCCGCCGAGGAGGGCAGGGCGAGGTGCTGAGCCGGCGTCGCTACAGTGCAGCCTGATCCATCGCCACGGCCTCGTGCCTCCAGGGCTTACTGATGTCCCCGGCCTTCTCGATCCACCTGGACCTGCTGCGTCTGGCAGCGGCCCTGCTGGTCTTCGTCCACCACGCGTCGTATGCGCGTTTTCACGGTCGCTGGCTGCAGGGCCTGGCGGGCTACGGGCATGAGGCGGTGGTGGTGTTCTTCGTGCTGTCCGGCTACGTGATCGCCTACAACCACGAGCACAAGGACCTCGACTGGCGGCGCTACGCGGTCCAGCGCCTGAGTCGGCTGTGGTCAGTCGCTCTGCCGGCGATCGCCCTGACCCTGCTGCTGGATGCCTGGGGGCGCCCGCTGCAGCCCACGCTTCACGACACCCAGCCAGGCGGGTGGGGCCGGGTGCTGGCCTCGGTCCTCTTCGTCAACGAATTCTGGATCGAGGGGTGGGCGGCGGGCAGCAATATCCCCCTTTGGTCCCTGTCCTACGAGGCTGGCTACTACCTGCTCTTCGGCGTGCTCAGTTTTTCGCCGGCGCGCTGGCGCTGGCCGCTGACCCTGGCCTGCGCGCTGCTGATCGGTCCACGCCTGTTGCTGCTGCTGCCGGCCTGGTGGCTGGGCGTGTGGGTCCATCGCAGCCGGCGGGTGCAGGCGATGGGCGCCTCCGAGGGGGCGCTCCTGGCGGCCATCGGCCTCGCCTGGGCGCTGGCGCTGGCGGTGGGCAAGGTGGGCAACCGGTTCATCACCTGGCGCCTGATGGACCTGCTGTCGCAGCCGCTGTCGCAGCTGATAGGGAATTCGGACGCCTTCATCTCGGACAACCTCATCGCCCTGGGCGTGGCCGCGCATGTGGCCGGCATGTCGGCCTGGCTGCGCGGGCGCCAGGCACCCGCCGCACTGGCGCGCTGGGCGGCGCGGCTGTCCCGGGCCACCTTCCCCATCTACCTCTTTCACTACCCGCTGCTGCAGTTCTTCGCTGCGCTGACGACGGTCTGGCCCTTGCTGGCATGGGGTGGCGTGGCGGTCCTGAGCCTGATCCTGTCGGCCGCCTTCACCGGCCCCTGCGAGCAGCTGCGTCAGGTGCTGAGGCGCTGGCTGTCCCGGCGCCTGCAGACCGCAGGCCGGCCCTGGCCCTAAGATGGCGTGCCATGAGACGCACGACTTTCCTGCAGCTTCTGCGGGCCGGCCTGCTGGCCGGCCTGGCCACGGCCGCGACGGCACAGGAGGCGCCGCGGCAGCCCCCGGGCTGCGACCCCGATGTAGAGCAGGCCCTGGCCCTGGCCAATGCCTTGCGCCAGGAGGCACGCCACTGTGGCGCCCGGGCCTTCGAGGCCGCCCGCCCGCTGCGCTGGAGCGGGGCCCTGCAGACCTCGGCCCGGCGCTTCGCGGCCGAGCTGGCGGCCCGCGGCGAGCTGAGCCACCAGGGGCTGAGCAGCCCCACACTGAGGGAGCGCGTGCGTGACACCGGCTATGTGCTGCGCGCCGTCGGTGAGAACCTGGCCGCGGGCCCCCTGGGCCTGGACGAGGCCTTCAGCCTCTGGACCGCCAGCGAGGAGCACTGCGCCAACCTCATGCGCGCGGACTTCGAAGAGCTGGGCCTGGCCTGCGTCAGCGCCTCGGGGCGCTATGAACGGTTCTGGGTGCTGCACCTGGCGGCACCTGCCCGGCGCTTCTGAGCGGCAGGGCCGGGCGGCCCTGCCTCGCTGATCCTCAGATCCAGCCCAGGTCGATCGCCCGCAGCACGGCCTGAGTGCGGTCGCGCACGCCCATCTTGGAGAACACGGCCGAGCAGTGGTTCTTGATCACGCCCTCGCTATTGCCCAGCAGGGCGGCGATCTCGGTGTTGCTGCGGCCGCTGGCCACCAGGCGCAGCACCTGCAGCTCCTTGGGCGAGAGCGGATCCGGTTGGGGCGTGGCGCTGAAGGCGCGCTCGACACTGGGGCGCTCCATGCGCTCGGTGAGCGAGGGGCGCAGGGCCGTGCCGCCGGCGGCCACATCCTTGAGAGCCTGGACCAGGGTGTCGGGGCTGATGGCCTTGAGCAGGAAGCCCTTGGCGCCAGCGCGCACGGCCTCGTCGAAGGCCTCGGCGTCGTCGAAGGTGGTCAGCAGCACCACGGGGATCTTCCACGCGCGGGCCGCCAGGGCGCGGATCAGACCGGTGCCGTCCAGGCGCGGCATGCGCATGTCGGAGAGGATGACATCGGGCTGGTCCTCGGCCAACTTCTCCAGTGCCTCGGCACCGTCGGCGGCCTCGCCGATCAGCAGCACCTCCTCATGCAGGGCCAGCAGACCCTTGAGGCCCTCGCGCACCAGTTGCTGGTCTTCCACCAGCAGGACCTTGATCTTCTCGCTCATGGATTTCTCCTCTCGTCGTGATTCCCGGGGCTCAGCTCTTGCGTGGCACCCGCCATTCGATCATGAATCCGGGGCCGTTTTTCAGGATCTTGAAGCGCCCTCCCAGCTCGGCCATGCGTTCCTGCATGCCCTTGAGGCCATTGCCCTCGCGCAGCTTCGGCGCGCCGGGGCCGTCGTCCTCCACGGTGACGCAGACTTCGGCCGCGTCGCCTTCGCCCAGGCAGCTCAGGCGGATGCCGATGTGCTGGGCCCGGCCGTGGCGCACGCTGTTGGTGACGGCCTCCTGCACGCAACGCAGCAGGGCATGGGCGGTGCGCGGGCTCAGGTCTTGCGCGACCTCGTCCAGCTCCAGGCTGATGTCGGTGCTGGCAATGCCCTTGGCGAGCGCCTGCAGGGCCTCGCGCAGGTCGATGCGGTTGCTGGCGCGCTCGGCCGAGACGGCGGCGCGCACGTCGGCCAGCAGGTGGGCGGCGCCTTCTCGGGCGCGCGCCACGGCCTGCGAGGCGCCGTCGGGGTCCTGTCGCTTGAGCAGGGCCTCTGAGAGCTGCAGCTGCAGGTTCAGCGCGGTCAGGTGGTGGCCCATCACGTCGTGCAGCTCGCGGGCCATCATCATGCGTTCGGCGTAGCGCAGTTGCTCGGCCTGCAGGGCCTCGCCCGAGGTCTTCTCGGCCAGCATGACCTGCAGCCAGCGGCGCTTGTCGACCTCGTTGGCCAGCAGGCGGCCGATGCCGAAGGCCATGGCATAGAGGCCCACGAAGGCGCCCAACTGGGCCATCAGCAGGGCCCACATCGAGGCATTGGGCTGGCGCTGCTCCTGCCATTCGGTCTCGGAGGGCAGCAGCGCGTAGAGCAGCAGGCGGATCACGACCTGGCTTACCGCGAAGAAGAAGGCCGCGCGCAAGCGCAGCCGCACTGAGGCCAGCACCGTCACCAGAAAGGGGAGGGCCGGGGTGATGCACCAGGCCAGCAGATCCAGCGCGACGATGCGCTGCAGGGCGCGCGGGCGCGGCCGGTCCAGGCTGCTCTCCTGTGCCGCCTGCCAGAAGAGATAGATGAAGGCGCAGAAGAGCAGGAAGCACGCGATCACCAGCACTGGGTCCTGCGGATTGCCCAGGCTGCGGCGGTAGAGCTGGGCCAGCAGGCCGTCGTAGGGTTCGGAGTTGCCGCCACGCAGGGCCGTCACCAGGCTGCCGAACTCCATCAGGAAGTAGGCCAGGGTGGCGATGCGCAGCACCACCGAGGGGCGTGCGATGCGGGCGAGGAAGCGGTCGAAGTTCAAGATGGCGGCGTGAGGAGTCGCCAGCGTGCCACAGCGCCTGGCTTTGATCACGTGCCGGGCGTCATGGCCCGGGCATTCACCGATCAGGGATCAGGGGATGGCTTCGGCGATCACGCCGCCGCCCAGGCAGACCTCGCCATCGTAGAGCACCGCGCTCTGGCCCGGCGTCACCGCCCACTGCGCCTGCGGGAAGTCCAGGCGGAACTGGCCGGTGCCCGGATGCTCGGGTGTGAAGGCGCAGGGCGCATCGGCCTGGCGGTAGCGCGTCTTGGCGCCAAAGCCTCCGAAGGCTGGCGCGGGGCCGCACCAGGAGAGGTCGTCGGCGATGAGGCTGCGGTACTGCAGCAGCGGGTGGTCATGGCCCTGCACCACCACGAGGGTGTTGCTGTCCAGGTCCTTGCGGGCGACGAACCAGGGCGCATGCTCGCCGCCGCCGCGCGGCGCGCCCTTCTCCTTGATGCCGCCGATGCCCAGACCCTGGCGCTGGCCCAGCGTGTAGAAGGACAGGCCCACGTGCTCGCCCAGCTTGCGGCCGCGCTCGTCCTTGATGGGGCCGGGCTGGTGGGAGAGGTAGCGGTTGAGGAACTCGCGGAAGGGTCGTTCGCCGATGAAGCAGATGCCGGTGGAGTCCTTCTTCTTCGCATTGGGCAGGCCGATCTCCTCGGCGATGCGGCGCACCTCGGTCTTGGGCAGCTCGCCCACTGGGAACAGGGTCTTGGCCAGTTGGTGCTGTTGCAGCCGGTGCAGGAAGTAGCTCTGGTCCTTCAGCGGGTCCAGCCCCTTCAGGAGCTGCACGTGCTCGCCGACCTGGCGCACCCGCGCGTAGTGCCCCGTGGCGATCTTCTCGGCACCGCGCGCCATGGCGTGGTCCAGGAAGGCCTTGAACTTGATCTCGGCATTGCACAGCACGTCGGGATTGGGCGTGCGGCCGGCCTGGTACTCGCGCAGGAAGGCGGCGAAGACGCGGTCCTTGTAGTCGGCGGCGAAGTTGACGTGCTCGATCTCGATGCCGATGACATCGGCCACCGAGGCGGCGTCCAGGAAGTCCTGGCGCGAGGAGCAGTACTCGCTGTCGTCGTCGTCTTCCCAGTTCTTCATGAAGATGCCGATCACCTCGTGGCCGGCCTTCTTCAGCAGGTAGGCGGAGACGGCGGAATCGACGCCGCCGGACAGACCGATGACGATGCGCTGTCGGGCGGACGAGGGAGACGTGGGGGGCAGGGACGAACTCATGCCCCGATTGTCCCAAATGCCGGCGCGGCTGCATGGGGGCGGGGCAATGCTGGGCCTGCGGTCAGCCCGGGACGGCGGCCAGCGACTGCGGCAGGCGCTCGAAGCTGGCCTGGTCCACCGGGCGGCTGAAGAGGAAGCCCTGGAAGCGGTGGCAGCCCATCTTCAGCAGGGCGTCGCGCTGCTCGTGCGTCTCCACGCCTTCGGCGATCACCTGCAGGCCGAAGGTCTGGCCCAGGGCCACGATGGTGCGGGCGATCACGGCGCCGTTGGAGTCGAGCAGCATGTCGCTGACGAAGCTGCGGTCGATCTTGAGCTCGGCCAGCGGCAGCCGGCGCAGGTAGTTCAGCGAGGAGTAGCCGGTGCCGAAGTCGTCCAGCGAGAAGCCCACGCCGACCGCGCCCAGCGCGCTCATCTTGGCGATGGTGTCCTCGACGTTCTCGGCCAGCAGGGACTCGGTGAGCTCCAGCCGCAGTCGGCGCGGATCGGCCCCGTGGCGCCGCAGGGTGCCCAGCACGCCGTCCACGAAATGGGTGTCCCGCAGCTGCAGCGCGCTGACGTTGACGGACAGCTTCAGCGCGTTGCAGGCCGGGTGCTGCGCCCAGGAGGCCAGGGTGCGGCAGGCGGCGTCCAGCACCCACTGGCCCAGCTCCAGCACGAAGCCGCACTGCTCGGCGGCGGGAATGAAGACGCTCGGCGGCACCAGGCCGCGCTGCGGATGCTGCCAGCGCAGCAGCGCCTCGGCCCCGAGGATGCGGCCCTGTTCATCGACCTGGGGCTGGAAATGCAGCAGCAGCTGGCGCCGCGCGATGGACTGGCGCAGGTCCGCCTCCAGGGCCGCGCGCGTGGCCAGCACGGACTGCAGCTCGGCGTCGAAGAAGCGGAAGGTGTTCTTGCCCTGGGCCTTGGCCTGGTACATCGCCGTGTCGGCATGCGCCATCAGCTCGCTGGCGCCCAGCAGGTTGTCGCCGAAAAGCGTGATGCCGATGCTGGGGCTGCTGTGCTGCTCGCGCTCCAGCAGCTGGAAGGGTTTTTCGAAGCTCAGCAGGATCTTTCGCGCGACCGTCTCGGCGTGTGCGGCTGCGGCCTCGCGGGTCTCGCCCAGGCTCTCCAGCATGATCACGAACTCGTCGCCGCCCAGGCGCGCCACGGTGTCGCCCTCGCGCACTGCGCCGCTGAGCCGGCGCGCCACCTGCACGAGCACGCGGTCGCCGAAGTCATGGCCCCAGGTGTCGTTGAGCAGCTTGAATTCGTCGAGGTCGATGAAGAGCAGGGCGCCGAGCTGGCTGCGTCGTGCCGCGCTGAGCACGGCGCGCTCCAGCCGGTCCAGCAGCAGGCGGCGGTTGGGCAGATCGGTCAGTTGGTCGAAGAAGGCCAGGCGCTGGATCTCGGCCTCGGCGGCGCGGCGCTGGGTGATGTCGCGCACCATGCCGATGTAGATGCGCTCGCCCTCGCGTTCGATCTCGTTGACGGCCAGGCTCATGGGGAAGCGCTCGCCGTTCTTGCGCAGGCCCTCGACCTCGCGGCCGCGACCGATGACCTGGCGCACGCCGGTGCGTGCGTAGTGGTCCAGGTAGCCGTCGTGCTCCTCGGCATAGGGCGGGGGCATCAGCATCTTGATGTTGCGCCCTAGCACCTCGCTGGCCTCGTAGCCGAAGATCTTGCTGGCGGAGCGGTTGAAGGTCTGGGCGATGCCCTGGCGGTCGATGGTGATGATGCCGTCGATCACGTTGTTCAGGATGGCCTGGGTCTGCTGCGCGGCATCGAGCAGGGCATCGCGGGCGCTCACCTCCTGGGTGATGTTGCGCGAGAGCACGATCAGGCGGGGCTTCGCCCCGGCCTCGTGCTGGCAGCGCGTGGCATGCAGCTCGAAGTGGTGCCGGCCCACGGGCAGGTCCAGCACGATGCGCCGGCCGCTGGAGGTGCCATGCTCCAGCGCCTCGTGGAGGGTCTGCAGCACCGTGGCTGCCGCCTCGGGCGCCAGGACCTCCGTCACGCACCGGCCGATGAAGTGGCTGGGCGGCGCTGCCAGCAGCTCGCTGGGCGGGGAGTGGTAGCTGAGGTAGCGGCCGTCGATATCGAGCTCGAAGACCAGGTCGGGCACTGTCCTTAGCGTGGCCTGCAGCTTTTCCTTGACCTGCTCCAGCTCCCTGTAGGGGCGCTGCACGGCCTCCATGAACACCGCCTGGTGCAGGAACAGGTAGCCGATCACCTTGTAGACATGGCCGGCGAGATTGAGCACGTCGGTCACGCTGGCATAGAGCGTGAAGAAGAGCTCGCTCATGGCCATGCACAGCACGGCGCCCAGCAGCGCTGCGGCATTGAAGGGCGTGGGCTCGCGCATGCGCCGCAGCAGCAGCAGGGCCGTCAGCATCAGCAAGCCCACCAGAACGTACTCGGCGGACACCTTCAGCGGGGTCAGGCCTTGCCCGGGCACGAAGGTGCGCGGAAGGCTGTCCGGGTGCATCAGCACGGCCCAGTGGACCAGGATCACCAGGGCCGCGATGCCCAGCAGCAGGGCATGGCGGCTTCTGCGCTGCAGGGCGGTCTGCCAGGGCGCCGCCACCATCCACATCAGGCTCAGGCAGGCCAGCAGGCGGGCCGCCAGCCAGAAGTTGATGGCCTTCTCCGGGCCCGAGGGCGTCACGTAGTCCGGCATGCCCGCGTAGGACATCAGGTGTGAGAAGTCCAGCAGGCCGACCCCGGCGAAGGCACAGGCCAGCACGCAGACATTGCCCGGCACCTGGCCCAGGCGGCTGCCCCAGGCCAGGCTGAAGATCAGGCCGGCGACGACGATGGAGAGAGTCTCCAGCAGCGCATGCAGCGGCGCATGCGAGGCCAGGCCGCGCAGCGAGGGCGGCACCGGCAGGGCCCAGCAGGCGATCAGTCCGGCCAGCAGCAACCCGATGCGCGGGAGGAGTTTGCGCAGGTCGGCCCGGTGGCTGCGGTCGAGTCGTTCGATGACTTGCAAGGCGGCGGGGCCAGGTGAGCGAAGCGGCAGGCCGCCTGCGCACCAGAGCCGGGGTGGAGGGTCGCGACGATGCTAGCACCGGGCCTGCGCGTCGCCTGTGCATTGCTGCGCAGGGCGTCCGGATATGTCGCATCCGCGTCTTGACTTATGTCAAGCAATGAGCGGACGGGCCTATTCAGGGCCGGATGGGCCCGGCCGCTGCATAACGATCGGGCTGCCAGAGGCTGTCGGCGCAGTGGATCAGGTCCAGCGGATGGCGCTGGCCGCGCAGGTGGTCCTGCACGCACTGCCAGACCAGGGCCGATCGCGTGCGTCCCTCGCGCTCTGCCTGGGCGATCTCCCTGGGACTCAGCCACAGCCAGCGCAGGATGCCTTCATCCAGGGCCAGGCCGGGCAACGGCTCGCCCACCACGCCGTTGTAGGCCACGCGCAGGTAGGTGACGTCCTCGCCGGTGGCGGGGCGCTGGAAGCGGGCCATGTAGAGACCCAGCAGCGATTGCGGCGTGAAGGCGTGGGCGGTCTCCTCGCGCACCTCGCGCACGACCGCCTCCAGTGGCGACTCTCCCTGCTCCAGGTGGCCCGCGGGCTGGTTGATGCGCAGGCCCTCGGGGGTCCTCTCCTCGACCATCAGGTAGCGGCCCTGGCGCTCAATCAGGGCCGCGACGGTGACGCTGGGCTTGAAACGCAGGGGAGGTGCTGGGGTGTTCATCCCTGCATTGTGGTGCGGAAGCCGCAGCAAGCCCGGCTTTGCGTCTCGCGAAAGGGAGAGCTCTCCAGGCCCGGTCCGGCGCCGGTCCATGGGGGAGGACCGGCTCGCGTGGCGGCGGCGGGGGGCATCCTGGGGCAAACCCGCGCTCGCGGCCGGCTTGGCGCGTCATGAAGCCCATGTAAGCTCGCCGCAAGTCTTGCAGATCCCGTTCCCGATCCGCAGGTCGGGCGCCCCCTGGGTGGCCGGCCTCGCGTTCCCACAGGAGAAGTCCGATGCTGATAGCAGTGCCGCAGGAAACCGCGGCGGGGGAGTCCCGTGTCGCGGCCACGCCGGAGACCGTGAAGAAGCTGGTGGCCCAGGGCCATCGTGTGCAGGTGCAGCGGGGCGCCGGCCTGCGAGCCAGCGTGACGGATGAGGCCTATGCCGCGGCCGGCGCGGAGCTGGTCTCGCGCGAGCAGGCCTTCTCGGCCGACATGCTGCTCAAGGTGCGCGCGCCCGGCCCCGATGAGCTGGCCCTGGTCAAGCCGGGCACTGTGCTGGTGGGCATGCTCAACCCCTTCGATCGCGAGGGCCTGCAGCGCCTTGCGGACGCCCGCCTCACCGCCTTCGCCCTGGAAGCTGCGCCGCGCACCACGCGGGCCCAGAGCATGGACGTGCTCTCCAGCCAGGCCAATGTGGCGGGCTACAAGGCGGTAATGATCGCGGCGGACCGCTACCAGCGCTTCTTCCCCATGCTCATGACGGCGGCCGGCACGGTCAAGGCCGCGCGCGTGGTGGTGCTGGGCGTGGGCGTGGCGGGCCTGCAGGCCATCGCCACGGCCAAGCGCCTGGGCGCGGTGATCGAGGCCTCCGACGTGCGGCCCTCGGTGAAGGAGCAGGTCGAATCCCTGGGCGCCAAGTTCATCGACGTGCCCTATGAGACCGCCGAGGAGAAGGAAGCGGCTGAAGGCGTGGGCGGCTATGCCCGCCCCATGCCAGCGAGCTGGTTGGAGCGCCAGAAGCTGGAGGTGGCCAAGCGCGTGGCGCAGGCTGACGTGGTCATCACCACGGCCCTGATCCCCGGCCGCGCCGCGCCCGTGCTCGTGAGCGAGGACATGGTCAAGTCCATGAAGGCCGGCTCGGTGATCGTGGACCTCGCGGCACCGGCCGGCGGCAACTGCCCGCTGACCGAGCCCGGGCAGACCGTGGTCAAGCATGGCGTCACGCTCGTGGGCGAGACCAATCTGCCCTCCCTGGTCGCGGCCGATGCCTCGGCGCTCTATGCCCGCAACGTGCTGGACTTCCTCAAGCTGGTCTGCACCAAGGAGGCCGGGTTCCAGATCCCGGCGGACGACGACATCGTCACGGCCTGCCTTGTCGCGCAGGACGGCCAGGTCAAACGCAACTGATCCGGAAGGAGCCGAGGCCATGGAAGCCATCGACCACACCATCATCAACCTCATCATCTTCGTGCTGGCCATCTATGTGGGCTACCACGTGGTCTGGACCGTCACGCCGGCCCTGCACACGCCGCTGATGGCCGTCACCAACGCCATCTCGGCCATCGTCATCGTTGGGGCCATGCTGGCCGCGGCGCTGACCACCACGGACATGGGCAAGGTGCTGGGCACCCTGGCCGTGGCGCTGGCGGCGGTCAATGTCTTCGGCGGCTTCCTGGTGACGCGAAGGATGCTGGAGATGTTCAAGAAAAAATCGCCCGCCAAGAAGGAGGCCAAGTGATGAGCCATTCCAGCGTTTTTTCGACGCCGGCTAACTTGCCCGTGGGCCAGTCAAGCGAAGCGGCCGCAGTCAAGAAGGAGCGCAAGGCGCCTGCGGTGAAGGAGGGCCAGGCATGAGCATGAACCTCGTCACACTGCTGTACCTGCTGGCCAGCGTCTGCTTCATCCAGGCCTTGAAGGGCCTCTCCCATCCGACCACCTCCATCCGTGGCAATGTCTTCGGCATGGTGGGCATGGCCATCGCCGCGGGCACGACGGCGGCCCTCATCGTCAAGCTGGCCAACGGCGATGCCTTCGGGCTCAGCTACGTGCTGGTGGGCCTGCTGATCGGCGGCGGCACGGGCGCCTTCATGGCGCAGCGGGTCGAGATGACCAAGATGCCCGAGCTCGTGGCCTTCATGCACAGCATGATCGGCCTGGCCGCGGTGTGCATCGCCGCGGCGGCCGTGCTGGAGCCGGCGGCCTTCAGCATCGCCGACGCTGCGGGGCGCATCCCCGGCGGCAATCGCATCGAGCTGGGCCTGGGGGCCTTCATCGGCGCCATTACCTTCAGCGGCTCCGTGATTGCCTTCGGCAAGCTCAGCGGCAAGTACAAGTTCCGGCTCTTCCAGGGCGCGCCGGTGACCTTCCCCGGCCAGCATTGGCTCAACCTGGTCCTGGGCCTGGCCTCGCTGTTCTTCATCTTCGGCTTCTGGCATTCCCAGAGCTGGATGGACTTCGGCCTGGTGCTGGCCCTGGGCTTCGTGCTGGGCGTGCTGCTGATCATTCCCATCGGCGGGGCGGACATGCCGGTGGTGGTGTCCATGCTCAACAGCTACTCGGGCTGGGCCGCCGCGGGCATCGGCTTCTCGCTCAACAACAGCATGCTGATCATCGCCGGTTCGCTGGTGGGCAGCTCGGGGGCCATCCTGAGCTACATCATGTGCAAGGCGATGAACCGCTCCTTCTTCAACGTGATCCTGGGAGGCTTCGGCGGCGATGCCTCGGCTGCGGCAGCAGGCGGCGCGGTGCAGCGTTCGGTCAAGAGCGGCAGCGCAGACGACGCCGCCTTCATCATGGGCAATGCCGAGAGCGTCATCATCGTCCCCGGCTATGGCCTGGCTGTGGCCCGCGCCCAGCACGCGGTGAAGGAGCTGGCGGCCAAGCTCACGGAGAAGGGTGTCAGCGTCAAATACGCCATCCACCCGGTGGCGGGCCGCATGCCCGGCCATATGAACGTGCTGCTGGCCGAGGCCGAGGTGCCCTATGACCAGGTCTTCGAGATGGAGGACATCAACGCCGAGTTCGGGCAGGCCGATGTCGCCATCATCCTGGGCGCCAACGACGTGGTGAACCCGGCCGCCCACCAGAAGGGCAGCCCCATCTACGGCATGCCCATTTTGGAGGCCTACAAGGCCAAGACCATCATCGTCAACAAGCGTTCCATGGCCGCGGGCTACGCGGGGCTGGACAATGAGCTCTTCTACATGGACAAGACGCTCATGGTGTTCGGCGACGCGAAGAAGGTCGTTGAGGACATGGTGAAGGCGATCGAATAGCGACGATGGAACCGAGTCATGGCTGAGCCCGTCACCCCGCCGCGCGCGGTGACGCGGACAAGCCGCCTGCGCGCGCTGCTGCTGGGCGTGCTGATGCCCTTGCTGGCCCTGGCCGGCCTGCACTGGCTGTCCCTGCGCCTGGGGCCCCTGAACATGCCGCAGGTCATGCGTCTGGTGGACGGCCAGTGGATGGAGGACAAGCTGGGCTCGCCGCCCCTGCTGGTCGGTCAGCAGATGCCCGAGAAGGCCGAGGCCGTACAGCTGCCGGACGTGCGCACCGAGGGCAGCGAGGCGGGCTGGTACCTGCTGGACTTCAAGCTGGCCGAGGCTGTGCATGAGCCCTGGCTGCTGGCCTTCACGCACAACCCCGACCTCAACCTCTACCTGGACGGCAAGCTGCTGGCGCGTTCGCAGCAGGGCCTGGAGCTGGAACCGATGTACCGCGGGCTGCGCCTGGGCAGCAGCGGCGTCCTGATCAACGTGCCGCCGGCCATGCTGGAAGCCGGCGAGCATCGCGTGGCCCTGCACCTGGGTGCCACGGGGGAGCAGATGGGCACGCTGTCCGTCGTACAGATGGGCCCGGCGACCCAGATGCGCCAGCTGCAGAAGGCGCGCGACTTCTGGCAGAGTGCCCGCCTGCTGACGGCGCTGAGCGCGGCCCTGCTGGGGCTCTTCCTGCTGCTGGTCTGGCTGGCCCTGCGCCAGGAGTGGGTCTACGGCCTGACAGGCGTCTACGCCCTCAGCGCGGCCCTGCTGCTGCTGCCCTATCTCAGCGTGGCGCCCGTTCCCCTGCCCTGGTGGCGCATGATCCTGGACGCCGCGGACATCATGGCCCGCGGCCTCATGCTGCTGCTGGTGGTGCAGTGGTTCGCGCCGGGCGACTCCTGGGGACGGCGACTGGCACTGGCCTTCATGGCGATCGCCCTGCCCCTCGACCTCTGGGCGGCCTACCACGGCTCGGTCTGGGACGCCTTCGAGAACCTCTGGCCTTGGTGGGCCCTGGGCAGCCGGGGCATCGTGATGGTCGGTGCCTGGGGCGTGGTGCTGCGGGCCGCGCTGCGCAGCGGGCAGGTCGCGCACAGCCTGGCTGCCGCCAGCCTGGGCCTGGCCTTCTTCTGCTGGGCCTATGTGGGCTACTTCGCGCTGATCGACGAAGGCAGCTTCCCGCTGGTCGATATCAACGTGGCCGGCTATGCGGCTGTGGTGGGCATGGCGGGCTATGTGCTGCAGCGGCGTTTCGTGGCCTCGCTGCGCGCCCAGGCTCGCTCTCGCCATGCGCTGGAGGAGGCCCTGGCTGAGCGCAGCCGCGAGCTCGAGGCCCGTTACCAGGATCTGCAGCGCAGCGAGCAGCTGCGCGTGGCGGCCCAGGAGCGCGAGCGCCTGCTGCAGGAGATGCACGACGGCCTGGGCTCGCAGCTGCTGATGGCCAAGCTGGGCGCGCGCCAGGGCATGGACACCGACACCCTGGTGGCCCTGCTGGACGACTGCATCGCCGAGATGCGCCTGACCATCGACGCGATGACGGTGGACGACGGCGATCTCGGTCTGCTGCTGGCCAACGTCCGCCACCGTCTGCAGGACCGCCTGCGATCGGCCGGCCTGCAGCTGGAATGGCAGCTGCAGGACACGCCGCACCTGCCGCGCCTGATGGGCGCGCAGGGCCGGGATCTCGTGCGCATCGTGCAGGAGGCGCTGAGCAATGTGCTGCACCACGCGCAGGCGGGGCGGGTGCGCTTCGCCACGCGCGTGGTGGATGACGGCGCCGCCGTGCTGCTGAGCATCAGTGACGATGGCCTGGGCCTGCGCGGCAACCGCCGCGAGGGCCAGGGGCTCAAGGGCATGCGCAAGCGCGCCGAACGCATCGGTGCGCAGATCAGCTGGCGCGAGGTGGACCCGGGCAGCGAGCGGCCGGGTTGCGAGCTGCAGTTGCGCATCCCCGTTGTCCCGCGCTGATCGATGCGCGGCCCTGGGCCGGGGAGGGCGGCGGCTCAGACCATCGGATCAGGCCACCATCGGCGGTGGCGGCGGCGTGATCTGATGCTGCCAGCGGCGCTGGATGTCTGCCAGCTTGGGCGCCAGCGTCAGGAAGAGCCCGGCCAGGCGCGGGTCGAAGTGCCGGCCCTGCTGCTCGGCGATCCAGTCCATGGCCTGCGCCGGCGCCCAGGCGTCCTTGTAGGCGCGCTTCATGGTCAGGGCATCGTAGACATCGGCGATGGCCACGATGCGGGCCGACTCGGGAATGGCCGAGCCCGCGATGCCGTACGGGTAGCCACTGCCGTCCCAGCGCTCGTGGTGATGCAGAGCGATCTCGGCCGCCATCTGGAAGACCGGTGCCGCGCTCTTGGAGAGGATCTCGTGCCCGATCAGCGGATGGCGGCGCATCAGCACCCATTCGTCCTCGTCCAGCGGGCCGGGTTTGCCCAGGATGCGGTCCGGAACGCCGATCTTGCCGGTGTCATGCAGCGGCGCGGCCAGCTCGATCAGGCGACAGCTCTCCACGCTCCAGCCCGCGGCGCGCGCCAGTTCGGCGGAATAGGCCGCCATGCGCCAGACGTGGGCGCCGGTGTCGTTGTCATTGAAGTGGCCGGCCTCGCTGAGCATGTAGATCGCGTCGCGGTGGCTGCGCTCCAGGCGGCTGTGCCGCACCAGGGACAGGTGCGTCTGCACGCGGGCCCGCACGACCAGGGGCGAGATGGGCTTGACGATGAAGTCCACCGCGCCGGCCTCGAAGCCGCGAGCCTCGTCGCCTACGTCCGAGAGGCTGGTGACGAAGATCACCGGCAGGGACTCGGTCGCCGGATTGGCTTTAATGGCGCGGCAGACCTCGTAGCCGTCGATGCCGGGCATGCGGATGTCCAGCAGCACCAGGGCCGGCTTGTGCTTGGCAATGGCCTCCAGCGCGCTGCCGCCATCGCGGGCATAGATCAGCTTGTGTACTGCGCCCAGGGCCAGGCGCATGGCGTCCAGGTTGATGGGTTCGTCATCGACGACCAGGATGGGGCCTTGGGCCATGTTCAGCTCTCCCTTTCCAGAACGGGGCCGCGGCTGGCGGCATCGAAGATGAGTCGGGCGCCACGGAAGTCGTAGCTCGCCAGGCAGCGGTCCAGCGCGGCCAGCAGTTCGGGGTTCAACTGGCCCTGGCATTGCGACAGGGCCTGGGCGAAGCGGTCGTAGTCGTCGCTGTCCAGGGCCTCGCGCAGGCTGCCGGGGTCAGGGCTTGCGTTCGGCGCGGGCCGGGGCACCGCCTGCGGCGCGCCAGAAGGCGGGGCGGGCGCGGCTTCCGCCATCAGCTCCTCGATATGCAGGAAGGCCTGGCTGATGGCCTGCTGCAGGGCCTGTAGCGCCGCTGTGCCGCCGTCGCCGTTGCCGTTGCCATGGTCCGAGTCCGAGTCCGGGTCCGGGTCCGTGCTGGCGGCCTCCAGCCGCGCTGCCGCCGCGGCAAGCTGCTCCAGTCCCAGCAGGGCTGCGGCACCGCGCAGCTTGTGGGCAAGGGCGGCGCGGGCCTCGGTGTCGTCCCGCAGTGCTTCGGGACTGTGCCGATAGGTGGCCGAGAAGCGCAGCAGGGCGGCCATCCAGGCCTTCTCGTCACCGAAGGACTGCAGGCCGCGCGCGCGATTCAGCGGCAATGGGGCTGCATCCGGAGGGGCGGTCCCGATCGCAGGGCTGCTTGAGGACGGGGTCTTCAGCACATCGACGAGGGCTTTGACCAACTCGTCGGCCGTGTAGGGCTTGGCGACGAAGCCATTGACGCCGGCGGCCAGAGCCCGCTCGCGCTGCTCTTTGAAGGCGCCGGCGCTGAGGGCCAGCACTGGCAGTCCCGCATGGCGCGGATTGCGGCGCAGGGCGCGCGTGGCGGCATAGCCGTCGAGCACGGGCATCTGCATGTCCATCAGCACCGCGTCCACCTGCCCGTGGCCTTCCAGATGCTGCAATGCTGCCCGCCCGTCCTCGGCTTCCAGCACGGTGGCTCCTTCGCGCTTGAGCATGCGGGTGGCGACCTCGCGGTTGATGTCGCTGTCATCGACCACCAGCACGTGCCAGCCCTGCAGGCGGGGCTGGCCGGCTTCGCTGCCCGGTTGGTGCTCGATCTGGCCGCGGTGCCCCTGGGCCGCGAGCACGGCGTCGTAGAGGCTGGAGGCGGTGACGGGCTTGGTCAGCACGGCGTCAACCAGGGACTCGGTGTCCTGGCCGCGCAGCTCGTTGCGGTCGTAGGCGGTGACCATCACGATGATGGGCCACTGCCCCGACGCCTGGTGGCGCTCGCGGATGCGGCGCGCTGTCTCCAGTCCGTCAAGGCCAGGCATGCGCCAGTCCAGCACCAGCACGTCGTAGAGGCCGTCCACTGCCTGCGCCAGGCTGGCCAGGGCCGCTTCTCCGGAATCGACGGTCTGGGCGCGCCAGCCCAGGCCCTGCGCGGTCTGGCGCAGTACCTGGCGGGCGAGATCATGGTCATCGGCGATGAGCACCGACAGCGCGCCGGCTCTCGTGCGAACGGGGAGGTCGGTGCTGGCGGCCGGCAGGCGCAGCTCGAAACTGAATTCGCTGCCCCGGCCAGGTTCGCTGTCCACCGTCAGCACGCCTCCCATCAGGGCGACCAGGCGTGAGCTGATGGCCAGGCCCAGGCCGGTGCCGCCATAGCTTCGGGTGGTGGAGTTGTCAGCCTGGTTGAAGGCCTCGAAGATCACGGCCTGCTTGTCCCGTGGAATGCCGATGCCGGTGTCGCGCACGCTGAAGCGCAGGTGGCGCGGTCCGCTGTCGGTCTCGTCCAGGCGCTGCACGCTGAGCATCACCTCGCCGCTGTGGGTGAACTTGAGCGCATTGCTGAGCAGGTTGGTCAGGACCTGGCCCAGGCGCAGGGCATCGCCCACCAGGTACTCCGCGCCTTCCGGCGCATGGCCGATCAGCAGCTCCACCGGTTTGGCGCCCAGCACGGGCGCCATGATGGAGGCCAGGTTGTCCAGCACATCGGTGAGGCGGAAGGGCGCCTGCTCCAGCTCCAGGCGCTCGGCCTCGATCTTGCTGAAGTCCAGCACATCGTTGACGATGGCCAGCAGGCCCTGGCCGGCACCATGGATCTTGCCCGCCATCTCGCCTGCCTCGCCGACGAGCTGCTGCTGCCGCAGCAGGTAGGCCAGGCCCAGGATGGCGTTGAGCGGCGTGCGGATCTCGTGGCTCATATTGGACAGGAAGGCCGACTTCGCCAGATTGGCCTGCTCGGCGGCCACCACCGCATCCTGCAGCTGCGCGGTGCGCTTGAGCACCAGGCTTTCCAGATCGGCATTGAGCTCCTGCACGCGCAGCTTGGCCTCGACCTCGGCACTGATGTCCAGGTTGGTGCCCACCACCTGCACGGGCAGGCCCTGGCGGTCACGCTCCAGGATGGCGGCGGCCTTGATCCAGCGCACGCCGCCCTGTTCCAGCTGCACGCGGAAGACGGGGGCATAGCTGCCCTCGCCGCGGACCAGACGCTGCAGCTGGCGCTCCGCTTCCTCGATGTCCTCGGGGTGCACATGGGTGCGCCAGTAGTCGTAGAACAGGCCGTGCTGGCGCTGCTCGGGCGGCAGGCCGTAGAGCTCGCACATGCGCTCGTCCCAAAAGAGCTGGTTGTCGCCAAGCTGCCAGATCCAGATGCCGATGCCCGCGGCATCCACGGCCAGCTTGAAGCGCGCATCGTGTCGCCGCTCGTCGGTGATGTCGCGGGTCGTCTTGGCAGCGCCGACGACCTGGCCGTTGTCATCGCGCACCGGGGACACGGTCACGGAGACATCGATCAAGCGGCCGTCGCGACGGCGCCGGACGGTGTCGAACTGCCGCACCACCTCGCCGCGGCCCATGGTCGCCAGGATGCGGCGCTGCTCGTCCTGCAGATCGTCCGGGACGACGAGGTCGGCCACCCGCCGACCCAGCGCCTGCTCGGGGCTGTAGCCGAAGATGCGTTCGGCGGCCGGGTTCCAGCTGGTCACGCGGCCGTCGAGGTCCGTGCCTACGATGGCGTCGCTGGAGCTCTCGACGATGGCGGCCAACCGCCCTAGGCCCGCCTGGCCCTGGCGGCGGCGCTCCAGGGCCAACTGGCCCACGTAAAGCAGCAAGGCCAGCAGGACGAAGGTCGTCAACACCAGGAAGGCGGCCCCGCCGGGGCTCAGGGTGTCCTCGAGCGGCAGGAAGTCCGCGCCGGCCCGTGCCTCGACGCGCCAGGGGCGCCCGTAGACCGACAAGATGCGGTCCATGTGGGCCGCGCTCTCGGGCACCTCGGCAAAGCGGGCGGAGATGTACAGCGGCGGCAGGCCGGGCGCCTGGGCGGCATCGGAGACTCGCAGCAGCATGCCCTGGGGCATCGCGCCCAGATTCTGCAGGATCTCGTCCATGGCCAGCGGGCTGTAGACCAGGCCGTAGGCCGCCTTGCGTCGCTCGGTCACGGTGCTCAGCGGCAGGCCTGGGCCGTAGATGGGCAGGAGGAAGAGCATGCCCTGGTTGGGCTTGCCCGTCGCCTGGGTCAGCGTGATGGGCTGCGACAGGATGGCCGAGCCGGTGTCGATGGCCATCTGGCCGGCGGCGCGGCGGTGGGGCTCGGACATGATGTCCAGGCCGATGGCGGCCTCGTTGCCCTCGATAGGTTCGAGGTACTGGATGACCTGCCGGTCCTGGTCCCACGGCTGGATCTGCCGGATCCGGAAGTCCGGCCAGCCGTCCGCCCGGGCAACGTCCAGGAAGGCCTCTTCAGCACCCACGGGCACGCGCCGGATCAGGCCGAAGCCGCGCGCGCCCGGGAATTCGCGGGCGAGGTCCCGGGAGGCCATGTAGGCACGGAATCGCGGGCGGTCGATGAGCTCGGGCCCGGTGGCAATGACGGCGCCACGCGCGCCACGCAGGCCGTACTCGTAGGTGCGCATGCGCTCCTGCAGTGCGCTCAGCACCACTTCGGTGGCGGCGTCAAAGCGCTGTGCGACATACGCCCGCTGATTCTGGGCCAGGCGATACTGGACCCAGGCAGCGACCAGGGCTCCCAAGGCCAACAAAAGCAAGGGGCCGGCGAGGCCGGCATGCCAACGCTTCATCGCTCAGTCCTGCTGCTACAGGCGGTCCTGCGCTGCCCAGTGCACAGGACAGGACCACCTGGGAACCAAGTTGCTCGGATTGGCCGCTTCCTCTCCCTGTGACCTCTGGCGCGCTTGCTGCTAAGGCCAGCGCTGCTCGGGTCCGGACCATCCGAGACTGCAGAGTAGCGTGGCCGGAAGGCCTTGTCTCGCCGGGCTTGTGACTTTTTTGCAGCTGATACCAGGATCCTTGACAGCCCTGGACCGTGCGATCTGGGGGTTTCTCTCTAGTTTCGCTATCGAATCCCCTGATCGCGCGCCCTGCCGCCTCGGGGAGAATCGGCGCCACGATATGGAGACAACAATGGAGAAACCCTGGCTGAAAAGCTATCCGGCAGGCGTTCCGGCTGAGATCCATGCGGAGCAGTACGCTTCCCTGGTCGAGCTGATGGACGCGGCGTTCAAGAAGTACCCGGACCGGCCAGCCTACAAGCTGATGGGGCGGACCCTCAGCTTCGCCCAGATCGACGAGGCCTCGCGCGCCCTGGCCGCCTACCTGCAAGGCCTGGGCCTGGAGAAGGGCGACCGCGTCGCCATCATGATGCCCAACATCCCGCAGTACCCGGTGGCCGTGGCCGCCGTGCTGCGTGCCGGCTTCGTGGTGGTCAACGTCAATCCGCTGTACACCCCGCGCGAGCTGGAGCACCAGCTCAAGGATGCCGGCGCCCGCGCCATCATCATCATCGAGAACTTCGCCGCCACCCTGCAGCAGGTCATCAACAACGTGCCGACCAAGCACGTGGTGCTGGCCTCCATGGGCGACATGCTGGGCTTCCCCAAGGGCCTGATCGTCAACTATGTGGTGCGCAAGGTGAAGAAGCTGGTGCCGGCCTTCGAGCTGCCCCAGGCCGTGCGCTTCAACGATACCCTCGGCCGTGGCCGCGGCCTGGGCTACAAGACGCCCAAGGTCGCGTCCTCGGACATCGCCGTGCTGCAGTACACCGGCGGCACCACCGGCGTCAGCAAGGGCGCCGTGCTGCTGCACCGCAACCTCGTGGCCAATGTGATGCAGTGCGAGGCCTGGTATCTGCCGGCCCTGGCGAAGGTGCCGCAGGGCGAGCAGGTGGTGTCCATCTGTGCGCTGCCGCTCTATCACATCTTCGGCTTCACCACGAACATGATGCTGTCCATGCACATGGGCGGCTGCAATGTGCTGATTCCCAATCCGCGTGACCTGCCTGGCGTGTTCAAGGAGTTGTCCCAACACCGCTTCCACAGCATGCCGGCGGTCAACACGCTGTTCATGGCCATGGCCAACCACAAGGACTTCGGCACGGTGGACTGGAGCCATCTGGTGATCTCCGTGGGCGGCGGCATGGCCGTGCAGCAGGCCACGGCCAAGCTGTGGCTGGAGAAGACCGGCTGCCCCATCTGCGAGGGCTACGGCCTCTCGGAGACCTCGCCGGTGGCCAGCTGCAACCCGACGGACTCCAAGTCCTACACCGGCACCATCGGCCTGCCCGTGCCCGGCACCGAGATGAAGCTGCTGGACGATGACGGCCACGAGGTGCCTCCCGGCGGCACCGGCGAGATCGCCATCAAGGGCCCGCAGGTGATGGCCGGCTACTGGCAGCGCCCGGACGAGACGGCCAAGGTCATGACCGCCGACGGCTTCTTCCGCACCGGCGATGTCGGCCAGATGGACGAGCGCGGCTACTTCAAGATCGTGGACCGCAAGAAGGACATGATCCTGGTCAGCGGCTTCAACGTCTACCCGAACGAGGTCGAGGACGTCATCACCCAGATGCCGGGCGTGCTCGAGTGCGCCGCCGTGGGCGTGCCGGACGACAAGGCGGGCGAGGCGGTCAAGGTGGTGGTGGTGCGCAAGGACCCGAACGTCACCGAGGCCGACGTCCGCGCCTTCTGCGAGGCCAACCTCACGGGCTACAAGCGCCCCAAGATCGTCGAATTCCGGACGGATCTGCCCAAGACCCCGGTCGGAAAGATCCTGCGTCGCGAATTGCGGGACAAAAAGTAGCACTTTCCCGACGGTGGGTCTTCTGGGCAGCGCGTAAGCTCCCGCCCAGGAGACTTTTGCCGTGTTGGACCAGAGCTATCAGAAAACCGACGCCGGCCGCGCTGAAATGAAGGTGCGCCAGCTCGTCAACTCCCGTGCCACCCGCAACCTGCTGCTGGTGATTGATGCCAGCAAGTCCGCCCGCCAGTGGCTGGGCTTGGTGCAGGGCAGCGCCGAGGCCGATGTCCAGCAGTTGCTGGACCTTGGCCTGATCCGGGCCGCAGGCGCGGCGCCCGCCTCGGCACCGGCTGCCGAGGGAGCCTTTGCCCCGGCCTTTGGCGCGCCCCCTGCCGCCCCGGCGCCGGCTCCAGTCCTTGCACCCGCTGTGGCTGCAGGCGGCCAGCCCCAGCTGGACTACGAGCAGCTCTATGCCTACCTCACCCGCCACGCCAAGCAGTACCTGGGCCTGATGAAGGGCTACAAGGTGGTGCTGGAAGTGGAGCGCTGCAGCGGCCTGCCCGAGCTGCAGGACTATGCCCGCCGCTTCGTCGAGATGGTCCGCGAGGCCCAGGGCGACGACCTCGCCGAGCAGGTCAAGCGCGCCATGGGCATGCCCTGAGCCTCGCCCGGGGCGCCTCGGCTTCTTTGGCACACTGGCGGGTTCCGGCGACCTTTCCCTGAATCCCGTCCATGCCTCCACGCTTCTTTGTCGATACCCCCCTGGCCGGTCCGGCCGAGCTGAGCCTGCCCGCCACCGCCGCCCGCCACGTGCAGGTGCTGCGCCTGCAGCCCGGCAGCCCCCTGACCCTGTTCGACGGCTCCGGCGACGAGTGGCAGGCCGAGGTCACCGCCATGGGCCGCAGCGAGGTTCGCGTGCAGCTGCACGCCCGCCAGCCGGTCAACCGCGAGCTGGCCACGGCCCTGACCCTGTGCGTGGTGATGCCCGCCAATGACCGCATGGACGGCCTCGTCGAGAAGGCCACTGAGCTGGGCGCCGTGGCCATCCAGCCCCTGATGAGCGAGCGTTCGGTGCTGCGCCTGCAGGGCGAGCGTGCCCAGAAGAAGCAGGCGCACTGGCAGGGCGTGGCCATCGCCGCGGCCGAGCAGTGCGGACGGGCCCGCGTCACGCAGATCCAGCCGGTCCAGACCCTGGCCGCCTGGCTGGCGGGCCTGGACGCGACGGCGCCCACCCGCCGCTGGCTGCTGAGCCCCACCGCCGCCCGGCCCTTGCACGAGCGCGCCGCTGGCGAGCCCCAGCCCACCCTGGTCCTCAGCGGTCCTGAAGGCGGCCTGAGCCCCGCCGAGGAGCAGGCCGCCCGCGATCGCGGCTTCGAGGCCCTGCAGCTGGGGCCGCGCATCCTGCGTGCGGACACCGCCCCCCTGGCCGTGCTGGGCTGGGTGGCTTTGCAGCAGGCCTGAGGCGTCACGGCACACGGGGGGTGTTAGCCTCCCGGCCACGCTCCCCCCGAAAGCCGCCATGAACCCCGCGCTGATGCTGCTGACCCTGTGCCAGGGTCTGTTTCTGACCAACAACGTCACCTTCATCGCCATCAACGGTCTGGTGGGCCTGGCCCTGGCGCCCGTGCCCTGGATGGCCACGCTGCCGGTGTGCAGCTATGTGGCGGGCGGGGCCCTGTTCGCGCCTCTGGTGGCGCGCCATCAGCGGGCCTGGGGGCGGCGCCGAGGCTTCCAGGTGGCGGCCCTCGTGGCGGTCATGAGCTGCTCGCTGGCGGCCTTTGCCGTCACCGAGCGCAGCTTCTGGCTGGTGGTGCTGGCCACGCTGCTGGCGGGTTACTACAACGCCAGCGCGGGCCTGTATCGCTTCGTGTCGACCGAGCTGGTGAAGCCCGCGCGCCGCGAGACCGCCATCTCCTGGGTGCTGGCCGGCGGTCTGCTGGGCGCGGTGGCCGGGCCGGCGCTGGCCAAGCTCAGCCGCGACCTGCTGGTGCAGCCCTTTGCCGGCGCCTACCTGGCCCTGGTGGGCGTGGCGCTGCTGAGCCTGCTGGTGGTCTCGCTGATTCCCTTCCCGCCCCTGGCCGAGTCGCAGCCCGGCGCGGCCACGGGCCGCTCCTGGCCGCAGCTGATGCGGGAGGAGCCCTTCTTCCTCGTGGCCATCGCGGCCTGCGCCCTGGGCTATGGGGTGATGAACCTGCTGATGGCCGCCACGCCCATTGCCATGAAGCAGTGCAGCCTGCCCTTCGACAACGCCACCTTCGTGCTGCAGTGGCATGTGCTGGGCATGTTCGCGCCCAGCTTCTTCACCGGCCACCTGATCCAGCGCGTGGGCGTGCTGCCGGTGATGGCGACGGGGCTGTTGCTCAATCTGGTCTGCGTGGGCTTCGCCCTGACCGGGCAAGACCTGACCCATTTCCTGGGCGCTCTGCTGGCCCTGGGCGTGGGCTGGAACTTCCTCTTCGTGGGCGGCACCACCCTCTTCACCCGGGCCTACCGCCCCGAGGAGAAGACCCGGGCGCAGGCCACCATGGAGGTCTGCATCAACAGCACCATGACGCTCACCGCCTTCAGCTCCGGCGCCCTGGTGACGGCCGGGGGCTGGCAGCGCATGGCCCTGGGTTCCCTGCTGCCGCTGGCCCTCATCGGCCTGGCGCTGGCGGTGGGCGCGCGCCGCCTCATTCAGCAGCGCGCGGCTTCTCCCGTGCCGAACCCTTGATCAGGTCGAAGCGGAACAGCCGGCATTCGATGGGGCCGTTCCACATGGGCACGCGGCGGTTTTCCTTGAGCCGCATCTTCGTGGGCAGCTTCATGTCCGGGCACAGCAGCCAGGCGGTCCAGCCGGCGGGGTTCTCGGTGTAGCTGCGCTTCCAGTGGGCGGCCAGGCGGGGGAAGAAGTCATCGTCCGCATCACGCTGCTCCGATCCGCTCGCTTCCCGGACCGCGGCGGCCTTGCCCCGCACCTCGATCCGCTCGCCGTAGGGCGGGTTCATCATGATGGTGCCGGGCATGCCCTCGGGCAGCTTGGGTGCGGCGCGCTCCAGGGCGTCGCCGCCATTGAACTGGATGTACTGGGCCACGCCAGCGCGCTCCGCGTTGCGGCGGGCGAAATCGACCATGCGGAAGGCGACGTCGCTGGCGAAGATGGGCACGGCCGGCGGGTGCACGCGGGCCTGGGCCGCCTGCTTCATCTCGGCCCAACGCCCGCGCAGGGGCTGGAAGGGCAGCTGGCGCTCGAAGGCGAAGCGGCGTTGGGTGCCCGGCGCGATGCCGCAGGCGATCTGCGCGGCCTCGACGGGGATGGTGCCCGAGCCGCAGCAGGGGTCGTGCAGGGCCCCGCCGGTCTCGGGCGTGCCCCGCCAGCCGGCCGCGGCCAGCATGGCGGCGGCCAGGGTCTCCTTCAGCGGGGCGTCGCCCTTGTCCACGCGCCAGCCGCGCTTGAAGAGGGGCTCGCCGGAGGTGTCCACGTACAGCGCGGCGCGTTCCTCGCCCAGGTGCAGGACCACGGGCAGGTCCGGCGCGCGGGTGTCCACGCTGGGGCGCTCGCCGGTGGCGTCGCGCAGGGCGTCGCAGATGGCGTCCTTGATGCGCAGGGTCGCGAAGTTCAGGCTGCGCAGGGGCGAGCGCTGGGCCGTGGTGTCCACGCGGATGGTGTGCTGCGGGCCGATCCAGCGCTCCCAGTCCACGCGGCGGGCCAGCACATAGAGGTCGTCCTCGTGGCGGTAGCCGCCCTCGATGAGCTCCACCAGCACGCGCTGGGCGAGGCGGCTTTCGAGGTTGATCTGCATGACATCTTCCGGTGTGCCCTGCACCGAGCAGCCGCCACGCAGGGCGTGGATACGGCCGCGCGGCAGGATGCGGTGCAGCTCTTCCTCCAGCAGGGGCTCGACCCCACCGGGGCAGGAGACGAAGAGGTACAGCGTTTCAGGGCGGGACATGGCGGGACTTGGGGCGTGCAAAGCGTCTATTGTCCCAGTTTGATCAGCCGGCCGGCCTGCCGGGCGTCCTAACTGGGCCGACGGCCTCATCTCCAGGCAATGGCCGGAGACCGGGCCGGATCGGGCGTGCCGCTGACTCAGGGGGGGGGACTGATGGGCTGACACGCATTGACGCTATCCTCCCGGCTTTCTTCGATGTCTGGATCGGCCTCGCCTGCGGCGACGGTCCGGTCCCGGACTCTTCTTGCGGAGTTGATGTGATGAATGCAGTCGCGGCGCGCCTGACCGAGTTGTTGCGTGATGTTTTTGACAACGACGATATTGAACTGACAGACGACATGACGGCGGCCGATGTCGATGGCTGGGACAGCATGGGCAATGTGCGCCTGTTCCTGGCGATCGAGCAGGAGTTCGGGATGCGATTTGCCGCCAGCGAGATCAGCGCCATCAAGAACGTCGGCGAGCTGGTGGCTGCCATCGAGCGCAAGGGTCGTTGAGGCCCTGCCGAAGCGGGCTGGCGCGCCTGACCTCAGGCCTTGCGGCGCGCTGGCAGCAATGAATCGAGAATGCAATGAACCTGCAAGACTTGCCCTGGCTCCCCGAAGCCGCGACCGAATTCCGGGCTGAGCTGCGCCAGCTGCGCGACATGGCCGAACTGCCAATGCAGGCGCTGCGCCGGCTCGCCGCCGGACGCCTGAACATGACGCAGCTGCATGCGTTGACGCGCCTGCTTGCCGATCCTCTGAAGGTGAAGGGGGCCGCGCCCATCACCGTGGGCCTGCTGTCCAATGCCAGCACGGAGCTGATCGCGTCGGCACTGCCTGCCACCGGGCTGCGTCACGACCTGCTGCTGGACCTGCAGGTGCCGGCCTACGGGCAGTTCATGCAGGAGGCCCTGGATCCGGCGTCGCAGACCCGCACCCGGTGCAATGATTTCGTCGTCCTGGCCCTCGACTATCGGGCGTTCCAGTGGCGGCCCTGCCCGGGCAATGCAGCGCTGGCCGAGCAGCAGGTCGAGGAAGCGATGCAGATGCTGGCCGGCCTGGTGGCCGGGCTGCGCAGCGGGCATGCGTCCTGCAGTGTCGTGGTGCAGACCCTGGCCGCGCCGGCTGAAAGCCTGTTCGGCAGCCTGGAAGGGCAGCTGCCGGGGACCCAGCGCTGGTTGATCGAAGCCTTCAACCAGCGCCTGCGGGCACGACGGGCCTCGGGCGAACTGCTGTTCGACGTGGCAGCGCTGGCCGGCCAAGTGGGTCTGAGCCATTGGCATGATCCGACGCAATGGGCCATCGGCAAGTTTGCCTTCGCCCATGCCATGGTGCCGCTGTATGCCGAGCACCTGGCTCGACTGCTGATGGCTGCCAGGGGCAAGGCCCGGAAATGCCTGGTCCTGGACCTGGACAACACGCTGTGGGGCGGCGTCATCGGCGATGACGGACTGGCGGGCATCGTGCTGGGCCAGGGGCATCCGGTCGGAGAAGCGCACCTGCAGGTCCAGGCCACGGCGCTGGCGCTGCGTGAACGCGGCATCGTGCTGGCGGTGTCCTCCAAGAACGAGGAGTCCATCGCGAGGCAGGTGTTCCGTGAGCATCCCGACATGCTGCTGCGCGAGGAGCACATTGCCGTCTTCCAGGCGAACTGGAAAGACAAGGCCAGCAATCTGCGGGCGATCGCCCAGGCGTTGAACATCGGCGTGGACGCGCTGGTGTTCCTGGACGACAACCCCGCCGAGCGCCAGCAGGTCAGGTTGGAATTGCCGCAGGTCGCTGTGCCGGAACTGCCACCCTCGCCGGAGTTCTTCGCCGGTACCCTGCTCGCAGGCGGCTATTTCGAGGCCCTGCAGTTCACCGCCGAGGACGGGCAGCGTGCCGCCCAATACCAGGCCAACGCGGCACGCAGCGCCGAACTCGGCGCCAGCAGCGACCTGGGGGCCTATCTGCAGTCCCTGCAGATGCAGGCGCATTTCGGCGTGTTCGACGCGCTGGGCCGAGCGCGCATCAGTCAGCTGATCAACAAGACCAACCAGTTCAACCTGACCACCCGACGCTACAGCGAGGCCGAGGTGGAGTCCTTTGAGCGCAATCCCGAAGTCCTGGGCCTGCAGATCCGTCTGGTGGATCGCTACGGTGACAACGGCATGATCAGCGTCGTTATCTGCAGGCCCTTGGGCGGCACCGACTGGGTGATCGACACCTGGCTGATGAGTTGCCGGGTGCTCAACCGCGGCCTGGAACGGCAGGTGCTCAACGAGCTGGTGCAGTGCGCGGCAAGCCGGGGCATCCAGCGGCTGGTGGGCGAGTACATCCCGACCGAAAAGAACGCCATGGTGGCCGAACACTATCCGCGCCTGGGATTCACGGCCTTGCCTGCGGAAGCGGGCGCGCAGCGCTGGGCGCTGGACGTGGCGGGCTACCAGCCGGAGGCCCAGCCCATTGCCGTGAGCTGGTCGGCAACGGCGACCTGACCCCGCGGCGGCGCGGAACTGTTCATGCTCTTCAATTCCTACAGCTTCATCTTCCTTTTCCTGCCGGCCATCTGCCTGGGCTACCAGCTGCTGGGCCGGCTGCGATCCCGCCAGGCCAGTCTCAGCTGGATCGTGCTGTGCTCGATCCTGTTCTACGGCATCTGGAATCCCTACAACCTGGCGGTCATCCTGCCTTCGATCACGGTCAACTACGGGCTTGCCTTGCTCATTCGTCGCAGCAATGCGCGCGGGGAGTCTGGCCAGCGCGCCGCCAGCTGGCTTCTGACCACGGGCATCCTGTTCAACCTGGTGGTCCTGGGCTACTTCAAGTACAAGAACTTCTTCCTGGACAGCCTGAATCTGGCTGTCGGGACGCAGTTCGAATTGACGGCGGTGATGCTGCCCCTGGGCATTTCCTTCATCACCTTCCAGAAGATCGCTTTCCTGCTGGACGTCCGGGCGGAGACGGTCAAGGACTTCGACCTGTACGACTTCCTGGTCTTCGTGTTCTTCTTCCCCCAGCTGATTGCCGGCCCCATCGTGCACTACCGAGAGATGATGCCGCAGTTCGAGCAGCTGAATTACCGCTTCTGCGGCCGTGACGTGGCGGTCGGGCTGTCGCTGTTCGCGATGGGTCTGTTCAAGAAGGTGGTGCTCGCCGACGGCGTGGCGGTCCACGTCGGGCCGGCCTTCAGTGCGGCCGAGCAGGGGCAGTCGCTGGACTTCTTCGCGGCCTGGATGGGGGCCCTGGCCTACACCTTCCAGATCTACTTCGACTTCTCCGGCTATTCCGACATGGCAATCGGCCTGGCCCGGCTGTTCGGGATCCGTCTGCCGGTCAACTTCAACTCGCCGCTGAAGGCGTCCAGCATCATCGACTTCTGGGCTCGTTGGCACATCACGCTGACGCGCTTCCTGACGGCCTACATCTACACGCCCGTGGTGATGGCGCTGACCCGGCGTCGCATGCAGGCAGGCCGGCCTGTGCTGGGGCGCGGCCCCGCGCACCCGGGAGCCTTCGCGGTGCTGACGGTGTTTCCCACGATCCTGACCATGTTCGTCTCGGGCTTCTGGCATGGGGCCGGTTTCACCTTCGTCATCTGGGGGCTGCTGCATGGCGCCTACTTGTGCATCAACCATGCCTGGCGCCAGTGGCGTCCGAAGTGGGACAAGCAGCGCTATGAGCGGGTGATGAAACCGCTGGGCTTTGTGCTGACCTTTACCGCGGTGGTCGTGGGCATGGTGTGGTTCCGCGCGCGCAATGTGAGCGGAGCCCTGGAAATGCTGCAGGCCATGGCGGGCTGGCACGGCGCGAGCCTGCCGGATGCCCTGATGGCGCGGCTGGGCGCTGCCGCGGGCTGGCTCGAGCATCTGGGCATCCATGGAGGCATGAGCTCCGGATCCGAGTTCGTCGCCTGCGCCGCCTGGCTGCTCTTGCTGTTCCTGGTCGCACTCCTGGCACCCAACTCGCTGGAGCTGCTGCGGCATTTCGAGCCAGCGCTGCATTACGTGCCGCCCAAACCGGCCAAGCCCGCGCGCGGCGTGGCCGCCGAGCTGCCGAAGCGTGCCTTGCCCGCCCTGCAGTTCAACTTGCCATGGGCGGCGCTGACGGCCCTGGCCTTCGTGCTGGGCGCCTTCGGCCTGAATCGCGTCAGCGAGTTCCTCTACTGGCAGTTCTGAGCATGAGCCCACGCCGCTACCTCTTGGCGCTTGCCTGCATGGCAGGCCTGATCGCCGCACTGTTCGCGGGCTTCAATGCCTGGGTCAATCCTTATCTGCTGTTCGACACCGCCCGCATTCCCGGCTTCAACGCGAAGAAGCCGGCCGTCGAGACCCGCGAGCGGCTGATGAAGAGCTACGAGGCCTTGCGCCGGCCCGCCCGCACCTTGGTCATCGGCAGCTCGCGAACGGACCTGGGCCTGGATCCCGCCGCCCCCGCCTGGCCCGAGGGGCTGCGTCCTGTCTACAACCTCAGCCTCGTCGGGTCGGGGACCGAAACGGGCTTGCGCTTCGCGCAGCACATGGTGGCCGGCCGGCCGGCGTCGGCGCCCGTGGCGGACACCCTGCTCGTCGGCCTGGACTTCGAGAACTTCCTTGCAGTGCCCAAGGCCGCGGGCGGCCCGTCCGCGGCGACCCTGGAACTGGAGGCGCGCCTGCTAGTGCGGCCCGACGGGCAGGTCAACGATCAGCGCATGCAGCAGGTGCTGCTGGATCATGTGGCCGGCCTCCTGTCGCTGGATGCATTGATCGACAGCACGCACACTGTGCTGGCCAATCGCAGAGGGCCACAGCCTGACCTCGAGGGCAACGGACATCTGTCGGAGGGGCGGTTCCAGCAATGGGCGCAGGCGGACGGCTTCGCCACCCTGTTCAGGCAGAAGAATGTGCAGGCCATGCAGACGCTGGCGCACCGCGAACTGGCAGGGGTCGATGGGGCGCCGCTGGCCGAGCCCTCGAAGATCAGGCCGCTGATCGAGTTCGCAACCCGGCACCGGATGAAGCTGGTGCTTGCACTGCAGCCTTCGCACGCCAGCCGCCTGGACCTGCTGGCGCACATGGGCCACTGGCCGGCGTACGAGCACTGGAAGCGGGCACTCTGCGCGGAAGTCAGCGCGGCGCGCGACAGCGGCAGGGATGTGAGCCTGTGGGACTTCGGCGGCTACGAGATGCCGATGCGGGAGCCCGTGCCGGCGCCTGGCGACCGGCAAAGCCGGATGCGCTGGTTCTGGGATCCGGTGCATTACAGCGCCGCGCTGGGCGATCAGATGATCCGCACGATGTTCAGCCAGGACGGCGCCGCAGGCGACGCCAACGCGCCCATTGGCGTGCTCCTGACGCCGCAGAACCTCGATGCGCGTCTGCAGCAGGTGCGCGCCGACCAGCAGCGCTATCGCACGGAGCAGCCGGCCGCCGCGGCCGCCACCCGCCAACTGGTCTGCTCCACCAGCAAGCGCTGCTAGCGGTCGATGGGCGCTCAGGCGAAGGGATTCAGCCCCGCCCGCCCGCCGGCCACTCGACGACCAGGCGCTCGAATTCCTGCAGCGCCAGGGGGCGTGCAAACAGATAGCCCTGGAAGGCATGGCAGCCCTGCTGCTGCAGGGCCTCGCGCTGAGCCTCGGTCTCCACGCCCTCGGCGATCACGTCCAGGCCCAGGCTCTCGCCCAGCTGGATCACCGCCCGCGCGATGGCCATGGCATTGGGCTCGCTGACGAGATCGCGCACGAAGCTCTGGTCGATCTTGAGCTGGTCCAGCGGCAGGCGCTTCAGGTAGGCCAGCGAGGAGTAGCCGGTGCCGAAGTCGTCCAGCGAGAAATGCAGGCCCAGGCCGCGCAGGGCCACCATCAGGGCGATGACCTTCTCCACGTTCTCGACCAGGGCGCTCTCGGTGAGCTCCAGCTTGAGCCGGTCGGTGGGCGCGCCGCTGCGCGCCAGCAACTGCTGCATGAAGCCGAGGAAGCCCTTCTGGCGGAACTGGTGGGCGCTGACGTTGACGGCCAGCGTGAGCCCCGCCATGTGCGGCTCGCGTGCCCACAGGCCCAGTTGCGCGCAGGCCTGCTGCAACACCCATTCGCCCAACTGTGCGATCAGGCCGGTGTGCTCGGCCAGCGGAATGAAGCGCGCAGGCGAGACCCAGCCTTGCGACGGATGGTTCCAGCGCAGCAGGGCCTCGGCGCCGACGACGCGGCCCTCTTCATTGACCTGGGCCTGGTAGAAGAGCTCCAGCTGCTGGCAGTCGATGGCCTGGCGGAGGTCGGCCTCCAGGGCTGTCAGCTCGGCCATCGCCGCCTGTGTGGCGGGGTCGAAGAAGCACAGGCGGTTGCGTCCGGCGGCCTTGGCCTGGTACATGGCGTGGTCGGCATGCTTGAGCAGGTCCTCGCTGCTGCCGGTGTCGCCGCCCCAGATCACGATGCCGATGCTGGGCGTGCTGTGGTGCTGGTGCCCATCCAGCTGATGAGGCTGGCTCAGCACGCGCAGCAACTTCTCGGCCGCCGCCTCGGCATGCAGGCCTGCCACCTGGGCGTTCTGGCCCAGGTCGTGCAGCACGACCACGAACTCGTCCCCACCCCATCGTGCGATGGTGTCCTCGCTGCGCAGGGCCGCTTGCAGCCGGCGCGCCACGCCCACGAGCACGCGGTCGCCCATGCCATGGCCCAGGGTGTCGTTGAGGGCCTTGAAGTTGTCCAGGTCGATGAAGAGTACCGCACCATGGCGGTGGTTGCGGCGGTTGATGGCGAGGGCCTGGTTGAGGCGGTCCAGCAGCAGGCGGCGGTTGGGCAGGCCGGTGAGGGAGTCGTAGAAGGCCAGCTGCTCGATCTCGGCCTCGGCCTTCTTGCGCTCGGTGATGTCGCGGGTGAGGCCGATGAAGAGCGGCTCGCCGTCCTGCAGGATCTCGGACACCGCGAGGCTCATGGGGAAGACGCTGCCGTCCTTGCGCCGCCCGCTGACATCCCGTCCGATCCCGATCACATGCGGCACCCGCGTCTCCAGGTAACGGCGCACATGGCCTGCGTGATGCGGGCGCTCGGTCTCGGGCATCAGCAGCTCCACCCGCTGGCCCACCAGCTCCCCCTCGCTGTAGCCGAACATGCGGCAAGCAGCCGGATTGATGGCGTCGATGCGGCCCCTGGCATCCATGGTGATCATGCCATCGACCATGTTGTCCAGGATGGCCTGGGTGTGCTGGGCTTGCGCCTGCAGCAGGGCCTCAGCCCGCTTGGCGGCGCTGATGTCCATGTGCGTACCGACCATGCGGGTGGGGCGGTGCTCGGCATCGCGCGCCATGATGCGGCCGTTGGCGTGGATCCAGACCCAATGCCCGTCGCGGTGGCGCAGCCGGTAGTCCTGGGTGTAGTGGGTCAGCTCACCGCAGAGGTAGCGCTGCAGATGCATCCGGACGACGGGGCCATCGTCCGGATGCAGGCGGTCCTCCCAGGCGCTCACATGACCTTCGATCTCATGCGGCACGTGGCCCAACATCGCGCACCAGCGCTTGTCGAAGCGGGTCTCGTTGGTGAGCAGGTTCCAGTCCCACAGGCCCAGGGCTGCACCCTCCAGGGCCAGCGCGGTGCGAGCGGCGCTGTCGCGCTCGACGCGGCGTTGCTGGCGGCGCAGCTGCTCCACTATGTGACGGCGCCGCTGGTACAGGTACAAACCCAGGGGCGCAAGAAGCGTGAGCGCCGACCCACCCAGCAGGGTGCTGAACAGCTGGCGCCGCCAGAGCCCCTCCACGCTGGCCATGGAGCGGCCGACGGCCACGTACAGCCGCTGGTCCAGCCAGAGGCTGTCCGGCGCCACTGTGCGGGCGGCGACAAGACGCACGTCGTGACTCAAGCGGGATTCCTGCAGGTGCAGGCTGCTGGGTTGCTGGCTGCGCAGGTGCTGCTCGAGCACCGACCCGGGCCGCTCCAGCACGTTGCGATGGATCCAGGCCTCTACATGCGGCTGGACCGCGAACATGGCGCCGCTCTCGTGCGCGATGGCTGCCCAGGTGTCCTCGGAGGGCTGGACCGTGGCCAGGACCAGGGAGAAGTAGTCAGGATCCAGGCTGGCGACCAGCACACCCTGGTAGTGGCCTTCAGCGTCGTGCAGGGTGCGCGCCAGCGCCACGCTGCGGTCGTCCAGCAGGGTCTGGAAAGGCGGGGTGATGTGGAGCAGGCCCTCCTGGGGATGCTGTCGGCTCTGGAGGAAGTAGGGGCGGTCAGCGACGTCGCGGCCCAGCAGCTCAGGCATGGAGGAGACCTGCACGCGGCCGCTGGCATCGACAACCATCAGCAGCCGCACACCGGGCATGGCCCGCGTCAGGGTCTGCAGCATGGACTCGCCGTCGGCCTGCTTGTGCTCCTTGCGCCAGTGGTCGTATTCGGCATCCACGGTCTGCAGCGCGGCCTGGATGGCGATCAGCTGCTGGGAGACGATGCCGTCCAGTGTCTGGACCAGGCTCTGGAGCTTCTCGCCCTCGTGCGCACGCGCCACCTGGCGCTCGTTGCGCAGCCACAGGCCCAGCAGCAGCCACAGGCCCAGCAGCGCGAGGCACAGCCAGAGCCAGGCCAGCCAGGGCTTTTGGCGGATGCTGCCCGATTCGTCGGCCGAGCGCGCCGCGTCCTCAGGCGCCGGCCCGTCGGCCGATATCGCAGCGGAGGAAGTGGAGGACAGCATGGCCATGGCGCAAAACCACGGCACCTTAACGACTGCGAGCGGGTGCAGGCTTGATGTTGGTCAAGTTCTGCCTCCACCGCCGCTTCGTCAACGGTGGAGGCGCTGTCCGTGCGAGTGGTGCGCGCTCAGGGGTGCGCGGCCATCACCTGGGCCACGGCGGCCGTCAGGCGCTTGCCATAGGGCACATGCAGGAACTCGTTAGGACCGTGGGCGTTGCTCTTGGGGCCCAGCACGCCGCAGACCATCATCTGCGCCTTGGGGAAGCCCTTCTGCAGCATGCCCATCAGCGGGATCGTGCCGCCCTGGCCGACGTAGCCCACCTCGGTGTTGAAGTGGGTCATGCTGGCCTCGGCCACGGCCTTGGCGAGCCAGGGCTGAAGGTCCGGCGTGTTCCAGCCGGTGGCGCCGTAGGCCCCAGCGCGGCCGTCGGGAACGAAGCTGACGCGGGCGTTGTAGGGCGCGTTGTCCTCCAGCAGGGCCTTGAGCTTGAGTGCGGCCTCATTGCCGTCGATCAGCGGAGGCAGGCGCAGCGAGAGCTTGAAGGCGGTGAAGGGGCGCAGCACATTGCCGGCATTGCTGATGGGCGGCATGCCGTCCACGCCGGTCACCGACAGCGTCGGGCGCCAGGTGCGGTTGAGCAGCACTTCCAGGGGCTCGGTGGTGACGGGCAGCACCGGACCGCCATCCGCGCCGCAGGCCCAGGGCATGCGCTTGTAGACCTCGGCGCCGAGGATGTCGGCCGTGGTCTGCGCCTGGGCGATGCGGTCCGCGGGGATGTCGCAATGGAAGTCGGCGGGCAGCAGGCGGCCGGTCTTGGCGTCCTCCAGGCGGTCCAGCAGCTGGCGCATGATGCGGAAGCTGCTGGGCGCGACGCCGGAGTTGTCGCCGCTGTGGATACCTTCGGTCAGCACTTCCACCTTCAGCGTGCCGGTCACGTTGCCGCGCAGGCTGGTGGTGAGCCAGAGGCGGTCGTAGTCGCCCGCGCCGCTGTCCAGGCAGACCACCAGGCTGACGTTGCCCAGGCGTTCCTTGAGCAGGTCGATGTAGGCGGGCAGGTCGTAGGAGCCAGATTCCTCGCAGGTCTCGATCAGGCCCACGCAGCGCGGGCGCGGGATGCCCTGGCGGTCCAGGGCCATGATGGCGGTCAGCGAGGCGTAGATGGCATAGCCGTCATCGGCGCCGCCGCGGCCGTAGAGCTTGCCGTCCTCGTACTTGGGTGTCCAGGGGCCGAGGTCGGAGCGCCAGCCGCTGAACTCGGGCTGCTTGTCCAGATGGCCGTAGAGCAGCACCGTGTCCTCGCAGCCGGCCTTGGTGGCCGGCACTTCGAAGAAGATCACCGGCGTGCGGTCGGGGATGCGGATGACCTCCAGCTTGAGCCCCGCCACCTTCTTGCTCTCCACCCAACTGGCCGCGTTGCGCAGCACGGTCTCGATGTGACCGTGGGCCGCCCAGTCCGCATCGAACATGGGGCTCTTGGCCGGGATGGCGATGTAGTCAGTCAGGGCGGGAACGATTTCCTCGTCCCAGACCTGGGCGGCAAACTGTCCCAGGCTGCTGGCTTCGTCGGCCTGCAGGGGCTGGTGGGGGTCACGTGCGTTCATGGCGGTCTCCTGGCGGCTGGTGGCCGCGAGCGCGCAATTTTAAGACCCAGACACCTGCAGAAATACGCCGCTTGAAAGCGCCCGTAGGTACACGCTGTCGCGGGGCGTGCGAACCGCGGCAGCGTGCTGCGCCTGGCGCCTCCCGTCGAAGAGAGGCAGAACAAGCCTTTCCTCCGCCGGTCGCCTGATGGAGCCTTGGATGTTGGACGCCAATCTGCAGGACTTGTTGAATGCTGGAGATGTCGAGGACTACAGGGCCTGCGTCGTCAGGTTCACCCAGAGCATGGACTTTGGGACGATGGACGCCATGACGGTTCTTGACGACAGTGCCGGCAATCCTGAATTCACCCGCATTGAGAACATCAATAACCCGAGCTGGGTCAGTATCGACCCTGCATATGGAAGGCGAGATCCGGCAATGCAGCACCTCAAGCGAAGCAGTTACCCCATCGCCTGGGGTTCCACGAAGTACCGTGATCCCGCTGTTGTGGAGGGCTATGAGGTGGTTGCCAGCATGGGTTTGCGTTCCGGGATCAGCGATTGCATCGCACTGCCCTGATGGACGGCACTTCGTCCTGAGCGTCCACTCGGACAAAGACCTCGCCCCAGCATGTCCACAGTTCACGCGGGCGTTGCCCCAGCTAGAGTGGTACGCCGTCTACGCCTTGGATGCCGCTTTCAGGCTCCTGATGCCAGCTGAACGCTCCAATGTGGGCGAGTTGGCCGCTCGCGAGATTGAAGCCCTGCGCTATGCGTCTGAGGGATGGAGCAGTCGCATGTTGGCGAGCCGCTTCAATTTGGGCGAACCCATTTGTGAGCGCTGGCTAAGCGGCATCGCAGCGAAGCTTGACTGTGGAAATGTCATGCATGCTGCCCTGAAGGCTCGGCGCATCGGCATTTTCCAATAGGTCTGTGCGCCTGGATCGCGCACAGGTCTTGCGAATTTTCGCCTAGCGCTGCTCCATCCACACCCTCAACCTCTCAAACACCTGCTGCTGCTCCGGCTCGTTGAAGATCTCGTGGAAGAGCTTCTCGAAGCACTGGCTCTGCACAACGGCCTTGGGCGCGGCGGCGGCGAAGCGACTGGATCCGGTGGGGGAGACGCAGCGGTCGGCGCCGGCCCACATCAGCAAGGTGGGCAGGGTCCAGTCGGCGGCGCGGGCCAGCACGGCCTCGCCGCCGCGGGCGATCATGGCGGCCAGGGTCGGCGTGATGCGGTCGTGCACCAGCGGGTCTTGTTGGTAGGCGCTGACCACGTCCTGGCTGCGCGAGATCCAGGCCGGCTTGAGGCCGTTGCCCACGGCCAGGTGCGGCACCAGGGGCAGGGTGGCGGTCAGCAGGCCCCGCTGGAAGGCGCTCATGTCCACCGCCAGGGCCGGGGAGCTGAGCACCAGGCCGTCCAGGGGCCGGAACCAGGGCGGGGGCGAGCCCGCGCCGGGCAGGCCGCCGGCCGCGAAGCGCGCGGCGATCAGGCCGCCCATGCTGTGGCCCAGCATGATGAGCGGGCCGTCTCCCAGGGTGGAATCGGCCCGTACTTCATCGATCACCAGGGCCAGGTCTTGCTCGAAGCGGCGGTCATGCGGCAGGTCGCCGCGGGCGCCGCCGGAGGCGCCATGCCCGCGCTGGTCGTGTCCGACCACATGCCAACCCCAGTGGTTCAGATGGGCCGCCACATGCTCGTAGCGGCCCACATGCTCGCCCAGGCCGTGAACGATCAGTACCGTGCCTCGGGCCGGTCCCATGCCGGTTTTGTTCCATTGCCGCCAGTGCAGGGGCACGCCATCATCAGTCTTCAGGGTTCGCATGCGGCGAAGTGTAGGCAGGGCAGGGGGTGGCTCTTCCTGGGGCAAGCCCTGGGAAACGTGCGCTTTGACCTAGGGGCATCTCTCCATCTTGTCACTTGTGCGATGGCCGTGCGCCGGCGGGGCGCTAGGCTTGGCGGCTTCATCGAGCTTGCAAGGATCCCCATGAGCGCAGCCCACTACTTTGACCTGGACCTGCAGGAGGGCGGCGTGGCCCTGCTGACCCTCAATCAGCCTGAGCGCATGAACACCATGGCGCCGGACTTCTTTCCAGCCTTGCGCGACGCCGTGCAGCGCCTGCATGACGAGGGTCAGACCCGGGTGCTGGTGATCGCCTCCACCGGCAAGCACTTCAGCGCCGGCATGGCGCTGCAGACCTTCGCGGGGCAGGGTGGCCTGCTGGACACCAGCGATGCGCGCGCCCGCCTCTCCTTCCAGGAGTCCCTGCGCCGCCTGATGGCCTGCTTCACGGTGCTGGACGAGGCGCGCTTCCCCGTGATCTGCGCGGTGCAGGGCGGCTGCATCGGCGGTGCCTTCGACCTGGCCGCGGCCTGCGACATCCGCCTGTGCACCGCCGACGCCTTCTTCAGCATTCAGGAAACCACCATCGGCATGGCGGCCGACCTGGGCATCCTGCAACGTCTGCAGGGCCTGATTCCGGCCGGCATGGCCCGCCAGATGGCCTATACCGGCGAGCGGCTCGGCGCCGAGCGCGCGCTGCAGCTGGGCCTGGTCAACGCCATCGCGCCGGACGCGCCCGCGCTGCTGGAGCAGGCCCTCGCCCTGGCGCGGCAGATCGCGCTGAAGTCGCCCTTGGCCATCGCTGGCAGCAAGCTGGCGCTGAACCATGCGCGGGACCACGGCGTGTCGGCCTCGCTGCAGCAGATGAGCCTGCTGCAAAGCGCCCTCTTCGACACCGGCGAGATGGGTCGCGCCATCATGGCCTGGCAAGCCAAGCGAGAGGACGCGGGCTTTGCGGCGCTGAAACCTGTCTTCCGGCTGCCGGGCGACTGAGCGGCCAAGCCGGTCAGCCGGCGCTCCCCTCGGACTGCCGGTCCAGCCGGTAGCCGAAACCGTAGACAGGGACGATCTGCCAGCCGTGCTGGCCGTTGAGCTGCAGCTTCTTGCGCAGGCGGCTCACGTGGGTGTCCACGGTGCGGGTGTCTACGTCGGCGTGGATGCCCCAGATGCTGTTGAGCAGGTGGTCGCGGCTCAGCAGCTTGCCGGGGTTCTGCATCATGTAGACGGCGAGGTCGAACTCCTTCTGCGACAGGGTGATGGCCTCGCCCTGCACGGTGAGGCGCTGGCGGCTGATGTCGGCCTCGTAGTCGCCCAGGCGCAGCACGGGCATCTCGCGCAGGTTCACGCGCCGGGCGACGTTGGCCAGCCGGGCCCGCAGCTCCAGGGGCTTGGGTGGCTTGACGATGTAGTCGTCGGCTCCGGCCTGCAGCCCCTGGCAGACGGTGGCTTCGTCGTCCCGGACGGTGACCACCACGACCGGCACTTCCCAGCCCAGGTTGCCGCGGATCCAGCCGAGGGCATCCAGCCCGGTCCCGTCCGGCAGCTGCCAGTCCACGAGGATGGCGTCGAAGCGTTCACGCTCCAGCAACTGCTTCAGGCTTGCCACGCTGCCGGCCTGCTTGCTGGTATGCCCTGCTTCGGCCAGCCAGAGGGCAAGCAGGGCGCTCTGGTCCTCGTCGTCCTCGGCGATCGCGACATGCATGCCCGCGCTCCTGTGGTGGGGGATGGTGGCATCCTACGTCGCACTGCCGGATCGCGTCGCCTCCATCGTCGGCGGAACGAGAACCCTGACACGATCGCCGGCGCTCGGCGGAACCAGTACACAGTGACGCCACACTTGCCTTGCAGTAGACGATAGGCTGGCACCACCGGGCTGGAGGCGGGCGTGGGCCCGCCCTGGCGCGCAGCGGGAGGCAGGCATGCGGGACGAGGGCTCTTCTCGGGAGGGGTGGTGGACACGTCGGCGCTGAGCCGTCCGGCGCGTGGGGTGCCGCTGCGTCGCTGGCTGTCTGCGGTGCTGCCTGCCTCGCTGACGGGGCGCGTCGTACTGCTGTTCAGCGCCACCGTCATCCTGCCGCTGTGCCTGGGGCTGGCCTTGTTCCTGCATCGCGAGTTCACCACCGGCATTGAGGATGCCATGGGCACGGGGCAGGTTCTCACGGAGGCCGTGCTCCCGGCGATCAATGACAGCCTGGTGGTGGGTGACTACGACACCGTGCGCCGCAGCCTGGACCGGCTGGTGCGCAACACGCCCTACGAGTCCGCCCAGTTCATCGACATGGACGGGGGACGGCTGGAAGTCCGGGCCCCCAGCCGTCCGAGGGGCCTCTTGCCCCCGGCCTTTTTTGTGGGCTGGATTCAGGACCGGACGGGCGAAGTCAACATCGTGTGCAAGGTCGGGGGCAAGGACTACGGCGTGCTGCGCCTGCGTTTCGCCGCGGCCAGCCTGGCACAGGAGCGCTGGACCCTCACCCTGGTGTCTCTCGGGCTGGGCGCGCTGACCCTGCTCCTGGCGACCGCCGTGATGCGGCTGAGCCTGCGGCGCTGGCTGGAACCGCTGGCCCGGCTGCGGGCCGGGGCCCTGGGGGCTGCGGTGGCTGGCACACCGGGAGCGCCGATCGAGATCAGCTCCGCCGTCGATGCCTTCGTCCAGCGCGAGCAGGTTTTGCACCGGCAGCGCATCACGGCGGAGGCCACGCTGGCCGCGGTGCAGGATGGCGTGATCACGCTGGCTGTGGATGGCGAGGTGCTGAACGTCAACCGCGCGGCCGCCGCCATGCTGGGTCAGCCGGGCGCGTTGTGGTGCGGGCGCAGCGTCTGGCAGGCGCTGCCGCAGCTGGTTCGGGTCGGCGGCGGGGCGCCGCCGACGCTGGCACCCTGCCAGTGGTCGGCCATCGTCGCGCTGCCCGACGGGTCCGGTGCTGCGCGCACCCTGGACCTGGCCCTGGGTCCGATCTCCGATGCGCAAGGCCAGGTGATTGGCCATGTGCTGAGCCTGCGCGATGTGTCGGAGCGGGAGGCCTACGAGCAGCGCCTGCACGCCGAGCTGGAGATGCGCCGCGCCGCTGCCGAGGCCCTGCACAGCACGCTCAGGCGCCTGCTTCAGGGGCGCGACATGGGGGAGGCGCTGGCCCTGGCGCCCTCGGACCTGGAAGGCGTGGCCCGCCTGGTGGCGGACCTGGTGCAGCAGCGCGAGGAAGACCAGCAGGCCTTGCGCTTCCAGAAGCGGGCCCAGGACGCCCATGCGGCCATCACGATCGCCGACGCCGACGGCCGCATCATCTACGCCAACGACAAGATGCTGGAGCTCACCGGCTTCGCGCTGCATGAGCTGCTGGGTGAGCGCCACCATGTGCTGAGCTCGGGCGTGCACCCGCCAGCCTTCTTCGCCGAGCTGTGGCAGACCATCGCCGCCGGCCTGGTGTGGCACGGGGAGATCATCGACCGCAGCAAGTCCGGTGAACGGCTCTGGCTGGACACCACCATCGTGCCCGCGCTGGATGCCGACGGACGGGTGCAGCGCTACATCGCCATCCGCACCGACGTCAGCCGGTTGCGCCGCATCGAGCAGGCCCTGGCTGAGGCCCAGGCCCGGGAGCTGGACACCGCCCGCCTGATCCAGACCTCTCTCCTGATCGGTGATGTGCCTGCGCAGCTCCAGAGCGTGGCCATCGCCTGCTACAACCGTGCGTCGCGCGGCATCGACGGCGACTTCTACGCCATCACCCCGCTCAGCGAGGACTGCTTCGAGCTCCTGGTGGGCGACGTCATGGGCAAGGGCGTGCCCGCGGCGCTGGTCGGCGCGGCCGTGCGCACCCATTACAGCCGGGTGGTGAGCGAGCTCATGGCGGCTAGCCTGCTCCACCAGGCGCCCCGCCTGCCCACGCCGGCGGACATCCTCAACGCCCTGCAGGCCCAGCTGGCGCCCCGCCTGATGGAGCTCGAGACTTTCGTGACCGTCGCGCTGTACCGGGTGGACCTGCGCGCGGGCCGGATCGACTTCGTCAATGGCGGGCACACACCGCTGCTCCTGATCACACCCGAGGGCGAGGTGCTCCGGCTCCTGGGCGACAACGCACCCCTGGGCGTGCTGCCCGACGAGCACTACACCCAGGCCCAGGTTGAGCTGTCGCCGGGGGCCACGCTCCTGGTCTACTCCGATGGCATCACCGAGGCCAAGTCCTCGGCCGGTGCCGAGTTCGGCGAGGAGCGGTTGCGCGAGCTCATGGCCGAGGCGGCACGCCTGGCCGTGCCGGCCGATGTCAGCCTTCAGCTGCTGAGGCGCCGCCTGGCGGACTTTGCCGACCCCCTGGCGCTGCAGGACGACGAAACGGCCGTTCTCGTCCGCCTGCCCGGTGCTGAGCAAAGCGCCACCCGCCATGTGCGCCTTCCCTGGCGCCGAGAAGCCCTGACCGTGCTGCGCGAGGCCCTGAAGGCGGTCGGTCAGGATCAGGGCATGCCCGAGGAGGTCTTGGACCGCATGGTGCTGGCCAGCTTCGAGGCGGCTGCGAACATCGTTCGCCATGCCCAGGCTCCCTTTGCCGACGCCTGCCTGCACTGCGAGATCACCCCGGGCAGGCGCCAGGTGGAGGTGTCGCTGTGGAACGTGGGTGATCCTTTTGATCCGCCTGACGTGCTAACGCCGGACTTTAGCGGTCATTCGGAGGGCGGATTCGGCCTCTACATCATCCGCAGCCTCAGCAGTGCCACGCATTTCCATCATCCGCTGGCCGATCTCAACCAGACGGTGCTCCGGTTTGAGTGGTGATCGGGAGGCTTGAGGCCAGCGGCGGCGGCCGTGCCGAAGCGCAGAGATGCGCAGCGGCCCCGGGGGGGCAGCGGCAGGTGCTGCCGGCGCGGGCCTTGGCCATCCGCATGGCGCGGTCGGCCTGATCCAGCAGTGACACCAGCTGGGCAGGCTGGCCGGGGATCCAGCAGGCTTCGCCCACGCTGCAGCGCAGGGCGTAGGGCTTGCCGCTGTCGCGGTTGTGCCTGTCCAGGGCGGCCAGCAGCCGCACGGCGGGTGAGGCAGCGAACAAGGCCGGGTCGTTCAAGGCGATGGCGGCGAATTCGTCCCCGCCCAGGCGGGCAACGACATCGCTGGCACGGAAGGTGCCGCGCAGCAGTTCGGCGAAGTCCTGCAGGGCCCGGTCCCCCTCGGCGTGGCCATGCTGGTCATTGATCGGCTTGAAGCCGTCCAGGTCGAAGTAGTAGAGGCTCAGCGGCAGGCCCGCCTGGGCGCACAAGCGCAGGGCGAAGTCGGCCCCTTGCTGGAAGCCATCGCGGCTGCACAGGCCGGTCAGGCTGTCATGTCGGGTCCGCCAGCACAGCTCGAGTTCGGTCGCGACCGTTTGGCCCAACTGGGTCAGCAGCGCCAGATCGTCCTCGCTGAAGGCGTGAGGCCGGCGGTCCGCCAGCACCAGGCGCCCGATGCTGCGTCCCCTTGCGTCCAGCAGGGGGTGGTGAAGCAGGAAGGGGAACTGCAGCAGGGCCAGGGAACGGGCCACAGGATCGTCTGTGGCGTGGCCCGGGATGCCGAACTCCAGCAGCCGCTCATGGCGCTCATCGACGATCCAGGCCAGCGGGACGCCGAACAGGCGGCAGGCCAGGCTGCTGATGCGTTCAAAGCGGCCAAGCTGCTCGTCGTCCAAAGGCGGCGGGCGTGTGTCCATGGCTAACCTCACGAAGTGGACAGGCCCGAGCGGCGATCCTGCGGCCGGGGCGGCACCTGACCCTGCGAGCACAGGATCTGAAGGCGGGCCAGCCAGTGGGACTGGTGGGCGCAGTAGATGTCAGCGGCCGCCTCCGCCTCAGAGCGGCAGGCCGGGTCTTCAAACCACGCCGGGGCGTGAAGCAACCCGATGGGCAGCTCCGACAGGGTGCGCTGCCAGGCCGGGTCGATGGCGCACCAGGTGGCGGCCTGACGGGGGCGTGCGCCAAACCAGGCACGATGACCGCGCATCACCTCCAGCAGGCCGATCCAGTGGCACAGCAGGCGGGCGGGCAGGGAGGCCCGCTGGCGGGGCAGGCGCAGCACCGTGCTGCGCGGCTTGCCCCGCACGTTGGCCGGCTCCAGCACGACGGTCTGGCGTGTCCAAGGCGCCTGGCGGCGCACAAGCGCATGGCCCAGCAGGGCCGGCAGGGCCACGGGCGCGGACAGGGCCGCCATCACACCGGCCAGCACGCGGCCGCTTGGCGAGCTCCCGGCGGGAGGCTGGGCCGGAGCGAGGGGCATCAGCAGGGCGTCCTGGGTGGCCAGCACGGTTCGGATGCGCAGGCCGATGTGGCGGAGCTGATTGCCCCGCACCACCGACCACTCCAGGTCCAAGCTGCGGCCCACATAGGTGCCGGCCAGGATCAGGCTCTGGCGGACGGTGCTGCCCTCCGAGACCACCACGTCTTCGAACAGATAGGTCCGCGGACCCAGCACCGCGCCTGCCTCGACCAGGCAGCCCGGGCCAACCAGCACCGGGCCTTCGATGCGGGCGCTGTCGTGCACATGGGCGGACGGATGCATGGCGCCCCAGGGCATGGCACGCCAGCTGGCCGGCACGCCCAGGTGCGGGCGGCCTTGACTGGCCAGCGACTGCAGCTGCAGAAGGCCCAGACCGTCCAGGCGGCTGATGACGAGCTGGGGGTTCAGGCGCAGGCGGCGCGCCGTTTGACGCTCCAGGTGGCGGGCCAGGTCCTCGCGGGTCCAGTGAGATTCGCAGCCCAGTCGCGTGGCGCCCGGCCCGCTGGCCCAGCCACTCCAGCGTGTGCTGTGGGCCTGGTTCACCAGCACGGCGACGCGGTCGCTTTCCAGCAGCCGTTCCAGGCTGTGGGCATCGATCCAGCTGTCGCAGTGGCCAATGAGCACCCGGTGTGTTTCCTGCAGGGCCGCCTGGGACAACACGCCGTAGGGCTGCTGCGGATCCTTGACCACGTGCATCCGGATCTGCACACCCCAGCGCGCGCCCTCGCCGAGGCGGGCGCGCAGGGCCTCTGGGCTGTCGCAGGCCACCACGTCGATGTACTTCACGTTGGCCCGGGCCAGCAGCTCGATCTGGCGTTCGATGAGCGTGGCGTGCCCCACCGGCAGGAGCGCCGTGGGCGTGGGGCCGGACAAGGGCAGGTCCGGCGCAGCCAGCGGCGTGGCGAACAGCACCGCGCGGACCAGGCCCGCGGAGCCTGCGGTGCTGGACAGCGGGGCGGGATCATCGATTTGTGCCCGCCGCCAGCCCAGGGCCTGGGCCAGCACGCGGCCCAGGAAGGTCAGGTTGCCCACCAGGTAGCGGCGCCACATGCGGCCGGGCTCCTGCCAAAGGCGGTACAGCCATTCGCAACCCAGTTCGCGCAGCCACTCGGGCGCCCGGGGAATGCGGCCGCTGACGAAATCGAACAGGCCGCCCACGCCCAGGGCCACGCGCACGCCCAGCAGGGTGCCGTAGCGATCCACAAAGGTCTCCTGCAGGGGCACGCCGCGAGCGACGAGCAGCAGCTCGGCGCCGCTGGCGCAGATGTCGGCCGCCACCGCGCCCTCATCAGCGGCGGTGAAGTAGCCGTCGCGCGCGCCCACCACCTGCAGGCCCGGCCAGCGGTCCTCCAAATCGCCCGCCACCTGCTGGGCGATGCCGGGCGCGCCGCCCAGCAGGTAGAGCCGGGCATGGCGGTGGTTCAGTCGCGCCATGAGGCGGGGATAGAGGTCGGTACCGTTGACGTTCTGCTTCAGGGGGGTGCCCAGCAGCTGGCCGGCGATCTTGATGCCGATGCCGTCGGGCAGCACCAGGGCCGCGCGGCGCAGGGCACGGCGGTAGCCGCGGTCCCGGGCCGCAGTGTTCACGCAGGCCGCGTTGGCGAAGCAGACCAGCTCGCCGCGTCCGCTGTCCATCAGCTGCTCGATGCGAGTAAGGGCCTCGTGCATCGACAGGTTGTGGATGGCGACGTCGGCGACCTGCAGCAGATCCGGGAAACGGCTGGCCCGCGGCGGTAGTAGCCGGACCAGCACCGCCCGTATCAGCAGCCCGGCGTGGCGGCGCAGGCTGCGTTGCTGCCAGTCGGCCTGGTCCAGCGAGGACTCGTCGCTGAAGTCGATGGCCGCGCGTCGGCAGATCTGCCAGCGGTTGACCAGGCCCGGCCGCACCGGTGGCGCCATTGGGAGGGTCTGCTCATCCACCGGCAGAGGGCGCGGGCCGACCCAGGACAGGTCGCCCAGCAGCACGTTCCACACGGACGGCCAGTGCGCGGCGCCGAGGCGTCGGGCGAAGCGCCCCCAGAAGCCGCCGGAGAGCCGCAGCCCATACCGGTAGAAGCAGTGTCCCTGGCGCCCTACGGTGGCCTCGCGCTCCCAGAGGCCGAGCTTCCAGCTGAGCAAGAGCGGCAGCCCCAGCGGGACCATTGCCAGGACGGCCAGGGCCAGATCGAAGGCCCGCAGGCGGGCCTCCAGGCCCGGTGTGCTGAGGGCGGCGGGGCGGGGCGTCCGGGAAGGGTGGTTGGCTTCCATGGTGGGGCTCCTCAAGGTGGCTGCCAGGCTCGGGGTTCAGTAGGCGCCGCGCCCGCTGATGACGGCGGGCACGGTCCTGGCGAGCAGCTTCAGGTCCAGTCCGGGCGAGGCTTGACGGATGTACTCCAGGTCCAGCATCACCTGGGTCTCGAAGGGCAGCTCGCTGCGTCCGCTGACCTGCCAGAGACCGGTCAGGCCGGGCAGTGCATGCAGGCGGGCCCGGTCATCGAAGGCATAGCGATCCACCTCGCGCGCCAGGGCAGGCCGGGGCCCCACCAGGCTCATGTGGCCGCGCACCACGCTCCATAGCTGGGGCAGCTCGTCCAGGCTGCAGCGCCGGATCATGCGTCCCAGGGGCGTGATGCGCGGGTCGTTCTTCATCTTGAAGGTGATGCCCTGGGCGCCGTGCTGGTTCAGCGCGGCGATGGCAGCCTGGCGGGCCTCGGCATCGATGTACATCGAACGCAGCTTGGGGAAGGGGAAGGGGCGGCCGTCACGGCCGATGCGGGGCTGCCAGAAGAGCACCGGGCCGCCGTCCTGCAGCTTGATGCCCAGGGCCAGCAGCAGAAGAAGGGGCGACAGCAGCAGGAGCAGGCTGGCGGCCACCAGCACGTCCAGGATGCGCTTGACGCGAGACGGTCCGCGGGTCTGCAGGCGCCAGCGCAGGCGGGCCAGTCGGGCATGGCGGCGCCGGGCGGCGGGCGAGAGCAGGTCGCTGGGATTCATGAAGGTCTCCGGCGGATGGGGATGGGGCCATTACAGACAAAGACCGTCCCGAGGTTGTGACGCCTTTGTCAAAACGGCCGCCGCTTCCTGCTTGGCCGATCCGGCGGTGGGCAGTAGCATGAAGCCAGCCATGCAAGCCGGACCCTTCCCCTGCGAGATGCTCGACCTCCTGGTGGTGGATGACATCGAGTCATCCCGGCTGGTGTTGGGGCGGGCGCTTGAGCAACTGGGTCACCGCGTGAGACTGGCCGCGGATGGCGAGTCCGCGCTGCAGCTGATCCAACGCGACCCGCCGGATGTGGTCTTCCTGGACCTGCTGATGCCGGGCATGGATGGCTTCGAGGTCACGCGCCGCATCCGCGCCATCGAGCGGCAGGATCGCTGGATGCCTGTCATCGTGTGCTCCTCGATGCAGGGCGACGAGCATTTCGGCCAGGCCCTGCAGCATGGGGCTGACGACTACCTGGTGCGCCCGGTCAACCCCAAGCTGCTGGTGGCCAAGCTCAGCCACATGGCCTGGCTCCTGCATCTGCAGCAGGAGCTGCGCGCCACCGCCCAACGCCAGCGCGACATCCACGACCACATCAGCGACCCGGTCCTCACCCTGGATGCCCAGGGCCGCGTGCTGGACGCCAATCTGGCGGCTTGTCAACGCTTCAGCCTGGGTTCCCCGGCCGGACTGGTGGCTTGCCGCAGCGAGGATGTGATGGGCGCTCCCCTGGCTCGGCTGGTCGAGGGGGGCGAGATGGTGCTGCGGGATGCCCGGGGCGAGCAGTTTCCGGCGGAAGTGCGCAGCAGCACCTGGCAGGAAGGCGGCGGCACGCGCTACACCATGGTGCTGCGCGACCTGTCGGAGCAGCGGGCCTTGACGCGAGCCAAGGACGAGTTCATGGCGGCGGTGAGCCACGAGCTGCGGACACCGCTCACGGCCATCCATGGCGCCGTGTCCCTGCTGGAGGCCGGGCGCGGCGGGGAACTGGCGCCCAAGGCGCGGCAGCTAGTGGATATGGCCTCGCGCAATGCCCGGCGACTGAGTCGCCTGATCGACGATGTGTTCGACCTCACCCAGCTGGAAGGCGAGCGCATGGCCGTGCGCTGCGAGGCGCAGGAGGTCGGCCCGTTGCTGCAGGAGGCCCTCAGTGCCAACCAGGGCGTGGTGGTGGGGCAGGGCCTGAGTCTGGTGGGCCAGTGGCGGGAGTCGGACCTCGCGGCCCAGGTGTCGATCGACGCCGACCGGCTGGGCCAGGTCCTGGCCAATCTGATCTCCAATGCCGCGAAGTATTCCCCCCCGCAGGGCCAGATCAGGCTGGGCCTGGAAGTGGGACCCCAGCGCGTCCGCCTGAGCGTGAGCGACCAGGGGCCCGGCATTCCGCCGGAATTCCGGGCCAGGCTTTTCGAAAAGTTCAGTCGTGCCGAGCCCACGGCCAACAAGACCAAGCAGGGCCTGGGGCTGGGCCTGTACATCGCCCGGCTGCTGGTGGAACGCATGGGCGGGACCCTTTCCCTGGGCACGCCCAAGCATGGCTGTGAGATGTGGGTGGACCTGCCTCCGGTCGGGCAGGGCCTGCGGCAACCCTTGTGGCTGGTCGATGCCGACCCGGAGCGCGCCGCCCGCACCGCGCGCATGCTGGGCGCTGACTGGCGGGTGCAGCTGGCAGCGCAACCGGCCCGCTTGGACCGGTCTTCTGGCCTGCCGCAGGCCGTCCTGGTGGATCCGCAGGGGCAGGACGCCGCGGACGCCCTGTTCGAGCAGCTGCGTGTGCTCGCCCCCGGGGTGCCGGTGCTGGTGTTCAGCGATGCCGTTGACGAACGCTATGCCCATTCGGAGGGGCTGGCATTCCTGCCCCGGGAGGGCAGTACGGCAGGCGATCTGGAGCTGGCGCTGCGCCGCTTGCACCGGCATGAAACCATCTGGCAGGACCTGTGATGAAGACCTTGCGACGCATCCTGTGCGTGGAGGACGATCCTGATATCCGGGAGTTGATCGGCTTCAGTCTGCGGGATGTGGGTGACTTCGAGGTGCTGCTGTGCGAGGACGCCGACGCGGCCCTGGCCCAGGTCGAGGCCTTCGCGCCGGACTTCGTGCTGCTGGACGTCATGATGCCGGGCATGTCGGGTCCGGAGCTGCTGGCCGTGCTGCGCACCTTGCCCTTCATGCAGGGGGTGCCGGTGGTGTTCATGACCGCCAAGGCCATGCCTTTCGAGGTGGAGGAGCTGCTGCATCACCAGTCCACCGGGGTGATCGTCAAGCCCTTCGATCCGCTGACGCTGCCGGACCACCTGCGCATGTACTGGGAGCACGGCCGTGACGGCGCCTGAGCCACCTCGCGCCGCAGCGCTGGCCGCAGGCTTTTCGGCCCTGCAGCAACGTTTCCGGCAGGGACTGGCGGACCGGGCAGCGCGGCTCGAAGCGGCCCAGGGGGTTGCCGAACAGGCGGCCCTGCTGCACCAGTTGGCGGGCGCCGCGGGGGGCTACCTGATGTCGGATCTGGAGGCGGCGGCTCGCGACGCCCTGGCCTGCTGCGAGGCCACGGTGCCCGAAGGCAAGCGCCGGCAGGCCTTGCAGGCCGTGCTGGCGCGTCTCAGGGGCCTGGCCCTGCCTCCCCGAGCCTGAGACGTGAGACGGCACAGTCTGGTGACAATTCGACCTTGTGTCTGCGGTTCAATGGCCCCATCGCCCCTTTCGTTGGCCTTGAGGAGCCCATCATGGAACTGAACGGTCGTTTGCAGGACAACGGCGTGCTGGTCCTGGAATTGCGTGAAGACAACCTGGACGCCACCAATCTGCGCGTGTTCAAGGACCTCGCCCAGTCCCTGATCCAGGAACGCCGCGCCGTGGTGTTGGACATGGCCGGCGTGCAGTTCGTCGACAGTGCCGGCCTTGGGGCGCTGATTTCCCTGTTGCGCCAGCTGAATGCGCGCGGTGGTGACCTGGTGCTGTGTGAGATGTCGCGCGCTGTGCGCGCCCTGTTCGAGCTGATGCGCATGCACCGCGTGTTCCGAATCGCCGAAAGCCGCCAGGACGCCTGCCAGGCCTTCACGCCGTCCACGGGCCTGGGCCAGGCCGCCTGAGCCTCTCCGCCCTTCGTTGACCTGCCCGGTCGCGGCCTGCCGCGCACCGGGCATTTTTGCGGGCGGCTCTCCAGCCGGCTCGCGACGCGCCGGCCAGGAACGGCTTGGCCTTTGGCGTGGCCTTGCGTGCCGTCGGCCATCGTCCGGGCGCAGCCCCTGCCGGTGTCGGGGCGCAAGGGGGGCTCGTGTTGTCCGCATGTCGGCAGGGGTGCAGTCGGGCCAGCGGGGCGCAGGGGCGGTGGTGCTGGCGTCGAGCCCGGCCCTTTCATTGGCGGGCGTCGAAACGACCAAGGGCGGTCCGCCATCGCAGACCGCCCGTGAAGGGGCCGATGCGCCTGGGTGTCAGGGGTCCCACTCCCAAGCGCCGGGCAGGCCGGCCACCTGACCGGCGGACGGCGAGAGGTACCAGGTCTGGCCCTGGCTGCCGCCGGAACTCAGGAAAGTGACCAGCTGGGGATAGGCCACCCCCAAGTCCACCCCCTCGCAGGCGTGGGCCCAGCCGGTGGGCACCAGCAGGGCGTAGGGATAGCCGCGACTGTCGCGCAGTTCCGATGTAATGGCCGTGCCTTTGCTAGGCACCAGCAACGCGGGCACCGGGGTTCCCACCGAGGACTGGGCCTGCGGCTGGTCCAGGGTCGCGGTCAGGCGCATGTGGGGGCCATTGCGGCTGGCCTGGCTGCTGCCGCACAGTACGTTGACATAGGCGTCTGCCCCTGGGGCACTGAACCAGCTGCCGGCCTTGTCCACGTTGACATAGGGCGTGGCTTGCAGCCAGTTGCCAGCCAGGCCGCCGCTGCAGCTCAGGCCCTGGGCATCGCCGGCGCGGCGAACGGTGCAGGTGACGGATCCGGTTCCCGGCAGGGGCAAGCGGAACTGCCAGTCGTAGACATAGGAGGCGCCGTCCGCCAGCAGGTAGGACTCGGCCTCCACCCGCAGCACCTGGCCGCTGGCGTTCAGGCCCAGCTTGTAGCGGTAGGCCACCACGGCGTCATTGAAGTCGTAGTCTCCACGGTCCGGGTAGTTGTCCTCGTAGGCCACGTGATACCAGCCCGTGGCCGATGGGAAGTAGCTCCAGGCCACAAGCTCGGTGCTGCTGCTGCCCGGGCTGGCGGCCGTGTCGCTGGAGCCGCTGTTGTTCACGATCTCCGCTGTCGGTGCGCTGACCTGGAAGGTGGAGGTCGTGGGCAGCACGGCATTCAGGTAGTAAGCGTCGTCGCGGTTGAGCAGGGCCAGGTCCTCGAAGCCGCCCGAGTAGTCATAGAAGCTCTCGGGTTCCGCGACGGGCTTGTTCTTGTTGGTGTCCAGCAGCTGGATGCTCAGTGTGGCGGATAGGGCGCCGGCCAGGCTGTCGGGGACGAAGATGTCCAGGGTGCTGTCGTACTGGTTCTGGATCGCGTTGCTGCCGGTGATGCGGCTGGAGCCGCCCTCCCCCAGCAGGGTGTAGTAGCGCTGCCGGCTACTGCTGCCGGCCGGCATGATGAGGGCTTGGGTGGCGCTGCGGTAGCTGGTGTAGGTCCGGGTGATGCCGGGCCACTGCACGGTCAGGCTCACTGAGGCGATGGAAACGCCCTGCGAGGTGGACGTCTCCAGGCCTTTGTTGTTCTCGTTCACATCCACGCCCAGGGAGAGGTAGTAGCGCGGCGTGCCGCTGCTGGCGTCGAAGTGCTCCAGGCGAAGCGTCTCCAGCTGGGCGGCGCTGAGCGGCGTGTTGCCGGTGCCCATCATGAGGTTGATGGTGCCCCGCCCGTTGGACTGGATGGTGTCGGCCAGGCGTTGCGAGCTGGCCGTCTGGGCCTGCAGGCTGCTTCCAAAGGTGGTCATCAGGAAGGCGGTTAGGAATCGCAGCAGACCGCGTTCGAAGGGGAGGAAGGAGGACGTGCTCATCACAGACTCCAGGTGCCGCTGACCGAACCGGCCGCGTTGTACAGCTCGAACTGGATGGTCTTGACTGCCAGCGGAACCTGCACGCGCGGGAGCTCGCTGCCCGGCCGCCAGCGTCCGATCCACAGGGTGCTGGCGCTGGCTTCACCTGGGCCCTGCACATACAGCACCAGGTAGTGGTGGCCCGGATCCGGCGGCAGCTTGGCGAAGGCACTCTCCAGGATCGAGGCCGGCATGGTGGCCGGCGCCCGGAAGCTGGCTGGCGGCGGGCCCGACAGGGGCAGGCTGCTCAGAGACGTGCTGGTGGCAGGTGCCGGGGCCGGGGCTGGCGTCGTCGTCGTTGCACCCCCGCCGCCGCCGCCGCAGGCCATCAGCGCAAGACCGCACAGCCCCCCCAGCAGGGCGGATCGACCGGCGCAATGCCCGACGGTTCTGGGCGGCCGGGGGGTGCCCGGTGCGGTGCGCGGCGCTGGATTGAGAGGACGGTGCATGCAGGTCTCCCGGTGTGGTGCCTTCATTGGGCTCCGAGGGCCGGCCTCAATGGTGAGGACACTGTGAATCCCGCGACGATCGTGCGCCGTCAGGCCTTGCCGCGTGTGGAGCGGCGCCATTGCTCATAGCGCACCCGCCAAAGCGCCGCCTGCAGCCGCCAGTAGGACAGGCTCATGAAGGTGTCGAAGCGTGCGCGGGTGGCGGTCTCGACGATGAGCTGCTGCATGTAGCCGCTGTTCTGGAAGACGGCCACCTTGTTGACGAACAGGCCCACGGCCTCGGGCTGCAGCTTTTCCAGCAGGCGCTTGGCGCGCAGGGCCTCGCCGCGGGAAACGGCATCGGCCTCGACCACCAGAAAGACCTGGCCGACGGCCTCGATCGTCAGCTCGGCGTCGGCATTGAGCAGCAGCGGCGGCAGGTCCAGGAGGATGAAGTCGTGATCCTGCTGCCAGTGCTGGAGGGCCTCCCGCAGGAGGTCCAGGCGCTGCAGTCCCTGGTGGGCCCGGGTGCCGATGCTCACGCAGGGCAGCTCGGTCTCTCGCCAGGCCTGGCTGTGCACCAGCCCGCGCAGGGGTACGTCACCGGCTAGGTAGTCGCTCAGGCCAACGGATTCCCGCGTCTCGCCCGGCATGTGCCGCGCATCGGCGCGGACGACCAGGGGCCGGGCGCCCAGCGTCAGCAGCAGCTGGGCGGTGTCCATCACCAGCTCGCTGACACCGGCACCGGACTTCACGCCCGTGAAGGCGTACGCGGTGCGGCCCTCGCGCCCTCGGTTGCGCAGCAGCGTGGCCGCAAAGCGGCGCCCCTGCTCGCGCCAGAGGATGTCCGTGGCGAGCCCGTCTCGCCGCACCTGCCAGCCCGCAGCGGGCAGCCCCAACAGCTTCTCCGCGTCGTTGACCGTGCGCAGGCGCGCATCCACCACGTCCAGCGCCACGGGCACCAGTGCGGCGGCGGCCAGCGCGGCCAGCAGGGCCATCAGCAGCATCCGCTTGCGGCCGATGCCCTGCGGCGTTTCGGCCGGCAGGGCGCGGCTGACCAGGCGCACCCAGCCGAGCGCGCGGCTCTCGGTTTCCAGGTAGCCCAGGCGTTCGCGCAGCCGAGTCAGGTCGGCATCCCGCTTGCGGATGTCGGTGGTCAGGCGCATGGCTTCCTGGAAGCTGCTGGCGAAGTCCGCGGCCTGTGCCTGCTGGCGATCGACGGCCGCCCTGGCCTCGCGCTCGACCTGCATGCGTGTGGCCAGGGTGGCCATCAGCCGGGTGCGGGCGTTGTCGCTGGCCTGGTGGTCGAAATCGTCTTCCTGGCCCTTCAGTCGCCGCTGGATCTGCAGGAGTTCGGCCTGGGCCGCCTGGTAGGCGGGGTGCCGGGGCTCCAGGCCGGCCAGGGTCCGGTGCAGCTCCTCGCTGCGTTTGACCACTTCATTGCGCAGGGCCTGCAGGCCGTTGTCGAGCTGGCGGGACTCCAGCAGCGAGCGACCCAGGTGCATGGGCAGCTCCTTCTGGCGCATGTAGGCATCCAGTGCCGCCTCGGCCTGCACGCGCTCGCTGGTGGCCAGGGCCAGGCGCTCGCGCATCTGCAGCAGGATGGTGTCGTAGGGGTTGGCCGTGCTGTCGGCAAAGGTTGTCAGGTGCAGGCGGTCGGCCAGCACCAGGCGAGCGGCGCTCAGGGCCTCGATCTCCTCATGGAGCTGGTGCTCCCGCGTCTTCAGGGTGTCGATGCGTTCGCCTGAGCCGTAGATCTGCTCGCTGCGCACTGTCCGGACAAAGGTGTCCGCGACGGCGTTCACGAGGGTGTGAAGGTGGGCGCTGCGGGCGTCCTCGGTGCCGATGTGCACCATGTAGGTGTCCGGGATGGCGCGCACGTAGATGCGGCGCTGCAGCTGCTCGATGTACTGGCGCTTCGTCAGGGCCGGGGGGCGCAGCTCCACGCCCTGCTGATGGAGTTCGTCCAGGGCGGATTCCAGGATGTCGTAGCGGACCACCATGCGGGAGAGATGGTTCACGTACTCCCGGTACTGGGAGTTGGACTGCAGCTCCAGCTCCTTGTCCGTCTCCATGTTCTTCATGTAGGACGGAGACACCTGGAAGGTGGCCTGCGCTATGTAGTAGCTGCGCCCCTTGAGCAGGGCCAGGGGCGTGCCCAGGATCAGGATCACGATGAAGGCCCACAGGGCGGTGCGGGGGTGACGGCGCAGGCTCAGTAGGGGCTTGATGCCCAGGCCGGGCAGGCTGGCCAGCTCGGTGGCGGTGCCGTTCATGATGGGTCTCCCTCATGGCGCAGCGGGCGCCCACCACGCTCCCAGCCCGAGGCCCGGCCGCAGGCATAGGCCACGTAGATGGGCAGCTTCCACAGGGCGTACAGAGGCAGGCTCAGCAGCTCCAGCGGGCCCAGCAGGTCCCGACCCCAGCGCCACCAGGCCCCGGTCAGGGCCAGGACCAGGGCGCCCAGCCCCGCCCCCATCAGCAGGCTTCCCAGCTGAAGGACCGGGGCCGGCAGGGTGCCCCAGGTCAGCAGGGCCGCCCAGCCCAGCGAGGTGCCGCCCAGCAGGAGCACGTACAGCGCCAGCGGCGGGATCAGCAGGTCCAGGGCCAGGGCCAGCGGGGCGGCACGGCCCTGGCGCAGCGCCTGGGCGAGCAGGGGCTTCGCGTGCTGGCGCATGACCGCCAGGTGGCCGTGCTCCCAACGTGTCTTCTGGCGGCGCAGGGCGCCGGTCTGCGGGGCAAAGCCGCTGGTGACGCGCACTTCGGGCAGGAAGCAGGGCGTGTGGCCAGTGCGGGTCAGCCAGAGGCCCAGCTCCATGTCCTCGGCGACATGGCCGCTGGCCAAGGGCGCCTGCGCCAGCAAGGGCCAGGGAAGCGCCATGCCGGTGCCCATCAGGTGGCAGGCATCGCCGAGGGCGGAGGTGCCCAGGGGGCGCACCTGGTTCTTCACCCGCATTGCGAACTCGAGGATGCGCGGCATGAGGCCGGCGGCGCCCGCTGCGCGCATCAGGTCCAGCATCTGGACGGGCCGGCGAGTCGCTGCGCACACCTCGGCGATGCGCTGGGCGGCGCCGGGGCTCAGCCGGCAGTCGGCATCGACCACCAGGACAAGGGCGGGAGGGGCCTGGCGCAGGTGATCCACCCCATGGGCCAGGGCATAGCCCTTGCCGCGGCGCTGCGGGTCCCACCGCTCCAGCACCTCGGCGCCGGCTTGCCGAGCCCGCTCGGCGGTGAGGTCCGCGCAGTTGTCCGCCACCACCAGCAGCCGGTCCCCCGGGGCGAGCTGGGAACGCAGGGCATGAACGGTGTCCTGGATGTGATCGGCCTCGTCATGGGCGGGCACCAGGATCAGCAGCGGGCCGCGGGGCCTGTCCAGCTGCTCTCGTCGGGCGCGGGGACAGGCGCGCCAGGCCGAGGCGACCAGGAGCAGCAGGGCCAGTGCCGGCAGGATGAGTGGGAGCAGCAGGCCGAGAAGGGCCAGCAGCAGCACGAGGGTCAGCATGGCAGGGCCTCCTGCGCCGCCCGGCGTGGCTTGATGACGGCAGGCACGCCCACGGCGATGCAGTGGTCCGGCACGTCCTGCAGCACCACCGCATTGGCCCCGATGCACACATGGTTGCCGATGCGGATCCGGCCCAGTACCTTGGCGCCGGCGCCGATGTCCACGTGGTCGCCGATCCAGGGCCCGCAGGGATCCTCCACCCGGGACAGACCCACGACCACGCCGCTGCGGATGCGGCAGTGCGCGCCGAATCGGGCGAAGCCGCTCACGACGATGCCGCCCGAGTGCTCGATCACGAAGCCCGGGCCGAGGGGAACCTCGCAGGGCAGCTCGATGCCCGTAAGGATCTGCACGCCCTTGTAGAGCAGCTTGTAGAGCAGGGAGAAGGGCTTGCGCAGCCAGGCGGGCCGGATGCCATAGCGCCAGCGTCCCAAGCGATACACCGCAAGAGCCCAGAAGCCCTGCGCGCCCCAGTCCCCACGGTGGGCGAGCAGATCGGCGCGAAGGTTGTCAAACATGGGGCGCTCCTTGCGATGAGGCGGCGGCTGGCCCCGCGCGACGCAGGCCCAGGACCAGGCAGGCCATGCCGATCAGTTCCAGGGCACGGCCCAGCGAGAGCGGGCCCAGGCGCTGGGCCAGCCACAGGTCCGTCAGGTGGTGTGAGACCAGGCGCGCCGAGGCCACGCCCAGCAGCAGGGCCATGCCCCAGGCCAGCGCCGGATGGCCTGCACGGAGGTGGCGGGCGAGGTGGGCCAGGGCCGGGAGGGTCAGGCACAGGGTCGTGAGCTGCAGGGGGCGGCGCTGGAGGTACCAGCCCTGCTCGCGGGCCAACTGGCGCAGCATCTGGACGAGCAGCACGTCCAGGTGCCACAAGGTCATCAGGGCCAGCAGGCCCATCGTCACGGCCAGGACCAGCCAGAGACGATGCACGCCGGTGGGCTGCCGTCGCTGCTCCAGCCAGCAGGCCAGCGCCAGTCCGGCATAGGCCAGCGTGAAGGCCAGCGAGGCCCAGCTGCTCATTCGCAGCGCGGTGCACCAGGCGCTGGTGCACCCGTCGATCCATTGCAGCCAGTCCTCGTTCATGGCAGGGCTCCTTGACGGGGTGGGCGGGAGGCGGGCATGCGGCCCTGTCCCAGGAGCGCCAGCCGCAGCCAGGGCAGGCGGGCGATGCCGCGCTCCAGCAGCAGCGGCCCCGCGATGCCCGCAGCGAGGATCAGGGGCAGCAGCAGCGGGGTGGGCAGACCCAGGCCGCCGCCGACCACGATGCGGGTCGCGGCGGTGAAGAAGGCGTGGAAGAGATAGATGGGCATCGCGTGGCGGCCAATCCGGGCCAGGGCTGGCTGCTGGGGCGACCAGCGCACCAGCAGCAGGCACAAGGCCAGGCCCAGCAGGAGCATGGCCAGCGTGCGACGGTCGGGATCCGGGACGGGTGGCCATAGCCACACCCCGCCGGCCAGCACGCCCAGGGCGAGCAGGGGGCCGTTCCAGGGGGCCTGCAGGGCCTGGCGCGCGCCGGGGTTGGCCAGGGCCTGGCCCACCAGCGCATAGGGCAGCAGGTACAGGGCCCCGTCCAGGCCCAGCCAGCGCGGTGCGTGCCACAGCAGGCTCAGCGCCGAGAGGGCGGCCACGACGGCCAACTGGCATCCCGGCCGCTGCACCAGATCCAGCGCCTGCAGTGCATGCAGGACCAGCAGTACCCAGAACAGCGATTGGATGAACCAGAAATGCGCCACCGGCTCCAGGTGCATCCAAGGTGAGAGAACCGGCTGGCCATGGGTCTGCGGCACGGCCTGTTGCAGCAGTGCGAACAGGGTGCCGACGGTCAGCACCGGCAGCAGGAGCTGGACAGTTTTTTGACGCAGAAACGTCGCCTGAGCCAGCGTCCGGCTGCGCGACTGGGCAAAGCTCATCCCGGCCAGCAGGGCGAACATGGGCATGCGCAGGCAGACCAGGGCGTCGTTGACCCAGCGCAGCAGGCCCTCATCAATGCGCAGGCCGTTCAGCGGGTTGGAGCCCACCGCGTGATACAGCACCAACAGCAGGCAGACGAGTCCGCGCAGGGTGTCGATGGCAGGGTTGCGGTCCATGGGGCCATTGAACGATGGCCGGCCTGGCGGAGTGTGACCAGACTGTGAGAACTGCCGGCGACGCGGGCTCAGGCGGCCCGTCGGTCCCCGGTGTCCAGCGCCTGCTCGAAGACCTGAAGCAGGGCGCGGCTGGCGTCCTGCCAGCTGTAGGCGTGGGCGCGGGCATGGGCCCGGTGGGAGAAGCGCAGCCAGGCAGCATCGCTGCCCAGGAGGAGCTGCTCCAGGCCCTGGGCCAGGGCCACCTCATCGTCACGGGGCACGAGCACGCCTCCGCCGGTGGCCAGCAGCTCGGCAGCCGCCCCCACGTCCACCGCCACGACCGGTGTCCGGCAGGCCATGGCCTCCAGCATGGGCAGGCCGAAGCTGTCCCGGCGCGAGCTGAAGAGCCAGGCATCGCAGGCCGCATACAGGCCGGGCAGCGCCTCCTGCGGCGGCCGTCGGTGGTGAAGGGCGCCCGGGGGGAGGGGCAGCTGGCGTTGCGGCGGATCCTCGCCCAGGGCCAGGACCTGCAGATCCGGGCAGCGCGTGCGCAGGCGCGAGAGCGCGGCCAGTGCGAGGTCGCTGCCCTTCATAGCGGCGCTCGCGTAGGTGAAGCCCACGGTCGGGCGGGGCTGCCGGCCGCGGGGCGCGGCGTCGAAGAGCTGCAGGTCCACGGCATTGGGCACCACCCGCAGGGGCAGGGGGCCCACCGCCCGTTCCAGCTCACAGGCCAGGGCGCCGGAGATGACGACCTTGTGATTGGGCAGACGCAAGGCGGCGTGCACGCGCTCATGGGTGCCGGCCACCCAAGTCTCATAGCCCTGAATGAGGTGCACGTTGGCGCCCTTGGCTCGCGGCAGCGCATGCATCCACACCGCGGTCTCCCACCACGTGGCCACGACGATGTCGGCGTCCGGCAGGTCGTCTGCGACGATGGGGCGATGCCGCTCCAGCACGCGGTGTGGCACGCCTGACAGGGCGATGTGCCCCTGGGTGGCCGCCGGCGTGGGCGAGTGGCCCGAGCACCACTCCCGGCGCCAGCGATCGGCCCAGTGCAGCCGCTCCGGTGCATTGCTCACGACCAGCACTTCATGGCCCAGCTCGAGCAGGGCCCGGGCATGGGCGGCGATCACGCGTGTGCCCCCACTGAGGTTGTCCGACGGGGTGAGGAAGGTGATCTTCATGGGGAAGCCTCGCAGAGCTGCTGCAGGTGCTCCACGCGCTGGCGGAACACGGTCTCCACAGTGTGGTGGCGGGCGAAGTCCAGCGCCTGGCGCGACAGTCGGGCCAGGGCCACACGGTCACGGTCCAGGGCGCAGATCTGGTCGGCCAGCCCCCGCAGATCGTCGATGGCTGCGCCGCGGCCGATGTCGGCCACCGACAGCAGGCCCGCAAAGGCTCGGTTGAGGTAGCCGGCGATGGGAATGCCGCAGGCCAGGGTCTCCAGGTAGGTGCAGGACGGATCGCTCTGGGGATGGGGCATGACGTAGAGATCGACCTCCCGCTGGATACGTGGCACCAGCTCGGAGGCGAAGTCCAGCGGCCCGACCAGGGTCACCCTCTGCTCCAATCCGTACTGGGCCAGCTGCTGGCGCAGCAGGCCGGTGAGCTCGCCAGCGCCGTAGATGCTGAAGTGAAAGGGCAGGTCGCGATCGGACAGCAAGTGAGCCAGGGGCAGCAGCTGGTGGGCGCCCTTCATGCCGATCAGCCGGCCCGAGAAGGCGAGGTGCAGGGGGCGGCCGGCCAACAGGCTGGACAGGCGCCGCTCCAGCCGCAGCGGACTGGGCAGCGTGGCAGCGGACATGCGCGTGTCGAAGTACAGCAGGCCGTGGCGATGGGCGTAGTGCTCGTAGGCCGGGAGGCCATTGGCCTGAAGCCCATGAGCCAGGCCGAAGGCGCGGATGCGCTGGCGTTCCACCTGGTCCAGGAACAGCTGGTGGCGCCAGCGGCGCAACCGTCCCGGCGTCTCGATCCTGATGATCTGGCGCCGTGTCTCGGGGATGTACTCGATGACATAGGCGCAGCGACGGTGGAGGCGTCGACACAGCCGGGACAGGCCGAGCTGGCGGTAGTCATCGCCGGCGGCCAGCAGCAGGTCCGTGTGCTGGAGGTGGGAGTCCGTCACCTGCTGGCTGGGCGGCAGGGCCAGCAGCTCGCAGGGCAGCTGGCCGGTACTGCAGTGCAGGGTGCCGTGCGAGGGCGGCGATCCGTCGGCCAGCCAGGCCATGCAGCGCATGGGCCCCTGCCACAGCTCAGCGTATCGGACCAGCCCGTCCAGGAACTTGCGGTCAAGGACCCAGTGCCCGGCGCGATGCCAGACCGGCACGGAGGGGAAGAGGGTGAGGTGATGGCGGCTCACGATCAGGGGCGCCAAGGTGGCGTGTTGCTGAGGGTGTTGCCATGGTCGTCCGCCGATCGGCGGCAAGTGTGAGGACTTTGTGAGAACTGGGCCCCGCGTTTAGCGCTGGCCGGCAGGGGCAGCAGGTACAGGTGCAAGGCCTGCAGGTCCGGCTCGGCGAAGCGGGCGAAGGAGCCAAAGGGCATGACGGCGATGGCCTGCCCGCCGCCCTGCGGCCCATGGCATTCGGCGCAGCCCCGGGTGTCGTAGAGGCAGCGCCCGCGGGGGGGGGCGGTGGAGGCGAACAAGCCGCAGGCGGCCGTGGCGCAGTCTTTCACGGGCCCGGGGGCTTGTCCGGCGCCTGGCGTCGGGCGTTCAGGGCAGCAGGCGGTGCCCCCCGCCGAGTCCGGTGGCCAGGGCATGGCTCAGCAGGAGTCCAGTGCCCGCAGCGAGCAGCGCGGCCGGCAGCCACAGCCAACTGCTGCCCGGCCGCAGCAGGCCTTGACGGGCCAGGTAGTGCAGGCTCAGCGGCCAGGCCGCGAACTGGCAGGCCACCACGGCGCCCAGGGCCGCGATGGCACCGCCCCAGCTGTGCGCCAAGGGGACGACCACCAGAAGCGCCGCGCCTCGCAACAGGTTGTTGGCACTGACGCGGGCTGCGTGGCCCTGCACGAACATCAGTTGCTCCACCACCTGCTGGCGCAGAGCAAGCAGGCCCAGGGACAGGATCTGCAGGTCCGCGGCGGCCGGTGCATAGCGGCGGTCATAGCCCAGGTGGATGATCCAGGGCCCCAGGCTGAACATCAGCCCGGCGGCCAGGCCCAGGGCCAGGTCGGCATGGCGCTGCAGCCGCAGGTAGCGCACGGCCAGAGTGCCGGGATCGTCGCGTCGCGCCGCGCTCAGCCCCGCCAGGACGATCTGCCCGTTCAAGGCCGCGAACAGCCCGGCCACGGCGGCGACCAGCGTGCTCGCGATAGCGAAGAGCCCGAAAGCGGTGGTGCTGAGCAGGGCGCCCAGCAGGAGCTTCTCTGCGTGTGCTGCGATGAATCCCAGCGCCGAGGACGCCACCATCCATCGGCCCGTCCCCAGCAGATCCTTCAGGGCCTCCCGGTCCCAGCAGGGCCGCAGGCGCGGGCCGCCCAGCAGCAGGTGGCTGCCCAGCGTTCGCGCGGCGGCGCTGGCGACCACGCCGGCAGGCAGGGCCCAGGGGGAGTGAGTCAGCGCGGCCACCGCCACGGTGAGCCCCAAGGCGACCAATTGGGCCATCAGCTCCAGCCGTGCGAGCGCGGCGCCGCGCAGTTCGCGCTGCGCCAGGGCGATCTGCTGCGACTCGGCACCTTGCAGCAGCGCGCAGGCCGCAAAGGCGAGCACCATCGCAGGCAGCCGGGGATCGCCGAAAGCGGAGCTCCGGGGCAGCCAGCCGCCCTGCTGCAGGGCGGCCAGGCCCAGCGACACCACCACCACCACGGCCGCCAGAAGCACGGCGCGCAGGCCCTGCAGCGCCCAGGCCGAGCCCAGGAAGCGCGCGTCGCTGCGGCGGTGCTGCACGACGATCTGCCACAGGCCCAGGTCCGAGCACATGACCAGGGCGAAATACACCGTGTTCAGGGCCGCCATGAGGCCGAAGGCATCCGGTGCCAGCAGGCGCGCCAGGACCAGGTTGCCGCCCAGGCGCAGGAGCTGGCTGCCCAGTTGGCTGCCCGCCAGCCAGCTGGCCGCGCGCAGCAGGGGGCGGCTGCCCGCGCCTGCCGCCGGACGCTGCAGGGGCAGGCTGGGGCTCACCATGGCCGCGCGGGGCTGCGCTGCCCGCCTCCGGTCTCAGTCCAGGCCTGCCAAACCTCCTCGCAGTGCTGGGCCCATTCGCGCCTGCGCTCCTGCTGGCCTCGCATCCAGGCCCGGAGCTGGCGCAGGCGGTGCCAGCTGGTCTCCAGCAGGCACCAGCCGGCCGCCGCCCACCAGCCATGCTGCTTGCGGTAGTACAGCAGCGCACTGCGCATGCGCCAGCGTTCCAGCTGGGACCCGGCGCGCGACACCCTGCCCTTCGCGGCGCTGCGTGCCGAGACCCCACCGATGTGCGTGGCCTTCAGGCAAGGCCAGTATTGGACGTGAAGGCCCATGTCGCGCAGGCGCCGGCAGAAATCGACCTCCTCGTAGTACATGAAGAAGCGCTCGTCGAAGCCGCCCAGGCCCAGGAACACGACGCGGGGTATGAAGACGAAGGCGCCCGGGATCCAGTCCACCTGCGCTGCCTGCATGGGGTCGGCCCAGCGGCGGTCCAGGCGCCCGAACAGGCGGTGCGTGGGGTGGCGGGTAGCCAGGCCGGACAGGGTGAAGAGCTCGTCCAGCAGGGTGGGGAACATGCGCGCCGAAGGCTGCAACTGGCCGTCCGGCGACATCAGCACGCCGCCTCCCATGCCCACGGCCGGATGGGCGTCCATCAGGGCCAGTCCTTCGCGGATGCTGCCGGGCAGCGGCACGGCATCGGGGTTGAGCAGGAGCAGCATGTCGCCCCGGGCTCGCGAGGCGGCCAGGTTCACTCCAGCCGCGAAGCCCAGATTGACGGGGCTGGCCACGAGGTGGATGAGGTGCTCCCAGGCAGCGAGCCGCTCTGCGCTGCCGTCGGGCGAGGCGTTGTCCACGACGACGATCTCGTTGTCCAGCGCATCCAGCTCCTCATGCAGGCGCGGGATGAGCGCGTCCAGCAGCCCGGCGGAGTTGTAGCTGACGATGAGGATGGAGAGCTTCATGCGACACCTCGTGTCTGGGGCGATGCAGGCAGTACCGGCGCATGCGGGGGCAGTCGGAAGCTGCGGAACAGCCGCGACAGCTGCTGCACGTTGCGCCGCAGCTCGAAGTCCTGCTGGAGCTTGTCCAGGGCGGCCAAGGCAATGGTGCGGCACAGCGCCGGGTCCTGGATCAGCTGCTGCAAGTGCGCGGCCAGGCTGAGCGGATCGCCCGGCGTGGCGAGCAGACCCTGCTGGGGGGCGCTGATCAGCTCGGGGATGCCGTTGACCGGTGTGCTGACGCAGGGGAGGCCGCTCGCCATGGCCTCCATCAGCACGATGGGAATGCCCTCGGCCAGGCTGGGCAGCACGAAGATGTCGGCCTGCGCCATGGCCTTGCGCACGCCGGCCTGCGGCAGGGCCCCGGTCATGCGCACCAGGGGGGCCAGGCCCAGTTGCTCCACCGTGGCCTCGATGCGGGCGCGATCCACGCCATCGCCTACCAGGGTCAGCTGACACGGCACGCCGCGGTCCCGCAGCAGGGCCAGGGCCTGCAGCAGCACGATCTGGGCCTTGGCCGGGGCCAGGCGGCCCACGCACAGCAGGCGCGCCACGGGCCCGCGCACCGGCACCGAGAAGCTGAAGTCGCGGGTGTCCACCCCCAGGCGGCACACCGTCAGCTTGTGCCAGTGCTGCGGGGCGGCGATGCGCATGAGCTGGGCCCGTGCATGCTGGCTGATGCAGACGATCGCATCGGCGCCGGCCACCTTGCGCGCCAGGTGCTGGCCCGCCACATCGTCGAATTCATCGGGGCCATGGATGGTGCAGGAGAGGTGGCATCGCGTCAGGCACCGGGTGAGCAGGCCCACGCTGGCGGCTGCATTGCCGAAGTGCACGTGCAGCAGCTGGGTGCCTTGCTGCTGCATCCAGCGAGCCAGGATGGCCGCTTCCAGGCCGTAGGCCAGGCCCAGCGACCGGCGTCCGCGTGTGCCCAGGCCCGGCGCCATGCACAGCATGACCAGCAGACGATGCGGGGCACGCAGCAGCCAGTACAGCAGCGCGGAGAGCGCGCCGCCCAGGCCTTGCGCCTTGATGAAGAACGTGTGGCGTAGCTCGGATCGCTCCTGGGCGCCCAGGGCCTGGTTGGGCGGCCGGTTGACGCTCGCGGTGACGACCTCGTGGCCCAGCTCCCGCAGCAGCCGGATCTCGCGCAGGATGAAGGTGTGGGACACCGCGGGGTAGAGGCTGACCAGGTAGGCCATCTTGGCGGGCGTGGACATGGCGAACTCCTCAGAAGGGCTGGTCTTGGGCCTCGCGCCGCCGGGCGGGGAGGGGGCGGGCCGGCGTGCCGGCCACAGTGGCATGGGGAGGCACATCGCGCGTGACCACGGCATTGGCACCGACGATGCAGCTCTGGCCGAGGCGCACGCCCTTGAGGACGACCGCCCCCCGACCGACCCAGACGTTGCGCTCCACCACGATCGCCTGCGAGACATGGCCGCTGTGCCGGATGCAGTGCGGGTCACGCCGGTGATCCGCATCCCGCAGGCTGGCGTACTCGCCGACCATGGCGCCGGCGCCAATCTCGATGCGCGCATGGGCCACCACATGCACGCCGCGGGACAGCACCACGTCGTCGCCCAGCACGATCTCGCCCAGGCCCTGTGTTTCCAGGCAGACACCGGGATAGATGAGCGCGTTGCGACCGAGGCGGATGCGGCCCGTGCCCTGGACGTCCACCACCCCCATCAGTACGTTGGAGGCGCACACGGGCTGCTGGGTATGGGCACGCAGCCGGGCCAGGGCCCAGGCGCGGCCAAGCTGTGCCAGGACCAGGTCGCGCCACAGGCCAGCCAGCGGCTGCATCAGCAGGGCCAGGACCGACTTCGTCCGCTGGCGCCGGGAGACACCGGCAGCGGCGCTTTTGTAATCGACCGCTTCCAAGGGGCGGTGTTGGCGGTGCGAGCGACGCCAGGCCAACTGACCGAACAGCGCAGGCACCTTCTGGACGTGGGAGTGGACGGCATACTGCAGGCACAGGCCCGGCTGCCCGGGGGCCTTCCAGGCGCAGCGCCTGGCGCTGCGCGCGATCATCAGCAGGGCCGACAGCAGCAGCGGCATCAGGGCGGCCGGCCACAGCAAGGCGGCCACACCCAGCCACAGAGGGGCGCTGAGATAGAGCAGGCCGTGCAGGAAGTCGCGCCGGGCCTCCCGCTGCCACAGCGGGTCCTGGCGCTGGCGCATGCGCTCGGCCACCTCGGCGTAGGCGATGCCCGAGCGATAGGCGCGCCGGCAATAGGCCGAGAAGCTGCGGATGGCCAGGTCGTGTCGCGTCATCGGTGCATCGATGTGCTCGATGAGCCAGCCGTGGGCCCGCAGCCGTGCGCAGAGTTCGGGCTCCTCGCCGGCCTTGAGTTGCGGATCGAAGCCGCCGGCCTGACGCAGGGCCTCGTGCCGCACCAGCACATCGCCGCCGAAGTAGGGGGTGCGCCCGGCGGGGTAGAGCCAGTCGAGGTCCAGCACGCGGGTGTAGATGGACTGCCCGGGGTTGGATTCGCGCCGGTGCCCCCAGACGGCGCACAGCGCCGCTTCGGTGCGTAGGCACGAGGCGGCGCGGGCCGCGAAGTCCGGGTCAAGCTCCGTGTCGCCGTCCAGGAACAGGATCCAGTGCCCCAGGGCCGCCTGCCAGCCCAGGTTGCGGGCCTTGGCCGCGCACGGCGAGGGGTCGTCCAGCAGCAGGGCCTGCGCGCCACTTTGGCGGGCATGCTGCAGGCTGCCGTCCGTGGAGGCCGAATCGACATAGATCAGCTCGTACGTCAGGCCTTGCCAGCGGGCGGCCCGCACCGATTGCAGGCAGCGGTGCAGGCGCTCGCCTTCATTGCGGCCGATGATGACCACCGAGATGTCCGGCACCGAAGGAGGGGAGGGGCTCATTTGCTGGCTCCCGAGAGGTTGCTGACCGAGACGCCGAAGCTCAGCACCGAGACGGCCGGGCCGATCTGGCGCAGCACATAGCCGATCTCGGCCAGGGTGCTGTTGGGAACGAAGACCACGTCGCCGTCTTCCAGGGCGTAGTTGACGGTGCGTTGCGTGCCGATCAAGGCGGCGAATTCGATGACCTCGACCTTCCGGGCGCCGGCGCGGTACACCCCGATCTGGTGGGGGCGGGCGTTCTCGCTCGTGCCGCCCGCCTGGGCCAGGGCATCCAGCACCGTCATGCGTGGGGTGAGCCGGTAGGAGCCGGGCTTGGCCACGGCACCCAGCACGTAGACCGCCGTCTCGGAGGAGTCGGGGATGAAGACGATGTCCCCCTTCCTCATGCGCAGGTTGTAGGCCAGGTCGCCGTTGAGCAGGGCCTTGAGATCGACCCAGATCAGCTTGTCGCGCCCGCGCATGATGGCGCCGCGGGTCAGGGTGGCCTGCTTGTCCAGGATGGGCATGGCGCCGGCGTTGGCCAGCACCTCGGCCAGCGTCGGCGGGTGCGAGAAGCGCTGGGCGCCGGCACGCTCCACACGGCCCAGCACCGTCACCTGGTTGGAGGTGTATTCCTCCACCCCCAGGCTCAGGACGGGCGCGGTGTAGAGGGTCCGCAAGGTCTGGCGAAGGGTGTCGGCGGCTTCCTCCCTGGACTGCTCGCCAAGGCGCACATCGCCCAGCAGAGGCAGGGTGATGCGGCCGTCGGGGCCCACCACGTGGCGGCCGCTGACCTCGGCGCGGCCATACACGTCCACGCGCAGCACGTCGCCGGCCCCGATGCGGTAGACCGGATCGGTGGATTCCTCCAGCAGGGCCAGCTCCTCCTTGGTGGCCAGCGGCGCGCCCGGCTGTCGCTGTACCGGCTTGAACAGGGGGTCGGACAGGGAGCTGGACCGGGCAGTCGGTTCCGGCCAGGGCGTGGCGCAGCCGCCCAGCAGACCCAGCAGGCAGAGCACGGACAGCCCGGTGCGCCACCGGCGGCTCGGCCAAGCGCTGCGAGGCGGGGCGATCATCGGGAGGCAGGTCGGGGTGTCCATGGCCGACACCTTAGGCGGGGCGCGCCCGCCAACTGTCACGGGCTTGCAAACTCCGGGCGCAGCGCGCTCCCCTCCCGAAAGTGGCGCCGCACAATGGCGCCACCATGACGCGCTATCTCGTGTTTGTGGCCATGATCCTGGCCATCTGGGTGATCCGGCGACGCGGGCTGAAGGCCGCGATGCTGGATGTCTGGCTGCCCTTCTTCCTGATGGTGCCCTTCGCTTTCTGGGTGGACATCCCCGGCCTGCCCGACCCCAATTTCATGCAGGCGGCCATCCTGCCCCTGCTGGTGGTGCTCGGGCGGGACCTGCACTCACGCCTGTCCATTGGCCGCATGGAACTGCTGATCGCGGCCTATGTGCTGGTGCGGGTCTTCAACGACTATCTGGGGCGGGGCTACTCGGACGCTCAGAACTACGCCTTCTACATGCTCAGCTCCCTGGTGGGGAGCTATCTGCTGGGGCGGCTGCTCATCGATGGCCGGGCGATGGACGTGGCCGTGGCCCGCCGCTTTGTGCTGCTGATGCTGATCACGTTCCCCTGCTTCCTCTTCGAGGCCAAGTTCTGGGTCACGCCCGTGTACAAACTGCTGTCGGGCTTCTTCCCGGACGCGGGCAGCGGCCTCTCGCTGCGCTGGGGCATCGCCCGCACCGCGGGGCCTTTCGAACACCCCATCCTGGCCTGCATCATGGTTGTCGCGGTGTACCGGATGCACAAGTGGCTGGACTGGATCGGTGAATGGCAGCGCCCTCAGCCGGGCCTGATGGGGCGCCTGCAGCGCCTCGCGCGCCGCGTGCCGCTGCGCTTCTCTACGCAGATCTCCTGCGTGCTCGTCCTCATGGCCTTGATGACTATCTCGCGGGGGCCGTGGATCGGGGCCTTCGCCGGGGGCGCCCTGGCCGCAGTGGGCTGCTTTCGCAAGCGACGCAAGGCGCTGGGCTGGGTGTTGGCGGGCCTGCTGCTGGCCGGCGTGGCCGGCAAGCTCGCGCTGGAGGCCTACATCACGCCCAAGCAGTACGAGGCCCTGACCGGCGAGGCCCAGACCATGCTGTACCGCAAAGTGATGATCGAGCAGTACCAGGCCTTTCTCTTTGACAAGCCCTGGACGGGCTGGGGCCTCACGCGGGTGCCCAAGATCCAGGGCATGGAGTCCATCGACAACGCCTTCTTCCTGATGGCGCTGCAGCATGGCGTGCCGGCGGTGCTCATCTTCGTGGCGATGTTCCTTTATGCCATCGCCTCGCAGCTGAAGTTCGCCCTGCGCGCCCCACCAGGCGAGCCGCCCATCGGCTTCAGCTTCGCCGGCATCTACGTGATGTGCTTCGTGGCCTTCGCCACGGTGTACATGGGCTCGCAGACCGAGCCGCTGCTGTTCCTGCTGCTGGGATGGGGGGAGAGCATCAAGCGACGCGGCACGGCCTTGCCGGACCACGGGGCTGCAGCGGCGCCGCCCGGTCGTCCGGCCTTCCGCCGCGTGATTACCTGATCACCTGAACTGCAGCGCCAGGGCCTCCAGCAGGGCCAGGTCGCTCTGCAGGGACGGCGGCACCGGCAGCTGGAAGGCCTGGCACAGCTGCAGCAGCCGGTAGCGCCAGTCATGGCGGAGCAGCACCTGGCGGGTATTCAGCCGGCGCTGGTCGCGGAAGTCGGCTTCCCGGGCCAGCCAGTCGCGCAGCTGATCCAGGGCCTGGGCGGGATCGTCCGCCAGCTCCAGCGTGGCGTCGGGCCAGTCCAGCATGTCCTCGGCCATGCGCGAGCGGGGACGCTTGCCGGCCACCAGGCATCCGGCCAGCAGCGACTCCAGCCAGCGGCTGGTCACCATCATGGAGCGCGGGCGTTGGCCCTGCGGCTCCACGAAGAGATGGAAGGCCAGGGAGATGCGGCTGCGGTGCAGGAGCTTGAAGAGCATGCCGCGCTCCAGGTGAACGGTCGGTCCTTGCAGAGCGCCCAGCGGGGAATGCAGGTACAGCAGCGGCGAGTCCGCCGCATGGCAGATCCGGCTGAAATGGGCGTGGTAGCTGGGCGGGTTGCGGCCGTAGGCGATCAGGTCGATGTCACGGGCATGCGTCTGGCGCGGCGCCCACCGCAGGGCATCGACCCCCTGGTACACCGGGTGCACCTGCACGCCGAATCGCTGCCTTGGAAAGTCTGCGTCCTCCACGGCCGTGACGGTGATGGCGTCGTACAGCGCGGTGGCCGGGCCGAAGCCGGGCTGGTGGTAGGAATCGGTGACCCAGCCATAGACGCGCTGGAAATGCCGCCGGACGTCACCCAGGGCCTGGACCATGGCCAACTGCTCGGGGCCGTGAGCCACGACGAGCAGCACGTCTCCTTCGGTCGCCCCTAGGCCTACCCAGCGAGGCTGCCCACGACCCAGCCAGCGCCAGGGCGCAGCAGGAGGGCGCTGGCTGGGTGACAGCAGTGGGGCCTCGAAATAGTGGGCCAGCAGGTCGGCCAGCTCGTCGATGGCCGCCCACCCCGCATGGGGCGCTGCCGGACCGGCACACAGGACCGCAATGCGCATGGACTGTCCCTGGAAGCGCTGGAGGTCCCCAGTCTACGGGGTGGGGTGGGCCGGCAGGAGAAGCGGGAGGCCTGCACAGGCGTGCACATGGCACACCCGGGCGGGCCATGGGGCGCTCAGCCGGCGCGACCCAGGCGGTCCAGCGCCGCCTCGGCGGCTGCGATGGCGTGGCGGTTGAAGTCGCGTGCATGGGCGCTGCTGAGGCGCGCGTCCTTCAGCACCTGCTCCAGTACGGGCCGCGCCTCGGCCTTGCGATCCTGGGCCAGCAGGAACTGGCCCCAGGCGCTGTGCGTTTCCAGGCCGCTGTGTGTGCGCAGGGCGATCTCGAAGGCGGCGTCAGCCTGTTCGGGATGCACGACCGCCAGCAGGCGGGCCATCAGCAGCGCGAGCTCACCGCTGTAGCGTTCGGGCTGGTGCTCGAACAGGCGGCGCAGGCTGGACACGGCCGCGGCTTCCTGGCCGGCGGCGGCCTGGCAGCGGGCCAGCCCGCTCAGCGCGGCGGCGTCATGGGCAAACACGCCCTGGGCGCAGGCCTGGAAATGGGGCAGGGCCTCCTCGGCTTGATCGGCCTCCAGCAGGGCCTGGGCCAGGCGCAGGCGGTTGCCCATGCTCGGGGTCTGCTCCAGCGCGAGGCGTGCCTCGCGCAGCTCGCGCTGAGGGTCGATGATCTGGCGCAGCGCCGCGCCGGCCCTGCGGCCCAGGCGGCTGTGGCGCTGTGCCGGCAGGAACTCCGCGAAGAAATAGACCAGGCTGCCCAGGAAGGGGAAGGACAGCAGGACGAAGAGCCACACGGTGTGGCGGCCGGTGCGCACGGCATGCACCGCGAAGAAAATCGCGATGGCGATGTGCAGGATGGCGAGGAAAGGCATGGAATCTCCCTGGCGGCTGCCTCGAATGGGCATTTGAAGCGGGACTATAGCGAGCGGGTGGCTTGGAGTCTCGCGCCGGCGCCCGGAGCAAGGGCGCCGCGACCATTGCCAATAGCATGCAGGCGGGTGGCGGCTTAGGATGGCGACGCCCTGACGCGATGCAGTCAGTCCAATCCGCCCCAAGCAGCCACGACGCCCATGCACGGACCCGATCCCGACAATCCCCATCCCCTGAACGGCTTTCCCCAGGTGTGCTTCATCAAGAACGTCGTTCAGAACCCCAATATCGAGATCGGCGACTACACCTACTACGACGATCCGGAGGGCGCGCAGAACTTCGAGCGCCAGGTCCTCTACCACTTCCCCTTCATCGGTGACCGCCTGGTGATCGGCAAGTTCTGCGCCCTGGCCCGCGGCGTCAGGTTCATCATGAACGGCGCCAACCACAAGACCTCGGGCATCTCGACCTACCCCTTCTTCATCTTCGGCAATGGCTGGGAGCGCGCGGCGCCGCAGCCCGGCGAGCTGCCGTACAAGGGTGACACGGTCATCGGTCACGACGTCTGGATCGGCTACGACGCCCTGATCATGCCGGGCGTGCGTATCGGCAACGGTGCCATCATTCCGGCGCGCTCGGTGGTCACCAGCGATGTGCCGCCCTACACCGTGTATGGCGGCAACCCGGCACGTCTGCTGCGCGAGCGCTTTGCGCCCGAGGTGGTGGCCGAGCTGGAGGCGATCGCATGGTGGGACTGGCCCGTCGAGCTGATCAGCCAGAGCCTGGAGGCCATCACCGGCGGCGACGTGGCGGCCCTGCGGGCCCGTGCGCCACGCTGAGCGGGAGTGGGGCCCCCCATGCCCTGGATCCTCGCACAACCGTCTTGCCGCGGCTGCGCCTGCTGCCGGCCGCGGGGTTCGCGCTTGCGGCCTTGACGGGCCGTCTGGCGCTCGCCTTGCTCCATGGCCGGGCTGTTCGTGCGGGCCCGCCGCTCACAGCCACTGCACATCCGCCTTCAGCACCTCCGCGGGGTAGTAGCGCCCCATGATCTGCTGCAGGCGGCCTTCGCCCAGCGCCTGCTCGATCAGGCGGCGCAGGCGGCGCCGGGTCTCGGCGCCGAGGGTGCTGGTTGAGAGGTAGGCCCCCACCTCCGAGGGCGGCAGGCCGCTCAGGAGCTGGAAGTGGAAGCCCTGAGTCGCTCGCGCCTCGCTGCTGCCGTCCTGCAGGGCGGAATGCAGCAAGGTGGGCGGCAGGATCGTGAACTGCACGCGACCGGCACGCAGCATCTGTCCCAGGGTCTTCAGGTCCGCGACGACATCGACACGGCGCTGCTCCTCCAGCCGGCGCAGCAGGCGTTCGTACTCGCTGCCCCAGGTGTAGCTGCGCACGACCACGGCACGCCAGTCCTTGCGTGCCACCAGGGCCTCGACGCTGGTGGGTGGCGCTTCCGTGCTTGCGCCGAAGGTGATCAGCGTGGGCGTCAGGCGCAGCATGGGCAGGAACTCGGCCTTCAGGTCACGCTCGGCCGTGCGCGAAGCGGGCAGGAAGAGGTCGGCCTCGCCGGTCTCGAAAAACATGAGGCTTTGCCGGGGCCGGGGCACAACGGGGAAGCTGAAGCTGCAGCCCAGGGCCGGCTCCAGGCTGCGCAGCAGGTCGGGATAGACGCCGCGCACCTGCCCGTCCGGCAGCACCTGCACATTGAAGCCCGTGGGCGCGACCGGCACGACCAGGGCGCGCTCGCAGCGGGCCTGTGCTGCCGGTGCGAAGGCCATGCCCAGCAGCGTGGAACCCAGGCCGCGCAGGAAACCGCGTCGCATCGGCATGGCTGTGGCCTCGCTGCTCACCCCATGCAGAAGGCATTGAGCTTGTTGCCGTCCAGGTCGCGGAAGTAGGCCGCATAGAAGCCGCCGCCGCGCAAGCCCGGCGCGCCTTCATCGGTGGCGCCTAGGGCCAGGGCCTTGGCGTGCAGGGCATCGACCTTCTCCTGGCTGTCGACCACCAGGGCCACCATCACGCCATTGCCCACGGTGGCCGGCTGGCCGTCGAAGGGGCGCAGCACGCCGAAGCCGGGCTTGTCCATGCTGACGCCCCAGGCGTAGCCACGCTCGAACTCCATCAGACGCTTGGCGCCGATCACGGCGAAGAGTTCGTCATAGAAGGCCGCCGCACGCGGCAGGTCGTTGGTGCCCAGGGTGGTGTAGCCGATCACGGGGTGCTCCTCTTCTCTCGATGAAGGTGAATCGTTGGCGAAGCCTACACGCTGGCGTCCGTGTCGCGGGAGTGGCTTGATGGGAATCAAGGACATCCGGAGGCAAGGATGCGACCGTGAGGGTTTGATGACAGCCCCGGAGTCCAGGATGAGCACCCGCAGTCGCGCCACCAGCACCCCCGACCAGGCCCTCAACGGCAGCCAGGCGCCCAGGCCGCGCCGGGCCCGGGCCGGCGACACCAGCGGCAGCGGCGACGCCCAGCGCATCGCCCGCCGCGTGGTGACGGACCGTCTGCAGGCCGCCCAGGCCCGCGAACTGGAGGCGCTGAAGGATGTGGCACAAAAGGAGGCGTCGCAGGGGGCATCGCCCGGGGCCAGTCTGGCCAGCTCCGTGAAGAGCCTGCTGGCCGGTGCCTCGCCGGACGACGCCCTGGCCTTGCGCCAGGCCCTGCTGGCCGAGCTCCAGCAGCTGCCCGGGGCCGGCCGCAATCCGGATGACGAACTCTCGCCCGACTGGCGTCGCGGCGGCTATCCCTACAGGAATCTGATGTCCCGCAAGGCCTACGAGAGGCAGAAGTACCGCCTGCAGGTGGAGCTGCTGAAGCTGCAGGCCTGGGTCAAGGCCACCGGCGCCAAGGTGGTCATCCTCTTCGAAGGGCGCGACGCCGCCGGCAAGGGCGGCACCATCAAGCGCTTCATGGAGCACCTCAACCCCCGCGGCGCCCGTGTGGTGGCCCTGGAAAAGCCCAGCGAAGTCGAGCGGGGCCAGTGGTACTTCCAGCGCTATGTGCAGCACCTCCCTACGGCCGGCGAGATCGTGCTCTTCGACCGCAGCTGGTACAACCGCGCCGGCGTGGAGCGGGTGATGGGCTTCTGCTCGGACGCCGAGTACCAGGAGTTTATGCGTCAGGCGCCCGAGTTCGAACGCAATCTGGCGCGCTCCGGCGTGCACCTGATCAAGTTCTGGTTCTCCGTCAGCCGCGAGGAGCAGCGCCGCCGTTTCAAGGAGCGCCGCGCCCATCCGCTGAAGCAGTGGAAGCTCTCGCCCATCGATCTCGCCTCGCTGGACAAGTGGGACGACTACACCCGCGCCAAGGAGGCCATGTTCTTCCACACCGACATCGCCGAAGCGCCATGGACCGTGGTGAAGTCCGACTGCAAGAAGCGCGCACGCCTCAACGCCATGCGCCACGTTCTGCACCAGCTGCCCTACGCCAACAAGGACCTCGACAAGATCGGCCAGCTCGACCCATTGCTGGTCGGGCGCGCCAACGTGGTCTACGAGCGCGGTGAGAACCAGTCGGTCGCCGGCCCAGGCAAGACCTGACCCCGGGGCTTGGTACGCCGTCCAGCTCGCTGCTTCTCGAGCCGGCGATGGCAAGGGGGTCAGCTCTTGCGGAACTTGAAGACGGCCATGCTGGCCATGAGGTTCGGGAAGCTGCGCACCACGCGGCCGTCCTGCACGCCGAAGCTGTCCAGGATGTCCAGCCGGTTCTTGCGCGCCAGCACCTCAAAGTCGGCATAGGTGCCCACGCGGATGTTGGGCGTGTCGTACCACTCGTAGGGCAGGGTGCGGGTGACGGGCATGCGGCCGCCCAGCACCTGCAGGCGGTTGGGCCAGTGCGCGAAGTTGGGGAAGCTCACGATGCCCACACGGCCCACGCGCGCGGTCTCGCGCAGCATGGCCTCGGCATTGCGCAGGTGCTGCAGGGTCTCCAGCTGCAGCACCACGTCGAAGCTCTGGTCCTCGAAGACGCAGAGCCCTTCCTCCAGGTTCAGCTGGATGACGTTGACGCCGCGCCGCGCGCAGGCCAGCACATTGGCGTCGGACAGCTCCACGCCGTAGCCGGTGCAGCCGCGCTTCTCCTGCAGCCAGGCCAGCAGCTCGCCGGTGCCACAGCCCAGGTCCAGCACGCGGGAGCCTTCGGGCACCAGGGCGGCGATGGTCTCGATCAGGGCGGTGCTCATCAGCAGAACTCCTTCGCGATGCGCTCGAAGTAGGCGCGCAGCACGCCGTGGTAGCGGGGGTCCTCCAGCAGGAAGGCGTCGTGGCCGTGCGGGGCATCGATCTCGGCGTAGGACACGTCGCGCCGGTTGTCCACCAGGGCCTTGACGATCTCGCGCGAACGGGCCGGCGAGAAGCGCCAGTCGGTCGTGAAGCTGGCCAGCAGGTACTTGCAGCGGCTGCTGGCGAAGGTGCGGGAGAGGTCACCGCCATGCTCGCGCGCCGGGTCGAAGTAGTCCAGGGCTCGGGTGATGAGCAGGTAGGTATTGGCGTCAAAGTATTCGCTGAACTTGTCGCCCTGGTGGCGTAGGTAGCTCTCGATCTGGAACTCGATGTCCTGGGTGCTGTAGCCCAGCTCGGCAGCCCGCAGCTCGCGGCCGAACTTCTGCTCCATGACGTCGTCGCTGAGATACGTGATGTGGCCGATCATGCGGGCCACGCGCAGGCCGCGTTTGGGGACCACGTCGTGCTCGTAGAAGAAGCCGCCATGGAAGTCCGGGTCGGTGACGATGGCGCGGCGGGCCACCTCGTTGAAGGCGATGTTCTGCGCCGACAGGCTGGGTGCGGTGGCGATGGCGATGCAGTGCCGCATGCGGTCCGGGTAGCGCAGCGACCAGTCCAGGGCCTGCATGCCGCCCAGCGAGCCGCCCAGCACGGCGGCCAGCTGCGTGATGCCCAGGGCGTCCAGCACGCGGGCCTGGGCATCCACCCAGTCGTGCACGGTCACCACCGGGAAGTCGGCGCCGTAGATGCGGCCGGTGTCCGGGTTGCTGTGCATGGGGCCCGTGGAGCCGAAGCAGGAGCCCAGGTTGTTGATGCCGATAACGAAGAACTTGTCCGTGTCCAGGGGCTTGCCGGGGCCGACGAGGTTGTCCCACCAGCCTTCGCTCCTCTCCTGCCCGGCGTAGGTGCCGGCCACGTGGTGGCTGGCATTGAGCGCGTGGCAGACGAGCACGGCATTGGACTTGTCGGCGTTGAGCTGGCCGTAGGTCTCGAAGACCAGCTCGTAGTCGCGGATCTGTGCTCCACTGCGCAAAGGCAGGGGTGCCTCGAAGCGCAGGCGCTGGGGCTGCACGTCGCCTACCGAGCTTGGGACCATTTTGGGACTCTCCAAAAGCAAAAACCGGCTCCGCTGAGGTGCGGACGCCGGTTGCAGGAGCGCCCCTCTTTAGCGGAATTTATTGAGCGCCCGCAATTCGGAACAAATCGGCGCTGTGGGGTGGATTATAGGCCGCCGGGTCCGGATCCACTCCCGGCTCCACTCCCGGATCCGGCGCCGCTCCCCGGCTGCAGCCCGATGCGCTGCAGCAGGCGCTGGTGCTCGCCTGAGCGCTTGAGTCGTTCGTAGGCCTCCTGCAAGGCCTGCACCTGGCGCTCCTGCAGGTCGGGGCTGCCCACCAGCCAGATCTCGCTCTGGTCGTAGCTGGCCCCCTCGACCCAGTCCCGCGGGTCTTGGCCCGCGGCCCGGATCGCGCCGGTCACTACGGGGATCGCGCCGTAGAGCAGCGTGGCGCTGCCGTCGCCCATGCGGCGCAGGATGTGCTCGTAGTCGGGCTCCTGGGACACCTGGCGGTAGCCCTGCTTGTGCAGGCTCTCGGTGCTGAGGGCGCCGCGCAGCGTGAGCACCTTGGACTGGCGTGCCACGGCCTCGTCGATGCCATTGGGCCAGCGGCTGCGCAGTCCCATCAGGGCATAGCGCTGGGTGAAGAGCGGCACCAGCCAGCGGTACTGGCTCTCGCGCTCGGGCGTGCGGGCCAGGGGTGCCATCAGCACCTGGCGGCCGGTGCGCGCCATCAGCGTGGCGCGGGCGAAGGGGTAGAAGTGCGGGTGGAGGTCCCAGCCCGTCCGTTCACCGAGCAGGATCAGAAAGTCCCCCAGCGGCCCCGGGGCGTCGCGGCCCTGCGGGCTGATGAGGGCGGGGAAGTCGGCGCTGACCAGTTCCATGGCCCGGGCCGGCGAGGTGGGCAGGGCCAGGGCGAACGCGCAGGCCAGGCCCAGTTGCAGGGCCGCGCGCCTGGCGCCGAAGGGGCGGCGCGGGCCGGGGCATCCAGGCGGGAGGGTTGCTGCAGCCATGCCGGAGTGGGTGGACGGGGTTGGCAGGAGGGGATCCGCTTGACCCCATTGGAACCCAGCGCCCGCGATTCCTGCAAGCCGCCCGGCGGCCGGAGCTGGCTCAGCCGCCGCCTGATCAGTCCTCGCGCTTGGAACTGGGCAGGGCGGCAGCCAGGCCCAGCAGCCCGGCGACCACCAGCACGTACCACAGGGAGAGGCTGCTCTGCAGCGCCAGCACGCCCGCGCTGGAGAGCACCAGCAGCGCCGCCGCGCTGCCCGCCAGCAGCAACAGGGCGGCGCCGGCTGCGCGGGTGATCAGCAGGCTCTGGTCCCGGCGCGCGGCCATGGCGAAGAGCACATAGCCCAGCAGGCTGAACAGGGGGAAGAAGACCCACAGCGCGGCACCCGCGCTGATCGGGGCCAGGTGCAGGGGTTCGGCCAGCAGGGCGGCGCCTGAGAGCAGGCCCAGCAGCAGCAGGAAGGCGGCGGCAATTCGCATCATGTCGTGGTTCCTTGGTGGGGCTCAGGGCGCCGTGCAGAGGCAGTGCACGGTGGTGGCGAAGGGCTTGCGGCCTTCCAGCAGCTCGCTGGCCATGGCCAGGTCCTGCTGGGATTGCAGCAGGGCCGGTGGGACCTGGAAGCCCAGCTGGGCGCGCACCGAGGCGGCGATGCCTGGGGCCAGGGTGTCGCCGAAGCTCTGCAGCAGCTTCTCCAGTCGGCCGGGCTCCTTCTCGATGTAGCTGACGCGCGGCTGGCCCTCCAGCTTGGCGCGGCCGGCTGCGGCTTTCACCGCATCGTCCAGGCTGCCCAGGCGGTCGATCAGGCCGCGTTCCAGTGCCTGCTTGCCGGTCCAGACGCGGCCCTGGGCCACGGCATCGATCTCGTTGATCTTCTTCTTGCGTGCCGCCGCGGCCTTGCCGGTGAACTCGTCGTAGATGTGCTGGATGCTGCTCTGCACGGCCGAAGCCATGCGCGGATCCAGGCCAGTGCGGAAGTCGTAACCCTTGCCCAGCCAGGTGGTGGTGTAGCCGCCGGTGTGCAGGTTGAGCTTGTCCATCAGCTTCTCGCCGGTGGGCAGCAAGGCGAAGACGCCGATGGAGCCGGTGATGGTGCCGGCGTCGGCGATCACCTCGTCGGAGGACATGGAGATCCAGTAGCCCCCCGAGGCCGCCACGTCGCCCATGGAGATCACGACGGGCTTGCCGGCCTTTTGCGTCAGCTCCAGCTCGCGGCGAATGACTTCCGAGGCGAAGGCGCTCCCGCCGGGCGAATTGACGCGCAGGACCACGGCCTTGACCTGCTCGTCCTCGCGGGCTTGGCGGATCAGCTCGGCCGTGGAGTCGCCGCCTATCATGCCGGGGGCGGCCGAACCGTCCTTGATCTCGCCTTGCGCCACGACCACGCCCACGGCGGGCCCCACGGCCAGGACCGGCTTCTGGCGGGCCAGGTATTCACCCAGGCCGATGCGGGCGAAGCTGTGGCCCTTGTCGTCCTTGGCGCCGCGCTCCATCAGCAGGGCGCGGACTTCGTCGCGGGTCTTGATGCCGTCCACCAGCTTCTGCTGCAGGGCCAGCTTGGCCATGTCGCCGCGCAGCGCCAGCAGGTCCTTGTCGGCCTGCTCGATGCTGCGGGCCAGGCTGCCGGCCTCCAGCTTGCGGGCCTTCTCGATGTCGGCCAGGAAGCCGCTCCAGAGCTCGTTGTAGAGATAGCTCTCGGCTTCCAGCGAAGCCTGGGAGGGGCCGTTGGCAATGTAGGGCTCGCCGGCGTTCTTGTAGGTGCCCACGCGCAGCAGGTTGGGGCTGATGCCCACGCGTTCCAGCGCGTCCTTGTAGTACAGGCGCTGGCGGCCGAAGCCGTCCAGCAGCACGCCGCCCATGGGATGCACATAGACCTCGTCGGCCTGGGCGGCCAGGTAGTAGGCGCGCTGGCTGAAGTTGTCCCCATAGGCCAGCACCTTCTTGCCGGCGGCGCGCACGCGCTGCAGTGCCCCCGCCACTTCGTGCAGGCCTGCCAGGCCGGCGCCGCTGAAGCCGTCCAGGTCCAGCAGGACCTGGCTCACCTTGGCGTCCTTGCCTGCGGCGTCCAGGGCGGCCAGCACGTCGCGCAGACGCACCTGCTTGGGCTCGATGCCCTGCAGCTGGTTGATCGCCTGATCGCGCGCCGAACCCGAGAACTGCTCCACCAGCGGCCCGTTGAAGCTCAGCACCAGGGTGCTCTTGTCCCGCAGGGGCTTGGGGCCGCCACTGAGCAGGCTCCAGACCAGGGCGATCAGCAGCAGGAGCAGGATCAGGTTGAGCAGCGCACGGCGCATGCCGTCCACCACCCACCAGATCTTCTTCAGCAGCCACCAGACGGGCGAGATGAGGGTCTTGATGCCCATGCGATTCCTCCAGGTTGGGCGCGCGCTCGGGCGCGGTTCTCGATGCGCGCCGATTGTGCAGCAAGCCGCCCGCTGTGGCGTGTGCGCAAAGGCACCGCACTGCAGCGTGACAGCGGTGCGCTTTGATGCTGCACTGCGGCTCTGGGGGCAGCGCTGCCGGGGTCGGGTCTTGCGCCGGCCCGCTGCCGCCCCGCCTTCCGGAGACCGCCCGCATGCTGCCCTGGCTCAGAAAAGTCGATGACTACTTCCCCCTGCGCTACCTCAGCTGGTGGCTGTGCGGCCTGGGCGCGGTGCTCAGTGCGGTGGGCACCTGGTACTTTTGGCCGGCCTGGCCCTGGTTCATCCTGTTCATGGGCCTGAGTCTGCAGGGCTTTCGCGACGTGCGCCAGACCAAGCGCGCCGTGCTGCGCAATTACCCCGTGATCGGCCACCTGCGCTTCCTGCTGGAATACATCAGGCCGGAGATGCGCCAGTACTTCATCGAGTCCGACAACGAGGCCACGCCCTTCTCGCGGCAGCAGCGGTCCCTGGTCTACCAGCGCGCCAAGGGCGACCCCGACAAGCGCCCCTTCGGCACTCAGAAGGACGTGGGCGCCGCCGGCTACGAATGGATCAACCACTCCATGCAGCCCACCCAGCTGCCGGGCCATGACTTCCGTGTCACCATCGGCGGCGAGCGCGCACAGCCTTACTCGGCCAGCGTGTTCAATATTTCGGCGATGAGCTTCGGCGCACTGTCGGCCAATGCCATCCTGGCCCTGAACGCCGGGGCCAAGGCCGGAGGCTTCGCGCACGACACCGGTGAGGGCTCGATCAGCCCCTACCACCGCGAGAACGGCGGCGACCTGATCTGGGAGATCGGCTCCGGCTACTTCGGCTGCCGCACGCCCGCCGGCCGCTTCGACCCCGAGAAGTTCGCCCTCAATGCCCGCGACCCCCAGGTCAAGCTCATCGAGATCAAGCTGAGCCAGGGCGCCAAGCCCGGGCATGGCGGCGTGCTGCCCGGGGCCAAGGTGACGCCCGAGATCGCCCTCACCCGCGGCGTGCCCGCGGGCGAGGACTGCAACTCGCCGGCCGCGCACTCGGCCTTCGCGACGCCGGTGGAGCTGATGCAGTTCATCGTCGAGCTGCGCCGGCTCTCGGGCGACAAGCCGGTGGGCTTCAAGCTGTGCATCGGCCATCCCTGGGAGTGGTTCGCCGTGGCCAAGGCCATGCAGGAAACGGGGATCCTGCCCGATTTCATCGTGGTGGACGGCGGCGAGGGCGGCACCGGTGCCGCGCCGCTGGAGTTCACCGACCACGTCGGCGCCCCCCTGCAGGAAGGCCTGCTGCTGGTGCACAACACGCTGGAGGGCCTGGGCCTGCGCGAGCGGGTGCGCATCGGCTCCGCGGGCAAGATCGTCAGCGCCTTCGACATCGCCCGCGCCATGGCCCTGGGCGCGGACTGGTGCAACTCGGCGCGCGGCTTCATGTTCGCCCTGGGCTGCATCCAGGCCCAGGCCTGCCACACGGGGCGCTGCCCCACGGGCGTCACCACCCAGGACCCGCTGCGCCAGCAGGCTCTGGTGGTGCCGGACAAGGCCGAGCGCGTCTACCGCTTTCACCGCAACACCCTGCATGCGCTGCAGGAGCTGGTGCAGGCGGCCGGCCTGCTGCATCCGGGCGAGATCAGCGCGAACCACATCGTGCACCGGGTCAGCCCGCACGAGGTGCGCCTGCTGACCAATCTGCTGCCCTTCGTGCGCCCCGGCGCCCTGCTGGAGGGCGAACTGCCCGGCGCGGTCTTCAAGACCTACTGGCCCATGGCCAGCGCGCGCAGTTTTGAGCCGGTGCGGCCGCTGCGGCGGGGCTTTCTCGGGGTGTGAGCGGCTGCGGCGCCGGAAGGCCTGTGCGCCCGGCCCGTGCGCCCATTCGGATCTATGCGCCCGTTCCTTGATCTTGGGCAGATTCTGGCCTGAGCCCCATGCCTGCGGGGTGGTCAAGCCCCCCTGCTGGGGGAGAATGCGCGGCTTGTAACCAATTGCACGCATGTCTTCGGTCTTCCTGCTCCGCCACAGCCAGCGCTCCCTGAACCGGGCGGTTGGAGACTTGGCGGACAGCGGCTGGCACTGCCTGGGGGCCAGCCGGCACTGGCAGGAGGCGGCCGCCAGCCTGGGCCATGCGATGCCGGCCTATCTGGTCAGCGACGTGCACCTCAGCGACGGCCACGCGAGCTGCTTGCTGCAATACCTGGACACCCTGCCGCCCGCCCTGGCACGACCCCGCGTGCTGCTGATCAGCGACGCCATCGACGAAATGACCCTGTTCCGCACCCTGAGCAGCGGGGCGCATGCCTACCACGTGGACCAGCCTCGCGGCCCCGGTCTGCAGGACAGCCTGCTGGCTCTGGCGCAGGGGCGGGCCCAGATGTCGCCTGCGATCGCGCGCCAGGCCCTGCAGAGCTTCGGTGCTGCGCGGCGCCAGGCCAGCGAGGCGCGGCGCATCGAGGCCGGTCATGACCGCCAGCCCCTGGCCGCGCTGAGCCTGATCAGCCGGGCCGAGCAGGCGCTGCTGAGCCTGTTATCGCATGGCTGGCTGGTGCCCGAGATTGCTGAGGCCTGGTATTTGCTGCGGGACGAGGTGGAGCGCCGCATCGCCCGCCTGTATCGCAAGCTGCATGCGCTGTGCCCGCCGGCCCATGCGGGTGCTTCGGGCGCTCTGACCGAGCTGCAGCTGATCGCTGCCTGAGCGATCAGCGCTCCGGTGCTCAGGCCGCCGGCGGGGCGGTGTCGATGAAGCTCTGGCGCGTGGCCAACTTGGCCAGGTGACGCGCCAGATTGGGGTATTCCTCGCGCCAGGCGATGGCGGGGAAGCGGAAGTCCAGGTAAGCGAGGGCGCAGCCGGTGGCGATGTCGGCCAGGCTGAAGTGGGTGCCCGAGCACCAGGGCTTCTCGCCCAGGCCCAGGCTCATGGCCTTCAGCGCGGCCTGCACCTTCTCCAGCTGGCGCTCCACCCAGGCGGCGCTGCGCTGGGCCTCGCTGCGGCCGGTCCAGGTCTGCTCCAGGCGGGCCAGGATGGCGGCGTCCAGCAGGCCGTCGGCCAGGGCTTCCCAGGTGCGCACCTCGGTGCGCTCGCGGCCCCGCTCGGGGATCAGCTTGCCCACGGGCGACAGCGTGTCCACATACTCCACGATCACGCGCGAGTCGAAGACCGCACCGCTGATCGAGTCCTGGCCTTCCATGACCAGGCAGGGCACCTTGCCCAGGGGGTTCATCTTCATGATGGCATCGGAGGCCCAGACGTCTTCCAGCACGAACTGGTAGTCGAGCTTCTTCTCCGCCATCACGATGCGGACCTTGCGGACGTAGGGACTGGTAAGGGAACCGATGAGTTTCATGTGTGGGAAGGGGACGCTTGTCCTCGTTTCGGCCGGATTCTAGGGGCAGAGCCCGACGTCCAAGCTGACAGCGGGGGTGCAATCCGGTCCTCGCATGGGGGATTGCTGAAGGGCAGGAAAGCACGGCTTGCCAGCGCCCGCCCGGCCCGGGACACTCTTGCGCGCCCCTGTCATCCCCGGATTGGTGCCTCCGCCCCCCCCCATGACCCCGACTGCCCTTCCCGCCATCACCCTGCGCCACGTCCGCGAGGACGACATGCCCCTGCTGATCCGTGCGGTGACCGACCCGGCCTGGCGCGGCGCCTTCGCGCCCGGCCGCATCACCGCGCCGGCCACGCTGTGGCAGCGTTTTCGTGACAACGGCTTCTCCAGCGAGGACACGGAGCGGCTGATGGTCGTCAACGCGGAAGGCCGCGTGGTGGGCGACGTGGTGCACTTCCTGGCCCACCGCTATTCCACGGCCCGTGAGATCGGCTGGTCGATCTACGACCCGGCCGACCGGTGCAAGGGCTATGGTTCGGCTGCCGCGCGGGCTCTGGTCGATTACCTCTTCCGCAGCCTGCCCATCCACCGCCTGTGCTGCAGCCTTTCGCCCGACAACCTCGCCTCGGCCCGGGTCGCGCAGAAGGCCGGCTTCCATTGCGAGGGCCTGATGCGCGGCGTCGTGTTCTCCGGCGGCGAGTACCTGGATGGGGAGTTCTACGGCATGACGCGCGAGGACTGGCGCCTGGCTGCAGGCGCATTTTCAGAATAAAAGTTCTAGACAATATGTTCTAGAAAATCTATGCTGTCGGCATGAAGACAGCGTCTCCCTCTACTGCCAGCCCGAAGCCGACCCCGGCCGAGCTGGACCTGCTGCGCGTGCTCTGGCGCATCGGCGCTGCCGATGCCCGCCAGGTGCATGAAGCCCTGCTGCCCGAGCGCCCCGATGCGAGTTATGCCACCGTGCTGCGCCAGCTGCAGCTGATGCATGCCAAGGGCCTGGTCGAGCGCGACGAATCCTGCCGGCCGCAGCAGTATGCCGCTGCGCAGGCGCAGCAGACTCTGCAGACCCGCCTGCTGAAGGACCTCATCGCCAAGGCTTTCGCCGGTTCCGGCAAGGCCCTGGTGATGGCCGCGCTCAAGGGCCATGTGAGCCGCAAGGAGCGCGACGAGATCCGTCGCTTGCTGCAGGGGGGCGAGGAATGAGCGCGCTCCTGGACCTCCTGGACAGCCTGCCCTGGCTACCCGCCCTGGGCTGGGCCCTGCTGAACTTCGTGTGGCAGGGCGCGCTGATCGGCCTGCTGGTCGCCGGGGCATTGCGCCTGCTTTCCCAGGCGCCGGCCCGGCACCGCTACCTGGTCTGCGGCCTGGGGCTGCTGTGGTGCCTGGTCCTGCCCCTGGGCGCCTGCCTGCAGGCCTGGGCCGCCGCGCCTGGCGAGCTGGAGCAGGCCCTGGAGTTCAGCAGCGAGCTGCTGTGGATGCAAGCCCTCACCGAGTTGATGCCGCAGGTCGTGCTGGCCTGGGTCCTCGGCGTGGGGCTGATGAGCCTGCGTCTGGCCGGCGGCCTGTGGTGGGTGCGCGGCCTGCGCCGCACCGCCGTCCCTGCGCCGGCCGCCTGGCAGCTGCGCCTGGAGGCGCTGGCCCGGCGCCTGGGCCTGAAGCGGCCTGTGCGGCTGCTGCTGTCCGATGCCGTCAACGGCCCGGTGGCCCTGGGCCTGTGGCGGCCCCTGGTGATCCTGCCCTGCAGTCTGCTGAGCCAGATGCCGCCGCCGCTGGTGGAAGCCCTGCTGGCCCATGAGCTGGCCCATGTGCGCCGCTGGGACTACGGCATCAACCTGCTGCAGAGCCTCGCGGAGGCGTTGCTCTTCTTCCACCCGGTGGTGTGGTGGCTGTCCGAGCGCATGCGGGCGGAGCGGGAGCAGGTGGCTGACGCCCTGGCGGCCCAGGCCCTGGCCCGGCCGCGGGACCTGGCCCAGGCCCTGCAGCAGCTGAGCGAATGGCAGCCGCCGGCCTTGCCCCTGGTGCAGGCGGCCCGTGGGCCCCAGCGCGCCCGCGG
>NZ_JACJUG010000024.1 GCF_014174515.1 Mitsuaria sp. WAJ17
CGGGCCGCCGCGACCCACTGGGCGCGCAGGTCCGCGTACAGCAGCAGGCACAGCAGGCCGGTGCCAGGCTCGGCGGGCACCTCGTCCAGCGGCAGGCGGCAGCGCAGGGCCTCGCCGGGATGGGACTGCCCGGCCAGCTCGAAGTCGCGCAGGCGCACCTGCTCGCGCAAGGGGCGCGCGGGCTGCAGAGGTTCGTAGCCCGAGGGCGTCTCGCGCACGGGCAGCCACGCCCATTGGCGCGGCCAGCCGAGCTCCGGGCGCAATGCAGTCAGCAGGGCCAGTTCATCCCCTTCCTGACGCCGCTCGACGCGGTGCAAAGGCGGCCAGGCGCAGCGAGGCTCCACGGGCGGCAGGGCGTGTGCCCAGGGCGTCATGCCTTGGCTCATGGCATCTCCCGGCGCAGGAATTCGATGACGTGGCGGAAGACCGTGTGCTCGATGTCATGCCCGATCAGGCAGTCCTGGTGGCCGTGACCCGCGATGACGCGGAACTCGTGCCGCCCTGGCGCGCCCTGAGCGTAGAGGTCGTGCAGCAGCTCGCCGCTCTCGGGCTCGCACAGGCCGTTGAGCTCGCCATGCAGGGACAGCACGGGGAACTTCGCCAGCTGCGCGAAGGCCTTTCGCAAGTCGTCCAGATAGAGGCTGGCGCCGCGCCAGTCCGTCAGCTCCCTGCTGCGCGAGAAGTGGATGGCCTGGGCGACGGTGTCCATGTTCAGCGGTCCGAAGTGGTCGTCGATGAAATCGAAGACGGGCGGCGCCACGTTGGCGATGGCGAAGTCCCGTCCGTAGAGCAGGTCCATGCGATGGCGGGTGCGCGTCCAGGGCGTGCGGCGCAGGCTGGGAAAGGGCGGGCTCTCGAGGTCAAACTCCTCGTCCGGATAGGGCAGGCTGGCCAGCAGGCGGTCGATGAGCTCGTCCATCAGCCCCGGCCGCTCGGGACGGAAGCTGAAGTCGCTCAGGGGCAGGTAGGGCCGCAGGTGCTGCATCAGCAGGGCTCGGGCCGCATTGGTGGGCGAAAACACCATGCGTGGTGTGACCTGCGAGATCACGAGCCGGCGTATCCATCCCTCGTCCATCAAGGCACGGCGCAGCGGGAAGAAATGCTCCTCGGGCTGGCGCTGCGGCTGCAGCAGGGCCATGTGCAGCATCACCGATCCCATGCAGTGGGCCAGCACGTCCATGGGAACGGCGCCGGTGGCGCGCCGCACGGCGTCCATGGCCACGGGGATGTCGTTGAGCGCGCATTCCTCGAAGGTCCAGGGCAGGCGGGCCGTGGGCATGCCGGCGCTGGTGCGCATGTCCAGGATCCACACATCCCAGCCGGCCTCGTGCATGAGTCGGGCGGGGCCGGGCTGCACCGAATGATGAGCGAAGGTGGTGCCGCTGGCGCTGTAGCCATGGATCATCAGCAGGGGGCGACCGCCCTCGCGGCGGTAGCGGGTGAGGCGGATCATCACCGGCCCGCGCGCCTCAAGGGCATGGCGCGCCGTGCCGCGCGAGAGGCCTGCCTCCTCGCAGCGGCCCACCGCGATCTCCTGGATCTCGGGCAGGGGCAGGCCCGGAACGGCGCCCGGCAGGCGATGGATCTCGCGCGGCGGCGCGGCATCGGGCTTGCGGAAGGTCCAGGCATGCACACCCATCACCAGGCGGCTCGTGTAGGCCAGCAGGCTGCCCACGTCGCGCAGCGCGCTGCTGAGGTCCTCGGCCTGTACCAGGCGCAGCAGGGGCTGGCGCTGGCGGGCCAGCTCGTCGAGGTCCAGCTCCAGCACCGGCGGCCCGGAACCGTCCGGTGACCGGAAGGGGCCCTGCTCCAGCGTGGCGCGGGTCAGCTGCTTCCAGGGATTGGCGCGACGGCTGTAGCGGATGCGCTTGTGCAGCAGCAGGGTCTGGCCCAGCAGAGGCCGGGCCCAGTCCGGCGCATCGGGCAGCGCGGCGGGGATGCGCAGCTCGTAGCGCATCAGCCGCTCCTGCCCGCCGTGGCTGGCCAGGGCCAGGGCGTTGGCCCAGCGCTCGCGCAGCGAGGTCCAGGCGCTGATCGGGCGGGCCCGGGGCGCTGCCCCTTGCGCCAGGAGGTCCTGCAGGGCTTGCGCCGCATCGCGCCAGCCACGGTTGAGCCACCAGGCCCACAGGCCGCGCCACAGGCGTTGCCGGTAGCTGCTCGGCGCGCGATGGAAAACGCGCAGGCTCACCTGCTCCAGCGGGGCGATCCAGCGCGCCGCGGCGTCCGGGTGCTCGGCATGCTTCCAGAGCTTGTGCCCCGCATCGGGCCCCTGGGCGCTGACGGCCATGCGCTGCAAAGGCCGCTGCGGATCTCGCCGGGTGTCGAAAAGCCTCAGCCGGCAGGCCGGCGTGCCATGCAGCACGCGGTCCGGGCCCGGCTCGACCAGGCGCTGCACCGTCGTGGGTTCGAACTCGAAGCTCAGCTCCAACTGTTTGGTCTCGCCTCCCTGCGCACCGGGCACCCGCACCAGTCCCACCAGCTGCTCGCGCAACTCCAGCAGGGTGGGCTGCTCCGGTGGTGGTGGGCCGCGGCGGTCGCGGTAGAGGGGGCGGCGCAGCCAGGCGGGGTCCTGCGAGGCGGTCTCCGCACCGGGCTGCAGGCCCCAGCGCTGGCACAGCTCCGGCAGTGCTCGCAGCACCAGGGCGGAGATGCTCAGGGCCGGATTGATGCCCAGGGCACCGGGCACGATGGCGCCATCCAGCACCGCCAGGTCGGGGTGGACGCGATCGGCGGGGTTCAGCGCCTCACCGCTCACCAGCGTCGGGCGCAAGACCTGACCCCACTCGTTCACCACGCCGTCCTCGATGCGGTCGGCCATCGCGCAGCCGCCCAGGGGGTGCACCGTCAGCAACGGGCCCTTGCGGTCCTCGATGAGAAAGCCCATGGCCTCGGGCAGGATCTCCCACAGTGGATTGGCCAGCAGGCGCTGCCCCTGCGCCGCCAGGTGCTGGCGCAGCCAGCGGTGGCGGGACAGCACCTGCGGGTCGCTGCCGAGCTCCGGCCAGCGGATCTGCAGGCTGCCCGGATCTCCCTCCTCACCCTCCGCGCCGTTCTGCAGGCTCATGCGCCCCTGGGCGGCGTCCATGCCGATGAGGGCCACGGGCAGGGTGCGGGCGCTGGCGGCCCGGGTGATGGCATAGGGATCGGGGAAGTCGAAGCCCGCGCCATGCTCACTGCGGTCGGGCCGCGACAGGCCGTCCAGGGTCTCGCCCAGCGCAAAGATCTGTTCGAAGGCCCAGCGCATGGGGCCGGGAATGGCCAGGTCCTGCAGCACGCAGCCCAGCAGGGGCTCCTGGCCGGACCGGGGAAGCGGACGCTCAGGATCGGGATCGCGCAGTTGCCGCGCGTCCAGCATGGCGGTGATGGTGGGGCCGGCCTGGCGCGCGGCGGGGTCCTGCGCCTCGTCGGCCAGGGCGTTCAGCGGCGGGGTGTCGCGGATGGCGGCCAGCAGGTCGCCGTTGGCGCTGACGCCCTCGCCCAGCCGGTCCGACAGCGCCAGGCCGCGGTGCCGCGAGCGCAGCAGGATCTCGGTGGAGCCCAGGCTGCCCGCGGCCAGCACGACGCGCCGGGCGCGCAGCAGGAAGGGCTCGGCCTCCTGGCGGGCCTGGTTCTCGTCGGTTGGCAGCACCGCCACCTGCCAGCCAGCGGCTTCGCCATCGGGCGCATCCGGGCCCAGGGGCAGCACGTGCAGCACCGTGGCGCCCGTCAGCATCTGTACGCCGCGGCGGCGCGCCAGCCACAGCAGATTGGTGTCCAGCGACTCCTTGGCGCCATGGTTGCAGCCCGTGGCGCAGTCGCCGCAGGCCACACAGCGGTCCAGGGGCAGGCCGGCGGCGGACCGCGGGTCTGCACGCAGGGCCACGGTGATGGGCACCTCGCGCGCGGGCAGGCCGGGCATGGCCAGGCTGCGCAGGTAGTCCGCCCGGCGCGGCGCATGCGTGGAAAGGCCGGCGATGGTGTTGGGCTCGCCCCGTTCGCCCTGCGGCGCGGCGGCCTCTGCGCCCAGCAGCTGCGCGGCTTTCGCGTACCAGGGGTTCATGCTGGCGGGATCGCTACGCAGCCGTGCCGGCCAGCGCGGGCCGCGGAAGACGCTCTCTTCGGCCTCCAGCATCACGCCGGCATTGATCAGCGAACCGCCGCCCAGGCCGTTGGCCAGCACCACGGCAAGGTCCGGCCCCAGGCGGAAGTCGAAGAGCGCCTCGCGGTAGCCCTTCACCTGCCCGCGCCGGCCCTCGTCGGCCATCGAGAAGCGCACATGCCCCGGCAATTCGGCCATGCGGGCCGGAAAGCGGCCGGGCAGGTATTCCAGGCCGCGCTCCAGCAGCAGAATGCGCAGCGGCGCGCCCCGGGCGTCGGTGCAGCGGGACAGATGCTCCACCGCCGCGGCCGCGCCGTAGCCGCTGCCGACGACGATCACATCGGCATCGAGGGCACCGCCCCCGTCGCGGGGATGCGCCAGCAGCCAGTCACTCAGCGGGCGGGAAAGCCAGTGATGGCGGCGTCTGTCCTCATGCCGGGGTTCCTCGTACATCTTCAGCCTCCCTGGCCGACCGTGGAGCATGCGCCGCACCGGCCAGCACCCGTTGCATGGCGCTCATAAGCTGGTCGGCGCGCACGGGCTTGTGCAGGAGCTCCAGGCCGGCGGCCTGCGCGTCGCGCAGGCGCTGCGGCGCCGTGTCGCCGCTGATCAGGAGGGCCGGGAGTTCGGGGATCAGGTTGCGCAACGAGCGCACGGCGGAGAGGCCGTCATCGCTGCCGCGTAGGCGGTAATCGATCAGCAGCAGGTCCGGCGCCTGCTGCATGCACAGCAGCACGGCCTCGCGGGTGGTGCCGGCGCAGCGGGCCTGGCAGCCCAGCTCGAGCAGCAAGGTGCACATGGCCTGTCGCACGAGCTCCTCGTCGTCCACCACCAGTACCCTGAGCCCGCGCAGGGAGCAGCCGTCGCCAGTATCGTCCAGTTGGCTGTCCGGCCCCTCCTCGGCGGCCTCGATGCCCAGGGTGAAGCAAGACCCGACCCCCGGGGTGGATTCCAGCTTCAGGTGCAGATCCAGCAAATCCACCAAGCGGCTGACGATGGAGAGTCCCAGGCCCAGGCCCTTGGCGCGGTCGCGCTCCTTGTTGCCGATCTGGTAGAACTCGTCGAAGACCTTCTGCTGCTCCTGCTCGTCGATGCCGCAGCCGGTGTCCCGCACCGAGACCTGCCACAGCTCGCCGCGCCGCTCGGCCACGATGCTGATCTGGCCGGCCTGCGTGTACTTGATCGCGTTGTCGATCAGGTTGCGCACCACCCGCTCCAGCAGCATGGCGTCGGTCTCCACATAGGCGTTCATGGGGCAGATCAGGGTCAGCTCCAAACGCTTGCGGTGGGCGCTGGGCAGGAACTCCTGCTGCAGCCGACCCAGCCAGTGGCCCAGATTGAAGACCCGGGGATGCACGGGCACGACCTCGGCATCGAGCTTGGAGATGTCCAGCAGCGCATCCATCTGGCCCGAGAGCGCATCGATGGCGAGATTCATGTTGCGCACCACGCCCAGGGTGTCGTCATCCAGCTTGCGCCGCAGCAGGGCGGAGCCGAACAGGGACAGGGTGTGCATGGGCTGGCGCAGGTCGTGGCTGGCCGAGGCGAGGAAGCGCGTCTTGGCCTGCATGGCCTGCTCGGTCTGCTTCAGCGCCGCACGCAGCTGCTGGTTGCTCTTGACCTGCTGCTGCCGGATCAGCACGGAATCACAAAAAACGCGGTAGTTGTCCCGAGCCAGATTGCGCAGCATGAAACCGAACAGAAGGATCAGGCTGCCCATCACCGCGTCCTGCCAGACCGTGGCATGCGCACCGGCGCCGCCGGTCAGCCAGGCCAGGCCGTTGGCCAGGGTCACGGGCCCGGAGAAGGCCATGAACACGGGCAAGTAGCCCGCGGTGCTGGCCACGGCGCCTGCGCACAGGCCCAGCAGCAGGATGGTCTGCACCATGCGCTCGTAGTCGCTGATGCCCGCCGAAAAGACCAGCACCATCGAGAACACCAGCCCGTTGAGCAGGCTCAGCATCACGGCCCAGCGCATGCGCTGCGAGACGGGGTATTGCTCCAGCTGCGGCAGCCGCCCCAGCACATGACGCCGCAGCAGCAGGGTGCCCAGCACGGCCAGCATCCACAGCACCGGCCAGGGTGAACGCGAAGGCAACGCGGCCATCAGGGCCATGAAGAAGGCACTGAGCCCCACGGGATAAGGCATGCGCCGGCTCTGCTGGGCCAGCAGACGCAAGAGCTCCACGCTGATGAGGCCCTGTGGGTCGTCGCGCGTCTCGAGGGGCGGCGCGGCGCGCCAGCCTGTCCAGATCGCCAGGCGCTCCTTGAGGCTCATGGGGCGCACTCCCGGGCGCAGCCGCGGGCCTCGCGGTCCGGCGTTGCGCGAGCGCCCCTCGGCGGTACTGCCAGAAAGCGCAGGGACAAGGAGCAAAAGAGCATGAACGTACCTGGGCGCAAAGTGCGCTGACCAAAGTGCGCTGACTATACCGCCGGGTACGCTGCCCGAACTCGAATCGGGGCTTGCGCCCGATGAGCTCCAAATGACTATGCCGACCACCGCCACCCCAATGGGCTTTGGTGAGTCGGCATAGCACTCCTCCCCTCGATCAACACGCTGAGGTCCAGGCAGCGCTTGATCCGGTGTTGAGTATCTGGGGCGGCGGGGTGCGAACCTATCCCCCTCAAGTGGGAATCGCAGGCATCAAGTGCTCTTCAAACGGTCTTCAAGCGATTGCAAGCCGCGGCGGTGTGCGCATCTCGCGCATGAGATCGCTCAGCAGGTCCAGGTAGTAGGCCAGAGGCGGCGTGCGCTTGCCGGGCTGGCGGGCGAGGTCGTCCCAGCGGCGCAGTTGCAGGGCCTCGCGGGCATAGGGCTGGGCCAGGAAGAGCAGTCGCTCCTCCGCATTCATGCGGCCGCCCTGGTGCTCCAGACTCTGGCGCGAGGACAGGCTCAGGCCGGCCTCGTAGCCCGCCTCGGTCGAGACCAGATAGCGCTTGGCCTGCACATGCAGGCGGATGGGCTCCAGCACGCCGGGCCCGAAGCCCTGGGCCAGCAGGGGGAGGGCCGCGCTCTCGTGGGCCACGACGCGAAGCGGCGCCCGGGCCTCGGCGTCGATCAACTGGCCCAGGTCATGCAGCAGCGAGGCGGCCACCAGCTCGTGGTCGGCATGGGCCCACTCCGCCAGTTGCGCGCATTGCAAGGCATGGGCCAGCACGGGCACGGCCTGCGGGGCCTCGCTTTCGTAGGTGGCGCGGCCTCGGCGCAGAAACAGGGCCTCGATGCGATCGATCAGGTCCATGGGGCTCTCCAGAGGAAGACAGCAAGAGCCCGCCAGTCTGCGAGCCCCGCGTGACAGGCCCATGACCTCCGGCAGGGTGAGGCTTTCCTCCATTCAAATGCACTGAACCTTGACCTCAAGCAAGCTGAAGCTGGCTGCGGCAGACGGCCGCGACACTCACGCCCATTCACCGAGGAAACGCCATGAACCTGCCCACCCGGACGCCCCGCTACACCGCCACCGCCATGGCTCTGCACTGGCTGCTGGCCGTCGCCATCGTGGGCGCTTTCGGCATGGGCCTTTACATGTCGGACCTGCCGCTGTCGCCGACGCGGCTCAAACTCTTCAACTGGCACAAATGGGCAGGCATGACCATCCTGGCCCTGTCCACCCTGCGGCTGCTGTGGCGCCTCGGACATCGCCCGCCGGCAGACCTGCCCATGCCGGCCTGGCAGGCCCGCGCCGCCCATGCGGTGCACTTCCTGCTGTACCTGACCTTCTTTGCCGTGCCGCTGAGCGGCTGGGCCTACAGCTCGGCGGCTGGTTTCCCCATCGTGTGGTTCGGTGTGCTGCCGCTGCCCGACTTCGTGCCGATCGACAAGGCCCTCGCGCATCAGCTGAAGGAGCTGCACGAACTGCTGGCGTGGGGCCTGGCCCTGCTGGTGCTGGCCCACGTGGCCGCCGCCCTCAAGCACCACTTGATCGACAAGGACGGCCTGCTGCTGCGCATGATCCCGGCCCGCCGCTGAAGCCCTCGAACGCATGCCCCCTGGAGCCCCCGAATGAACACCACCGTCACCGCCACCCTGCTGCTGAGCCTGGGTCTGATCACTGCCCCCGCCCTGGCCCAGAAGGCCAATCCCGCGCCCGCTGCCGCCCCGGCCGCCACGCCCGCCCTGGTCGCCGCCCAGAGCGAGCTGAGCTTCGTCAGCAAGCAGATGGGCGTGCCGGTGGATGGCAAGTTCAAGCGATTTGAAGCTCAGCTGGTCTTCGATCCCAAGAAGGCCGAGACCGGCAGGGTGCAGTTCAGCATCGATCTCTCCAGCGTCAGCCTGGGCGACCCTATGTTTGACGCCGAGCTGGCCAAACCCGCCTGGTTCGACAGCAAGAAGCTCGGCCAGGCCGTCTTCACCAGCGGCGCCATCAAGCCCCTGGGCGACAAGCGCTTCGAGGTGACCGGCAAGCTCAGCCTCAAGGGCTTGCAGAAGGAGCTCAGCGTGCCCGTCGCCCTGGCGCAGGACAAGGGCCTGACCACGGCCACCGGCAGCTTCGTGCTCAAGCGCCTGGATTTCAAGGTCGGCGACGGCGAATGGAGCGACACCTCCATGGTCGCCAACGAAGTGACCGTCAAGCTCAAGCTCGTGTTCTCCGGCGTGGCCCCGCTCTGAGGCCCGCTCAGATTTCTCCCCCTCCCAACCCACAGGAACCCCATGAAGAAGACCCTCATTGCCTCCGCCTTGCTGGCCGCCAGCGCGTTCGCCCAGGCTGAGACCGCCAAGTACCAGATCGAGCCGACCCACACTTTCGTGACCTACGAGATCCAGCACTTCGGCACCTCGACCAACCGCGGCCGCTTCGACAAGAAGGAAGGCATGGTGGAGATCGACCGCGCCGCCAAGACCGGCAAGGTGCAGATCAGCTTCGACATCGCCTCGGTCAACACCGGCGTGGACGGCATGAACAAGCACCTGCAGAGCGATGAGTTCTTCAACAGCGCCAAGTGGCCCCAGGCCAGGTTCGTGGGCGACAAGTTCGGCTTCGACGGCGACAAGGTCACGACCGTCAGCGGCCAGCTGACGCTGAAGGACAAGACCGCCCCCGTCACTCTGACGGCCAAGCACTTCAACTGCTACCAGAACCCCATGCTCAAGCGCGAAGTCTGCGGCGGCGACTTCGAGGCCACCATCGACCGCACGCAGTGGGGCATCGACTACGGCCTGGCCTGGGGCTTCCCCAAGGAAGTCAAGCTGATCATCCAGGTCGAAGCTGTCCGTCAGTAAGCACGGGCCGCGGCCTCGCGCGCAACCAGCGCCGCGAAACCGGGCGAAAGGCACCAGCCCACGGGCCAGCGCCGGGCCGCCCCAAGCCGGCCCACCTGGCCCTGCAGGCGGCTCGAGGCCGCATGCAGGGCAGTCCCCTCGGGGGACCGCCCGGCCTCGCGCGCGTCCAGCGCCGCGAAACCGGGCGAGGGGCTCAAGTCTGGAATTGCGCAATCTGCCCCACCAGCTCGCCCGCCTGCTCGCGCAGCGCGGCGGCAGCGGCGCGAGACTGATCGACCAGCACCGCGTTCTGCTGGGTCAGCAGGTCCACACTCTGCACCGCCTGGGTCAGCTCGCCGATGTCCCGCCGCTGGTGCGAGGATTTGCCCTCGATCTGCGCGACCACGCCACAGACCTCGCGGGCGCTGGCCAGCATCTGCTGCATCATGCCGCCGGCCCCACGCGCCAGCTGGGTGCCCTGGCTCATGCGCTCGACCGAACTGCGGGTGAGCTGCTGGATCTCCGCCGCAGCCCCCGAGCAGCGCTGGGCCAGGGCCCGCACCTCGGCTGCGACGACCGAAAAGCCCCGGCCCTGCTCGCCCGCACGCGCCGCCTCCACCGCGGCATTGAGGGCCAGCAGATTGGTCTGAAAGGCAATGCCGCCGATCAGCTCGCTGATGCTGCCGATCTGGCCCGAGACCTGGTGCAGGGCCTGCATGTTGAGGATCACCTCCTGCACGGCTGCGTCGCCCCGGACGGCCACGGCACTGGCCGCGCGCGCCACCTCCGTCGCCTGCTCGGCCAAGCCGGCGGTGCCGCTGACGGCCTCGGACAGCGTTTCCATCGAGGCGCTGGTCTGCTGCAGGCTGGACGAGGCCTGCTCGGTGCGTTCGCCCAGGTCCTCGTTACCCTGCGCGATGTCGCTGGCCGCTTCCTGGATGCGGACCGCCACCTGGCCCATGCCGTGCACCATCATCTGCAGGCGCTGACGCATGGCCTCGATGCCGGCCAGCAGCCGGGCCAGCTCCAACGGCCGGTCCTGCGGCACCTGCACGGAGAGGTCGCCCTGGGCGATGCGCTGGGCCACATGCACGGCCTCGCCCAGGCCCTGCAGCACGCTGCGCAGAGTCCAGACCATCAGCGCCACTGCTGCGCCCAGCAGCAACACGGTCAGCCCCAACTGCTCCCAGCGGGCCTCGCGCCGCTGCGCCTCCTGGCGCTGCAGCGTGGCCTGCACCTGGGCCAGCAGCTGCTGGCTCAGCGAGAGCTGCTGGCCGCGCGCGGCTTCCAACTGGCTCACCAGCTGATCCAGGGGGAAGGACGGATCCGCCGCCGCCTGCTGCAGTGTGGCCAGCAGGGCCAGGCGCTGCTGGCGCAGGGCCTGGGCCAGCGCCGCGCCCTGGGGCAGGCGCAGCAGCAGGGTCTCCATGGCCTCGCCGTGCAGGGCATAGCGGGTCTGAGCCGCCGCCATCGCGGCCACGTCATCGACCAGGGCGGCCCGGCTGAGATCGCGCAGCTGGCTCAGCGCCTCGACGGCGCGCGGCGCCTCCAGTAGAGCGGCCAGGCTGCCGAAATGCACGGCCGGGTCTGGCTCCTGCCACAGACCGGACAGCAGATGGAGCCGGTCCACCTCGCGCTGCAGGGCCTGCTGCCAGCGGTCGAAGGCCTGCAGCCGCGCCTGGGGTGTGGCCGCGGCGGCGGCTAGGCCTTGCGCGCCCCATTCCTGCGCCAGGACCACGGCCGCTGGAGCCAGCTCGGCCAGGCCGGGCGCCGCGGCCAGATCGGCCTGCTGGCGCTGCAGGGCCTGGCGGAGCTTGTCGTCCGAGGCCTGGGCCACGCCGGAGTCCGGCGTGAGGGCCGCCTGCCGCTGCTGCTGGGCCAGTTCCATGACCGTCCACCAGCCTTTGCCCAGGCGCAGGGCCAGAGACTGCCGCTCGGCCCGCTCCAGCGCCTGAGCCGCCTCGCGCCCGCCCTGCACCAGGGGCAGGGCGCCCATTGCCAGGCACAGCAGGGCCGCCATCAACAACCGGGTCCTCAGGCTTTGCCAGTACTTCATTTCGTTCATCCCATCCGAAGAGAACCGCTCCCCTGGCGGTCCGTGCCGGCACGGTAGGCAGGGGCTGTGATGGCTCGATGACGGCGCTGCGGCAGGGGCCGGCTGGCGTGACCTGCGTCACGAAACAGCCGATCGCCCCCTGCGGCGCCCCGCACAGGACGGCCGCGCCCATCCGGATGGCGTGCAGATGGGGCCCTGGTCCGTGCAGCCTGTCGCCTGCGTCTGGGGCGGCCGGTGCGGCTTGCGTACAGTCCACCCCAACAGCAAAAGCAGGTCCATTCCATGAACGCCCACCCCTCCCCCACCTGGTACGAGCACTGGCAGCGGTTTGCCCGGGCCAGCGTGCGTGGATTCCACGTCTATGCCAGCTGGCTGGTGAGCATCAGCTGGCGGCGTTTCATCCTGCTGTCCATCCTGCTGATCATTGGCGCCAACATCCTCAGCAACATGCCGCCCTTCACATGGCGCATCACCGAGCAATACGAGGGCGCGCCGCCCGTCAAGAGCAGCCCGCGTAGCAAGCACACGCCCAAGCCGCCCACCCCCAAGGTCATGCAGAAGGACGAGGAGTCCCTGGAGGAGTCCGCCCGCAAGATCGCCGAGAAGCTGAGCAAGGGCGAGGACGGCGTGCACCTAGACGTGGCTATCGACAAGCACGGCATCCGCATCGAGCAGCGCCCCAAGCCGGCCGCCGGCGCCAGCGCTCCGGCCTCCGCCGACAAGGCGGTGGAAGAAGGCGTGCACATCAACCTGCCCAATCTGGTGGTGCGGGTGCCTGTGGACAAAGCGGACAAGGCCGTGAAGTCCAGCAAGCCCGCCAAGGTCGAAGTGAGCGAGGACGAGCTGCGCAGCCAGCTGGAGGAAGCGCTGAAGCAGTCCCATGAGTCGGCCCGTCAGCAGCTGGAGGAGGCCCGCGCCGCCCGCGAGGAGGCCGAGGACGCCCGCCGCAGGGTCCAGGAGGAGCTGGACAAGGCGCAGTCGGAGTTGGAGAAGATCCAGGAGGAGGCGAGCGCCGGCTGGCACTCCCGCGTGCGGGTGATCCACTGGGGCGAATTTCTGATCGACTTCTCGGTGCTCTTCGTGCTGGCATCGGCCCTGGTCAAGGCCACCTACAAGGGCCGCATCCAGGCCGAGGTCAAGGCCGCGCAGGCCACGGAGACGGCCGAGGCCGAGTCGCTCAAGCGCCAGGTCGTCGAGGCCCGCATGGCCGCCATGCAGGCCCAGGTGGAGCCGCACTTCCTCTTCAACACCTTGGCCTCCATCGACCATCTGATCGAGACCGACCCGCCCCGTGCCTCGCAGATGCAGCGCAATCTGATCGCCCTGCTGCGTGCCTCCATGCCCACCATGCGCGAGGCCAATGCCGCCGGTGTGCGGGACCTGGGCCGCGAGCTGGCGGTGATCCGCCCCTACCTGGAGATCCTCAAGGTGCGCATGGAGGACCGGCTGCAGACCGAGATCGATGTGCCCGAAGGCCTGCTCTCCGCCGAGTTCCCGCCCATGATGATCCAGAGCCTGGTCGAGAACGCCATCAAGCACGGCCTGGAGCCCAAGGCCGAGGGCGGCAGCCTCAAGGTTCGCGCCGAGGTGCTGCACGGCAAGCTGGCCATCACCGTGGCCGACACCGGCCTGGGCTTCGGCCGCGCTGCCACCGCCGGCACCGGCGTGGGCCTGGCCAATATCCGCGAACGACTCTCCCTGCTGTATGGCGGCCGCGCCAGCGTGACCATTGCCGCCAACCAGCCTTCCGGCACCGTGGTGACCATCACTGTGCCCTACCGCAGCCGCACTGACGAACAAGGAGCTTCCGCATGAGAACCCTCTTCAAGGCCTTCTTCATCCTCGCCGTGGGCGTGGTGCTGCTGAGCGTCATCGGCGGATTCAGCCTGGCGCACCATGTCTTCTCGGAGCCCGGCCTGCACATCGTCGTCAACGGCGACGAATGGACCGACCCCGACGTGGGCGACTTCATTGGCGTCATGATCGGCCTGGGCGTCACCGGGCTGGTCCTCTTCATCGTCCTGCCCCTGGTCCTGCTCTTCGCGGTCGGCTTGCCTTTGCTGATCGTGGGCGGCGTGATCGGCTTCCTGATGCTGCTCTTCTGTGGCGTGGGCGCGGTGGTGTTCTCGCCGGCTTTCCTGGTGATCCTGGTACTGTGGCTGCTGCTGAGGCGCCCCAAGGCCCGGGCGACGGCGCCGGCCCCCCGTCCCTGAACGGCTTCCCCGGGGAGGCACCCCGGGTCAACCCGTAGCCCCGCTCGCCCCGCGCCGCGCTTAGCATCCCGCCCATGAACGACACCACCCAAGACAGCGCCAACGGCCGCATCCGCGCCGTGCTGGCCGACGATGAACGCCTGATGCGGGAGCAGCTGCGCAGCCGGCTGATGGAAGTCTGGCCCGAGCTGGACATCGTGGCCGAGGCCAAGAACGGTCTTGAGGCCGTGGAGCTGTGCCGCGAGCACCGTCCGGACCTGGTTTTCCTGGACATCCGCATGCCAGGCCTGACCGGCGTGGACGCCGCCCGCCAGATCGTCCAGCTACCCGATGACGACAGCTGGCTGGTGCCCGAGATCGTCTTCATCACCGCCTACGACCAGTACGCCGTCGAGGCCTTCGAGCAGGGCGTGGCCGATTACGTGCTCAAGCCTGCCGAGCGCGAGCGCCTGGCCATCACCGTGGCGCGGGTCAAGAAGCGCCTGGCCCAGCGCGACGAGGCCGACGGCGACGACGCCCCGGCGCCGGCCGGCCAGCCCATGCAGCAGCTGCTGCACAAGCTCTCGGCCCAGCTCAACCCGGGCGGCGCGCCCAAGTACCTGCAATGGATCCAGGCCACCGTGGGCCAGACCATCCAGATGATCCCGGTCGAGGATGTGCTCTTCTTCATCTCCGACGAGAAGTACACCCGCGTGCAGACCGCCAGCATCGAGGCCCTGATCCGCAAGCCCATCAAGGAGCTGGTGGACGAGCTGGACCCGCAGCTGTTCTGGCAGATCCACCGCTCCACCCTGGTCAGTGTGAAGGCCATCGCCGGCATCAGCCGGGACTTCCGCGGCCGCCAGTTGGTGGCCGTCAAGGGCCTCAACGAGAAGCTCGAGGTGAGCCGCAGCTACACCCACCTCTTCAAGGGCATGTGATCAGGCTGGCGCCTCGTCCGGCGCCGCCGGGCGCAGGCTGGCCACGAAGCAGCACTGCGCCAGCCAGTAGGTGCTGAGGATCAGCAGCGTGGCATGGGGCAGTTGCCCCGCGAAGGCGAACTTGTTGATCGCGATCATCGCGTCCGAGAACAGGAACAGCGTGCCGCCCCAGGCCGCGCGCCGAGCCAGGGCCTCGTCAGGCCCGCCCATGCTGCTGCGCCACCAGGCCCAGGCCTGCGAGGCCATGCTGGCCAGGCAGGCCACATAGACCAGCACCGGGATCCGCAGATCGCCCGGAATGCCCGGCCACAAGCGGTGCAGCACCGCGCCTGCCACCAGGGCATAGAGCGCGAACGGCCACCAGGGCTTCCCGAAGCGCGAGCGCTGGCAGTAGCCCACGATGTAGCAGAGGTGGGCGAGCAGGAAGCTCACCAGGCCCGGCAGGAAGCCCGCCTCGGGCCACAGCAGGGCCACATCGCCCCCCAGGGAGAACAGCAGGCCCCAGCGCAGCCAGCGGGCCGCCTTGGGGCTGTCCGCTCCGCGCGGCCAGGCCCACAGCAAGATGAGGATGGTGGTGAGCGGCTTGGCCGCGAAGCCCAGTTCAGGGCTCAAGCCCAGCCCGCCCAGGGAGGCGATGGCGATGCAGGCGGACACCAGGATGAGCAGAGGCAGCAGAAAGGGAGATCGCATGGCCGGCATTCTGGCCGCGGCCCGTGCCATGCGGCGCCGGGGTTAGCCCGCAAGCGCCGCCGGGGGCAGCGGCAGCTGGCGCAGTCCCAGCACATTGTCGTACTGGAGACAAGTCTCTAATCCGCGCCGATTCGTCGGTCGCGAACGACAGCCCAGGCATTTTCCCTCGTCCCCTCGCAACAAAGCCTTCGCAGAATCGGTCTCCCATGTGATCCCGGACAGCGATCCGTCGCTCTCCCGCACGAAGACAAGAGGAGACCTCCATGCACCGCATCCCGCAGGCTGGCGCGCGCACGCACGCCGACCGCCCCCAACGCTCCGCCCCCCGCCTGCGCCTGCTGGCGCTCGCCGGCCTGGCCCTGTGCGCCAGCCAGGCCCTGGCCTCGGGCTACCGCTTCGGCACCCAGAGCGCCGCCGCCGAAGGCACGGCCAACTCCAACGGCGCGGAGGCCGCCGATGCCAGCACCATCTTCACCAACCCCGCAGGTCTGACCCGCCTGGGCAAGGGCTGGCATGTCAGTGGCGTGCTGGACTACGTGGACCCCAAGGTGAAGTTCACCGATGCCGGTTCCTACATCAGCCTGCCGGGCTCCGGCTTCCAGCCCAAGGCCACCTCGGTGGCCGGCGACGTGGTCGAGCCCACCAAGGCCACCTTCGTGCCGCACCTCTACGGCGCCTACAAGGCCTCGGACGAGCTGGCCTACGGCCTGGGCATCTTCGTGCCCTCCGGCGCCAAGCTGGACTACCGCCCCGACTGGGGCGGCCGCTACAACGTCAACTTCGTCGAGCTGAAGTCCCTGGCCTTCAACCCCAACGTGGCCTGGAAGCCTGCCAAGCAGTTCTCGGTGTCCGCCGGCCTGACGCTGGAGTACATGCACGGTGACATCAAGCGCGCCGTGCCCTATGGCAACGCCTATGCCGCCGGCCTGCTGTCCGCAGCCCAACAGGCCGCCGCCGCGGGCGCGTCCGGCATCGCCGTGCAACTGCAGCAGCAGGCCGCCCAGGTCTATGCCAACCCCATGTTCGATGGCGGCGTGCACGTCAAGGGACATGACTGGGGTCTGGGCATGAACCTGGCCCTGCTGTGGGAGCTGGACGAGCAGACCCGCGTGGGCGTGGCCTGGCGCTCGGGCATCCGGCACAAGCTCAAGGGCAGCGCCGACTGGACCCAGCCGGCCACCCTGCCCGCCAACGTGCTGGCCGCCGCCACCGGCGCGCCCTATGACGGCAAAGGCAAGCTGGACCACAACGACTCCGGCGCCAGCCTGGAGGTGAAGACGCCGGACTCCCTGTCCTTCCACATCTTTCACCAGCTCAACAAGCGCTGGGCCCTGATGGCCGACACCACCTGGCACCGCCAGTCCGCGCTGGAGGAGCTGCGCATCAAGTTCGACAGCACCACGCCGCCGTCCATCACGCCCGAGCACTGGAAGAACGTCTGGCGCGCCTCCTTCGGTGCCCAGTACCAGTTCAATGACCAGCTGACCCTGCGTGCCGGCGCCGCCCGTGACAAGTCACCCGTGCAGGGCCAGTACCGTGGCGCCGCGCTGCCGGACTCCGATCGCGACTGGCTGGCCTTCGGCCTGAACTGGAAGTTCAGCGCCCAGACCAGCATTGACCTGGCCCTGGGCCATGTGAAGCTGAAGGACGCCCCCATGTCCATCACCGACGACGCCGAAGGCGAGAAGCCCTGCAACTGCAGCAATGCCACCGTGCGCGGCAACTACCAGAGCAAGGCCACCAGCATCGGCCTGCAGCTGAACCACAGCTTCTGAACGCGCCCGACACCCGGACAAGACCTGACCCCGCGGGAGCCCTGCGGCTCCCGCCCTCATCCTGATTGGAGTCCCTCATGGACCGTCGCAATTTCCTGCGCCGCTCGGTCGTGCAGACCGGCGCCCTGATCACCGCTTCCTCCGCCCTGGGCGGCCTCGCCGGCTGCATGGGCGGCGGCGACAACGGCAGCACCGTGCTGCCCCTGCCCGAGACCTTCCCCGGCAGCAGCACCCCGCTGCCCGAGACCGCGTCCGCCAGCGGTGCCTACAAGTTCCCGCAGAGCGTGGCTTCGGGCGATCCCCGCAGCGACGGCGTGCTGCTGTGGGCCCGCGTGGTGCCGGCCGGCGCCGATGACATCACGCCCGGCAACGTTGATGCCAACTTCAAGGTCCGCCTGCGCATCACCGCCGCCGACAACAGCGCCCTGCTGGGCAGCAACACCGCCCTGGCCGGCAGCTTCGACGCCGACCTGGAGGTGCCCGTCTACGCCTTCTACGACAACACCCTGCGCCACCGCATCAGTGGCCTGAAGGCGGCGACCACCTACTTCTACCAGTTCCAAGCCGGAGACAGCCGCTCCAAGGTGGGCCGCTTCAAGACTGCCCCCGCGACCGACGCAGACATCGACAGCCTCAAGTTCGCCTTCACCACCTGCCAGGACTGGAGCGTGAACCACTGGGCCGGCATGGTCGAGCTGGCCAAGGAGCCGGTGGACTTCGTCGTGCACCTGGGCGACTACATCTACGAAGCCGTGGGGGCGGACTACCAGGCCGGTGCCGTCGAGCCCGCCCACACCGCCCTGCTGCTGCCCAACGGCGCCGACCTGCCCGGCAAGGGCAAGTACGCCAATACCCTGGCCGACTACCGCTACCTCTACAAGCGCTACCGCAGCGACCCGCGCCTGCAGGCCGTGCACGAGCGCTTCGCCTTCGTGCCCATCTGGGACGACCACGAGTTCTCCGACGACTGCTGGCAGGACCGCGAGACCTACGACAACGGCACGTTCAACGCCGCCACCTCGGTGGGAGACAACACCGCCCAGACCTCGCGCCGCCGCTCGGCCAGCCAGGCCTGGTTCGAGTTCATGCCCGCCGATGTCAGCTTCACGCTGGACCCGGGCTACGGCATCAGCAACATCCGCATCTACCGCGAGCTGAAGTTCGGCAAGCTGATGCACCTGGTGATGACGGACCAGCGCCTCTACCGCGCCGACCACCTCATCCCCGAGGCCGCCCCCAGCCCGCTGACCGGCCAGGCCATCGGCTCCATCGGCGCCCGCTACATGGTGCCGGAGACCACGCTGAACGCCGTCGAGGCCGCCAAGCTGGCCGCCGGCAAGCAGCTGCCCGACCCGCTGGGCCTGGTGAGCGTGCTGGGCGCCGCCCAGCGCCAGTGGTTCCTGCAGACCCTGACGGCCTCGACCGCGCAGTGGAAGATCTGGGGCAACGAGACCTCGCTGCTGAAGATGAGCGTGGACGGCGCCGCCCTGCCCACCGCCCCCGCGGCCTTCAAGCAGCGCTTCATCCTCAACGCCGACCAGTGGGACGGCTACAACGCCGAACGCCAGGCGCTGATGAAGCACATCGTGGACAACAAGATCGCCAATGTGGTGGCCGTCACCGGTGACATCCACGCCTTCTACGCCGGCCAGGTGATGGTCGACTACAAGGCCGCGACGCCCGTGCCCGCCATGGTGGACCTGGTCACCGCCGGCATGTCCTCCAATAGCTTCTTCAGCTACTTCCTGGGCGCCGCCAGTCTGCCGGGCTTCAGCGACCTCAAGCCGCTGGTCGCCACCAGCGAGGCCGAGGCCGAGGGCATCGCGATCAAGATGCTGTCCGCCGGCATCGCACAGGCCGCGGGCGTGACCGACCTCAGCAACACGGCCGCCATCCAGGCTGCGGTGATGGGCGCCATCCAGGCGGGCAAGCTGCCGGCCGCCGCCGTGCAGCCGACGCCGGGCCTGTCCACGGCCATCATCAACACCTTCGACGAGACCCTGACGGGCGGCATGGGCGGCGTGATCGCCGGCACCATTGCCATGCTGGCCGCGACCGGCCGCTCGGCAGCGGCGATGACGCTCTACGGCCTGATCCAGCAGAAGCTGGCCGCGGCCCTGGGCATCCCGCCTGCGTCCGTGCCCTCCGGCGAGATCGTCAAGCGCCTGAACCCCCTGGCCAATGCCACGACCGGCGCCGCCCCCGCCCTCAACAACCCCTGGATCAAGCATGCCGACACGGATGCCCAGGGCTATGCGGTGGTGAGCCTGTCCAAGACCGAGCTGGTGTGCCAGTTCAAGAAGGTCAAGCGCCTGGCCGGCGGTGCCGCACCGACGGACGCCATTGCCAGCGTCAAGACCGTGCGCGTGCCCAGCGGCAGCGCCACGCTGACGGTGAGCTGAGTCCCAGCGACCCGCTCATGCAAAGGGCTGCCTTCGGGCAGCCCTTTTTCATGGCGCCGGTGGTGCGCCGGCTCCGCTAGGCAAGACCTGACCCCGTCAGGCACTCAATAGACCTTGCGCTCCACGAAGGGCCGTGCCTGCAGCATCACCAGCCGGCCTTCTGCGTCGATGGCCCACTCGATGTCCTGCTCGACGCCGCCGAGCTCGCGGCGGATGGCCAGGGCCAGGCGCGAGAGGGCCAATACCTGCGCATCCTGCAGCACCGGGCCCGAGGCCACCGCCACCTCCTTCAGGCCGCCCGCCTCGTCCAGGCGCAGCTCGGTGCTTTCCGCCGAGCTGGACAGGCGCTCGATGGCGCCGCTGCGCTCATCGAAAAGCGCCTGCTCGGCGATGCGCTTGCCCTCCACCACCTTGATGCCGATGCCCCGCTTGGCCGAGACATAGACCACGCCGCTGCGCGTGGCGTCGAAGGGGTCGCGGGTGATCATCACGCCGGACATGCGCGAGTCCACTGCCTTCTGCACGAGGACGGCCATCTGCACCTGCTCATGGCGCAGGCCGGCCTGGCGCCTCGCCTCGAAGGCCTCGGCATTCCAGACCGAAGCCCAGACTGTCTTGACGGCACGGGCCAGCTCCGCGCGCACATTGGGCACCGTGCTGTAGAGCCCGGCACCGCTGAAGTTGGCCAGGTCCTCCGCGTTGGAGGAACTGCGCACGAAGACACCGGCCCGGCCCAGCTGCCGTTCCCATTGCTGCTCCCACTGCGCCTCCAGGCCTGCGGGCAGGGGCAGGGCCAGCAGGTCCTCGCGCAGGCGGGCCAGCGCGGCACGACGCTGGCCGGGGCTGCCCTCGAAACCGCCCTCCGACAGGGTCGCGGCCACGCGCGCCTTCACCACAGGCTGGGCCATGAAGGCCGCGAAGGCGCCGTAGGGAATGCAGAAGCCGTCCGGCACCGGCGCCGTGGCCGGCAGCCGGCCCTGCGACTGCAGCCATTGCAGCTCGCCCAGGCGCGCGGCCTTGCCGCCGCAGGCGCTCATGTCCTTGAGCCGCATCTGGGCCAGCGGCAGGGGCTGCTGGCGGCGCAGGTCGGGCGCGCTCAGCAGGCGCGCCTTGGCCTGGCGCGCCACCGGGCGCCAGCCGGCTGGTGCCTCGGCGCGGGCCTCGATCACCTGGCTGCCGCGCCGCACCTCCAGCCACACGGTCTGACCGTCCAGGCCCTGCAGCTGCTGCCAGGCGTCCCTGAGGTAGAGATTGGGAATGCCCCACCCCTTGGCCAGCAGGTTGACGTGCGAAAGCGCCGTCGAGGGCGAGGCCAGAATGACGCCGGCCACGGGCGGCAAGGCCAGCGGGGCTTCGCGCAGCACGACGATGTCGCCCGGGTCCAGGTCATCCACCTGCCCGATGTCCTCCACCAGGCGCAGGCGGCCGAAGGCGCGGCCCGGGTTGTAGGCCAGGGCACTGCGACCGGCGATGAGCTGGGCCTGCGTCACCGCCTCGATGCCGGCCTCCTGCGCGACCTGCTCGTGCTGCGCGGCATTGGCCTTGAAGCGCAGCGGCGCAAAGCTCAGCCCGCGCTCCAGCACAGCCTGCGCCGTACGCAGCAGCTCGGGCGTCTGACGGTCTCCCTCCCAGAATTCATAGACGAAGCCCTGGAGCTGCGGCTGCCAGCTGACCATGCCCAGGATGAAGCGCCGCTGCGGCTGCTGGTAGAGCCGCGTGCGCACGCCGGGCTCCCAGCTGGTCACCAGGTGGCGGGCCTTGAGGAAGTCCTCATGCAGGGCGTAGCGCCGGGTGTTGACGAAGAAGGCCTGGCCGTCGCGGGCCTGCCGGTCGATCACGAAGAGCACATGCGGCTGCGCCTCGGGCGTGCCGGGGTCAAAGACGCGGGCCATGCGGTCGAAGCTGGCGCGGTCGGGCAACTGATCGAGGAAGGGGGCGGGATCCGGCGCCTGCGCAAGCTGCACGCGGTCCTGGCGCTTGGCGACCAGGGCGGAGGGTTTGGATTCGGTCTGGGCGTGGACGCTGCCCAGCGCGGCGATGGCGGCGAGCAGGGCCAGGGCGGCGTGATGAAGACGATGTGGCATGGAGCAGGAATGTGCAGTGCTTGCGAAAAGTGCGGGCAGGCCGCCGGTCAACGCCATGTTTACGTTGGCCGCTTGCCCAGTTAAGGGAAATAGATGATGGGCGTGGGCTCGAAGCTCTTGTGCTGGTAGCACGGCGTCCACTGGCCGGCGACGAAGGATCCGAATCTCATGCGGGGTGCGCTCCTGCCGCAGGGCGGGATAGATCATGCGACGGCCCAAGGCCGACCTGCAGCCTCGTCCATGGTGGCGGCATTGTCTGCGCAAAGCGGGGGCACCCGTTTTCGTCGGCGGGTGCCGCCACGCCCCGTCAGCCCCTGGCGGGCACGCGCCTTGCCCAGGCTCGCGAGCGCAGGGAGGATATCCCGCCCCAGGAGGCAGGGGGAACTTTCAGGGAAGAATTTGCCCGCCAAGTGTAAGAGTTATTAATTGTTGAAGGCCACGGCCACTTTCAGAATTCCGCCCGCTCCATTCGAGCCCTGTATCTACGACAAACAGGGAGAACCCAATTCATCTCCACCGCTACCAACAGGGCGCGTTCAGTCGCGCTGACCGGCTTGCTTGCCTTCTTTGCCGCGGCCGCCAACGCCCAGAACACCCCCAGTCCTGCACCCGGTCGCGACTTGCAGGCGCTGTCGTGCACCAACACCATTCCCACCGCAACGCCCAAGGATCCTCGGCAGCCGCTCATCAATTGCACGGGTGACTTCTTTACGCCGCTTGACGCCGTGCTGATGAATTTCAATATCAGCAAGTTGGAGCGGGTCACCGTAACCGGCCGCTCCAACTCACAGTGGCGAACTTTGTGCATTGGCCAGGCTTGTGCAGCGTTGTTTGGTGATGAAGCTGTCGCCACCCGGATCAATGATGCCATGGGAGGGTGGGCCGAAGAGGCGATGGCCATTCTCCGAAAGCAAACGTTGAAAATGTCAGCTTGCACCAAGGGAGCAATAGTCCCCAAGGACGCCAGAACAGTAACAAGCAAAGACGACGCGGATGCGAGAACTCGCGCCGCCGGTCAGATCATTGTGGCATACATGAATGGTGGAAATATTCTTAGCGGCGGCAGAGTTGAGGTTCTAATAACCTTCTCCGACAACGGCACACAAACCTTTAAGTACAACACATGGGATCCAGCCGTACCGATTCCGAAGGACGATCTGAAAACCGGGGACGGAAAAAGCAAATGCCCATGATGCCGACACCTGAATAATCACCCGCCGCCTACATTATGAAACCGCTGCGAGCAGCCTTGATCTCCGCCACCCTGATTTGCGTCATCTGGGCATTTCTCGCGGCCTGGCGGAATCGAGCTGAAATCGACCGGATCCCAGTGGCGAGGGATCCTCATGCCGGATCAATTTCAGAATCAGGGACACGCACCACTTCAACTCCTTCTGCAGCGACTTCGCCCCCTGCCGAGAGAGCCACATCCAAGCCCCCATCCAATAACCAAGGCCACATCACTGATGACATCCAAAGAGGACTTCAGTCCTCAAATTACCGTCAGTATGTTCATCAAGTCCTAGCGACACCGACGCCGATCGGAGTCCGGGTGAGTTTCGAGTTGATTTCCCTTTGCATGATGCTCAACCAGACGATGATCGCGCAGGAGGTTTCAAGATTCAATCTTCCCGCCACCCTCAAGGCAAAGCTGAATCATCGCCAACAAGCCTGCAGTCAATCCAGCGGCATTGACTGGGATCAAATGAGAGCATTGACTGCAGCCAAAATGCGCTCCTTCGCGTCAGCCGACGAGTTTCTAATACATCAAGCTCTGAAGGGTGGAATGGACGAACTTGACACCTTCTATCGCCTTGGCGATGTGCAAGGAATGGCGGGATGGGGCCTGATGGCTGTCGATGAAAAGACCGCCTGGTTTACCGCAGGTGAACCTCTGCTCCTCATCCACGCGCAGGGAGCGACCGGGGTCGCCTGGCAGGCGGCCGTGTGCCAGCGCTTCACCTGCGATGACTTCAACGCTCGCCTGGTCCATTGCCGGGACGAGCAGTCCTGCCAGATGTCGCTCCAGGACATCCTCAAGGAGTCCTCCGGCGTCGATGACGCGACCTGGCAGCAGCTGTTGGCGGCGGCACGCCGGCGGCTGGATGCGCTGCTGCCTGGCTGAGGCCGGCGCGAGCATAGGCGAGGGGGCGGACATGGTCTTCTTGAAGTCTCAGCGAAAGCCAACGTCGAAACGACTCAGCACATCTCATTCGAATGGCCTTGAATGACGACCAAGCTCCGATTCACCCTTGCCACCGCCCTACTCATCGGCGCCACCTTGGCAATTCTGGCCAACCGGTCCTCGGTGATGAAGGAGGCTGACTCAAGCGCCCCGTCCATTGCCTCGGATGCCCCGCTGACGCCCACGTCCGCTGGGCCTGACGCCGACAGGCAGCCTACCGAATCAAGCCTGTCACTGCAGGACAAGGCCGCATCGCGGCCGGCGCCGACTGCTCCACAGACCGTGGCAGCAGTCATGCGGGATGCCTACCGGTCCTCGAACTATCGCCAGTACGTTCAGCAGGCCCTTGCCAGTCCCAGCCCGATGGCCATTCGCGTGGCCTATGACGTGGGAACGCTCTGCCGATTCATGGCCGGGACCGGCACGACCGAGCGGCTTGCCAAGCTCAAGCTGCCACCTGCCTTCGCCATGGAATTCAGGCATCGAAAGCAGGCCTGCGAACAATCGAGCGGCCCCGATTGGGATCAATTGAGAGCCTTGACGGCCACCAAGGTCAGACTCTTCAATGATGCGGACGAGTTTCTGATTCACCGTGTCCTCAAAGGCAGCCTGGATGAACTGGCCCGCTTCCATCGCCTGGGAGACGTACAGGGCATGGGGGGCTGGGGATTGATGGCCTCGGACGAGAACGTGGCAGGGTTTGCCGGCGAGGAGCCCCTCCTCGCCGCCTTTGCGCAGGGAGGCGCCAGTTCAGCCTGGCAGGCCGCCGTCTGCCAACGCTTCGGCTGCGACGACTTCGACGCCCGCATCGTCCGCTGCCGTGACGAGGCGTCCTGCCAGATGTCGCTCCAGGACATCCTCAAGGAGTCCTCCGGCGTCGACGACGCGACCTGGCAGCAGCTGTTGGCGGCGGCACGCCGGCGGCTGGATGCGCTGCTGCCTGGCTGAGCCTCGGGGTCAGGTCTTGCGGCGGCCGAGCCGGCGAGGCTCGCGCGCCGCTCAGCGCTCGTTCTGCTTCGCCGCCGCTGCGGCCGCCGCCGCCTTGGCCGCCAGCTCCTCGCGCATGCGCTTGAGCTTCTCGCGCGGGTCTTCCTTGATGCCGGACTCGTGCAGGCGCATCTCGGCAATGAAGCGGCTGGGGATGCCCATCACCATCTCGCGGGCCTTCTTGCGGCGGCGCAGGGTGCTCACGGCCAGCGTGGTGCGGGCGCGGGTGATGCCCACGTACATGAGGCGGCGCTCTTCCTCCAGACGCTGGGCGGTCATCTCCTCGTCGTCGGCCTTGAAGGGCAGCAGGCCCTCGTTGACGCCGGCCAGGAAGACGTGCGGCCACTCCAGGCCCTTGGAGGCGTGCAGGGTGGTCAGCACGACCTGGTCCTGCTCCTCGCCGCGCTCGGACAGCGAGAGGATCACGCTGATGGTCTGCGCCACCTGCAGCACTGTTTGCTTGGGTTCCTCGAAGGTCGCGCCGCCGTCCTGAGCCAGTTGGCCGCCGCAGCGCTTGGCGACCCAATCGACGAAGTCCAGGACATTGCTCCAGCGCGCAGCGGCCGCCTTCTCGTTCTCGTCGTTGTCGTAGAGGTGCTGCTCGTAGCCGATGTCCTTGAGCCACTCCAGCATCAGCGTCTTGGCGTCCTCGGCGCCCTCGGTGTGGCGGGCGCGGTACTCGAGGTCGTTGAGGTAGCGGCCGAACTCGTGCAGGGAGCCGATGGCCTTCTTGTTGAGCACGGTGGACAACGAGTCCGAGAACAGGGCCTCGTACATGCTGATCTTCCACTTGCCCGCGAACTGGCTCAGCGCGCCCAGCGTGGTGTGGCCGATGCCGCGCTTGGGCGTGGTGACGGCGCGCAGGAAGGCGGGATCGTCGTCCTGGTTGACCAGCAGGCGCAGCCAGGCGCAGAGGTCCTTGATCTCGCTCTTGTCGAAGAAGCTCTGGCCGCCGCTGACCTTGTAGGGGATCTCGGCGCGGCGCAGGGCCTGCTCGAAGATGCGGGCCTGGTGGTTGGCGCGGTAGAGGATGGCGAAGTCGGCGAACTTGACCTTGGCCCCCAGGCTGGCGCGGATGGCCTGGATGCGGGCCACGGCGCGCTCGGCCTCGTGCTCCTCGCCGTCGGCCTCGACCAGGGCGATGGGCTCGCCGTCGCCGTACTCGCTCCACAGCTTCTTCTGGAAGAGCTTGGGGTTGGTCTCGATGACGTTGTTGGCCGCACGCAGGATGGCGCCGGTGGAGCGGTAGTTCTGCTCCAGCGGGATGATCTTGAGATTGGGGTAATCGACCGGCAGGCGCTTGAGGTTCTCGATGGTGGCGCCGCGCCAGCCGTAGATGCTCTGGTCGTCGTCGCCCACGGCGGTGAACATGCCGCGCTCGCCCACAATTGCCTTGAGCAGCTCGTACTGCACAGAGTTGGTGTCCTGGTATTCGTCCACCAGCACGTAGCGCAGGGTGTCCTGCCACTTGCCGCGGGCCTCGGCGTCTTCGGTGAGCAGCTTCAGGGGCAGGCTGATGAGGTCGTCGAAGTCCACCGCCTGGTAGGCCGCCAGGCGCTCCTGATAGCGGCCCATCACGACGGCGGCCACGCGCTCCTGCTCGTCCTTGGCGGCCTTGAGCGCCATCTCGGCGTTCAGGCCCATGTTCTTCCAAAGCGAGATGGTCCACTGCCACTGCTTGGCCATGTTGGCGTCGGTGGTGCCGCCGGCGTCGCGCAGCACGCCCAGCACATCGTCGCTGTCCAGGATGGAGAACTGCTCCTTCAGGCCCACTCGCGTGCCCTCCTCGCGCAGCAGGCGCACGCCCAGGGAGTGGAAGGTGGAAATGGCCAGGTCCTTGGCCGCCCGCGCCCCCACCAGGCCCTTGGCCCGTTCGCGCATTTCCTGGGCGGCCTTGTTGGTGAAGGTGATGGCGGCGATGTTCTTCGCCTGGTAGCCGGCCTGCAGCAGGCGGGCGATCTTGGTGGTGATCACGCGCGTCTTGCCCGAGCCCGCGCCGGCCACGACCAGGCAGGGCCCGTGCAGGTGGTGCACGGCTTCAAGCTGGGCGGGATTCAGGGTGGAGGTGGGATCGGCGGACATGGCAGCAGGGGCAGATCCGGCGCCCAAGGCACCGGGCCGCGCATCATACAAGCCGCCCCTGACAGGCCTGCTGCCACCCGGGGCCAGGGCTGACAGCCGGCCCGCCCCTGCCTATCATCAAGCCACCTGAACGGGAAGGATGCTCATGAAGAGCTGCTGGCGGGGGTGGGTGGCGGGCCTATGCGTCGCCTGGACGGCGTCCGCGGCCTCGGCACAGGAGGTCCTGGCGGTGGGCACCAGCTTCCCCCGCCTGTTCATGCCGGTGCCAGGCAATCCGCCGGAAGGCCTGGCGGTGGAGCTGCTGCAGGCCGTCGCCCAGTTGCGGGGCTGGCAGCTGCGCCTGGCGCACTACCCCTGGCCGCGAGCCCAGGCCATGGTCGAGCATGGCCAGGCGCAGATCCTCGTCGGCCCCTACCGCACGCCGGAGCGCGAGCAGCGCTTCATCTTCGCGCCCTCGGCCTTCTACGAGGACCGGCTGGTGTTCTACGGCGGCCCCGCACCGCGCCCGCACTGGCAAGGGGACTATCGCGCCCTGGCCGGCCTGGAGATCGCCCAGGTGGCCGGCTGGGCCTATGGCGAAGCCTTCGAGCAGGCCCGTCCCCTGCTGCGCCTGACCACGGTGCGTGACGTGGAGACCGGCCTGCGCATGCTGCGCGCCGGCCGGGTCGCCCTGCTGGCCACCAATGAGCGCAACACCCAGCCGGTGCTGGCCAATCTGGGTCTGCTGCAGCAGCTGGGGCCGGTGGAAGGGCCGGCCATCGGCCAGCTTCGTGGGCACTTCGCGTGCTCCCGCCAGCCACCGGGACCCGCCCTTTGCGAGGCACTGGAGCAGACGCTGCAGCTGCTCAGGCGCAACGGCGACTGGCCCAGGCTCAACCAGAAATGGGGCGTGGGACTGCCCGATGTCGAGGGAGCCAGCAGCGCGCTGTGGCGCCTGCCGGCGCAGACCCATGGTCCTTGACGTCCTGTCGCGGGCTCAGCCGCGCAGGTGGCTCATCGCCCACAGGGCCAGGCCCAGCACCCCAAGGGCGCCGACCACGATGCCCGGCAGCAGCCACCGGCGCCAGGCCCGTCGCGGCGGCGCTGCCTGCCTGCGGCTGGGCTTGATGCGCGGCATGGACAGCGTGGGCGTGGGCGGCAGCGGCGAGGGCACCTCGCCGGCCAGCCAGGCGCGGATGTCGTCCGCCAGGGCCTTGGCCGTGGTGTAGCGCTCCATCATGCTGGCCGCGGTGGACTTGCTGAGCATGGCGTCCAGGGCCTGGCGCTCGCCCAGGCTCAGGCTCACCCAGGCGGCCAGCGAATGCACGGGGGCGCCCAGGTGCCCGACGATGAGGCTGTCACTGCCCGGCAGGCGGCCATTGACCAGCAGGCACATGAGCATGCCCACGGCATAGGCCTCGCTAGCCAGGTGCGGGGGCTGGCCGTCCAGCTGCTCAGGGGCCAGCAAGGGAATGGCAGCCGAGCTGTAGCCGAAGTCGCCCGGCCCCTCAGCGGCCAGCATGGGCGCCAGGCCCTGGCCCATCAGGCGCAGACGCTGCTCGGGCGAGAGCCACAGGGTGCCCGGGTCCAGCTCGCGCAGGACCTGGCCGTGCTCGTGCAGCACCTCCAGCAGATCGCAGAGGTCGCAGACCAGCTCCAGGCGCTTGCGCAAGGGCAGCTCCGCGGCTGCGGGCAGCAGGGGCTGGCCGTCCATCCAGCGCAGCACCACATAGGGCAGGCCGTCTGCGGTGAGGCCGCTGTCCTGGGGCAGGGCGATATCGACATGGTGCAGGCTCTGCAGGCCGGGCTGCTCCTCGGCGAAGCGCAGCAGCACCAGGGCGGCGTCGGCGGCCTGCTCGTAGACCAGCACCGCCACCTGCTGCTCCGCAGCCAGCGAATGCTCACCCCGGTACCAATGCCCGGAGGCGCAGACCTGGATGTCCTCGACGATGCGCCAGACGCCCAGGCGCTCGCCAACCGGCAGCACATGCAGGGGGGAATCGAGGTCGGGCGGCGCGGTGGCCGGCCCTTCGGGCAGCGGAGCGTTCATACGGATTGCAGGCGTAAATGTAAGCGCCAGCGCACAAAGAGGCCCCCCCCTTTTCAGCTGGATACAAGCCCGCATTGCGATACTCGCGCCTCATGCAAGCCGTCATCCCCGTCACGGTGCCCTTCTTCGCCCTGGTGCTCTGCGGCTACCTGGCCGCACGCCAGGGTTTGCTGGCGGAAAGCGCCATCCCGGGGCTCAACACCTTCGTGCTCTTCTTCGCCCTGCCCAGCATGCTGTTCCGCTTCGGCGCGAGCACGCCGCTGCTGGAGCTGCTGAGCCCGGCGGTGCTGGCGGTCTACCTGACCTCGGCCCTGCTGATCGTGGGCGTGACCCTGTTCCTGACGCTGGACGACGTCACCCATCTCAAGGACGCCGCCTTCGGCGCCCTGGTCGCCGCCTTCCCCAACACCGGCTTCATGGGCGTGCCCCTGCTGGTGGCGCTGATGGGGCAGGCCGCGGCGGCGCCGGTGATCTGCACCATCCTGGCCGATCTCATCGTGACCAGCTCCCTGTGCATCGCCCTGGCGCGCGCACACGACGCCGGCGGCAGCCACTGGCGCGTGGCCCTGGGGCAGGCACTCAAGGGGGCGCTGTCCAATCCCCTGCCCTGGGCGATCGCATTGGGCGCGCTGAGTTCGGTCAGCGGCTACACCCTGCCGCCGATGCTCATGACGGTGGTCCGGATGCTGGGGGACGCCGCCTCGCCCGTGGCGCTGTTCACGATAGGCGCGGTGCTCTGGCGCGCCGGCCAGCACGCCCACACGCGCACGCCGCCGGAGCGCTACCTGCCCGTGGCCCTCATCAAACTCTTCGGGCACCCGACCCTGGTGCTGCTGCTGGGCGCCACGGCCGTCCGGATGGGCCTTGACCTCAGCCCCTTTCAGCTGCATGTGCTGGTGCTGGCCGCGGCACTGCCCAGCGCCAGCAACGTCTCGCTACTGGCCGAGCGCTATGGAGCGGACAACGGCCGCATCGCCCGCATCATCATGGCCTCCACCGTGATCGCTTTCTTCAGCTTCAGCGGGCTGGCGAGCTGGCTGGTGCCGCAGCCGTGAGCATCGACACGGCGGCCCCCGTCAGCCGCATGCGCTATCGTGCGCGGCATCCGATCCCGCGCCTGCCTCAGGGCCTCGCCGTCATGCGCCTTCTCCATTCCGTCCTGCCGAGCCTGCTCCTGGCCAGCGCCCTGCTGCCCGGGGGCGTGATGGCCGTCGGCTACCAGCAGCCCTCGGCCGCCGTGCGCGAGCTGCTGGACACCGCGCCTCTGCCCCGCCTGCTGCCCTCGCCGGACCGCCAGCAACTGGCCCTGGTGGAGACGCGCCGCTTCTCGACCATCGAGGACCTGCAGCGCCCCACCCTGCACCTGGCCGGCACCCGCTTCGACGCCGGCAGCGGCGTGGCGCCGGGCCTGGCCGCCATCCAGCGACTGCGCCTGCGCGCCCTGCTGCAGCCGGACGCGCCCGAGCGGGTGGTCGAGCTGCCGGCCGGCGGTTTGTGGCACGACTTCGCCTGGGCACCGGACGGCCAGCGCTTCCTGATCGAGCGCCGCATGGAGCGCAGCAACGAGCTGTGGGTGGGCGACACCGCCAGCGGCGCCGTGCGCCCCATCCAGGGCCTGCGGCTCAACGAGGTGCTGGCCCAGGGCGAGAAGGCCTGGCTCAACCCGCGCGAACTGGTCGTGCTGAGCGTGCCCGACCACCGCGGCCCGCCGCCCCGGCTGCCGCCCCAGCCTGTCAGCGAGGAAAGCCGCGGCCTGGCCTCGCCCGAACGCACGCATCCGGACCTGCTGCACGGCCCGCAGGACGAGGCCTTGTTCGAGCACCACGCCCGCTCGGTGCTGACCTGGGTAGACCTCGCCAGCGGCGCCAGCCGTGACCTTGGCCCGCCCCAGCTCTACAGCAGCGTCAGCAGCGTGGGCGAGGGCCAGTACCTGCTCACCGAACGCATCGGCCGCCCCTTCAGCTACCGCCTGCCGTGGGATGATTTCCCGACCACCGTTGAAGTGCGCCAGCGCGACGGCAAGCTGATCCGCGAGCTGGCGCGCATGCCCCTCAAGAGCGGCGTGACCATCGACGGCGTGCTGTCAGGGCCGCGCGTGTTCTATGCCTCACCCACCAAGGACGCCGCCGTCTACTGGATCGAGGCCCTGGATGGCGGCAATCCCGCCAACCGCGTGGCCTTTCGCGACCGCGTGATGCGCCTGGACCCGCCCTTTACCGGCGAGCCCCAGGAGGTGCAGCGCATGCCGCACCGCTTCTCGCGCCTGCAGTTCCTGGACGATGGCCAGAACGCCCTGCTCACCGAGGTCGATCGCCAGCGCGCCTGGCAGCGCACCTACCTGCTGCCGCTCAAAGGCACGCAGAGCAAGCCCTTGTTCGAGTTCAGCCAGCGCGAGCGTTTCCGGCATCCCGGCAGCCCGCTGACGCGGCTATTGCCCAACGGCCACCTCGTGGTGCAGACCCTGGGCGGCGACCTGCTGCTGACCGGCCCCGGCGCCAGCCCCAAGGGCGACCGCCCCTTCCTGGACCGCTTCTCGCTGCGCGAGCTCAGCGCGCAGCGCCTGTTCCAGTCGCCCGAGGGCAGCTACGAGACGCCACTGGCCGTGATCGAGGGTGGCAAGCTGCTGTTGAGCCGCGAGAACGCCAGCGAGCCGCCCAACCTGGCCCTGCGCGAGCTGAGCTCCGGCAACAGCCTGCAGCCCCTGACACGGCTGAAGGACAACACGCCGCAGCTACGCAGGATCCGGCGCGAGTTCGTCAGCTTCAAGCGCTCGGACGGCGTGGACATGTCCTTCTGGATGTACCTGCCGCCCGACTACAAGGAGGGCGAGCGCCGCCCCACCCTGGTCTGGGCCTATCCGATGGAGTACAGCGATGCGTCCATTGCCAGCCAGGTCAGCGGCGCCAGCAACCGCTTCCTGAGCTTCAACGGCATCAGTCCCCTGGCCATGCTGCTGGACGGCTTCGTGGTGCTCTACGACGCCCACATGCCCATCGTGGGCGACCTCAAGACGGTCAATGACGGCTTCATCGAGCAGATCTCCATGAACGCCCGCGCCATCATCGACAAGGCCGAGGACCTGGGCGTGTCCGACCCGAAACGCATGGCCGTGGGCGGCCACAGCTACGGCGCCTTCATGGCCGTCAACCTGCTGGCGCACACCGACCTCTTCAGGGCCGGCATCGCACGCAGCGGGGCCTACAACCGCACGCTGACGCCCTTCGGCTTCCAGAGCGAGCGCCGCTCCATCTGGGACGCCAAGGAGGTCTACCTGAATCTCTCGCCCCTGCTCTACGCACCGCAGATCAAGGAGCCGCTGCTGCTGCTGCACGGCGAGCAGGACGGCAACGCGGGCACACCGCCGCTGCAAAGCGAGCGCCTGTACCACGCACTCTCCGGCCTGGGCGGCACGGTGCGGCTGACCTTGCTGCCGCTGGAGTCCCATGGCTACGGCGCGCGTGAGTCCGCCGGCCATGTGCAGTGGGAGATGAGCCGCTGGCTCAAGACCTGGCTGGGCGACCCGCGGGACAACGGCAGAGAGCCACGCGAAGGCAAGGCCTCGGCGCAGCGCTGAAGCGCCCGCGAGCGACGCTCAGATCGCCAGCGGATCGACGTCGATGGCCCAGCGCAACAGGCCGCGGTGCTCGCGCTTGAGGGCCTGCAGCAGGGGCAGCCAGTGCCACAGCAGGCGCTGCAGAGCCGAGCGCTGGCCGCATTCGATCAGCATCTGGAAGCGCTCCACATTGGCCACGCGGGCCACGCTCATGGGCACCGGCGGGTAGATCAGGGCCTGCTGCGCATCGGGCAGATCCTGTGCCAGCGCGGCGGCCGCATCGAGGAAGGCCTGCGCGCCCTCGGCCGTGCGCGCCTCGGCCCGCATCAGCGCCAAGTGCGAAAAGGGCGGCAGCGCGGCGGACTCGCGTTCCGCCAGCTGGCTGGCCGCGAAGAACTCGTAGTCATGCCGCTGCAGGGACTGGTAGAGCGCATGCTGGGGATGCCAGGTCTGTACCCACATCTCGCTGCGCGCGGCCACCTCGGCGTCCCGCCCCGCGCGGCCGGCGGCCTGCATCAGCAGCGCGAAGAGGCGCTCGGGCGCGCGGAAATCGCTGGAGAAGAGCGCACCGTCCGGGTTCACCGCGGCCACCAGCGTGATGCGGCGGAAGTCATGCCCCTTGGTGATCATCTGCGTGCCCACGAGGATGTCCACCTCGCCCGCGTGCACGGCGCCCAGCTGCTCCTCCAACTGCCCCTTGTGCTTGGTCGAATCGGCATCGATGCGGGCCACGCGGGCACCGGGCAGCGCCTGGGCCAGTTGCTCCTCCAGGCGCTCGGTGCCTCGGCCCAGGGGCGCGATGTCCAGGTTGCCGCAGGTCGGGCAGGCCATGGGCACGCGCTCAGCGAAGCCGCAATGGTGGCAGCGCAGGCTGCGATCGCCCTTGTGGAAGACGCGCCAGGCGCTGCAATGCGGGCAGTCGCTCTTCCAGTTGCATTCACCGCAATGCAGCACAGGCGCGTAGCCGCGGCGGTTGAGGAACACCAGGCTCTGCTCGCCGCGGGCCAGGCGCTGGCGCAGGGCGTCCAGCAGCGGCGCGGTGAGGGCCGTGGTCACGCCCTTTGTACGCGCCAGGGTGTTCATGTCGAAGATGCGCACTCGCGGCATGGCGCCACCACCGATGCGCTGCGGCATCACAAGGCGCTGGTAGCGCCCGGTGTTGGCGTGATGCCAGCTCTCCAGTGAAGGCGTGGCAGAGCCGAGGATCACGGGCACCTTCTCCAGCCTCGCGCGGTAGACCGCCAGGTCGCGTGCCGAGTAGCGCGCACCGTCCTGCTGCTTATAGCTGGGGTCGTGCTCCTCATCGACGGCGATCAGGCCCAGGCGCGGCAGCGAGGCGAAGACGGCCAGCCGCGTGCCCAGGATCAGCTCGGCCTGCCCCAGGTGGGCGGCCAGCCAGTTCTGCAGGCGCTGAGCAGGCGTCAGGCCGCTGTGCAGGGAGACGATGCGCCGCCCCGCGAAGCGCTCGGCGAACCGGGCCTCCAGCTGCGGCGTGAGGTTGATCTCTGGCACCAGCACCAGCACCTGCCGGCCCCGGGCCAGGGCCTGCTCGGCCGCGCGCAGGTAGACCTCGGTCTTGCCGCTGCCGGTCACGCCGTACAGCAGCACAGGCGCGGGCGCGGCAGCCTCGGGCGGTGCCTGCAGCATGCCATCCAGCTGGGCGAGCGCGAGCTGCTGCGCCTCGCTGAGCAGGGGCATGGCTGCCGGCGTCTCGGGAGCGGGCGGTGCGGGCAGCTTGGCCAGCTTCTTGAGCTTGGCCTGCAGCTGCTTCGCGGTGACCTCGCGCAACTGCGGCGGCAGCACGGACAGGGCCAGCTCGCCGATGGCGCGCTGGTAGTACTGCGCGGCGAACTCCACCAGGCGACGCCAGGAGGCCGACAGCGGCGGCAGGACGTCCAGCACCTCGCCCACCTCGCGCAGTTCCTCGTCAGGCAAGACCTGCCCCCGGGGGGCCAGGTCTTGCCCGGCTGGATCCCAGACCAGGCCCAGCAGCTCCCGCTTGCCCAGGGGCACCTGCAACAGCGTGCCGGGCGGCCAGGCCTGCGCGGCACGGTAGCTCAGGGGCTCGCTGAGCCCGCTGTGCTGCGGTGCGTCAACAGCCACCTGCAGGCGGTGCAGCGGCGCTGGCGCGGAGGCCACGGGCAGATCAGGGTCGCTCATGACGCCCCTCCACGGCCCTGGCAGACAGGCTGGCGCAGTCCGGGCCGCGGCCCGGGAAAGCCTGTCTCACTTGCCGCGTTTTCTGCATGTCTGCCCTCGAAATCCCCGCTAACTGCTTGATTCATCCAGGCTCCTGGGCGGAGGCCCTGCCAGCCTGTGGATAACTTTGTGCAAAAGAGGCGCGGAACAAAGCCCTTGCCGTCCCGTCACGCCTACGGGTATTCCGCGAGCGCCGGCAATGATTCGCGATGCGAACGGGTCGATATCAATAAAATCAAACACTTAGCCGGCAATCGTGGAAACCCCGAGATGCGCCGCAGCAATTGCCACAAGCTGAAACGCTCCTCCCCTTTTTGGGGATAAGTGTCTACTTACTGTGCAGACTTCACAGCCATTGGGCCGGCAATTCATGGGCATGGCACAGCGCTTTCACATGCCAAGGCCCGGTACTGAGCAGCGATGGGCAGGACCCATTGCCAGGTGATGGCGACCGGCCCCGCAAAAGGGGCGATCGGCGATCGACGGGCGCCCGCCATTCTGGCCCAGCGTATGGGCTCAAGCCTGGCGCAGGCGGCGCGAGTGCTGGTGGACCTCGTCGACCAGGTGCAGCACGTGCTCGGGCGGCGTGAACTGGCTGATGCCATGGCCGAGGTTGAAGACATGCCCGCCCCAGCCGCCATCGGCCCGCTGCGGACGGCCGAAGCAGTCCAGCACGCGCCGGGCCTGCTCGCGGATGGCCTCGGGCGGCGCGAACAGCACGTTCGGGTCGAGGTTGCCCTGCAGGGCCACGCGGTCCTGCACCTGGGCTCGAGCCTTGGCCAGATTGGCCGTCCAGTCCAGGCCGACGACATCGGCGCCGGCCTCGGCAATCTCGTCCAGCCACAGGGCCCCGCCCTTGGTGAAGAGGATGCGGGGGATGCGCTGACCGTCATGCTCGGTCTTCACCTGGGCCAGCACACGGCGCGAGTAGGCCAGGCTGAATTCCTGGAACATGCCGTCGGCCAGCACACCGCCCCAGGAGTCGAAGACCATCACGGCCTGCGCGCCGGCCTCGATCTGGGTGTTGAGGTACTGGGCCACGGCGTCCGCATTGACCTGAAGGATGCGGTGCATCAGGTCCGGTCGGCTGTACATGAGGGACTTGACCTGACGGTAGTCGTCCGAGCCGCCGCCCTCGACCATGTAGCAGGCCAGGGTCCAGGGGCTGCCCGAGAAACCGATCAGGGGCACGCGGCCGTTGAGCGCCTTGCGGATGGAGCTGACGGCATCGAAGACGTAGCGCAGCTTGTCCATGTCCGGCACGGCCAGCTCGGCCACGGCCGCTTCATCGCGCACGACCTTGGCGAACTTGGGTCCCTCGCCTTGCTGGAAGGACAGGCCCAGACCCATGGCGTCGGGCACGGTGAGGATGTCGCTGAAGAGGATGGCGGCATCCAGCGGATAGCGCTCCAGCGGCTGCAGCGTGACCTCGGTGGCGTAGTCCGTATTGGTGGCCAGGCCCATGAAGCTGCCGGCCTGGGCGCGGGTGTCGCGGTACTCGGGCAGGTAGCGGCCGGCCTGGCGCATCAGCCAGACGGGCGTGTAGTCGGTGGGCTGGCGCAGGCAGGCGCGCAGGAAGGTGTCGTTTTGCAGGGGAGCGCTCATGGGCCGCGATTATCGGCGTCTTGAGCCAGGTCATGCCGGGGCTGGATCAAGAAGACGCGCATCGCGCCCCGGGCGCCTTGAGCATCAGCCCAGGCGCAGGCTCTGCATCCCGCTCCACACCTCGCCCGGCTGCAGGGGCACGGGGCGCTCGATGGCGGCGGCTTCGACGCAGAGGAAGCGCTGATAGTCCTCGGCCGGCATGTCGGGCAGCTGCGCGCACTTGGCGGCGCCGGGGTTCCAGACCACGGTGTCCTCGAAGCCCTGCTGCAGGAGGTCCAGGGCACGGCGCTGCGGGCCGGATTCGTCGATCAGCTGCAGCGGGCTCTTCACCTGATAGTAGATGCGGTCCAGGTCCTCGCAGCCGGGGCTGCCAGGCAGAACCAGGTCGCTGCGCTGCAGCTGCTCGCCATTCTTCACCTGATCCCAGTAGTGCAGGCCGGCCAGGCCGCGCAGGCTGGTGGCGTCCAGGGCGCCGGTGCGCAGATAGGTGTGCAGGGCGGCGGTGAAGTCGAAGGGGCTGTCGCCGGTGTTCTCCACGGCCAGCTCGATGTCCAGGCTCTGACCGCTGACGCGCACCGACAGCTCGGCCGAGAAGGCGTGCGGCCACACCATGCGCGTGGCGGCGTCGTCGGTGAGCTGCAGCACGGCCAGGGCGTCATCGGCGCCCTGTTCGGCCTGCAGCAGCTGCCAGGGCTTGGTGCGGGCGAAGCCATGGCGCATCAGGGGACCGCGTGCGCTGAACTGCGGAAAGATCAGGGGCACGCCACCTCGGATGGCTTGCCCCGTGGCAAAGGCGCTCCTGGGCGAAAGGTACAGCTGCTCCTCGCCCCCGGCGGGGATCCAGGAGGTCAGGTGCGCGCCGTGCAGCAGCAGGACCGCGCGGGCGCCATCGGGCGCGACGAGTTCCAGGGCTTCGAGGCCGTGGTGGCGGGTCAGGGCGATGGGCGTGGGCATGGCGGGAACCTGTGGGGTGGCGGCTGATGCTGCCTGAATTCAAGGACCTCAGCTGAAATCGGCTGAAATCCGGAAAGGGAAAAGACAACGCCCGCCAGACTTGCGTCGGCGGGCGCCGTGGGAAGACCACCGCTCAGCGGCCCGGAGGCAGGCTGAGGGCGGCGGCCCTCACTTCTTGCGGAACTTGCGCAGGGCTGCGATCTGGGCAGCCATGGCGGCGAATTCGCCTTGCGCCTTGGCGAAGTCGATGTCGCTCTTGGCGTTCTTCATCGCTTCCTCGGCCAGCTTCTTGGCCTCGGTGGCCTTGGCTTCGTCCAGGTCCTTGCCGCGGATGGCGGTGTCGGCCAGCACGGTCACGCAGTTCGGCTGCACTTCCAGAATGCCGCCGGCCACGAACACGAACTCTTCCTGGCCGTTGTCAGCGCGCTGAATGCGCACCGCGCCCGGCTTGATGCGGGTGATCAGCGGCGTGTGCTGCGGCAGGATGCCCAGCTCACCACCTTCACCCGGCAACGCGACGAACTTGGCCTCGCCCGAGAAGATGCTCTCCTCGGCGGACACCACGTCAACATGAATGGTTGCCATGTTCAATCTTTCTAGCGTTGAAGTTGAAGTAAGTCTGCTTCCCGGTCTTCATCACGAGTAAGAAGCTGCAGGAAGCGAGCAGACGGCGCGCTGGCTAGGCGCCGCGCACAGCCGGACTACCTGTCCGGCGAGCACGGCAACGACGCCAGCGCGTCGTATGCGAAGTCTTACTGCAGCTTCTTCGCTTTTTCGAAGGCTTCGTCGATGGTGCCAACCATGTAGAACGCCTGCTCCGGCAGGTGATCGCACTCGCCAGCCACAATCATCTTGAAGCCGCGGATGGTTTCCTTCAGGGGCACGTACTTGCCGGGCGAGCCGGTGAACACTTCGGCCACGTGGAAGGGCTGCGACAGGAAACGCTGGATCTTGCGAGCGCGGGCCACGGCCAGCTTGTCTTCGGGAGACAGCTCGTCCATGCCCAGAATCGCGATGATGTCGCGCAGTTCCTTGTAGCGCTGCAGCACTTGCTGGACGGCGCGGGTGGTCGTGTAGTGCTCTTCGCCGACCACGTTCGGGTCCACCTGGCGCGAGGTGGAATCCAGCGGATCCACGGCGGGGTAGATACCCAGGGCGGCGATGTCACGCGACAGCACGACGGTGGCGTCCAAGTGGGCGAAGGTCGTGGCGGGCGACGGGTCGGTCAAGTCATCGGCAGGCACGTACACGGCCTGGATGGAGGTGATCGAACCGACCTTGGTCGAGGTGATGCGCTCTTGCAGACGGCCCATTTCCTCGGCCAGCGTCGGCTGGTAGCCCACGGCGGAGGGCATGCGGCCCAGCAGTGCGGACACTTCGGTACCGGCCAGGGTGTAGCGGTAGATGTTGTCCACGAAGAACAGCACGTCACGGCCTTCGTCACGGAAGGACTCGGCGATGGTCAGGCCGGTCAGGGCCACGCGCAGACGGTTGCCCGGGGGCTCGTTCATCTGGCCGTAAACCATGGACACCTTGGACTCGCCCAGGTTCTCCAGGTTCACGACGCCGGAATCGGCCATCTCGTGATAGAAGTCGTTGCCCTCACGGGTACGCTCGCCCACACCAGCGAACACCGACAGACCCGAGTGAGCCTTGGCGATGTTGTTGATGAGTTCCATCATGTTCACGGTCTTGCCCACGCCGGCGCCACCGAACAGACCCACCTTGCCGCCCTTGGCGAACGGGCAGATCAGGTCGATCACCTTGATGCCGGTTTCCAGCAGGTCCTGCGAGGGGCTCAGCTCGTCGTACGAGGGAGCGGCACGGTGGATCGAAGCGGTCAGCTCCGAGGACACCTCACCACGCTCGTCGATGGGGTTGCCCAGCACGTCCATGATGCGACCCAGGGTGGCCTTGCCCACCGGCACCTTGATGGTGTCGCCGGTGTTGAAGACCTCGGTGCCGCGGCGCAGGCCGTCGGACGAGCCCAGGGCGATGGTACGCACCACGCCGTCGCCCAGCTGCTGCTGAACTTCCAGCGTCAGGGCGGAACCTTCCATCTTCAAGGCGTCGTACACCTTGGGCATCTGGTCACGCGGGAATTCCACGTCCACCACGGCGCCGATGCACTGAACGATCTTGCCCACTGATTGAGTGTTAGCCATTTTTTCGTTCCTTCAATTCCAAAACTTTTGCTGCTGCGTCTGCTGCGATCAGCCCACGGCGGCGGCGCCGCTGACGATTTCGCTCAGCTCCTTGGTGATCGCGGCCTGGCGGGTCTTGTTGTAGACCAGCTTCAGCTCACCGATCAGGGTGCCTGCGTTGTCAGTGGCGGCCTTCATGGCCACCATGCGCGCCGATTGCTCGGACGCCATGTTCTCGGCGACGGCCTGGTAGACCAGGGCCTCGGTGTAGCGCACCAGCAGCTCGTCGATGACGGTGGCGGCGTCGGGCTCGTAGAGGTAGTCCCAGCTGTGCGAGGCCTTGTCCGTCTGCATGTCGTCAGCCGACAGGGGCAGCAATTGCTGCACCACCGGCTCCTGCTTCATCGTATTGATGAAGCGGGTGTAGCAGAGGTAGACGGCGGACAGCTCGCCAGCGGCGTACTTGTCCAGCAGCACCTTGACGGGGCCGATCAGCTTCTCGATGTGCGGCTGGTCGCCCAGCTGCGTGGCATGGGCCACGACCTTGGCGCCGATGCGGTTCATGAAGCCCAGGCCCTTGTTGCCGATGGCAACGACCTCGGCCTTCTGGCCCGCGGACTCGAGGTCCTTCAGCTTCGTGGTGACCGCACGCAACAGATTGGTGTTCAAGCCGCCGCACAGACCCTTGTCCGTCGTGACCACCACGAAACCGGCCGACTTCGCCTGGTCATTGCGGACCATGAAGGCGTGCTGGTACTCGGGATTGGCCTTGGACAGATTGGCAGCGATGTTGCCGATCTTGTCGCTGTAGGGACGGGCCGCACGCATCCGATCCTGCGCCTTGCGCATCTTGGATGCCGCGACCATCTCCATGGCCTTGGTGATCTTCTTGGTGTTCTCGACCGACTTGATCTTGCCGCGAATTTCCTTGCCTGCTGCCATGATTTCTCCTGTTAGGGCCGGGTGCTCACCGAGGTTTGCACCCGGTCATGGTTGCTTAGGCAAAAGACTTCTTGAACGTGGTGATCGCAGCGTTCAGCTCGGCTTCCGCGTCCTTGTCCATGGCCTTGTCGGCTTCCAGCTTGGCCAGCAGAGCGGCGTGGCTGGTCTTCAGGAACTGGTGCAGACCGTGTTCGAAGGCCAGGACCTTCTTCACTTCCAGGCTGTCCATGAAGCCCTTGTTCACCGCGTACAGCGTGGCAGCCATCAGGCTGATGCTCAGCGGCGAGTACTGGGCCTGCTTCAGCAGTTCGGTCACGCGGGCGCCGCGGTCCAGCTGCTTGCGGGTCGCTTCATCCAGGTCGGAGGCGAACTGCGCGAAGGCAGCCAGCTCACGGTACTGGGCCAGGTCGGTACGGATACCGCCGGACAGCGACTTGATCAGCTTGGTCTGGGCAGCACCACCCACGCGCGACACCGAGATACCGGCGTTGATGGCGGGGCGGATACCTGCGTTGAACAGGTTGGTTTCCAGGAAGATCTGACCGTCGGTGATCGAGATCACGTTGGTCGGAACGAAGGCGGACACGTCACCGGCCTGGGTTTCGATGATGGGGAGCGCGGTCAGCGAACCGGTCTTGCCCTTCACTTCACCCTTGGTGAACGCTTCCACGTAGTCAGCGTTCACGCGGGCGGCGCGCTCCAGCAGACGGCTATGGAGATAGAACACGTCGCCGGGGAAGGCTTCGCGGCCCGGGGGACGGCGCAGCAGCAGCGACACTTGGCGGTAGGCCACGGCCTGCTTGGACAGATCGTCATAAACGATCAGGGCGTCCTGGCCACGGTCACGGAAGTACTCGCCCATCGTGCAGCCGGAGTAGGCCGACACGTACTGCATGGCAGCGGATTCGGACGCCGAGGCAGCCACCACGATGGTGTATTCCATCGCGCCAGCCTGTTCCAGAGCGCGCACCACGTTCTTGATCGACGAAGCCTTCTGGCCGATCGCGACGTAGACGCAGGTCATGTTCTGACCCTTCTGGTTGATGATGGCGTCGATGGCCACGGCGGTCTTGCCGGTCTGGCGGTCGCCGATGATCAGCTCGCGCTGGCCACGGCCGACAGGCACCATCGAGTCGATGGACTTCAGGCCGGTCTGCACCGGTTGGTCCACGGACTTGCGGGCGATCACGCCGGGAGCGACCTTCTCGATCACGTCCGTCATCTTGGCGTTGATCGGGCCCTTGCCGTCGATGGGCTGGCCCAGGGCGTTCACCACGCGGCCGATCAGCTCGGGGCCCACGGGCACTTCCAGAATGCGGCCCGTGCACTTGACGGTGTCGCCTTCGGAGATGTGCTCGTAGCCACCCAGGATCACGGCGCCGACGGAGTCGCGCTCGAGGTTCAGGGCCAGGCCGAAGGAAGGTTGGCCGCTGGCGTCAGCCGGGAACTCCAGCATTTCGCCTTGCATCACGTCGGACAAGCCGTGGATGCGCACGATGCCGTCGGACACGGACACCACGGTGCCCTGGTTACGGACGTCCGTCGTGCTGCCCAGGCCCTCGATGCGGCTCTTGATCAGTTCGGAAATTTCAGCAGGATTCAGTTGCATTGCTTGCTCCCATCTGGTCGGGCGTCTGTTGCCAGAGCGCGGGTGACACAGGGATGAATCGGATAAGGTGTCTTCGCGCTGGTGCTTAAGCGGTGAGCGCCACTTTCATGCGGTCCAGGCGGGCCTTGACGGAGGTGTCGAGCACCTCATCGCCAACCACCACCCGGATACCGCCGATGAGAGCGGGCTCCAGCTGAACATGGGCTTCGAGCTTGCGACCGAAGCGCTTTTCCAGCGTCGCGACCACGTCCGCCAACTGGGCCGGCTCGATCGGATAGGCACTGAAGATCTGCGCATCGGCGACGCCGGCGGCTGCATTGGCAAGCGCGTGAAACTGCTCCACGACTGCCGGCAGGGCCGAGAGGCGGCCGTTGTCGATCACCGCGCGCAGAAAGTTCTGCAGCTCCGGTGCCAGGGTCTGCTTGGCGGCGGCCGTCATGATGACGAACACTTGCTCGGCGGTGACCTTGGGGTTGTCGGCAAACGAGCGCAGGTCAGCATCCTGTGCGACCAGGGCCAGCGCATCAAGCGCCTGGCCCCAGGCCTTCACATCGTGCTTCTTCGCGACCTGATAGAGCGCCTCAGCGTAGGGGCGTGCAATGGTGGCGAGCTCAGCCATGATTACAGCTCCGTCTTCAGACGGCCCAGCAACTCGGCGTGCACGCTGGCATTGACCTCGCGCTGCAGAATTTGCTCGGCGCCCTTCACGGCCAGCACGGCGACCTGCTCGCGCAGGGCCTCGCGGGCACGGGTGGCCTGCTGCTCGGCATCAGCCTTGGCAGCGGCCACGATCTTGGCGCCTTCTTCTTCAGCACGCTTCTTGGCCTCGTCCACGATGGCGGCGGCGCGCTTTTCAGCGTCAGCCAGCAGCTTGGTGGTCTCGTTGCGCGCAATGGCCCGTTGCTCATCGGCCGCCTTGTTGGCGGTGGCCAGCTCAGCCTTGGCCTTGTCGGCGGCAGCCAGACCCTCGCGGATCTTGCCTGCACGCTCGTCCAGGGCCTTGGTGATCGGCGGCCAGATGAAGCGCATCGTGACGAACACGAGCACTGCGAACGGGATCCACTGAATGAAAAGGCTTGCGTTGATATTCACGGCACGATCCTTTCAGTCGTGAAAGGTTTCGGGCGGATTAGCGCAGGACGAAGGGGTTTGCGAAGGCGAACAGCAGAGCGATAGCGACGCCGATCAGGAAGGCAGCATCGATCAGGCCGGCCAGAATGAACATCTTGGTTTGCAGTTCGTTCATCAGCTCGGGCTGGCGAGCGGAGGACTCCAGGAACTTGCCACCCATCAGCGCGATGCCGATGGAAGCGCCGATAGCGCCCAGACCAACGATGATGCCGCAAGCCAGTGCCACGAGGCCGAGGATGTTTTCCATTTTGTGCTCCTGAAGAGGTTAGAAAAGAAAGGAAAGAAACAAGTCAAACGAAAGGGGTGCCCGACTGAAGGTCTTCAATCAGTGCGCGTCATGGGCCTGGCCGATGTAGATCAGCGTCAGCATCATGAAGATGAAGGCCTGCAGCACGATCACGAGGATGTGGAACAGGGTCCAGACGGTACCGGCAATGATGTGGCCGATGGCCAGACCGATGCCCGTGCCCGTCAGCGCCCAGCCGCCACCCATCAGGGCGATCAGCATGAACACGAGTTCGCCGGCGAACATGTTCCCGAACAGACGCATGCCGTGGGACACGGTCTTGGCCAGGAACTCGATCATCTGCATGGCGAAGTTGAAGGGCCACAGCACGGGGTGCGCGCCGAAGGGTGCGGAGATCAGCTCGTGCCCCCAGCCGCCCAGGCCCTTGATCTTGATGTTGTAGAACAGGCAGAGCATGAGCACGAAGGTGGACATGCTCAGCGTGGTCGACAGGTCGGCCGTGGGCACGACGCGCATATAGGCGTGGTGCGGGTCATGGCCGGTGGAGGCGACGTAGTTGCCCCACAGCTTGGGCAGCCAGTCCACGGGCAGCATGTCCATGGCATTCATGAAGAAGATCCACACGAACACGGTCAGGGCGACGGGGCCCACGAGCTTGCGGCTCTTCTCGTTGTGGATCACGCCCTTGGCCTGGTTGTCCACCATCTCGACCAGGATCTCGACGGCAGCCTGGAAGCGGCCCGGCACGCCGGAGGTCGCCTTGCGGGCGGCACGCCACAGGAAGAAGACAGCCAGGAAGCCCAGCACGACGGAATAGATCAGCGAGTCCAGGTTGAAGACGCTGAAATCGACGATGCCATGCTGCTTCTGGTCCACCAGAGCAAAGTTCTTCTGCCAGTGCTGCAAGTGGTGAGTGATGTACTCACCTGCGGTCGGCGCGTGTCCTTCTGCTGCCATGTTCAGGGTTCCGTCTAATTTTTGTTTCGGCCCCACCGAAGCAGGACCAGCCAGTAAACCTTGAGGCACACGACCATCGTCAGCAGCAGAGCCGGCCAACGCAGGTCAGGCACCCCGTTGATCACCGCCAACAGGATGACGGCGACCAAGAGAATCTTGATCAGCTCCCAGACCATCAGGGAGAGCAATGCAGCTCCCGCCATCGTGGCCGGGCGCCGGGTCGTCCCCCATGCCATCAAGGCATTGGGACCGACCACGGCCAAGGCGCCGAACAGCGCCGACAGCCCGTGGCGAGCCGACCCAAAGAGGGTCCACAGCGCCACCATCAGCGCCGCAGCCACCGCCTGGAACAAGACCACACGCCAGGGCGACGTCGCTCGGTGCCGGGCCCGCCAGGCTGCCGCCTCTTCAGGCGTCAGGGGCTCACGGGCCTTGAAATCTTCCTCGCCGTCCTCATTCCATGGATCAGGGCGCACGCCGGTGGGCGTGCCGGGAACCTGCAGCGCGGGCTGCAGGGGTGCTGCAGCCGCTGGCGGAGCCGCTGCATGGGTCGCTTGGGCGTCATCGGCCGAGGCGGCGTCATGCGGTTCGGAGCTCACGGATCCTTGGGGGTCGATCGGCAAAACCCAAAGATTATATGTGGTTTCCCCTTACAGGCACTTAACAGACGCCCAACAGTGCATCAGGGCTTGCCCTTGACAAGGCCCGGCAAGTGTCTTTTGTCATCGGATGCCCCCGAACGACGCACAGGCGCCCAGTGCTGTGGCGGGGTGCTGCGGGGTGCTGCGGGGTGCTGCGGCACCGGAGCCCGGAGGGGCCGCCGCCCCTCCCCCTTCTACAGCACCACCGCCGGCACCGGCAGGCCGGGCACGTCCACCCGCAGCTGCAGGACGCAGCCCGCCCAGGGTTGCTCAGCCAGCTCGGGCTCGGGCCGCCCCTGGCGAGCCGTGGTGACAAAGAGGGTGCGCAGGTCCGCCCCGCCAAAGGCCGGCATGGTGGGGCAGCGCACGGGCAAGCGCAGCTCGGCGAGCACGGCGCCCTGCGGTGAGAGGCGCAGCAGCCGCTGCCCCTCGAACATCGCCACCCAGTAGGCGCCCTCGGCATCCATGGCGGCACCGTCCGGGCGTCCGCCATAGGAAGACAGCGGCTGCCCAGCCTCGCGCGGCTGGAAGCCTGCCAGCACGCGCGGCGCGCCGGGCAAGCCGGTGGTGGGGTCGTAGTCGCGGGCGTAGATCGTGTGCGCCTTAGTGTCCGAGCAGTAGAGCTGGCGGCCGTCTGGGCTGAAGGCCAGACCATTGCCTGTGCTCACGCCAGAGATCAGGGGCTGACAACTCTGAGCATCCAGGCGGTAGAAGAAGGCCTCCGGCGCCCGGGCGTCGTCGATGCCGCCTATCCACCAGCGCCCCCGCGGATCAGCCTTGCCATCGTTGAAGCGCTGGCGTGCGGGATCGTAGGGCGGGGCCAGCAGCAACTCGGAACGAGCCGTCGCAGGGTCGAAGGCATGGACACCATCACGGCGCGCCATCAGCAAGCCGCCGGTGGCCCGGACCGCGATGCAGCCCGGCTCGGCCGGCAGGGGCCAGCGGTCCAGGGTCTCGCCATCAGCCCGCAGGCGCAACAGCTCCTTGCCGGGGATGTCCACCCAGTACAGCGCCTGCTCCTGCGCATGCCACAGCGGGGATTCGCCCAGGCCGGCAGTGTGCGGGTGGGCGGGGCGGATGTCGATCGGGAGGCTCATGGCGGCGCTTCAGGCAGGGGAGGCGACCATGCTAGCGGCGTAATCGCTCGTAATCGCGGCCGGGATTGCGGCCGGGCCCCCGCCGGACGCTCTCAGTCCAGATCGACCTTGAGGTAGTGCGCGCCGGGGATGGGGTTGTAGTAGTAGGGCGGCACCGTCTCGAAGCCCAGGTTGCCATAGAGACCGCGCGCAGCTTCCATGTCGTCCAGGGTATCCAGCAGCATGGCCGAGTAGCCTGCCTGGGTGGCGCGCTCGATCAGCGTCTGTGCCACGATGCGGCCCAGCCCAAAACGGCGGAAGGCGGGTCGCACATAGAGCCGCTTCATCTCGCAGGCGTTGGCGTAGTCCACGTCAGGCAGGTTGCGGAAGGCGCCGGAGCCCGCCACCTGACCATCCACCAGGGCCAGCAGCAGCAGGCCCGAGGGCTGCGCGTATTCAACGGGCAGCTGCTGCAGCTCCTGCTCGAAGCCCTGGAAGCACAGGTCCACGTCGAGGCTCTGGGCGTATTCGCGCAGGATCTGCCGCGCTTCCTCCCACATCTGGGGGCTATCGGGGCTGATCAGTTGGATCTGGTTCGAAGCGTCCATAGGCGGGCCAGTTTACCCACGCTGCGGGCGATCGCGTTGTCCGGACGCGACTGGAGGCGGCGCACGCGGGCCCGCGCCTCAGCCGGGCGCCCCCAGAGTCACCAGCAGGTAGACCGCCGCCACGCAGGCCGTCAGCAGGGTCAGGGCGAAGAGCCGTGTGGCCGCGGAGTCGCGGCTGGCCTGGAGGTGGGCGGGAGCCAGCTTGTCGCCGCCCAGCATAGCGCCAATCAACTGGCGGCGCTTGAACCATTGATGGAAGAGCACCGCCCCCACGTGCAGGCCCAGCATGGCGTAGAGGCCCCACTGGCCCAGGTGCTGGTGGTAATCCGTCCATTCCAGGCTGGTCTCGCTGCTGACCCAGGCGGCCAGGGGGCCGGAGGTCGCCACCTCGTCATCGGAGATGAGGCCCGAACCCACCTGCACCGCCAGCCAGGCCAGCATGACCAGCACCGACAGCGCGCCCAGCGGGTTGTGGCCGACGTCGAAATGGTCGTCAGGCAAGGCCTGACCCCGCAGATAGCGCCAGGTGGCCGCCGGGCCGTAGAGCATCTGGCGCCAGCGGGACCAGTGCCCGCCGAACACGCCCCACAGCAGGCGGAACACCAGCAGGGCCATCACCGCATAGCCGAAGCGCAGGTGCCAGGCCATGGCATTGCCGCCCAGCTTGGCGCAGACCACCGCCCCGCCCACACAGAGCACCAGGCCCCAGTGGAAGAGCCGGGTGGGCAAGTCCCAGACGCGCAGGGCCTGGTGGGTGTCGAGGTCCTTCATGAGGCAACGATACCCGAGCCCCGGGGTGAACCCAAGCCGTACGGCGGGATCCGTGCCTGCCCGATGGTCCCACGCCACGGCTCACCGCCCGCAGGAGCGCCACCCCGGGGTGCTGGCCTACACTGCGCCGACCGGTCCCAGCCCCGCCGGGCAATGCACCGGGCAAACCATCACCACGGAGACCCCATGCCCTCGATTCTCGCCAAGAGCCGCTCCCCCCTTCTGGCGCTGCTGTGCCTGGCCGGTGCCCTGAGCGGCGCCCAGGCACAGGGCGCCTTCAAGCGCCCGTCCGATGCCGTCGAATACCGCCAGGCCGGTTTCGAGCTGATGGCCACGCATTTCAAGCGCCTCAACGACATGGCCCAGGGCAAAGTGCCCTATGACGCCAAGGCCGTGGAGGACAACATGGCTGTGATCGCCGTCGTGTCCAAGCTGCCCTTCACCGCCTTCGTGCCGGGTAGCGAAAAGGTCAAGGGCAGTGAAGCCCTGCCCGAGGTCTGGAGCCAGCCGGCCAAATTCCAGGAAGCGGCAGACAAGCTTCAGGCCGAGGTCGGCAAGCTGCAGGCGGCGGTCAAGTCCGGCAAGCAGGAAGACGTGAAGATCGCTGCAGGCGCCGTGGGCCAGAGCTGCAAGGCCTGCCACGACAACTTCAAGCAGAAGGGCCACTGAGCATTTCGATCCTCCTCAGGCTTCGCCTGGCTGGGCAAAGCCCAGCACGACCCGCCGGGTCTTGGTTACAGGGGCATTCTGGTGAGCCCTCACATCGGCTGCGCCGACATGAGGACTCCCCGAAGAAGTCCTCCTCAGGCTTCGCCTGGCTGGGCAAAGCCCAGCACGACCCTCCGGGTCTTGGTTACAGGGGCATTCTGGTGAGCCCTCACATCGGCTGCGCCGACATGAGGACTCCCCGAAGAAGTCCTCCTCAGGCTTCGCCTGGCTGGGCAAAGCCCAGCACGACCCGCCGGGTCTTGGCGGACTTCTTCTCGATCTTCGTGACGACCACGGCGCCGATGTCGGCGGTGTTGGCCACATGCGTCCCGCCGCAGGGCTGGAGGTCCACACCCTCGATCTCGACGAGGCGCACGCGGCCGCTGCCCCGCGGCGGCTGCACACTCATGCTGCGCACGAGGCCAGGGTTGGCATCCAGCTCGGCGTCGGTGATCCAGCGGAGCTGTACGGGCCGTGCCTCGGCCACCAAGCGGGCCAGGCCGGCCGTGAGGGCGTCCTTGTCCAGGGGCTCGCTCATGTGGAAATCCAGACGCGCATAGCCTGCGGTGATGGAGCAACCATCGACCGGCTGCGGCACCAGCGCGCACAACAGGTGCGTGGCCGTGTGGAAGCGCATGTGCGCCCGTCGCCGCTGGGCATCGATGCGCAGTTGCACCTCCTGCCCGGGCGCCAGGCCTTCCAGCGACTGCCCCGCCGCGGGCAGGTGCAGGATCTCCAGACCCTCGCCCTTGCGGGTGTCTGCTATGGCAAGCACGCGGCCGTCGGCCAGTACCATGTCGCCCGCATCGCCCGCCTGGCCACCTCCCTGGGGATAGAAGACCGTGCGGTCCACCAGCAGGCCGCGCTCGTCCGCGCGCAGCAGGTGGGCCGTGCATTCAAGCAGCCCGGCATCGTCCCGGAACAGGTCCTGCGTCATCCGATCACCTCCAGCATCGTCTCGCCCAGCGGGGTGTCCAGCCAGGCACGCGGGCCCTCGCGGGCCTCGAAGGCCTTGAGGCTGACGGGACTGTCGGGCAGGGCATCGCAGGGGTGTCTGTCCCCCCATTCGATCAGCACAGGCAGGCCTTCCCGGCGCAGGCGCCGACCGTCCTCACGCAGGGCGATCTGCCAGCTCAGCAGGCCGCGCGAGGCCGCCACCGCCTGGCCGCCGTCCACGCCCTCGCTGCGCCACTGCGCCAGCGTCGCCTCCAGGCTGGGCACACGTGCGACCCAGTGGATGAGGCCCGGCCCCTGGGCCAGGCGCTGGCGCAGTTCGGGCTGGTCCAGGTCGAACCAGCGGGCGCGCCCGGGCGGCGGCGCCTCGGGGTCGATGGCGATGATCTCCAGGTAGCAGCGCGGATGCGCCGCCGAACTGATGTTGAGCACGGCGTTGTGCGTGCCCATCAGCACATGCTTGCCGCCGGGCGCGGGGCGCACGCCCAGGACGCGCTCGCACCAGGCCACCCCATCCTCCAGCGCGGCCGCACCCACCACCAGATGATCCATGTCCATGCCGGTCTCCCTTGCTGCGTTCAGATTCGGGGAAGGCAGGTCTCAGAGACGGACCTGCCCTTCGATCAAGGGTACGACGTCGCCGCCGATCCAGCAGGTACCGCCCTCGCTGCGCACATGGATTCGCCCGTCACGGCCCAGCACGCGGCCCTGGCCGGCGGTGTAGGACGAAACCGCCAGGCCGCTGCCGATCAGCCACAGCGCCAGGCCGGCGTTGAGGCTGCCCGTCACCGGGTCCTCGGGCACCGACAGGTTCGGCACGAAGCCGCGCACCTCGAACTGCAGTTCGTGCCCCGGCGGATAGGCGCCGACCACGCCCAGGTCCAGGCCCTGCATGGCCAGGAAGTCCGGCTGCAGGGCCAGCACGGCCTCGGCCGTCTCCAGGCGCGCCGCCACCCAGGGCGGCCCGCCGTTGTCCACCCAGACCACGTCCAGCAACTGGGTGTCCGCCACGCGCAGGGCGCGGACCACCTGGGCGCGCACCTCGGCCGGCACCGGGCCGCTGCGCACCAGGGCCGGCGCCGCGAAGGCCAGGCGCTCGCCGTCCTGGCGCAGGGTGACCGCGCCAATGGCGCTTTCCTGCACGACGCGGCCCGGCGTCTTCGGCACGCCGCCGTGCTTCAGCCAGACGTGGGCTGAGCCCAGGGTCGGATGCCCCGCGAAGGGCAGCTCGCCGCCGGGTGTGAAGATGCGCACGCGGTAGTCCGCCTCGGGCATGGTGGGCGGCAGCAGGAAAGTTGTCTCACTGAGGTTGGTCCAGCAGGCAAAGGCCTGCATCTGGGTCTCGTCAAGACCGGTGCCATCCACCACCACGGCCAGCGCATTGCCCTTGAGCGGTACCGCCGTGAAGACATCGACCTGGGCAAAGGGACGCAAACGCGGGCTCATCAAGGCTCCTTCAGGCGGTGACGATGGAAAAGGAAACGTTCAGGGCGGCGACTTGGCGCCGTCGCGCAGGTACAGGCCGGGCCGGGCAATCTCCATGCCTCGCTCCGGATGGCCCAGAGGCTGGAAGCCGTGGCGGGCGTAGAGCGACTGCATGTCCCGCGTGACCAGCTGCAGCCGGCGCAGGCCCTGCAGGTCCGGATGCCGCAGCAGGGTCTGCATCATCCAGTCGGCCAGGCCCTGGCGGCGGTGCGCCTCCAGCACATAGACATCGCAGAGGTAGGCGTAGGTGGCCCGGTCCGTGACCATGCGGGCGAAACCCACCTGAACCTCAAGCCCCTCGCCTTCGGCACAGCGCAGCGCGATGCACAGGGAGTGCTCGATGGCGCGCTGCACCAGGGCCAGGGAGATGCCCTCGGACCAGTAGGCCCGGCTCAGGTAGGCATGGGCGGCCATGGCGTCGATGTCGGCCGGCGCGAAGCCCAGCCGGTAGCGGCGCTCACCAAGCTGGCGCTGCAGGCGCTCGTCCGCCACGGTGTCGCCTCAGGGCGTGGGCTGGGCGCCGGACTCCAGCGCCTCGCCCAGCACGCGGCCCAGGATGGCCACGCCTTCGGTGATCAGCTCCGGCGTCAGGGTCACGAAGGACAGGCGCAGGGCACGCGGATCGGGGTTGGCTGCATAGAAGGCCGCGCCGGGCACGTAGGCGATGTTGGCGTCCACAGCCTTGGGCAGTAGGGCCATGGCGTCCAGGCCTTCGGGTAGGCGGATCCAGAAGAACATGCCGCCCTTGGGCTTCTGCCACTCGCAGCCGGCCGGCAAGTACTTCTCCAGGGCCGCGGCCATGGCGTCGCGGTTGGCCTTGTAGCGGGCACGGATGCTGGGGATGTGCTGGTCCAGGAAGCCGTCCTTGATGACCTCGTAGACCACGCGCTGGTTGAAGCCCGGGGTGTGGAGGTCGGCAGCCTGCTTGGCCTGCAGCAGCTTGGGGTACAGGGCCTTGGGCGCGATGATGTAGCCCAGGCGGAAGCCAGGGGTCAGCACCTTGGAGAAGGAACCCAGGTAGATGGAGCCCTCAGGCCACAGCGAGCTCAGCGCGGCAGGCGGCTCCTCGTCAAACCAAAGGTCGCCGTAGGGGTTGTCTTCCACGACCGGCACGTTGGCGGCCTTGGCCGCGGCCATCACGGCCTGGCGACGCTCGGCGCTCATCACGCGGCCGGTGGGGTTCTGGTAGTTGGGCAGCAGGTAGGCGAAGCGAGTACCGGGCGCATCATGGGCCAGGCGGCCGAAGGCCTCGGGCAGCGGGCCTTCGTGATCGCTGGCCAGGCTCGTGAAGATGGGCTCGTAGGGCGTGAAGGCCTGCAGGGCACCCAGGTAGGTGGGCGTCTCGACGGCCACGGGGGCGCCGGCATCGCACAGGATCTTGCCGACCAGGTCCAGGCCCTGCTGCGAACCGCTGGTGATCAGCACCTGGTCCGCCGAACATTCCATCCCCAAGCGCGCCACGCGGGCGGCCACCCACTCGCGCAGCGGCGCGAAGCCCTCGCTGGCGGCGTACTGCAGGGATTCCTTGGCGTTGAGCGAGAGCACGCGGTCACAGGCGGTCTTGAGGGCCTCGACCGGAAAGGTGTCCGCCGAGGGCAGGCCGCCAGCCATGGACAGGATGCCCGGCTTCTCGGTGACCTTGAGGATCTCGCGGATGATGGACGGATTCATCCGTGCGGCGCGTTGGGCCAGGTTCCAGGGGGTGGTGCTCATCTTCTTGTCTCCAGCAAGTCGTCTGAAAAGCGTCGGGGGCCGGCGAAGGCCCCGGTAAAGTCACGGGGCCAGCAGCCAGTCTGCAGCCGCCTGCGCCTGCAGGCGGGTGCTGTCGATGAACGGCAGCGGGCAGTCTCGCTGGACCGCATCATCCAGCAAGAGTCCCAATTCGGTACAGCCCAGGATCAGGGCCTGGGCACCCTGCTCGGCCAGGCGGGCGGCCTGGGCCAGCAGCGCCTGACGTGAGTTGTCGCGCACATCGCCACGGCACAGCTCCTCGAAGATGATGCGGTGCACCTCCTCGGCGGCCTCGCCCTGCGGGCTCAGGAGCTCGATGCCCTGGGCGTTCATGCGTTCGGTGTAGAAGCCCGGCGCCATGGTGTAGCGCGTGCCCATGAGGGCCGCCCGGCGGATGCCCTGGCGCTTGAGCGCGGCCGCCGTCAGGTCCACCAGGTGCAGCAGGGGCAGTTCCCCGGCCGCCTCGATGGCCGGGGCCACGCGGTGCATGGTGTTGGTCGCCAGCATCAGGGCGCCGGCGCCGGCTCGGCGCAACCCGGCCGCCGCCTCGCCCAGCAGTTGCCCGGCCTCGTCCCAGTGGTCCTCGCGCTGCAGGGTGGCGATCTCGTCAAAATCCACGCTCCACAGCAGCAGGCGCGCGCTGTGCAGCCCGCCCTGCCGGGCGGCCACCTCGCGGTTGATCAGGGCGTACAGCTGCGCGCTGGACTCCCAGCTCATGCCGCCGAGCAGTCCCAGAACACGGGTTGAAGACTTCTGCATCGGCCCAGTCTACGGCCACAGCCAGTACAGAACCAATACACTTATCCAGACAGCACTAGAAACTGTACTGGCATGCACACCGACACAGCCTCCCTGCAGCGCGACGCCGGCCAGACCCTGGCCCAGCAGCTTGCCCAGCGCTTCTCGCAGCGCATCCAGCAGCGCCTGCTGCTGCCGGGCAGCCGCCTGCCCTCGGTGCGCGAGTGCGCCCGCCATCACAGCGTGAGCCCTTACACCGTGGTCGCAGCCTATGACCAGCTGCTGGCCGCCGGCCTGGTGGAGGCGCGCAAGCAGCGCGGCTTCTTCGTGCGGGACCTGCGCCCGCAGCCCGTGGCGCCCGGGCGCAGCGAGCCCGAGCGCCCGCCGGTGGGCATCCCGCAAGGCGTCCCCCTGGACGCCACCGCGCTGATCCGCGGCATGTTCCAGGCCGATGCCCGCCATGCGCCGGGTCTGGGCACGCTGCCCGGCGAGTGGCTGGACCTGCCCCTGCTGCAAAGCGCCATGCGCCGCGTGCTGGCCCAGACCGACGGCGGCGACCCCCTGGCCCTGCAGTACGGCGAACCCGGCGGCGACCTGCGCCTGCGCCAGGCCCTGGCCCGGCGCCTGGACGACCTGGGCATCAGCGCCCCGGCGGACCAGATCATCAGCACCGTCGGCGCCACCCACGCCCTGGACCTGATCACCCGCCGCCTGCTGCAGCCGGGCGACGCCGTGCTGGTGGACGACCCAGGCTGGTCCATCGAATACGCCCGGCTCTCCCAGGCCGGCATGCGCCTGCTGCCCGTGCCCCGCGGCGCCGACGGGCCGGACATGGCCGTCATGACCCAGCTCGCCCGGGAGCACCGGCCGCGCATGTACGTGACGGTCTCGGTGCTGCACAACCCCACGGGCGGCACGCTGTCGCTGGCGCGCGCCCACCAGATCCTGAAGCTGGCCGAGGCGCACGACTTCCAGATCGTCGAGGACGACACCTACGCCTCCATGGCCCCCAACCACGCGCCACGCCTCTCCGCCCTGGACGGGCTGCGGCGCACGCTTTACGTCTCGGGCTTCTCCAAGATCCTCACCCCCGCCTGGCGCGTCGGATTCGTGGCCGCGGCACCGGAGGTGGTGGCCCAGTTGACCGAGCAGAAGCTGCTGACCACGCTGACCACCAGCCCCCTGATGGACCGCGCCGTGGCCGTGTGCCTGGAGCAAGGCACGCTGCGCCGCCATGCCGAGCGCGTGATCGCCCGCCTGGACGCCGCCCGCCAGCGCGTCGTGCCCCTGGCCGAGGCCGCCGGCTGCCGCTTCGTCACACCGCCGGCCGGCCTCTTCGGCTGGCTGGAGGTGGGCATGGACACCGAGCGCCTGGCCCAGCGCATGCTGGACGAGGGCTGGCTGATCGCCCCGGGCGTGCTGTTCAGCGCCACCCGCCAGGCCGGCAGCCTCATGCGCATCAACTTCGCCACCTCGCAGGACGCCCGCTTCTGGCGCCGCTTGCAAGCGATGCGGGAGGAGCGGCAGCGCTGAGGGACTGGCGAGGATCGCGCACTCAGGCGCACTCGATGCGATCCCGGCCCGCGGCCTTGGCACGGTACAGGGCGGCGTCGGCGCGCTGGTAGAGCGTGTCGGGGCTGTCCGGCGTCGAGAACATCGCCAGGCCGATGCTGGCCGTAATGCAGCCGGACGCCGTGCCGTCAGGTTGGGCTTCGTGGGGAATGCCGGCACGCGCCAGCAGGTCACGGAACTCCGCGGCCTGGTGCAGAGCGCCCGGCGCGTCCGTATCCTGCAGCAGCAAGGCGAACTCCTCTCCGCCCAGGCGTGCAGGCAGGTCCGAGGGGCGGCGCGCCACCCGCTGCAGACAGCGCGCGACCTCCTGCAAGGCCCGATCGCCCGCGGCGTGGCCGTAGCGGTCGTTGTAGAGCTTGAAGTGGTCCACGTCGATCAGGATCAGGCACAGCGAGGCGCCGTTGCGGTGCTGCTGACGCAGGGCCAGGGCCAGACGCTGGCTGAAGCTGCGCCGGTTGGGCAGGCCGGTCAGGGCGTCGGTCAGCGAGAGCTTCTCCAGCTCGTAGACCTGGCGATCGATGACAGACAGCAGGTGGTTGACGCCGGCACCCAGCTCGTTGATCTCGTCAGCGCCCTGCAGGGTCACCGCGGCATGCCACTGCCGCTGCTCGCGGATGGCGGCCAGCTCGCGCCGCATGCGCACCACGCGCGAAATCACCTGGCGGTCCAGCAGCCAGGCGAGGGCCACGCCCAGCACCAGGGCCAGCACCGCCATGGACAGGCGGCGATCGCGGGCCTCGCGGGCGCCGCGCTGGACGATGCCACGCCCGTGCTGGACCTCCAGCGCCACTACCTGCAGGGGCTCGCCGGCCAGGGGCAGGAGCCAGTGCATCAGCAGGCGCTCGTCAAGGCGGCGCAGGCTCCAGGGGCCGGCGCCAGGCAGCTCGGCGCTGCCCATGGCCTGCACCAGGTCGCCGACCAGCGGCAAGGCCTGGGAGGCCGGCACGATGCGCACGGGCAGGCCCACCCGGCGCTGGAGCTGGCGAAGGAAGCGGCTGTCCAGGCGTTCGGCCATCACCAGCACGCCGCGCGAGCCATCGCTCATCCCCGGCTCCTCCAGCTGGCGCCGGCAAAGCAGCACGAGGTAGTCCGGCGAACCCGCCAGACCGCAGGCCGGGCTGTCGGCGGCCGGCGTACCCAGCCAGCGGCGCGTGCCGGCCGGCAACGAATCCAGCCAGCGCTCCCCATCCACCGCCGCCCAGGCCTGCAGCACCACCGCGCCCTGCTCGTCCAGCAGCAGCAGGCCGTCCAGGCCAACCTGTCCCAGGTAGGCGGGGCTGAAACTGCGCTGGATGAAGTCGGGATCGGGCCGCGTCAGGTGTCGGCGCAAGTCCGGCCACAGGCGCCACTCGCGCAGCATGAACTCGCGATGCTGGATCTCGCCATCCAGCACGGCCACCAGATGCTCGAAATCGTCGCGGGCATCCTCGAACTCCACATCCTGGTAGGCCTGGTCCAGGCCGCGCTGGATGGCCCAGACGCCCAGCAGGATGCAGCCCGCGGACAGTGCGATCACGTAGCCGATCATCTGGCGTCTGAGACCCATGCGATGGACTTCCTGCGGCTGGCCCGAACATCCCATGCTAGGGCCAAACCAGCCGCGCGGGCAGCGCCGCCGGGGCCATCGTCGCGGCGGCGTCACGCACTTTTTTCACGCTGCCGGTGCTTTGCGCGGCCGGGCTTTCCCGGGACGTCAGCGAGGCGCACGCGGGGCTCGCTAAGATCGTTTGCAAGCCCGACTGAAATCCCCGTCCAACCCCCTGGCTGCGCCGCCATGAACGCCCCCGCCCCGCTTCATTTCCTCGTCGTCGATCCGCTGGCCGGTGTCCAGAACTTCGCCCGCCAGCTGCTGGAGAGCTACGGATTCCCGGCGGACAGCATCCGCTGCTGCAGCCGGCCCGACGAAGCCCTGGCCCTGCTGCCGGGTTTCCGCCCCCAGTTCCTGATCTGCGACTGGTTTCCCAAGGAAGCACTCAGCGGCATCGCCCTGCACCGGCAGATCTGTCAGCAGGTGCCGGACTGCCGCCTTGCCCTGCTGAGCTTCGAGACCGGGCCCGAGCAACAGGCGCAGGCGCAGGCGGCTGGCGCACGCTTCCTGCTGAAGAAGCCCTTCACCGCCCAGGAGCTCAAGACCACCCTGCGCCAGGCCCTGGAGCGCCTGGCCCAGGAGCGGCCGGACCTGCACCAGCGCCTGCAACGGGTCATGGGATCGCCGCAGGTGATGCAACGGGTGTCGCCACCGATCGCCATGCCCGTCATCCCGTCCCTGCCCAAGGAGCCCCCGCTGAAGCCGGGCGACCGGGTCAGGCTGGGCGGCAGCACCGAGGTGGTGGACACCGTGGTCATCCGCCATGGCGAGCTGGTGGTGCAGCTGAAGAACAAGAGCGGCCTGATCCCCGCCGACAAGCTGCAGCGCGCCTGAGGCCGGCGCCAGGCTCCGTGCTCAGCGGGCGCCCAGGGTCTCCCAGCGCTCCAGCAGGCCCATCAGCTCGTCCTCGATGGCCGCGGCGCGGTTCGTGACCTCCTGGATGCGGCCGGCGCCCTGCGTATAGAGCTCGGTGCCGCCGATCAGGGCATTGAGTGCCGCCTGCTCGGCCTCCAGGGCCTCGATGCGGGCGGGCAGTTCGTCCAGCTCGCGCTGCTCCTTGTAGCTGAGTTTGCGCTTGGCCGCGGCGGGTGGTGCGGCGGCAGGCACCGGCGCCGGTGCGGCCTTGGGCGCCGCGGCGGCGGCGATGGCCTTGGCGCGCTGAGACTGCGTCAGCCAGTCCTGCACGCCCCCCTCGTACTCGCGCCAGACACCATCGCCCTCCGAGACCAGGGTCGAGCTGACCACGTTGTCCAGGAAGCGGCGGTCATGGCTGACCAGAAAGACGGTGCCGTCGTAGTCCTGCAGCAGCTCTTCCAGCAGCTCCAGAGTTTCGATGTCGAGGTCGTTGGTGGGCTCGTCCAGCACCAGCACATTGGCCGGGCGGGCGAAGAGCCGGGCCAGCAGCAGGCGGTTGCGCTCGCCCCCGGAGAGGCTCTTGACCGGTGAGTTGGCGCGCTGCGGGGCGAAGAGGAAGTCGCCCAGGTAGCTCATCACGTGCTTGCGCTGGTTGCCGATCTCGATCCACTCGCTGCCCGGGCTGATGGTGTCGGCCAGCGTGGCCTCCAGGTTGAGCCCGTCGCGCATCTGGTCGAAGTAGGCCACGGTGAGGCGGGTGCCCTGGCGCACGGTGCCGCTGTCCGGCGCCAGCTCGCCCAGGATCAGCTTCAGCAGCGTGGTCTTGCCAGCGCCATTGGGGCCGATGAGTCCGATCTTGTCGCCGCGCAGGATGGTGGTGCTGAAGTCGCGCACCACGGTGCGCTCGCCGAAGCGCTTGCTGACCTTGTCCAGCTCCGCAACGATCTTGCCGCTGGCGTCGCCGGTGGCGATGTCCAGGCGCACCTTGCCCTGCACGTCGCGCCGGGCGGCGTGGGCCTCGCGCATTTGCATCAGGCGCGCCACGCGGGCCACGCTGCGGGTGCGCCGGGCCTCGACGCCCTTGCGAATCCAGACTTCCTCCTGCGCCAGCACCTTGTCAAAGCGGGCATTGGCCAGGGCCTCGTTCTCCAGCTCGTACTGCTTGGCGGCCTGGAAGGCGGCAAAGTTGCCGGGATAGCCGCGCAACTGACCGCGGTCGAGTTCGACGATGCGGTTGCAGACGTTGTCCAGGAAGGCGCGGTCGTGGGTGATCAGCAGCAGGCTGCCCTTGAAGGCATTGAGCAGGCCCTCGAGCCAGGCGATGGCGTCCAGGTCCAGGTGGTTGGTGGGCTCGTCCAGCAGCAGCACATCGGGCTGGGCCACCAGGGCGCGGGCCAGGGCCACGCGCTTTTTCAGGCCGCCGGACAGCGCGCCGACCTGCCGGCTGCCGTCCAGGCCCAGGCGCTGCAGGGTCTCCTCGACCCGCTGCTCCCAGGTCCAGCCGCCCAACTGCTCCAGCCGGGTCTGCAGGGCGTCGAGGTCCTCGCCGGGCGCATGGGCCTCGAAGCGTTCACGCAGGGCGCGGGCCTCGGCCACGCCCTCGCTGACCACCTCGAAGATGCTGGCCTCGGCCCGCAACTCGGGCTCCTGAGGCACATAGACGCTGCGCAGGCCCAGCTGCAGCTGCAGCAGGCCGTCGTCGAGCTTGTCGATGCCGGCCAGGATCTTGAGCAGGGAGGACTTGCCCGTGCCGTTGCGGCCGATCAGGCCCACGCGTTCACCGGTTTCCAGCGCGAAATTGGCACCATCCAGCAGCGGCACATGGCCGTAGGCGAGATGGGCATTGGTCAGGGAGAGGACAGCCATGGGGGTGGATTGTCCCAGAGGCGGCGCCCACCTCCCGATCAAGGCATCAGACCCAGACCCGATACGCCCAGAAAGCCTCGTCGCTGTCGATGCGCCGGCGCAGCTCCTCGGGGCTGAAGCCGGTGACGCGGCGGGTCTCGCGGCACAGATGGGCCTGGTCGGCGTAGCCGGCGTCCTGGGCCAGGGCGCTCCACAGCACCTCACCGGCCTCCATCTCGCGGCGCACCCGGTGGAAGGTGGACTCGGCGCGGCTGACCCGGCGCAGGGCCTGCATGCTCTGGCCGCTCCAGCGCTTGATGCGGCGTTCGACCTGGCGCAGGCTGTCACCGTGCCCGCCAGCGACGGCCTTGAGCGCGAGGTTCTGCATCCAGTCCCGGTAGCGGCGCGGCGGCGCGGCCTGGCTCTGCGCCCAGGCCCGCCAGCGGGGCAGCAGGAAGTCCTCCAGCAGGGCCTGGCAGGCCTGTTCGTCTGGAGCGGCCAGCAGGGCATCGTTCAAGGCCTGCCAATCGGGGCCCAGGGCAGATTCAATGGGCTCGTAGCGGTCCAGCAGGCTCGCGAGATCCAGGCCGGTCAGGGCATGCAGCGCGTCCGGCAGGATGGCCACCATGAAGCAGCGCATGCCGGCGTCGGAGCGGAACTGGGCCGGCCGGCTGCGCGGTCCGCCGACCAGGCAGCGGCCGCCCAGGCGGCGCTCGCTGCCGTCGTCCAGCACTTGGCAGCCGTCGCCCTCCAGCACCCAGGTCATGCCGCAGAAGGGCGTGGCCGGGAAGTGGGAGCTGCGCTGCGCCGCGGTGAGCGGGGCGGCGGCGGTGGTGTCGCGCCAGAGCGAGGCATAGAGGCAGCCGCTGAGGGCCAGGCTGGGCGCTATCAGCCGGGCGACGGTATCGGGGTGGCGGTCGCTGTCCATGGCGGCAGTGTAGTCAGGCCGCGAAGCGCCGCCGCCCGCGGACGGACTTGCCCGGGCGGATGTCGATTTCGTTCAAGACCCGCCGCAGCCGCCCCGCCACCATGCGGGCCCATGAACACCCAGACCCTCGCACCCACAAAGACCGCCCTGCCCCCCGGCCCCGCCGGCCTGGGCTTCGACCGCCTGCGTGCTCTGAGCCGCGACTACCTCGGCCCGCTGCGCCAGTGGCATGCACAGTACGGCGACGTCGTCCGCCAGCGCTTCGTGCACCTGGTGGACTACAGCTTCCTGCACCCCGATCACATCCGGGAGGTGCTGGTGGCGTCGCACGATCAGTTGATCCGCTGGGAGCGCGGTACAGAGGTATTCGCCAGCGCCCACGGACACAGCGTGCTGGTGGCGGAAGGCGCCGACTGGCAGCGCCAGCGCCAGATGCTTCAGCCCGCCTTCGCGCCCCGGCGCGTCGAGAGCTTCGTGCCGCGCATGGTGGAGGCGGCCCGCGAGGGCCTGCAGCGCTGGCAGGGCCTGGCGGAGTTCAACTTCGAGTCGGCCATGACCCAGGTCACCATGGAGGTGATCATGCGCGCCCTCTTCTCCCGAGGGGACGAGCAACAGGGCCGCGCCATTGCCGCCGCCGTGCATGACCTGGGCGTCGAGGCCATGCAGGAGTTCTACTGGCCGGTCAGCGCCCCGCTGTGGATGCCCTGGAAGGCCCGCAAGCGACGCGCCCTGCAGCTGCTCAAGCGCTTCATCGAGGCGGAGGTCGATCATCGTCTGGCCAGGAACGAAACAGGCGAGGACCCCGGCGCCAGCACCGACCTGCTGGGCCTGATGCTGGCGGCCCAGGACGCGCAGGGGCAGGGCTTCGACGCCCATGCGCTGCGTGACGAGTGCATGACCACCTTTCTCGCGGGCCACGAGACCACCGCGGCCGCGCTCACCTGGTGGGGCTGGTGCATGGCCTCGCACCCCGAGGAGCAGCGCCGCGTCGCCGACGAGGTGCAGGCCGTGCTGGGCGAGCGCACGCCCACCGCCGCCGACCTGCCCTTGCTGCCCCGCCTGGCCCGCAGCTTCAAAGAGAGTCTGCGCCTGTATCCGCCAGCGGCCGCCCTGTTCTCGCGACGTACGACAGCCCCCGTCCAGGTGGCCGGCTACACGCTGCCGGCAGGCAGCATGGTGCGCATCACGCCCGCACTCACCCAGCGCGACCCGCGCTGGTTCCTGGAACCCGAGGCCTTCCGCCCCGATCGCTTCGACCCCACAGCCGGCCACCCCGAGATCCCGCGCGGCGCCTGGCTGCCCTTCGGCGCCGGCCCGCGCGTGTGCCTGGGCAGCCATTTCGCACTGACGGAGATGAGCGTGGTCGCCGCCCTGCTGCTGCAGCGCTACGAGCTGCAGGCCCTGCCCGGCCGGCGCGCACCGCAGCCGCGCCTGGACATCACGCTGCGCCCCGACCTCCCGCTGCACCTGGGCCTGAAGCGGCGCTGAACGCGGCAAGCCCCCCCTCGGGCGCCTTCACCATCGGGGTCAGGTCTTGCCTGCGTCCAGCGCTCAGGGCAGCGTCTTCAGCTGCGCCTTCACCGGCACCGAGAAGCTGTAGCCATCGGCCTTATCCCAGTTGACGGACCAGGTCATGGCGCCGCGGAAGCCCGGATAGGCCACTTTGGGCTTCACCGCGCCGCAGCCCTGCAGCAGGGTCAGACAGCGGAGTGCCTGGTTGATGACGCTCGGCGGCGCATAGCCCCGGCCGGCCGAGCGGGGCCCCGAAGGTACACCGAAGGCCACCTGGTCAGGGCGCAGGCCCTTGAACTCCCAGCCCGTGCCCTGGCTGACCTTGAAGCCCTCGATCAGCATCAGGCTGCCGCCCACCAGGCCGTCTACCGTGCCCTCGCTGAGCTGGCGCCCGTCGGAGTAGGTGAAGCCGCCGTTGTTGTAGTACTGCACGTGGATCATCGTCAGCTCGTCCCGAAGGCCGTCGATGATGGGCAGGTAGGCGCCCCAGATGCTGCCGTAGGCCACGTAGCCGCCCTGCACATACGGATGCTCGGGCGCCATCGAGAGGTAGAAGCCGGGCCCCACCTTGGCCTTGAGCTGCTTTACCGCCGTGATCAGGTTGTTGATGATGGGGGAGCCCAGGGAGACGCCGGCACCGCTCTCCAGGTCCAGGTCGATGCCGTCGAAGCCGTACCTCGCGATCAGCGCCGCCAGGGTGTTGACGAAGTTCGTGACCTGCGCGCTGGTGTTGAGCGTCATGCGCCCTTCCTGCCCGCCCAAGGACAGCACCACCTTCTTGCCCTTGGCGCGCTTGGCGGCGATGTCGGCAATGAAGTCGGCCTCCGAGCCCGCGCCGGGATCCAGCTGGAAGGCCACGCCGCCGTCGCCTGCGTCGCTGGCGAAGGAGATCATGATCACGTCCCAGTCATCCGAGACATCCTTCACCCGGATCGGCGCGCCCGCGCCATTGGCGAAGTTGTGCCAGTAGCCGATCAGGGCGTGCTTGGGCAGGCCGGGGGATGGCGTGGGCGTGGGCGTGGGCGTGGGCGTGGGCGTGGGCGTGGGCGTGGGCGTGGGCGTGGGGGTCGGTGTCGGTGTCGGTGTCGGTGTCGGGGTGGGGGTAGGTGTGGGCGTCGGGCTGGCCGTGCAGTCGGCCACGTAGCGCCACAGCGAGGGCGTGGACGCCGGGTTCCAATTGGCGCCCACGTAGGCGGTGTGGGTCACCAGAGCGCTGTAGTCCTTGCCCTGGTAGCTGGCCAGGGTGTTGGCGGTGTAGGTCTTGCCTTCGGCCCAGGCGGCCGAGCAGGGGGCGGCCAGCGCGGGCGAAGAGAGCTGGATGCCGGCGGCCAGCAGGGCCAGGCCGAGGGCATGGCGGGCCAGGGATGGGGCGGACAGGGTCATGCGAACCTCCAGGGGATCGGTGCAAGGCTGGACAGCAGCCCGCGGGCGGCACCGCCAGCAGCGGCGCCACGCTGGGCCGTTCGTGGACGAGCCCTCCTGCGCACCCATCTTCCCCGGCCCGCCAGAGCTGACCGTGCAAGCCCCGACGAGTGCCGTGCCCGACTCAGGGTCGAGCGTCATTGGTATTTTTTTGGTCTTGCTCTGGTATTTGACTACCCAGAACGCCCGTGCGGCATGCGGATCAACCCTGGGCCGCGCCCACCGCCTTTTCAAGGGCATCGACGAAGAGGGATGCGACGTCGAAGCCGGCCTGCGCGCCGATCTCCTGGAAGCAGGTGGGGCTGGTGACGTTGATCTCCGTGAGGCAGGGCCCGATCACGTCCAAGCCCACCAGCAACAGGCCGCGTGCGGCCAGAATGGGCGCCAGATGCTGGGCGATCTCGCGTTCCCGCTCGGTGAGCGGCATGGCCACGCCCTTGCCGCCGGCCGCCAAGTTGCCGCGCACCTCGCCGCCCTGGGGAATGCGGGCCAGGGCGAAGGGCACGACCTCGCCGCCGATCAGCAGGATGCGCTTGTCACCCTGCGAGATCTCGGGCAGGTAGCGCTGCACCATGACCGTCTGAGCGCCGTCCTTGTTGAGCGTCTCGATGATGGCGCCCAGGTTCATGCCGTCCGGCCCGACACGGAAGATGCCCATGCCGCCCATGCCGTCCAAGGGCTTGAGGATGATGTCGCGGTGCTCGGCGTGGAAAGCGCGAATGGCTGCGGCCGAGCGCGTCACCAGCGTCGGCGTGATGTGCTGCGGAAACTCCAGGATGGCCAGCTTCTCGGGATGCTCGCGCAGGGCCGAGGGCTTGTTGAAGACTCGGGCGCCCTCGCGCTCGGCCTGGCTCAGCAGCTGGGTGGTGTAGAAGAACTCGCTGTCAAAGGGCGGGTCCTTGCGCATCAGCACGGCATCGACCCCGGCGAGGGCCAGGTCTTGCCTGGCGCCCACCGCATGCCAGTCCGACGTGTCCGTGCCATAGGCGCTGGCCAGGGCCGCGGGCGAAAGCTGCAGCTGCTGCGCACCACGGGCCGTCACCAGGCCGCCGCGCTGCCAGACGAGGTCGGCGGGCTCGCAGGCCCAGAGCTCATGGCCGCGGCGGGCAGCCTCGCGCATCATCGCGAAGGTCGAGTCCTTGTAGGTCTTGAAGCTGGACAGCGGGTCGGCAACGAAAAGCAGTTTCATGGCGTAGGTCCGGATGTGAAGTCGAGGGATCTTGATGTCGGTGGCAAGTTCAAGGGCGGCGCAGGCGCTGCACCAGCAGGGCCAGTGCCCCGGCCACCACGCCCCAGAAGGCCGAGCCTATGCCCGCCAGCTTGAGGCCTGACAGCGTCACGAGAAAGGTCAGGATGGCGGCGTCGCGGTGGGCCTCGTCCTTCAGAGCCGCACTGAGGCCGCCGGCGATGGTGCCCAGCAGAGCCAGGCCGGCAATGGCCGCGACCAGCTCGCGCGGGAAGGCCGCCAGCAGGCCCACGACAGCGCCACCGGCCAGCCCCAGGGCGATGTAGAAGACGCCAGCCATCACGGCCGCGGTGTAGCGCCGCGCCGGGTCCTCGTGCGCCTCTCGGCCCATGCATATGGCCGCGGTGATGGCCGCCAGGTTCAGGGCATAGCCACCGAAGGGCGCGAGGACCAGGGAGGCCAGGCCGGTCACACCGATACTGGCCGAGATGGGCGTCTGGTAGCCTGAGGCCCGCTGCGCCGCCACGCCGGGCAGGTTCTGCGAGGCCATGGTCACGAGGAACAGCGGCAGCGCCACGCCCACCATGGCCGCCACGCTGAATCGCGGACTCACCCACTCCGGCCGGGCCCAGGCCCACTGGACGGCGTCCATGTGGAGCCGGCCCTGGAAGCCCGCCACGGCCACCCCCGTCAGCAGCACCACGGGAACGGCGTAGCGCGGCCAGAAGCGCCTGCCCAGCAGGAAGGCGGCCGCCATGCTCAGCACCAGGGCTGGAGCACTCTGTGTGGCCAGCATCGCGTCCAGGCCGAAGCGGGCCAGCACGCCAGCCAGCAGGGCCGAGGCAATGGCGATGGGGATGCGGTCCATCAGCCGTTCGAAGAGGCCGCTGAAGCCGGCGACGGCGATCAGCAGGGCGCAGACGATGAAGGCCCCCACGGCCTCGGGCATGGACACGCCCACCGCGCTGGCCAGCAGGGCGGCCCCTGGCGTGGACCAGGCCGTCAGAATGGGCTGGCGCGTCCACAGGGACAGGCCCAGGCTGGTCAGCCCCATGCCCAGGCCCAGGGCCCACATCCAGGAGGTGAGCTGTGCCGAGGTTGCCCCCAGAGCCTGTGCACCCTGGAAGACGATAACCACCGAGCTGGTGAAGCCCACCAGCACGGCCACGAAACCGGCGACGGCGCTGGGAAGGGACAGGTCTTGCATGAAGCGGCGCATGGGGGGCAGCATAGCCGTGCCGGGACCGGGCGGCAGGCGCAGGGATTTGAGCGTCGCACGGGCATTGGGTTCTGACAGGAAAGCTGAAATACTGCTGCCACCTCCATGGCCGCGATGCAGCGCCCCACATGAGCGACACCCTCACCACCCCGACGCCCCCGCCCGGCCGCACCGCCGACCTGCTGCTCGTGGGCCTGGCCCTGGGGCTCGGGCTGGCGGCCAGTGTCTGGGCCTACCAGGCCCTGGCGGAAGAGGAGCAGCTGCATGCGCTGAAGCAGGCGCAGGCCATGGCAGAGCCCGTCAGGCTGGAGGTCGAGCTGACGCTGTCGCGCGTCGTGGAGGCCAGCCGCAGCGCCGGCCTGCTGGTGAGCACCCACAGGCCCATGCGGCTGGCGGCCTTCCAGCACTTTGCCCGCGAGCTGTCGTCCTCCCTGCCGCCCCGCACCCTGATCGAATGGCAGCCCCAGGTGACGGGCCCTGCGCAACGCCGGCAGGTGGAGCGGGAGGCGCGGGCCGAAGGCCTGGTCGGCTTCGAGATCCGCGAGCCCAGGCCCGATGGCCGGGGCTGGCAGCCGGCCCCCGAGCGTGAGCACTATGTGCCCGTGCTGTACGGCTGGCCGGCGGGGCAGTCGCCCCTGGGCTACAACCTGGCGCCAGACCCGGTCCGCATGGCCTCCAAGCTGGCGGCGGCGGCGCAAAGACGCCCGGTGGCCTCCAACAGCTTCGCGGTGATCCATGACGACATCACCGGCCGCCGCTCCTGGGGCTTCGCCATCACCGCGCCCGTCTTCGATCCCACGCCGGAGGGCGGCACGCCCGCCCTGCGGGGCTACCTGGCAGCCGTCGTGGAACTGCCGCAGCTGCTGGGCCCAGCGGTGGAACGGGCGCGCCAGGGCGGCATGGCCTTGTGGGCGCTGGAGGGGCGCGACGAACAGGCCCCGGTGCGCTTCACGAGCCTGAGCTCTGCCAGCGGTTCCACCCTGCCTCCGTCTGACCGCGGACCGGCCCACGCCCTCCAGCAGCGCTTCGGCGTGGACATCGCAGGCCAGCCCTGGACCCTGCTGCTGCAGCCCCTGCCGGAGTTCCTTGACGACAGCCAGCGGACGCGCCCCCTGGCGGGCCTGCTGGCAGGCATGGCGGGCACCCTGCTGATCAGCGCCACTCTTTGGCGTGCCCTGGCGGAACGTCGCCGCACCGCGCTGGCCCACCTGCAGCTGGCCCAGGAGCGCGAGCGCCTGCAGCACGTGATCGACGGCACCCAGGCCGCCACCTGGGAGCACAACCTGTTCAGCGGCGAGACGCACGTCAACGAGCGCTGGCAGACGCTGCTGGGCTACGCCGTCGGCGAGTTCCAGCCGGGCCCGGGCTATGACTGGAAGGACGACTGCCATCCCGAGGACCTGCCCCGCGTCCGCGAGGCTCTGCGCCGCCACCTGCGAGGAGACACGCCCGCCTTCGATGTGGAATACCGCCACCGCCGCAAGCCCGGCGATTGGCGCTGGATCCACTCGCGGGGTCAGGTCATCCGCCGGGACGACCAGGGCCGCGCTCAGCTGATCGCAGGCACTATGGTCGATATCGCCGACCGCAAGGCCGCGGAGGCCCGCGTGCTGGAGCTCAACGCCACGCTGGAGGCCCGGGTGGTCGAGCGTGGCGAGGCGCTGGCCGAGGCCATGGAGTCACTGCGCGAATCGCGCGAGGCCCTGGCGCAGGCGCAGCAGCGCGCCACGCTGGACGCCCTGGTCACCGGCGTGGCCCATGAGCTTAGCTCGCCCATGAGCAACGCTCTGGTCTGCAGCGAGTCCCTGCGCACGGAGGCCCTGCAGTTCCAGGCCCGCATCGCCCAGGGCAACCTGCGCCGGACCGAGCTGGACAGCTTCCTGCAGCACAGTGCCGAGCATGCCGAGCTCATCAGCCGCAATGTGCGACGCGCGGTGGACCTGATCGGCGACGTCCGCCAGGTCGCGGCCGACCAGGTCAGCGCCCAGCGCCGCAGCTTCGACCTCAGCCAGATGGTGGGCGAGCTGATCGGCTCGCTGTCTCCCACCCTACGCCTGCAGCTCCACCAGGTCGTGCTGGACATCCCCGAGGGCATCCAGATGGACAGCTATCCCGGCCCCCTGGGCCAGGTGCTGATCAATCTGGTGAACAATGCCCTGCTCCATGCCTTCGAGGAAGGCCAGCCCGGCGAGGTGCGCATTCAGGCGGAGGTGGCGGGCGAGCTGGTGCAATGCCGTGTCAGTGACAACGGGCGCGGCATGGACCAGGCCACGCTGGAGCAGCTCTTCAAGCCCTTCTTCAGCACCCGGCTGAACGCGGGCGGCATGGGACTGGGCATGCTCATCGTCGATCGCATGGTGCACAAGGTGCTGGGCGGCCGGATGCAGGTGCACAGCCAGCCCGGCGCCGGCACCGTCTTCACGTTGAGCCTGCCCCGCGTGGCGCCGCCCCTCAAACCCGAGGAGCCGGCGCCGGGGCTTTGAGCCGGCGTGAAGCCGGATCAGATCTCGACCTTGGAACCCAGCTCCACGATGCGGTTGGTGGGCAGGTGCAGGAAGTCGGCTGCGGCCGCGGCATTGCGGTGCATGCTGGCGAAGAGTTTCTCGCGCCACAGGGCCATGCCCGAACCGATGGTGGGGATGACGATGTCTCTGGAGAGGAAGTAGCTCGTCTCCATCTCGTCCAGGTGCACACCGCGGGCCTCCAGCAGCTTCAGGGCCTCGGGCACGTCGGGCTCGTTCTTGAAGCCGAAGTGCACGATCACCTGCCAGCAGTCGTTGCCCAGGCTCTCCACCTCCACGCGCTTGTCGAAGCCGATCCAGGGCTTCTCGTGGTGCTTGACCGTCACGAAAAGGTTCTGCTCGTGCAGCACCTTGTTGTGCTTGAGGTTGTGCAGCAGCGCGTTAGGCGTGATGCCCTGCTCGGCCGAGAGGAACACTGCCGAGCCCGGCACCCGCAGCGGCGGGCTCAGGAACACGGCCTCGAGGAAGCCCTTGATGTCGATGGCATCCTCGCGGAGCTTGTCGGACAGCAGCTGGCGGCCCTGCTTCCAGGTCAGCATCAGCGTGAACATCCAGATGCCGATCATCAGCGGGAACCAGCCGCCCGCCGCGACCTTCAGCAGGTTGGAGGCCAGGAAGGTGGCGTCAATCAGGAAGAAGAAGCCGGTGGCCGCCACGCACAGGGCCAGCGGGTACTTCCAGCCGTAGCGGATCACGAAGAAGGTCATGACTGTGGTGATGGTCATGTCGATGGTGACCGCCACGCCGTACGCCCCGGCCAGCTTGCTGGACGAGCCGAACATCACCACGGCCACGACCACGAAGCCGAACAGCATCCAGTTGATGAAGGGCACGTAGATCTGGCCGATGTCGCGCACCGAGGTGTGGACGATGCGCATGCGCGGCAGGATGCCCAGTTGCACCGCCTGCTTGGTGACGGAGAAGGCCGCGGTGATCAGGGCCTGCGAAGCCACGATGGCAGCCAGCGTGGCCAGACCGAAGAGCGGCATCTCGGCCCAGGACGGCGCGATCAGGTAGAAGGGGTTCTTGATGGCGGCCGGGTCTTCCAGCAGCAGGGCGCCCTGGCCGAAGTAGTTGATCACGAGGGCCGGCATCACGATGGCATACCAGGCAATGCGGATGGGCTGCTTGCCGAAGTGGCCGAGGTCGGCGTAGAGCGCCTCGCCCCCCGTGACCACCAGCACCACCGCGCCCAGGGCCACGAAGGCCACCAAGCCGTAGTGCAGGCAGAACTCGATGGCATAGACCGGATTCACCGCCGCGAGCACCCGGGGGTTCTCCAGGATCTGGGGCAGGCCCAGCAGGGTGAGGCTGGCGAACCAGACCAGCATCACCGGCCCGAAGGCCTTGCCCACGCCGCCGGTGCCGAAGCGCTGCACCGCAAAGAGGCCGGCCAGCACGATCAGGGTGATGGGGACGATGAACTGGTGATACTGCGGGGCATAGACGTCGATGCCCTCGACGGCGCCCAGCACCGTCATGGCCGGCGTGATGACGGCATCCCCGAAGAAGATGGCCGTCCCGAACAGGCCCACGCCCATCAGCACCCGCCGCAGCGTGGGCTTCTCGCGCACGGCCTGGGTGGCCAAGGCCAGCATGGCGATCAGTCCGCCCTCGCCGTTGTTGTCGGCCCGCAGGATCAGCAGCACGTACTTGAAGGAGACCACGATCGTCATGGTCCAGAACAGCAGGGACAGCACGCCCAGGATGTTCTGCGCGTTCAACGGCACATGGCCGCCGTGGAAAACTTCCTTGAGGGCGTAAAGCGGGCTGGTGCCGATATCGCCATAGACCACCCCGAGGGCGCCCAGGGTCATGGCGGCGAGGATGCCGGGGCTGCGGTGTTGTTGTTCGTGGCTCGAGCTCACAGGCGCGACGGCCTGACGAAGGTCGGGCCGTGGAGTCAAAAGTGGCTATTGTGCGCTCGCCAGCCCTCTGGCCCCGGCCTGTCCCATGCAAGCTGGGCATGCCCCCCTGCTTTGGGGGCAGGAAATCCGGCCCTGGGACCTCAGGCGTAGACCTCGGCCTCGGGATCCGTGGCCTCCAGCTCGTAGCTGGCGGCCAGCATGCCCAGGCGGGCGATGACCCCGTACATGTAGAAGCGGTTGGGCGCGCTGGCGCCCGGGGTCTCGCCGGGGCGCGGCAGTTGGGTGGACTGGGCGAAGGCCAGGGGCACGTAGCTGGCGCCGGGGGCGTTGAGGTTCTCGTCCGCAGCGCGGTCGGCGTGCACGCGGTAGAAGCCGCCCACCACGTAGCGGTCCATCATGCAGACCACCGGCTCGGCCACGGCCTCGTTGACGCGCTCATGCGTCACCACACCCTCCTGCACGATGACCTCGTGCACGGGCTGGCCGTCCTTGATCACGCTCATCTTGTTCTTGCAGCGGCGGTTGAGCTCCTCCAGCTCCTTGGCGTCGCGCACGGTCATGATGCCCATGCCGTAGGTGCCGGCGTCGGGCTTGACGATGGCGAAGGGCTTCTCCTGGATGCCGTATTCCTTGTACTTGCGCCGCGTCTTGGTGAGGACCTGGTCGACCTGGTCCTTGAGGGCTTCCAGGCCCTGGCCCTCGGTGAAGTCCAGGCCCTGCACGCCCACCGTCAGGGGGTTGATCAGCCAGGGGTCCATGCCCAGCAGCTTGGCGAACTTCTTGGCCACCTCTTCATAGGCCTGGAAGTGGCGCGACTTGCGGCGCAGCGTCCAGCCGGCGTGCAGGGGAGGCAGCAGGTACTGCTCATGCAGACCCTCCAGAACGGCAGGGATGCCGGCGGAGAGGTCGTTGTTGAGCAAGATAGTGCAGGGGTCGAAGTCCTTCAGCCCGAGGCGGCCACGCTTGCGTACCAGGGGCTCCAGCGCCAGGCTGCCGCCGTCCGGCAGGGCCAGGGTGGTGGGCGCCGCGAGGCTTTCATCCAGGCTGCCCAGGCGAACGTTCAGGCCGGCCTGGGTGAAGATGCGCACCAGGGTCTGCAGGTGCTGCAGGTAGAAGCTGTTGCGGGTGTGGTTTTCGGGGATCAGCAACAGGTTCTTGGCCTCAGGGCAGATCTTCTCGATGGCTGCCATGGCCGCCTGCACCGACAGCGGCAACAGGTCAGGGTTGATGTTGTTGAAGCCGCCGGGGAAGAGGTTGGTGTCCACGGGCACCAGCTTGAAGCCGGCATTGCGCACGTCCACCGAGCTGTAGAAGGGCGGCGTGTGCTCCATCCACTCGAGGCGGAACCAGCGCTCGATGGCCGGCAGGGACTCCAGGATGCGCTGCTCCAGCTCCTTGATGGGGCCGTTCAGGGCGGTGACGAGATGTGGAACCATGGTGGCAAATCCTGGGCTGACGGGGCCTGAAGAGGGGGCAGTGAGATTCTAGGAGGCCGCAACTGAGGGCGTATTGCCCGAATGCAAGGCCTGCGGCGCGCCATTTTTGCGAGTGCCGGCGGTATGCTTGCCCGGTCGATGCTGAGCGGCCCTGCCCACCATGCCTGCCAAACTGCTGATCGTTGAAGACCAGGCCGACATCCGCCGCCTGATCCGTTGGGCGCTGGAGGAAGACGACTACGAGATCCGCGAGGCCGCCAACGGCTCCGTCGGCCTGGACCAGATTCTGAGCTGGCAGCCCGACATGGTCCTGCTGGACATGATGATGCCCGGTGGCATCGACGGCCTGGAGCTCTGCCGCCAGGTCCGCGCCTCGCCTGGCACGGGCAAGACCATCATCGTGATGCTCACGGCCAAGGCCGCCTCGGCTGACCAAGAGGCCGCCCGTGCGGCCGGCGCCGACTACTTCCTGCCCAAGCCCTTCAGCCCGGCCAAGCTCTCTGGGCTGCTGCACGCCTTGCTCAAGCACAGGCAGGACCGCTAGGGCGTCCTCCCCTCGCACAAGCACGGCCACAGTCTCGCGCGGGCCTTCCTAGAATGCCGCCACCGTCGCCCCGGGGCGACTTTCCATGGGCGACTTCGCATGCATCCGCCTGCACAGCGCTCTCCCGCGCGTCTCCTGGGCCAGGCGGCCCTGTTCCTGACCCCGCTGGGCTGCCTGGCCGCCAGCGAGGTGCCCGCCGACTCGGGCCTGTTCACCACCCGCATCCTGACCAATGCGTCCAGCACCAACCGCGGCAACTTCCTCTACTTCAACCAGTGGGAAACGCTGACCCTGGTCAACCAGGACAAGCGCGAGCTCGAGATCAAGGCCGAGAAAACCAGCGGCAACAACAGCAGCCAGGTCTTCGAGGCCGTGCTGCCCGCCGGCAAGTACCAGTTGGTGCAGATGCTCTCGCCGCGCCTGGCCGGCCGGGTGACGGGTGACGGGTGACCTCAAGGGTGTCATCGGCGAGTTCGAGATCAAGCCCCAGACGGTGACCAGCCTGGGCACCCTGATCTATCAGCCCACGGGCAGCCAGGGCTACACCATCCTCTGCGACGGCTTCGACGCCCCGCAGATCGAGCGCGTGCGTCTGACCTCCCCTGCCCTGCACCAGGCCATGGCCAGCCAGGCTCCCGTGCGCCCCTGCCTCAGCAACGAGGTCGCGGCCCGCAGCAACCAGGCCCAGCAGGGCCGGACCCTGGTGATGAGCAACTCCGGCATGACGGCGGTGGTGGGCACGCTCACCGTGGGCCTGATCCAGACACTGATCCAGAAGAACTCGGCCACCGAGGCCATCCAGGCCTGGAAGGACGAGCAGGACCCGCAGAAGCGCCTGGCCATGGCGCGCAGCAGCACCTACGCCTTCAACGCGGCGCGCATGCTGGAGAGCGGCGACGTGCTGGCTGGCAGCAATCTGGGGCAGGTCCTGGCCCGCGATTCCGAAGGCCGCTGGGAACGCCTGGACACCGGCGCCACCCGCGAGATCACCGCCATCATGGCCAACGACCGCCAGCGCTTCATGGTGGGCGGCGAGGAAGACCTGCTGATGCAGACCAGCGACGCCGGCAAGACCTGGCAGGCGCTCAGCGCCCCCACCCACGGCCTCATCGTCAACCTGGCGCGCCAGGGCCAGCGCGTCTATCTGCTGGCCATCGAGGGGCTGGACGCGGTGCTGTACGCCACGGACGACCTCAAGGCCGGCCCCTGGCAGGAACTGCGCCGTGAGGCCGGCAGCCGCTCGGACAAGCCCGAAGCCATGGGCTGGATCCGCACGGCCTCGATGGCGGCCAGCGGCTGGATCGTGGGCGAGCGCTATGTGATGGTCACGGCCAATGGCTTCGTGAACAGCATGAACCTGAAGGACGGCAGCTGGACCCGCGTCAAGACCCCCTTCGAAGAACCCCGCCAGGCCACGGCCCTGCGCGATGGCACGCTCTTCGCCTGCAGCCGCAACAAGGTCTACCTCAGCCGCGACCAGGGCGCCACCTGGACCAAGGACGAGCAAGGCTGCATGAAGATGATCACCGTCGCCTACGGGGCCAGGGGCCAGGCTTACAACGTCTGCGGCCAGGGCGCCTTTGTGTTCTCCACGGCCCTCATGCAGCGCGGCGGCGAGGGCGAACGCTGGACCACCCTCAGCGACGAGACCCCCACCCCGGCCTCCGCCCTCTTTGCCAGCGAGTACAACGACACCCTGCTGTTCATGAACCCCGAAGGCCTGATCTACGGCCGCTCGGCGGGCGCCAAGGAGTGGACCCTGGAGCGCAAGCCGCTCTGATCAACCGACTGCGCCCATGAAGAAAGCCGCCCTCGGGCGGCTTTTCTCTTGCGGCCCGCCGGCCCGGAGGCCGGCAGGCGAGGCTCAGGCGGCGATCACTTGTGATAGGCCGTCTCGCCGTGCGAGCTGATGTCCAGGCCCTCGCGCTCTTCCTCTTCGGACACGCGCAGGCCGATGGTCAGGTCCACGATCTTGTAGGCGATCACGGACACCACGGCCGACCAGACGACGGTCACGCCCACGGCCTTGGCCTGGGTCCAGACCTGGCCGGCGATGCTGTAGGCGTCCGGCGTGATCATGGAGGCCGTGACCCAGTCGCCTACGGCGCTGGGGCCGCCCAGGGCCGGCGAGTTGAACACGCCGGTCAGCAGAGCGCCGATGATGCCGCCCACGCCGTGCACGCCGAAGACGTCCAGCGAGTCGTCCGCGCCCAGCAGCTTCTTCAGGCCGGAAACGCCCCACAGGCAGGCGAAGCCGGCGACCACGCCGATCACCAGGGCGCCACCGACGCCCACATTGCCCGCAGCCGGGGTGATGGCCACCAGGCCGGCGACGGCACCGGAGGCCGCGCCCAGCATCGAGGCCTTGCCCTTGTGCAGGGCTTCACCCACGCTCCAGGCCAGCACGGCGGCGGCCGTTGCAACGAAGGTATTGATGAAGGCCAGGGCCGCAAAGCCGTTGGCTTCCAGCGCGGAGCCGGCGTTGAAGCCGAACCAGCCCACCCACAGCAGCGAGGCACCGACCATGGTCAGCGTCAGGCTGTGCGGGGTGAAGGCCTCGCGGCCGTAGCCGATGCGCTTGCCCACCATGAAGGCGCCCACCAGGCCGGCGACGGCGGCGTTGATGTGCACCACGGTGCCGCCGGCGAAGTCCAGCGCGCCCCACTGCCAGATCAGGCCGGCGGTGCTGTTGACCTTGTCGACGACGGCGGCGCTGGTGTAGGCGTCCGGGCCGGCCCAGAACCAGACCATGTGCGCGATGGGCAGGTAGCTGAAGGTGAACCAGATCGTCATGAAGGCCAGCACGGCCGAGAACTTGATGCGCTCGGCGAAGGCGCCCACGATCAGGCAGGCCGTGATGCCGGCGAAGGTGGCCTGGAAGGCAGCGAACACGATCTCCGGGATCACCACGCCCTTGCTGAAGGTGGCGGCGTTGGAGAAGGTGCCGGCGACGTTGTCCCAGATGCCCTTCATGAAGAGCCGGTCCGTGCCGCCGATGAAGGCATTGCCCTCGGTGAAGGCGAAGCTGTAGCCGTACAGCACCCACAGCACCACGATCAGCGAGAAGGTGACCATCACCTGCATCAGCACCGACAGCATGTTCTTGCTGCGGACCAGGCCGCCGTAGAACAGGGCAAGACCTGGCACCGTCATCATGATGACCAGCAGGGTGGACAGCATCATCCACGTCGTGTCGCCCTTGTTGGGCGTGGGGGCCGGCGCCGAAGCGGCTTCGGCGGGGGCCGGAGCGGCAGCGGCCGCGGGCGCTGCGGAGGCCGCCGCATCAGGGGCGGCGGCCACGGCCACGGCCACGGAGGCAGCGGCGGCGGGTGCCGAGGCGGCATCCTGGGCCCAGGCGCCGGGCGCGAAGACCGCCGCGGCGAGGGCCAGGGAGGCAAGCAGTTTCTTCATGGGATCACTCCAACGATGTCTTGTGGCGGTGCTCAGAGAGCATCCTTGCCGGTTTCGCCCGTGCGGATGCGCACGACCTGGTCCAGCGGCGAGACGAAGATCTTCCCGTCGCCGATCTTGCCGGTACGGGCCGAGCTCTCGATGGCCTCGATGACCTGGTCCACGACCGCGTCATCCACGGCCGCCTCGACCTTGACCTTGGGCAGGAAGTCGACGACATATTCGGCGCCGCGGTAGAGCTCGGTGTGGCCCTTCTGGCGGCCGAAGCCCTTGACCTCGGTGACGGTGAGGCCCTGCACGCCGATGGCGCTGAGCGCCTCGCGGACCTCGTCCAGCTTGAAGGGCTTGATGACGGCGGTGATCAGTTTCATGGTGTGCTTCCTTGCGCTCGGATTCAGAAGACCTTCTTGACCGCCAGCACCAGGGCGGTCTTGGCCAGGTTCTTGTCGCCAGGGCCCACGTAGGCATCGGTGCTGGCGCGGACCAGGGCGCCGCTCCAGGTGAAGCCGGCGTAGTCCTTGGTCAGGGTCAGGGCGTAGTCGGTGTAGGACGCACTGCCCAGGTTCTTCACACGCTGGTGGCCCACGTGCGGCGTCAGGGTGAAGCCATCGCCCAGGTCCATGGCGGCGCTGAGGTCCAGGTAGCCCGAGCCCTTGGAATCGGCGAAGCCGAAGAGGTTGCTGGTGCTGTGCGAGTACTTGGCAGTGAACACGCCATAGGTGAGCGCGCCGTAGACCTCCAGCGTGTTGGCGCTGGGGCTGAGCTTGTTACTGGGATAGACGTACTGCAGCAGGCCCACGTCCAGGGTCAGGCCCTTGGCAACCTCGGTCTTGTAGCCGCCGTAGACGTCGATTTCGACACTGGCGTCGCCGCCGCCGTCCTTGACCCACTTGATGGTGGAGGCCCAGGTGCCCAGGTAGAAACCGTTGCCGAAGTCGTAGTCGGCGCCACCTTGCAGGGCGGGCTTCAGGCGGGTCTGCGAGATGCCGCGGTAGCGGTAGTCGGTGGTCAGGCTGGCATTGAAGCTCAGCGGGCTGGCCGGCTGGTCAGCCCAGGCCGGCATGGCGGTGGCGGTGACGGAGAGGGCCAGCAGCGCAAACAGGGACTTCATCGCGGGGACTCCTGCAAAGTGGATGGTGGAATGACTTTCGACAGTCCCTCTTGCAGCTTCCGTGCCAGGCCCGCCCACCAGGGCTTGCAGGGCCCCAGGCCCGCCTCTGGGGCGCGGCGCTCCCGATTTCGTGCCTCAAGCGCGTCGTGCCCGGCGCCGGATGCACCGAAATATTCGGGATGCTTCCCTAATTGCACCAGTTTGGTGTGACGCACCATCGTGCACCTTATGGACTGCACCGGCGTGGCGAGCGCGGGTGCCGGCCCAGAATCCGGCGCCAGGAGATCCCCCCAATGACCCTGGCCCTGATCCACAGCCGCGCCCTGGACGGCCTGCGCGCCGAAGCGGTGACCGTCGAAGTCCATCTGGCCAACGGCCTGCCCAGCTTCACCCTGGTCGGCCTGGCCGACACGGAAGTGAAGGAAGCCCGCGAGCGCGTGCGGGCCGCCCTGCTCAGCAGCGGGCTGGAATTTCCCGCCAACAAGCGCATCACGGTGAACCTGGCCCCGGCCGACCTGCCCAAGGAGGGCGCGCGCTTCGACCTCCCCATCGCCCTGGGTCTGCTGGCCGCCAGCGGGCAGATCGAGGCCGGGCCGCTGGTGGGGCTGGAATGCGCTGGCGAGCTGTCCCTGGCCGGCGAGCTGCGGCCCGTGCGCGGCGCCCTGGCCATGGCCCTGGCGCTGCGTCAGCAGGCCTCGCCCCGTCAGCTGTTGCTGCCGCCGGCCAGCGCGGCCGAGGCGGCCCTGGTGGGCGGGGTGGACGTGCGCCAGGCCGGCCACCTGCTGGACGTGGTGCGGGCCCTGCTGCCGCAGTCGCAGGAACCCCTGCCCCGGGCCTGCGGGCCCGCCAGGGCCTGTATCACCGAGGAGCCTGGCCCCGACCTGCGGGACATCAAGGGCCAGGCCGTGCCCAAGCGGGCGCTGGAGATCGCCGCGGCCGGCGCCCACAGTCTGCTGCTGGTCGGGCCGCCGGGCTCGGGCAAGTCCATGCTGGCCCAGCGTCTGCCCGGCCTCCTGCCCGCCCTCGACGAAGACGCCGCCCTGGAAAGCGCCGCGACCCTGAGCCTGGCCGGCCAGTTCCGCCCCGCCGCCTGGGGCCGGCGGCCGCTGCGGGCGCCGCATCACAGTGCCTCGGCGGTGGCCCTGGTGGGAGGCGGCTCGCCCCCGCGCCCCGGAGAGATCTCGCTGGCCCACCAGGGGGTGCTCTTCCTGGACGAACTCCCCGAGTTCCAGCGCAGCGCCCTGGAGGCCCTGCGCGAACCGCTCGAGACCGGCCGCATCCTGATTGCCCGGGCCGCGCGCCAGGCGGAGTTCCCCGCCCGCTTCCATCTGGTGGCGGCCATGAACCCCTGCGCCTGTGGCTTTCACGGCCAGACCGGCGCGCGGCAGTGCCGCTGCACGCTGGATCAGGTCGCCCGCTACCAAGGCAGGCTCAGCGGCCCCTTGCTGGACCGCATCGACATGATGGTGGAGGTGCCGGGGCTGCCGCCCGAGCTGCTGGCCGTCGCCCCGGACGGCGACGACACCGCCACCGTGGCCCAACGGGTACAGCAGGCCCGGGAGCGTCAGCGCGCCCGCCAGGACTGCGTCAACGCCCAGCTGAGCCCACCCCAGCTGGACCGCCATGCCCGCGCCGATCCGGCCGCCCAGGCCCTGCTGGAGCGCAGCATCGCGGCCCTGGGATGGTCCGCACGAGCCCAGCACCGCCTGCTGCGGGTGGCGCGCAGTATCGCCGATCTGGCTGCCGAGGATCGCATCCAGAAGGCGCATGTGGCCGAGGCGGTACAGCTCAGGCGGGCGCTCGTGAAGCCATGAACCCGCTCCCGCAGAAGGCGCGTCGATCGCCCCCGGCCGCCCAGCCCGCCGCATGAAACCCTCTCGAAACCAGCTTGCAGCAAGCCGGGGCCACAATGCCCACGCTCACTGACTCGACGCCAGCTCATTCGACGCGGCCCGGCTCCGGGCGGCGCCCGCCCTTCGCCCCTGCCTCACCCGCCCGCCAGCCCGGCCCACGCCCCTGCTCATGGAGACTTTCAACTGGGCCCTCATCGGCCCCGGCAAGATCGCCCGACGCTTTGCCCACGCCCTCAGCGGCCTGCCCGGCAGCCGGCTGGCGGTCGTCCATGGTCGCGATGGGGCTCGCGCGGCGGCCTTTGCCGAGTCCTGCCAGACGCAATGGCCCGACCCGGCCGGCGCGCCCCGCGTCAGCACGGACCTCTCCGCCCTGTTGGCCGACCCGGCCATCGATGCGATCTACATCGCCACCCCGCATGCCCAGCACGGCGCACCACTGCGCCAGGCCCTGCTAGCCGACAAGCCGGTGCTGTGCGAGAAGCCCCTGGTGCCGAACCAGGCCGAGGGCGAGGCCCTGGTGGGGCTGGCACGCGAGCGCGGCGTCTTCCTGATGGAGGCGGTCTGGACGCGCTTCCTCCCCGCCTACGAGGTGCTGGGCGGCTGGCTGCGCGAGCAGGCCATCGGGCCTCTGCGCGCCATCGAGTCCACCTTCTGCTTCCCTGCGCCCCTTGACCCGCAGAGCCGCCTTTTCGACCCGGCCCTGGCCGGCGGCGCACTGCTGGACATCGGCATCTACAACCTCACCGCCACGCGCTGGGTGCTGGAGCAGGCCCTGGGCCATGTCCCCGAACTCCAGCGCCTGGACGTGCAAGGCCTGCTGGCGCCCATGGGTGTGGACCTGCGGGTGCAGGGCCTGCTGGGCTTCGAGAACGGCCTCATGGCGCAGTTCCTCTGCGGCCTGGACGCCAGCGCGCCCAATGCGCTGACCATCCTGGGCGAGCGGGGCTCGATCAGCCTGCCGCGCAATTTCTGGGAGAGCCAGCAGTTGGTCCTGCGACCCCATGGCCAGGCGCAGCAGCTCGTTGACGCGCCCTGGCGCATCAACGGCTTCGAGGGCGAGATCGAGGAGGCGCAGGCCTGCATCCGGGCCGGCCTTGTCGAGAGCCCGCGCATGAGGCATGCCGAGTCCCTGGCCATCCTCGGCTGGATGGACCGCATCCGTGCCCGGCTGGGCGTGCGCTACCCCTTCGAGCGGGACGCGCCCCAGCACTGAGTCCCGAGCATGGGCTGTGGCGGAGGCCCGACAGCCCCGGCGGCCCTCGGCCCCATGAAGTCCGGCCGCGTCACAGGCTTGTGGAATGATGCGCGCAGAAAGACCGCGAGGGACATCGCCATGAGCCTGCTGCGTGCGTGGCTGGTACTGCTGATGCTGTGGCTGGCCTGCCTGGGCCTGCTGATCTGGCTGCGATCGCTGAGCCGACGCCAGGCCATCGCCTGGCTGCAGTGGCTGCGCTGGGCGGCCGTCGGCGCGGTGCTGGCGGGCGTCCTGGCCGCCGCGATGATTCATTTCTTCTGAGAGGGACCCATGAGCGCACACAAGACCCACGAGACCCGCAAGACCCCCGTCCGCCCCGCCACCCTGGCCCTGCTGCTGGCCGCCATGGCCCTGGGCGCCTGCACCCGCATCGAGACCGGCGAGGTCGGCCTGCGCGTGGGCATCGACAAGCAGATCAGCGGCGCCGAGCTGATGCCCGGCAGCTTCAACCAGACCCTGTTCGGCGACGTGCTGACCTTCCCGGTGCGCGACATCGCCGTCGTGCTGGACAACAAAAACCCCCTGACCGCCGACAACAGCACGCTGAAGGACTTCGACCTGACCCTGGTCTACTCCATCAACCCCAGCAGCGTGTCCGACCTCTGGGGCACCAAGAGCCGCAGCTTCCACGCCTACAACAAGGAGGAACGCGACTGGATCCTCATGCACAGCTACATGACCACGGTGGCCAACAACGCCGCCTACAAGGCCGTGCGCGAGTACAAGGCGCTCTCGGTGGCGGACAACCGCCAAAAGATCGAGCAGGAGATCAAGCGCATCGTCACCGAGACCCTGGCCTCGGAGAAGCTGGACCAGGCGCTGACCGTGAGTCTGGTGCAGGTGCGCAATGTGATGCCTGCGGACGACATCATCGCCTCGGCCAATGCCGTGGTCACCGCGCAGAACGCGCTGCGGGCCAAGGAGATCGAGGTGGAGACGGCCAAGAAGGAGGCCGAGCGCATCGCGGCGCTCAATGCCAACAGCAAGGCCATCGAGTACATGAATGCCCAGGCCCAGCTGAAGATCGCCGAAGGCATCGCAGCGGGCAAGGTGAACACCATCGTCGTGCCCTATGACTTCAAGGGCATCGTGAACGCCAACAGCCGCTGAGGCGGACGCTGGCTCAGGGCATGAGCCAGCCAGGCGCCGATGCCGATGCCGGCGCAGGCAGCAAGACAAAGGCGGCCCGCAGGCCGCCTTTGCCGTTCATGCAAGGAAAGGGATCAACGCTCGCGGCGCTCGATGCGGCCGTCCCGCACCACCACGACGTCGCCGGCGCGCAGGCCGGGATCCTGGCCCTGCTCCAGGCGCTGCGTGCTGCCGTCGGCGTGGTTCAGGCGCACGATCCACACGCGGTGCGACTTCTGGCGCTTCTCGATTTCGTTGCCGGCATAACCGCCCGCCACCGCACCGCCGATGGTGGCGATCTTCTTGCCGGTCCCGCCGCCCACCTGGTTGCCCAGCAGGCCGCCCAGCACGGCGCCGCCCACGGCCCCGATGCCGCTGGCCTTGCCCTGACGGGTTTCCTCGTGCACCTCGACCACGCGCGCGCATTCGGCACACAGCGCGGGGCTGGCCGAGGCAGAGGGGCTCGCCTGCCGGCCAGGCTCGCCGCCCTTGGCCGCGGCGTTGCCGCCACGGGTGTCGGCCGCAGCCTGCTTCGGAGGCACCTTCGCGCTGGCCCCGGCATCGGCCTCGACCACGGGGGCGGCCAGCGGCGTGGGGGCCGCCGCGGGAGACGAGGCCCGGCCTACGGCGAAGGCGCCGGCCAGGAGGACGCCGGCACCCAGCACGCCGGCAATGATTTGACTGGAGGAGAAAGGTATTTTCATGAGGGCTCCGCAAGCCGCGCCGTAGAAAGGACGGGCTGCCATCCAAGAATGCCACGCGAGCCGATTCGGCCGACAAGCGAACCGGTCACAGTTGTAAGAGAGCGTTCAGCGCGGGGGCCGCTCAGCCCAGCAGCGGCGCCAGCGCGCGCTGCGCGGCGGCCACGTCCAGGGCGCATCGCTCGGCCCAGTCCTTGAGCTGGTCCTCGCCGATGCGGCCGACGTTGAAGTAGCTGGCCTCCGGGTGGGCGAAGTAGAAGCCGCTGACACTGGCGGCCGGCGTCATGGCCATGGACTCGGTGAGGCCCATGCCGATGGCCTCGGGTTCCAGCACGCGGAACAGGTCGCGCTTGACCAGGTGGTCCGGGCATGCCGGGTAGCCGGGGGCCGGGCGGATGCCGCTGTACCGCTCGGCGATCAGCGCCTCGTTGTCCAGTTGCTCGCCCGCCGCATAGCCCCAGAACTCCTTGCGCACGCGCTGGTGCAGGCGCTCGGCCAGGGCCTCGGCCAGGCGGTCGGCCAGGGCCTTGAGCATGATGGCGGAGTAGTCGTCGTGGTCGGCCAGGAACTGCGCTTCCTTCTTGTCGCAGCCGATACCGGCGGTCACGGCGAACAGGCCGATGTAGTCCGGCGCCGCGCCCTTGGGGGCCACGAAGTCGGCCAGGCAGCGGTTGGGGCGCATCACACCGTCGACCACCGGCCGCTCCGACTGCATGCGCAGGCCGCGCCAAGTCATCAGGACCTCGCTGCGGGACTCGTCGCGGTAGATCTCGATGTCGTCGTCGTTGACCTGCGCTGCAGGGTAGAGGCCGAAGACGGCATTGGCGGTGAGCCAGCGGCCGTCGATGAGGCGCTGCAGCATGCGCTTGCCGTCGCTGAACACGCGCTGGGCCTCGCTGCCCACGACCTCGTCCTTGAGGATGGCCGGGAAGGCGCCGGCCAGGTCCCAGGTCTGGAAGAAGGGGCCCCAGTCGATGCAGCCGGCCAGCTCGCTGAGATCCACATTGCGCAGCTCGCGGCGACCCAGGAACTTCGGGACGGGCGGCGTGTAGGCCTCATAGTCCAGGCGCTGCTTGTTGGCGCGGGCCTGGGCCAGGCTCACCAGGGGCGTCTGCTTCTTGCTGGCGTGCAGATCGCGGACCTTGTCGTAGTCGGCCTTCAGCTCGTCGATGAAGCGGGTGGCGCGCTCGTCGGACAGCAGGTCCGAGCACACACCCACCGAGCGCGAGGCGTCCGGCACGTAGACCACCGGGCCCTCGTAGTGCGGCGAGATCTTCACCGCCGTGTGCACGCGGCTGCAGGTGGCGCCGCCGATCAGCAGGGGGATCTTCTTCATGCGGAAGTAGTCGTCGCGCTGCATCTCGGCGGCGACGTGCTGCATCTCCTCCAGGCTGGGCGTGATCAGGCCCGAGAGGCCGATGATGTCCGCACCCTCGACCTTGGCGCGGGCAAGGATGTCCTGGCAGGGGACCATCACGCCCATGTTCACCACCTCGAAGTTGTTGCACTGCAGGACCACGGTGACGATGTTCTTGCCGATGTCGTGCACATCGCCCTTCACGGTGGCGATGACGATCTTGCCCTTGGGCTTCACATCACCGCCCGCGGCGGCCAACTGGCGCTTCTCCTCCTCGATATAGGGCACCAGATGGGCCACAGCCTGCTTCATCACCCGGGCGCTCTTGACCACCTGGGGCAGGAACATCTTGCCCTGGCCGAAGAGGTCGCCCACGATGTTCATGCCGGCCATCAGCGGGCCTTCGATCACGTGCAGGGGCCGGCCGCCGCCGGCGCGGATGGTCTGCCAGCACTCCTCGGTGTCCTCGGTGATGAAATCGGTGATGCCGTGCACCAAGGCATGCGAGAGCCGCTCGTTGACGCTGCCGGCGCGCCATGCCAGGCGGGCGCTGTCGTCCTTGGCGGCGCCCTTGGCACTCTCGGCGACCTCAATGAGGCGCTCGCCGGCATCGGGGCGGCGGTTCAGCACCACGTCCTCGACCCGCTCGCGCAGCACCGGTTCCAGCTCATCGTAGACGCCCACCATGCCGGCGTTGACGATGCCCATGTCCATGCCCGCCTGGATGGCGTGGTAGAGGAACACGGTGTGGATGGCCTCGCGCACCGGGTCGTTGCCGCGGAAACTGAAGGAAACGTTGGACACCCCGCCCGAAACCTTGGCGCCGGGCAGGTTCTGCTTGATCCAGCGCGTGGCCTCGATGAAGTCCACGGCGTAGTTGTCGTGCTCCTCGATGCCGGTGGCGATGGCGAAGATATTGGGGTCGAAGATGATGTCCTCGGGCGCGAACCCCACCTCCTCGACCAGGATGCGGTAGGCGCGCTGGCAGATCTCGGTCTTGCGCTGGAAGGTATCGGCCTGGCCCTTTTCATCGAAGGCCATCACCACGGCGGCGGCGCCGTAGCGGCGCACCAGGGTGGCCTGGCGCTTGAATTCGGCCTCGCCTTCCTTCAGCGAGATGGAGTTGACGATGCCCTTGCCCTGAATGCACTTGAGGCCGGCCTCGATCACCTCCCACTTGGAGGAGTCGATCATGATGGGCACCCGCGCGATCTCGGGCTCGGAGGCGATGAGGTTGAGGAAGCGCACCATGGCGGCCTTGCTGTCCAGCATGGCCTCGTCCATGTTGATGTCGATAATCTGGGCGCCGTTCTCGACCTGCTGGCGTGCAACCGACAGCGCGTCCTCGTAGCGGCCTTCCAGGATCATGCGGGCGAAGGCCTTGGAGCCGGTGACGTTGGTGCGCTCGCCCACGTTGACGAAGAGCGTGCCCTGGCCTATCTCCACGGGCTCCAGGCCCGAGAGCTTCATGGGCTGGACGACGGTGCTGGCGGTGGTGGACATGAGGACCTCGGCGATGCGGAAGCTGCAGGCTATGCTGCAGGGGGCCGGGCGCAGGACTCACCTCGGCCACCAGGGATTGGGGACTCGGTGAGCGTCGTTGGCAGGACGCCGGGGCAAGCGGACGCCGGGTTCGAGCCTGGCGCTGACCGGCGCGGGGCCGGTCGGGGCGTCGCAACGCTCCTCGAACGTGGCGGATTTTACGCACTCGCAGGGTTTACGCGCGCCTTTCCCGTCCTGGCTCAAGCCCATACTGCGCCGCGCCGAAATAATTCCTGATCGTGGAACTCGTCCCCCTTCCCCCTCACAGCCTGCGCATCGGCCAGGTGTTGACCTTCTCGGTGCGCGACGCCGAGGGCAAGCTGCTGTTCGCCGCCGGCCAGACCCTGCAGAACACCCCCCAGGTCCAGGCCCTGATCCAGCGCGGCGCCTGGGTTCTGGCCCATGAAACCAAGGAATACCAGAAGGCCCTGGTCCACAAGATGGACACCCTCATGATGCAGGGCGCCTCCCTGGCCAATATCGTGAAGGTGGAGGCCGATTTCCGCGCCGAGCGCAGCCCGCGCGCCGTCGCCGAACTCAGCGAACCGGCCTTCTGGACCGACCTGCACCTGCACGCCCACAGCCTGCTCAAGGATCCCCGCGAAGACTTCCTTGGTCGATTGGAAACGCTGCGCGAGGAAGCCCTGCAGCGCTTCCGGCAGCGGCCGGACGCCGTCCTGACCCTGCTGGTCCATGACGCGAGCCAGGACGTCCAGCGCTACAGCGCCCGGCATGCCGTGCTGTGCCTGCTGGTCGCGGACCTGGTGGCGCGCCAGTTGGGCTGGGCCCCCGAAGGCACGCGGGCCCTGCACAACGCGGCACTGACCATGAACCTCAGCACCACGCTGCTGCAGGACCGCCTCGCCGCGCAGGAAGACAAGCTCAGTGAACGCCAGCGCCTGGAGCTGCATGACCATGGTGACCGCAGCGCCCAGCTGCTGCGCCAGTTGGGCGTGCGGGACGAGCTCTGGCTTGGCGCAGTGCGTCTGCACCATGAGGCCGGCCCCGGGGCCCTGGCCGGGCGCGTGGCCGTGGCCCAGTTGGCCCGCGTGCTGCGCCGCATCGACATCTTCGGTGCCCGCCTGAGCCCGCGCCGCACCCGCAAGGCCTTGTCAGGCGCTGCCGCCGTGCGCGCCATCTACCTGGACGAGCTGCAGCAGCCCGACGAGGCGGGCGCCGCGGTGATCAAGGCCGTGGGGCTCTACCCGCCGGGAAGCCTGGTGCGCCTGGCCAATGGCGAGCAAGGCATTGTGGTGCGGCGGGGCCACAGCGCCACCGAGCCCCTGGTCGCTGCCCTGATGGGCAAGAGCGGCTCGCCCCTGAGCGGCCCCGTGCCGCGGGACACGCGCCTGCAGACGCAGGCCGTCGCCGCCAGCCTGGCGCCGCATGAGCTCAAGCTCGTGATCAACATGGAAAAGTTGCTCAAGACCGCGGGCTGATCCCCGCCGGGCGGCCGCCGCACGACCCTCAGTACAGGCGCATCGGATCCTTGGCGTCTCGATGGGCCTCGGCCAGTTCCACCTTGAGCTGGGTCTGCTCCTGCACCAGCACCTGCATGCGCGCCCAAGCCAGGGCGCGTTCGCGCAGGGCCGCCGGGCTGTCGCTGAAAGCTGCTGGCTGCTGCAGCCGGGGCCGCAAAGCGGCCAGTTCGAGCTCCAGCACGGCGAGGCGCTCTTTCAAGGGCTGCACGCTGTCCTCCACCGGCAAAAACCCTGCAGCCTGGACCGCAGCACCCAGCGCCGCCAGCAGGCAGCCCAGCAACCGTCGCTTCATGCGGCCATCAGCCCGCTGAAGAGCTTGTGCCCGCAGGCCCGCGGCTGGTAGGCCGAGACCTTGGATGCGATGGCCGCGATGTGCTCCGGCGTGGTTCCGCAACAGCCGCCGGCGATGTTGAGGAAGCCGGCCTGGGCGAACTCGGCCATGAGGCGGCCGGTGACGTCCGGCGTCTCGTCGAAGCCCGTGTCGCTCATCGGGTTGGGCAGGCCGGCATTGGGATAGCAGCTGATCGCGGTCTCGGGCGCGGCCTTGGCCAGCTCCTCGATGTAGGGCCGCATCAGCGTGGCGCCCAGGGCGCAGTTGAGGCCGATGGCCAGGGGCTTGGCATGGCGCACCGAGTGCCAGAAGGCCGTCACGGTCTGGCCGGAGAGGATGCGGCCCGAGGCGTCGGTCACGGTGCCGGAGATGATCACCGGCAGGCGCTCGCCCGTGGCGTCCATCAGCTCGTCCAGCGCGAAGAGCGCGGCCTTGGCATTGAGCGTGTCGAAGATGGTCTCGACCAGGAAGAGGTCCACCCCGCCCTCCAGCAGACCCCGGGCCTGCTCGTAGTAGGCGGCGCGCAGGGTGTCGAAGTCGATATTGCGGGCGCCGGGGTCGTTGACGTCCGGGCTGATGGAGGCGGTGCGCGGCGTCGGGCCGAGGGCACCGGCGGCGAAACGGGGCTTGTCGGGCGTGCTGAACTTGTCGCAGGCGGCTCGGGCCAGGCGGGCGGCTGCCACGTTCATCTCGTGGGCGAAGTCCTGCAGGCCGTAGTCCTCCTGAGCCACCGAGGTGGTGCCGAAGGTGTTGGTCTCGATGATGTCCGAGCCGGCGGCGAGGTACTTCTCGTGGATCTCGCTGATGACGTCCGGCCGGGTCAGCACCAGCAGGTCGTTGTTGCCCTTGAGGTCCTTGGGGTGATCGGCGAAACGCGGGCCGCGGAAATCGGCCTCGGTGAGCTTGTAGCGCTGGATCATGGTGCCCATCGCCCCGTCCAGGATCACGATGCGTTGCTTCAGCAGGGCCGGCAGGGCGCTGCCACGGGTGTAGCGGGGGGCGGTGAGGGCGTTCATGGCCGTGATTGTAGGAAGACCGGCGCACCCTGACGATGTTCACGGGCTTGCTGACGGCCCGACGCCCCCGGCGTGCGGGAAGGCGCGGGTCGAACGACATGTCAAAATGCCGCCGCCGAAAAAACGGCATACGTCTTCAGAACTTCAGAACAACTGAGCTTGAAGGCCTCGCCGCGAGGCCGGGAGGAATCACGATGGCAAAGATTAAGTCCGCCTACCGTCAGGTGGGCGCCCTGTCCCTGGGCGTCGTTGCGGCGCTGCTGACCGCTTGTGGCGGCGGTGGCGGCAGCACTGGCGACAATGGCGGCTCGACGACCGGCCCGGTCGTCTCGAGCCAGGCCGGGCCTGTCTCGGTGACGCTGCCCACCTATGGCGGCTACGAATACTGGATGGCCTACCAGGACGGCGACGGCCCCTGGAAGGCGGCGACGCGCAGCGCTGACGGCTTCAGCTTCCAGGTCGAGGACAAAGCTGGCAAGTACGCCGTGATGCTGGTCCAGGAAGCCAACTCGCCGCGCACAGCGGACCTCCCCCCCTCGGTGCTGGCCTATCACCTGACGCGAGCGGAAAGCGCCAACATCGACCTGCGTCCGCTGCCGGACAGCCGGACGGACTACATGACCGTGCAGTTCACCCAGCAGGGCGCACCGGCCTCGGGCACATGCGCGGTGGCGCTGGGTTCCCGGGCCAGCACGTCAGGCGGCTGTGACACCCTTGCCTCGAGGCGGCTCAGCGTGCCCATGGCCCGGATGGACGCCTTCGCGGTGCACCTGAATGACAGCGGTGCGGCCGATGCGCTGGTGATCCAGCGCGACCTCGACATGCGATCCATCACGGCGCTGAACTTCGACTTCACGAAGGCCGTCGCACTGCCCGCCCCCAGCCAGACCAGCGCACTGACAGGCTATGTGCCCATCGCCGGAGAGACGCTGAGCCGCATGGCCTCCCTGGTTTCCCGGAGCGGGCAAATCCGGCTGGCGCTTGGCAGCCAGACCACCTTGGCCTACCCGCTGGTGCCGGCCGGCGCGCTGCGCAGCGACGACACCTATGTCGTGTCGGCGACCGCCCGCATGGTCCAGGGCACGGTCACGGCCCGCCGCTCCGCCAGTTACCAGTCCGCCGTCGGCGCGGCGCAGCCCCTGACGCTGCCGCCCTACGCAGGCCCCCTGGCGTTGGGCGGCTCCGCTGCGCGCCCGACCATGACCTGGACGCCCGTGACGGGTAGCACGCTGACGGACATCTTCGCCTTGGATCTGAGCGGCCTAGGCCCCACCATCGACTTCACTTTCTCAGCCGGCTGGATTGGCGGCGCCCGGACGGTCACCTACACCGTGCCAGACCTGACGGGGCTGGGCTGGAAGCCCAGCTGGAACCTGAACCGGCAGACGCGAATGACGGTCTACTACACCGAGAGCTTCACCAGCCGGCCCACGCCGGCCTACTTCGCCGGCCTGCCCTCCGAAAAGGTCGAGGACCAGACCAGCTGGTTCACGCAGATGAGTTCGGAGGTCTCGATCCCCTGAGCCACCGGCCCGACTCGACGCGGTCCAGCCGCACCGCGCCAGGCACGGTGCGGCCCACGCAGACGGCTGGCGCCGCACGCACCAGACCGCCGTCATGGCACCGGGTCGTCAGTAGAGCGTCCTCGCCTGCCGTGCCTGCAGTTCGGCGTCATAGGCCGCGCCATCGAAGCTGGCCTCCAGCGCCTGAAGGATCTCGCCCGGCGAGGGCAGCTCGCTGCGGGCGCGCTGCACCGCTGGGTCCCACAGCCGCGAGCGCTTGATGGCCCGGGCGCACTGGAAGAACACCAGGTTCACGGTGATCACCAGCACCGTGGCGGGCCGCTTGCCATCCACCTCGAAGCGCTCGAGCAGCGCGGGTGAGGCGCTGATGCGGGCCTCGCCATTGACGCGCAGCACCTCGGGCACGCCGGGGATGAGGAACTGCAGCGCCACCTGCGGGTCGTGCAGGATGTTGCGCAGGCTGTCGATGCGGTTATTGCCGCGGCGGTCGGGCAGCAGCAGGGTCCGGCTGTCGGCCACCTGCACGAAGCCTGGCGCATCGCCGCGGGGCGAGGTGTCCAGGCCCTGCGGCCCTCGTGTGGCCAGCACCACGAAGGGCGAGGCCTCGATGTAGCGCTGGTAGAGCGGGTGGATCTCCCGGCACTCCTTGAAGAGCGCGGCCGGCGCAGGCGCGCTGTCGTACAGGGCCCGAAGGCTCATGGCATCCCGCACGTCGTGCGATTCATCGTGCCAGGGGGCGCTGGCATGCGTCATGGCGTCTCCAGGCTGCGGGCGAGGTGTCCCAGGCGTTCAGTGATGAGGTCGAAGAGGCCCTGGGCGTCCACCTCGCCCAGCACCAGGGCGTTGCGCGGGCGCTCGGTCACGCCCCACCAGTCGATCACGCTCATGCCCAGGGTCAGCGGGCTCTGGGTCTCGATCTCGACATTGCAGGTGCGGCCGCGGAAGAGCTCGGGCTTGATCAGCCAGGCGATCACGCAGGGGTCGTGCAGGGGGCCTCCCTGCTGGCCGTACTTCTGTTCGTCGAAGCGCTCCGCAAAGGCCAGCCAGCCCGCCACGGCCGGGCCGATGCGCCCGCCCAGGGCGCGGATGGCCGCGATGCGCGCCGGGCTGGTCAAGGCCTGGTGGGTGCAGTCCAGCGGCACCATGGTGATGGGCACGCCGCTGGCGAAGACCAGGGCCGCGGCATGCGGATCTACATAACAGTTGAATTCGGCGGCTGGCGTGATGTTGCCCCCCTCGAAGCAGCCCCCGCCCATCAACACGATACGGCCGATGCGCAGCGCCAGCGCGGGCTCCTTCTGCAGGGCCAGGGCGATATTGGTCAGGGGTCCCAGGGGGCACAGCGTGACGCTACCAGCGGGGCGCTCCATCACGCTGCGGATGATGAGGTCCACGCTGTGCTCGGCCTGCAGCGGCATGGTGGGCGCAGGCAGCTCATGGCCGTCCAGCCCGGTCTTGCCGTGCACGTGCTCGGCCGTGACGAGGGGGCGCAGCAGGGGGCGGTCCGCGCCGGCATGCACGGGCAGGTCCGGACGGCCCGCCAGTTCGCAGACCATGCGGGCATTGCGGCTGGTCAGGGCCAGGGGCACGTTGCCGGCCACGGTGCTGATGGCCAGCACCTCCAGCTCGGGGCTGGCCAGGGCCAGCAGGATGGCGATGGCGTCGTCCTGCCCCGGGTCGGTATCGATCACGATGGCCTGACGGCCCCGGCTGCTCATTCCATGACCTCCTCGCCCGGCTCGACGGCCGGCGCCTCGCCCTCGGGCAACTCTGGCACCGGCTCGACCTGCGCGGCCGCTGCCGCATCCTGGGGATCGGGGTCCGTGAGGTTCAGGACGTCCAGGTCGATGGCACCGAAAACACTCTGGCCGTCGGCGCTCTTGAGGTCCACGCGCAGGCTGTCGCCCCATTTCATGAAGCCGGTCTGCACGCCGGCCTTCTCCTCGGCTTCGAGGCTTCGGCGGTGGCTGAGGCTGGCACAGCCCTGACGCGGCCGGGCCGGGCCCAGAGGGCCGCTGGCCACCAGCACGCTGCCGCGCAGGGGCTTGAGGCGGGCGGCCTGGGCGATGAGATCGCCAAAGCCGAATCGCAGCCCGGCGCCGAGATCGATGGGGCCGAACTTGCGACCGTTCAGCAGGGACTGCAGGCTGCCCTTGAGACGGCCCTCGCGCCAGGCCTCGCCCAGCTCGTCCGGCGTCACCAGCACGGGCGCCAGCGTGCAGGCCAGTTGGCTCAGGTGCTGAGCTTGGCCTGCCTCACGCTCGCGTTGCTCCAGCTGATGCAGGCTCCAGTCGCAGGACAGGCCCAGCAGACGCACCGCCTCCAGGGCCTGTTCGGGCGCTGCGCCCTGGGCGAGGTCCGCACAGACGGCGAGCAGGCCGGGCTGGAAATCCAGGCCCAGGGCTTCGTTGGGCAGCCGCACCGGCTCGGTCGGCCCCTGCAGGGACTCTGCCGGGCCGCGCGCCAGCACCGGCTCCGAGCCCGCCTCGCCGCCCGTCAGGAGGGCCTGCAGTTCCGCATAGGCATTGCCCTGCAGCAGGGCGCGCGGCCGCGGCAGGGGCGCCATGCAGCGTGCCGGCTCGAAGGCGAAGGCATGGCGAGCCTTGCCATGGTTCAAGGTGAGGAAGAGGTCTTCCAACTGTGGCGCGAGAAAATTCCAGTCGTCCAGCACCTGCTGCAGACGCGAGGCGATGCCGTTGGCGTAGTGCGCCTGGCTCAGGTCCCGGGAGACGACCACCAGCTGGCCATCGCGGGATCCATCTCGGTAGGTGGCTAGTTTCATCGTGGGTGACACTCCTGCATGCACCGCATTGTCCAATGAGCCGAGCCTCCCCTGCGCCCCGCCCCGCCCACCGCCTGGCCCACCGGCCCGGACGGGGCCTGGCCGCGGCCGTGGGCCTGGCCCTGCTGGCCCATGCCTGGCTGCTGACGAGCTGGCCGACCCAGGAGGCGCCGGC
>NZ_JACJUG010000025.1 GCF_014174515.1 Mitsuaria sp. WAJ17
GGGCTTGGTGCTCGCAGGTGCTGCCGCCGTGGCGGCGGGCGTTGCCGGCTTCACCGTGCCGCGGCGCGTGTTCGGGGTCGGCTTGGCGACCACAGGCTCCGGGGCCGGCACCAGCACCGGCAGGCCCAGGGTGTCGCGCAGGCGCTCGGCCAGTTGCTCGGATTCCTGGCGGGCGCTGCCGTGGATGCCGTCCACGCGGCGCAGGTAGGCGATGGCGGCAACCGCCGAGCGCAGGCCGGAGACGGCGATGATGTTGTTGGCAGTGGTGTCGTTGGCGTCCCGCGCGAGCACCTCCTGGCTGGCCACGATGGCCGCGCCATAGTTGCCGGCATCGAAATGCATCTGGGCCAGGACCTGCCAGGGGCGCGCACTGCCGGGGTTCAGGCGAGCGGCCTCCTGCAGCGCGGACTGCGCGCCCGCGACGTCATTGGCGGCCAGCAGCTTGCGGGCATCCTGGATGCGCACGTCCAGCGGAATTTCAGCGACGGGGGCCGGCTTGCCCTCTCGGGGCATGGTCTCGCAGGCGGAGAGACCGAGGACGGCAAGAGCGAGGCAAAGGGCCCGCAGACGGGGCTCGAGATGGAACTGCATATGGATAACTCCCTCGTAACAGGGCCTGTCGCGAGTGCCGTTGGCGTCTCTGGCGGACGGTTCCCGGAACTCAAGCTCGGGTGGATGCCGCCCTGCCTGGGCAGGAGGCGGCGCGATCCCGGTGGATTCTGTTGGTGGGCGACGGTCTGGCCCAGCGGCGCCGGGGTTACAGATGTAAATGGACGTTTTGTGAACAACTTCACATCTAACGTCGATCACACGCAGGTAAATCGCCTCTGCGGGCCGGGTTACGCCAGTAGCTTTTCGCTACAACTTGATGCGCTTCTGTTTCGAGTTAGCGCGGCCCCGGCTCAGCCCCTCACTTCACAATCCGTGCCGTGAAGTACCGAGACAAGAGCGAGGGAGCGCAGGGGATGGAGAAGGCGGTCAGCCTGTGGCGCGTCTATGGCGCCGGCATGGCACTGTTGGGCGCAGGAGCCCTCACGGGCTGCGCCAGCGCGCCCGGCGAAACCCTCGACAAGGCTCTGGAGGCCGTCGGCGTCCTGAAGAAGGCGGAAGCCCCCAAGCCACCGGTCAGCAAGGCCCTGCCCCTGCCTATCAGGCTTCAGGCCAGCCCCTCCCTGAACCTGGACGCCAAGGGCCGCTCGCTCGGGCTCTGGGTCCGCATCTACAAGCTCAAGCAGGCCGACGCCTTTCTCTCCGCCCCCTACGACACCTTCGGCAACAAGGAGCGCGAGCGCGAAGTGCTGGGTGAACAACTGCTGAGCGTGCGCGACGTGCAGCTCGTGCCCGGGCAGGCGCTGCGCGTCGAGGAGAGCTTCGAGCCCGAGCAACCCTTCGTGGGCGTGGTGGGCCTGTTCCTGGCGCCAGCACCGCAACGCTGGCGCTACGCCTTCAAGACCGAGGGTCTCTCGCCACAGGGCCTGATCCTGGGCGCCCATGCCTGCGCGCTGAGCGTGCAACAGGGCGAGCCGGTGGGCGTGAACCGCGCATTCGCCCAGAGCACGCCGCCCTTCTGCTCCTGATCCCGCCTGCCCCAGAACCGCCTAGCCCGGACCCATCCTCATGCAAGCCAGCAAACCACTGTGGGGCGAAGGGCTGTTCCTTCGCCCGCAGCATTTCCAGCAACAGGACGCCTATCACGAATGGCGCCTGGTTCAGATGAGCCGCGCCCTGCACCCCTATGCCCACGGCCTGATGCAGCTGAAGGTGGACGAGGAGTCCTTGGCCGCCGGACTGCTCCGTGTGGACGAGCTGCGTGTGGTGATGCCTGACGGCGAACTCGTGGATGCCCCCGCCGAGGATGAGCTGCCGGCCGCCGTCAGCCTGGCGGACTGGCCGGTGCAGCAGACCGAGATGGTTTTCTACCTTGCCCTGGCGCCCCTGCGAAGCGCCGGCAGCAATGTGGCGGACAGCCGCGAGGCGGCGCGCTCGGAACGCTATGTGCTGGATCAGCAAGCGGCCCGCGATATCTTCACGCAGGCGGCCGAGGCCGAGCTGACCGTGCTGCGCAAGTCCCTGCGCCTGCTTTCGGAGCTGGAACCCCGCTCCGGCCTGGTGACGCTGCCAGTGCTGCGTGTGCGCCGCGGCGCGGCCGGCGGCTTTGAACTGGACGCCGGCTTCGTCCCGCCCCTGCTGCAGCTGCGAGGCAGCCCACTGCTGCAACGCCGCCTGCGCCAGCTGCTGGACATGCTGCAGGCCAAGGTGGACGCGCTCTACGGCTTCCATCGCGAGCCCTCCAAGGACTTCATCGAGTTCCGATCCGGCGACGTCGCCTCCTTCTGGCTGCTGCACACCGCCAGTCGCGCCTTTGCCGAACTGGCCCACCTGCACTGGCATCCGCAGCTGCATCCCGAGCGCCTGTTCCAGGGCCTGCTCTCGCTGGCCGGCGCCCTGCTGACCTTCGCCAAGTCCTACCGCCTCGCCGATCTGCCGGTCTACGAGCATGAGAACCCGGGGGCAGGCTTCGACAAGCTGGAGCTCATCATCCGCGAGCTGCTGGACACCGTGATCTCCACACGCCATCTGAGCCTGGCCCTGACTGAGCAGCGTCCGGGCTACTGGCACGCGCGCCTGGACAGCGACTTCATCGGCGCACAGACCCAGCTCATGCTCGGCATCCGCTGCAGCCTGCCGCCACAGGAGCTGGTCGAGACCATGCCCATGCGGCTCAAGATCGGCGCACCGGACGACGTCGCCAAGCTGGTGCTCTCGGCCATGGCAGGACTGCGCCTGCAGCACCAGCCGCAGGTGCCCTCGGCCGTCCCGGTAAAGCCCAACACCTACTACTTCCTGATCGAAGCGCGCGGCCCCCTTTATGACCGCATGATGCAGGCCCGGGCGCTGTGCCTCTACGCACCCTCGGGCATCCCCGAGCTCCAGACCGATCTGATCGCCATCAACCCATGAACGCCGCCGTCCCCAGCCTCACCCCGGAACGCCCCGCCACCGCCCCTGCCGGCGCCCTCATGCGCCCGGCGCGCCTGGTGGACCTCATGGCCGAGGGCTTCACGCTGATCTTCCTGCTGCGCAGCGGCCAGAGCAGCACGGATGCCGAGGCCTTCCGCGAGGCCGTCCTGCGCTTCATGCAGGACTTCGAACGCCAGGCCCAGCGCAGCGGCGCCAGCGCGGAGGACGTGCATCTCAGCAAGTACGCCTTCTGCGCACTGCTGGACGAAGTGGTGCTGCAGGGCCATGGCCCGCTCGCCGCCGTGTGGCAGCTGCGCCCGCTGCAGCTTGAGTGCTTCGGGGACCAGCTGGCCGGCGACCAGTTCTTCCAGCAGCTGGAGAACCTGCGCCGCGAAGGCGCGCGCCGCCTGCCCTCCCTGGAGGTCTACCAGATGTGCCTGCTGCTGGGCTTCCAGGGCATGTATGTGCTGGAAGGCCGGGAGAAGCTGGCCTTCCTGATCGCTCGCTTGGGCGACGAGATCCAGTTGCACCAGGGCGGCCGTCGTGAGCTGGCACCGTTCTGGCGCGCCCCGGACCGCATCATCCACGTGCTGCGCACCGAGGTTCCTGTGTGGGCGGTGGCCAGCGGCTTCGCTCTGCTTGCCTTGCTGGCCTTCATCGGCCTGCGCACCGGTCTGCGACACCAGACCGAGAAAGACCTGGCCCCCTACCAGCAGCTCGTCCAGCTGCCACCTCGCCAGGCCCACGTGACCATCCAGCTCCCCTGAGGGGACAGCGGCGCGGCCGCCCCCTGGAGACCCGCCGCGAGAGACGGCCGCCCGCACTAGCCGGCTGTCCTGCCGGCCCCTGCCGATGGCATGCAGTACCCCGACCCTGGCCCCCTGGGTGAGGCTCAGGACCCCGGGCTCAAGCCGCTTGAATCAAGACTTGCCGCCGTTGCGCATCGGGCAGGCACGGTCCACGCCCCAGCGTCCGGCACAGGCCTGGGCCCGGCACTGGCTGGCATCGGCACCTCGCAGGCCCTTGCATTGGGCCAGGCTCACCTTGGGCGCCGCATCAGGGCTCTCATTGAAGTCGTGAGGCGCCTGCTGCTGGTCCAGATGCTGGACAACGGCTGCCAGCAACTGCGCATCCGGATCGGCGGCGGCCGGCTTGCCGTTGCCCGCGGCCGTGCGACCGCGCGCAGCCTCAGCCTTGGCTGCTGCACGCTTCTGTTCCTTGGTCTGCTCCTTGGGCCCCACGCGCCTGGCCTCGCGGGGCACGGCCGCAGCCGCCACGGGCGCCGCCGGAGCCAACGCCTGGGAAGCCAGGGCCGACTCCTGCGGGGCCACTGTCCCGACAGCGCCGGCAGGCATCGCTTGCGCCAGCTGACCCGCACTCGCGGGTTGGGCCGGCACGCTTGCCAGGCTGCTCAGGGCCGCACTGTCCGGCTGGGCCATGACGACAGCGGAGTCCTGCGGCGCATCGATGATGGCCGCGGGACGCGATCCCAGTGCAGGGTCCTGAGCGACCACGGCAGCGGGCGGCGCCGGGCGGATCGACAGCTCAGGCGCCACGGGCGCTGGCTCACGCGCCGGGCTGGAGGGCCACAGCAGCCAGGCCAGCCAAAGGCCGCACAGCAGCGCCGCCGCGCCCAGCGCCCAGACCATGGCACCGCCGCTGCGGCGACGCGGCGCCTGCGCCTGCAGGTCCTCCAGGGACAGCACGGACAGCAGACCGTCGGCATCGGCGTCGCCCGGCTCGGGGGCGCTGGTGCGCACGGCGTTGGCCGAATTCGCAGTGGTGGCTCGCAGGGTAGGTCGACTCAAGAATGACTCCAACAGATCAAGGTCCGGCCAGGACGTGCGCGGCAGCGCTGCAAGCGGTCACGATTTCCTGTTTGCAGCGCCCGCGGGCTCATGGTGGAATGCTCGGCGCGCCGCAGGGCGCGCTGAATTGTCGGCACCCGCGAAGGCCGGCAGGTGGCTTCTTACCCTTGGTTACCCCGGTGACATTTGCACTCCTCGTCTGGCTGGTCGTGGCACTGAGCTGCCTGGGCATCTACTGGTTCGGCGTCCACCGCCCTGCTCGCAGCGCCTCGGGTCGATCTGAGCCGGTGGACCGCAGCGCGGCCTTCGCCGCCGCGGGGTCAGCGTCGGCCTCCGCCCAGCCGGGCAGGCCGCAACGCCAGGCCGGAGGCCTTCGGCAGCGCCTGCGACCCTGGATGTGGGCCGCACTGGCCCTGCTGACCCTGCCGCCCCTGCTGGTCGTGCTGAGCGGCTGGCGCCTGCGTCTGAGCCTGCCGGAGCAGACCCCCGGCACGCAGGACGAACGCCTTGCCGCCCTGCTTGCCGGCGAACAGCTGGTGCCCCCCCCGCCATTGCCGCCGGAGGTCTTCGCCCGCGCTCAGGCAGAGGGACTGGCCGTCGAGATCGTCAGCGCCGACCGCCGCTGGGAGCTGCTTGACGCAGGTTTCCGCCAGCGCCTGCTGGCCGTCTACAAGGCCATGCGCGAGCAGGGCTACGAGATGGTGCTGCTGGAGGGGTACCGCAGCCCGGAGCGCCAGGCCATGCTGCAGCGACAGGGTCCGCAGGTCACGCAGGCTGGCCCGATGCAGAGCTACCACCAACATGGGCTGGCCGCCGACAGCGCGTTCCTTCGCGAAGGCCGGCTGGTGATCAGCGAGGCCGATCCCTGGGCATCGCAAGGTTACGAATTGTTTGGTCAGGAATCCGAGCGTTACGGCCTGCGATGGGGCGGGCGCTGGCGCATGCGGGACTATGGACATGTCGAGTTGGCCGTGCCAGAGAAGAAGAGCACCGCGCCGACCGCCGGCTGAGCCCTGCAAGCCATTGCAGGACTTGCATCGATTGTTACAGCGCCTCACAGCTTGACGCCGGCAGGCGTGCGGAATTGCACACCTGCTGGATAGACTGCGCCCGCAGCGGCCCGTGTTCATGGGGCTTTCCGCGCATTCATCCGTCCTGCGGCAGGCCCTTGCCACGCAGGGTTCGCATGAACTGACGAGAAGAATTCCGGCACACGCGTCATGGGAGGGCCACGCCGCCAAGGCGATGGCTGGGCGCACCCGTCGCCAAACGGGCAGCCAACAAATCGGTTAGCAAATGCAACGACTCTGGTCCTTTCTGTTCGACACGCGGGTGATCGCGGTGATCGGTCTGGCTGCACTGGCAGCCTTTCTTTTCCTGGGGGCCGATACGCTGCAGCTGGCGCTGTACTGGGCCTTGCTGATCTTGCTGCTGGCCGTGCTGGCCTGGGGTGGCCTGCAACTGCTGCGCTGGCGCAAGGAACGGCGTGCCGCGCAGGCCCTGGAGCAGGCCGTGGACCAGCAGGCCGTCGCCGCAGGCAAGGCGCTGGGCTCCCAAAAGCAGGCCGAGGCGCAGGACCTGCGCGAGCGCATGCGCGATGCCATCCGCATGCTCAAAACCTCCCGCATCGGCCAGCACCGGGGCTCGGCGGCGCTGTACGAACTGCCCTGGTACATGATCATCGGCAACCCGGCGGCCGGCAAGAGCACGGCGGTGGCGCGCTCGGGTCTGCACTTCCCGCTGGGCGACCCCTCGGAGAACATCATCCAGGGCGTGGGCGGCACCCGCAGCTGCGACTGGTTCTTCACCTCGCAGGGCATCCTCCTGGACACGGCGGGCCGCTATTCGGTCTACGAAGAAGACCGCGCCGAGTGGCGCAGCTTCCTGGGCCTGCTGCGCAAGCACCGACCCAAGGCGCCGATCAACGGCATCCTGATCGCCGTGAGCCTGGCGGAGCTGCGCGGGCAGCCCGCCAATGCCGTCGTCGATCTGGCCAAGCGACTGCGCCAGCGCGTGCAGGAGCTGACCGAGACGCTCGAGGTGGTGGCCCCGGTCTACCTGGTCTTCACCAAGGCGGACCTGGTCGCCGGTTTCACCGAGTTCTTCGAGGGCAGCCAGGCGGAGGAGCAGGAAAAGGCCTGGGGGGCCACCCTGCCCTATGACGACCAGACCAACGCCCAGGCCCTGCAGCGATTCCAGAGCCACTTCGACACCCTGGTCGATGGCCTGAAAGCCGCCAGCGTGGCGCGCCTGAGCCTGCATCGCGGCGAGGAGCTGCCCCCCGGATTGCTGGCCTTCCCTGACGAGTTCGCCTCCCTGAAGCCCGCCCTGCGCAGCTTCGTGGCCACCCTGTTCGAGGACAATCCGTACCAGTTCTGCCCGGTGCTGCGCGGCTTCTACTTCACCTGCGCGGTGATCGAAGGAGAGTCGCGCAGCAGCTGCGCCGAGAAGGTCGCCCAGCGCTTTCGCCTCAGCGGCTCACTGCCCGCGCTGCGCAAGCAGGCCCCGACAGCCCAGGGCATGTTCCTCAAGGACCTGTTCACCAAGGTCATTTTCGAAGACCGCAACCTGGTGCGCCAGTACACCTCGCGCCACAAGGTCCGGCTGCGCATGGCCAGCTTCGCTGGCGGCGCCCTGACCCTGGGCCTGCTGCTGAGCCTCTGGACCTGGTCCTATATGGGCAACCGCCAGTGGGTGGCCAGCGTCCAGGCCGACCTCGAGAAGGTCCAGATGCTGCAAAAGGGCCGCACCGACGTGGCCGCGCGCATGGAGGCGCTGGAGCTCATCTCCGACCGCCTGGCCCAGCTGGAGACCCTGCAGCGTGAACGCCCCTGGAGCCTGTCCTTCGGCCTGTTCCAAGGCCAGGCAGTGGAGCAGCAGTTGCGCCGCGAGTACCTGGCAGGCCTTAAGGAGCTGGTGCTCAAGCCGGCTGCCGGTGAAATGGAGTCCTATCTGCGCGAGGTTGCGCGCCACAGCGCGCATGACCTGCAGGCGGCCACTCCGGCGGCAGGCGCCTCAGCCCCGGCCGGCGCGGCCCCTGCCGCCGTGGCACAGCGGCCCGCATCCACGCTGTACCAGCAGGCCTCGGCGCTCAATGCCGATGAAGCCTACAACGCCCTCAAGGCCTACTTGATGCTGGCCGAGCCCGAGCGCATCGAGCCCAGCGTGTTCAGTGACCAGGTCACGCGCTTCTGGCGCCAGTGGCTGGAGGCCAACCGCGAAGGCCAGTCGCGCGAGGAGCTGGTGCGGGGCGCGGAAAAGCTGCTGGCCTTCATGGGCACGCAGCTGAACCGGCCCGGCTTCCCGGCGGTGGCCATGAATCACAGTCTGGTCGATCAGTCTCGCGAGCTGCTGCGCCAGGTCGTCAAGGGTCTGCCGGCGCGCGAGCGCGTCTATGCCGAGATCCGCGCACGAGCCGCCGCACGGTATGCGCCAGTGTCCGTGGCTCGTATCGTGGGCGATGCCGGCCGCAGCAGCCTGCAGGGCAGCCGCGTGGTCAGCGGCGCCTTCACCCGCGAGGCTTGGACCGGCTATGTGCAGTCCGCCATCGACGATGCGGCCAACAAGGAGCTGCAAGCCGAGGACTGGGTCCTCAAGACGGCTCAGCGCGACGACCTCACGCTGGAGGGCAGCCCCGAGCAGGTGAAGCGGGCCCTGGTCCAGCTCTACAAGGCGGAGTACGCATCCGAGTGGCGTCGCTTCGTGCAGGACATCAGCGTGCCGGAGTTCGCAAGCTTCGAGCAGGCCCAGCAGCAGATGAACGTGCTGGGCGACCCTCAGCAGTCGCCGATCGGCAAAGTGCTGCAGCGCGTCTGGGACGAGACCGCCTGGGACAACCCCGGCCTGCTCAATGGCAAGCTGTCCGAAGGCCGTGAAGGCGTGCTGAACTGGATCAAGCAACGCCTCTTCGGCCAGGCCCCGGTGCAAGTCGAGGTGAAACTGGAGGCGCCCAAGGCCGAGATCGCCCTGGGGCCCATCGGCAAGGAATTCGGCAGCCTGCAGCGGGTGATGGTGGCGGCCGATGGCCAGTCCGCCCTGCTGAAGTCCTATCTGGAATCGCTGGGCAAGCTGCGTGCGCGCTTCAACCAGATGAAGAACCAGGGCGACCCCGGCCCTGCCGCGCGCCAACTGCTGCAGCTGACGCTGGAAGGCCAGGGCTCGGAGCTGGTGGACGCACTCAAGCTGGTGGACGAGCAGATGCTCAGCGGCATGCCTGACAGTACCCGCGCCGTGCTGCGACCCATGCTGGTGAGGCCCCTGCAACAGTCCTTCGCCGTGCTGGTGCCGACCGCCGAGCAGGAAATCAACCGCGTCTGGCAAGCCCAGGTCTATGAACCCTTCCAGAAGCAGCTGGCCGGCAAGTACCCGTTCTCCTCCAGCTCGCGCATCGAGGCGGCGCCGGCCGACATCGCCAAGGTCTTCGGCGCCCAGGGTGCCATCGCCAAGTTCGCCGACCAGACTCTGGCCGGCCTGGTGAATCGCCGCGGCGACACCCTGCAGGCCCGCACCTGGGGCGAGCAGGGAATCCGCCTGCTGCCCGAGTTCAGCTCGGCCTTCGGCAGCTGGATGGCAGGCGGTGAGGCCGCGGGTGGCTCGGCAGCGGCCGGCGGCGGTGCAGGGGGAGGTGCGGCGGCCGCCGACGCCACGCAGTTCGAGATCCAGGCCCTGCCCGCACCCGGCCTGAGCGAATACACGCTGGAAATCGACGGCCAGGTCCTGCGCTACCGCAACAGCGCGCCGCAGTGGGTCAGCTTCGTCTCGCCCTCGCGCCAGGGGGCGCCCGGTGTGAAGATCAGCGGTGTGGACTTTGAGGGTCGTCCGGTGAGCTTCCTGGAAGAACCCGGCGGCATGGGGCTCCAGCGCATGGTGGAGGCCGCCCAGAAGCGAAAGACGCCCGAGGGTCTGCATGAGCTGCGCTGGACCCAGGGCAAGCTCAGCGTGGCCGTGATGCTGCGCCTGGTGCGCCAGGCTGCCGGCACTGGCGGACCGGCCACCGCGGGCGCATCGCCCGGCATGAGCGGCATGGCGGCCCTGCGGGGTCTGACCCTTCCCGCCCAAGTGGTCGGCCAGCTGGGCGGGGAAGCCCGCCAGGCCAGCGCCGGGGCCGCGCCCACCACGCCGGCAAACGGGGGCTGAGCGATGCTGACCACTCTGGCCTCCGCCTGGCCCCTGATCTATTTCGGCAAGCTGCCTTGCCGCGGCGACTTCATACGCTCCAGCAACGGCCAGGCACTGATCGCCCGCCTGGATCCCTGGTTCTCCCAGACCCTGGCGCGCTTGGCCCACGACGTGCGCTGGCGCCTGTTGTGGGAAGACTGCCCGCCGGTGGATTTCGCCGTGCTGGGCTCCCGCAGCCAGGTTGGCCTGCTGGGCCAGATCCGCGCCAGCCAGGACGCCTCCGGCCGGCTCTTCCCCTTCTCCATGACCGCGCAGTTCCCGACCTCCCAGCCCATGAGCTGGCTCGGCGAGGGCAGCCTGCAGTTGGGTCCGGCCTGGGAGACGCTGGAAACGCTGGGACAGTCCCTGGTGCGGGCGGACAGCTACGAGGCCGTCCAGGCGCTGATGGGGCGCACCCAGGCCCTGGAAGTGCCGCCCGTCGATGCCGCCTGCCGCGCGCAGTGGCAGGCCCTGTTGGAGGAGCAGGGGCTGCTGGACCTGGAACTGGCCATGTCCAGTGATGGCCGGCGGGTGGACCTGCGCCGCTGCGTGATTGCCCTGGGCATTCTGCTGGAGCCCCTGCGCGAGGAGGGGCCGCAGGCCCTGGCCAAGGGCCTTCAGCTGCCCATGCCTACAGCGGAACCGCTGCGCAGCCAGGCCTTGGCCTTCTGGCTGCGCCTGCTGGCCAGCCAGGTCCAGCAGCATGGCGTGGAGCTGGCCCTGATGCTGCCGCGGCGCGCGCCCCAATGGCTGATGCTGAGCTTCCATGGCGCCAGCACGCGGGCGCTCTGCGCCGCCCTTCATCCCGACATGGCCCAGGAAGACATGATCAGCCTGGACGAGCCTCTGTGGGTGGATGACTGCCTGGGGGAATGGCGTGAACTGATGCGATGGTCCGCGGAGCTGGAGCATCCCGGGCTCTCGCTGCGCGAGGTGCTGCGCGGCTTCGAGACCGTGTTTAGCAATGATGGACGGTAAACAGATGGTGAAGCGATCGATCTCCCGCACGCGGGTCCTGGACCTGGGACTGGGCCTTGGTCTCGCCGCGCTGGCCCTGCAGGCCTGGAGCGCACCGGCAGCCGTGCCCCCAACCAGGGCCGCGCGTCCCGTCGTCGCCAGCGGCGAGGTGCCTGACGAGGCCACCAAGGCCGCCGTGCTGCAGCGCCTGCGCGACCAGTACGGTGCCGACCAGGTGGTCAACGAACTCCAGGTCGCCGGCGTGCAGATGCCGCCCAACTGGCTGCAGCATGTGCAGAAGCTGCTCGCGGATCCCCTGCTCAAGCAGGTGCGCAATGGCCAGCTGATCGTGCGCGGCCAGCAAGTCGAGCTGCAGGGCGAGGTCGCCTCCGAGGCCTTGCGCCAGGATGTCGCTCAGTCGCTCTCCCAGCAGCTCAACGGGGCCTACAGCCTCAAGAACGCCCTGCGCGTGGGCAGTACGGAGCAGGGCCAGCTCGATCAGGTGCTGGCCGGCCGGATCGTCGAGTTCGAGCCCGGCAGTGCCGTGCTGCGACCGCAGGGCATGGCCCTGCTTGACGAAATCGGCGGCGTACTTCAAACCGTGCAGGGCAAGCGCGTGCAGATCGTCGGCCATACCGATGGCCAGGGTGAACGGGCGAGCAATATCACGCTGTCACTGGCACGAGCCGACGCCGTGCGGCAGTACCTGGTGCAAAAGCATCGTCTGCCGGCGCAGCAACTGTCCATCGACGGCATGGGGCCCGACCAGCCGGTGGCGAGCAATGCCACGGAAGAGGGGCGAGCCCGCAACCGCCGGATCGAGTTCCGCGCCGGGATCTGAGTCCCGGGCTGCCCGGCAGCGCCCCCCTTGTCTGCCTGCCCGTCGCCATGTCCTCGCGGCAGCCCCCAGAGGTTGCGGGCCTGCCTGGGCCTGCTTATTCCTGGGGCGGCTCGGTGCCCAGAAGCTCCTCCAGGGCGCCCAGGGTGCCCCCATCCTTGACCACATGGCGCAGCCACTCGTGCAAGGGCATGTCGCCCCAGCGCGCGGCCTTGTCCGCCAGGTAGGCCACCGGGCTATGGGGCTCGGTACGGCGGAAGAAGGCCGCCACCTCGCGCAGCTGCTGCAGCGCCTGCTGCCGGCTCTGCAGAGGCCCCGCAGCAACAGCGGCAACGGCGCTCGGTGACGCGGCACTCGCGTCCAGCGGCTCGACCGCCACGGGCAAGGGTGCACCGCCGTCTGGCGCCAGCCCGGCCTCACGCAAAGTGCGGTCGATCTGGCGGCGGGCGTCGTCCAGTTGGTCCAGGGTCTTGCTGAAGCCGGGAGCCTCCGCGCCCATGGCGGCATCCACCCAGGACTGCAGGCGGCGCAACTCGTCAATGACCTGCTCGGCGGAAGCACGGGCCTGCTGCAACTGCACCGCCGGCGTATCCTTCAGGGCCTTGGCCACCCGGTCCGGCGTGGGCTGGGTCTCGTCCGCCTGTTGCTGCAGCTGGGGATCGCGCTCCAGGCGCTGGGCCCAGTGGCGGGCGGCGGCCAGGTCCTGCAGGCTGTAGGCCTCGCGCCCCCGGCCCAGCAGTCGGGCCTGCTGCGCGCCACGCTCGACGGTCTGCAGCAGCCATCGCAGTACGCCGGCTCGCTCGTCCCAGTCGCCGTCCTCGACCCGAGGATGGAGCTCCGCCCAGAAGGCCTCGCAGAGGTCCACCCAGTCCCGCAGGCCCCGGGCCAGCCCCGGCCAGGCTTCCAGATGACCCAGGGCTTCGAGCCGCCAACTGGCCAGGCGGAGATCCTTGCTTCGTTTCGTAAGCAACTGCTCACTTTGCTTCAGGACGGCAGGCCAATCGGCCACCCGCAGGCTGGTGACCCATTCGCCCTGGTCCAGGCTGGGATCGTCCTGCTCCCGCAGGCGCTGGATGGTGTCGAACTCGGGGGAGAAGGAGAGATCCTCGCCGGCCGGTTGGTCCGGGGAGATGGGGCCGAGCAGGCTTTGCATGGTGTCTGGAGGCTCAGGGGAGCAGGCGGAGCCTGGATTGTCCGAAGCCCCCCCGGCCGGTGCTGTATGGAAAAGTTACGGGGCGATCCACGGACTGTCGCCCTGGCGACCGTCCCCGGGCTTCCGATGCCTGAAGCTGCGGTATCTATTCCTGAAACGCATGAATGCGTGTCAGCGGTGGAGTTACAGCGTGATTACATTGCGGTGACAATCGATCCCCCACCCGCCGCGACCCGGCGATGGACTCCCCGCCGGGCTGAACATGAGGCTCGGCAAGTGCCTGACATCGAGAGGCAGGCCGGCGATCCGGCTGCGTTTTCGGAGCGGCATTGGGCCAGGCCCGGCCCGCGCATCCCCACGCTTTCCAGCCCTGGGGCCGCCGCCCGAGCCTGACCCAATTCTGCTTTTCAACATTGAAGGACTTGCCATGAATCAACCCGTGATGGAAGGGCTGCGCCTGAACGTGCCCGCCTATGTCAAGCACCAGCGCCTGATCGCCTGGGTGGCAGAGATTGCCGCCCTGACACAGGCCAAGGACGTCTACTGGTGCGACGGCAGCCAGGAAGAGTACGACCGCCTCTGCCAGCAACTGGTGGACGCCGGTACCTTCAAGAAACTCAACCCCGCCAAGCGCGCCAACAGCTACCTCGCCTGCAGCGACCCCAGCGATGTCGCCCGCGTGGAAGACCGCACCTTCATCTGCTCGCAGAACAAGGAAGACGCCGGCCCCACCAACAACTGGATGGCCCCGGCCGAGATGCGCGAGTTGCTGCAGACCGGTGACAAGGCCCTCTTCAAGGGCGCCATGAAGGGCCGCACGCTGTACGTCGTGCCCTTCAGCATGGGCCCCATCGGTTCGCCCATCGCCCACATCGGCGTTGAGCTCTCCGACAGCCCCTATGTGGCCGTCAACATGCGCATCATGACCCGCATGGGCAAGGCCGTCCTTGACGTCCTGGGCGACAACGGCCCATTCGTGCCCTGCGTGCACACCGTGGGCGCCCCGCTGGAATCCGGCCAGGCTGACGTCAAGTGGCCCTGCAACAAGACCAAGTACATCGTCCACTACCCCGAGACCCGTGAGATCTGGTCCTATGGCTCGGGCTACGGCGGCAACGCCCTGCTGGGCAAGAAGTGCTTCGCGCTGCGCATCGCCTCCACCATGGGGCGTGACCAAGGCTGGCTGGCCGAGCACATGCTGATCCTGGGCCTGACCTCGCCCGAGGGCAAGAAGTACCACTTTGCCGCCGCCTTCCCCAGCGCCTGCGGCAAGACCAACTTCTCCATGCTGATCCCGCCCAAGGCCTTCGACGGCTGGAAGGTGACCACGGTGGGCGATGACATCGCCTGGATCAAGCCCGGCCCCGACGGCCGCCTCTATGCCATCAACCCGGAAGCCGGCTACTTCGGCGTAGCCCCCGGCACCAACACGCTGACCAACTTCAACTGCATGGCCAGCCTGAACCAGGATGTCATCTTCACCAACGTCGCGCTGACCGACGATGGTGACGTCTGGTGGGAGTCCATGACCGACACCCCGCCGGCCCACCTGATCGACTGGCAGGGCAAGGACTGGACGCCCGCCATCGCCAAGGAGACCGGCGCCAAGGCCGCCCACCCCAACGCCCGCTTCACGGTGGCCGCCACCAACAACCCGGCCCTGGACCCCGACTGGAACAATCCGGCCGGCGTGCCCATCGACGGCTTCATCTTCGGCGGCCGCCGTTCGACGACCGTGCCCCTGGTGACCGAGGCCCGTGACTGGGTGGAAGGCGTCTACATGGCTGCCACCATGGGCTCCGAGACCACCGCCGCGGCCGCCGGCCAGCAAGGCGTGGTGCGGCGCGACCCCTTCGCCATGCTGCCCTTCATGGGCTACAACATGGCCGACTACTTCCAGCACTGGCTGGACCTGGGCAAGAAGCTGGCCGATGGCGGCGCCACCCTGCCCAAGATCTTCTGCGTCAACTGGTTCCGCAAGGGCGCCGACGGCAAGTTCGTCTGGCCCGGCTACGGCGAGAACATGCGCGTGCTGAAGTGGATGCTGGACCGCGTGACCGGCAGCCAGTCCGGCGAGGAACACGTCTTCGGCGTGACCCCGCGCTACGAAGACCTGAACTGGGAAGGCCTCAGCTTCACCAAGGAGCAATTCGACGTCGCGACCCGCATCGACAAGGCCGACTGGGCCGCCGAGCTGAAGCTGCACGAGGAGCTCTTCACCCAGTTGGCCTACCACCTGCCCGCCGAACTGCCGGCCACCAAGGCCAAGATCGAGCAGCGCTTGGCCGCTGAGTAAGCACCCGGCCTCTGCGCCTACCGACCACGAAAAGCCCGCTCGGATCCGAGCGGGCTTTTTTACTGCCGGCCTGACTCAGGTCCGGATTCAGGCTCGAATCCGCTCAAGGGCATTCCCAGGAATCCACGACACGCTGGTTCACCGTGACACTGCCCCAGCGGTCGTAGGTCTGCCCGATACAGCTACGAGCCAGCCCGCCCACGACCTGGCCCTGGCCGTCCAGGAATTCCAGCCTGACGCCATAGCTGGGGCGCGCCCACGCCGCACTCAGACCCAGAGTCGCGACCAGGGCCAGACCCAGGGCCATCCATTTGCGCTTCATATGCTCCTCCACGATTGACGTCACCTAAGCGGTGACCCAAGGAGCGTAACTTTCTTGTTAGCGGCGCAGATCAGGGAATCCTCGCTGGCGGCCCAGGCCGCGATCAGACGCAAAAAAACCTGCCGGCTTCATCAGCGGGCAGGCTCAACAGAGCAAGACGGCACGAAGGCCGTTGCAGGAGACTCAGTCCTTGCGGGCGTGGGCGGCGCGCAGTTCGGCAGCAAAGCTGGGCATGCTGTCTTCGTACTGGGCGGCCAGGGCCAGCAGTTCGCGCTCTTCGCGGGCAGCCTTGGCGGCAGCCAGGTGAGCCTGGACCTTGGCGATCAGGCTCAGCCACAGGCGGGCGCCGATGGCAGCGAAGGAACCCCCATGACGAACGGTGCGATGCAGGGGCAGACCGAAGGTTTGGGTGGCGACGCTCATGATTTCACTTCCTTGTGGGTGTTTCAGGCACCAGGGCGTGGTGCGATGGGATGAATTCTGGGGTAAACCCTAGACATTCTCCAAATGAATTGTTTGAATTTGCTCTATAAGCAATGTTCATATGAGCTTTCGCAACCTGGACCTCAACCTGCTGCGCGTCTTCGATGCCGTGATGGCCGAGCGCAACCTTACCCGGGCCGCCGAGCGCCTGGCCATGACCCAGCCGGCGGTCAGCCATGCGCTGAAGCGCCTGCGGGAGGCGCTGGGCGAGGAGCTCTTCGTCCGCCAGGCCTTTGGCATGAAACCCACCTCGCGCGCGGAGGGGCTGTGGCCGGAGGTGCGCCAGGCCCTGGATCGCCTGCGCGCCGTGCTGGATCCGCGCGAGTACCTGCCCGCCAGCGAGGACGCCACCTTCCAGATCGCCATGGCCGACGCCACCGCCGCCCTGGTGCTGCCTCCGCTGGTGGCTGATCTCGAAGCGCAGCAGGCCCGCGCCCGCGTCCATGTGCTGCCGCTGACCACCCGCGATCCCCGCAGTCTGCTGGAACAGGGCGAGGCGGACTTTGCCCTGGGCTATTTTCCCCAGGCTGTCGCCGCTTTGCAGGGCCAGGGCCAGCTGGCGGCCATCCGCCAGCATCGCCTGTACGAGAGCCAGTACGTCTGCGTGATGCGGCGCGACCATCCCTTGGCCCAGGCATCCCTGGACCTGGAGACCTACTGCGCCGCCCATCACCTGCTGGTGAGCTTTTCCGGGCGCCCGCATGGCTTTGTCGATGAATCCCTGGCCGCGCTGGGCCGTAGCCGGCGCATCGTGCTGACGGTCAACCAATTCTTCACCGCAGGGCGCGTGGTGGCCCAGTCCGACCTATTGACGGTGCTGCCTGCGCGCTTTGTGAGCGCCACCGGCTACAAGCGCGACCTGATCGAGCGCCCCCTGCCCTTCGCTCTCGCGCCGGTACACGTGGACATGCTTTGGCACATGCGCAACGAAGACCGCCCGCCCCAACGCTGGCTGCGCGAGCGCCTGCTGCTGGCCGCGGCACTGGCAGCAGCCTGAGCGAGCGGCCATGGCGATCGGCGACAATTGCCGGATGAGCAAGATCGCCGACCTGAACGACGCCGAGTTCGCCGAACTCGACGAACTGCTGGCCACCACGCCCGCGCCCCTGCAAGCCCTGGATGCCTCCATGCTGGACGGCTATCTCTGCGGCGTGCTGGTCCAGCCCCGCCTGATCGAGGTCGAAGAATGGCTGCCGCCCATCTTCGACTACGACGGCGGCGAACTGCCGGCCGATGCCGACCCCGCCTGGCTGGCCCGCATCCACGAGCTGGTGCTGCGCCGCCATGCCGCCCTGAACCGCAGCCTGGCCGAGCATGGCTGGTTCGACCCAGTCGTGCTGGACCTCGACGCCGAAGCCGCCGCCGCGGCCGAGGCCGGCGAGCAGCCCGAGGCTGACGCAGCCGATGACGAGCAACTCACACCCATCGCCCGCACCCTGCTGCCCTGGGTAGCCGGCTTCCAGCATGCCGCCCTGTGCTTCCCCGAGCTGGGAGAACTGGACGACGAAGGCGTGATGAACGCCTTGGCGCGTCTGTACCGTCACCTGCCGGCCGAGACGCCGGAGGAGAAGGAAGTCGTCGCCACCCTGGACCGCGAGCATCCGCTCAAGGACATTGATGACGCCATTGAGGACCTGGTGGTCAACGTGGCCGACCTCTACGACCTCACCACCGACCTGCGCTACAAGGTCGAGGCCGTGCGCCGCGACACGCCCAAGGTCGGCCGCAACGATCCCTGCCCCTGTGGCTCGGGTCGCAAGTACAAGCAGTGCCACGGCGCCAACTGAGCGCCGGAGGCCTGCCCTGGCGCGGGCTCGCATGGCAGCAATGACGCCATCGTGCCCGTCGCCATGACCGTCGCCATGACCGTCGCCATGAGGCTCCCATGAAGCTGCAGATCCTCTCGGACCTCCACATGGAGACCGAGGCCTTCGAACCTCAGCCGGCCGCCGGCGCCGAGCTGCTGGTCCTGGCCGGTGACGTCGATAGCACGTGGCGCGGCCTCTCGGCCTTCGCGGGCTGGCCCGTGCCGGTGCTTTTCGTGCCCGGCAACCACGAGTATGACCAGCGGGAGATCCGCGAGACCGGCCCGGCCCTGCGACGCGAATGCGAGCGCCTGGGACTGCGCATGCTCGATGACGAGGCCCTGGTGCTGGAAGACGCCGCCGGGCGCCGCATCCGCTTCCTGGGCTCCACGCGCTGGAGCGACTTCGATGTCTTCGGCAGCGCCCAGCGCGAGCGCGCCATGCGGGCAGCCGGCTATTTCCAGCGGGTCATGGCGGCCCGGCTGGATGGCCAGCCCTTCGACGCCGAGGCCGTGCGCCGTCTGGGCCTGCAGAACCGCGCCTGGCTGGAGTGCACGCTGCCGGTGACCGGCGGCGAGTCGGCGGACGCCACCGTGGTCATCACCCACTTCGCCCCCAGCCTGAAGAGCGCCGACCCGCGCTACGGCAAGCAGCCCGGCACGGCCAGCTTCTGCAACGACGACGAGGCCCTGATGCCCGGCGTGCAGTTGTGGATCCACGGCCATCTGCATTGCCGCCACGACTACCGCGTGAGCCACGCCCTGGGTCAGACCCGCGTGCTCTGCAATGCGCGCGGGCACGGCCGCAAGGGCGAGGCGGCGGACTACGATCCCCTGCGCTGCGCCGAGGTCTGAAGACCGGACCAACCGCCTCCGGCGCTTGAGATGTGTCAATCTGCGACCCCGGGTCTGTGCCAGACTGCAGTCTTCACCTTCATTCACAAAACGCCTGGGCAGGCGGGGAGATATGGCATGAAGATACTGGTGGCCGTCGATGGCAGTTCCTATACCAAGCGCATGCTGGCTTACCTGGTTGCGCACGACGAATGGCTGGGCAGCGCCCACCAATACACGGTGCTGCATGCGGTGCCTGCCGTGCCGCCCCGCGCCGCGGCGGTGCTGGACAAGGCCGTTCTCAAGTCCTACTACGACGATGAGGCCGAAAAGGTGCTCAAGACCGTGCGGACCTTCTTCGAGAAGCAGAAGGTGCGCGCCGAGTTCATCAGCAAGGTGGGTCCGGCCGCTGAGGTCGTCAGTGCCGCCGCCAACAAGGGCAAGTTCGACCTGCTGCTGATGGGCTCGCACGGCCATGGCACCCTGGGCAATCTGGTGCTGGGCTCGGTGGCCACCAAGGTCATGAGCCAGACGGACGTGCCCGTCCTGCTGGTGCGCTGACGGCGCCACCCTCGCCGCCATCAGGCGAGGCCGGCCGGCGCAGGCCTGGTTCCCGATCGGCGCTAGGCCCGCCGGTGCAGCCAGGCCAGCGGCGACTCGCTGCCATTCACCGGCACCGTCTGGGTCGATTCCAGGGTCTGGTAGTCGCTGGTGCGTCGAAATGAGTCAGCCTCGTCCTCGAGGGTCGCCTCAAGGCCGAAAGCCGTGCCCATGTCCGCCGGGTCCTGGACCGGGCGATTGCTGGGCTGACGGCGGAAGAAACGCAGCGCGGCGGCAGGGGCAAATCGCATGGTGGACCTCGTCTAACAGCTGGGTGCGAAACGGGCTGGAGGCCCGATTCCATCGCGTTTTCAGCGCGTATTGCGCTGGATCACGCAGGGTTCCAGTGTGCGCGTCCCAGCGCCCGCAGATACCCCCAAATTGGGTGGAAAACGACAGGCAGTTGGCAAAAACTCACGCGCTTTCAAAGTGATGCAACTGCATGGCTTTGTTGCCGATGTCATCCGTGCATTCCCGGTGAACTTGGGCCGGCCCGTCCGAAAGGGAATGCCTGCTGCCGAGCCGGCAGCCCGAGGGGTCTCGCGCGCCTAGCCGGCGGACCGGCGGCGCGGATGCAGCGACTTGAGCGCCCCCTTGGCGCCGGCGCTGAGCGCTAGTCCCACCTGGTCCAGTAGCGCGACGCGCCCGGGCGCTGGGGCCGCGTCACTGACCAGCTTCCATTGATGCCAGTACAGCGTCAGATCGACGCTGACCTCCGGCCGCAGGGGCTGCAGCTGCCGCTTGCGCACCCGCTCGCGCACCTGCAGCTCCGGCACCACCGCGATGCCCCAGCCCATGCAGGCGGCACGCACGATGGCGTCGCTGGACGGCACATAGCGCTCCTTCAGGCGTGGATGGCGCACGCCGAAGGCCTTGCTGATCCATTGCACCTGGTTGTCGTCCTTGCGGTTGAAGACCAGGAAGGGCTGTTGGGAAAAATTGGCCTCGTTGAGGCCGGCAGGCAGCTGGCGGGCGACGAAGTCCGGGCTGGCCACGGCCACATAGGACATCACCCCCAGCGGCTGGACCACGCAGCCCCGCAGCGCCTGCTTGACGGTGCTGACGCAGCCCAGCACCTCGCCCTGGCGCAGCCAGTCGTGGGTGAAATCCTGGTCATCGACGATCAGCTCCAGGCCGAAGCCTTCGCGCAGGCCCTGCTGCACCAGGTCGTCCAGCGCAGGCAGGACCCAGGTCGCCAGGCTGTCGGCATTGACGGCGATGGGCAGACGCTCGTGCGGCGTCACCTGGCTGCCCAGCTCGCGGGCGACGTCGGTGCGCAGAGCCTGGAGCTGGCGGGCGAAGCGCAGCAGCACCTTGCCCGGCTCAGTGAGGCGCAGGGGCCGGGAGCGCACCACCAGCAGCTGGCCGACCTGAGCCTCAAGGCTGCGCAGGCGCTGGGACACCGCGCTCTGCGTGACGCTGAGGCGCTGGGCGGCACGCTCGAAGCTGCGCTCGTCCGCCAGAGCGGCGAGACAGTCCAGTCCGGCTGAATCCAGGTCTTTCATAAGTCCAATTAATGTAGCGCGAGAAATATGAATGGCGCTTCTTGACTTGCGTCAGGCTGCAGACAATGCGCCAGCCGTGTCGAGCCTCACGCCCGCGACGGTTTCCGGCCCTCTCCCCCCCTTCAACTCGGTCGCACAAGCGTCGATCATTCGGGAATCCCGCCCGCGGGCTTCCTTCGCAGGAGCAGTACAGATGAAAGTCGTCGTTCTGGGTGCAGGCATCATCGGCGTCGCCACCGCCTGGTATCTGCTGGAGGAAGGGCACGAGGTGATCGTGATCGACCGCCAGGAAGACGCAGCCATGGAGACCAGCTTCGCCAACGGCGCGCAGATCTCCGTGAGCTTCTGCGAGCCCTGGGCCAATGCCGGTGCGCCCTTCAAGGTGGCCAAGTGGCTGCTGCGCGACGACTCCCCCCTGCTGTTCCGCCCGCGCCTGGAAGTCGCCCAATGGCGCTGGGGCCTGAGCTTCCTGACCCAGTGCACCAATGCCGCCTTCGAGCGCAATGTGGAGCAACTGGTGCGCCTGGGCCGCTACAGCCATGAATCGCTGAAGTCCCTGGTAGCGCAGACGGGCATCGAGTACGACCGCCTGGAGCGCGGCATCCTGCACTTCTTCTCCAGCCAGGCCGACTTCGACGCCGGCGCCGCCGGCGCGGAGGTGATGCGCGCCCATGGTGTGGACCGCCGCGTGCTGAGCCGCGACGAGGTGCTCAAGGTCGAGCCCGCCCTGCGCGCCTTTGGCAACAACATCTTCGGCGGCACCTTCACTCCAAGCGACGAATCAGGCGACGCCCGCGTCTTCACGCAAAAGCTGGCCCAGGCCTGCGTCGCACGCGGCGCCACCTTCCTGTACGGCCACGACATCCTTGCCCTGCAGCGCGAGGGCCAGGCCATCAGCGGCGCGCAGATCGCTCATGTGCGCAGTGGCCAGAAGTCGGTGCTGAAGGGCGATGCCTTCGTCGCAGCCATGGCCTCGTACACGCCCCAGCTGCTCAAGCCCCTGGGCGAGTGCCTCAACATCTATCCCGCCAAGGGCTACTCGGCGACCCTGCGCCTGAAGAAACCCGAGCAGGCCAGCGTGGTCAGCCTGCTGGACGACACCCGCAAGATCGCCATCTCCCGCCTGGGCGACTACGTGCGCATCGCCGGCACTGCCGAGCTGGTGGGCCTGGACACCAGCCTGGACACGCCCACCTCGCGCGTGCGCTGCGACGCCCTGGTCAAGCGCTACGAGGAGCTTTTCCCCGGCGTGGCCGATCTCGGCGAGCGCAACTACTGGACCGGCCTGCGCCCCAGCACGCCGACCAACATCCCCTACATCGGCCGCTCCAAGAAGGTGTCCAACCTCTGGCTCAACGCCGGCCACGGCACGCTGGGGTGGACGCATGGCGCCGGCTCCGGCCGTGCCCTCGCCGAGCTGCTCAGCGGCAAGCGCCCCGCCCTGGAAGGCTTCGGCTTCTACGGCGACGCCCTGCCCGCCGCACCCGCGCGGCGCATGGCCACGGCCTGAGGCGGCCTGGCCCGCCTGCGGGTCCGGTCCGGGCCGGCACGGGCGGCATGACTACAATCCGCGCCCCGCTTCTGCATTTCTGGGCGCTGTCATGTCTGCCTTCTCTCGCGCCACTGGCTTCTGTGCCATCGACTTCGGCACCTCCAATTCCGCCATCGCCATCCCCGACGAAGGCGGCGGCAACGGGCCCATGCGCCTGGTGGAGCTCGAAGCCGGGCGGCTGACCATGCCCACGGCGGTCTTCTACTTCGCCGAAGGCCGCCATGACGCCGACGGCCCGCCCCGCGCCTTCGGCCGCGCCGCGCTGGCCGCCTATGTGGAAGGGGCTGACGGCCGCCTGATGCGCTCCATGAAGAGCATCCTGGGCTCGGCCCTGATCGACCAGACCACGGACGTGGGCGGCGGTCGCGGTGTGAAGTACTTCGACATGCTGGCCGGCTACCTCAAGCGCCTGAAGCGCCAGGCCGAGGCCAGCGCCGGCCATGCCATCGAGCACGTGGTCCTGGGACGCCCGGTCTTCTTCGTCGATGACGAGCCCGCGCGCGACGCCGCCGCCCAGGCCTCTCTGGAGGCCGCCGCCCGCGCGGTGGGCTTCACCGACATCCACTTCCAGTTCGAGCCCATCGCCGCGGCCTTCGACTACGAGCGCCAGGCGCCGCGCGAGCAGCGGGTCCTGGTGGCCGACATCGGCGGCGGCACCTCGGACTTCTCGGTGGTGCGTGTAGGCCCGGAGCGCATGGCGCGCCTGGACCGCCGCGAGGACATCCTGGCCAGCCACGGCGTCCACATCGCCGGCACCGACTTCGATCGCCACGTGGAGCTGGCCGCCATCCTGCCGGAATTCGGCTATCGCAGCCTGGGGCCGGCCAAGCCCGGCCAGACCCCGCGCGAGGTGCCCAGCGGCGTCTACTTCGACCTGGCCACCTGGCACCTGATCAACACCGTCTACAGCCCGCTGCGCGTGGCCGAGCTACGCGGCATGCGCAGCTTCTACGGCGACACGCGCCACCACGACCGTCTCATGACGGTGCTGGAAGACCGCATGGGCCATGAGCTGGCCGGCCGCGCCGAGGATGCCAAGATCGCCGTGGCGGCCGGCGGCGAGGTTTCGGTGGACCTGGGTCTGATCGAGCCTGGCCTGGCCGTCGGCTTCAGCGCCGAGGGGGCGCAGCAGGCCCTGGGCCGGGACATCGAGCGCATCGCCGCGGCCGGCCGCGAGACTGTGGCCCTGGCAGGCCTGCGGCCCGAGCAGATCGACGCCCTCTACTTCACCGGCGGCTCCACCGGCCTGCTGCCCCTGGCCGAGCGCATCGCGGCCGACTACCCCGCGGCCCGCCGAATCCAGGGCGATGCCTTCGCCTCGGTAGCCAGCGGACTGGGACTGCACGCCGCGCGCCTGTTCAACACCCCGTCCTGACCCTCTGCAGGTGCGCCGCCGTCCCTGCTAGATTGCAAGGCTTAGCCACGCACCGCCGACCATGCAGAACGCCCTGCTCCGCGACCTGGACCCCGCCCGCCACGACGAGATCGATCGGGTCGCCCAGGGCATGCGCCAGACCCTCATCGAGGTCGAGGGCGAGGCCCGCGGCACGGCGATGTACTCCCTGGACTGGCTGCGCGATCGCGTGCGCTGGCACCTGGATCCGGCCCAGACCCAGGCCCGCGTCGTGCTGGCCGTCGATGCGCGAGGCGAGGTCCTGGCCCACACCATCTTCCGCATCGAAGGGCCAGTCGTGGCGCGCTTCGGGCTCATCTCCACCACCTTCGTCTGGCCCACCCACCGGCGCGCCGGCCTGGCCACCCGGCTGCTGCGTTGTGCCGAAGACTGGTTCCTCGCCCAGGGCCTGCCGAAGTGTTGCACCTGGACCTCGTCCACCAACCGGCCGCTGATCGCGCTGTACGGCCGCCACGGCTATGCGCAGACCGACCAGGGCCCCAACGACCTGACGGGCACGCTGATGATTCAGCTGTCCAAGCCCCTCCTGTGCGCGACCTCTCCACGGAAACCTTGAAGTCATGATCCGTCCTCACCGTCCTTCGACGGCCCCGCTGAGCCTGGCAATCGCCCTGGCCTTCAGTGCGCTGATGCCCATGCAGGCCCTCGCAGCCGACAGCACCGCGGCCGCCAGCGCCGTGACCCAGTACCAGCAACCCAGCCCGGCCCTGCGCGCCGTGCTGGACTCCCCCGGCCTGCCCGCCCACAGTCTGTCGCCGGACCAGAAGACCCTGGCCGTGCAGCGCAGCCAGCGCTACCGCCAGGTGGCGGACCTGGCACGACCGGCGCTCAAGCTGGCCGGCATGCGCATCGACCCGGCTGCTCATGCGCCCCTGCTGAGCATGCCCTCGCTGGAGTCGCTGGTCCTGCGTCCGCTGGACGGCGGGGCCGAGCGCCCGGTCGCCCTGCCCCCCGGTGGCGGCTTTCACCATCTGCGCTGGTCTCCCGATGGCCGGCATTTCCTGCTGAATCGCCGCACGCAGAGCGGCGTGGAGCTGTGGACGGGCCAGGCCGCGACAGGCCAGCTGAAGCAGTTGACCGGGCTGCGGCTCAACACCGTGCTGGAGCAGGACGTGGCCTGGCAAGGCCCCGACACCCTGCTGGTGCTGGCCGTCCCGCCCACGCTCGGCGCAGCGCCGCGCTTCGAAGCTCCGGACGGCCCCACGGTGCAGGAGTCCATGGGCCGGCAGTCGCCTGAGCGCACCCTGCAGGACCTGCTGAAGAACGCCCAGGACGAGGCCGTCTTCGCCCACTACGCCCGTTCCCAGCTGACGCGCGTGAACTTGCGGACCGGCCAGCTGCAGGCCTTGGGCGAGCCGGGCCTCTTCGCCTCGATCCAGGCCGCCGGCACGCAGGGTCAGGTCTTGACCGAGCGCCTGCGTGCGCCCTTCAGCTACCAGGTCACCTGGGAGGACTTCGGCCGCGAGGTCGAGCTGCGCGACGCCGAGGGCCGCGTGCTGCGCGCCCTGGCGCCGGTCGCACTGAAGAAGGACGTGCCGGTGGACGGCGTGATCACGGGCCCCCGCCGCTACACCGCATCGCCCGGCGCGGATGCTGCGCTGTACTGGATCGAGGCCCTGGACGGTGGTGATCCGCGCCGCAAGGCCGAGCACCGCGACCGCCTGATGCGCCTGGCCGCGCCCTACACGGGTGAGCCGCAGGAGCTGCACCGCAGCGTGGGCCGAGTCTCGATGATGGAGTTCCTCGAGGGGGGGCGCCAGGCCGTGCAGGCCGATATCGACCGCGATCGCCAGTGGATGCGCATGAGCCTGCTGGACCTCGGCCCCGCGCCGGCCCCCGCCCGCCTGCTCAGCGAACGCTCGCTGCGCGACCGCTACAAGGACATCGGCCAGCCCCTGCGCCGCCTGCAGGCCAATGGCCGCCAGGCGCTGCGCGTGGACGAGGGGTCGCTGTGGCTGATCGGCGCCGGCGCGAGCCCCGAGGGCGAGCGCCCCTTCCTGGACCGCATGCAGCTATCCGACGGCAAGGTTCAGCGCCTCTACCGTGCCGGCGGCAGCCATTACGAGCGGCCGTTGGCGGTGCTCGACACCCAGGGCTCGCGCGTGCTGTTCAGCCGCGAAAGCGCCAGCGAGGTGCCTCAGCTGGTACTGCGCAGCGGGCCCGAGCTGGCGCAGATGCAGACACTCACGAGCTACACCGATCCGGCCCCGCAGCTGCGTGACATCCAGCGCGAGCTGGTGAAGTTCAAGCGCGCCGACGGCGTGGAACTGTCCTTCTGGCTCTACAAGCCGCCGGGCTACCAGGCCGGCGAGCGCCGCCCGACCTTCGTCTGGGCCTATCCGCTGGAGTTCACGGACGCCTCGGTGGCCGGCCAGGTCAGCGGCTCGGGCAATCGCTTCACCAGGTTCGGTGCCAGCAGTCCCCTGATGCTGCTGTTGGAGGGCTATGTGGTGCTGATGGATGCCACCATGCCCGTGGTGGGCGAGCCCAAAACCGTCAACGACAGTTTCATCGCCCAGATCACCAGCAATGCGCAGGCCATCATCGACAAGGCCGTCGAGCTGGGCGTCAGCTCACGCGATCACATGGTGGTGGGCGGCCACAGCTATGGCGCCTTCATGACGGCCAACCTGCTGGCCCACACCGATCTCTTCAAGGCCGGCATCGCCCGCAGCGGCGCCTACAACCGCTCGCTGACGCCCTTCGGCTTCCAGAGCGAGCAGCGCACCTACTGGGAGGCGCAGCACGTCTATCAGAAGCTCTCGCCCTTCAACTACGCCGACAAGCTCAAGGAGCCGCTGCTGCTGATCCATGGCGACAGCGACGACAACCCCGGCACCTTCCCCGTCCAGAGCCAGCGCCTGTACCAGGCACTGGCAGGCACGGGCGGTCAGGTGCGCTACGTGTCACTGCCCTTCGAAGGCCATGGCTACAGCGCGCGCGAGTCCATCGGTCACACGCTGTGGGAGATGAGCCAGTGGATGAAGCGCCAGGTGGGCGAAGGCAAGCCGCTGAACTGAGCGCGCCCGGGGCGCAGGCGCCGCAAGCGCCTGGGCTCAGTGGCGCCGCGGAGGGCCGCCACGGCCACCAGGCCCCGGCCGGCGCGGGGCACCCGGGCGCCCGGCCGGCTGGGTGCTTTTGAGCGGGCGCGTCACGTCGGCCAACAGCAGGCTGGCGCGCACCAGGCACTCCACCGCCTCGGCCACGTCACTGGGCGGCTCCAGGGATTCGATCTCCTCGAGCAGCTCCTCGGCATCTTCCAGGTCGTCCGGGTCAAGGTGCATGTAGAGCTGAGCCAGCGGCTCCAGCAGCTCGGAGGCCTCTTCCTCCATCAGCTCGGGGAAATGCTCGGAGGCCAGGGCAAAGCCCGCGACCCAGGCGTAGACGACTTCGGCAGGTTCGGCATCCTCGTCCAGCTCGAAGACCCAGGGGTCGAACCACTGGCGCTCGGCGATGGCCGTGTTGAGCTCGCGATGGCGCCGGCGCACCAGAGAAAAGAGCGCCTCGCCGTCGTAGGCGCGCGGCGGCTGGCGGCCGTCAGCGTCCAGCACGAAAGGCGCCCAGTCGGCAAAGGGTACGGGCCTCGGCTGCAGCAGCACGCCCACGAGGTAGCCGTCCAGCATGCTGATGTCCAGGGGCTCCAGCGGCGCAGGCACGGCGTCCAGCAGGTCCTGAAGGCGCTCCATGTCATGCTCAGACAGGGGTTCATCAGGCCGTGGACGGGGGGCAGCCGCAGGACGCGGAGCGGGTGCTGCAGGGCCCGGCACTGCAGGTCGCGCAGGCCCCCCGGGCTTGCGGGCCTCCGACCTTGCCCCCGGCGCGCCTGCCGGGCGCCGTGACCTCGGGCTTCCCGTGGAAGCGGCGGAATGGGGGGCGGAGGGCTTGCGCGGCTTGGAGGTGCTCATGCCCCCATTATCCGGCGCGTGGACTGCTGCGAGGGCTTTGTCCCAGGCCCGAGCAGAGGCGGCCCGCGCGCTCCACAATCCCGGCAGCGCCGCCGGTGGCGGCCCCCCCACCCCTCTCTCGTCCAGGCCCAGCAGCATCACCCCATGAGCGACTCCGCCCGCCACTTCCTCTTCCTCACCGCCAGCACCCGCGTGCCCGGCATCGTCGGCAACACCGAGGCCCTGGCCCGGGCCGCCGCCGAGCACCTGCCCGCCAGCGCCAGCCAGCAGTGGCTGCGCCTGGCCGACCATGCGCTGCCGCCCTTCGTCGATCACCGCCACGACATCGGCAGCTATCCCATGCCCGAAGGCGACGCCCGCCAACTGCTGGACGCCACCCTGGCCGCCACCGATCTGGTGCTGGTCGCGCCGGTCTACTGGTACAGCCTGCCCGCCACCGTGAAGCTCTACCTGGACCACTTCAGCGCCTGGATGCGCGTGCCCGGCCTGGACTTCAAGGCGCGCATGGCCGGCCGCCGCCTGTGGCTGGTCACCACCAGCGGTGACCGCGCCAAGGCCCAACCCATGATGGACAGCACCCGGCTGTGCGCCGAATTCCTGGGCATGCAGTGGATGGGCGCCCTGTGGGGCAAGGGCGGTGCGCCCGAGGCCGTCCGCGCAGACCAGGAGGCCCTGTCTCAGGCCACCCACTGGTTTGAGGGGATTTGAAACATCTCCTTGCCAATAAGGGGTCTCATCCCACTAAGTAGGGATAGCGAGCCCTCAGTGGCAACCCTAGAGTTGCAGCCATGCCGGCCTCAGGGCCAGCACGGATCCCAACGACGTCCTTACCCAAGGACTTATTCGCCCAAGCATGCAAGTGCTTGGGCGTTTTTTTGCGCAGGCCGCCGCTACGGCTCACTCGAAGCCCTCGTGCAGGCGCTGGCGCAGGTGCTCCACCAGCAGCCGCACCGACTGCGGCGTGTGGCCGCTCCAGGGGTGGATGGCGTAAATGGCTTCGCCGAAGAAGTCGATGGGGCGCCAGGCCGGCAACACAAGCTCCAGCAGGCCCTGACGCATGGCGTCGCGGGCGCTGAAGTCGGGCAGCAGGGCCAGGCCCAGGCCGGCCAGGGCGGCCTCGCGCAGCACCTCGCTGTTGCCAGCCCGCAGCAGGCCCTGCACTGGCACACGCACCCGCTCAGTCGATTCCCCCTTGCCGCGGGCGAAAAACCATTGCGCCGGCCCCGGCCGCAAATAGGGCAGGCAGGCATGCGCGGCCAGCTCTGCCGGATGCTGGGGCCGCCCGGCCCGCGCCAGGTAGGCCGGGCTGCCCACCAGCAGAGCCTGCGAGGCGCAGAGCTTGAAGGCCACGTGGGTGTCCGGCGGCCGGCTGGTGTGGCGGATGGCCAGATCGAAGCCTTCCTGTGCCAGCGCGGCCAGGCGGTCAGACAGGTCCAGCTCGATACGGATCTCCGGATAGTTGGCGAAGAAAGTCGGGAGGGCCGGCGCGATGTGCTGGCGCCCCAGGGCCACCGGTGCGGTAACCCGCAGCAGGCCACGCGGCGTGCCGGCGGCCTCGCGTGCCTCGCTGAGGCTGCGGCTGAGCAACTGCAGCCCGGGCTCGGCCTGCTCGACCAGGCGCCTGCCGGCCTCGCTGAGTCGCACCGAGCGCGTGCTGCGCTGGACCAGCTGCTGGCCCAGGTGCCGCTCCAACTCCGCGATGCGCTGGCTCACCGCCGCCTTGGAGAGCCCCAGGCGCTGCGCCGCCTGCGTGAAACTGCCCAGCCGCGCCACGGCCACCAGGGCCTGCAGCTGCACCCACTGCTGCTCCTCGCGGGCGGGGGCGCGGGAGGCCGGCTGTGAGGCAGAGAGTGAGGAGGATTTCGTCATGGGACCTCGGGGGGCGCTGCACTGGATTGTTCATATTACTGAACAATGAAGTCAGCCCATTGGCCTAGGCAGGCCGGGAGCCGGTCCCTAGACTGCCTGCATTCCGGCCGGTCCTGCGCCGGCTTCCACATCGTCCCCGGAGCGCCCCCATGAGCACCCCCGCCTACACCGACGCCCGCGAGCTGGGCCACTTCATTGCCGGCCAGCGCGTGGCCGCCCGCGGCGACCGCCGCCAGCCGGTCTACAACCCGGCCACTGGCACCGTCGCCCGCCAGGTGCAGCTGGGCACGGTCGAGGACGTGCAGGCCGCCGTGGCCGCCGCCCAAGCCGCCTTCCCCGCCTGGGCGGACACCCCCCCGCTGCGCCGCGCCCGCGTGATGTTCAAGTTCCTGGAGCTGCTGCACCGTCACCACGACACTCTGGCCGCCATGATCACCGCCGAGCATGGCAAGATCTTCAGCGATGCCCAGGGCGAGGTAGCGCGAGGCATTGACATCGTCGAGTTCGCCTGCGGCATCCCGCAGCTGCTCAAGGGCGACTTCACGGAGCAGGTCTCCAATGGCATCGACAACTGGACGATGCGCCAGCCCCTGGGCGTGGTGGCCGGCGTCACGCCCTTCAACTTCCCCTTCATGGTGCCCATGTGGATGGCACCGGTGGCCCTGGCCTGCGGCAATGCCTTCGTCCTCAAGCCCAGCGAACGGGATCCCTCCCCGAGCCTCTTCGTGGCCGAACTGCTCAAGGAAGCTGGCCTGCCCGACGGCGTCTTCAGCGTCGTGCAGGGGGACAAGACCGTGGTCGATGCCCTGTTGCACCACCCGGACGTCAAGGCGCTGAGCTTCGTCGGCTCCACGCCCATCGCCCAGTACATCTACGAGACGGGCGCCTCTCAGGGCAAGCGCGTCCAGGCCCTGGGCGGGGCCAAGAACCACATGGTGGTGATGCCTGACGCCGACATCGACCAGGCCATCGACGCGCTCGTCGGCGCTGCCTACGGCTCGGCGGGCGAGCGCTGCATGGCCATCTCGGTGGCGGTGCTGGTGGGCGAGGCGGCAGACCGCATCATGCCCCGCCTGGCCGAGCGCACCCGCAGCCTGGTGGTCCGCAACGGCATGGACCCGGCGGCCGAGATGGGTCCCATCGTGACCCGCGAGGCCCGCGAGCGCATCGAGGGCTACATCGCCCTGGGCGTGGCCGAGGGCGCTCAGTTGGTGGTGGACGGGCGCGGTCACCAGGTCGCCGGCCATGAGGGCGGCTTCTTCACGGGCGGCACCCTGTTCGACCATGTCACGTCCGATATGCGCATCTACCGCGAAGAGATCTTCGGGCCCGTGCTGGCCTGCGTGCGCGTGCCCGACTTCGCCACCGCCGTGGAGCTGGTCAACGCGCATGAGTTCGGCAACGGCGTCGCCTGCTTCACCAGCGACGGCAACGTGGCCCGCGAGTTCGCGCGGCGCATCCAGGTGGGCATGGTCGGCATCAACGTGCCCATCCCCGTGCCCATGGCCTGGCATGGCTTCGGCGGCTGGAAGAAGAGCCTCTTCGGCGACATGCACGCCTACGGCGAGGAAGGCGTGCGCTTCTACACAAAGCAAAAGAGCGTGATGCAGCGCTGGCCCGCCAGCGCGCCCAAGGGCGCCCAGTTCGCGATGCCCACACACCGCTGAGCCCCCCTGCCCGGCCGCCCACCCTGTCACCTGCGTGAAAAAGAAGGCAAACCGACTGCCGGCCGCATCGTAAACGTGATGTCAGCACGCCGGTAGGCCGGCAGTTTCGGCTACGCTAGCTGGCTTCGCTTCATTACTGTTGAAGCCGACGCGCGATGCCCACTGCCCTGACCGAACGCCTGACCCAGTGCCTCAAGGAGGCCCGCGATGCCCAGCATGAGGCCACGCTGGAGCTGGGCCTCGCGCGGGCGGCCGAGGCCTGGACTCATGCCCGGCAGCTGGGTTTTCTGAGCGAGCAGATCGAGGCGGGGCGCCTGCGCGTCTACTTCCATTACCGGCGCGGCGAGCTGCAGGAAATGCTGGAGCTCTCGCAGGAAGTGCAGACCCTCATGCGCCCGCTGGGGGCCGGCGCCCCTTTGTGCGAGTTGCTGCGCTGGACCAGCCTGGCTGCCTCGGAGCTGGGCGACTTCGACACCGGACTCAACTGCGCCAACGAGTGCCACGAGCTGGCCCGCACCCTGGGCGACAAGCGCGTACTCGCCGCCGCGCTCAATGCGCTGGGTGCCTGCTTCGAGCGCATGGGGGACCCCTGGCAGGCCGAGCGCCTGATGAACGAGGCCGCCGCCCTGGTGCACGACGAGGCCACCGCCTACGAGCGCGTCATCACCCTCAACAACCTGTGCACCACGGCGCTGGGCGAGTACCACCTGATGCGCGACAGCGGCCACGAGAAGGCGTGCCAGGAGGCGTTGCAGCGTGCGCTCCATTACGGCCGCGAGGTGCGCCCGCATGCCCGCCAACTGGGCGAGCTCTACGCCCTGGCCCTGACCGACAGCAACCTCGGCGAGGTCCTGCTGCTGCTGGGCGAGCTGGGCGAGGCCGAGCCCTATCTGCGCGCCGCCCTGGCGCAAGCCCAGGCGCGGCAGTTCGACGCCCTGGCCGGCCGGGTGCACTGCAACCTGGCCGAGATGGCCCTGGCGCAGGACGACCTGCCCCGCGCCTGGTCCCATGTGCTGGCGGTGCAGGACGAGACCACTGTGCTGTTCAACAGCTACCAGGCCCTGCGCCTGCACCGCGTGGCCTACCGCTGCGCGAAGGCGGAGGGCAATCTGGACGAGGCCCTGCACCACCTGGAAGCGTTCCAGCGCCTGGAGCGCCGGCGCAGCGTGGCCCAGCTGATGGCGCAGTCACGCTTCTTCGTCAGCCGCCTGGAGGCCGAGCAGGCCCGGGCCGCAGCCGACCAGGCCCACCGCAAGGTCGATGCCCTGACCGCACGCACGCAGGAGCTGGAAGCCCATGTCCAGCGCGACCCGCTCACCGGCCTGGGCAACCGCCGCTTCCTGGAGGCGCGCATGCCCGCCCTGATCATGGACTGCGAGCAGCAGCACCGGCCGCTGACGCTGGCCCTGATCGACGCCGATCATTTCAAGCGCATCAACGATCAGCATGGCCATGCCATTGGCGACGCCGTGCTGCAGCAGTTGGCCCAGCTGCTGCGCGAGAACACCCGGGGCAGCGACCTGCTGCTGCGCTATGGCGGCGAGGAGTTCCTGGCCGTGCTGCCGGACACCGTGGCGGACCGCGCCTTCGAGGTCTGCGAGCGCCTGCGCCAGAGCGTGGAGGCGCACAACTGGCAAGACCTGTCCCCCGGGCTGGAGGTCACGCTGAGCATAGGCCTGGCCAGCGCCCCGCCCTATTCCACCGACCTGCTGATCAGCCGCGCCGACGCCGCCATGTATCGCGCCAAGCACCTGGGCCGCAACCGCGTCGCCCTGGCCTGAGCACCGGCCGCGCGGGCCTCACTCCCGCGACTGCACCAGGTTGCGCCCCTGCCGCTTGGCCTGGTAGAGGCCCTGGTCAGCCCGCGTCAGCACCGCCTCTGGGCTGTCATCGCCGGGAAGGACCTCGGCGATGCCGAAGCTGGCCGTCAGGCGACGCTGGTCGCCCCGCCACAGCAGGGGCTGGGCCTCGAGGTTGGAGCGCATGCGCTCGGCCACCAGAGCCGCGCCGGCCAGACCGGTGTCGCACAGCAGAATGAGGAACTCCTCTCCGCCCCAGCGGCCCAGGGCATCGGCGTCACGCACGCAGGGCTTGAGCGCAGCGACCAGGCCCTTGAGCGCCAGGTCTCCGGCGCCATGCCCCAGGGAGTCGTTGATCGACTTGAAATGGTCCATGTCCAGCAGCACCAGGGCATAGGGCTCGCCGCGCCTCCAGCGCGCATGGGCCTGCTCCATCGCGCAGCCCATGGCGCGGCGGTTCAGCGCGGCAGTGAGCGGGTCAAACAGGGTCAGGTTGCGGATGCGCAGGATCAGTTGCGCCAGCAGCAGGAAGGCCACCACCGAGTTGACCACCATGCCCAGCACCAGGCCGGCCCACAGCCAGGCCACGTTGAAGCCGCTGCCGGAGCGCAGGTCCGGCGTGTTGCCCGGCCACAGCAGAGGCTCGATGGCGCGGGCGACCAGCAGCAGGGTCATCGCCCCCAGCGGCAGGCTCAGGGCCAGGGAGAAGGACTGCCGTGTGCGACTACGAACCAGCCGGTAGGACTGCCAGGCGGCCAGGCCCAGCAGGGGTGCCTGGATGCCATAGAGCACCGCCCCATGCCAGCGCATCGGCCAGCCCAGCAGAAAGCCGGGCATCAGCAGCAGGGCCAGCGCGACCAGAGCCAGGGACCAGCGCCAGGGCGGCCGCTCCTCACCCATCCAGGCCGGCACCAGACTCAGCAGGGCGAAGGCAGCGGTGCCGGCGAGGTCGGCCGCATAAACGCTCAGCCAGGGCTGCTCCAACTCGCCCGGCAGGCCGCTCAGCAGCAGGGCCGCGGCCAGCAGCAAATTGGCGGCAGCCATGCCCTTGGACGCCCGGGGCTGCAGCTTCAGACCGAAGGCGAAGACGCTCCACAGCACGCAGGCGATCAGCAGCACCAGCACGGTGGCGGCCAACAGGGTCTGGGCACTGACACTCAGCATGCCGTGCCCTCCGGAGGCGGGGCCAGGCACACGCGGTTGCGACCCTGGGCCTTGGCTTGGTACATGGCCCGGTCGGCCGCCTCCAGCAGCGCATCAGTGAAACGCCCCGGGGCTGCCATCGCCAGACCCAGGCTGGCCGTCAGCGGCCAGTGCCGCCCCTGCCAGCTCCAGACGCTGGAGGCCAACGCGGCACGCAGGCGTTCGGCCAGGGCTTGGGCACCGGCCAGGGGCGTGTCCGGCAGCAGCAGCACGAATTCTTCACCGCCAAAGCGGGCCGCACAGTCCTGCTCGCGCAGGGAAGCCTGCAGCAGACGCGCCACGTGGCGCAGGGCGGCATCGCCGGCGGCGTGGCCCAGCTCGTCGTTGATGCGCTTGAAATGGTCGAGGTCCAGCATCAGCAGGGCATGGCTGCGGCCGCGCTGGGCCCTGAGCTGCTGCTTCAGCAACTGCTCCCCCAGTTCCCGCCGGTTGCACAGGCCGGTCAGGGGATCGTGACGGGTCAGGGACTCGATGCGCTGGATCAGCCGGCTCAGCAACAAGGCGATCAGGCCGCCGGAGATGGACATGACCAGCACCAGCCACGCTGCGGCCAGGCCGGCATGCTGGCGCGGATCCTGCAGCAGCCAGCCTGAGCCCGGCTCCGGCTGGGTCAGCGCAATGCCACGCAGCAGCAGGAAACAGCTCATCAGCGCATAGGGCGCCACCAGCCCCATGCGCAGCCAGCCCGCCAGGCCCAGGCTGCCCAGCAGCAGGTCGCGACCGGCCAGCAGGCACAGCGCGGCCATGCTCATGGAGGTGACGGCAGAGGCCATGCCCGTCGGCAGGCCGGACAGCCGAGCCAGGTCGGCGAACAGGCCCAGGGCCAGCAGAGCCAGCAGGTCCAGACGCTGCTGGCGCAGGCGCAGCAGCTGGCGCAAGCCCATGCTCAGCATCCCCAGGGCCAGCAGGGCGCAGATGCCAGCCAGCGCCTGGAACGGTCCGGGCCCGGCCAGCAGTGGCGGCAGCATGATGGCCTGCGCCCCCGCCAGCAGCACGCAGGCCTGGCGGGCGATGCGAAAGGGGAAGGCCAGCAGCAACCAGACGCCCACCGCCAGCGCGCCGAACAGGGCGTTGACCAGGAGCAGGGTGTTGGAATCCAGTTCGATCATGCGTTGCAGGGCAGGCCGGGGACGGACGCAGGGCAAGGCAAGCCATCTTCCCAGAGATTGGCCCCGCTGATCCTATCCGTTTGAACCCACAATGAGTCCCATGCGCAAAATCATCTTGATCACCGGCGCCAGCCGTGGCATCGGCGCTGCAACCGCCTTGCGATGCGCCCAGGCCGGCCATGATGTGGTCCTCAACTACCACCGCGAAGCCGCCGCCGCCGAGCGTGTCGCCCAGCAGGTCCGGGCCCTGGGCGCCCAGGCCCATCTGCTGCAGGCTGATGTGGCGGACCCAGCCCAGGTGTTGGCGCTGTTCCAGCGCCTGGACCAGCAGGCCGGTCCGCTGTGGGGCCTGGTCAACAACGCCGGCGTCGTGGCCCCCAAAGCCCGGCTGGACGAGATGGAGCCCGAGCGCTGGCAACGAGTCTTCGCGGTCAACGTGATGGGCAGCCTGCTGTGTGCCCGCGAGGCGGTGAAGCGCATGAGCCGGGCTCACGGCGGGGCGGGTGGGGCCATCGTCAACCTGTCCTCGCGCGCGGCGCTGCTGGGCTCGCCAGGGCTCTACGTGGACTATGCCGCGAGCAAGGCGGCCATCGAGGCCTTCACCGTGGGCCTGGCCCGCGAGGTGGCGGCAGAGGGCGTGCGCGTCAACGGCGTGCGCCCCGGCATCATTGCCACCGACATCCACGCTGACAGCGGCATGAGCGAAGAGCTGGCCGCGGCCGCCGCCGGCATTCCCATGCAACGCCTGGGACGCTCCGAAGAGGTGGCCGAGGCCATCGTCTGGCTGCTGTCCGAGGCCGCCAGCTACACCACCGGCACGATGCTGGACGTCACCGGCGGTCGCTGAACCCGGCAGCGTTCCGACCGCCTCATCTCAGGCGGAAGGAGCCCACGATGCCCGCCAGCGCCTGGGCCTGCTGGGCCAGGCTGGTCGCGGCGGCGGTGGATTCCTCAACCATCGCCGCGTTCTGCTGGGTGTTGTGGTCCAGCTGCGTGATGGCGATGTTGACCTGGGCGATGCCGGCACTCTGCTCGCGCGTAGCCGTGGAGATATTACCCAGCATGGCCGTCACCTGCTGCACCTGTTCGACCAGCTCGCCCATGGTGCGCCCCGCCTCGGCGGCAACGACCGCGCCGCTCTCGACCTGGGCCACGCTTTCGCCGATCAGGGCCTTGATCTCACGGGCTGCCTGCGCGCTGCGCTGGGCCAGCGTGCGCACCTCGCCGGCCACCACCGCGAAGCCGCGCCCCTGCTCGCCGGCCCGGGCCGCTTCCACGGCGGCGTTCAGGGCCAGGATGTTGGTCTGGAAGGCGATGCCGTCGATGACGCCAATGATGTCGGCGATCTTCTTGGAGCTGCTGTTGATCTGGTCCATCGTGCTGACCACGCGCCCCACGGCTTCGCCGCTGCGTTCGGCCGTGCCTGAGGCTTCGTGGGCCAGCGCATTCGCCTGCTCGGCGGAGGCCGCGTTGTTCTTCACCGCGGCCGCCATTTCGTCCATGGAGGCGGCGGTCTGCTGCAAAGCCGAGGCCTGCACCTCGGTGCGCGTGCTGAGGTCATGGCTGGCCTGCGAGATCTCGCTGGAGGCGCCGGAGACCGTCCCGGCGCTGTGGTGAATCTGCTGGACGGTCTCGACCAGGCCCAGCTGCATCTCGCGCATGGCCTGCAGCAGCTGGCCAATCTCGTTGCGCTCCTGCAGGTCGGAGCGCTGGCTGAGGTCGCGCTCGCGAATGGCACCGGCCAGGCGCAGGGCCTCGCCCAGGGGCCGCATGATGGCGGCCACGGTGCGCCAGGCCAGCACCAGCGCGGCGCCCAGGGCCACGGCGAAGATCAGCAGCACGATCATCACGGAGTGGCGGTAGGTCGCCTGGCTCTGCTGGTACTCCTGCTCGGCCACCTTGAGCTGCTCGTCCACCAGCTCGGACACCGCACCGGTGAAGGGGTCGATGGCCGGGTACATCTCCTTGGTGGCGAAGATCTCCAGCGCCTCGCGGTCCTGCTTGCCCAGGATGATGCGCAACTTCGCTGCCGCGGCCTCGGCGGCGCCCTTCAGCGGCCTGGCCTTGGCCAGCAGCACGGCTTCATTGCCTTCGATCTTCGTGGCGATGTACTCGCCCCAGTACTTGGCGATGTCGCGCTCGGCGTCATCCAACAGGCGCAAGGCGGCGCCCATTTCGACGGTGCCGGCGCGGACCTTGTGTGTGGTGTCCACGATGTTGACCGCGTAGGCGTCCGAGACGACCTTGAGCTGCTTGAGCGGCACCACACGGTCCTCGTAGACGGTCTGCATGGCATCGTTGACGCGCCCCAGTGCGTAGAGGCTCCAGGAGCCACTGATGCCCAGGAGGACGATCAGCAGAGCTGAGAACAGAATCAATCGACTCTTGATGCTGCTGAACTGCATGGCAACGCTCCGGATTCGGTGGACCAGTGCTGCCGACTGTAGCGCCGCGTCCCCGGCAGGGCCAGGGTTCTGAGCAGGAGGCGTGGTGTCAGCGCCTCTCCACGATCATGGGCGTCAGCGCCAGGGCCTGCCGCATGCGCTCGGCGGCCGAGCGTGCGTCCTCACGGCTGGCATAGGGTCCGGCCTGGAGGCGGTGGGTCTGCGCCTCCTTGAAGATGGCCAGCAGGGGCGACAGCCAGTCCAGTTCCTGGCTGAGCCGCTGCCGGAAGGCCTCGGCACCGTCCATTCGGCTGAAGGCCCCGAGCTGGACCCAGAAGCCCCTGCTCGCGGCCCTGGGCGCTGCGCCGCCCTCGGCAATGGGCGGGGTCTGGGCCTCGGCGGCCGGCGTCGGGGTCAGGTCTTGCGGCAGGAGCGGTGCGGTCGTGGTTGCGGTCGTGGTTGCGGACGTTGCAGAGGGTGGCACCGCAGCAGTTGTTGCCCCGAAGGGCGGGGCGACGGGGGCAGGTGTTGCCCCGGAACGCCCGTCCCGCGCCTGAGCCAGGCGCAAGCCTTCGTCGCGACGCTGCCAGGCGCCTGTGCGGATGTCCTCGTAGGTGATCCGCTCCACCTCCACTGGCGTCACGCCGCGCAGGATGTCCAGCTTCAGCGCGGCCGTGTAGCTGAGGTCCACGATGCGCCCCGGGTGGAAGGGGCCGCGGTCGTTGATGCGAACGATGACCTCGCGGCCGTTGGCCGGATTGCGCACCCGCGCGTAGCTGGGGATGGGCATGGTGGCATGCGCCGCCGTCATCGCGTACATGTTGTAGAGCTCGCCGCTGGAGGTCGGGCGCCCGTGGAACTTGCGCCCGTACCAGGAGGCCAGGCCACGCTCGGCGAGTGGTGCATCCTGGGTCATGGGCTCGTAGCGCTGGCCCAGAGCCTCGTAAGGCTTGTTGGGCCCCCCCTTGCGGATGGGCTCCAGGCGCGGCTCGGCGTCGGGCACCTGCATCAGGTTGGGTGGCACCTGGGCCTCGGGACCGTCGCGGTCGGAAGCGGGCGCCCGCGAGGGCGGGCTGCCGGGCGAGGGCAGGGGCGCGCGGCTGGCGCAACCGCCCAGGATGGCCAGGGCGGCCAGCCACACGGGGCTGGCACGCCGCCAGGCGGCGGGGAGTGCAGGGAGCATTCTTGACATGGCGCAACCCTAAACCATGGCGCGGGCATCGCCAAGAATCCCCGGGGATTTCACCGGCGGGGCCTCTGCCCTGCTGCGCCCTCCTTGTATGCTGCGGGCTTCATCGCAGAGGCCATGCTCCATGAACAGCGCCTACATCTTCACTCCTCCCGAGCAGCCCAGCGCCGCGGTGCGCGGCACTGACCGGCGCTATGCCGTCTCGCGCATCTTCTGCGTGGGTCGCAACTACGCGGCCCATGCCCGCGAGATGGGCGGTGACCCGAGCCGCGAGCCGCCCTTCTACTTCACCAAGCCGGCCTCGGCCCTGGTGGCCAGCGGCGCCACGGTGCCCTACCCACCCGGCACCCGGGACTACCACTACGAGATGGAGTTGGCGATCGCAATGGGCGCGCCGGTGTTCCGGGTGAGCCCCGAGGTGGCGCGCGCCGCCATCTGGGGTTTTGCACCGGGCCTGGACATGACCCGCCGCGACCTGCAGGCCGAGGCCAAGAAGGCCGGCCGGCCCTGGGACGTTGCCAAGGGCTTCGAGCAGTCCGCCGTGCTGGGCGAGCTGGTGCGCGCGGCCGAATGCGGTCCCATGGACGCCGGCGCCATCACGCTGTCCGTCAATGGCGTGCAGAAGCAGCGCGGCGACCTGGCCGACATGATCTGGAACGTCGCCGAGATCGTGGCCAATCTGTCGCAGTTCTACCACCTGAAGCCCGGTGACCTCATCTACACCGGCACCCCGGACGGTGTGGGTCCCGTGGGCCCGGGCGACCGCCTGGAGGGCGAGATCGCCGGCCTGGGCGCCCTCACCCTGACAATCGGCCCTGCCGAATGACGATGGACGCTGGCGCGTTCTCCCCGCCTTCCCTGCCCCCTGCCATGTTCGACCACGACGAAACCCTGCAAGAAGCGCGCGAGCGCAATATCCACGATGCCCTGTTCGAGGACATCGGCCGCTGCGACTGGACAGCCCGCCTGGTGCCGGCCGGGCGGCAGGTCAAGGCCCATGTGCGGGTCCGAGAAGGCGCCGTGCTGTGCGGCCGCGACTGGTTCGAGGGCGTGTTCAGGGCCCTGGACCCCGCCAGCCGCATCGACTGGTGCTACGAGGAAGGCGCCAGCATGCAGGCCGACTCCCTGGTCTGCCACATCGTGGCCGACGGCCGAGCCCTGCTCAGCGCCGAGCGGCCCGCGCTGAACTTCCTCCAGCTGCTCTCGGCCACGGCCACGCTGACCCGCCAGCACGTGGACGCCATCGCGGGCGCCAGCCCCAGTGCGCGCGGCTGCGCCGTGCTGGACACCCGCAAGACCCTGCCGGGCCTGCGTCTGGCCCAGAAGTACGCCGTGCGCGTGGGCGGTGGCGCCAACCAGCGCCTGGCCCTCTACCATGGCATCCTGATCAAGGAGAACCACATCGCTGCCGCGGGCGGCGTGGGCGCCGCGCTGCGGGCCGCCCAGGCGCTGCAGGCGGGCGTGGACATCCAGATCGAGGTCGAATCCATCGCCGAGCTGCGCGAGGCCCTGGACGCTGGCGCCACCAGCGTGCTGCTGGACAACTTCAGCGAGGCCATGATGCGCGAGGCCGTGGCGCTGAACGGCGGGCGTGCGCTGCTGGAGGTCTCCGGCGGCGTGGCCCTGGACCAACTGCGCTGGATTGCGGCCACGGGCGTGGACCGCATCTCCATCGGCCGGCTGACCAAGGACGTCAAGGCCGTGGACTACTCCATGCGCGTCGAGGGTCCAGTTGATAGTCCGGCCTGAACGCCCTGGCGCCTGCGTACACTCCCGGGGCTGAACTGCCGGGCCCAGGAGCCTCGGCTCCGAGGGAGTGACATGGATCCAATCTTCAAGCCCAGACCCAAGCTGTGGCCCGCCGGCCTGCTGGTCCGGGTACAGGCCTTCTGCATCGACGCCCTGCTGCTGGTGCTGCTGGGCGCGCCCATTCTGTGGGTGAGCCAGCACCGCCTGGTCAGTCGGCTGGATGACTTCAGCCCCAGCAGCCTCTTCGTCAACTGGCTGCTGCCGGCGCTTTACTTCGTCGGCTTCTGGGCCTGGCAAGGTGCCAGCTTCGGCATGCTGTTCAGCGGCATCCGGGTGGTCGATTTCTATTCGGGCGAGAAGCCCACACTGAAGCAGACCCTGCTGCGCTGGGTCGGTGCCCTCGTCTCCCTGCTGCCGCTGGGCCTGGGCCTGTGGTGGTCCACCGTGGATGCGCGGGGCCAGAGCTGGCATGACCGCCTGGCGGGCACTCAGGTGGTCTGGCGGCGCGCGCGCGCTGAAGGCGAGCCCGAGGAACTGGGCTATCTGCTGCGCCACTGGCGCGGCGAGCAGGGCCTGGCCCAGAGTTTCTGGATCAACAACCTGCTGCTCGCCACGCCCTTGGCCATGCTGGTCACCGGGCTGATGAGCTGGATCGGCGCCAAGGGCGAGTATCTGCAGGCCAGCGCCATCGCCGTGATGGTGGGGTGGCCCCTGATGCTGACCCTGAACACCTGGTGTGTGGTGGGCGCCTGGCGTTCCGCAGGCAACTACCTGCGTCACGACGGCGCCGCCGTGTGGGGCTATGGCGCGCGCCTGCTGATGGGCCTGGGCATGCTGCAGATCGCGGCCTCGCTGCTGGTGGGCTTTCTTCCCCAGTTGGGCGAGTACTGGCAGATGGCGCGGGGCATCGACCCCATCGGCCGCACCGAGTTCCACTTGGCCGAGGACGGCACCAGCGTGCGCATGGAAGGCCCCATCGGCATGGGCGATGCCACGCGCCTGGACACGCTGATGAAGGCCCAGCCCCAGCTGCAGCGCTTTGAGCTGCAGTCGCCCGGCGGCCGCCTGCACGAGGCCGAGCGCATGGCCGAGATGATCTCGGGCCGCTCCGGCGCCAGCGCCTGGGTGGTCGAGCACTGCGAGAGCGCCTGCACCATCCTCTTCCTGGCCGCCCCCTCGCGCCAACTGATGCCCGAGGCTCGCCTGGGCTTCCACCGCGCTTCCTCCGGCACCTACAACCCGGTCTTCGACGAGTTGGCCAACAAGGAGCTGGAAAAGACCTACCGCAAGCTCAACCTGCCGGACTACTTCATCACCCGCACGCTGAAGACGCCCTCTCGCAGCATGTGGTACCCCAGCATGGACGAGCTGATCAGCCACGCGCTGATCCCCGAGCCGCCCAAGACCCTGGACATCTTCCTGCCCCCGGGCGCGAACAGTCCGCTCAAGTCTTATGTGGAGGCGCTGCGCGCCAACCCGGCCTGGTATGCGCTGGAGGGGCGCTTCACCGGCAGCATCGACCAGGCTGCGCAGCGCATGCTGGCCGCCCGCCAGGCCCAACTGCCCGACGAAGCCGTGCAGGCCGCCGGCTTCATGGTGGCCGCCGAGCAGATGGGCACCTTGGTCCATGAGTTGCAGCCGGTGCTGCGCCATCAGCTGGTCCGCCAGGTCGAGGCGCAGCTGCGCGCGGCCAAGGCGCAGAGCCTCGAGGCCTGCCAGGGGCTGTTGGGCGGCCAGCTCATCTTGCGCCGACTGCTGCCGCTGGAGCTGCATGTCAGCGACAGCCACTGGGTGCAAGAGGCCGCCAATTCCCCGCGGGTCCGCCGGAGCTCCAATGTGCCGACGCCCGTCGAGCTGGAGGTCGTGCGCCGCCGGCTGGGCCCCCTGGCCCCAGGCATGCTGGCCCATTGGTGGGGCGCCCAGCCGGGCGTGCCGGCAGCGCCGCGCTGCGAACAGGTGCTTCAGATCCTGGACCAGCTGGGGCGCCTGCCCGTGCAGCAGCGGGAGCTGGCAGAGCGGCTGATGTTCCAGCGCCCGGCCTGAGCGGTCGGGCCCCGGACCGCGCAGCACCGCGTCTGCACCACAGCTACGCCATTGCCAGCACCATCGAGGCCCTGGGGGCGCCAAGGCCCAGGGCTGGGTCTCCGGCCAGGCGGCCCCCGCCCATGAGTTCGCGCACACCCGGGCGCAGGCCGAGCTGTCCCGGCACCTGCGCTGAGCACACCCTGGTGGTAACCCTCGGAGCCGCGACCCCGCTCCGCGTTGCGGCAGGGTCCGGGCCGGGTCGGGCACGGGGCTTTCCTGTGCAATACGCCTCTTTGCATCGAATTAGGCAGATCGGCCCATCCCTTCTGCGCGCTTTCCCTCAGACAACCTGCGGCCGGCTTGCATAGCATGCGAATGCGCTGACGGGAGTGTCGTTCCCACCCATGGGGAACGGCGATGCAAAGCGATTCATAGAACGTCGAAGGGATCCCATGTCGAACACCAAGCCTGCCCGCCCGGCCCGCTCACTCTTGGCCGCCCTGTTGGGTCTGGCACTGGCAGCCCCCGGGCTGCTCCAGGCCCAGAGTCTCAGCATCGGTGCGATCCTGCCGGAGTCCTGGCCCAGTGCAGCCCAAGCCGAGGACATGCGCAACGGGATGACCCTGGCCCTCAAGACCACCTCCCTGCAGCCGGCCCCCAAGCTGGTCATCAAGGACAGCGGCTGCGACGCCAAGAAGGCGCAGGCAGCGACGCAGTCCTTCCTGACCGCCAAGGTGGACATGGTCATCGGCGGCTTCTGCGTGCTGGGCGAGGTGCCGTCCATGCTCAAGTCGGCCAACGTGCCCATGGTGTCTGCCAATGCCGAACGGCTGAAGAGCCACGACGGGCTGCTGCAGCTGGGCCGCGTGGGAGCGGGTGTTGCCGAGGAGATCGCGGCCAAACTGCGTTCGCAGACGGGGCTTCGCGTCACCGCCTCCAGCACCTGCTGGATCGATTTCGAGACGCCGGTCTCCGAGAAGTACGACGCCGGCCTCTGCCCCGCACTCAGCGTGGACAAGGGCCGCTGGAGCGAGGTGGCCGCGGCCTATGAAGCGGCCTTCCGCAAGCCCTTCAGCGTGTCTGCGGCCCGCGGCCACGCCGCCATGGAGGTGGCCCTGGCCTACCTCAAGCGCCAGCGCAATGCCTCGCGCGGCGCCGCGGCCAGCGAGGCCCTCAGCCAGCGCACTGTGCTGGGGCAGGCGCTGGCCCGGGACGGCATCGTTCCCGAGGACGCCCTGCAGTTGAGCTTCGCCAGCCGCACAGTCAAGGCCGGCAGCCGCGACGCCCAGGCCATGGACCAGTTGGTCAAGGCCAAGAGCTGCGAATGCAAGGCAGGCCCCGAATGCGGCAAGGGCTCGCCCTGGGAAGGCATGCCCTTCACGGTGGTGCCGCCCGGCAGCAAGCCCGCGGCCTGCCCCCAGGTGCTGGCCAGTCGCTGAGCGCGGTCAGGCGCGGGTCACGCAGCGCGGTCAGGCGCGGGTCACGCAGCGCGGTCAGGCGCGGGTCACGCAGCGCGGTCAGGCGCGGGTCACGCAGCGCGGTCAGGCGCGGGCCCTGTCCGCACCCATGCCGGCCTGGGCCAGCCTGGTCTGGTCCTGCTCGGCCCCGATCACGGCCCGCTTCCCGTCGGCCGTTTGTTCTGGACGCCACGGCGGGGTCTCCTCCCCGCCCCCCGATTCGCGAGGCTTCTGTGGCGCCCCTCCGTGACGGCAACCCCGCACCGGCCTGGGGCCTGAAGGACGCCGGGCCGCGTTGCGTGCCGCGCACTCACAACGGGAGCCAGGCCCTGAGTGGCAGAGGGTATCGCCCGTCCGACGGGGCCAGCGTGCGTGCCGCACCGATCTCCGGCCCGCCTTCCGGCGCCGAGGCCTTGCGCAAGGCTGGCATGGCGAGCCCCGCTGACAAGACAGGTCGAGCAGCGCCCACGGTGGCCTGGAGCGGCCGACGTTGTGACGCCTCCTTGGCGTCCTGGGCCGCCGGGTGAGGAGGCGGGCGGGTCGGATGGCGGATGAGAGGGGGCGGCGGGCTTGCCCCCGGCTGGAGGAAGCCGGTCGTGGTATCCGGGCGGGCACTGGCCAGCCACCAGGCGCCTGCCATCAGAGCCGCCAGCGACAGCAGGGCCAACACGGGCCACCCCCAGCGGCGGCCGGACGATTGCGGATCAATCATGATGAGACTCCAGACTCGGGAAGGCCGAGCATGGCAAGCCGCACTCCCGGCTGCATCCCTCAGGCTTGCGATGCTGGGCTGGTGGCCATCCTGCGGCCTGTGGAGCATGGCCGGCCTCCCCGCCCGTGGTTCCCGTGCGCCCGGTCGAGGGGCGCCCGGGTGCAAGGCCGGGGTGGTGGCAGTGGGCGGCGATCGGCAGCATGGAAGCGCTCGGCGAGGGAATGGGCGGATGCTCACCCATCCTGGTGACGGATGCTTGAACTTCCAGCGCTCTGGTGCCCGAACCTGCCAGGGATGGCAGGGTCATCTGTCGTGCCTGCGCGTCACCCCAGCCGCGCGGGCGCGGGCCCGTGCTGCGCCGAAGGTTCAGCCGCCGTCCCTCGACCCGCGCACCTGGCGCCGCACCAGCAACGTTGCCACCCCCGTCAGTGCTGCAATGAACGCCAGCATGATCCAGAAGCCGTGGCCGTGGTCCGCCAGTGGAATGCCGCCCACATTCATGCCCAGCAGGCCGGACACCAGGTTGATGGGCAAGGCCAGCACCGTGACCACGGTCAGCGTGAACAGGCTGCGGTTGTTCTCCTCGGCCTGGCGGGCAGCGGTCTCGTCCTGCATCAGCTTGATGCGCTCCTGCAGCGCGGCCGCGTCGCGCAGCACGAGGGCGAACTCCTCGCTGGCGCGCTGTAGCTGGGAACGGTCCTCGGCCGTCGCCCAGGCAGGCGGGTGGGCGAGGGTGCGCGCCAGGGCGCTGGGCTCCGGCGCCAGCAGGCGCTGCAGCCGGACCAGCACGCGGCGCAGGTGGGCGGCCTCGACGGCGTGGCGCGCATGGCGCCCCCTGAGCAGCTCGTCCTCGATGTCGTCGATGCGGTCGGCCGTGCGGCGCACGATCGCCTGCAGCTCGTCGGCCTGGTCCTGCAGCAAGTGGTCCAGCAAGGCGATGGGTGAGCGCAAGCCCTCCCCCCGCTTGACGGCCATGCGCAGCCGGTCCACTGAGCGCAGGGGCTGGCGGCGGGCACTCAGCACGCAGCCCGGCCGCACATGGACCCACAGCGTGGCGATGTCGTCCGGGTCGAAGCTGAAGTCGAAGGTGACATCGTTGACCACGGCGAACAGGGTCTCGCCCTGGCGCTCGATGCGGGTGGCCCGCGAGCCCTGCTGCATGGCGGCCAGCAGGTCCTCATCCAGCACACCGGCGCGGCGCAGAGTGTCCAGAGCGCCTGCATGGCTCAGATTCACATGCAGCCAGACAAAGCCGGGTGCGGCCTCGGCCAGCGCCTGCGGCGAGGGCACCCGCTCCAGCGGGCTGGCCTGGCCCTGCGCGTCGAAGCGGTAGGCGCAGATCAGGCCCTGCTCGCTGGCCCCGTAGGCGGGCAGCGCGGGGCCGGCAGGGGCAGGCGGCGGGGTCTCGTTGGGCATGGTCGGCATTCGGCGGGGCCGGCCAGCCTAGGCCCGTGTCATGTCCGGGCAATGACAGCCCTCACCCCAGCCAGACTTGCGCCGCCCATCGGTACAGCGGAATGCCCAGTAGCAGGTTGAAGGGAAAGGTCACACCCAGGGACAGCCCGATGTAGACCGCCGGACGAGCCTCCGGCACGGCTTGGCGCAGGACCGCGGGCACGGCGAGGTAGGAGGCACTGGCGGCCAGCACCGCGAGCAGGGTCGCATCGGGAATGGGCAGGTCCACCAGGCGGGCCAGCATCAGCGCGAGGGCCGCATGCAGCAGCGGGGCCCCGAGGGCAAAGGCGAACAGCGACACCGGCAGCGCTCGCAGTCCGGGCAGCTGCCGGGCGGTGAGCAGGCCCATGTCGAGCAGGAAGAAGGCCAGCAGACCCTTGAAGATCTCGCCGGTGAAGGGCTTCATGGCCGCTGCGCCGTCGGGACCAGTGATCCAGCCGATGGCCAGGGCACCGAGCAGCAGCAGCGTGCCGCCTTCCGTCAACGCCTCGCGCCAGTGGCCTGCTCCTGCGCCGGCCGCAGGGGCACGGCCGCCCAGGGCCAGCGTGCCGCCGCCGGCAGGCACGGCCGCGCCGGCGACCGCCGCCGCACGAGCCCGCTGGCTGAGCATCAGCGCCAGGATGATTGCCGGAGACTCCATCAGCGCCATGGCGGCAGCCATGTGGCCTCCCGCAGGAGCCCCCTGCACCTCGAGCAGGTGGTTGGCGGTGACGAAGGTGACGGCGCTGACGCTGCCGTAGGTGGCCGCCACGGCCAGGGCGTCGAACGGCGGCAGCCAGCGGCGCAGCAATGGCAGGTCCAGCAGCGGCACGAGCACGGCGAGCAGCATCGCGCAGCCGAGGCCTGCGACGACGACGGTATTCAAGCCCGTCTGGTGCAGGGCAAAGCCGCCCTTGAGCCCCAGGGCCATCAGCAGGTAAAGCGACAGAAAGCGCGACAGCTGCGCAGGGACCTCCAGGTTGGAGCGCAACACCCCGGCCAGCAGGCCGAGGACGAAGAACAGCAGGGCAGGATCGAGCAGGGCATTCATGAGACCGGCATGCTAAGGATCCCGCACGATCATGGAAAATCAATTATTCTGATGCTTTCAATCGAGAAATATCGATGCACGCCACGTTCCGCCAACTGAGACTGCTGCTGGCCCTGGCCGAGACCGGTTCCATCACCGGGGCCGCACGGGCCTGCCATGTCACGCAGCCCACCGTCTCCATGCAGCTCAAGGAGTTGTCCGAGGCAGCCGGCCTGCCGCTCTACGAGCAGTTCGGCAAGCGCCTGCAGCTCACCGAGGCCGGCGAAGCGGTCCTGGCGACCGCCCGCGCCCTGCAGGCGGAGTGGGAGTCCCTGGAGCAGCGCCTGGCCGGCCTGCGCGGCCTGCAGCACGGGCGCCTGCGCATCGCCCTGGCCAGCACGGCCAAGTACTTCGTTCCCCGCATGCTGGGCACCTTCTGCGCGCAGCACCCGCAGGTGGACATCGCCCTGCAGGTGCTCAACCGCGACGGCGTACTGCAGCGCATGCGGGCACATCAGGACGACCTCTACATCCTCTCCGTCCCGCCCCGCGGCCTGCCCCACGAGCGGTCTCATCTGCTGGACAACCCGCTGGTGCCCATCGCCCCGCTGGCGCACCCCTTGGCCGGCCGTGCACGCATGCGGCCCCAGCGTCTGCAGAGTGAGCCCTTCATCCTGCGGGAGGCCGGCTCCGGCACGCGACTTGCCGGGGATGCCCATTTCGAGAAGCTGGGCCTGAGCCCGCGCGTGCGGCTGGAGCTGGGCAGCAACGAGGCCGTCAAGCAGTCGGTGGCGGCCGGCATGGGACTGGGGCTGGTATCGCGCCATGCACTGGCGGCCGATCCGGCCAGCGAGGGCCTGGCCGTGCTGCGCGTGGACCACTTTCCGGTGCGCTCGGCCTGGTCGGTGATGTGGCTGCCAGGGCAGCGCCTGAGTCCGCTGGCGCAGGCCTTCCTGCAGCATCTGCAGGGGCTGGCGGGCCGCTGGGAGGTTCACTCCTGAGGCCGTGCGGCCGGGGCAATGCCCGAGCCCCTGCAGGGGCAAGGCGCGGCGTCTAGCATGCGCGCCAGTGTTTGAAGGAGGTCCTCATGCGTTCGCTGGTCCGAGCCCTGCTGATCCTGCCCGCCCTGTGCCTCGCTGGCCTGGCCGTGGCGGTCGAGGCCCCGCTGCCCACCGTGGCGCAGGTGGACCTGGCGCGCTACGCCGGCCGCTGGTACGAGATCGCGCTGCTGCCCAACCGCTTCCAGCGCCAGTGCGTGTCGGACACACAGGCCAGCTACCGGCAGGACGGCGATCGCATCGAGGTGATCAACCGCTGCCGCATGGCCGACGGCCGCATCGACGACATCCGCGGCCATGCCAAGGTGGTGCCGGACTCCAGCAACGCCAGGCTGCGCGTCACCTTCTTCTGGCCCTTCTACGGGGACTACTGGATCCTCGCGCTGGACGAGGGCTACACGGAGGTGCTCGTGGGTGCGCCGAACCGCCGCTACGCCTGGATCCTCGCCCGGGAGCCGAGGCTGCCCGAGGCGCGCATCGACGCCTTGCTGGCGCGGGCCGCCGCGTTGGGCTTCGACCGCAGCGCCTTCCTGCGCACGCCGCAGACGGCGGACGCTGCCGAGCGCCCCTGAGCCGTCGCATCGGCAGCACCCGGACCGACGCCCCCGCCGCGCGGGCCTGCAAGCTTCGGTCCCTGACGAAACGTCAGGGGCTGCAAGCGCCTCATGCTGGCGGCTGCATCGCACCAACCCGGAGCTGCCATGGCCCTCACCTGTTTCATCCGCTACCAGATCGACCCCTTCCAGCGCGAAGCCTTCCAGGCCTACGCCGAGGCCTGGGGCCTCATCATCCCCCGCTGCGGCGGCGAGCTGATCGGCTACTTCCTGCCCCACGAGGGCAGCAACGACATCGCCTGGGGCCTCATCGGCTTCGAGGACCTGGCCGCCTACGAGCGCTACCGGGCGGCGCTGCGCCGCGACCCCGAAGGCCGCGCCAATTTTGACCGGGCGCGGCAGCAGCGCTTCATCCTGCGCGAGGAACGCAGCTGGCTGGAAGACGTGGCCGCCACCCGCGGCCGCGCCGCGGAGTGCCGGCCATGATTGCTGTGCTCTTCGAGCTGGAACCCCTGCCCGGCCAGGGCGAGCGCTACTTCGCGCAGGCGGCGGCCCTGCAGGAGGTGCTGGCCGGCCAGGACGGGCTGATCTCGGTGGAGCGCTTCGAGAGCCTCAGCCGGCCGGGCCGCTATCTCTCGCTGAGCCTCTGGCGTGACGAAGCGGCCGTGGCGCAGTGGCGCCAGCAGATGGCGCACCGGGCCTCCCAGCGCCTGGGCCGTGAGCAGCTCTTCGCCGACTACCGCCTGCGCGTGGCCCAGGTGCTGCGCGACTACAGCCTGCGCGAGCGTGCGCAAGCTCCGCAGGACTCCCGCCATGCGTTAGGCTGAGGCCATGCCTGCCGCAGATCTCGCCAGCCCCCACGAGCCCCGCATCGCCCGCGTGGCCGCCGCCATGGGCGATCCCGCGCGCTCGCGCATGCTCGCCTACCTGATGTCCGGCGCCTATGCCAGCGCCGGTGAGCTGGCTCGCGCGGGCTCCGTCAGCCCAGCCACCGCCAGCGGCCATCTGGCCCGGCTGGCGGAGGCGGGCCTGCTGCGCTGCGAATCGCGCGGACGCCATCGCTACTACCAGTTGGCGGGCCCTGAGGTCGCACATGCGCTGGAGGCCTTGGCCCTGGTCGCCGAGCGGGACAGCCATGACCGGCAGTGGGCCGCGCCCGCCCGCCAGCGCCTGCGCGCGGGCCGCTGCTGCTACGGTCACCTGGCCGGTCAGCTGGGCGTGCAGTTGTACGAGCGGCTGCACGCGGTGCAGGGCCTGCGGCCCTCCACCGAAGGCTTCCAGCTGACGGAAACCGGGCATGCCTGGCTGCAGGGGCTGGGCCTGTGCGCGCCGGCTCCCACCCGCCGGCGCTATGCCTATGCCTGCCTGGACTGGTCCGAGCGGCGCGACCACCTCGCCGGCCTGCTGGCCGAATCCATCCTGCAGCACTGCCTGGACCGAGGCTGGCTGCGCCGGGGCGAAGGCCGGGCGGTGGAGCTCACGCCGCCGGGCGTGCAGCATCTGTTGCCGCAGCTCACAGCCTGATGACAGCCCCGGCACACCGGGGCTCAGGGCTTCAGGTGCCCCAGCGGCACGCCCCCGCCGGCCTTCACCTCGCCGAGCGAAAAGCTGGTGTGCACGTCCTTGACGTTGGGCAGGTTGAGCAGGGTGTCGATGGTGAAGCGGCTGAAGGCGTCGAGATCGGTGGCCAGCACCTGCAGCTCGAAAGTGCCGGCGCCGGAGATGTAGTGGCAGGAGATCACCTCGGGCAGCTGGCGGATGGCCTCCTCCAGCACCTTGGTCGCCGAGGCATTGTTGCGGTCGGCGTCCAGGCGCACAAAGGCCAGCACGCCCAGGCCCAGGCGGCGGCGGTCCAGCTCGGCGCGGTAGCCGGTGATGTAGCCCTGCTCCTCCAGCCACTTGACCCGGCGCCAGGTGGGCGCGGTGGACAGGCCGATGCGGCTGGCCAGCTCCGCATTGGAGAGGCGGGCGTCGCGCTGCAGCTCGGCCAGGATGGCCACATGCCAGCGGTCCAGGCGCTCGCCTTGCGGGTCCTCGGACTCCTGCGCAGGCAGGCGTCCCCGGGTGGCGAGTGAGGCATTGGTCTTGGTCATGGCGCGGCGGACAGGCTGGAGGTGGCCCATCCTACTGGAGGGCGGCGCCTCAGGGTGCCGCCGTGCTGTCCGCCGGCCCGTTGCTCACCTGGCGCGCCAGCTCCAGCACCTGCCCGTCGCGCACCTGCACCACGCGCTGGGCGCCGGCGATGGTCTCCGGCCGGTGGGCGATGACCAGGCGCGTCAGCTTCATCTGCGCCAGCGCGGCGGTGACGGCCCGCTCGTTGGCGATGTCCAGGTGGCTGGTCGCCTCGTCCAGGGCCAGCACGCGGGGCTTCTTGTAGAGCGCGCGCGCCAGCAGCAGGCGCTGCTTCTGGCCGCCGGACAGGCCCGAGCCCAGGTCGCCCACCAGGGTCTGGTAACCCATGGGCATGCGGCGGATGTCTTCGTGCAGCTGGGCCTGGGCGGCGCACTGCTCGACGCGGTCCATGTCGGGATGGGTGTCGAAGAAGCTGATGTTGTCGGCCAGGCTGCCGGTCAGCAGGGCGTCCTCCTGCATCACTGTGCCGATCTGGCGGCGGAAGTTGCGCACGCCCAGGTGCCGCACCGGCACGCCGCCGTAAAGCACCTCGCCTTCGGTAGGCGGCAGCAGGCCCAGCAGGATCTTCAGCAGCGTCGTCTTGCCTGCGCCGCTGGGGCCGGTAACGGCCACGTTCTCGCCGGCCTCGACTTTAAAGCTGGCGTGCTTGAGGATCCAGGGCTCGCCCTCGGCATAGCGGAAGGAGACGTTCCTCAGCTCCAGCGAGGGCGCCAGGTGGTCCAGCTCGCTGTGCGGCACTTCGTCCTGCTCGGGCGCCTCCAGCACGATGTCCGCCAGGCGCTCGCCGTGCAGCGAGAGCATCTTGAGCTCCACCCCGTAGTCGATCAGCTTGCCCACGCGGCTGGTGAACTGCGACTTGTAGCTGACGAAGGCGAAGAGCATGCCCACCGTCAGCGAGACAGCGTGACTCTGCTGGCCCTGCAGGATGGTGCGCGCGCCCAGCCACAGCACGGCCAGGTTCTCAAGGCCGAAGATGAGCGTGTTGGCCGTCTGGAAGGCCATGCTCATCTTGGCCGTGCGCACGTCGCGGTTCTGTACATCGACGATGAGGTTCTGCCAGCGCGCGCGGCGCTCGTCCTCGCGGCCGTAGAGCTTCAGGGGCGTGATGGCGCGCAGGGTCTCCAGGAAATGCGTGTTCTCCTTGGCCGCGATCACCAGTCGCTCGGCCGAGGCATCGCGGAAGGGACGGTAGGCCGCCCAGCGCAGCGCCCCGTAGGCCGCCACGGCGCCCAGCACGATGGCCGTCAGCGGCACGGAGTAGAGCAGCATCATTGCCAGCGCGATCAGGGCCATCAGCCCGTCCAGCACCGCTTCGATCGCCGCAGTGGTGAGGCTGCGCTGGATGGCGTTGACAGCGCCGAAGCGCGAGGTGATGTCGCCCAGGTGGCGCTTCTCGAAGAAGCTCGTGGGCAGGCGGATCAGGTGGGCAAAAACATTGGACTGCCACTGCAGCGACAGGGTCTGGCTCAGCAGCACCACCATCCAGGAGCGCCCCAGGAACAGCGCCGTCTGGATCAACAGCAGCAGGCCGAAGCCCAGGATCAGCACCCCCAGCAGCTCAAAGTCCCCGCTGCTGAGGACCTCATCGACCACCAGCTGGTTGAACAACGGCGCGACGACGGCGAAGGCCTCCAACACCACGGCCACCGCCAGGATCTGCAGCAGCGAGCGCTTGAGGCCGCTGACCTTGCCCGTCAGCGATCCCAGCGACAGGCGGGGCGCCTGCTTCTGTGGCTTGAAGTCGGCGTTGGGGGTCAGCTCCAGGGCGACGCCGGTGAAGTGGCTGGACATCTCCGCCAGGCTCAGCCGGCGCTCGCCGATGGCGGGGTCCAGCACCACGCAAGACCTGGCACCGACCTTCTTGAGCACCACAAAATGGTTGAGATCCCAATGCAGGATGCAGGGCAGGCTCAGCTGGCCCAGGTGCTCCAACTCCAGCTTGAGCGGCCGCGCCGAGAAGCCCATCGCCCCGGCATGGCTGATGAGGCTGGACAGCTTGGCGCCCTTGAGCGAGATGGGGAAGCGGCGACGCAGATCGCCCAGGTCCTGGCCCAGGCCATGGTGGCTGGCGACCATCGCCAGGCTGGCCAGGCCGCATTCGGCGGCTTCGGATTGCAGGAAGAGCTTCATCACGGGGCCCCGGCTTTCTGCGGCGCAGAGCTGCCGTCCTCAGGCGTGTTCACGAAAGGTGCGAGGCCGGAGACAGCCAGGATGGGCTCCAGCACCCACTCCCAGACCTTCTGGCGCTGCTGCAGCACGTCGGCATCCAGGCTCATGCCGGGCTTGAGCGGCAGGCTGGCGCCGTAGGCCTGCACATCCTGGCGTTCCAGGGCCACGCGGATGCGGTACAGGGGCTCGTTCGCCTGGGCCGCGGCCTGCAGGGACTGGCTCTGCCCGCTGGGCAGTTCCTGTATCGACATGGGGGCCTGGCTCACCGCCACCACGCGGCCACGGGCCATGCCGAACTTCTGGTACGGATAGGCGGCATAGCGCAGCCAGACCTGCTGGCCTGGCTGCACGAAGCCGCTGGTGCGGCTGGGCGCGAAGAGCTGGGCTTCCAGGGCCTGGTCCGCCTTGCCCGCTGGCGATTGGGGCACCAGGCTCAGCAAGGTCTGACCTTCCTGGATCGACTGTCCCGCATGCAGGGACAGCGTGGCCACCCGCCCCGCCTGGGGTGCCTGCACCAGCACGGCGCCGCGGGCTTCGTTCTCGTTGGACTCCTGCGCCAGGCTGGCCAGATTGCGGTCCACCAGGGCCAGGGCGGATCGCAGATTGGTCTCGTTGGCGGCCAGCTCGGCGCGCACGCCCTGGGTGTCGCGCTGCAAGGCCTGCAGATTGCGCTCGGCGCTGCGCTCGCGCATCTGCAGATCCAGCAGCTCTTCCTGCTTCTGCTGGACTTGGGCGGCCGAGACATAGCCGCTGCGCGCCAGCTCGTTGAAGCGGTCCAGGCTCTTCTGCGCCAGCTGGGCGCGCTGATGGCTGGAGTCCAGCTCGCCCTGAGCCTGGCGCTCCTCGGACTGCAGGCTGCGCAGGCGGTCATTCAGGGCATCGGCACGCTGGCGGGCCTGCTGCTGCTGCAGGAGGCGTTCGGTGTCCAGGCTTTGGCGGCGCTGGGCCAGGGCCTGGGCGTTGAGCAGGGCCACGTCGCCCTGGGCCAGGCGGCGCTCGGTGCGGATCTTCAGCAGGGGCTGGCCGGCCTGGACCTCCTCGCCCTCCTTCACCAGCAACTCGGCCACGGTGCCGGACTGCGGCGCGGTGATGCCGATCAGCCCGCCGGTGGGCAGCAGCACGCCCGAAACCCGTGCCTTGCGGCTGATCTCGCCCAGCAGGGCAAAGGCCAGCAAGCCGGCCAGCAACAGCAAGGCGAGGCCCGTCAACCAGGCAAAGCTGGGCGGACGGCCGATGCGGATGGTGCCCAGCCATTGGGTGGACTGGGCTTGCATCACCTCGGTTCTGAACAGGGTTTCCCTCATCTGACTCACGCTACTTTTCTACGATGTCGGCACTGGAATGCGACCGAATTTATCCATTGTGTGCAACGCCACGGACCGACGGCAGGCTGAGATCGACATGAGGGTGCAGGCGCAGCGAGCACGGCAGATTCAGCGCTCGGCCGGGTAGCTTACTCCCAGCACACCTAGCGCCAACTCCTGCGCGGAAAGAAAAGCTCCTCCCGGCCGGGAGGCAACGCCATCTGCGCCGAAGCCATGTCCGACATCCTTCAGCACTACGATTGAATCGTCCTTCGAATCCACCCAAGTGCCGAGCTGATGGCGCGGACTCAATGCAATATCGCGCTCGCCATAAACAAGTGCGGCCCGCTCCTTCAGACGACGACGTTGTCGAACTGGCGAATCCGTCCCGGCGAACACATCAGCTAAGTACCGTGCGTCCAGCATCAGCGCGCCCTCCGGGGCCTGGACCCTGATGGGACCGGAGGCAGCCAGCGTCTGGGCAAGCTCACGTTCAAAACGCTGACTCAGCACGCTCTCCAGCGCCTGCAATCCGCCACCTTGGCATAGTGATGTCGTCCAGCCGGCCGCGTCATCCGGAACGAATCACCGCAGGCGGTCCTTGAATCCGACGGCAGCGTCTGACGAGCAATGCACCCCGGATCCCGCCCCGGGGATGGCGCGAGCCTCCTCAAGCAAGGCACCCTGCTTCTGCCAGCGCCAGACCTCGCGAGGCGATGTCAGCAGGGGGCAACCCTATCCATGACACCTTGCCCAATTGATCGGCCGACTGCGTCTCCGGCCAGCGGGACAAGGGGAGCGTCGCCCCTGAAAACGTCACAAAGACCAGCGGAGCGTTCGGCGCCAGAGTTTGCGCCGTTTGAACTTGTTCTTGCAGCAGGGACAGCTAGTCCGCCAGACGAAGGCGGTGGGTCACATCGGCGTCAAAGCAGTTGCCTTCCTGCGCAGCAGCGGAATGTCTATCACATCGAACACCCAAGGGCCGTGCAGACACAATGGCAAGCCCGTTGGACAGAAGCGAGTCCCGGACTGAGCCTTAGATCCCAGGGTCCTCCAGCGATGACGTCCGCATCCACTCATCGCCTGGGAGGTCGTACACAAGGATGGCCTCTGCACGAACGGTGCCCGGCTGCCTGATGGCATGGACATTCACATGTCCAACAGCCGGCAGGCCCGTCGGCAACATCAGGCACGCTAGCGTTAAACGACGCAACACCTCAGACCAATTCCCCACATACGGTCACTGCGGCTGGCCTTGAATGAAGCCCTTCTAAAACCTCAACCATCCTCTGAGCAGCACAAAGACAAATATCACCTCTTGAGAGCAGCCAATACATTATTGCTCCATCCTATTTTCTTGCCGTCATGAGCATGGAAACCGTGGCCCCCGCTGCGCGAAGCAAGTCAATAACTCCCGGCGCCGCGCCATCTTGATACTGAAGCGTAGGCAAGTGATCCGCCCCCAGCAATACCACGATCCGTCGGTGCTCTTTCATAGCCTTGAGGATATTGGTCGCCATCGGAGGGTTGCGCCCCTTGATGAGGACATAATTGGTCGCCGCACACTTCCCGCAAGGAAGACCCAATTTTTCGGCCCCCTCCAGCAGTTCCTCCGTCATATCGAATGTAGCTGCCGAGCACAGGGGCACTTTATCAATGCAGGCAAGCGACGCCTCAAACGATAACTTCGGCACCTCGCTTCCGATCTCCGCCAAGTCCTGATTGATGAGCCGAATCTTTCGATCCGCCTGCCGTATCGCCTCGATCACAGCCTCGTCTCGAACTTCTTTTGGCGCACTGCAGAAGGCCCGCCAACGGTCATCGAAGGACTCAAGGCCTAGCACCAACGACGCGCCGCTTACAGCCCGAAGCACCAACTCATAGACTGTGGCCCGGTCCGGTAGCGTGCCAGCGCTGGATCGTTGCCTTTGCACATCTAGCCTTGCGAGAAGCACCTGAACAGGCAGGGACAGTGCAACGAAATTGAATTGCCCCGTCCGCCCGTCCGCCGCAGCAAGGGCTGTCCAGCGGCGGAGCAATTCGGCATCCTGCTCCTGCTCCGCGCGAGCCGGAAGCAAGGTCTCGTCGTCAGGACAGAAGCCCCCTGTGGGTGCCACCAGCGCTGGCGCGACCTCGCTTTCGACTTGAACGGCCGCAACGTCCCTGATCGCCGGGATTACAGTCCCGAAAAAGTAATCATCAAGCTCAAAGGGAAGACTCTCGTGAGTTTCTGGAATTATTGTTGCCTTTGCGCCCTGGAATTCAACAACCCACGCACGATGTTTCACCCCTCCATCGCCAGCATGGGCAAGCATGCTGCTCAACATAGAAAACAGAAGGATTAAAGTATTTCTCATTTCAAAGCAAAAAAAGGGAGGAACCCCTCCCTTTTCGTCCTGCATTAATTTGGGCGCGTCTTGCTTCCCTTGCCTAGATCAGCAGCACTGGAAATTTCCACTACCATGCAATTAAACGACTCAGTTTTATAGCTTACGCCAGCCGATCCACCACCACCACGACTCTTGTTCCAGTTCAGGATATCCAGAGCAACTTGCGCGTTGAATGTCGTCCTCGAGTCACATATCACGGCAACCTTCGAACCATCCGCAAACTAGCAAACCTGGACGCCATTATTAGCCGTAAGACAGGCCCCTGCGGTATCAGTTCCACCGGCAATATAGCGAATTTCATTAAAATCAAGCACTCTCACTATTTACTCCCATTTGTCCGCATAATTCACCGACGGACCCTGCGGCGATTGGCCAGAAACAGCCAATTCCTGGGCAGCCTCCCTCAAGAGCATTGAATCTGAGGCATCGCCCCTTATTTCCAGAACAAAGCCAACCGCCGCTCAGTTTGCAATATTGAGGACCCGGTTGCTTACGCAAATGATTGCAGGCGCCTGAGGGGAAAGTGCTTGACTCTGTCGTGCAAAATTACCGCCGCAACGCGGATGCCACGCACTGGAGATGCGCCATCAATCATCCAGGCTTTACAGACAAAGGCCCGACCAAATGGCCGGGCCTTTGCACTTTCTCCCCGAGCAGTGCCTGATGCACCGCGCGATCCTCGTTGCTTTCTCTTCAGCCTGTGCGGCGCCTCTGTATCGAGCCGTCCGCCTTTGTTCGAGTAGCGGGAGGTTATCCCAGTTTCACGGGACAGCCACCTGAAATATTTATCAGGTGCCGAAAGTCACTAGAGCGCCGATCTACCGAAGGGCCGCCACACCCGACGGAGGGTCCGGCGCCGCGAAGCAGATCTTCGAGCCCCGTACTTTTCCCTATTTCCAGAATCAGAGATCAAATCATTTCTCATTACGAGACTTTTCATGCAAATCAATGCCGCGCAAGCCAGCCATTGCGCAAACTTAGAAAAGACACACCCCCCCTCTTTCCCTACACTCCCTCCCCGGCCCATACTGCAGCCACCCCCGGAAGGTCCGGCGGCCACAAGCCGCCAGCGCGAGTGCCTCCTGATGCGAGGTGCTGCCGGACCTGGTCCGCCCCCCTCTTCGGCACCCCCTCTCGGAGTACCCCTCGCATGAATGCACCGCTGCCCGAACACATCCTGCGCGCGCTGGAAAAGGTCACCCTGGACGACAAGTACGCGCTCGATCGCGGGCGTGCCTTCATGAGCGGGGTGCAGGCCCTGGTGCGCCTGCCCATGCTGCAGCGCACGCGCGACGCGATGAACGGCCTGAACACCGCCGGCTTCGTCTCGGGCTACCGCGGCTCGCCGCTGGGCGGCTACGACCAGGCGCTGATGGCGGCCAAGAAGCACCTGGCCAAGCAGAACATCGTGTTCCAGCCCGGCGTCAACGAGGAGCTGGGCGCCACCGCCGTGTGGGGCACCCAGCAGTTGGACCTGTTCAAGGAGAAGGCCAAGTTCGACGGCGTCTTCGGCCTCTGGTACGGCAAGGGCCCGGGCGTGGACCGCTGCATCGACGTCTTCAAGCACGCCAACATGGCCGGCACGTCCAAGCACGGCGGCGTGATCGCCATCGCCGGTGACGACCACATCTCCAAGAGCTCCACCGCCGCCCACCAGAGTGACCACGTCTTCAAGGCCGCGGGCTTCCCGGTGTTCTTCCCATCCAGCGTGCAGGACATTCTGGACATGGGCCTGCACGCCATCGCCATGAGCCGCTTCTCGGGCCTGTGGTCCGGCATGAAGACCATCCAGGAGATCGTGGAGTCGGGCGCCAGCGTCAGCGTGGACCCGGACCGGGTCAACATCATTACGCCGGACGACTTCCCCATGCCCGCTGGCGGCCTGCACATCCGCTGGCCCGATCCGCCCCTGGATCAGGAAGCGCGGATGATGGACCACAAGTGGTACGCCGCCCTGGCCTATGTGCGCGCCAACAGGCTCAACTACAACGTCATCGCCACGCCCAACGACCGCCTGGGTCTGATCGCCTCGGGCAAGGCCTGGAATGACACCCGCCAGGCCCTGCACGACCTGGGCCTGGATGACGACACCTGCCGCCGTCTGGGCATCCGCCTGCACAAGGTCAATGTGGTGTGGCCGCTGGAAGCCAACATCACCCGCGACTTCGCGACCGGCCTGCAGGAGATCCTGGTCATCGAAGAGAAGCGCCAGGTCATCGAGTACCAGATCAAGGAGCAGCTCTACAACTGGCGCTCCGACGTGCGCCCGCATGTGCTGGGCAAGTTCGACGACGACGGCAAGAACGAAGAAGGCAGCGGCGGCGAATGGGGCCTGCCCAACCCGAGCAAAAACTGGCTGCTGCGCCCGCAGGCCGACCTCACCCCGGCCATCATCGCCCGCGCCATCGCCAAGCGCCTGAAGAAGCTGGGCGTGGACGCCGACATCGCCGCCCGCCTGGACGCGCGCGTGGCCGTCATCGACGCCAAGGAAAGCGCGCTGAAGGCCGAGGAGAAGGCCGCCGGCGGCGCCGACCGCACGCCCTGGTTCTGCTCCGGCTGCCCGCACAACACCTCCACCCGCGTGCCCGAAGGCTCGCGCGCCGTGGGCGGCATCGGCTGCCACTACATGGTCACCTGGATGCCGGGCCGCAACACGGCCACCTTCACCCAGATGGGCGGCGAGGGCGTGCCCTGGACCGGCCAGCAGTGGTTCACCAACGAGAAGCACATCTTCTCGAACCTGGGCGACGGCACCTACTTCCACTCGGGCATCCTGGCCATCCGCCAGAGCATCGCCTCGGGCGTGAACATCACCTACAAGATCCTCTACAACGACGCCGTCGCCATGACCGGCGGCCAGCAGGTGGGCGAGCGCGCCGAAGGCCACACCGTGCTGCAGATCATGCAGAGCCTGATCTCCGAGGGCGTGAAGAAGCTGGTCATCGTCACCGACGAGCCCGAGAAGTACAACGGCGTGGCCCTGCTGGCCGGCGTCACCGTGCACCACCGTGACGAGCTGGACCGCATCCAGCGCGAGTTCCGCGAGATCGCCGGCACCACGGCCATCATCTATGACCAGACCTGCGCCACCGAGAAGCGCCGCCGCCGCAAGCGCGGCAAGCTGGTCGATCCGGCCAAGCGCACCGTGATCAACGAGCTGGTCTGCGAAGGCTGCGGCGACTGCTCGATCCAGTCCAACTGCCTGTCCATCGAGCCCCTGGAGACCGACTTCGGCCGCAAGCGCCAGATCAACCAGAACACCTGCAACAAGGACTTCAGCTGCGTGAAGGGCTTCTGCCCGAGCTTCGTCACCATCGAAGGCGGTGAGCTGAAGAAGCCCAAGAAGGACAAGCGCGTGTCGCCCTTCGATGCCAAGCTGGGCACCCTGCCCGAGCCCACCATCCCCAATGCCACCGAGGCCTGGGGCATCGTGGTGGCCGGTGTGGGCGGCACGGGCGTGATCACCATCGGACAGCTGCTGGGCATGGCCGCCCACCTGGAGGGTAAGGGCGTCATCACGCAGGACGCAGCCGGCCTCGCGCAGAAGGGCGGCGCGACCTGGAGCCACATCCAGATCGCCAACAAGGCCGAGGACATCCACTGCACCAAGGTCGGCACGGCCGAGGCGCAGCTGGTGATCGCCTGCGATTCCATCGTGGCCGCCAACAAGACCACGCTGGCCGTGATGCGTGAGGGCCGCACCTTCGTCGCGCTCAACACCCATGGTTCGCCCACCGCGACCCTGGTGAACAACGCCGACTGGTCCTTCCCCGGCGCCTCCTGCGAGGCCGCCGTGGCCAAGGCCGTGGGCGCCGAGCACTTCCGCGCCTTCGACGCGGAAGACGTGGCCGTCAAGCTGCTGGGCGACTCGCTCTACACCAACCCGCTGATGCTGGGCTATGCCTGGCAGCAGGGCCGCATCCCGCTGAGCTACGCGGCCCTGATGCGGGCCATCGAGCTCAACGGCGTCCAGATCGACAACAACAAGGCCGCCTTCGAGTGGGGCCGCCGCTGCGCGCATGACCTCGCTTCCGTGCAGTCGCTCTTTGCCGCCCAGCAGGTGATCAACATCGTCAAGCGCGACAGCCTGGACGAGATGATCGCCAAGCGCGTGGCCTTCCTGACGGACTACCAGAACGCCGCCTACGCCGCGCAATACCAGGCCTTCATCGACAAGGTTCGCGCGGCCGAGAAGCCGCTCAACAGCACGCGCCTGTCCGAGGCCGTGGCCCGCTATCTGTTCAAGCTGATGGCCTACAAGGACGAATACGAGGTCGCCCGCCTGCACAGCGACAAGAAGTTCGTCGAGAAGATCGCCTCGCAGTTCGAGGGCGACTACAAGATCGTCCACCACCTGGCCCCGCCCCTACTGGCCAAGAAGAACGAGAAGGGCGAGCTGATCAAGCAGCAGATGGGCGCCTGGGTCCGCCCGGCCTTCGGCGTGCTGGCCAAATTGAAGGGCCTGCGCGGCACGGCGCTGGACATCTTCGGCTACACCGCCGAGCGCAAGATGGAGCGCCAGCTGATCCAGGACTACCGCGCCAGCATCGAGCAGCTCCTGGCCAAGGGCCTGACGGCCGAGCGCCTGGCCCTGGCCGCGGACATCGCCCGCATCCCCGAAGAGATTCGCGGCTACGGCCATGTGAAGGAGCGCCATGTGCATGCCGCCCGCGCCAAGTGGGACGGACTGCTGAAACAGTGGCAGGCCGCCTGATCCCCCCGGGCCTGCCCCATGAAAGAAGCCCGCAGGCCGGAAGGCCTGCGGGCTTTGTCTTGGGTGGGGACGCGATCAGCGCGGCAGGTGGAAGGCGTTGCTGCGCACGGGCGAGCGCTTGAGCGTGAGCGCCACGTCACCATCGCGCGGCTTCGCGCTGGCCGGGCGCATGCCCGGGACCTGGGCCGGGCAGCGGCCGCTGATGCGGTGCTCCAGGGCGGCCGCCAGCATGGCCTCGCCCGGGTTGGACAGCTCGTGGCCGAGGTCGTCCGCCACCACGCAGCCGGGCAGGCCGGTCGCGCCGTTGCCGGCGGGCACGAAGCCGTCGGCATAGTCGCCGAAGCCCTTGTGGTTGACCCCGCCGAACTCGATCGGGAAATAGGAGTTGCCGCAGTTGTCCTTGGCGGTGAAGCCATAGGGCTTGCCGCAGGTCTTACCACCGATCAGCACCACCTCCACGTCCACGCCGCGCAGGCCGTTGATGAATGCCTCGCTGGCCGAGCAGGTGCCGCTTTGCGCCAGCACATAGACGCGCCTGAGGTTCAGCACGGGCAGCGGTCGCTCGGAAGTGCACTGGAAGCTGGCGTTGAGCAGGCAGGAGACGCTGTAGAAGGGCGTGGTGCCGCCTTCCTTGGCCTGGCGCAGGCTGTTGTAGCGGCTGCGCTCGAAGTCCTTGCCGCTGGTCTGCTGCGAGCCGGCGACCATATAGGCCAGCTGCGAGGCCATGAAGAGCAGGCCGCCGCCGTTGTAGCGCAGGTCCACCACCAGGTCGGAGACACCGGCCTGCTGGAAACGCGTCATGGCATCGATCAGCTGGATCTCGCCCTTGGCAATGTGGGTGTTGAAGACGAGGTGGCCCACCTTCCTGCCATCTGTGCCGGTCAGCACCTCGTCCAGGGTCACCGGCTGGGTCTCGACTTCGGCACTGAGCAGGCTCACCTGCACGTTCTGCCCACCGGCACGGCTGAAGCTGAAATCGAAGCGCTTGTTCAGCTGGTCGGGGCTCATCATGTCGTTGAGCGCATCGATGCCGGCGCGCTCATTGCTGTCGGCGGACACGCCATTCACCGTGAGCAGGGTATCCCCCCGCTGCAGGCCGGCGCGCTGCGCGGGGCTGCCGGGCATCACGTAGGCGATGCGGATGCCGCGCGGCGGCGTCGGAGAGGCGATGGTCCATTCGATGCCGAAGCCCGCGTCCACGCCGGCCTGGGTCATCTGCACCCACTTCGCCGTGGGGATCATGAAGCTGAAGCGGTCCTGGCGTGCGCCGCTGGCCGTCAGCACTGGGCTGCGCAGGGCGTCGAAATAGGCTGCCAGGGAGCCCTGTACATCGGCCGTGTTGCTAAAGGGCGCGGCGCTGGCGTTGACGTTGGGCACGGACTCGCGCCACAAGTAGGCCTCGTCGAAGTACGAGCGCATCCAGCGTTTCTCCTGGCTGAGGCTGCCGTTGCGGTTGCCGGCCGGGGCCTGCGCATTCTCCGGCGCGCACTGCTGGGCGTACGTGGCGCTGGGCTTCAGGGGCTCGCTGGGGGGGGTGCTGGGTGTGCTGGGCGTCGAGTTGTCCGAAGGCACGTTGCCGAAAACCGGCGCCCCCGCATTGGAACCGCCACCGCCACAGGCGCTCAGCAGCGCGCAGGCACCCAGGACGGCGCCAAGGGCCGCCCCATTCCATCGTGTATTCATCCATCCTCCTCGTGCGGGGTGATCTGAGTCACCTGACACCGGGTTTGCATCATCAGCGGCGAGGATCGCCGCACAAAACCCGCGATTTGACACCGCAGCCTGGCCATGCACCCGGCCTTGCGGGCGGCAAACGCACAATTACCCGAGCCGGCGTGCTGGACTGCACGGGTTTTCGCCAAGGGGGATGCCCCTGAGCAGCAATCTGCGGCAACAAAGCGGGCGCGCGGGGCGGCTACGCTGCAGGCTTTCGCCGGGACCCTGGGGAGGAGTCCCGCCGTGCCCCCGTCCGCGGGGCTTCCGATGACCGGAGGAGTCGTCCCAATGAATCAGACCACGAGCCGGCAGCGCCGGCTGCCCCTGGTCCTGCTGCTGGCAGGCCTGCTCGCCCTTGGTGCCTGTGGCTCGGGCGACACCACCGTCGCCCCTGCCCTGCAGGCCAGGGACGACAGTGCCACGGTGGACAACGGCGGCGCCCTGTTGATCGACGTGCTGGCCAACGACCAGGGCCAGGGCTTGGTGCTGGACAGCGTGCAGCCGCCCGGCCTGGGCCAGGCCAGCATCGAGGGCGGAAAGATCCGCTACACGCCAGGCACCAACGCCCTGGGCCAGGACCGCTTCACCTACCAGGTGCACGACGCACAGGGGATCACGCAGCAGGCCACGGTGTCGCTGACCCTGCGCCGCGAGCTGCAATTGGAGGGTCAGGTCTTGCTGGACGGCCAGGGGCAGCCGCGCCGCAGCCTGGAGCTGCTGTCCGGCGAGCAAGCCCTGGCCAGTGCCCAGACGGACGACAAGGGCAGCTACCGCCTCCAGCTGTGGCTCAGCAACAGCAGCCAGCTGGACAGCCTGCTGCGCCTGCGCCTGAAGGAAGACAGCGGCCACCCGCGCGACCGTGCCGAGCTTTACCTGGCGTCCGGCAGCACCCTGGTGGCCCTGGCCGGCAACGCACGGCGCCTGGAGGCCGGCCGCGTCTCCGCCCTGAAGGTGGACGAGTGGAGCATCGGCGAGGCCGCGCTGCTGCTGGGCCAGCACCGCAGCCTGACCCAGCAGGACAGCCTGACCGACGAGTTGGCCCTGCGCCACGCGGTGTCCGGCTATTCCCTGGATGGCATGGGCGACCGAACAGCCCTGGTCCAGGCCGCCCGGCAAGGCCTGGTGCCACTGCCCACAGGCATCGCCACCTTGGCCCAGCTGCTGGCGGACGAAACCGGACTGCGGCAGTTCCGTGCCGCGGCCCAAGCCACCCTGGGCGACACCCTTGAGCGCATGCGCCAGGACGCCCAGACCGCGCTGCTGGCGCGCAGCCCCTTCACGCAGGACAGCCTGCCCGCCCGCTACATCCTGGGCCCCGTCGGCGCCCTGGACCAGGCGCCCGTCTTCAGCACAGCCAAGAACAGCGCCCTGCTGACCCTGCAGACCGGTGGCACGGGGCAACTGCGCCCCCGCCAGAGCTTTGCACCCGCCCATGGCGCCCTGCGCTGGGAGATCAACGGCAAGGGCGCCCTGCTGCTCAGCGGCAGCGGCACCGAACAGGTGGCAGGCACGGACATCTTCGACAACCCCTATCACCAGTACCTGCAGGGCCTGCGGCGCCTCGGCCGCTTCGCCTTCGGCGACGTGCTGCAGCTCAGCGTGTGCACCAGCGAGTTCGACTGCGGCCCCGAGGACGGCAGCGCCGTGCAGGGCGAGCAGCTGAGCCTGGGCCTCAGCGACGCGCCGCTGCCCCTCCAGGCGGCGGAGGTGCCCGGCCGCTGGTTCCTGCCCATTGCCGAGACCCAGGAGCTCAAGGCCCACACCGGGGCCGGCCCCCTGCTGGCCATGCCGCTGGAGCTCCGGGCCGACGGCAGCATCACGGGACGCAGCTGGCGCTGGCGCCTGGACGGCGGCGAGCTGCTGGTCGAGAACGGCAGCAGCCAGCGCTGGCGCCTACAGCTGATGCAGCGCAGCGCCCCCCGTCAGTTCGTGATGCATGCCCTGTACGAGGGACCGCAGGGCCAAGGCGCCAGCCTGGGCGAGGCCTATGTCCAAGACCCCGCCCTGAGCTGGCAGCGCAGCGACCTGATCGGCGAGTGGCGCATCAACCGGCTCTTGCGCACCCTGCAGTTGCGCGCCGACGGCAGCGCCAGCCTGCTGACGCATCACGACGCCTACCAGGGCAGCTGGACGCTGGCCGCGGATGGCAGCCTGCAGCTTCACCTTGGCAACGAGAGCGCCGACTTTGTCCTGCAATGGTGGGGCCTCAGCAGTGACAAGGCCGGGGCCCTGGTGGTGGAAGGCGGCCATGCCCTGGCGAAGCCGGACCAGGCCTTCGCCAGCACACCCTATCGCTACGAGCGGGCCTCGCCCTGAAGCGGCTCGCGGGGAGGCGCCCGGTCGGCGCCTTGCTAGACTCCCGCGGCGGCGGCTTCGCGCGACCGACGCCGACGGCGCGCCCGCCAGTCCGCGCTTGTGCAGCCGGCCCCCGGGGCCTGCCGACGCACCAGACAACCATCAGCGGTAACGACACCGCAGGGAGGAACCCATGAACAAGAATTTCTGGCGGCGCCTGGCCGCCGCATGCCTGCTGAGCCTGCCCTTGGCCCTGCTGGGCCGGCCGGCCCTGGCCGACGAGGCCCCCGATCCTTCTGCCCAGGTCTTCGCCGAGGCCAAGCAGGCCGCCACGGCCGGCCCCAGCGACGTGACACTGGCCAACCAGGCCGTGCTACACCTACCCGCAGGCAAGGTCTTCATCCCCCAGCCCCATGCTGCCAAGCTGATGCGCGCCATGGGCAATCCGGGTGACTACAGCGACCTGCTGGGCCTGGTCTTCCCCGAGGGCGGCGAGGAGGGCTGGTTCGCCGTACTGCGCTTCGAGGGCGCCGGCTACATCAAGGACGACGACGCCCGCGACTGGAACGCTGACGACCTGCTGAAGTCCTACCGCGAAGGCACTGAGGCCAGCAACGCGGAGCGCGCCAAGATGGGCGAACCTGAACTGGAGATCGTGGGCTGGGCCGAGAAGCCCACCTATGCCGCCGACAGCCACCGCCTGGTCTGGGCCATGAGCTCCCGCAGCAAGGGCGCGCCGGCCGAGGAGGAGCAGGGCGTCAACTACAACACCTATGTCCTGGGACGCGAAGGCTACCTGAGCCTGAACCTGGTGACGGGCCTGAAGGAGCTGGGCGCGCACAAGGAACAGGCCCGGACCCTGCTGGGCGCGCTGGACTTCAATGAAGGCAAGCGCTATGCGGACTTCAACAGCAGCACCGACAAGGTGGCCGAGTACGGCCTGGCCGCGCTGGTGCTGGGCGTGGGCGCCAAGAAGCTGGGCTTCTTCGCGGTGATCTTCGCCTTCCTGGCCAAGTTCGCCAAGCTGGCCATCCTGGCCGTCCTGGGCTTCGGCGGCGCCATCCTCAAGTTCTTCAAGCGCAAGCCCAAGGAAGAGGCCGTGGCCGTCGAGACCCACCAGGACACCCTGCCCATGCCGCGCCCCGAGGGTGGCAAGGCCGCCGAATGATCAAGCTGCTCCTGCTGCTGTTCTCGGGGCTGAAGCTGGGCAAGCTGCTGCTCTCCGGCGGCAGCATGCTGCTGGCCCTGGGGGTGTACGCCCTGCTGTATGGCTGGCGCTATGCGGCAGGTTTCATCGTCCTGCTCCTCGTGCACGAGATGGGCCACTACCTGGCCGCCCGGTACAAGGGCCTGGACGTAGGACTGCCCACCTTCATCCCCTTCGTGGGCGCCTGGATCGAGCTCAAGGACCAGCCGCATGACGCGCAGACCGAGGCCTTCGTTGGCCTCGGAGGCCCCCTGCTGGGCACGGTGGGCGCCACGGTTTGCTACCTGCTGGCACGCAGCTGGGGCCTGGACTGGCTGCTGGCCGTGTCCTACGCAGGCTTCTTCCTCAACCTCTTCAACCTGATCCCCGTCTCGCCCTTCGACGGCGGGCGCATCACCGCCGTACTCTCGCCACGCATCTGGCTGCTGGGCGTGCCGTTGCTGGTGGGGCTGTTCGTGTGGCGCCCCAGCCCCATGCTGATCCTCATGGCCGTGCTGGCCTGGCCGCAGCTGTGGAAGGCCTGGAAGTACCGCAGCGACAGCGCCGAGGGCCAAACCTACTACGCCGTGCCCGCCGCGGTGAAATGGGAGTACGGCACCTACTACCTCGCGCTCGCCGCCTTCCTGGCCCTGATGAGCCACGACGTGCACGAGATGCTGCAGCGCCCCGCCGGCCTGCACTGAGGCCGCCCCTCCCGCCCCGCCTTCTCTGACTTTCATCATCACGCCCCCGGCGGGTGCACACTCGCCGCGGTCGAAAACCCGCACCGCCACCATGACACGCACGCTCCACCCCCTGAGCCTGGCCCTGGGCCTGGCCTTTGCCTTCGGCGCCCAGGCGCATTCACTCAAACCCGTGCACAGCGTCGAGGGCATCAGCGAGTACCGCCTGCCCAACGGCATGCAGGTGCTGCTGGCCCCGGACGCCTCCAAGCCCACCACCACGGTCAACGTGACGTACCGCGTCGGCTCCCGGCACGAAAACTACGGCGAGACCGGGATGGCCCACCTGCTGGAGCACCTGATCTTCAAGGGCAGCCCCAGGCACCAGGACCCCTGGGCCGAGTTCACCAAGCGCGGCCTGGCCGCCAACGGCTCGACCTGGTTCGACCGCACCAACTACTTCGCCGCCTTTGCCGCCAACGACGACAACCTGAAGTGGTACCTCAGCTGGCAGGCCGATGCCATGGTGAACAGCTACATCGCCCGCCGCCACCTGGACACCGAGATGACCGTGGTGCGCAACGAGATGGAGATGGGCGAGAACGACCCGGGCGGCGTCACCACGCAGCGCACCCTGGCCTCCATGTACCAATGGCACAACTACGGCAAGGACACCATCGGCGCCCGCGCCGACGTCGAGAACGTGGACATCGGCCGGCTGCAAGCCTTCTACCGCACCTACTACCAGCCCGACAACGCCACCCTCATCGTGGCCGGCAAGTTCGACGCGAACAAGGTGCTGGACTGGGTGGAGCAGAGCTTCGGCAAGCTGCAAAAACCCAAGCGTCAGCTGACCAAGCTCTACACCATCGACCCGGTGCAGGACGGCGAGCGCGCCGTCACCGTGCGCCGCCAGGGCGGCACGCCCATGAGCCTGGCCGCCTACCACGTGACCCCGGGCGCACACCCGGACCAGGCGGCCATCGAGGTGCTCAACCTCATCCTCACCGAAGCCCCTGGCGGTCGTCTGCACAAGCGCCTGGTCGAGGAGACCAAGCTGGCCGCCAGCGTGGGCAACTTCGGCCTCGCCCTGGCCGACCCGGGCTTCACGATGATGATCGCCGAGCTGGCGCCGAAGGCCTCGCAGGACGAGCTCAACCGCGAGCTGCTGGCCGTAACCGAAGGCTTCGCCGATCGCCCCGTGACCGAGGAGGAGCTCAAGCGCGCCCAGACCCGCTGGCTCAACCGCTGGGAGAAGCTCTTCACCAGCCCGGAGCAGGTGGGCATCACCCTGTCCGAGACCATCGCGCAAGGTGACTGGCGCCTGTTCTTCCTGCTGCGCGACCGCGTCAAGGCCCTGACCGTGGCCGATGTGCAGCGCGTGGCCACCGAGCGCTTCCTGCCGGCCAACCGCACGCTGTCGCAGTACATCCCGACCGAGAAGCCCGTGCGCTCCCCGACCCCCGCCTTCGCGGACGTGGCCGCCGAGCTCAAGAGCTTCAAGCCGCAGGCCGCGGCCGGCGTCGTCGCCGCCTTCGACGCCAGCCCCGCCAACCTGGACCGCAGCACCCAGCGCAGCCAGCTGCCCAACGGCCTCAAGCTGGCCCTGCTGCCCAAACCCACCCGCGGCGAAGCGGTGCGCGGCGTGCTGTCCCTGCAGCTGGGTGACGCCAAGCGCCTCTTCGGCCAGCAGAGCGTGGCCGAGCTGACCGCCGCCATGCTCAAGATGGGCACCGTCGGCAAGACCCGCGAGCAGCTGCGCGACGCGCTGGACGCCGCCAAGATCGAGCTGCAGATCAGCAGCCCCTCCGCCGACCGCGTGGTGCTGAGCTGGAGCACCAAGAAGGAATTCGCCCTCCAGTCCCTCAGCCTGATCGGCGAGATCCTCAAGCAGCCGCGTCTGGAGGCCGCGGCCCTGGAGGAGCTGCGCGCCCAGTCGCTGACCGGCATCCAGGCCCAGAAGGACAACCCCGAGGGCATCGCGCAGAAGGCCGTGGGCGTGGCCCTGAACACCGAGCCCCGTGGCGACGTGCGCCATGTGCGCAGCTTCGAGGAAGAAGAGGCGGACGTGAAGGCAGTGACGCTGGACCAGCTCAAGGCCTTCCATGCTGCCTTCTACGGCGCCGACCAGGCCCAGCTGGCACTGGTGGGTGACTTCGACGCCGCCGCCGTCAAGAGCGCCGTGAGCGCCGAGCTGGGCAGCTGGAGGGCCCAGGCCGCCTACAGCCGCATCCCGCGCCAGCACGTGGACAAGCCCGGCCAGGTGCAGCTGCTGCGCACGCCGGACAAGCAGAACGCCATGATGCTGGGCATCCAGTCCCTGCCCCTGGACGACAGCACGCCGGACCTGGCGGCCCTGCAGCTGGCCAACCACATCCTGGGCGGCGGCGGCAGCTCGCGCCTGTGGACGCGCATCCGTGAGAAGGAAGGCCTCAGCTACGGCACCGGCACCGGCATCAACCTGGGCGCCGAGGACCCCTCCGGCGCCTGGTATGTCTACGCCATCTTCGCGCCGCAAAACCGTGAGAAGGTCGAGACCGCCTTCCGCGAGGAAGTCGCCCGCGCATTGAAGGAAGGCTTCAATGCCAAGGAGCTGGACGAAGCCAAGCAGGCCCTGCTGAACCAGCGCCGCCTGGGCCTGGCTCAGGACGGTGCCGTGGCCGGCATGCTCAGCAGCCAGCAGCGCCTGAACCGCAGCTTCGAGCGCGAACAGAAGCTGGACGAGGCCCTGCAGAAGCAGACGCTGGAGCAGGTCAACGCGGCCCTGCGCAAGCACTTTAAGCTGGAGGCCTTCCAGCTCGTGTTCGCCGGCGACTTCAAGTAAGGCCGGCCCCCGGCCTGCCCGTGCGCAGGCCCGGGGCATCCGTGCCGGCAGCGATGAGGGGGCCCGCCTTGGCCAAAGGCTGGCCCCTTTTTTCATGTTTCTTTCTTGACCACGCCCCGGCCCGCCACGCTGCGCATCCTGCGCCACGCGGCGCTGGCCGGGCGAGGCAGGCACCTTCTGCTCGGGAGACCCCTCGCCATGTCACAAGCCCCCCACGCCGGGACTGCCGCGCCCCAGCGCTGCAGCGGCGCCTTCAAGGTCAGCATCCAGGCTCCGCAGATGATGCCCAGCCCCGACGGCGGCCCGCCCCAGGCCCGCCGGTCCTTGGAGAAGCAGTACGAAGGCGGTCTCCAGGGCCGCTCCCTGGGCGAGATGCTGGCCGCCGGCCATCCCCAGCAGGGCGAGGCCGCGTATGTGGCGCTGGAGTCCTTCCAGGGCACGCTGCAGGGCCGCGCGGGCGGCTTCGCCCTGGCCCACCTGGGCCTCATGCATGCCGGGCGGCAGGACCTTCGCATCGCGCTCGTCCCGGGCTCCGGCACAGGCGCGCTGCAGGGCATCACGGGCGAGCTGACCCTGCGCATCGAGGGCGGCGTGCACCACTACGAGCTGGTCTACACCTTGCCGGCCGCAGTCGACGCCACCCCGCACTGAGCGTGGACGGCGAGGCGGCGCCTGTCGGTATCGCCACCTCCTCCCGGGATTGACGCTTGCCGGGGCCGGGCGCAGCATGGCCCCGCCGCGGCGTTTCGGCACAGAGGAGGACGGATGAGCACGCTGAGTTCCCCAACGCCCCCCCAGGCCCGCTGGCGCGACCCCAAGCGCTGGTGGTGGCTGATGTCCCCGGCCTTCCCGGCCCTGGTCTGGCTCAATGTGCTGCGCTACCTGGCCACGGGCGATGAGATCTGGCTGTGGATCAGCACCCTGGTGGTCTATGCCGGAATCCCGCTGCTGGACACCCTGCTGGGTCAGGACCGCAGCAACACCCCCGAGGACCAGCGCGCCCGCATCGAGTCCGACCCCTGGTACCGCGTGCTGGTCGTGCTCTTCGTGCCGCTGCAGTACGGGCTCACCGTGCAGGGCGCCTGGGTGGCCGCCACGCAAGCCCTGAGCCTGTGGGGCTGGCTGGGGCTGGTGCTCAGCGTGGGCGGCATCAATGGCGTGGGCATCAACACCGCCCATGAGCTGGGCCACAAGCGGCCGCGCTGGGAGCGCTGGCTCTCGCGCGTCACCCTGGCGCCGGTGGCTTACGGGCACTTCTATGTGGAGCACAACCGCGGCCACCACCTGCGCGTGGCCACGCCGGAGGACCCGGCCAGCAGCCGCATGGGCGAGAGCTTCTGGGCCTTTCTGCCGCGTACGGTCTTCGGCAGCCTGGCCTCGGCCTGGGCCATCGAGGCCGAGCGTCTGGCCCGGCTGCGCCTGCCCGCCTGGCACTGGCGCAACCAGTGCCTGCAGGCCTGGTCCATGACCCTGCTCTTCTACGGCGTCCTGGCGCTGTGGCTGGGGGCGCCGGTGCTGCTCTTCCTGGCGGCCCAGGCGGCCTACGGCATCAGCCTGCTGGAGGTCGTGAACTACATCGAGCACTACGGCCTGCTGCGCCCGCGCGATGCCCAGGGCCGCCTCGCGCCCTGCGATCCCACGCACTCCTGGAACTCCGACCATCGGGTGTCCAACGTCTTCCTCTACCAGCTGCAGCGCCACAGCGACCACCACGCCCACCCCGGCCGCCGCTACCAGGTGCTGCGCCATTTCGACGAAAGCCCGCAGCTGCCCTCGGGCTATGCCGGCATGCTGCTGCTGGCCTACGTGCCGCCGCTGTGGTTCCGGGTCATGGACCCGCGGGTGGTTGCCCATTACGGCGGCGACCTCGGCCGGGCCAATCTGCAGCCCTCTCGCCGGCAACGCCTGCTGGCGCGCTGGAAGGCCGCCGCGGCGCGCTGAGCGCAAGCCCCTGCGGGCCGCAGCCACCAGCAAGACCTGACCCTGTCCTCTGCCCCCGGGACAGGCCCGGCCCGAAGCGCAGGCCCTCAGTCGGCCAGCAGCGCCCAGCGCTCGTGGTCTCGCCAGCGGCCCTTGATCTTGAGGTAGCGCGGCGAGAAGCCCTCCTTGTGGAAGCCGCAGCGCCGCGCCAGGGCCAGCGAGGCGGCGTTGCCCGGCTGGATGTTGGCCTCCACGCGGTGCAGCTTCAGCACGCGAAAGGCATGGCGACAGACGGCCTGCAGGCCCTCGCTCATCAGACCCTGCCCGGCGTTCGCTGCGAAGGCGTAGTAGCCAAGGTAGGCGCTGCGCAGGGCGCCCATCACGATGTGGCTGAGGTTGATCACGCCCACCAGGCTCTCGTCGTCGCGCCGCAGGACCAGGAAGGACTGCTGGCCCGGCTGGCGCATGCGGTCCAGCCAGGCCAGGTAGGCCACGGCATCCGCTGGCGGAGACACCCAGTCCCCGTGCATACGCCGGCTGGCGGCCACGGCGGCGAGGAAGGCGGGGGCGTCGCCGGCCTCGGGCGGGCGGAGGTAGATTCGAGCAGGAGGCATGCTGGGCCATTGGAACGCGGGGGCTGAATTGTGGCCTGCCCCTTCTTGACAGGAACACCCTCCGCGTAAGATGCCCCGCACCGCACAAGCGCCCCTGGGAGGATGGCGATGTCGTTGGCACCCATGTCGTTCTACGCCGGCCAAGGCCAGCTGCTGGGGATGATCGCCCGCGGCGCGCCCCTGCCGTCCATCCTTGAACAGCTGGCGCGGCTGATCGAGGCCCAGGCCGAGGACCTGTACTGTTCGGTGCTGCTGCTGGACGAGGACGGCCTGCACATCCGCTACGGCGTGGGCCCGCGCCTGCCCGACCGCTATCTGAAGGCCCTTGGCGGCGCGGCCATCGCCCCGGACGCCGGATCCTGCGGCAGCGCCATGGCGCTGGCTCAGACAGTCATCGTCTCCGACATCTGCAGCGATCCGCGCTGGGCCGCCTACAAGGGGCTGATCGAGGCTGACGGCTTCAGGGCCTGCTGGTCGACGCCCATCCTGTCCACCCAGTCCCGCGTGCTGGGCTCCTTCGCGATGTACTACAAGGCTGTGCGTACGCCGGCGCAGTCCGAGCTGGAGCTGCTGGCCGTGGCGACGCAGCTGGGCGGGATCGCCATCGAGCAGCAGCTCAAGCAGGAGCAGCTGCAGCGCTACCAGTCTCAGCTGGAGGCGCTCGTCGAGCAGCGCACGGCCGAGCTGAGGCACGCGTTGCTGGAGCAGCAGGCCTTGTTCGACAACGCCACCGTCGGCATCCTCGTCGTCGATGCCGAACGCCGCGTTCTCCGATGCAACCGCCGGCTGGAAGAGATGCTGGGCTACGGCCCCGGTGAGCTCGACGGCCTGTCCACCCGCGTCTACTTCGAGTCGGACGAGGCCTGGCAGGCCTACGGCGAGGCCACGCGCTCCGCCTTGCATGCGGGGCAGGCCTATGTGGGAGACACCGTCGCCGTACGCAAGGACGGGCGACGCATCTGGTGCAGCAGCCATGGCAAGGCCATCGACCCCGAGGATCCGTCCAAGGGCACGATCTGGGTGGGCGTGGACATCACCGAGCGACGCCTGGCCGAGGCGGCGCGTCAGGAGCTGCTGCTCGAATACCAGGCCATCCTCGACAACGCCTCCCTGGGCATCACCTTCACGCGCGATCGCACCTTCCTTCACTGCAACGAGCGCTTCGACGAGATGTTCGGCTGGCCCGCTCACGCCCTGGTCGGCCAGCCCACCCTGGTCGTCTACCCCGACGAGGCCTCCTTCGAGGAACTCGGCCGCAAGGCCATCCCGGTACTGGGCAGCGGGCAGCGCCTGGATGTGGAGTTGCAGATGCGGCGGCGCGACGGCTCGCTGTTCTGGTGCCGCATGCTGGCCAAGGCCATCGACCCGCAGGACCGCACCAAGGGCACCATCTTCATCACCGAGGACATCACCGCCCGCAAGGAGAGCGAGCGGGCGCTGCAGCAGGCGCTGATCGAGCTCCAGGCCATTTTCGACAACACCAATGCCGGCATCCACCTGGTGCGCGAGCGCAAGACCATACGCTGCAACCGCGGCATGGAGGAGATGCTGGGCTACGGCCCGGGCGAGCTGATCGGGCAGTCCACCCGCGTCATCTTCCCCTCCGACGAGGACTTCGAGGCCCTCGGCCGCAGCGCCTATGAAACGCTCAACCGCGGCGAGGTGTGGATCGGCGAAGCGCAGCTGCTGGCCAAGGACGGCCGCCTCATCGAGGTCAGCACGCACAGCAAGCTGATGGACGTGCACGACCCGTCCAAGGGCACGCTGTGGGTGTCGCATGACATCACGGCCCGCAAGCAGGCCGAGGCCGCACTCCTGGCGGCCAACGAGAAGCTGGAGCGCAGCCTGGCCGTTGTCGGCCAGACCTATCGCGAGGTCAGCCTGCTGGGCGAGCTGTCCAGCTTCCTGCAGGCCTGCGAGACCCCGAACGAAGCCTACGACTGCCTGGGGCGCTACGGGCCACGGCTCTTCCCCGCCAGCAGCGGGGCTCTGTACCTGCTGAACCCAGGCAGCGAGCTGCTGGAGGAGCAGATGAGCTGGGGCGACCCGCAGGAGGCCGATCCCAGCTTCGGCAGCCAGGCCTGCTGGGCCCTGCGGCGCGGGCGCCCCCACCTGCTCAGGGGCGACGGGCACCCCCTGTGCTGCCCCCACCTGCGCCTGGACGCACAGACCGTGGCGAGCACCTGCCTGCCGCTGGTGGCACAGGGTGACACCTTCGGCCTGCTGCTGGTCCTGCACCGCGGTCCAAGCCTCGAGGCCGAGCAGGGCGACATGCGCCAGCGCCTGGCCGTCGCCCTGGCCGAGCAGATGGGACTGGCCCTGGCCAATATCCGACTGCGAGAGACGCTGCGCCTGCAGTCCATCCGCGATCCCCTAACCGGCCTGTACAACCGCCGCTTCCTGGACGAAGCCCTGCGCCGTGAGCTCGCGCGCGCCCGCCGCAGCCAGCTGCCCCTGGCCATCGCGCTGATCGATGTTGACCATTTCAAGCAGTTCAACGACAGGCACGGGCATGACGCAGGTGACCTCGTGCTCCAGGAAGTCGGCCGCGCGCTGGAAGCCTGCGTACGTGCCAGCGACGTTGTCTGCCGCTTCGGCGGCGAGGAGTTCGTGGTGCTGATGCCTGAGCTGCCGCCCGAGCTGGCCCTGCATCGCGCCGAACAGCTGCTGCAGGGCGTGCGCCAGCTGGCGCCAAGCCACGGCGGGCGGCCGCTCGGGCCGCTCAGCGCCTCGCTGGGCCTGGCCATCTTCCCCGGTCACGGCGAGCAAGCTCAGGGGCTGATCGATGCAGCGGATGCGGCGCTCTACACGGCCAAGCGCGAAGGTCGGGACCGCGTCATGCTGGCTGCACAGCGACTGAGCCCGCATGCCAGCCCCCCTGCACCCGCCCGGACCGGCGGCGAGGCGGGCGCGCCGGGCCTGGGCTAGTCTTTGCGCAGCACCATGCCCCCGGGCGCCTTCGCATCCACCCCTTGTCATCCGGAGCCTCCCTATGACACCCAAGAACACCCTGTGCCTCTGGTACGACGGCACGGCCCTCGAGGCCGCCGAGTTCTATGCCCGCACCTTCCCCGACAGCCATGTGGGCGCCATCTGCCGGGCGCCGGCCGATTTCCCCAGCGGCAAGGCCGGCTGCGTGCTGACGGTTCAGTTCAGCGTCATGGGTATTCCCTGCCTGGGCCTCAACGGCGGCCCGGGCTTCCCGCCGACGCAGGCCTTTTCCTTCCAGGTCACCACAGAGGACCAGGCCGAGACCGACCGGCTCTGGGACGCCCTGCTCAACAGCGGCGGCCGACCCAGCGCCTGCGGCTGGTGCCAGGACCGCTGGGGCGTGCACTGGCAGATCACACCGCGAGTGCTCAGCGAGGGCATCTCGGACCCTGATCCGGCGGTCGCGAAGCGGGTCTTCCTGGCCATGATGAACATGATCAAGATCGACATCGCCGCCATCGAGGCGGCACGTCGCGGCTGAGGGCGGCCCGTGGCCAGCCCCGCGCGTGGGCCTGTGCCAGGGCCTGGACTGCCGCAAGCACCACGGCGCCCTCTTTCACGACTCGGCCATCGTCTCAGAATCCGCCGTCGAGCTGAGCGGCCCGAGCCCTCACTTGGCCGGCCGCCTCTTCTGCCCGCACTGCGCGCCCGGTCTTCTCACGCCCAGGGGACGAGGTCGAGGTGCCTCTCCGTGCCCCGGACACGTTCCGCCTGGACGATGCGCCAAGGACCCTGCAGCGCCCCTTGCCAATGCTGCGCGGGTCCCGCCTTGGGCGCCAGCGCTGGGGCTCAAAGAGAGGCACGACCGAACAGGGTCAGGTCTTGCTTCTTGAACTCAGTCCGGCCCGCCCCAGTCCACGAAACGCAGGCCGCTGCGGGCCCGATCAAAGCCCAGTGCCAGCCGGCCCGCCTGGAATCGCAGGACCGCGAAGCCGTCTCCAGGATGGTCCACCCACTCGGTCACCAGGCAGCGCAGGCGAACCCCGCCCTCCTGCGCCTCGGGCATCAGCGCAAAGCTGTCCGGCACCTGGAAGGCCTCGACATCGGTAACGGAGAAGGGCCAGGGGGCGTGCAGGGCTGAGCTGTGGACGCTCAGCAGGCGGACGCGGGGCTGGTCCGCGCGCAGGCCGCCATTGCCGTCGTCCACGCCCACCCAGGCGGTGGCGTAGCCGCTGCGGTGCTCGTCACCGGAGAGGAAGACCACGTCCTGTGCGCCATGCCGCCACAGGGCGCGCAGCAGGTCATGCTGGCTGGCGGGGAAGCCATCCCAGGCATCGCTGGCCGCCGCGGCGCCAGGGTACTCGGCCACGCTGCGACGGCGCGGCAGCAGCAGGGAGCCGCTGAGCACCGCGCGCGGGCGATCGTCCTTCTGCGCGAGCCAGGCCAGCAGGGCCCGCCACTGTTCATCGCCCATGATGCGGGCGGACATCAGGCGGGACTGTGGCCGCGGCTGGCGCTCCAGCCGTGCATCGCAGATGAAGAAACGCACGCCGCGCCAGTCGAAGCGGTGCCAGAAATGCCGATGCAGGCCCTCACGCTCGCCCGGCTCCCAGCGCGCGGCCCATGCGGCGGCGCGGGCGGGCGCGATCCAGCGGCCGCCGTCCACCCGGCCGTCGCCGCGAAGCACCGGGCCCCAGTTGTCCTCGATCTCGTGGTCGTCCGGCGCGTGGACGATGCGCTGCAGCGTCGGCGGCAGATGGCGGACGAGCCCGGCCTTGAAGTGCTGGTAGGCGCGGGTATAGCGCTCCACGGAGTTGTGGGCGTCGGCCAGACCGCCGCTGGCGTCCGCATAGATCTCGTCGCCCGCGATCAGCAGCAGGGAGCAGGCGCGGCCCTCGGGCGTGTGGCGGGTGAAGTCCACCATCCGTGCCATCGCCGCGTCCACGGGGCCGGCGCGGCGCGGGTCGCGCTCGGCGCCCTGGCGTGCGTCCAGCAGGCCCGGCGGGTACTGGCAGGCGGCCAGGATGAAGCTCAGGCCTTCCTCGCGCGGCGCGGCCTCCTCGGGCTCGGGCCGGGGCACGAAGGCGTGGCGCAGCTCCACTGCGTCCATGGCCAGGGCGGCCTGCAGCGCCGCCTCCA
>NZ_JACJUG010000026.1 GCF_014174515.1 Mitsuaria sp. WAJ17
CCCACGCCCGCGCCCGCGCCCACGCCCACGCCCGCGCCAACGCCCACGCCAACGCCCACGCCAACGCCCACGCCAACGCCCGCGCCAACGCCAACGCCAACGCCAACGCCAAGCCCCACGCCCGGCCCGCCCCCCCAACTGGCTACGCTGCGCACCGACCTGGGCAACCCCTGGTCCCTGGCCGTGTTGCCTGACGGTCGGATGCTGCTGACCCAGCGCAGCGGCGGCCTGCTGCGGCTCAGTGCCGATGCTCGGCAGAAAGAAGTCATCACCGGTGCTCCCGCTGTGGATGCGGCCGGGCAGGGCGGCCTGTTGGACCTTGCCCTGGATCCCGACTTCAGCCAGAACGGCCTCGTCTACCTGAGCTTCAGCGAGCCCGGCAGTGGCAGCGAGGCCGGACGCAGCGGCACGGCCGTCTTGAAGGCACGGCTGCAGGGCTCGGCCTTGGTGGAGGGGCAGGTGATCTTCCGGCAGAGCCCCAAGGTCAGTGGTTCCGGGCACTACGGCTCGCGCCTGGTCTTCGCCCGTGACAAGACCCTCTTCGTGACCCTGGGCGAGCGCCAGCAGGGCAGCCCTGCACAGGACCTGGGCAAGACCTTGGGCAAGGTGATGCGCATCAACCGCGACGGCAGTCTGCCGGTGGACAACCCGTCACTGGGCGCTGGCGCTGCGGCGGGCGTCTACTCACTGGGCCACCGCAATCCGCAGGGCGCTGCGCTGCATCCGCAGACAGGCGAGCTCTGGATCAGCGAGCACGGCCCGCAAGGCGGGGACGAGATCAACCGCATCACGCCCGGCGGCAACTACGGCTGGCCCGTGCGCAGCTATGGCTGCAACTACGGCGATCCGGTGGGCGATGCCTGCCGCATCGGTGGGGGCACGCATGCGCCCGCCTATATGGAGCCCCTGACCTTCTGGGTGCCAACCTCCATCGCGCCGGCTGGCCTGCTGTTCTATACCGGCAGCATGTTCCCCGAGTGGCAGGGCCAGCTCTTCTCCGGCAGCCTGGCCGGCCAGGCGCTGTGGCGGCTGACGCTGGCCGGCAACACGGTGCAGGAGCGTCGCGCGATGTATGCGGATCTCGGCGAGCGCATCCGTGACGTCAGGCAGGCGCCCGATGGCGCGCTGCTGATGCTCACCGACAGCGGCAAGCTGCTGCGTGTCTTTCGCTGAGGGGCGAGGCGCTCACAGCGCGAGGCCCAGGCAGACGGCGTCTTCCCGGCCCGCGTAGTGGCCATAGCCCGGGATCTCCGCGAATCCCTGGCGCCGGTAGAAGGCCAGGGCGCGGGCGTTGCTGCGCCGGGTCTCCAGCCAGACGCGCCGATAGCCCTGGCGGCGGGCCTCATCCAGCAGGGCCGCCAGCAAGGCGGCGCCGATGCCCCGACCGCGGGTCCGGGCGTACATGCGTTTGATCTCGGCCGTCCCGGGCGGTCCGTCGGGGAGCAGGCGCAGGGCTCCGCAGGCCTGGGCCTGCCCCAGCACGTCCCGGGCCACCAGGAAGGCACTGCCGGGCGCGTGCATCTGCGCGGGATCGAAGCGTGCGGCGCCGCTGTCACCGCAAAGCGCGGCAAGCAGGGCATTCAGCTCGCCCATCAAGGCGGCAGCCTCCTCGCCGCAGGCGTCTTGTGGCTCGATGCGCCAGTTGGCCACGGCCGCGCCTCTCACAGGGTCTTGTAGAGCAGGGCCGCCGAATGCAGCCGGCCTTCAGCGCAGACGCTGTGCTCTGGGATGGCACCGGCGCGCTGCCAGCCCAGGTGGGTATAGACCGCCTCGGCCTGGGAATCCGCCGGCGCCTCCAGGACCAGCAGGCGACGGCCCTGGCGCAGGGCACTGCATTCCAGGGTGGCCATCAGCTGGCTCGCGATGCCCCGGCCGCGCTCCTGGCTGTGCACCATGAGGCGCTGCACCTCACCGCGGTGGTGCGCGTTGGAGGGCTGGGGGAGGGCCAACTGCACCGCACCCTGCAGCGGGCCATGGCCATCACCCTCGCAGGCGATCCAGAGGTGATGGTGGCTGCCCAGCCGCGCATAGACGCTGTGCCAGTAGTCCATGGCCTGGTAGCGGGACAGCGGCGCAAGAAAACCCAGGGAGGCGCCGTGGTGCACGCTGTCGATGAGAAGGTCCGCCAGAGCGGGCAGCCATTGCAGGTCCCGTGAACCCAGCGCTCGCACCTGCACCGCACCGCGCTTGCGCGCCTCCCCGACCACGCGCAGGCGGGCGGCGCCAGCGCCCTGGGGCTGGGCGGTGGGCGGCTGCAGCGGAGCGAGGGACGAGGTGGCGGCCGGGGTGTAGGCAAAGGGGGCGTCAAAGGCTTGCATGGTGCTGCGCTCCTGAGTTCGGATCGGCCCGTCGGGTGGACGGATTCACCTCCTTCAAAGCAAGCAGCGTGCCAATTGCCGGCGGCACGACGATGACGGGATCAGACCGTCTGTTCGGCAGGGGGCCAGCCTGGCTCGTCGCAAAGGCGACCGCGGCCCCGGCGCTTGGCCTCGTAGAGCGCGGCGTCGGCGCGGCGCATCATGTCCTCGACGCTGCGGTCTCCCGGGCGCAGCAGGGCCCAGCCCGCGCTGTAGTCCAGGGGGAAGCCCAGCTCGGGCTCCGCTCGGGCACGCAGCACGGCTCGCAGCCGCGCATCCATCGCGTGAGGGCCCAGGGCATCGCTGCGGGCCATCAGCACGCAGAACTCCTCGCCGCCCACCCGTCCGGCCAGGTCGCCCACCCGAAGCACTTGCTGCACGCAGCTGGCGAACAGGGCCAGGGCGCGGTCCCCGCCCTCATGGCCATGATCGTCATTGACCTTCTTGAACAGGTCCAGGTCCAGCATCATCAGGCACAGGGGCTCGCCGTGGCGCCGGGCAAGGGAGATCAGCTCCGCGGAACGGCTGCCGAAGGCGCGGCGGTTGGCCAGTCCGGTGAGGGCGTCCGTTTGGGCCTGGCGCTGCAGGTTCAGCTCGGTCTCGCCGCGCCATGCCACGAGGATGGACAGCACGCTGACCAGCAGCATCACATGCGTCCCCAGGATGATGGCCTGCGTGAGCGCCGCTTCCCAGCCCGCCTCGCGTTCGAGGAAATGCAGGCCACAGCGCAGCAAGGTGACGCCGGCCATGACGCCGAAGCCCAGCCCGAGCAAGGTGCGCCACGCCCGGTCCTTGTGCTCGATGGGCGTGCCATGCCTGCTTTCGAGGCTCTTCTGCTCCGCCTCGCGCGGCCAGGAGCAGGCCAGGGCCAGGGCCAGCATCTGCAGGGCAAGGCCCAGGCCGGACCAGGCGATGCCGAAGTGGTCTGCGCCGCTGCCATCCAGCACCGAGGCGAGGGCCAGCACCAGGGGCGCACCCGTCATGGCCCAGCGGCCAGGGCGCCTGCCCAGCCAGTCCCTGAGGGCCAGCCAGAGTGCGCTGAGGCTGGCGCTGAGTGCCAGCATGGCGACGAAGCCGCCCAGACCATCGCTGATCGGGGTGCCCGAGGCCTGCCGCAGCCACAGTGCCATCCAGCCCACGCATTGCAGGGCGATATAGCCTTGTGCGAAGCGGGCCGCGCGACTGACGGGCGAGCCCATCAGCAGGGGCAGCATCACCATGAGGCTCAGCAGCTCCAGCAGTAGCAGGCTCAGCAGCGTGGGGGTGTCCAGGGACATGGAGTCGAGTCTTGCCTGGAAGCGGGGCGTCCCCCATTGTGGGGCTGCCCGCCAGAAAAAGTCACGCGCTGGTGCACACCACCGGGTGGCCGATCACTGGAAGGCGACTTCGGCAAAGCTGCGCAGCTTGCGGCTGTGCAGCTTGCCGGCCGGGCTGGCACGCAGCAGCTCGATGGCGCGCAAGCCGATGCGCAGGTGCTGGTCCACCCGCTCGCGATAGAAGTGGTTGGCCATGCCGGGCAGCTTGATCTCGCCGTGCAGGGGTTTGTCGGAGACGCACAGCAAGGTGCCATAGGGCACGCGGAAGCGGAAGCCGTTGGCGGCGATGGTGGCGCTTTCCATGTCCAGCGCGATGGCCCGGCTCTGGCTGAAGCGCCGCTCCGGTCCACCCTGGTGTGCACTGGGCAGCAGCTCCCAGTTGCGGTTGTCGGTCGAGGCCACCGTGCCTGTGCGCAGGATGCGCTTGAGCTCGAAGCCCGAGAGCTGTGTGACCTCTGCCACCGCCTTCTCCAGGGCCACCTGCACCTCGGCCAGCGGCGGGATGGGCACCCACAGCGGCAGTTCCTCGTCCAGCACATGGTCCTCGCGCACATAGCCGTGGGCGAGCACGTAGTCCCCCAGCTGCTGGCTGTTGCGCAGTCCGGCGCAGTGGCCCAGCATCAGCCAGCAGTGCGGGCGCAGCACGGCGATGTGGTCGCTCATGGTCTTGGCATTGGCCGGACCCACGCCGATGTTGACCATGGTGATGCCGCTCGCATCCTTTCGCAGCAGATGGTAGGCCGGCATCTGAGGCAGGCGCAGCGGCGGCAGGCCCGGCGTCATGGAGGCAAACTCCGACTCGCAGCCCACGCGGGCCGTCCAGACGTTGCCGGGCTCGACGAAGCCGATGCAGTCGTCCAGCTCATGCGGTGCCGCCGGGTCGGGCGGCGATTGCATCAGCTCGCGGCCCAGGCGGATGAATTCGTCGATGTAGAACTGGTAATTCGTGAAGAGCACGAAGTTCTGGAAGTGTTCCGGCGAGCAGCCGGTGTAGTGGCGCAGGCGGTGCAGGGAGTAGTCCACCCGTGGCGCGGTGAACAGGGCGAGGGGCTCGGGCTCGCCCGGGGCGGGTTCGTGCGTGCCGTTGGCGATGCCGTCGTCCATGGCGGCCAGGTCCGGCAGGTCGAAGCACTCGCGCAGCAGCAGCCGGCGCTCCGGCGGCAGATCGCCCTCCAGGTGCTCGTGCTCGCTGAGCGCGAAGTGCAGGGGGATGGGCGCGGTGCTGCTGCCAATCTCCAGCTCCGTGCCGTGGTTCTTCAGCAGCAGCTCGAACTGTTCGCGGTAGTAGCGGCCGAAGAGCTCGGGCCGGGTGAGCGTGGTCTCGTAGACACCGGGGCCGGCCACGAAGCCGTAGGCCAGCCGCGAATCGCCCCGGGTGAGCCGATCGCTGCGCAGGCGCACGAAGGGGTAGCAGGCGCGCACGCGCCCCACGTCCTCGCCGCGGAGGAAGCGTTGCAGGGCATCGCGCAAATGGCTCACGCCCTGCGAATAGATCAGCTGCGCCTGCTGCCAGGCTGCCTCGGCCTGCTGGAAGCGCTGAGGGGCGACAAAGGGGGCGGTGTTGGCAATCTTCATGGGAGCTCCTGCAGGCATTGTGGCCCGGAAGCCTGGGCCTCAAGAAAAGTAGCAAAGCTACTCAATGGCAATTGGTGTTTTGATTCATCTGTTGGTTACGCGAGGTTTCTAAGGGTTGCTCCGCCCTGTTTGATGTAGTTTTGTTTCAATACCATGCCGTCAGGTCGCGGCCATGACCGCGCCAGCAACGGAGCGAGACACCATGAATGCGATCGAGCGGCCACGCGGCCGTGGCTGGCTGTGGGCCGGCCTGCTGTCACTCACCCTGGCCCTGGCGGGCTGCGGCGGCGGTGCGGGGGGCGGCAGCGCCGCTCCCTCCACACCCCCGGCGGACGACCCGCTCCTGAGCCAGGGCAGTACGTCCGGCCCCAACGTCTTGCTGCAGGCCTTGCCGGCACCGGCCACCGGCGGAAGCACAGGCGGCACGGACACGGCCACCACGCTCACGGTGCACTACAAGCGCCTCGACGGTGTCACCAGCGGCTGGCAGCTCCACAGCTGGGGCGCGGCACAGGACCCGGGTTGGAACAGCGGCCACAACCCCGCGGGCAGCGACAGCTTCGGCGCGATCTACCAAGTGCCCCTGGTCGCCAGTTCGGGCTCCGTGGGCTATCTCTTCCACAAGGGCGACAGCAAGGACCACGGCGGCGCCGACCAGAGCTACACGCTCAAGCCAGGCAAGAACGAGATCTGGCGCATCGAGGGCGACGCCAGCACCTACCTCGCCAATCCCACCGGGGCGGCGGCGCCCGACCTCAAGCTCGTGCGTGTGCACTACAAGCGCTATGACGCCAACTACGCGGCCTGGGGCCTGCACCTGTGGGACGGCAGCGGCCTTGACGTGTCGCGTCTGACCGGCCTGGGCCTGGGCAACTGGGGGGCACCCGTGCCCCTGGCCCAGATGCCCGGCTACAGCGCCGGCAGCAGCGAGGTCGTGTTCGAGCTCCCTGTGCTCAACCCGCAGGGCGATGCCTCGCGCAAGTCGGTGGAGTTCATCATCCACGGCCTGCCGCCCCGGGAGGGCGACAAGGACGGCCGCGACCAGAACATCCGCGTGGACTACGCCGCCCTGCGCATCAGCCAGCAGGTGGGCGAGGTCTGGCTGGTCCAGCAGGACGCCACGGTCTATGCCGCGGCACCGGACACGCGCTCCGTTTCCAGCAGCGACGCCCGTGCCGTGTGGCTCAACCGCGGGCTCATCCAGTGGCCCCGGGTGGACGCGGGTGGCGTGCACAAGCTCTACCACTCGGCCACCGGCCAGATCGTGGTGGCCAAGGACGCCAAGCTCAGCGGGGCTGACGGCTCGCTGCTGCTGAGCCGTTCAAGCGCTGCCGTGCCTGCCGCCGTGGCCGAGCGCTTCAAGTACGTGGCCCCCGGCGTGGTCCTGGCCCTCAAGGACAGCGATCAGGCCCGGCTGGGCGAGCTGCTGAAGCAGCAGCTGGTGCTGGTACAGGAAGATGCCAGCGGCCTGGTGCAGAACGCCACCACCGTGCAACTGGCCGGCGCGCTGGACGATCTCTATGCCGCGGCCGCGTCCATCCCCGACCTCGGCGCCACCGTGGCCGGCGGCAGCACGCGCTTCAAGCTCTGGGCGCCCACGGCCCAGACGGTGCGTGTCTACACCTATGCCGGCAGCAGCGGCGAGCCGCTCAGCGTGGACGCCATGAGCTTCGACGCCGCCACGGGCGTCTGGGCCCTCAGCAAGCCCTCGGATCTCAGCGGGCGCTACTACCGCTATGCCGTCGATGTGTTCGTGCGCGGCAAGGGCCTGCTGCGCAACTTCGTGACGGACCCTTACTCGGTGAGTCTGGGCCTGGACTCCGCGCGCAGCTACATCGCCAGCCTGGACGATGCCCGCCTCAAGCCCGCGGGCTGGGACCAGAGCACGCCGCCCGCGACTGTGGCCCGCAACACCGACATGAGCATCTATGAGCTGCACCTGCGGGACTTCTCCGTCACGGACGCCAGCGTGCCGGCCGCGCATCGCGGCAAGTACCTGGCCTTCACCGACACGGCCAGCCAGGGCATGCAACACCTGAGGGCCCTGGCCGCAGCCGGCCTCACCGATGTGCACCTGCTGCCGGCTTTCGACCTGGGCAGCGTGCCCGAGAGCGGCTGCACGACGCCTGCCATCAGCGGGGCGGCCGACGCCGAGACCCAGCAGGCCGCCGTCGCCGCCGGCGCCTCTGGCGACTGCTTCAACTGGGGCTACGACCCCTACCACTACGGCGCCCCCGAGGGCAGCTACGCCAGCGATGCCGCTGATGGGGCCAGGCGCATCCTCGAGTTCCGCCAGATGGTCATGGGCCTCAACAACGCCGGCCTGCGCGTGGGCATGGACGTGGTCTACAACCACACCGTCGCCTCGGGCCAGGACACCGTCAAGTCCGTGCTGGATCGCGTGGTACCGGGCTACTACCACCGGCTCAATGCCAGCGGCGGCGTGGAGACCTCGACCTGCTGCGACAACACGGCGACCGAGAACCTGATGATGGGCAAGCTGATGATCGACACCACGATCCGCTGGGCCCGGGACTACCACATCAGCTCTTTCCGCTTCGACATCATGGGCCATCAGCCGCGCGCGGTGATGGAGCAGCTCAAGGCCGCGGTGGCAGCGGCCGCAGGCCGGCCGGTGCAGCTCATCGGCGAGGGCTGGAACTTCGGCGAGGTCATGGACGGCGCGCGTTTCGTGCAGGCTTCCATGGGCTCGCTCAACGGCTCGGGCATTGGCAGCTTCAACCCCTTCATTCGCGATGCGGTGCGGGGCGGCAGCCCCTTCGACTCGGGCAACGCCCTGATCGCCAACCAGGGCTGGATCAACGGGCTCTACCTCGATCCCAACGCGCAGTCCGGCGGACGCAGCCGCAACGACCTGATGTGGCAGGGCGATCTGATCAAGTCCGGCCTGGCCGGCTCGATCAAGGGCTTCCCGCTGCAGACGCACTGGGACGCCAACGTGACGCTGGATCAACTCAACGGCGCGGGCTATGTGGCCGAGCCGGGCGAGGCGGTCAACTACATCGAGAACCACGACAACCAGACGCTCTTCGACATCAATGCCTGGCGCCTGCCCCTGACGACCTCGCGCCAGGATCGTGCCCGCGTGCAGATCCTCGGCGCGGCGATCAATGCCTTCAGCCAGGGCGTGGCCTATTTCCACGCCGGCGTGGACCTGCTGCGCAGCAAGAGCCTGGATCGCAACAGCTATGACGCGGGCGACTGGTTCAATCGCCTGGACTGGCGCTACCAGGACAACGGCTGGGGCAGCGGCCTGCCGATGAAGGGAGACAACGGTGACAGCTGGGCCCTGATGAAGCCCCTGCTGGTCAACGAGGCCATCCGGCCGACGCCTGCGGAGATCGCCTGGACCCGCGACGCCTTCCGCGACCTGCTGCGCATCCGCGCCAGCTCCAGCCTGTTCCGCCTGCCCAGCGCGGCCGAGATCAAGCAGCGTCTGCGCTTCCACAACACCGGCTCCGGCCAGCAGGAGGCGCTGATCGTGGGCCAGCTGGACGGCCGCGGCCTGGCGGGCGCCGGCTTCCAGGAGCTGGTCTACATCTTCAATGCCGACAAGCAGTCGCGCAGCCTCAGCATCCCGGCCTTGCAGGGCAAGGGCTACCGCCTGCACCCGGTGCACCTGGCCGGCGGGGCAGCGGATGCGCGCATCGCCACCGAGGCCCGCTACGAGGCCATGACCGGCCAGTTCAGCGTGCCGGCGCGCTCGGCGGTGGTCTGGGTGCTGGGCAACTGAGCAGGGGGGACTGCCCATGAAGAAGGCCAGCCCGCGGGCTGGCCTTTGTGCTGCCGGGGCCCTTGCCGGGGCCGGCCGCTCAGGGGCGCGAGGGGAAGATGCCTTCGGTGGCGATGAAGCAATTCATCGTGACGAAGGGCTGCATGTTGTTGAAGGGCTGGCCGCCGCCGGCCACGCTGCTCTGCGTGGGGGCCATGGTGTTGCCCGGGGTGGCTTCGGCATACAGCGTGGTGCGGGCTTTGGTGGCCGGAGCCTTGCCGGTGGGTGAGATGCTGTTGGCGTCATCGCTGCTGGCGATGGGGGCCACGGTGTGGCTGTGCGGGGGCATCTGCGAGGCCGCCAGGGTGTTGTTCTCGGTGCCGCCCTGCTCGCCCAGGTTGCGGAAGGTCAGGCCCGGGCCCATGCCGGTGTGGATCATCACGCGGCCGCGCATGTCGGGCAGGCCGAAGGTCACGCGGCCATCGCCGCCGTAGGTCGTGCCCAGCAGCGAGAACAGCGCGGTGTTGGTGGCGATGGGCAGCAGCTGGCCGTTCATCGCGGCCCAGCCGCGCGGCGCGAAGTTGAAGCCGGCGCACATCACCTGGCCGATGAAAGGCTCGGCCTGGGCCTGGGCTTGCTGGGCCAGGCCCAGGGCGACGACGAGGCCCAGCAGGGCGCTGCGGATGCGGAAGGTGTTCATGTGTCGTGCTCCTTGATGTCGGTTTGCGGATCCGGAGAAGGGGGGCAGGTCTTGCTTCTGAGGCAGGGGCTCAGCGCTTCAAGGACTTGCGACGGCTGGCGGCGCCGGCGGCACAGGCGGCCAGCAGGGCCAGGGACAGGGCCTGAGGCTCAGGCACGTCGCTGGCCTTGCCGGCGGGCGTGAAGCGCAGATCGTCCACGTCGAAGACGAAGAAGAAGTCGCCGTTGCTCTTCAGCGTGATGCTGTTGAAGGCATCGCCCGCCTCTGCGGCCACGAAGCCCATGAAGTAGGCATAGCTGCCCGCGCCGTCCGTCATCGCGCCGCTTTGCGGCCCGTTGCTCAGCACCGTGCTGCCGACCGACAGGGACAGGTCGCCCTCGATCACGTCACCGCCCGCCACCACGTAGAGGCCGAAGGCGCGCAGCGCGCTGCTGAAGGTGAAGGTCATGGTGTCGCCGGAGCTGAACTGGTCCAGATTGCCGGCATCGTCCACCCCCAGGAAATGCGTGCCCGAGGGGTTCCACAGGCCGGCCTGGTTGCGCACGGTGGGGGGCAGGCCTACGGCGGTGCTGCCGGTGACGCCGAAGCCGCCGGGCGGCGCGGACTCGAAATCGACCAGGGTCTGGCTGCCCAGGCCGGCGCTGGCGGTGTTGAAGCTCACCAGGCTGGTGCTGCCCACCAGCGCTGCCTGCGCCGCACCGGCCATGCCCAGCAGCAGCGCGGGCAGGACGGCCCAGGTGCGCATTGGCTTGTGTTTCATGGGATCACTCCTTGCTTGAGCAGGCTTCGCACGTCGCGGACCTGCATCAGGCGGGCTTGTACGCCTGTCGGGCGAGCCTGGACCGGCGCTCCCCCAAGTTCTAGGGGCACTGGGTTGCAGGTGTGGTCCACAATGATGCAGTCCAGTCCAATGCCAGGGAGCGAACCCATACGTCCCGGCGACCGGCCCGGCGCCCGAGCTGCCGCATGTACTCTCCTTCTGCTCCGATGCCTGTGCTTGCCCATGTAGGAAGCGCGGATCCCGAGTCCGACCGGCTCTAGCGCTTCCGCATGGACGAGGCCTCCGGTGCCTTGCGCGCCGAGCCTGGCGCGCCCGCGCTGCCCCGTGCAAGCTGGCTGCTGGCCGATCCGGCACGCGGGCTGCTCTATGCCGCCCATGAGCTGCGTCAATTCGACGGTGGCGCCCAGGGTGCCCTGGCCGTGTACCGGCCCGAGGCCCAGGGCACCGTGTGCCTGCATCAGCAGGGCAGCGGCGCCGACAGCCCCGTCCACCTCACGCTGCTGGACGGGACCCTGCTGCTGGCCCACTACCAACAGGCGGCCCTGGGCCTGTGGGGCCTGGATGGGGAAGGCCTGCCGACGGGGCCGGGCACCGTCTGGCCCAGCGATCCCCAGGGCCGCTGGCAGCCGGGCCCATCCCGCCCGCTGAACGCGCCAGCCGGCAGCCGGGCCTCCAGCGGCCATGAGGCGGCGCATCTGCACATGATGCGGGCCAGCCCCGACGGCCGCCATGTGCTGGCCAGCGACCTGGGCCAGGATCGGCTCCAGGTCTGGAGGCGCGAGGGGCGGTTGCAGCTGCGGCCCCTGGAGGGCCTGGCCCTGACCCCGGGAGCGGGGTCGCGGCACTTCCTCTTTGCACCCGGGCGAGCGGACCGCGTGCACGTGCTCTGTGAGGAGTCCTCCACGCTGGCGACCCTGCACTTCGATGCGGGCACCGGTGCCCTGCGCCTGCTGGACGAGATCAGCGTGCTGCCCGCGGGTTTCGCCGGCACCAGCTATGCCTCCGACCTGCTACTGGCGCCCGACGGCCGCCATCTCTATGCGCTCAACCGCCTGTTCGATGCGGTGAGCCTTATCGCAATCGACGCCACAGGCCTGCCCCGCGTGCTCGATCACGTCTGGACCCGCGGCTCCTACCCGCGCAGCGCCGCGCTGGACCCGGCCGGCCGCTTCCTCTATGTCTGCAACGAACGCAGCGATCAATTGGCCGTGCTGCGGGTGGAGCCAGGCATGGGCCTGAGCTCGACCGGCCTGCATGTGCCGGTGCCGCGGCCCGTCAGCGTGCACCTGGGCCGCTGGGACCTGGCGTGACGCTCACTTGACGGGGATGGGCGTACTGCGATCCACGGGTACGGCGGTCACGCTGTTCTGTGGCGAGCCCTCGATCAGGCGGTCCGAGTAGGTCATGTAGACCAGGGTGTTGCGTTTGGCGTCGATCATGCGCACGATGCGCAGGCGCTTGAAGACCAGCGAGATGCGCTCGTTGAACACCTCTTCCTGCTGCGGCAGGGGCTTGGCGAAGCGCAGAGGCCCGGTCTGGCGGCAGGCGATGGAAGCCTCGCTCTTGTCCTCGGCCAGGCCCAGCGCGCCTTTGATGCCGCCAGTCTTGGCGCGCGACACATAGCAGGTCACCCCTTCCACGCGCGGGTCGTCATGGGCATCGACCACGATCTTGTGGTCCGGGCCGATCAGCTTGAACACGGTATCGACCTCGCCGATGGTCTCCGGGCGGGCCTGGCTGGCGCTCCCGCACAGCAGGCTCAGTGACAGGCCGGTGGCCACCAGCAGGGGGCGTGCCACGGCACGGGACAGGGTGGACGGCGCAGGCATGAGGGGCTCCTTCTCCGGGAATCAAAGGTGACCCTCATTATTGGCGCCCCACAGCTCTGGCTGGCAAAGGTCACCGTGCCTGCAGGATGGCGGCGTCCAGCCGCTCGGTACCGGCCGTGCCGCGGACCAGGCGCGGGTAGCGCAGGCCCTCGCGGTAGTCGATACGAAGCGTGCGGTACTGCTCGCCCTCTCGCACCAGCAGATCCAGCGGTGCCTGCCCGCCCTTGTTGGCCGTGATGGCGGCCGACAGGCGCTCGCCCTTGTAGGCCGTGCCATTGACCGCAACCAGCGTCAGCGCCCGGCTCATGCCGGCACGGAAGGCGGGGCTGTCCCACAGCACGCGCTCCACCTTGCCGTCGCGCTTGAGCACCAGGCCCAGGGAATAGCTGTAGTCGTCGCTGCGCCACTCGCCATCCTCGGCCAGCTGGCGCTGGAACTCGCTGGGCTGCTCGGCCCAGTCCAGGCGCCAGCCGGCGCGTGCCAGGCCGTCCAGCGGTGCGCCGGGGCCATGGCTGTCCAAGCGGTCGCGCAGGAAGCGGGTCCAGTCGTGGGACTGGACCTCGTCGAGCGCCGCCACGATGTCCTCGAAGCGGTAGCTCAGGGGCTGCTGGCGGCCGTCCTGCACACCGAAGAAGCGACGGGCGAAATCGTCCAGGCTGCGCTGGCCGCCGCTCTTCTCGCGGATCAGGGTGTCGGCGTCCAGCCAGATCAGGGTGGACTCGGGGTAGTAGTCGGCCCCGCGCTGCCAGTTGCCCCAGTCCGGCTCGCTGCGCGAGCGGGCCATGGCGCCCTCGTTGGTGGTGTCCTGCAGATTGCGCCAAAGCCGGCCTGCGCGGTGGCTCAGCATGGCCACGGTTTCGGCCAGGGTGTCGCGCATCTGATCGGGGCTGACCAGCCCGGCGCGCACGGCCAGCACGCGGCCCCAGTAGTCGGTCTGACCTTCGTAGAGCCATAGCAGGCTGTCCTGCATGGGCACGTTGTAGTCGGGCGTCAGCAGATCGGCCGGGCGGCGGAACTTGCCGTTCCAGGAGTGGGCGTATTCATGGGGCAGCAGGCTGCGCGCGCCGGGGCGGCGGGCCCAGTCCTTGAAGTAGCCCGGCCGCACACCGTTTTCGCTGCTCTGGTGGTGCTCCAGGCCGATGCCGCCTAAGCGCTCGGAGATGGCGAGCAGGAAGTCGTAATGCTCGAAATGCCGCGAGGCAAAGAGCTTGTCCGCCTGCTGGACCAGGCGACGATGCGCATCGACCTGGGTCTCGCTGGCCTGCAGTTCCTCGGGCGTATCGGCCACGATGTTCAGCACCACGGGGCGGGATTGCCCAGGCGGATCCAGCTCGATGCGGCGCAGGTGGCGGCCGGCCAAGAGTGGTGAGTCCATCAACGTCTCAAGGCTCACCGGCACGAAGCGCAGGGTCTCCGGATCGCGCGGGCTGCCTGCCTGCACCCGCAAGGCGCTGGCCTGGCGCCAGCCGGCAGGCAGGCGAACCTCCGGCTGCACCTGGATGCGCTCCACCCCGTGCCCGGCCGGATAGAGCACCATGCTGATCCACTGCAGGTTCAGCATCTCGCGGGTCATCACCACCCGTCCCCCCTCGCGGCCCAAGGCGCTGAGGAACTGATGGCGGATCTCGATCTGCCGCACGCCCTTGGGGATCTCGACATGGAAGGCGCTCGGGTCCACAGTGTCCCGGGTCCATGGCAAGACCTGACCCTCGGTCCGGATCTGCAGACCGGCAATGCGGTCCACCTCGCCGTAGGGGCCGTGTGCGCCGGGCAGATAGCGCGGATGCAGCAGCGTCAGGCGGCCGGGCTGCACGGGCAGCAGCTGGCGCACCTGGAAGATGCGGTGGTCCAGGTCGGTGGCATCCACGCTGACTTGCATCAGTCCGGGGTAGGGGCGGTCCTGGGCCTTGGGGACCTGGGCGCCGGCCGGCGCCTGGCTCAGTGCCGCGCAGAACATGCCGACCAGCAGCAGGGCGCGCGGGCCGCGGCCGCGAATCTTCCTCGCACCAGGGCGCATGGGTTCCTCCCTTGTTGGAGTGCGCACCATAGCGATGTCTGCTGACTTCCGGCAGCAGGAAGTCCCGCAGTGACTTTGGACATGGGGCCGCTCCGGCCCTGTGCTAGGGTCTTGCCATGCGCTTCCCAATCTCCCGCCTGCCCGCAGCCCTGCCCCCGTGGTCCCTGATCGCGCCGCTTGCCGCCTTGCTGGCCATGGCCTGGCCGGGCGCGCACGGCTGGGGGCTTTCACTTGTCGGGCTGTGCCTCGGCGCCGCCGTGCTGGCGGCCGTGCATCATGCCGAAGTTGTGGCCCATCGCGTTGGCGAGCCTTTCGGTTCCCTCGTGCTGGCGGTGGCCGTCACGGTGATCGAGGTGGCGCTGATTGTGTCCCTCATGCTGGCCGGCGGCGAGGGCGCGAGCTCGCTGGCGCGGGACACGGTCTTCTCTGCCATCATGATCGTCTGCAACGGCGTGCTGGGGCTGTGCATCCTGGTGGGGGGCCTCAAGCACCGTGTGCTGGCCTTTCGCGTCGATGGCACCAGCCCCGCCCTGGCCGTGCTGGCGGCCCTGGCCACGCTGACCCTGGTGCTGCCCAGTTTCACCACCAGTTCGCCGGGGCCAACCTTCGCGCGGCCGCAGCTGATGTTTGCTGGCGTGGTGTCCCTGGTGCTGTATGGCGCCTTCGTCTTCGTGCAGGCCTGGCGGCATCGCGACTACTTCCTGCCCGTGCAGGACGAGGCCGGCGACAACGCCGACCACGCGGAGCCCCCCAGCATGGCGGTGGCCTGGGCGGCCCTGGGCCTGCTGATGGTCTGCCTGGTGGGCGTGGTGGGTCTGGCCAAGCGTCTGGCGCCGCCCCTGGAGGCCCTGGTGCAGAGCCTGGGTGCGCCGCCCTCGCTGGTGGGCGTGATGGTGGCCCTGCTGGTGCTTCTGCCCGAGACCCTGGCCGCCGTGCGGGCAGCCGCACGCAATCGCCTGCAGACCAGCCTCAACCTGGCCTTAGGCTCCGGCCTGGCCAGCATCGGTCTGACCATCCCGGCGGTGGCCGTGCTCTCGCTGTTTCTGCCGAATCCGCTGGTGCTGGGCCTGCCGCCCACGGGCATCGTGCTGCTGGTGCTGAGCATCCTGGTCGGGGCGCTGACCCTTGGCAGCGGCCGCGCCACGGTGCTGCAGGGCGCCGTGCACCTGGTGTTGTTCGCCGTTTTCCTATTCCTGGCGGTGGTGCCCTGAGGCAGGGGCTCCGTCAGCAGCGCTCGTACTTCCAGTTGCGCCGCTTGCCCTCGCCCAGCCATTGCACGGCCTGGGCGATGCGCCTCCCGCGCGTGTCCGCGCGCTTGGCCTCGGCGATCCACTCGATGTACTCGCGGCGGTGACCCGGCGGCAGGCCCTCGAAGAAGGCTTGGGCGGCCGGCTGCATGCTGAGGGCCTGGGCGAAGGCCGGCGGAAGGTCCGGGAGTGGCCTGGGCGCCTGGCGGGCCCGGCGTTGCGGCTTGACCCCCTGATCGATGAGGCTCTGCGCCTTCTTCAGCATGGCCTGGAGTTCGGCCTTGGGTGGCAGGTCCGCCAGCTGGGTGAGTTTGCCCAACTCGCCCATGCCCTCGCGGCGTTCGCTGGTGCCGGTGACGGCCTCGCCCTGCCAGAAGCCAATGCTGGCATGGCCCTTGAACGCCGCCATGCTGGTGAGGATGCGGCCTCGCCACGTAAAATGTGGGAAGCCCCACTTGATGGTCTCCTCCGCGTCCGGGCACTGTGCATGCACCAGCTCGCGCCAGAAGCTCAGCAGGGGCTGGGCGAAGGGGGCGGACTTCTCGATGTAGGCATCGATGCGGGGATCCTGCATGGGCCGTCACTACATGCCGCGCAGCAGCGGCTCGTGCAGGCGGCCGGACAATTCCAGCGCACCGCCGCCATAGTAGGCCCGTGCCCAGCCCAGGCGCCGGAGTTCGGCCACGGCCAGCTCGGCCCGGGCGCCGGTGGCGCAATAGACCAGCAACGGCGTTTCCGTGGGCCAGTGCTGCAGGGCCATGAGCTCGCCCAGGCGCGGCAGGGGCATGCAGTGCGCGCCGGGCAAATGACCGGCCATGAACTCGGCATAGGAGCGCACATCGACTCGCAGGGCGTCAGCGGGCCAGTTCATGGGTGCCTCGGCCGTCGGGGGCGAGGGCTCGGAGGGTGGTTCGGCGCCGCTGTCCATCATGGGCTCGGGCCAGTGCAGTTGGGAAACCCACAGCATCACGGTGACCTCCTGTCGGGGCTCAGAGACCGGACTCCAGCGCCCGGCCCAGGCGGCGGGCCAGCAGGACCGGCGTGCCGGCATTGCAGGCCGCCTGGTAGCCCAGGCGCTGCAGCAGGCCCAGCGCCTGCTCGGCGCGATGGCCGCTGGCGCAATACAGGGCAATCGGCTGGCCTGGATCCGGCGCCAGGTGCACGATATCGTCCGCCAGGCGCGGCAGGGGCAGGCAATGGGCCCCGGCGACATGGCCGGCCATGAATTCCGAGTAGGAGCGCACGTCGATCAGAAGCACCGCCTGGGCGTCCACGGGCGAGGGCGCCTGTGGCAGTCCGGGTGGCTCGGCCATGGCGGGCAGTTCGGTGATCGACAGGCCGGCCTGGACTTCAGGCGGCAGCGGCGATGTTGTCCAGAGCATGGGGACCTCCGGGAGGCGGCAGGCTTGCGCCCAGGTCCTCTTTTTACGCCTAAGTCGACGGGTTCGCCAGTCGGTCGTCTGTGGGTGAATCCCTGGCGGTGGGCGTGCAATAGGTCGCATACAACAGTCGGCAACCCGGCTTGACAGTGCACCATCGGCAGGCGTCAACTGCTGTGGCGGGATCCGGTCCACGGTGGGCCGGTCTGCCGACGGGAGGCTTGCGCTGTGCGTCACGACGCCAGCAAATGCCGCTTGTCGAGGGAGGCCCCACGGGCCGAGGGCGCTGGGCACGCATGGCAGAAAAAACGCCAGCGGCCCGGGCGAGTTTGCCGCGTTGCCAGCATGCCCATGCGTAGGCGCGGCGTTCGGCTGGGTTGGAGATGGATTCAAGCAACGTGTACACGTCCGGATGGGTCTCGACGCCGGCCGCCGGAGCCCGAGGCTGGCTTCAGTGCCTGGGACTCAAGCAGAAGCTGTTGCTGGCCGCGTTCCTGTGCATGGCGGCCATTGGCGTACCGGTGTGGCAGCAGTTGAAGCTGAGCCAGTCGCTGATCCAGACGATTGACCGCGAGCGCCAGGGGGTTGCCGATGCCAGCCTCCTTCAGCAAAGCTACGAGGCCCTGGGGCACCTGCGGGCGACCAGCCCCGGGGGAGATGCCGCCTCGTGGGCATCGGACGTCGCACGGCTGCAGGAGCGCCTGAATTCGCTGCAGGCCCGGCTGGACGCCGAAGGTGCCTCCGCGGAGCTGCGTCTGGCCGCGGACGTGGCTCGTCAGCTGGTGCGCCAGCTTCAGGCCGATGAGGGTCGAGGCTCTTCCGCGGAACAGACGAGGCATGTGCGCGCTCAGCTAAGGGCGAAGTTGCAGCAGATGATGGAGCTGGTGCTCGACGAGTACGCACTCATCCTGGATCCCCGGACCGATACCTACTATCTGATGGCCGCCTGCTTCATCCACGGCACGGATCTGGCCGGGCAGTTGCAGGACACCGCCGGCAAGGGCGCCTGGATGGATGATGGCAGTGCCCAGCGGCTGCGCCAGATGATGGGCAAGGTCTTCCAGGCGAACCCGGACATGTCGCAGGCATTGGCAACGCCCTTGCAGGCGCTGAACGACAGCCTGGCAAGCCTGCGCACGCAGCCGACGGCCGCGGGCATCGAGAGCGCGGAGTCGGCCCTGGTCGCCTGGCTGGAAGTCGGTGCCTACCAGCTGGACCGTGAGCTGGATCGACAGCGCAGCGCGCTGCGCGGCGCGCAGGTGGGGCAGGTCCTGCTGCTGCTCCTCTTTCTCGCCAGTCTGGCGCAGCTGGGCCGCCTGATCGTGCGTGACTTCCTGGCCCGCACCCAGGAGATGCAGCACCGTGCCAAGCTGCTGGGGCATGCCGAGGAACTCGCCAAGATTGGCTGCGCGGAGACGGACCTGATGAGCGAGCAGGTCCGGTGGACCTCCGGCATGTTTCACCTGTTCGGCGAGCCCGAGTCCTCGACGCCCGTCGATCCGGACTGGCTCTACCTGCGCGTGCCGCGGGGCGAGCGCGACAGCGTGCAGCGCAACAGCCGTCTGGTTGCGCCGCAGCAGCCCTGTGAGTTCGAGCACCGGATCCAGCGCGCGGACGGCAGCTTCCGTACGGTCTTGCATCGAGCCGTCATCGACCTGGACGACAAGGGCTGGCCGCGACGGGCCCTGACGATTCTGCAGGACGTTACCGAGCGCCATGATGCCGAACAGCGCCTCGAGCGGCTGGACAAGAGCTGCCCCGTCACGGGGCTGTCCAACCGCAAGGCCCTGCTGGAGCGTCTGCAGCAGGGCCTGGAGCCGCTGCGGGTGGGCGACGCCAGCCTGGTCCTGATGGTCTTGCAGGTTCACCAACTGGGCATGGTGATGGACTCCCTGGGCTATGACGGTGGCGACCGCCTGCTGCAGCTCGTGGCACGTCGGCTGGAGGCGGCCGTCGGCAAGAGCGCGCTGGTGCTGGCGCACCTCGGCCAGGGCGAGTACGCCTGCCTGCGGCGCATCCCCGCAGGCGAAATCCAGCCGGACCTGCTGGAGGAGTGCCGAGCCCTGCTGCGGGTGCTCAACGAGCCGGTGCAGCTTGGCGACGTCGAGTTCTCCATGAACTGCTCGCTGGGATTCAGCCAGGCGCCCCTGGACAGCGACCAGGGCCCCCGGCTGCTGCATCAAGCCCAGGCGGCGCTGGGGCAGGCGCGCGAGAGCGAGGGGCTGGTCTGCCGCTATGACCCCGCCGCGCATGCGCGCTCCTTCCGCCGCCTGGAGACCGAGACGGCCCTGCGCCGTGCCCTGGAGCAGGATGGGCTTCACCTGCACTACCAGGCCCAGCTGGAGCTCCGCCACGGGCGCATTGTCGGCGCCGAGGTGCTGGCGCGCTGGGACGACCCGGTGCGCGGCGCCGTGTCGCCGGCGGAATTCATCGCCGTGGCCGAGGACTGCGGGCTGATCGTCGAGCTGGGCGAGTGGGTGTTGCGCCAGGCCTGCCTTCAGGCGGTGAAGTGGCAGAAGGCCGGCCTGCGCCCGATCCGCCTGGCCGTGAACCTGTCAGCGCGCCAGCTGCAGCTCCCGGACATCGCCTGGCGGGTGCAGAACATCCTTCGCGAGACGGGCATGGACCCGCGCTGGCTGGGCATCGAAATCACCGAGAGCCTCTTCATCGAGGAAGGCCAGCACATCCTGCGCGCCCTGCACGCCATCAAGGCGCTGGGCGTGGAGATCTCGCTGGACGACTTCGGCACCGGCTACTCGAACCTCGGCTACCTGCGCCGGCTGCCGGTGGACATCGTCAAGATCGACCGCAGCATCGTGCACGACGTCGAGGCGGCGGCGCACGATGTCTCCATGACCCGGGCGGTCATCAACCTGGCGCACAGCCTGCAGCTGAAGGTGCTGGCCGAAGGGGTGGAGACGGAGGGGCAGCTGTCCATGCTGATGGCCAACAGGTGCGACCAGATGCAGGGCTTCCTCTTCAGCCCTGGCGTGGAAGCCGAGACCTTCGAGGCCCAGTTGCGCGCGGAGCAGCAGCTGCCCAGGCATCTGTTTGCCGCCGAACGCCGGCGCACGCTGCTGCTGGTGGACGACGAAGAAAACATCGTCGCCGCCCTGCGACGCCTGCTGCGCCGCGACGGCTACCAGATCCTCACCGCCAACAGCGGCGGTGATGGCCTGCAGTGTCTGGCTGAGAACGAGGTCGATGTGATCATCTCCGACCAGCGCATGCCGGGCATGACGGGGGTCGAGTTTCTCCGGCGCGCCAAGGAGCTCTATCCCGGCACGGTGCGCATGGTGCTGTCCGGCTATACGGAGCTGCAGTCCATCACGGACGCGATCAACGAGGGCGCCATCTACAAGTTCCTGACCAAGCCCTGGGACGATGAGCGGCTGAGGGCACATGTGCAGGAGGCCTTCCGCACCAAGGAGCTGGCGGACGAGAACAAGCGCCTGGACTCGGCCGTGACGGAGGCCAACCAGGAGCTGGCGCAGGTCAACCGCCGGCTCCAGCAGCTGCTGCAGTCCCAGCATGAGCGCATCAGCCGCGAGGAGGTCAGCCTGAAGGTGATGCGCGAGCTGCTGGAGCGCGTGCCCCTGCCCATCATCGGGGCGGACCCCAGCGGCATGATCAGCTATGCCAACGAGGCGTCGGAGCGGCTGTTCAAGCACCAGCCGGCGCCCGTCGGCCGTTTCCTGGACGAGGTGCTGCCAGACGAGCTGCGCGCGCTGTGGAGCGAATCCGGAGACGCCAGCACGATGGTCCACATCGACGGGCATGGCTACCGGGCCATGTGCCGCCCCCTGTGGGCCGGCTGGGAAGACCAGCCGACACAGCGGGGCCGCCTGCTGGTGCTGATGCCCGTGGAACACGAAAGGGAGTACCTATGAGCGATCATCCGATGCCTGTGGCCACCCGGCCCGACCCCGCCAGCGAGCACCGCAGCGCTGCGCAGAGCCAGCTGGATCATCTGTTTCGCCACGCCTTGAAGGAGGAGCAGGTGAGCCCCCTGTACTTCCTCCTGCAGCGCTTCAGGGCGAAGGCGGAGGAGGGGGTGTCGCCATGAGTGCGGTGGATGCCGTCGGCATGGTCCGCCGGATCCGGGACCTGCCGACGCCCAATGCCGTGGCGATGCAACTGCTGGTTTCGCTGGCTGACGAGAACCTGAGCATCGAGCAGCTCACCCAGCAGATCTCGCTGGACCAGGGCATCGTGGCCAAGGTCCTGAGGCTGGCGAATTCACCGTTCTATGGCCTGCCCCGGCGCGTGACGCTGATTTCGGATGCCGTGGCCATCATCGGCTGGCGCTCGGTCCGCAACCTGGCCCTGGCGGCGGGCCTGGCCCGCAGCTTCGACCTCGGGCGATGCCCTTCCTTCGACCTGGGCGGCTATTGGCGACATTCGCTGGCCTGCGCACTGTGCGCGGAAGCCCTGGCGCGCGCACGGGGTCAGGACAGCGGGCTGGCCTTTGGCGCCGGCCTGCTGCATGACCTGGGGCGCGTGGCCCTGGCCAGCCTGGCCCCCGAAGACTACGCCCAGGCGCTGCGCTGGCAGGCCGACGAGGGCGCCCGCCTTTTCGAAGCTGAGCACGCCTGCCTGGGCCAGGACCATGCCGCCGTTGGCGGCGCGTTGGCCGAGCAGTGGCTGCTGGCGCCCGCGCTGGTGGATAGCGTGGCCCTGCATCACCGGCCGCCCGAGGACGGCAGTGCCCCGCTGGCGGACCTGATCCACGTGGCCGATTGCGTGGCCCACGGGCTGGGCCTGGAGGGGACGGAGGGTGAGTCGGTCCCCTCCCTGGCCCTGCACAGCTGGCGCCGCCTGGACATGGAGGAGCCCCAGTGGTTCCGCCTGTTTTCCAACGTGGAGTCGGAACACGCCGTCTTGTGCCAGGCCTTCTTTCCTGGAGAGGGGTCCCCATGAACGCTCATGAACAAGGCCATGCCGGTGCGTTGCCGGTGCAAGAGGTGCAGGCACTTTTGCGCAGCAACCAGGAGCTGAAGCAGCTCAATGCGCAGCTCAGCGAGGCGCAGGAAAAGCTGGTGCAGTCCGAGAAGCTGGCCTCCATCGGGCAACTGGCGGCGGGCGTGGCGCATGAGATCAACAACCCGATCGGGTACATCTTCTCGAACTTCGGCACGCTGGAACGCTACCTGGCCAACCTGTTCGAGATGCTGGCGGCCTATGAGGCGGCGGAACCCCTGCTGGCGGGCACGACGGTTGGCGCCGAGTTGTCGGCCTTGCGGCACAAAGTCGAGCTGGACTACCTCAAGGAAGACATTCCCACCCTCATGGCGGAGTCCAGGGAGGGCATCAGCCGCGTCCGCAAGATCGTGCAGGACCTCAAGGACTTCTCCCGTGTCGACAACAGCCAGGAGTGGGCCCTGGCCGACCTGCACCAGGGCCTGGAATCGACGCTCAACATCGTCAACAACGAGATCAAGTACAAGGCCAAGGTCGTCAAGGACTACGGCGAGATCCCCGAGATCCTGTGCCTGCCGTCGGAGCTGAACCAGGTCTTCATGAACCTGCTGATCAATGCCTCGCATGCCATCAGCGGCGAGAAGGGCTGCATCACCATCCGCAGCGGCAGGGACGGGGCGCAGGTCTGGGTGGAGATCGCCGACAACGGCTCGGGCATCTCCCCCGAGAACCTCAACAGGATCTTCGACCCCTTCTTCACGACCAAGCCCATCGGTCAGGGCACGGGGCTCGGGCTCTCGCTGTCCTATGGCATCGTGAAAAAGCACCATGGTCAGATTCTTGTTGACAGCCAACTGGGGGCCGGCACGCGCTTTCGCGTGATACTGCCCATCGAGCAGCCTGACGGGCCGGACGACCCAGGCCCGGCACAGGCCGGTTGATGGGTCTGCCATGGCATCGATGAGCGAACTCCCCGCCGCGCGCCCCGAGCCGCATGCCGGCACCGCTGAGGCTGCGGTGGCCGTGGTCCTGTGCGTCGATGACGAACCGGCCATCCTCAGCTCGCTGAGGCGGCTGCTGCGGCCCAAGGGCTACAAGGTCCTGCTGGCCGAGGGCGGGCAGGCGGGCCTGGATGCGTTGGCCAGCGAGCCGGTGGACCTGGTCGTGTCAGACATGCGCATGCCCGAGATGGACGGTGCGCAATTCCTGGAGCAGGTCCGGATGCGCTGGCCCGAGGTGATCCGCATCCTGCTGACGGGCTATGCGGACGTGAGCTCCACCATCGCCGCGATCAACCGCGGCGAGATCCACCGCTACATCGCCAAACCCTGGGACGACCAGAACATGCTCATGGTCATCGAGGACGGGCTGCGACGCCGGCGCTTGGAGCAGGAGAACCTGCGCCTGCACGCCTTGACGCAGGCCCAGAACCAGGAACTGCAGGCCCTCAACGCCGGCCTGGAGGCGCGCGTCAAGGCGCGCACCCAGGAGATCGAGCAGATCAACGGGATGCTCGAGCAGGCCTATGCCGAGCTGCAGAGCAACTTCCTGCTGTCCATCAATGTGTTCGCGGGCCTGACGGAGCTGCGCGATGGCAGCATGGCCGGCTATTCGCGCCAGGTCGCGGCCCTGGCCAGGGCGATCGCCCACCAGCTGGGCCTGGGCCCCTTGGCCGAGCAGGATCTGCACATCGCCGGCCTGCTGCACGAGGTGGGCAAGCTGGGCTTTCCCGATGCGCTGCTGCGCAAGCCCATGTCGCTGATGCGGGGGGAGGAGTTGCAGCTGTTCCGGCGCCACCCGCTGCATGCGGAGTCGGCGCTGATGCCGCTGGCCCAGCTGCAGAGGGCCGCACGCCTTGTGCGTTCCCAGCACGAGCGGCTGGACGGCAAGGGCTTCCCGGACGGCCTCGCGGGCGAGCAGCTGTCCCTGCCGGCGCAGGTTCTCGCGGCCGCCGTGGACTACCACGGCCTGCAGAGCGGGCGCCTGGCCGAGCGCCGATACAGCGCGGAAGAGGCGCTGTCCATGGTGAAGGGCGGAGCTGATGTCCGCTATGCCAAGGCCGTCGTCGAAGCCCTGGGCGTTGCGCTGCAGAGCCTGGCCGAGCAGGGGCCGCAGGACCGCCTGATCCTGGCCCAGGACCTGGCCGAGGGCATGGTGCTCTCACGGGACCTGACCAGCCCGCAGGGGGCCTTGCTCCTGGCCCGCGGCTACGTCTTCGACGCACGCGTGGTCAAGCAGGTGCGGGAGTATGCGAGGCGGGAGGGGGTCAAGCTGCAGCTCCATGTGCGCCTCGACCCGACCACGCCTTCAGGGCCGGTCGCCGGGCAGGGTGTTCAGCAAGCAGCGTGAGGAGAGGTCTCATGGCGGAAAAGATTCTCCTGGTGGACGATGAGCCCCACATTCTGCGGGCCCTGCAACGACTGCTGAGGCTGGGACTGCAGGACGCGCAACTGCAGCCCTATGCACTGGAGGCCTTCACCGATCCCGCCGAGGCCTTGCGCCGGGCGCGGTCGATGCCCTATGCCCTGGTGGTCTCGGACTACCGGATGCCGCAGATGACGGGCGTCGATTTCCTCATGTCCCTGCGCGAGCTGCAGCCTGACTGCGCGCGGGTCATTCTCTCCGGCTATGCCGACCTGAACGGCTTGATGGCGGCGATCAACGACGTCGGCATCATGCGCTTCATCGCCAAGCCCTGGAACGACCATGAGCTGCTGTGCGGGCTCAGCCAGATCCTGCGTCTGCGCGAGCTCGACCTCGAGAACCGGCGGCTGGCGGACCTGGTCCGCGAGCAGCAGGGAAAGCTCAGCGCTCAGGAGGTGGAACTGCGCCGGCTGGAGCGGCTGGAGCCCGGGCTGACCAAAGTGAACTGGGGGCCGGACGGATCCTTCCTGCTGGAGGATCCCGGCGAGGTCCAGTTGTGAGTGAATCGCTGCCGCCACTGTTCGTCGCGGCGCTGGAAGCGGTTAGCACGCCCACGCTGGTACATGCAGGCGGACTCGTGCTGCATGCCAATGCCAGCATGCAGCGCTTGCTGGGCTTCGATCTGGCGACCCTGCAGGGTATGCGCTTCGACGCCTGGGCTAGTGAGCAGACCCGGGCCGCGCTGTTCGACTATGGCCAGCGCTGCCTGCACGAGCTCGGGGAGCTGCCGTCCGTGGAGGCGGAGGCCGTCACGGCCAGCGGGGCCATTCGCTACCTGGAGCTTCATGCCCGCCAGGTGCGGTTGGACCAGCAGGTCCTGGCCGTCACCACCTGCCAGGACCTCAGCGACATGCGCCATGTGCAGAGCAGCCTGCTGGACGTGGGCCGGGTCCTGCACCAGATCATCGAGAACAGCCCCGTGGCCACCTTTGTGCTGAACGCCGAGCATCGGGTCACGCAATGGAATGCCGCGTGCACCAAGCTCACCGGCATCGAGCTGGTGGACCTGCTGATGGGCGAAAAGGAGCCCTGGCAGGCCTTCTACAAATGGCCGCGCCCCCTGCTGGCTGATCTCATCATCGACGGGACGGTGTCCGAGACGGCCCAGACGGCCGAGGGCGAGCGCTGTCAGGCCTCGCTGCTGATCCCGGGCGCCTTCGAGGCGGAGCGCTTCTTCCCGCAGATGGGCGAGCGCGGGCGATGGCTGTACCTGACCGCGGCCCCGCTGACGGACGCGCAGGGGCGGGTGGTGGGCGCCATCGAGACCCTGCAGGATGTCTCGGCGCGGCGCCAGGCCGAGGAGCAGGTGCGCCGGCATCGCCAGGAGCTGGAGGAACTGGTCGCGGAGCGGACCGCCGAGCTGCTGGGCATGCACCATGAGCTCGAAGCCTTTCTCGAGAATGCCTCGGTGGGCATCATCACCACCACGCGCCAGCGCATCACCCGCGCCAACAAGAAGTTCGCCGAGATGTTCGAGTTCGGAAGCGAAAGCCCGCTGGACCATGAAAGCATCGAGCTTTTCACGAGCAAGGAGTCCTACGACTCGTTGGGGGCGGTGGCCTATCCTCTGCTGTCCCGCGGCGAGTCCCTGCTGCATGAGATGGAGATGTGCACGCTGCGGGGCAATCGCATCTGGGTGCAGATGATCGCCTACGTGGCCGATCCGCTGAACACCCAGGCTGGCACCTGGTGGCTGCTGCAGGACCGCACCGAGGTGCGTCGCGTGCAGGCCGAGCTCCAGCAGAACTTTGAGCGCATGAAGGAAACCAATGCCCGGCTCGAGGAGGCGCAGAACCAGCTGCTGCAGTCCGAGAAGATGGCGTCCATCGGCCAGCTGGCGGCGGGCGTCGCGCACGAGATCAACAACCCCATCGGTTTCGTCAGCTCCAACGTCGGGACGCTGCGGCGCTATGTCGAGGGCATGTTCAGGCTGCTCGACCACTACGAGCAGGTCGATCGCGGCCAGCTGCCACCCGAGCTGCGGCAGGCGATCGAACGGCAGCGCGTGGAGCTGGACATGGATTTCCTCAAGGAGGACCTGCCCCAGCTGCTGGATGAGAGCGACGAGGGCCTGACCCGCGTGAAGAAGATTGTCCAGGATCTCAAGGACTTCTCGCGCGTAGACCAGTCGGACTGGCAGGATGCGGACCTGAATGCGGGCCTGGAATCCACGCTCAACGTGGTGATGAACGAGGTCAAGTACAAGGCGGAAGTCGTCAAGCACTACCAGTCCATCCCCACGGTGCGCTGCCGCGCCGCCCAGTTGAACCAGGTCTTCATGAACCTGATCGTGAACGCCGCCCATGCCATCACGGGGCGTGGCGTCATCACCCTGTCCACGCGGCAGGAGGGCGACTGGGTGTGCGTCAGTGTGAAGGACACCGGCTCCGGCATGAGCGAGGCCACCCTGCGCCGCATCTTCGAGCCTTTTTTTACGACCAAGCCCGTGGGGCGGGGTACCGGGCTGGGCCTGTCGCTGTCCTTTTCCATCGTGAAGAAGCATGGCGGGCGGATCGAGGTGGAGTCCCGCCTGGGCGAGGGCAGCTGCTTCAGCGTGTGGATCCCCATTGCCGGCCCTGCTGATGCGGGTGAGGATGCGAGCGCGCTGCCCGGCGCCTGAGGCCGGCCCGTGCCGCCGGCCATCGGTCCGGGGCTTGACGGCGGGGCCTGGCAGGCAGCCAATAGACACTGCAGAACGCTGAGACCGACAGGTCTTGATGCAAGCCACGAGGCGGGACTGATGTGCCCGCCCGCATGGCAGCCGGCAGGGAGCCACGCCGAGTCCTGGGACAGCCCCAGGACGAATGGAAGGGACCGCCCATGCTGAACACCATCACGCGCATGCTGACCGCGCTGAGCGTGTCCGCACTGCTGACCATGGCCATCCTGCTGGGCGCCTCGCTGTGGGGTGTGAGGCACAGCGAGGCCATCGCCCGCCAGACCTTCGATGCCAAGGACGTCGCCGCCGACATCCTGCCGCCGCCCCTGTACCTGATCGAGCTGCGCCTGGTGCTCTCGCAGGCCCAGGAAGGACTGCTGAGCCGCGAGCAGGCAATGGCGGAACTTGACCGCCTGCGCAAGGAGTACGACGCTCGCATCGCCTACTGGACGGCCAACCCGCCGCACGGCCTGGAGGTTCAATTGATGGGCGCCCAGCACCAGGCTGCTGGGCGCTTCTTCGACAGCGCCCAGCAGCTGCTCGCCCTGCCTCCGGACGTCGATGCTGACCAGCGCCGGGCCGCGCTGGCCCGTGCCCATGCCCAGTACCTGGAGCACCGGGCGGGCGTGGATGCGACAGTGCAGGCGGCCAACCGTTTCGCCGAGAGTTCGGTGGCCGAGTTCGACGCCACCGGTCGGCGCCTGATCGGCAGTCAGGCCCTGCTGACTGCGATGGCCATGGTGCTGCTGCTGCTCTTCGGCCGCCACATGGGGCGACGCATCTGCGAGCCCATCCGCAGGGCCGTCAGCGTGGCTGAATCCGTGGCTCAGGGCATCCTCTCCTCGCGCATCCAGGTCGAGGGCCCGCGCGAGACAGTGCAACTGCTGCAGGCCTTGAGCCAGATGAACCAGAACCTGTCCGCCCTGGTCAGCCATGTGCGGACCAGTGCCGATGACATGGCTCAGGGCATCGGCGAGATCGCCACGGGCAATGCCGACCTCAGTCACCGGACGGAAAGCCAGGCGTCCAACCTGGAGCGTACGGCCTCCGCGCTGGAACAGCTCGGCAGCACCATGCGCGACAACGCCGTGACAGCCGGCCAGGCCGCCAGCATGGCCCGCGAAGTGCACCTCGTGGCCGAACGTGGTGGCGGCACGGTGCAGCGGGTGGTGCAGACCATGCAGGGCATCCACGGCGCCAGCGAGCGCATCGGCGAGATCATCGGCGTGATCGACAGCATCGCCTTCCAGACCAACATCCTTGCGCTCAACGCGGCCGTCGAGGCGGCGCGCGCGGGTGAGCAGGGTCGCGGCTTCGCGGTGGTGGCCAGCGAGGTGAGGGCCCTGGCCCAGCGAAGCGCCGGCGCGGCCAAGGAGATCGCCCACCTGATCCAGGACAGCATGGCGCGGGTGGAGAGCGGCAATGCCCTGGTCGGTGAGGCTGGCCAGACCATGGGCGAGCTGGTGGCCCAGATGCAGCGTCTGCGCGACCTGATTGACCGCCTGAGCCATGCCAACAGCGAGCAGTCGCAGGGCATCAGCCAGATCAACGGCGCGGTGGCGCAGCTGGACGGCATGACACAGCAGAATGCCGCGCTGGTCGAGCAGAGCGCCGCGGCGGCCGAGAGCCTGTCGCGGCAGTCGGGGCGCCTCGTCGAGTACGTGCAGCGCTTCCAGCTCTGAGTCAGGAAGGGGGATGAGGGGTCAGGTCTTGCCTGGCCCGCCCCCTGCGCTCGGGCTCAGTGGCTGGTCCGGAAGGCGCTGACCATCTCCGCCAGGCGCGAGGCCTGATGCTGCAGGCTTTCAGCAGCGGCCGTGCTTTGCTCGACCAGTGCCGCGTTCTGCTGCGTGACCTGGTCTAGCTGCGTCACGGCCGAGCCCACCTGGGCGATGCCGCGCGACTGCTCCTGGCTGGCCGTGGCAATCTCGCCGATCAGGTCGCTCACCCGCTGCACCTGAGAGACGATGCTGCTCATGGACTGTCCGGCTTCCTCCACCAGCCGGTTGCCGTGATCGACCTGCTCGACGCTCTGGCTGATCAGGCTCTTGATCTCGCGCGCAGCCTGGGCCGAGCGCTGGGCCAGGGCCCGCACCTCGCCGGCCACGACGGCAAAGCCTCGGCCCTGCTCGCCCGCTCGGGCCGCCTCGACGGCCGCGTTGAGCGCGAGGATGTTGGTCTGGAAGGCGATGCCGTCGATCACCGAGATGATGTCGGCAATGCGGCGCGAGGAGTCGGCGATGCCCTGCATGGTGCTCACCACCTGGCCCACCAGCGCCCCCCCCTGGCCCGCCGCCGAGGAGGCCTGGCGGGCCAGGCGATCGGCCTGCGAGGCGGTCTCTGCGTTGCTGGTCACGGTGCCGGCCAGCTGCTCCATGGAGGCGGCCGTCTGCTGCAGATTGCTGGCCTGCTCCTCGGTGCGCTGGCTGAGGTCGGCGGTGCCGGTGGCGATTTCGGTGGAGCCGGTGGCAATGGTGTCGCTGCTCTCGCGCACGCGCTGCACCATGTTGGACAGGCTGGCCGACATGGTGTTGAGCGCCTCCAGCAGTTCATGGGCCTCGTCACTGCCCCGGCTGTGCACATGCTCGCGCAGGTCGCCGTCAGCCACCCTTCGCGCCAGCTGTACGGCCTGATGCAAGGGCTGGACGATGGAGCGCGTGCAGAACAAGGCCGCCAGCAGGGTCAGCAAGGTCGCCGCGGTGGCCAGCAGCACCGACCAGAATTTGACGCGGCCCTCCAGGCGCCCGAGTTCCGCATAGCTGGTCTGGGCGGACTTGATCTGCAGGGCGATGAGCTGGTCGATGGAGGCCTTGGCCTGCACGCCCAGCGGCTGGATCTTCTGGGTGTACAGCAGCTCGGCCCCGGCGCTGTCGCCTTGCTTGAGCAGGTCGCGTGCCGCCAGCAGACCCTGCTTGACGTAGGCGCCGCGGGTCTCGGCGAAACGTTCGGCCAGCGTCTTCTCCTCGGGGTCCAGCGCGCCCTGCGTGTAGCGCTTCCAGGTCTCGGAGACCTCGGCCACATTGGCTCGCAACTGCGGGTCCAGGGCGTCGATCTTGGCGGGCTGCGGGTCCCGCAGCATCTCCATCACCAGCACCCGGTTGCGCAGCATGAGGGCGTCGATGGCACCGATCTGCTGGATGGGCAGGGTCCGCTGCTCGTAGAGCACGCGGGCATGCTCACCCATGCGATGACTGCTTTGCCAGCCCAGCGTGCCCAGCAGCAGCATCAAGACCAGCACCACACCGAAGGCCAAGCCCAGACGCGGGCCAATCCTCAAGCTCCTGAGGCTATTCATCTTGTTCAACTCCCTTCGCTCCCACCCGTCAAAGGATGGTCTGCGGATTGTTTTCCAGACAAGACTCAAGGTTCGAGGGCCATCGTGAGTGGGGATCTGAGAAAAATCAAGTCCAATCCGGCGACACCGGCCATGAAAGCGGGACAGCATGAAAAAAAGCCTCCACGCGGGAGGCCTCGAGGGGGGCGGAGGGGTGCCGGAGAGGGCCGGGCTTACATGCTGCGGCGGTACTGGCCACCCACCTCGAACAGCGCCGAGGTGATCTGGCCCAGGGAGCAGACGCGCACGGCGTCCATCAGCACCTCGAAGACGTTCTTGTTGTCGATGACGGCCTGCTGCAGGCGCTGCAGCATGGCGGGCGACTGTGCCGCATTGCGCTCGTGGAAGGCGGCCAGGCGCGAGAGCTGGCTCTGCTTTTCCTCGTCGGTCGAGCGGGCCAGCTCGATGTGCTCGGGCACCGGGTCGCCATGCGGGTTGCGGAAGGTGTTCACGCCGATGATGGGGTATTCGCCGGTGTGCTTGAGCATCTCGTAGTGCAGCGACTCCTCCTGGATCTTGCTGCGCTGGTAGCCCGTCTCCATCGCGCCCAGCACGCCGCCGCGCTCGGCGATCTTCTCGAACTCGGCCAGCACAGCCTCTTCCACCAGCTCGGTCAGCTCCTCGATGATGAAGGCGCCCTGCGAAGGGTTCTCGTTCTTGGCCAGGCCCCATTCGCGGTTGATGATCAGCTGGATGGCCATGGCGCGGCGCACGCTCTCTTCCGTGGGCGTGGTGATGGCCTCGTCATAGGCATTGGTGTGCAGCGAGTTGCAGTTGTCGTAGATCGCGATCAGGGCCTGCAGCGTGGTGCGGATGTCGTTGAAGGCGATCTCCTGCGCGTGCAGGGAGCGGCCCGAGGTCTGGATGTGGTACTTGAGCTTCTGGCTGCGCTCGTTGGCGCCGTACTTGTCGCGCATGGCCACGGCCCAGATGCGGCGCGCCACACGGCCCAGCACGGTGTACTCGGGGTCCATGCCGTTGCTGAAGAAGAAGCTCAGATTGGGCGCGAAGTCGTCGATGTGCATGCCGCGCGCCAGGTAGGCTTCGACGAAGGTAAAGCCGTTGGAGAGCGTCAGCGCCAGCTGCGAGATGGGGTTCGCGCCGGCCTCGGCGATGTGATAGCCGGAGATGGACACCGAGTAGAAGTTGCGCACGTTGTGGTGCACGAAGTACTCGGCGATGTCGCCCATCACCTTCAGTGAGAACTCGGTCGAGAAGATGCAGGTGTTCTGGCCCTGGTCTTCCTTCAGGATGTCGGCCTGCACGGTGCCGCGCACATTGGCCAGCACCCAGTCCTTGATCTTGGCGGCCTCGTCGGCCGTAGGGTCGCGGCCGTTGTCGGCCTTGAACTTGGCGATCTGCTGGTCCACGGCCGTGTTCATGAACATGGCCAGGATGGACGGCGCGGGGCCGTTGATGGTCATGGACACGCTGGTCGTGGGGCTGCAGAGGTCGAAGCCGTCGTACAGCACCTTCATGTCGTCCAGCGTCGCGATGCTGACCCCGGAGTTGCCCACCTTGCCGTAGATGTCGGGGCGGGGGGCCGGGTCGGCGCCATAGAGCGTGACCGAGTCGAAGGCGGTGGACAGTCGCTTGGCAGGCATGCCCTCGGAGACCAGCTTGAAGCGGCGGTTGGTGCGGAAGGCATCGCCTTCGCCGGCAAACATGCGGGTGGGGTCTTCGCCCTCGCGCTTGAAGGCGAAGACGCCGGCGGTGTAGGGGAAGGAGCCGGGCACGTTCTCCAGCATCAGCCACTTCAGCAGCTCGCCGTGGTCCTCGTAGTGCGGCAGCACGACCTTGCGGATCTTGGTGCCGGAGAGGCTGGTGGAGACGAGGCTGGTGCGGATCTCCTTGTCGCGGATCTTCACCACGTACTCGTCACCGGCGTAGGCCTTCTGCATGTCGGGCCACTGGGCCAGCAGCTGGCGGGCGTCGGCGTCCTGCCGGGCCTCGCGCGCGGTGGCCAGCTCGGCCAGGGCGCCGCGGGCGTTCTGCTTCTCGGGATTGGCCTCCAGCAGCATGCGGCTGGCGCCGTGCAACTGCTGGATCTCTCGGGCGAGCAGGGCTTGCTGGCGGGCGCGCTTTTTGTAGCCGCGCACGCTGTCGCTGATCTCAGCCAGGTAACGCACGCGGGCCGGCGGAACGATGGGCGTCTGGTGCGTGCTGAAACGGGTGCTGACCAGGGGCAGTCGGCCGTCGTGCAGCTGCAGGCCCAGGGCGGCCAGGCGCGGCTTGAGGGCCTGGTAGAGGGCGGTCACGCCGTCGTCGTTGAAGCGGCTGGCCATGGTGCCGAAGACGGGCATGTCCTCGGCCTTCTTGCCCCAGGCTTCCTTGTTGCGCTGGACCTGCTTGGCGACATCGCGCCAGGCATCGGCCGCGCCTTTGCGGTCGAACTTGTTGATGGCGACGAACTCGGCGAAGTCCAGCATGTCGATCTTCTCGAGCTGGCTGGCCGCACCGAACTCGGGCGTCATCACGTACATGGGGACGTCCACGTGCGGGACGATGGCGGCGTCACCCTGGCCGATGCCTGAGGTCTCGACGATGACCAGGTCGAAGCCGGCCACCTTGGCCGCGGCCACCACGTCGGGCAGGGCTTTGCTGATCTCGCTGCCGAAGTCGCGCGTGGCCAGTGAGCGCATGAACACGCGCGCGCCCTGGCTCCAGGGCGAGATGGCGTTCATGCGGATGCGGTCGCCCAGCAGCGCTCCACCGCTCTTGCGGCGCGAGGGGTCGATGGAGATGAGGGCCACGCGCAGGCGGTCGTCCTGGTCCAGGCGCAGGCGGCGGATGAGCTCGTCGGTCAGGCTGGACTTGCCGGCGCCGCCCGTGCCGGTGATGCCCAGCACAGGGGTCTTGAGGCCTGCGGCCTGCTCGCGCAGGGCCTGGACGAGGCCGGCGTCGGCCTTCTCGTTCTCCAGGGCCGTCATCAGCTGGGCCAGGGCACGCCAGGCGCCCTCGGTCTGGCCCTGGATGGTGTCGATGCTTGTGGGGGCGAAGCTGCTGAGGTCCTTGTCACAGCGCATCACCATCTCGCCGATCATGCCCTGCAGGCCCATGCGCTGGCCGTCCTCGGGGCTGAAGATGCGCACGCCGTGGTCGGCCAGGTCGCGGATCTCTGCCGGCACGATCACGCCGCCGCCACCGCCGTAGACCTGGATGTGCTCGCCGCCGCGCTCCTTCAGCAGCTGCACCATGTATTTGAAGTACTCGACATGGCCGCCCTGGTAGGAGGAGATGGCAATGCCCTGGGCGTCTTCCTGCAGCGCGGCGGTGACGACCTCGTCCACCGAGCGGTTGTGCCCCAGGTGGATCACCTCGGCGCCCATGCCCTGCAGGATGCGGCGCATGATGTTGATCGCGGCATCGTGGCCATCGAAGAGGCTGGCGGCCGTCACGAAACGCACCTTGTGGGTGGGACGGTAGTCGGCGAGGGCCTTGAATTCGGCGGACAAGTCGGTCATCGCGGGTCTCCTGCTGGGCCGGCCGGGGTGACGGCATGGGCCCGGTTCTATCAGCAACAAGGGCCCGATTCTAGGTGTGACTTGACGTTTACGTAAACGTCAATCCTTCGCGTTCCGGCGAGTCTGGACTGGCGAGGGTGGCAAGGCGGGGATGCTGCTCGATCACAGGCTCTGCAGCGAGGCGGGGGCCGTCTGCATGAAGCGCTGCTGGCCGGGCTCGCGCAGTTGCCATTTCTCGGCCAGGGCCATAAAGCGGGTGGCGGACACCGGCCTTGAGAACCAGTGGCCCTGGTAGCCCACGCATCCCATGCTGCGCAGGCAGTCCAACTGGCGAATGTTCTCCACGCCCTCGGCCACCACCTCCAGGCCCATGTCCAGGCCCAGGTGGACGATGGTCTCGGCGATGCGGCAGGCGTCGGCGTCGTCGGGCAGGTCATGCACAAAGGACTGATCGACCTTGAGCTGGTCCAGAGGCAGCCCGCGCAGGCGGCTCAGCGAGGAAAAGCCGGTGCCGAAGTCGTCCAGCGCCAGGCGGATGCCCCGCTCGCGCATGCGCTGCATGCGTTCCTGGAGTTGTTCGAAGTTGTCGGAGTAGGCGGACTCGGTCAGCTCGAACTTCAGCAGCCCGGCGCGGGCCAGGGCGGGCGGGACGGTGGCGATGAGCTTTTCGGTGGCGCTCTCCGACTGCAGCTGAATGGAGCTGACATTGATCGAGATGGGAATGCCATGCAGCGGTCCGCCGTCCTGCCAGGCGATCAGCAGGCGGCAGACCTGTTCCAGCAGGCGCTGGCCGGCCGGCTCGATCAGGCCGGTGGCCTCGGCGATGGGCACGAACTCGGCCGGTGAGACCAGGCCTCGCTTGGGATGGCGCCATCGCATCAGCACCTCGGCGCCGATCAGCTCGCCCTCGGCATTGCACTGGGCCTGGAAAAAGGGCTCGATCTCCCCGGCCGCAATGCCCCGGGCAAAGTCCAGCTCCTGGGCCGAAGCCTGGCGCGCGTCGCGCAGCATGGTCACGATGCAGGCATAGGTCAGCAGGGCCGTCAGCACGGCCACCAGGCCCACGGCGACCTGGCGTGTCTGCAGCGGCACCGTGGGCGTATCGACCAAGCGCAGCTCGAAGGTCTGCAGCGCAACGAAGGCGCCCAGGATCAGCACCGACATCAGGGTCAGCAGCCAGCCCGGACGGTACTGCAGCAGGAAGTAGCTGCAGACGAAGAGCGGGATCAGGTAGAGCTGGGTGCTGCGCGGCACGCCTTCCGCGGGCAGGTCCGCCAGCAGGCTCAGCGCCAGCACCACCAGCCAGGCGCAGAAGCAGTAGAACACTGAGGCGGTGCGCGGCAGCTTGTGCTTCAGCAGCAGCAGGGTGAAGGCCGAGCAGGCGATCGCCATTCCCGGCATGCCGGCCACCCAGGGCCTGCCGATGAACAGGAAATGGGCCACCCAGGGCAGCGAACCGAGGATGGTCAGCCAGGCCATTACTCGCAGCACATGCTCGCGGCGGCGGGCAAAGGCCTGGGGCACGATGCCCTCGTTGGACTCCAGGCGCGACAGCGCCTGCCAGACGCCATGCCAGCGCCCCGCGAGATCGGGTGATCGTGTCTGTGCCGGACCCGGGCCCTGTGGGCTTCTCATCGCCGCTCCCTGCTGCGAATTCGCCGGGACCATTGTGCATGCCCGCCCTGCGCCTTGCATGGCCCGTGGCCCGCGCGGGCCCCATGCGGCCCCGACCGGTGGGCAATCTGCCACAGACCGGCGCGGGCTGCAGCCGCGTGACGTGCCTTCGGTCAGCGCCCGCTGCGAGCCCGTCGGAAGTCGATGACCAGCTCTGCCAGGCGGCTGGCCTGCTCCTGCAGCGACTCAGCGGCGCTCTGCTCCACCGTGCTGGCCGAGATCTCGCCGACGATGCCGCTGACCCGGTTCACGCTGGCATTGATCTCCTCCATGGTGCTGGCCACCGGCCCCTGGACGGCACCGCCGCGCTGGGCATCCTCCGCCGCGCTTCCGGCGAGCTGCTTGGCCGTGGCGGCGCTGTCGGCACTGTGGCTGACTCTGCCGGTCAGCTGACAGGTGGCCCCGGCGGCCTGCAGCAGGTTGGAGGCGGTCTGTTCCGTGCGGTGGCTCAGGTCCAGGGTGCCCGAGACGATCCCGGCGCTGGCGGTCTGGATGCTTTCGGTGCTCTCGCGCACCTCTCTGACGATGCGGTTCAGCGCACCCTTCATGCGGGAGCGCGCCCGCTGCACCTCGCCGATCCCGTCCTTCCGGCGGCTGTCCATGCGACCGCTGAGGTCTCCGTTGCCGATGCGTTTGGCCTCGCCCACCAAGGCCTTGAGCGGGGGCGCGATGGAGCGCACCAGGGACCATGTCCCCAGCTCCAGGGCCGCAACGATCACGCCCATCCGCGCGGCCACGCTCCACGCCGTGCGCATGCGCTCGGCGCCCGCGCGCACCTGCATGGCCTGTGCCTTGTCCGACTGGATCTGTACAAAGGCCTGCTGGGCCTACATCGCTTCCTGCTCAGCAGGTGGGAGGTAGGCAGTGCCGCGCCAGCCGTCATCATCGCGGTGCCCACGGTCAGCGCGATCACCGGCAGCCACAGGCGCGTCGCAATCGACAGATGCTTCGCGGGTTCTCCACTGATTCCACTGATTCTTGTTGGCCGTCCCCGGGGCGTCGGAGGCGGCCCGGCTTCCGATCATGATTCCGTCACGCTGGCGCCGACAGCATTCCCGGGACGGTTCTGCGGCATTTCCGCTACGGCGGCGTTGGGAACGCTGGTAGGCTCCCGCTGTTTCCAGCGCAGCCTCCCTCCCATGAGCTTTCTGGCCATCGACATCGGCAACACCCGCCTCAAGTGGGCACTCTACGCATCTCCCCAGCCAGGCGCTGTGGTGATGGCGCACGGCGCCGTGTTCTTGGAGAACATCGAGCGCCTCGCCGAGGATGAATGGCGGCGGCTGCCCGTGCCCCACAGCATGCTGGGCTGCAATGTGGCCGGCGATGCCGTTCGGCACCGGGTCGAGGAGCAGATCGAGCAGATGGAGTCCTGGGACCTGGAACCGCGCTGGGTCCATTCCACGCACCAGGCCGGCGGCATCGTCAATGGCTATGACCACCCCGGGCGATTGGGGGCGGACCGCTTCGTGGCCCTGGTCGGCGCCCGTTCCCATGTGATGCAACGTGGCGCGCCGCGGGCGGTGCTGGTGGTGATGGTGGGCACGGCCGTGACGGTGGATGCCGTCGATGCCGACGGCCATTTCCTCGGCGGCCTGATCCTGCCCGGCCACGGCATCATGCTGCGCGCCCTGGAGAGCGGTACGGCCGGCCTGCGCGTGCCGACCGGCGAGGTGCGCGCCTTCCCCACCAACACCTCGGACGCGCTGACCAGCGGCGGTACCTATGCCATCACCGGTGCCATCGAGCGCATGCACCGCCACCTGGGCCAGCGCGCCGGGCACGAGCCCCTGACGCTGATGACGGGCGGCGCGGGCTGGAAGGTCGCGCCGGCGCTGGAGGTGCGCCACGAGCTGGTCGAGAGCCTGCTCTTCGATGGCATCCTGGCCCTGCAGGCGCACCGTCTGGCGCTCTGAACGCGGAGCCGGCTTCGCCCGATTAGGTCCGGGCGCGCCTCAGCATCAGCAGGCCCAGGCAGCTCAGGCCGGCCAGGGCGTAGACGCCCGCCGTCAGTGGCTGGGCCCGGCCATTGAAGCCCATCAGGTCCAGCCAGGGGAAGATTGCAGCCTGCGTGGCGGCATAGAGCCAGAACAGGAACAGGGCCAGGAAGGTGCGCGAGCCGGCGCTCCAGTGGCCCAGCAGGGCGCTGAGGCTGCTCAGCAGCAGCAGGCCGCTGAGCAGGGCCAGCGCCAGCACGGGCGCCTGCAGCCCCCAGCGCAGCAGCACGGGGGCATGGAACAGCAGGCCCAGCAGCGCCGCGCTGGCAAAGGGAATCAGCTGCCGACGCTCGGGGCCTCCGGGGGCCACGGCGGCCAGCGCCAGCGTGCGCGCCTGGTGGTCCTGCGCGCCCAGCCCGCAGATCATCAGCCCCCAGGACGCCGTCGCGGCCACCACCAGCGGGCCGAGTGCGCCCAAGGGCAGGCTGCTGCCGAGCAACAGCAGCACGGGCAGTGCCAGGAGCGCCCAGGGCTGGCCGATGAGGGCCAGGCAGGCATTGGCCAGCACCTGGCCTGGCAGGCCGGGCACGCGGGCACACTGCGGCAGCAGCCGCCCGGACAGTCGGGCGAGGGGGCGCAGGGCGGTGCCCGCAGCCGAGCGCCAGCGCGGGCCGGTCTTGGCGGCCGTGGGCCTGACGCGGTCCGGGTCGTAGCGATGGAACAGCCAGAGGGCCGGCAGCAGCGGCAGCAGGGCCACCAGCGCCGACACCAGCCGCAAGGCGACCAGCGGCCACGTCCACACGCCCTCGGGCAGATGGCCCACCCCCAGCGAGGGATCGAAGCTGGAGGCGCCGATGCTCACGCTGTGGGTGCCCATGAGCTGACCCAGGCGAATGGCCAGGGCCGACATGCCGGACAGGTCCAGGGCCTGCAGCGGATGCAGTGCTTGCGAAGCCTCGTCCAGGGTGAAAGGCAGCAGGGCAAACTGCCCCACCCAGCAGGCGAAGAAGAGCAGGTCGCCGCGGCGGCGCATCAGCGGTGCCCAGGCGTCGCACAGCAGGGCCAGGCTGGCGCACAGCAGCAGCGGAGGGCCCATGCCCAGCAGCCACATGGCCAGGTAGGGGCCTGGCTGCAGAGGGGCTTCGCCGTGCATCAGTTGCAGGAGCATCACCGTGATGAGATCGACACCGGCCAGGCTCATCAGGAAGGCCACGGCCCCCAGCCAACGGCTCAGCAGCAGCCCGGTGGCGGAGATCGGTGCCGTTGCCAGAAGGGCCGCCGTGCCGTATTGCAAGTCCTGCTGCGTGCGACCGCGAACCAGGAAAAAGCCCAGCAGGCCGAAGAGCAGGTTGGCCATCATGCCGCCGCCCACGGACAGGGTGTTGCTGTCGTAGAGCATGCGCTGCTCCTTGACGGCGAACAGCGTCAGCTCACCGGCGTTGTCGGGAATCATGAACCAGCTGGCCGCGATCACCAGCCCCAGGATCACGAGGCTGGAGCTGCGCCGCGCGCGCAGCCGCCACTCGTGACGGGCGAGGGCGAACACGAGGCCCGGTCTCGCGTCAAGGAATTCGTGCCTCGCGCTCATGCGACGACTCCCAGGCCCTGCGTGTCCGCATAACGCTGTGCCATCAGGGCCTCCTCGAGGCTGGGCAGGGCAGCCTGCGCTTCGGCGCAGGGACGCTCAGCATGGGCCATGCGGACCTGGATCAGGCCGCCCTGGCGCTGGGCCTGCAGCACATGGACCTGCTGGCGCAGGGACTCGTAATGGCCGGGCTCCAGCAGGGCGGTCCAGACCTGACCCTCCGCACGCGCCATCAAGGCCTCGGGGCTGCTGAAGGCCAGCAGGCGGCCGCGGCGCAGGATGGCCAGGTGGGTGGCCATGTTCTCGATGTCGGAGACGATGTGGGTGGAGACGATCACCAGGCGCGAGAAGCCCAGCTCGGACAGCAACTGGCGAAAACGCAGGCGCTCCTCGGGGTCCAGGCCGGCGGTGGGCTCATCGACGATCAGCACGTCCGGGTCATTGAGCAGCGCCTGCGCGATGCCCAGGCGCTGGCGCATGCCGCCCGAGAAGCCCGCGGCCAGGCGGTCGGCCTGCTCGTGCAGGTTGACCAGCTCCAGCAGATGCTGGATGCGGCGGCCGTCGCGCACGCCCTTGAGCGCGGCGAAGTACTGCAGGAACTCGCGTGCTGTCAGCTGCGGGTAGACGCCGAAGTCCTGGGGTAGGTAGCCCAGGCGGCGGCGCATCAGCTCGGGGCGGGCGACGATGTCCTGGCCGTCCAGCAGGATGCGGCCCTGGCTGGGCCGGCTGAGCGTGGCCAGCATCTGCATCAGCGTGGTCTTGCCGGCGCCGTTGTGGCCGACCAGGCCCACGAGGCCGGCGCCCAGCTCCAGGCTGAGGCTGTCGATGGCCCGGTGGTCTCCGAATGTCTTGACCAGGTTTTGAATGCTCAGCATGCCGCCTCCTCGTTGATCTGGCGCGCAGCGTAGCGAGGCGGCCCCGTCCTGGCGCGGGGATTCGGACAGAGTGGCGCAGCGCGAGGACAGGCTGCAGGGGTGCGGCAGAGACCGCCTGGCCCGCAGGTTCTGGTTCAGTCAGGGCGCTTGAGCTGGCGCAGCTCCTCGCGCACGGCGCCCAGCTCTTCGTGCACAGAGCGCAACTGGGCATGGAGATCGCGCAGGATGTCCTTCTCGACCTCGCGCTCGGTGCTCTCCACCCACATGGCGGCGATGGCCGCCGTCACCAGCGAGAGCACTGCATAGCCCAGCAGCACCACGAAGACCGAGAAGATCTTGGCCGCGGCAGTGGTGGGCACGATGTCGCCGTAGCCTACGGTGGCGGCGGTGGTGAAGGCCAGCCACATGCCGTCGGCCGGTGTCTTGACGCGAGGCTCCAGCACCCAGAAGCCCACGCCGCAGAACAGCAGCACCACCAGGGCCAGCAGCAGCAGATAGCCCAGGCCCCCGCGCGTGACCCAACTCTTGATGGCCCAGACCATGCGCAGCAGGGTCAGCAGGGAGACGAAGAGCCGCCCTGCCAGGGCCATTCCTGACTCGGCGCTGGGCGGCAGCAGGGCGGAGGCCAGCAGGCCCGCCATCAGCACCAGGTCCAGCATATTGCTGCGCCAGTACTGCTGCGGATGCGTGCACAGGCGCCCCACGCGCCACAGCGACAGGCCCACGAGGCCCGCTGCGGCCAGGTAGATGGCAACGGCCAGCGGCGTGGGCAGACTCTCGATCAGCTCGATGTAGAAGGCAGGAATGGTGCACAGCAGGGCGACCAGCACCGGCCAGCGCCAGCGCTGCTCCGCCTGCGTGGCGGCGGTGTTGAGCTGGCTGGGGCGTGAGAGGCCCCAGCTGCGGGTGCTGATGCGGTGTGGCATGGCGCAAGCCTAAGGCCGGCGCGGCGGGTGCAGCTTGACGGCGGTCAAGCCGCCTGACCCGCCTTCAGGGGATGCCGCTCAGAGGATGAAGCGAGAGAGGTCCTCGTTAGACGCCAGCGCCGCCAGGCGCTCGTCCACCGCCGCGGCGTCGATGCGCACGGTCTGCCCGCCCATGTTGGGTGCATCGAAACTGATGGGATCCAGCAGGCGCTCCATGACCGTGGCCAGGCGGCGGGCGCCGATGTTCTCGGTGCGCTCGTTGACCTCACAGGCGATCTGGGCGAGGCGGCGGATGCCGTCGGGCAGCAGCTCCAGCGTGACGCCCTCGGTGGCCAGCAGGGCCTGGTACTGCTTGACCAGGCTGGCGTGGGTGCTGGAGAGGATGGCTTCGAAGTCATCCACGCTCAGCGAGCTGAGTTCCACGCGGATGGGGAAGCGGCCCTGCAGCTCGGGGATGAGATCGCTGGGCTTGGCCAGATGGAAGGCGCCCGAGGCAATGAAGAGCATGTGGTCGGTCTTGACCATGCCGTACTTGGTCGAGACGGTGCAGCCCTCGACCAGGGGCAGCAGGTCGCGCTGCACGCCCTGGCGCGAGACCTCGGCGCCGTTGCCTTCTGAGCGGCTGGCCACTTTGTCGATCTCGTCGATGAAGACGATGCCGTTCTCCTGTGCATTGAGCAAGGCCGTGGTGCGGATCTCCTCCTCATTGACCAGTCGAGCGGCTTCCTCATCGACCAGCAGCCTCATCGCCTCGCTGATCTTGAGCTTGCGACTGCGCTTCCTGCCCGCACCCATCTGCGAGAACAGGCCCTTGAGCTGCTCGGTCATCTCCTCCATGCCCTGGGGGCCGAGGATTTCCATGCTGGGTTTGGGCTCGGCCAGTTCCAGCTCGATCTCCTTGTCGTCCAGCAGGCCCTCGCGAAGGCGCTTGCGCATGACCTGGCGGGCGGTATTGTCCGGCGCGGGTGCACTGGGCGTGGCCGTAAAGCCGAACTCGTTGCCGCCGGCGGAGCGGGGCGGGGGCACCAGCACGTCGAGGATGCGCTCCTCGGCGGCGTCCTCGGCACGGGTGCGCAGGCGGCGCATCTGCTGCTCGCGCTCCTGCTTGACGGCGATCTCGACCAGGTCGCGCACGATGCTGTCCACGTCCTTGCCCACATAGCCCACCTCGGTGAACTTGGTGGCCTCGACCTTGATGAAGGGGGCGTCGGTCAGCCGGGCCAGGCGGCGGGCGATCTCGGTCTTGCCGACGCCGGTGGGGCCGATCATCAGGATGTTCTTGGGCGTGATCTCGCCGCGCAGCTTCTCCTCGACCTGCTGACGGCGCCAGCGGTTGCGCATGGCGATGGCCACGGCGCGCTTGGCGTCCTGCTGGCCCACGATGTGGCGGTCGAGTTCGGAGACGATTTCTTGCGGGGTCATGGACATGGGGCGTCCTCGTTCGGTGCGGTGGCGGCGCTCAGGCGCGGGCGACGCTGTCCAGCGTCTCGAGGGTGTGGTTCTGGTTGGTGTAGATGCAGAGGTCGCCGGCGATCTCTAGGGAGCGCTTGACGATGTCTGCGGCGCCCAGCTCGCTGTGCTGCAGCAGGGCGCGGGCAGCGGCCTGGGCATAGGCGCCGCCGGAGCCGATGGCTACGATGCCCATCTCGGGCTCCAGTACGTCGCCATTGCCGGAGATGATCAGCGAGGTGTCGGCATCGGCCACCGCCAGCATGGCTTCCAGGCGGCGCAGCACCCGGTCCGTGCGCCAGTCCCGCGTGAGCTCCACGGCAGCCCGCACCAGGTGGCCCTGGTGCTTCTCCAGCTTGGACTCGAAGCGTTCGAACAGCGTGAAGGCATCGGCCGTGGCGCCGGCAAAGCCTGCCAGCACGCGCTCCTTGTAGAGCTTGCGCACCTTGCGCGCGCTCGCCTTCACGACGATATGGCCCAGCGTCACCTGGCCATCACCGCCGATGGCGACCTGGCCATTGCGGCGCACGCTGACGATGGTGGTCCCGTGAAACACCGGATCTTGGGAAGCAGATGCAGTCATAGCCACTCCAGCTGGGGACAAGGAGGGCATTTTCAAGCCTGCGGCCGTTTGGGCGGCCGGTGCTTGAGGTCAGGGGCGGGGCGGGCAGCGGTTCGGCGCCAGGCCGAAAGAACCATCTTCGCGATGGTGGCTTGCTGGGCGCTGGCTGCGGCTTGACCGCAATTCATGCGCAGACTGGCTCCCCCCGACTCCGCCAACAGAGTCGCTGTGCCGCGAGCCCTCTATCGGACGCTCTCAGGCTCATGGGCCTTGAACACAAAGCGACGGGTCTTCACCGCACCCGGCCCCACACAGCGCCGCATAAAGAGCACACGGCGCAGCCGATGCTCGCCCCGCACGACGCCTGCGGATCCGGCGTTGCCGGGCCGCCAGGCGTGCCTCCTTGAGGGGGCTGAGGTCGGGCACAAACGCCCTGGCGTTTGTGCCTGCCGAAGGACCGGGCCTTTGGCACGGTGCGCCCTGCAAGGGGGCGAAGCCGGTAGGGGGTGGTCAATCAAACCGTTCTGACTTTGACCCGTGCGTGCTCGTTGATGCCCATGGCGCCAAAGAACAGGGCCACAAGGCGGTGGGTGTCCTTGAAGACGACGTTGCGGTTTTCGCTGCGGCGGCTGAGCACCCAGTTCAGCAGGTCGCCTGCGGCCAGGAAATCCAGGCGGATCAGGGCGGGACAGGAGACCTCGATCAGCGAGGCGGCCCCCAGCTCGCCGCTCATCAGGTTGAGCGTCTCGCTGATGTCGCCATGCAGCTGGCCGCTGAGCTCCAGCTGCACCGCCTGGCCCAGCTTGGTCTGCTCGCCCAGGCTGGTCTCGAGGAAGGTGCTCTGCGCGTCCAGGGCCTGCTGCTGTGTTGTGGAGGTGGGGCCCTGCGTGGACAGGCTGTTGCCGCTGACCCGAACCAGGCATTTGGCCTTTTCCCAGGACGGCGGCGATACCTCATAGGTGACGCAGTAGTCGATGGCGGCTTCGTCGAACTGGTCCGGCCGGTTGACCAGACGCAGCGCTTCCATGCGAAGCATCCACAGGGCCGGATCGACGTCGCGGACGCCCACGGGGGCCATGTCCTTGATCACCTGCAGGAACTGGTCGCCAGCCAGCCAGCGGATGTCCAGCACCTGCTTGGACCAGTCCTTGAACACGGACTGCAGCTTGGCGCAGCCTTCGGTGTCCAGCTGTTGAAGGTCCTTCCAGTCCAACACCCACGGCATGGGCGAGGACTCGCAGCGCGAGCGCATCTGCTGCACCGCATCGGCATCGAGGTAGGCCGGGGCGGACCAGCAAACGGCGCCTGGGCTGCCCTTGGGCGGGCGCACCTTGCGTTGCAGTTCGGCCACCATCTTGGGCATGGAGAACCATTGCGGCGCCGAGAGCCCGAACTGCTGGGCGTACTCAAGGGCCAGGGCCTCGAACTTGCTCTGCTGACCGGTGGCGCGGTAGAAATCGAAGAGCACCAGCCAGGTCTCTGCGTGCAGATTGCGGCTGCCGCCGGGCTGGGTCAGCTCGGTGAGGCTGCGCTCGCAGGTCTCGTTGTCCGCGTTGGCGAAGGCGATCACCGCCTCGTCCAGCTCGGCGTCATGCACGACCTCGTTCACCTCGACGGCCGCGCTCTCCGTCATGCGGAAGCTGAGGCCGGGGTTCATGGGCATCAGTTCCGGCAGCTCGCTGGGCGCGCCTTCGGCGGGCGGCGGGAGCTTGGTATCGACCACGGCGGCAGCGGGAACGGGCGCATTGGTGGGGCGCTCGCGGCCAGGGGGCGAGGCGGGCGAAGGCGCCTGCGGGGCGGCCGCAGGGCTGGCGCCGCTCCTGGGAATCTCGGTGTTGGGGACCGCCGGCATGGTCGGCGCAAAGGCCGCCGCGCGGGTGCTGGTCTCGAAGAATCCAGAGGAAGGCGGTGAAGGTGGACGGGCGAAGCTCTCGCCCACCATCTGCTGCTCGATCTCGTCGATCTTGGCCTTGACCTGCAGGTCCACCCGCTGGCCCATGTCGCTGTTCATGCGCTCGACCTCGTCCATGCGGGACGAGGAGGCGCCCAGGGCGGCCAGCTGCTCGGGCGAGAGGCCCTCGCGACGGATGCGACGCAGCATGTCCAGCTCGCGCTTGCGGACGAAGTCATTGCGTCGCTTGCGCTCGACCATGGCCCGCAACTCGGCCTTGGCGGCGTCGGCCTGCGGATCGTCCTGGCGCGAATTGATCTCAGCCCAGTCGGTGGTCGGGTTAGCGACAAAGCGCGCGACCTTGCGGAAGAAGCTCTCGCTGTCCTTGGGGTCGGTCATGCGGTTCCTGATGGGCTGGGACGGGGGGCCGGCAAGGGCGGGGCGCGGCGACTCAGTCGCCGAACATCTTTTGCTTCAGCTCGCGGCGTTGCTGGGCTTCCAGCGACAGCGTGGCCGTCGGGCGGGCGATCAGGCGGCCAAGGCCGATGGGCTCGCCGGTCTCGTCGCAATAGCCATACTCGCCGCTGTCCAGGCGCTGCAGGGACTGCATGATCTTCTTCAGCAGCTTGCGCTCCCGGTCGCGGGTGCGCAGCTCCAGGGCGTGCTCTTCCTCGATGGTGGCGCGGTCGGCCGGATCGGGGACGATGGAGGTGTCTTCGCGCAGATGCTCGGTGGTCTCTCCGGCATTGGAGAGCAGGCTCTCCTTGAGTTCATTCAGCTTGGCGCGGAAGAACTCGATCTGCTTGTCGTTCATGTACTCGCTGTCCGGCATGGCCAGGACTTCGGCGTCGGTCAGTTCGTTGCCAGGCTTGGATTTCCAGGCGTTCGCGAGCTTGGGGTCGGCTTTCACGGCAGGGCGGGGCGTTTCAATCAAGGGACTACTAAAGGACCGCGCAGGCGGCTTGGGGGGGGCGAAGCGATCAGCGAAGCGGCTGGCGGCGGCTGGAGCCTCCGTCACCACGGTGTCGGTGTCGCCCGATGGGGCGGCACTGGCCTTGGCGGCAGATTTGCTGGCCTTGGGTGCCGACCGCGCAGCGGCCGTAGCCGGGGCAGCGGTGGATTTCGGGGCCTGGGTCTTGCTCACTTTCAGTCTCCTCGCAGGGTGTTTATACCTGCTTCAAAGGGCACTTCGCCAACGGGACCAGTTCTGGGGACCAGCTTCGCCAAACTTTTTACCAACCCTGCTGTCCTGCCTTTGTGGGGCAGGACGGTCCCCGCAGGGACCGGGTGGGCTCCCGGTACGGCCACAAGGCCGGTGCCGGGGTCAGTTTTGGGCGCCGCGGATTGTAGCCACAGGGCGAGGCACCCAACTGACAGAGTGTGTCACTAGGCGAGACAGCCTTCCAGTCCCTGCAGCAGGATCTCCTTGGGCAGGTCAATGCCAATGAAGACCATCTTGCTCTGCTTCTTCTCGCCGGGCATCCAGCGCGGGCCAAGATCGGAGCCCATCAGCTGGTGCACGCCCTGGAAGATCACCTTCTTGTCGGTGCCCTTCATGAATAGCACGCCCTTGTAGCGCAACATCTTGGGGCCGTAGACCTGCACGATGGCGCCCAGGAACTCTTCCAGCTTGGCCGGGTTGAAGGGCTTTTCGGCGCGGTAGACGAAGGACTTCACGTCATCGTCATGCGCGTGGTGGTGCGGGTGCTCGCAAGGCTCGCCGTGCGCATGCTCATGGTCGCAGTGCTCGCCATGGTCATGGTGGTGGTCGTGCTCGTCGGCCTTGAGGAAGTCCGGGTCGATCTCCAGCTTGGCGTTCAGGTTGAAGCCGCGCAGGTCGAAGACCCGGGCCAGCTCGACCTCGCCGAAGTGCACGCGCTGCTGCGGAGCGCGCGGGTTCATGTGCTTGATGCGGTGGGCCAGGGCATCGACGGCGGCCGGCTCGCAGAGGTCGGTCTTGGACAGGAAGATCTGGTCCGCGAAGCCGATCTGGCGGCGGGCCTCCTGGCGCGTGTTGAGCTGCTCCTCGGCATGCTTGGCGTCCACCAGGGTCAGCACGGAGTCCAGCAGGTAGCTCTCGGCGATCTCGTCATCCATGAAAAAGGTCTGGGCGACGGGGCCGGGGTCGGCCAGGCCCGTGGTCTCGATGACCACGCGGTCGAACTCGACCTCCCCCTTGCGGCGCTTGGCCGCCAGGTCCGACAGCGTCGTGCGCAGATCCTCGCGGATGGTGCAGCAGACGCAGCCGTTGCTCATCTGGATGATCTGCTCTTTGGTCTCGGTGAGCAGGATGTCGTTGTCGATGTTCTCCTCGCCGAACTCGTTCTCGATCACGGCGATCTTCTGGCCATGGGCCTCCGACAGCACGCGCTTGAGCAGCGTGGTCTTGCCCGAGCCCAGGAAGCCGGTGAGGATGGTGGCGGGGATCAAACCAGGGGGGTTACCTTGAGACATGGCTGGCGCAGGCGGCGACGGCCGCCCGGAGAAAATAGACAGAGACCCCAATAGATGGGGGCGGCCGACTGTCTTTCAAGTCCCTGTCAAAGTCAATCGGTTATTCTTTGCGTCCCCCAACTACGACACGAGTGCCTGTGTCTGAACCACAGCCTAGTCGATACCCCCACGCCAAGAGTGGGGGTACGAGGCCCGCAGCGGAATCGCCCGCGGCCAAGAGAAGTTTGCTCGAACGCCTGCTGGAATTCCTCCACCCCGGGCCGGACTCCACCCGCGAGCTGATCGAGACCCTGGCGGATGCTGAAGAGCGCGCCCTGATCGCCCCTGAATCGCGCCAGATGCTCGAAGGCGTGCTGCGCATGGCGGAGCTCAGTGCGGGCGATGTCATGGTGGCCGCGCCGCGCATGGACCTGCTCTCCATCGATGCGAGTTATGAGGAGCTGCTGGCCATGGTGATCGGCACCGGCCATTCCCGCTTCCCCGTTTACGAAGGCCGGCGCGAGAACATCATCGGCATCCTCATGGCCAAGGACCTGCTGAAGCTGCAGCGGGCGCCTGAGCTCAATCTGCGCACCCTGCTGCGACCGGCCGTCTTCGTGCCGGAAAGCAAGGGCCTGAACGAGCTGCTGCGCGACTTCCGCGCGAACCGCAGCCATCTGGCCATCGTGATTGACGAGTTCGGCAACACGGCCGGCCTCATCACCATCGAGGACGTACTGGAAGAGATCGTCGGCGAGATCGAGGACGAATTCGACGTGGACGAGGTCAGTGACGCCGGCATCTACACCCTGGCCGATGGCAGCCAGCGTGTCGCCGGCGACACCCACATCGAAGCCGTCAACGAGGCCTTCGGCCTGCACCTGACCAGCGATGACTTCGACACCATCGGCGGCCTGCTGGCGCACGAGCACGGCCGTGTGCCGCGCCGCGGCGAGGTGGTGGAGCTGGGCGGTCTGAGCTTCAGCGTGATGCTGACGCGGGGCGGCTCGGTGCGTTGGTTCAAGGTCACACGCCTGCCCGCCGCGCCGACGTCCGAGCTGGCTGGATGAGGCCTGCGACGCACCTGGCCTGCTGGATGAACAGACTGGTCCCGGGCGCCGTGCTGCTGCTGGCCCTGCTGGCTGGCGCGCTGCAAACGGCCGCCTTCGCACCCACCGAGGCCTGGTGGCTGCAGCCGCTGGCGCTGGCCCTGCTGGCGGCCCTCGCCTGGGACGCTTCGCCGCGGCGCGCGGCCTGGTCCGGTTTCTCCTTCGGTCTGGGCTGGCTGGCCAGCGGCCTGTGGTGGCTCTACATCAGCCTGCATGACCATGGGCACCTGGCGGCGCCTTTCGCTGTCGCGGCGGTGCTATTGCTGGCGGCCTTTCTCTCGCTCTACTACGCCGGCGCGCTGTGGGCCTTTGCCCGCTGGCGGCGGACCGGGGCTGCGGCCCGCGTGGGCCTGTTCGCGGCGCTGTGGCTGCTGGCCGAGCTGGCCCGGGCGCAGTGGCTGACCGGTTTCCCCTGGATCGCCAGCGGCTATGCCCATGCCGCGGGCCCGCTGTCGGGCTGGGCGCCCTGGATCGGTGTCTATGGCATCACCGCCCTGGCGGCCGGCCTGGCCGCCGCGCTGGCGGCGCTGGTGCTGGTGCGGGCCTGGCGCCCGCTGGGGGGGCTGGTCCTGCTGGCGGCCCTGCCTGCCGTGCTGCCGGCCGAGTTCACGCAGGGCAGCGGCGAGATCCACCTCTCCCTGCTGCAGCCCAATGTGGCCCAGGACCAGAAGTTCGACCGCGAGGTCTGGGACAGCAACCTCGACGCCTTGCTGAGGCAGGCCGAGGGCGCGGGCGGCCAGCTGGTGCTGACGCCGGAGTCTGTTGTGCCCCTGCCGCTGGCCTACCTGGAGCCCGAGGTGGTGGAGCGCATCGCCGCCATGGGCCGGCAGCGGCCCCTGCTGCTGGGCAGCTTCCTGGGGAACGACAGGACCGGCTTCATCAACTCCTTGGTGGCCGTGGGCGCACCCGTGCAGCCGGATGGCAATGCCTACAGCTATGGCAAGCGCCACCTGCTGCCCTTTGGCGAGTTCATCCCGCCGGGCTTCCACTGGTTCGTGCGAGCCCTGCGCATCCCCCTGGACGACCAGGCTACGGGCACGCACCAGCGCGCCCTGGTGCTGGACGGCCAGCGCATCCGGCCGCTGATCTGCTACGAGGATCTGTTCGGCGAGGACTTTGCCCAGAGCGTGGTCGGGCCCGAAGCTGCCACAGTGCTGGCCAATGTCAGCAACCTGGCCTGGTTCGGCCCGCGCATGGTGCAGGACCAGCACCTGCAGTTTTCGCAGATGCGCTCGCTGGAGTTCCAGCGCCCGCTGGTGCGCTCGACCAATACCGGCGCCACCGCCGCCATCGACCACCGGGGGCGGGTCATCGCCCGCCTGCCGGCCGAGGTGCCGGGCGTGCTGGAGGTGCGGGTGGAGGGCCGGACCGGCGCCACGCCCTATGCGCGCTGGCTGGCTGCCCTGGGACTGTGGCCGGTTTGGGGCCTGGGCGCTGCAGTCGTGCTGGCCCTGCGCCGGCGCGCGCCCCGCGCTTGATCCATAGCGGCCGGCGCCCGCCATGGGCACCCGTAGAATGGGCCGCTTCCTTCAACGCCCGTGCCGCCATCGCGGCTGCAAGCGGGCCTTACCGCCGTACACCACCATGCTGAGCTTCCAGCAAATCATTCTGAAACTTCAGGAATACTGGTCCGCCCAAGGCTGCGCCCTGCTGCAGCCCTATGACATGGAGGTCGGCGCCGGCACCAGCCACACCGCCACCTTCCTGCGCGCCCTGGGGCCCGAGCCCTGGAATGCGGCCTATGTGCAGCCCAGCCGACGCCCCAAGGACGGCCGCTACGGCGAGAACCCCAACCGACTGCAGCACTACTACCAGTTCCAGGTGGTCCTGAAGCCCGCGCCGGCCAACATCCTGGAGCTCTACCTGGGATCCCTGGAGGCCCTGGGCTTCGACCTGAAGAAGAACGACGTCCGCTTCGTCGAGGACGACTGGGAGAATCCCACGCTGGGCTGCTGGGGCCTGGGCTGGGAGGTCTGGCTCAACGGCATGGAGGTGACGCAGTTCACCTACTTCCAGCAGGTCGGTGGCATCGACTGCAAGCCCATCACCGGCGAGATCACCTACGGCCTGGAGCGCCTGGCCATGTATCTGCAGGGCAAGGAATCGGTCTATGACCTGGTCTATGTCGAGGGCAAGAACGGTGCCCCCGACATCAAGTACGGTGATGTGTTCCACCAGAACGAGGTCGAGCAATCGACCTACAACTTCGAGCACAGCGACGTCGATTTCCTACTGCAGGCCTTCGCCGCCCACGAGAAGCAGTCCCAGCACCTGATGACGCAGCAACTGGCCCTGCCGGCCTATGAGCAGCTGCTCAAGGCCGGTCACACCTTCAACCTGCTGGACGCCCGCGGCGCCATCTCGGTGACCGAGCGCGCCGCCTACATCGGCCGCATCCGCAACCTGGCCCGCGCCGTGGCCCAGGCCTATGTGGACAGCCGGGCCCGCCTGGGCTTCCCCATGGCGCCCAAGGCCTGGGGCGAGGAAGTGCTGGCGAACCTCGCCAAGCAAGCTGAAAAGAACGCAAAGAAAGCAGCCTGACACCTATGAGCACCCTGCAGAACCTCCTCGTCGAGCTGTTTGTCGAAGAGCTGCCGCCTAAGGCGCTCAAAAAATTGGGCGAATCTTTCGCCACCGCGCTGGCTGAGAGCCTCCGGGCCCAGGGCCTGGCTGCGGCCGATGCCGCCGTCACGCCCTTCGCCTCGCCTCGCCGCCTGGCCGTGCACGTGACGGGCGTGGCCGCCCGCGCCGCCGACCGCGCTGTCCAGCAAAAGCTCATGCCCGTGGCCGTGGCCCTGACGGCTGAGGGTCACCCCACGCCGGCCCTGCTGAAGAAGCTGGCCAGTCTGGGCGCGGACGCCAGCGTCGTGCCCCAGCTCAAGCGCCTGCCGGACGGCAAGGCCGAGGCGCTCTTCCTGGATTCCGTCGTTGCCGGCGCCTCCCTGGCCGAAGGCCTGCAGAAGGCCCTGGACGAGGCCCTGGCCAGGCTGCCCATCCCCAAGGTGATGAGCTACCAACTGGCCGACGGCTGGAGCAGCGTCCTCTTCGTGCGCCCGGCCCACGGCCTGGTGGCGCTGCACGGCATGACCGTGGTGCCCGTGGCCACGCTGGGCCTGCACTCCGGCCGCGAGACCCTGGGCCACCGCTTCGAGGCCGCGCAGCCGCGCATCACCATCGAAAGCGCCGACAGCTACGCCACTCAGCTGCGCGAGCAGGGCGCCGTGATCGCCAGCTTCAGCGAGCGCCGGGCCGAGATCCTGGCCCAGCTGAACGCTGCGGCCGCGAAGGAAGGCCTGAAGCCCATCGAGGACGAGGCCCTGCTGGACGAAGTCACGGCCCTGGTCGAGCGGCCCAATGTGCTGACCTGCCAGTTTGAGCCCGAGTTCCTGGCCGTGCCGCAGGAGTGCCTCATCCTCACGATGAAGGCCAACCAGAAGTACTTCCCGCTGCTCGATGCCGCGGGCAAACTGACGCACAAGTTCCTCGTCGTCTCCAACATCCGCCCGGCGGACGCCAGTGCGGTGACCGGTGGCAACGAGCGCGTGGTGCGCCCCCGCCTGTCGGACGCCAAGTTCTTCTACGACCAGGACCGCAAGAAGACTCTGGCCGAGCGGGTGCCAGGTCTTGCCAAGGTGGTCTACCACGGCAAGCTGGGCAGCCAGGGCGACCGCGCCGAGCGCGTGCGCGCCATTGCCCACGGCATCGTCAACATGCTGCGCATGGCCACCGTGCCCTACACCGTCGAGGCCCGTGACGAATTCGAGGTGCTGGACAGCAAGGTGCAGCAGGCTGCCCAACTGGCCAAGGCCGACCTGCTGACCGACATGGTCGGCGAGTTCCCCGAGCTGCAGGGCATCATGGGCGCCTACTACGCCCGCCACGAGGGCCTGCGCGACGGCGTCGCCATCGCCATCGAGGACCACTACAAGCCGCGCTTCGCCGGTGACGCCCTGCCGCGCAACCACACCGGCACGGTCCTGGCCCTGGCTGACAAGCTGGAGACCCTGGTGGGCCTGTTCGGCATCGGCCAGCTGCCCACGGGTGACAAGGACCCCTTCGCCCTGCGCCGCCACGCGCTGGGTGTGATCCGCATCCTGGTCGAGAAGAACCTGCCGCTGGATCTGCCCGCGCTGATCGACACCGCCGCGCCGGCCTTTGGCGAGCTGATCTCCAACCCGCGCGAGGCCCTGCTCGGCTTCTTCGCGGACCGCGTGGCCGTCTCCCTGCGTGACCAGGGCTACAGCGCCCAGGAGGTCGATGCTGTGCTGGCCCTGAACCCCAGCCGCCTGGGCGACGTGCCCCGCCGCCTGGAGGCCGTGCGCGCCTTTGCTGCGCTGCCCGAGGCCGCTTCGCTGGCCGCCGCCAACAAGCGCGTCAGCAACATCCTCAAGAAGATCGAGGGTGAGCTGCCCACGGTCGTGGATGCCGCGCTGCTGAAGGAAGCCGCCGAGCAGGCCCTGGCCGCCGCGCTGGCCGAGGTCCAGCCCCAGGCCGACACGCTCTTCGAGCAGCACGACTACGCCGGCTCGCTGAAGGCCTTGGCCGCGCTGAAAGGCCCGGTCGATGCCTTCTTCGACGGCGTGATGGTCAATGCCGACGACGCCGCCCTGCGCGCCAACCGCCAGGCCCTCCTGAGCCGCCTGCACGGGGCCATGAACCGCGTGGCCGACCTCTCCCGCCTGGCTTCCTGAGGAGCATCCCATGCCCGCCCGTTCCGACCACAGCCACAGCATGAAACTCGTCATCCTGGGGCGAGACGGGACGATCAACCGCTTCCGGGACGACCACGTCAAGTCGGTCGATGAGCTGGAGCCCCTGCCCGGGGCCCTGGAAGCGGTGGCACGGCTCAACCATGCCGGCTGGCACACGGTCATGGCCACCAACCAGCCCGGCATCGGCCGCGGGCTGCTGGACATGGCTTCGCTCAACGCCGTGCACCAGCGCCTCAACCAGCTGCTGGCGGAGAAGGGCGGGCGGCTGGATGCCGTCTTCTTCTGCCCCCACGCGCCGGACGAGGGCTGCACCTGCCGCAAGCCGCTGCCGGGCCTGGTGACCCAGATCGGCGAGCGCTTCAACGTGGACCTGGCACAGGTGCACCTCGTGGGCGCCAGCCTCAAGGACCTGCAGACCGCGCAGGCCGCCGGCTGCATCCCCCACCTGCTGCGCGGCGAGCGCCTGGGCCTGGCCGACGAAGGCCAGATCCAGGCCCAACTGGCCCAGGTGCCGGGCGCCCAGCTGCATGACAACCTGGCGAGCTTCGCCGAGCACCTGATCCAAGAAGAACGGCGCGCCCGGGCTGATGCCCGTGGCGAACAGCTGTCCCCCAACACTGTTCCCGGAGACTTGAATTGAGCCTGCTGCTGTCGGCGATCCGCTCGCTGATCTTTGTCCTCTTCCTGATCATCACCGTCATCCCCTGGGCCCTGTTCGCGGTCCTGCTGTCCCTGTTCACGCGGGGTGACAAGGTCTACTGGACCTGCGCCGGCTGGCTGGCGCTGGCCATCTGGGGCGCCAAGGTGATCTGCGGCGTCAAGTACCGCGTGCAGGGCATGGAGCATCTGCCCAGTCGCGCCGACCGAAGGAATGCGGTGATCCTGCTGTCCAAGCACCAGAGCACCTGGGAGACCTTCGCCTACCCGGCCATCATGACCCACCCCATGGCCTATGTGTTCAAGCGCGAGCTGCTCTACGTGCCTTTCTTCGGCTGGGCTATGGCGGCCATGGACATGATCCACATCGACCGTGGTCGCCGCTCCGAGGCCTGGGCCAAGGTGCTCAAGCAGGGCAAGCGCATGGCCGAGCTGGGCAACTGGGTGATCATGTTCCCCGAGGGCACCCGCATCGCCCGCGGCCAGAAGGGCGAGTACAAGAGCGGCGGCACCCGCCTGGCCGTGGCCACCGGCGTGCCGGTGGTGCCCATCGCTGCGACCTCGGCCCGCTGCTGGCCGCGCAAGAGCTTCTTGCTGCGTCCCGGCGTGGTGGACATCTCCATCGGTCGCCCCATCCCTTCGGTGGGCCGCGAGCCGGTCGAGCTGATGAAGCAGGTGGAGGACTGGATTGAGTCCGAGATGCGCCGCCTGGATCCCGAGGCCTATCAAGACCCGACCCCGGCGTCTTGATGGTACTCGCAGGGTCGGTCTTCCACCCGTAAACTTGGCGGCCATGCTGCATCGCCTGGCCGGCCTCTTCCAGTACGTCCAGCTCTCGCTGTTCGAGCGGGAGCCTGAGCCGCCTTCCGCGTCGGCGCCCCAGGAGCCGGCGCCGCCCGTGCGCAGGCCGCCGCGCCGCTCCAGCATGCCGCCTTCGCCCTTGCAGTCCCCGCCTCCTGCGCCCGCCATCCCCACCGCACCCGCACGCAGCGTGCAACTGGGCACGGCGCAGGTCGACTACGAACTGCGCCGGGCGCGGCGCCGCAGCATCGGCTTCACCATCAGCGAGGCCGGCCTGCGGGTCAGCGCGCCCAAGTGGGTGCCCGTGGGCGAGATCGAGCGCGCCCTGCAGCACAAGGCCGCTTGGATCCTGCGCAAGCTGCAGGAGCAGCGGGATCGCACCGAGCGCCTGGCGGCCGCGCAGATCCGCTGGGCGGATGGCTGCGTGGTGCCCTACCTGGGCCAGGATCTCATCATCGTGCTGGACCCCTCGGCTGAGCGCCTGCCGCTCAAGGCCCGGCTGGATTCCGGCCTGACCGATCCCCAGCCCAGCCTGGCCAGCGTGCCGCGCCAGACGCTTTACCTGGGCCTGCCACAGGAGGCCGCCCCACAGCAGATCCGTGATGCCGTGCTGAGCTGGCTGCAGGCCCAGGCGCGCAGCCTCTTTACCCAGCGCTGCGCGCATTTCGCGACCCAGATGGGCGTGCGCATCAGCCGCCTGCGCCTGTCCTCGGCCCAGACCCGCTGGGGCAGCGCCAGCATCGACGGCTCGGTGCGGCTGAACTGGCGGCTGATCCACTTCGAGCCCGCCACCATCGACTACGTTGTGGTGCATGAACTGGCCCATTTGCACGAAATGAACCACAGCCCGCGCTTCTGGGCCGTGGTGGGGGCCGTGCTGCCCGACTATGAGCAGGCCCGCCATCAGTTGCGCCGCGCCGCCCTGCCTGATTTCAGCGAGTGATACCGGCCTGATGCCGATCTCCCCCTTAAGGAGGATAGGCGCCGCTGGACTGCCAAACGCACACTCTGACCTACAAGCTGTCATCACGACACGGCCCCGGCAGCCCTGAGAGGAACAGGGCGGCCAACAGCAGAGCCAGGATCCGCGATCAACGCGGCCGCTTTGCCCGGGGGCCGTGTTCAGGGGATCCCAGCTGATTCGACTGGGATCAGCTGCGGGTCGCCGAGCCAGGGTTCAGCCCGGCCCGATCGACAATCAAAAGGATTCCGCCGTCGTGCAAGCGTCGGCGGTTTTTCTTTTTGGGGGCAGGTCTTGCTGCTGCTGCGGCTCAGGCGCGGAAGCGCAATACGCCGTCGCTGCCGCGCTCGCGCCGCAGCTGGCCTTGCAGCCACAGGGCGTTCAGGTGGGCAATGGACTCGCCCATCGCGAAGGTGGTCTGGTGCAGGTCCAGTGGGCGCTTGAAGAGCAGGGGCAGGAGCTCCGCCGCGTGGCAGGGCTGCTCGGCGCAGGCCTGCAGCACCTCGGCCAGCCGCTCCTGGTGGTGTTCCTGCAGCTGCGCCACGCGCGGATGCATGCCGCGGAACGGCCGGCCATGCGAGGGCAGCACCAGGGTGTCAGCCGGCAGCTCCAGCAGGGCGGCCAGAGAATCCAGGTAGAGCTGCAGGGGGTTGGCTTCGGGCTCGACATCCACCACGCTGACGTTGGTGGAAATGCGCGGCAGCAGCATGTCGCCCGAGATCAGCACGGGCGCACCGTCCTCGCGGAAGAAGCTCAGGTGTTCCGGCGCATGGCCATAGCCGCCGATGCAGCGCCAGCGCGCACCGCCTATCGTCACCACCTGCCCCGGCATCAAGCGGCGGTAGCTGGCGGGCACGGCGGGCACCATGCTGGGGTAGTAGCTGGCCCGGCCGCGGATCTTGGCCTGGGCCTCGGGGTCCGTCAGCCCGTGGCTGGCGAAGAAGGCGGCCGCCGCCTCGCCGCCCATGCCCACGGTGGAGCTGCTGGCGATGCGGGCCAGGTTGTAGTCCGCCGCGCTCATCCACAGACGGCAGGGCTGCTCGGGCGTGCTGAAGCGCTCAGTGAGCCAGGCGGCCAGGCCCAGGTGGTCGGGGTGGAAGTGCGTGACCAGCACCCGCTGCAGGGGCTCGCCCTGCAGGCCCTGCTTGAGCACCTGCTCCCAAAGGCTGCGGGTGTCCTCATTGGCCACGCCACAGTCCACCAGGGTCCAGCCGCTGCGGCCATCGATCTCGTCGCGCAGCAGCCAGAGGTTGATGTGGTCCAGCGCAAAGGGCAAGCCCATGCGCACCCAGGCCAGGCCCGGTTCCAGGGCCAGCAGGCCGCCGGCCTCAGGCAGGGTCTCGCCCCAGGGATAGTTCAGTTCGGATTCGCGTGGATTGGCCATGGGCGGCAAGGGCTTAGACTAACGTTAACGTAAACGTCATTCAGCGCAGTGTAGCCATGAGCCCCTCGTCCGACCTGAGTTCCCCAGCAAACGCCCTCGCGGGGACCGAGGACGCGGGCGACGCTTCCGCGACTCTTCCCCTGGACGCCTCGCTCGAAGGCGGCTCCCGCCTGTTCACCATCACCGAGCTGGCGGCCGAATTCGATATCACGCCCCGCGCCATCCGCTTCTACGAGGACATGGGCCTGCTGAGCCCCGCGCGCGAGGGCCGCAACCGCGTCTACACCCACCGCGATCGCACCCGCCTCAAGCTGACCCTGCGCGGCAAGCGGTTGGGCCTTTCGCTGCAGGAAATCAAGCAGCTGGTGGATATGTACGACGCCGCCGGCGCTGACACCGCGCCCCAGCTCAAGGCCTTCCTCGAAGTGCTGGCCCAGCACCGCCGCCAGCTGGAGCAACAGCTGGAGGACATCGAGGTCACGCTGGAGGAAATCAGCCAGCACGAGGAGCGCTGCCGGGCGCTGCTGGCGCAGCGCTGAGCGCTCAGTCGCCCCTCAGCCGTGCAAGGCGGCGATGGGCCTCAATGCCATGGCCTGCAGGCCGTGGCGCAGGCTGGCCAGCGCCGCGACAGCCAGCAGGCCCGTCAAGGCCAGGAACTGCGGCCACGCGCCCAGGGCCGCGCGGTCTGCAAAGCCGCCCAGGTAGAGCTGCCCCAGCGCCCACGACAGAGGCACGCCCAGCAGCGTGCCGGCCAGCAGCAGCAGGGCCAGCTCCCTGCCCATCCGCCCAAGGGCCTGCCAGGGGCCCGCGCCATGCAGCTTGCGCAGCACGATCTCGCGGGCGTGGCGCTGCACCAGGTGGGCTGACAGCGCGTAGATGCCGAAGCCCGCGATGGCCAGGGCCAGCACGGCGCACAGCGTCACCAGCCTGCCCAGGCGCAGGTCCTGGGTGTAGGGTTCCATGAGGGTGTCGGCCAGGCGCTCCAGCTGCAGACGCTGCTGCGGAAAGTGGCGCGCCCAGAGGGCCTTCAGCGCGCCCTCGTCCAGGGGCGCCAGCGTGCGGACATTGAGCACGCCGGCCTCGCGCTCGCTGGCCTGCTCGGGCGGCAACTGCAGGCGAAAGGCCTGTGGCAGCTGCGCCTCGCGTGTGCTCTCCAGCGCAAGATGGGCGATCACGGCCACGATGCGGCTGTACTGCGCCGACTGATCCAGGCCGCGGGCCTGCTCGGGGATCCGCTGTCCGATGGCGTCCCGCGGGTCCGCCCAGCCCAGGGCCTTCGCCGCCAGGGTGTCGATCACCAGGCGCTGCTCAGCGGTCGATGGTGGCTCGATCCGGCCCGCCAGGGGGCGGACGCGATAGAGCTCGAAGAAGTCGGCATCGACCAGCTGTACCCGCGCCGTGGTCTGCAGCGGCGGGCGCTCAAGCCGGGCTTCCTGCACCTCGCGCCCCGAGCCCAGGATCCACGCCGTCCAGGCCATCCCCTGGACGCCGGGCAGTCGGGCCAGGGACTCGCGCAGGGCGTCCAGCTGTGTTCGGCTCGTTCCATCGGGCAGGGTCAGGGCCAGCAAGCCTTGCGGTTGGTAGCCCAGCTCGCGCCGCAGAACGTGCGCGTTCTGGCCCCAGACCGTGAGGGCCATGGCAAGGACCAGCAGGGCGCTGCCGAACTGCAGGCCGCCGAAGAGCCGGCGCAGCCAGGGGCCCGAGCGGCCCTCGCCGGCCAGCCGGCCCTGCAAGGCCTCGGCACTGCGCAGGCGCCAGGCCAGCCAGGCGGGGTAGGCCGCGATCACCAGGGTGCTCAGCATCATCAGGCCAAGGGCCAGCAGCAGGCCAGGCCAGGAGACGATCTCTGGCGCAGGCAGCTCCAGCACATCTGCCATCCAGGGCGCCAGCAGCCAGGCCAGCAGCAGTCCCAGCCCGCCCGCCAGCAGGGACTGCAGGCCGGCCTCGGCCAGGCTCAACCCCAGCAGCGAGGCCGGGCTGGCGCCCAGGCTCTTGCGGATGGCCATTTCGCGCTGGCGTTGCAGCATGCGCACGCCGCCCAGGTTGACGGCATTGACGAGGGCCAGCACGCACAGCAGCAGGGCGGCCCCCAGCAGGGCCGTCAGCACCTGCCGCTGCGCCTGGCCGGCGCGGCCCTCGAAGGCCTGCGCGCTCAGCGGCAGGGCGCGCATGAAGGCGGCCTTGCGCCCGTCGGCCACCCAGTCTGGCGGCAGCTGGGCGATCACGGGACTGTGGTCCAGCAGGGACTGCGCCAGCGCTCCGAGCTGCGTCGTGCTGGCGCCTGGCGCGAGCCGTCCCCAGACCTGGCCGTTCATGAAGAACCAGGCCGTCTTGAGCTCCTGGCCCAAGCCGGCGGCCGGGCTGTCGAAGTTCACCATCAGTTCGGCCTGCACCGGGTGGCGCGGGGAGGGCGAGGCCACCACCGCGCCAATCGTGAGCGTGTGCAGCCCCAGTCTCACCGGCTGATCCAGCACCTCGACGCGACCGAAGCTGCGGCGAGCGAAGGCTTCCGTGACGACGATGCGGTCCGGCCGTGACAGCGCCTCCTGCGCATCGCCCTGCAGCGAGCGAAGCGCAAAGAGCCGGGCCAGAGTCGGATCCATGGCTGCTGTCAGCAGTTCCCGGCCCTCGTCGAGCGGGCCGACGCCGCTGAGCTGCATCCGGCGGCGGGCCTCGACGTAGCGCCCCAGGTCCGTGAGCGGCGCGCGGGCCTGCCGCAGGGCGTCATAGAAGGCGAAGGGGGTGCGCAGGAACCAGTCTTCCTGGCGGTCGGGCATATTGCCCTTAAAGTCGATCAGCACGATGCGATCGGGGTCCTGCAACTGGCGGTCCGGCAGCAGGCGATCGGCGATCAGGGTGCTCAGCAGCAGGCAGGCCGCCAGGGCCAGGGCGAGGCCGCCCAGGCTGGCCAGGGTGTGTAGCGGCGCGGCGGCCATCTGGCGCCGGGCGACGCGGAGGTCGAGTAAGGACATGGGCTGCTCCTCAGGCCGCCAGGGCATCGACCAGCACGCGGCCGTCCAGCAGGCGCACGCTGCGCGGGGCCAGGGCGGCATGGGTGGGGGAGTGGGTCACCATCACGAGCGTGGTGCCTTCCTCGTTGAGTTCGCGCAGCAGGCGCATCACCTCCTGTCCCTGGGCGCTGTCCAGGTTGCCGGTGGGCTCGTCGGCCAGCAGAAGGCTGGGGCGCCGCACGAGGGCGCGGGCGATGGCCACGCGCTGCTGCTGTCCGCCCGAGAGCTGCGAGGGGCGGTGCCCGGCGCGGTGGGCCAGGCCCAGGCGGTCCAGCACCGCAGCCACGCGCTGGCGCTGCTCGCGTCGCGGCAGGCCGGCGTGGTCCAGGGCCAGGCCCACATTCTCCTCGACGCTGAGCTCGTCGATCAGGTTGAAGCTCTGGAACACGAAGCCGATCTGGCCCCGTCGCAGGCCGGCCAGCTCGCGTTCGGAGCAGCGCGAGAGCTCGCGCCCGTCGAACCAGTACTCGCCGCTGCTGGGGCGGTCCAGCAGGCCCAGCAGGGACAGCAGCGTGGTCTTGCCGCAGCCCGAGGGGCCGGTGACCGAGAGGTACTCGCCGGCCTCGATCTGCAGGTCGATGCGGTCCAGCGCCGTGGTCTCGATGTCGCCGCTACGGTGGCGCTTGCTGAGGGATTTCAAATGGATCATCGCGGTCTCCGTGGATCAATGTAATGGCTGCCGGTCGGCGTCCGCCGTCGGGCCGCTCAGGCGCAATACGGCATGGCCTTCGTAGGCGGCGGTGGGGCCTACCAGCACCTGCTCGCCGGCGCGCAGCCCGCCCAGCACCTCCACCTGCGTGCTGCTGCGCCGGCCCAGCTGCACGGCGCGGCGGCGGGCGTGGCGACCGTCGGGGTCCAGCACATAGACGCTGGAGCCGCCGCCGTCGGCCAGGTAGGCGCCGGTGGGCAGGCAGAGCGCCTCTGCGGGTGCGCCCAGGCGCAGTCCGATCTCGAAGCTCTGACCCGGTCGCAGGCCTTCGGGTGCAGCGCCCGCGAAGGTGAACGCGACTTTGAACCGGCCCTGCTGCACGCTGGCCTGACGCTCGTGCAGCAGCAGGGGCCAGGGCTTGCCTCCGTGCATCAGGGTGCCGCTCAGGCCGGGGTGGACGCGGGCGTCGTAGAACTCATCGACCTCGGCGCTCAGCAGCCAGCTGCGAAGGTCTTCGATGCGACCCAGACGCTCGCCGGGGCGGATCACGCTGCCCGGCTGCAGGCTGAAGCCGCTGAGCTGACCGTCGGCCGGCGCGCGCACCGTCAGGCGCTCGGCGGCCTGGCGGACCAGGGCCAGGCCGTCCGACAGCCCCTGCACCGCGCGCTCCATCGCGTTGACGGTCTGGGCGCGCACCTGCAGCTCGGCCTGGCTGTCCTGCTCGGCCTGCTGCAGCAGCTGGCGCTGCAGCTCGGCATGGCGGCGCGCGGTGCGCTCGGCCAGCGGCGCGACAAAGCCCTGCGTCGCCAGCGCCTGCTGGCGCTCGGCCTCCTCTGCGGCCAGGGCCAGCTCATGGCGCCGCTGGGCCAGCTCGCGCCGCCATTGCGCCTGCGCGCCCGCCTGCGCTGCGCGCAGGGTCGAGAGATTGGCCAGCTGCTGCGCCACTTCCGCCGTGCGTGCCAGCACCTCCTGCTCGCGCTGGGGATTGGACAGTTGCACCAGTGCCTGCCCTGCGTGCAGGGGCTGGCCGTCCCTGACCAGCACGGCCTCGACGCGCCCGCCCTCGGTGGTGTCGATCATGAGCTGCTGCTGCGGTTGCAGCTGGGCGCGCAGGGCGATGTCATCGCGAAAGGGGGCGCGCTGCACGGACGCCAGCTGCAGGTCCTGGCTGGGGACGCGCAGGCCCTCCGGCGCCAGTGCCCAGGCCAGGGCCGCGGCGGCGGGCAGCAGCAGCCAGGCGGTGCGGCGCCAGCGCTGCCAGCGGCTGGGGGGCAGGGAGCGGTCCATGCCGGCGCCGGACGTGGCATGCAGAGGGAGGGGTGGGTGGGCATTCATGCCTCCGTCTTTGCAAGGCCCATGCCAGCGGCGCAAGGCCCATGCCATCGGGGCCGCCGGCCGCGCGGCTGTCCGGATGCGGCTCAGCCGTCGGCGCCAGCTGTCCGGATCCGGACAGGGGCTGGCCGACCCGCCGGCCGGGCTGGTATGGTCGCGCCCATGCTGAAAAACGCGGCCCGCCTGCTCGTGCTTGACGACGACCCCGACGTCGGCGTGGCCGCGCGCCTGCTGCTGCAGCGCCGCTTCGGCGAGGTGCGCTGCCTGCAGCGCCCGGCCGAGCTGGAGGCGGCGATCGCGCAATGGCGGCCTGACCTGCTGCTGCTGGACATGAACTTCCTGCCCGGCCACAGCGATGGCGCACAGGGCCTGACCCTGCTGCAGCAGCTGCGCCAGCGGCCCGGCGCGCCCCAGGTGATCGTGATGACGGCTCATGCGGGCGTGGAGCTGGCGGTGCGGACCCTCAAGGCCGGCGCGCTGGACTTCATCACCAAGCCCTGGGATCACCCGCGCCTGCTGGCCGCGGTGGCCGCCGCCCTGGCCCTGCGCCAGCCGATCAATGAAGGGGCGGACGGGGCGCCGGCCAGCGCCCTGCTCGGCCAGTCGGCGCCCATGCAGGAACTGCGCCGCCTGATCGCCGCCGTGGCCGCGACCGATGCGCATGTGCTGGTGCTGGGCGAGATGGGCGCGGGCAAGGAGCTGGTTGCGCGCGAGCTGCATGCGCGCTCGAAGCGCAGTGGCGGGCCACTTCTGGCGGTGGACCTGGGCTCCCTGCCCGACACCCTGCTGGAGAGCGAGCTTTTCGGCCACCGTCGCGGCAGCTACACCGACGCGCGCCAGGACCGCCCGGGCCGCTTCCTCGCGGCAGCCGGAGGCACCCTGCTGTTGGACGAGATCGGCAATCTCTCCATGGCAGGCCAGGCCCGGTTGCTGGCTGTGCTGGAGCGGCGCGAGTTCACGCCCCTGGGCGCCGACGCGCCGCTGCCGCTGCAGGCCCGCATCGTCAGCGCGACCAACCTGGACGAGACCGCGCTCTTCGACCCCCAGCGCTTCCGCCCCGACCTGCTGTACCGCCTCAACACCGTCGTGCTGCGCGTGCCGCCGCTGCGGGCGCGGCGCGAGGACATCCCGCAGCTCGCCACGCACTTCCTGGCCCGCTACGCGGCCGAGCATGGCCGTGCGCCCCGGCCCCTGGCTGCGCCGGCGCTGCAGGCCCTGCTGGCGCACGACTGGCCCGGCAACGTGCGGGACCTGCGCCAGGCCTGCGAGCGCGCCGTGATCCTGGCGCCGGGGCCGCAGTTCGAGCCCGAGGACTTTCAGCTGCAGGCGCTGGCCGCGACGCCCCTGCCGTCCCCTGGGCTGACCCTGGCTGAACGCGAGCGCGCAGCCCTGGACGAGGCCCTGCGCGAGGCCCAGGGCAACATCAGCGAGGCGGCCCGGCGCCTGGGCGTCTCGCGCGCGGCGCTGTACCGTCGGCTGGACAAGCATGGGCTTTGACGGCCTGGACCGTGAAGGATTGCTGCGCCGCAGGGGTTGGCGGCTGCTGCTCTTGCTCGCGCTGGCCCTGGCGGCCGCGTGGGCCTGGGGCCGGGCGGAGGGCCCGCGGGCCCAGGTGCTGGCGGCGCTGGGCCTGGCTCTGATGCTGGCGCTGATGTGGGGTCAGGTCTTGCCACTCTGGCGTGCTGCCCGTGAGCTGGCTGGGCCGGACCGCTCGGGCGAGGGGGCGGAGGCCGTGCTGCGGCACCGTGAGCGCGCGGCGGCGCTCAGTGAAGCCTTGCTGGACCAGGCGCCCGTCGCCTTGTGGCTGTATCAGGAAGGTGGGCCGCCCGCGGCCCTGAATGGTGCGGCGCGGCGCTGGCTGGCGCCCGGCGGCGCGCGGGACGCGGATGCCCTGCTGGCCCAGCTGCGCGACGAGGCCGAACCCGCCAGCCGCCAGCGCAGCTGGCTGCGCGTGGATGCCGAGCGGGGCGAGGAGCGCTGCCTGCTGGCCTCGCGGCCCTGGGTCCGGGAAGGCCGCCAGGGCTGGCTGCTGGCCCTGCTGCCGTTGGAGTCCGCCCTGGAAGCAGAGACTCTGCGCGCCTGGCGCCAACTGGTGCAGGTGCTGACGCACGAGATCATGAACTCGCTGACCCCCATCGCCTCGCTGGCGCGCTGTGCGCAGGAACTGCAGGCCGAGTCCGGGGAGGGCGCCCTGGAAGATGCCCACGACGAAGCGCCGTGCAACGCCCCGCGCGATGCCCCGTGCGACGAAAAGGCCGCCGCCGCCGACCTGACCGTGGCGCTGGAAGCCATCGCGCGCCGGGCCGAGGCCTTGTCCCGCTTCGTGGCCGACTACCGCCGCATCAGCGACTGGCCGGCTCCGCGGCTGGAGCCCGTGCCCCTGCAGGCCCTGTTTGAGCGCCTGGCCGTGCTGCAGTCCGCGCGCTGGCAGGCCCGCGGAGGGACGCTGCACTTCGAGCTCGAATCGCCGGGCCTGCTGCTGCAGGCCGATGCGGGCCAGCTGGAGCAGGCCCTGCTGAACCTGCTGCGCAATGCCGAGCAGGCCACGCAGGCGCTGCCGCAGCCGCAGGCCTGGGTGCAGGCCCGACTGGGCCGGGGCGGGCGCCTGAACATCGAGGTGCGGGACAACGGGCCCGGCGTACCGCCCGGCCTGGAGCGGGACATCTTCCTGCCTTTCTTCAGCACCCGGGAGCGCGAGCCGGGCAGCGGCGCGCGCGGCATCGGCTTGGCCGTGGTGCGCCAGCTGGTGCATGGCATGGGCGGCAGCGTGCGGCTGCAGCGGCGCGCGCAGGGCGGCGCCTGCTTCGTGCTGAGCTTCTGAGCGTGCTCAGGCCAGGCACTGGCGGATGAAGGCCGCCACGTCGGCGATCTCGTCCATGCAGACCTCATGGCCCATCGGGTAGCCGTGCCACTGCACGGCATGGCCCAGGCGTTCCAGCTCGGCCTTGCTGGCCAGGCCGCGGGCGGGGAGCACGACCTCATCGCTGTCGCCATGGGCCAGGAAGAGGGGCACGTCGGCATTGGCCGCATGGCGCTCGGCCTGCGTCGTGCCGGCCAGGGGCAGATAGCCGGAGAGCGCGACCAGCCCCGCCAGACGCTGGTCATGGCGCAGTCCGGTCATCAGGGTCATGGCCGCGCCCTGGGAGAAGCCCATCAGCACGATGCGCGAGGCCGGGATGCCGCGCTCCACCTCTTGCGCGATCAGGGCCTCGATCTGGCGCTGCGATTCACGCAGGCCGCGCTCGTCTTCCACGCGCTGGCCGCTGGCGTCCAGGCCGATGTCGTACCAGGCCGGCATGCGGTAGCCACCGTTGATGGACACGGGCCGCTCCGGCGCTTGGGGCAGGATCACCCGCAGGCCGCCGATGCTGCGCAGGTCCATGGCCTGGCAGACGGGCACGAAGTCGTCGCCGCTGGCGCCCAGGCCGTGCAGGACGATGAGGCTGGCGGTGGGCTCGGCCTGGGTCTGGAGTTCGATGGTGTCGAGCATGGCGGGGTCCGGCGGGAGTCGGGCGTGACAGGTGTGTTGATGGCGGGCGGCAGTCGCGCCGCGCCGCCATCATCCCACGCGCGGACAGCTACCATGCAGCGCTGAGCGGGGATGACAGACAGGACGACAGAGATGCTTCATCGAACGGGGAGCGCCAGCGTGCGCAGGGGCGTTGCCGGGCGGGCGGGCTTGCTGCGGGGCTTGCTGCTGGGCTTGGGGTTGAGCCTGGGGGGCTGCGCGGCTCTGGGGCCGGGCCAGGCGGGGACGCCCGGGCGACCGGTCCAGGGGCCGGACAGCCTGGCCATGGAATGCCCTTCGGAGTTCCGCTACGAGCTGGCCCTGCCCGCAACAGCGAGCCTGGACACGCTGCAGGCCCATGCCGCCCAGCGCCTGCAGGCCCTGGGCCTGCGGCTGAACTGGGACGGCCCCTGGGCCCATGCGCAGACCCAGCATTTCGGGCCCCAGGCTGCGGACATCGCGCGCCTGCGCCGCCTGCTGGCCGTGGCGCTGCCGGCACTGGAGCGCTACCAGCCCGGCTTCTTCCAGCGCATCGGCCTGCAGGAGGTGGGCCTGGTCAAGGACCTGGTCGTGGGCGACACCCAGATGCGTCTGGCCATGCCCGCGCCGGATCGCTCGGCCGTGGTCTATGCAGACAATGGCAACCCGCTGTGCGCCGCCGGCATGGAGCTGCGGGTGCACCATGAGCTCTACCACCTGATCGAAGAGCGGCTCTTTGGCGACTTCTACTACCGCGACCCCGCCTGGCTGGCGCTCAATCCCGAGGGCCTGGGCTACGGCCAGGGCGGTGCCACGGCCTATGGCGGTGTCTTCCACAACCTGGGTCACCCGGCGCCCGGCCTGGTCAGCCGCTATGCGCAGTACGGCCCCGAGGAGGACAAGGCCGAGGTCTTCGGCTGGCTGATGACGCCGGGCTATGCCGGCCGGGTCAAGGCCTGGTCGGAGCAAGACCTGACCCTTGCCGCCAAGCGCCGCTTCATGATGGCCCTGGTGCACCGGCTCAGTGCCGGCACCATGAGCGAGAGCTTCTTCGAGACCCTGGCGCGGCAGCCGCCGGTGCCGGCGGCCCACTGAGCCGCCGGGCGGGCGGCCGCCGGGCCTTCAGCGCGTCTGCAGCGGTTGCTGCGGCGGTGCCGTCGGGTCTTCGATCAGGGGCGGGCGTTCGGCGGCCCGCACGCCGGTGGGCTTGAACAGCGGCGTCACGTCACGCTTACCACGCTCCAGGTAGGGCACGGGCTGGTCCATCCAGGCCGGGCGGGCTTCGTTCAGCAGGTAGTGGTCGAAGAACTCGCCCATGTGCACGGTGAAGTGCTTGAGCGCCTCGCGGTCGCGCAGGCCGTGCTTCTCGCCGTTGTAGTTGAACCAGTAGGCCTCCTTGCCCAGGCGGCGCAGCGCGGTGAAGAACTCGATGGCTTGGTAATAGGGCACGGCGTCGTCCTCGTCGTTGTGCACGGTGAGGTAGGGCGTGGTGATGCGGTCGATGCGGAAGATGGGCGAGTTCTCCACATACAGCTCGGGTCGCTGCCAGGGCGTGGCGCCGATGCGGCTTTGCTGCTGCTCGTACTGGAAGGCCCTGCTCTTGCCCGTGCCCCAGCGGATGCCGCCGTAGCCGCTGACCATATTGGCCATGGAGGCGCCGGCCTCGGCGGCGCGGAACATCGAGGTGCGGGTCAGCAGGTAGTTGATCTGGTAGGCGCCCCAGCTGTGGCCCTGGATGCCGATGCGCTTCTCGTCCACGAAGCCCTGCTTCACCAGCTGCTGTATTGCCGGAATCACTGTGTCCATCGCGCTCTGGCCCGGATGGCCGATGCTGTAGACGATGTCCGGCCGCAGCACCAGGTAGCCCTTGCTGACGTAGCGGCTGACGTTGATGTTCTGCCCCGGTGCCGGCGGCACGTAGCGGTGCAGGGCGTCCGTCATCTTCTCGTAGATGTAGACCATCAGCGGGTACTTCCTCTTCGGGTCGAAGTCCTCGGGCTTGGCCAGCAGTGCGCGCAGCTTCTGTCCCTTGGCCGAGGTGTAGCCGACGATCTCTTGCGTGCCCCAGCGCAGCCCGGCCTGCTGCGGGTTGGCGTCCGAGATCCGCTGCGCCTGGCCCAGGGGGCCCTGGCTCAACCAGAGATCGGGGAAGGTGCGGAAGTCCTGGGCCGTGTGCAGCCAGACCTCGGCGTTGCGCGCCTTCACCAGGCCGCCCAGCAACTGCGGCCTGTGCAGCAGGCGTTCGGCTGCGGCGGGAGATGCAGGGTCCAGCCGGTAGAAGGCGGTGGACTTGTCCTGCTCGGCCGTGCCCAGCAGGATCCAGGGGCCGGTGGGCAGGGGCTTGAGGTGACGCTCTTCGCGGTCGGCGCCGTCCTCATCCACGCGCTGCAGCCGCAGCTGGACCCGGTCCTGGCCCACACCCGCCGTGAGGCGCCGGGCCTGCAGGCTTTCGGGGTCCACGGACCAGAGGTGGTACTGCGCATTGAGCACCACGGCGCGGTCTTCGCTCATCCAGCCGACCTGGCCGTAGGCGTCCGCGGGCTCGACGACATCGCGCTCCACGTTCTCGAAGTGCTCACCCTTGATCGCGGCGGTCAGGGGCCGCTCGCTGCCGTCGCGGGTGCGCCAGGCCATCCATTGCTTGAGATCGGGCAGGAAGGCCGTCACGTAGCGACCGCCGGGCGAGAGCTGGGGCATGCCGCGCAGCTTGCGGGCCAGCAGGCGCGTGCTGCCGTCCTGCAGGCTCACCGAGTAGGCATCGCGGTAGAGCGTGTCCCAGGACTGCAGGGCGCGGTAGGGCCGCTCGTTGAAGCCCAGGGCGACGTCGGCGTTGTCATTGACCAGGACCTCAGGCAGCTCGGGCGTGGCCAGCTGCACGAAGCGCGGGACGGCTGGCGCGGCGAGGTGGATGACGGCGCGGTAGCTGCGCAGCTTCTCCTTCTCGGCGCGAACCTTTTGCATGGACTGCAGCTCCGGATCCTTCCAGTGCCAGAGATCGACTTTCAGGGGCTCGGGTGCGTCCTTGGCCGCTTCCTTGGGCAGGGGGGCGGTGCCCAGAAAGAGACGCTGGCCGTCCTTGCTGAAGCGCAGGCTGGCATGCTCGCTGGGGGCAAAGCCCTCGCGCAGGCCCAGGCTGCCGGCGGCCAGCAGCTCCACAGCACTGACTTCGCCGGCTGCCTGCCAGAGATAGAGCTTGAAGGGCGTGGCGGGGGGCTCATCCTTGCTGTCCTTGGCGCCTTCCTTGCTGTCGGAGACGGTCTTCTCGGCGGCCTTCTCTGCGGCCTGCCGACTGAGATGGTCCCGGTTGCTGACAAAGGCGAGCTGCTGGCCGGCTTCGTCGAACTGCAGCTGCTTGTAAACGCCAGCGCCACCCAGCAGCATGCGGGGCTCGCCGCCATCGCCGGGCAGCAGATGGACCCCGTCGCGCGAGGGCGCCGCCGGCTTGGTGTCCTTGCTGTCCTTGGCCGTTGGCGTGCTGACCGCGTAGGCGAGCCAGCGGCCGTCGCGGCTCCAGGTGAAGCTGCTCACGTCCTCCAGGCGCTGGCGCTGGCCGTCCGCCGGATTCACCAGGAGCAGGGCGCTGCCCGCCTCTTTCTTCTTACCGGCCTCGGCGCTGGCATGGCTGGCGCCGAAGAAGCCGTTCTCGTTGGGGGCCGTCTGGTCAATGCCTTCATTGTCCACGTCGGCCTTGGCGGGGCCGGAGGCCGCCTTCTTGTCGGCCTTGACCGGGGGCTCCAGCCACAGGGCCAGGCGCTGGCCGCCGTCCTCGGCGAAGGCGAAGCGCCTGACGCGGTCCACGGTCTCGAAACGGCCGCTGGACAGGTCCATCCAGCCGGCGCCCGGCTTGGGTGCGTCCTCGCCCTTCTTCTTGTCCTTGCGGGCCTGGTCCTGCGCCGCGCGCGTGGGGGCCTGGGCGAAGGCCAGGAAGCGGCTGTCGGCGCTGAACTGGGGCTGCAGACCGCGGGGCACGCGCCACTGCTGGCCGTCCGCCAGGCGGCGCACCACCAGCTCGCCGTCGCTTTCCTGGCCGACCAGGGCATAGGCCGCGAAGCGGCCATCCCGCGAGAGCGCGGAGCCCTGGATGCTGCGCCACTGGGCGTAGTCGCTGTGGGCGATGGGGCGCGGCGCGGCGGCCGTGACGGACTGGGCGGTCAGCGCGGTGCCCTCGGCCCGGGGCTCTTCGGCCATGGCGGCCAGGATGGGATTGAGGCTGAAGACGCCGGCCATCAGCAGGCCGTGGGCGAACAGAGAGCGACGATGGAACATGACGAGACGCAATCGAGGAAGGCGGGCACAAGGCCCGTGAAGAGAAAGGCCTGCCTTGCGGCCGGCCGTGGTGATGAGGGCATCGAGGAGACGTGCGAGCCCGCGCTGAGACGCCAGGCTGCAGCCGCCGACCCCGGCCCCTGCGCAGGCAGGGCCCGGCGCTTGTTCAGGGGGTGGGATTGTCCCCGTGGGTGGCGTAGAGGCTGCTGATCCCCTGTACCAGCTGCATGGGTCCGAAGGGCTTGGCGATGAAGAGATCGGCGCCCGAGGCCTCGAACTCCGCGCGCAGATCCTCGAAGGGGCGGGCGCTGACGATGATCACCTTGGGCGTGGGCTGCGCTTCGGGCATCTGCCGGATCTGGCGGCAGGCCTCCAGGCCGCTCATGCCGCCCGGCAGCATGACGTCCATCAGGATCAGCTCCGGGCAGTCTTTGCGGACCAGCTCCAGCGCCTCGGCCGCGTTGCTGGCCTCGCTCATGCTGAAGCTCTGCGCCAGCTCCAGCGTCATCCGCAGCAGATCGCGGATTTCGGGATGGTCATCGACGATCAGTATCTTTTTCATGGTGGCATTCCCGGGCGTTGGCGAACGCTAGCCCAGCGCCGTGGCCCTGGCAAGCCCGGCGGGGGCAGGGCGGGCGCCGCCGGCGTGAAGAAGGGCGTGAAGAAGGACGTGAAGAAGATGCCCTGGTGTGTCGAGCCTTCAGTGCTCGGCCAGCCAGAAGAAGACGGCCGTCAGGCGCTTGTCCTCCAGGGCCTCGCCGAAATAGCGGGTCGCGCTGTGGACCAAGGCGGCCTTGTAGACCAGCAATCGGTTGAAGCGGTTGTCCACGCGGCGCTCCTCGTACCAGGCCTGCGGCGGTAGGCTGCGGACGTTGAGGGCATCGACCAGGTTCTTGTGCGGCGCGCCCACCAGGTTGCCGCCCATGGCGCCGTTGGGATAGCGCAGGCGGTAGAAGCTGGTGCCGCTGTCGGGGGGCGGTTCGGGGTGCAGGTAGAGCACGGCGGCGTAGGTGCAGAGGTCGCGGCGGTCCGTGTGGGGGCGTGCGCCGCATTCCTTCTCGCCCACCAGTTGGGCGACGTTGAAGTCCAGGGTGGCGCCACTGGGCGCGGTGCCCACCCAAAGGCGCCGGGCGCCGGTCAGCTCACGCACCCGGCTCTCGATCTGCGCCAGCTCCGCAGCCTCCAGCGCGCCATGGAAGCGCATGCCCGGCCAGCTCTCCTGGGCATGGGGAAAGCCATAGTGCCAGCCCTGGTGGCGCAGGCAGCGCTCGCGGATCTTGGAGGCATTGGGCAGGATGTCGTCACAGACCCAGTAGTTGCGGCCCAGCTCCAGGCCATCATCGACCAGTCGTGGCGCGGTAGGGGGAATGGGCGGCAGGACCGTGCCGGGCGGGGGCAGGGGAATCATGGTAGAGGACCGGACGGAGGAGGCTGGCAGCCTAGCACCCGGCCGACGGCTTGACGCCTGGGGACTTCACCGCTTGCGGGCTTGGGACCGGGGCGAGCGGGCAACAAGGTGCGTGCGTGCGTGTGCAGATGTTGCGCTGCTGCGCCGGGCGCCGGCCGGGCCCGCACAATGCGCCGCCTTCCACGATGAATTGCCGCACCTATGTCCGCCCTGATGCGCCCGACCCTTGCCGCCTCCTGCCTGCTGAGCGCCGCCTTGCTGTTGCAGGCCTGCGGGGGCGGAGGCGCGGGCAGCGAGCCGGCACCGAGCCCAGCGCCAATACCGACGCCCACGCCTACGCCCACGCCTACGCCTACGCCTACGCCTACGCCTACGCCTACGCCTACGCCTACGCCTACGCCTACGCCTACGCCCACGCCCACACCGATTCCCTCGCCCACCCCCACCCCCTCGCCTGGCGCCACGGCCGCCGACTGCGGTCTGCCGGATTTCCAGGCTACCGCCTTGCGCCTGGTCAACGAGCAGCGCCAGCGGGGGGCGGTGTGCGGCAGCCAGGCGATGCCGCCTGTCTCGGCCTTGCGCTGGAGCGCCGCCCTCACCGACGCCGCCCGCCGGCATACGCAGGACATGGTGGACCACAACTTCTTCGATCACACAGGCTCGGACGGCAGCAACGCCGGCCAGCGCATCAGCGCGGCCGGCTATCGCTGGTCCTCCTGGGGCGAGAACATCGCGGCCGGCCAGTCCACGGTGGAATCTGTGGTGCAGGCCTGGATGAACAGCGAGGGCCACTGCCGCAACATCATGAGTGCCCGCGCCAAGGACATGGGCCTGGCTTGCCTGCGCGCCAATGGCGGCACGGGGCGCCTGACCTGGACGCAGGACTTCGCCTCGCCCTGAGCCGGGCCTGGCCGCCTCAGGCCAGCGCCAGCCCCATCACGCCCAGGGCGATGAAGGCGGCGCCCAGCAGGCGCAGGAGCCGGTCGCCCTCGCCCAGCAGGCTGCCTCCGGCCAGTGCCGCGAACAGCATGGACAGCTCGCGCGCCGGCGCAACATGGCTCAGCGGGGCCACTCGCATGGCATAGAGCACCATCACATAGCTGGCCGGGCTCAGGATTGCCACGGCCAGGGCGGCCTTCCACTGCCGGCGCCAGGCCGCCCAGAAGGCCGCTGGATCGCGCAGGGCCACCGGCAGCATCATGGGGATGCGCAGCACGTTGGCAAAGTAGTCCAGCACGATGGGCGAGATCAACAGAACCTTGACCGAGTAGCCGTCCAGCAGCGTGTAGGCGGCGATACAGGCGCCGGTGAGCGCCCCCCAGCGCAGGCCGCGCAGCGTGCGTTCGCGGCGCGCCGGCTCATGGGCCTGGCGCCACAGCGCCGGTCCGCCGGCGATCAGGAAGACGCCACCCACCACCATCAGGGCTCCCAGGCCCCCGACCACGCTGAGGCGCTCACCCAGCACCAGCACCGCGCCGGCCGTGCTCAGCAGCGGGCCGCTGCCGCGTGCCACGGGGTAGACCACGGTGAGGTCCGAGACGGCGTAGCCATGAAGCAGGCAGCGGAAATAGACCAGGTGCAGCACCGCGCTGGCGCTCAGGGCAGCCCACTCCACGCGGCCCAGCGAGGGCAGGGTGCTCCAGCCCTGCCAGAAGGCCAGCGGCGCCCAGACCACGCTGACCAGGATGGCGCAGATCAGCACCAGCTCGCTGCCTCCACCCTGGCGTTTGGCGATCAGGTTCCAGAGGGCATGGCACAAGGCGGCGGCCAGGACGAGCAGCAGGGCAAGGGTGGACATGGGAGGGCGGGCTGGGCTGGACGGTGATCGCGGCGGCGGGCCGCACAGCCCGCGGTCGCGATCGGGCAGTATCGCCCGCCCTCATGCGCCGTGCGGCCTCGGCCGGGCGCCCCCTGCCACGGCCCGCCTCAGATCTCGTAGCCGGCCACCAGGCTGGAAAGGGTGTCGTTGCAGTTGCGGCGGGCCATCTTCTCGTAGGCCTCTGGGATCAGGTGGATCTCGTTCTGCCAATCGCCGCTGCGGCCGGTGCTGCCGGCCTCGGCGGGCTGGCTGACGCCGCGCGTGTCCAGCACCACGAAGTTGCCGATGCAGTTCTGCACCGTGTGGGTGAGGAAGCTGTGGTTCCAGTCCACCAGGAGGCGCATGATGGGCGCCCAGGCCTCGGTGGGGATCTGGAAGGTCTGCAGGCTGGGCGCGCACCAAGGACCGGCCAGGCCACCGGCGGCATAGGCGAAGCGCGGCACCATGTAGTCGTAGACATGGGTGACCATCGGGGCCTGTGGATTGGCGCACTGCTTGCGCAGGGCGTCCAGCTCGACGTAGGACTGCAGCAGTTCGGCGCAGAGCTTGCTCCAGCCATGCTCCGAGACGTAGCGCAGCGGCCCGAAATGCTCCGGCAGCCATTCGGCCGGGGCGCGCAGCAGTCGCTGGCCGAGGTCGGTGCCGGGGCCGCGGCGCAGCCAGGCGATCATGTCGTTGCCGCCGCCGGAGAGCAGCACTGCGCCCCAGCGCGGCATGCCGCGCAGGGTCATGGCCAGGTGGAACTTGGCATAGCGCTGCGGGTCGGGGTAGTCCCTGAGCCGCTGCCCCGGCATGGCGTAATTGACGATGCCGGCGTCGCGGCCGAACTGGAAGAAGTCCAGCAGGGAGCGGGTCTTGGTCGGGAAGAAGTCCCCGAAGGAGAACCAGGAGTCCCCATGGGCGATGAGCGGCACCTGCCCCATGAAGAGGGTCGGATCGTTCATCAGCTTCTGGTGTGAATAGAGATGGGTCTGGGCCATGGCGCTCTCCTAAGTAAAGCAAGGTTGAGCGGGCAGTGTTTCGCCGCTGCGGCGGCTGGACATCCCACATCTTGTGGATGAAGAGCCGGGCTTGTCTCGAATACCCCCAGTACCTTGTGGATGCGGACGCGGTCTTGAAACGCTAGCAAAACGGGCCACAATGGGGCGATGAACCCGTCCGCCCCCCTCTCCTCGCTGCTGCCCCCACTGGCCCGGTTCGGTGACCTCCTGAGCGCCGTGGACAGCCCAGCGCTGCTGCTGGACCTGGATGCCTTCGAGCGCAATGTGACGAAGATGCAGGCCGCGGCGGTGTCCGCCGGCATGGCCTTGCGCCCGCATGCCAAGGCGCACAAATGCGTGGCCATCGCCCAGGCCCAGATGCGGGCGGGTGCGGTGGGCATCTGCTGCCAGAAGGTCAGCGAGGCCATCCCCTTCGTGGCGGCGGGCATCCCGGACATCCTCGTCAGCAACGAGGTCGTGGGCGAAGCCAAGGCCCGCCTGCTGGCTGAGCTGGCCGGCCGCGCGCGCATGAGCGTCTGCGTGGACCATGAGCAGCAGATCGAGCAGCTGGCCCAGGCCTGTGAGCAGACCGGCAGCCGGTTGGAGCTTCTCGTGGAGATCAATATCGGCCAGGACCGCTGCGGCGTGGCGGATGCGCCGGCCGTGCTGCGCCTGGTCGAGGTGATGGAGCAGTACGCCGGCCAGCTGCGCTTCAAGGGTCTGCAGGCCTACCAGGGCGGCCTGCAGCATGTGCGCGGCATGGAGGCCCGCCGCGAGGCCGTGCTGCGCGCCACCGAGCGCGCCCGTGCCGTGGTGCAGGGCCTGCAGGACCAGGACCTGGACTGCGAGACCATCACCGGCGGAGGCACCGGCAGCGCTGCCTTCGACCTGGGCCTGGGCCTCTACACCGAGCTGCAGCCCGGCTCCTACGTCTTCATGGATGCAGACTACGGCCGTAATGAGGTGGCCGATGCCAGCCTGCGCTTCGAGCACGCCCTGCTGCTGGCCAGTACGGTGATGAGCGAGGGCATGGGCGACCGCGTGGTGCTGGACGCCGGGCTCAAGTCCTTGTCCGCCGAATCGGGCATGCCCTGGGTCTGGGATGCCGGCAGCCCGAGCGGGCGCTGGGACTACGTCTCGGCCAATGACGAGCACGGCATCCTGCAGTGCCGCACGCCCGGCGGTGCCAAGCCGCGTCTGGGTGAGCAGATCCTGCTTGTGCCGGGCCATTGCGACCCCACGCTGAACCTGCACGATGCGCTGGTGGCGCATCGTGCCGGCCGCGTCGTGGCGGTCTGGGCCATCGAGGCCCGGGGCCTCAGCCGCTGAGGTCCTGACGACACTGACAGTCTTGCCGGCCCGCCTGCCAGGCCGCACGGTAGTCGTGCAGGCGCTGCGCATCCAACCCCCGGACCAGGCACACGGCCGCAGCGCCGGCACGGGCGGCCGACTCGACCTGCGCCGGCGCCAGCACGCCGCCAATCGCCACCACTGGGCGACCGGCCATGCGTGACCACCAGGCCAGTTGGCTCAGGCCCTGAGCCAGCCAGGGCATGTGCTTGGTCGTCGTCGGCCAGACGGGGCCGCAGGCGATGTAGGCGGGCGCCAGGCCGCGGGCCCGGGCCAGCTCCCACAGGCTGTGGCTTGAGATCCCCAGGGCGGCACCGCTGTCCCGGATGCGTTGGCGCTGGCCCGCATCCAGGCAGGCCCAGTCTTCCTGACCCAGGTGGAGACCGCTGGCGCCCAGTTCCAGGGCCAGTTGCCAGTGATCGTTGATCCAGAAGTGCGTGCCGGGATGGTCCCGCATGCATTGCACGGCAGCGGCGATGCGCTGGCGCAGCACGGTGCAGTCCTGCTCGGGGCCTGTCTTGCAGCGCAGCTGCAGGTGGGGGAGACCGGTGCCGGCCATCGCGGCCAGTCGCGCCTCGTCGTCCACGATGCCGTAGAGCCCCGGACTGAACGGCGCCTCGGCCTGCTGACGGGCCAGCACCGAGGCCCAGCGCGCCAGGGTGGCGGCGTCGGGCCGGAGCTCGTCGCCGAAGCCCATCACAGGCATGGCCTCTGGGCAGTGGATGAAGTCGGGCGTGGGGCGCAGTGGCCCGGCCCCACCCCCCGCGGCATGGCCCTGACGCAGTCCTTGCCAGCTGCACATCTTGGCCAGCACCAGGGCGTCGGCCAGGGGGAAGCCGCGGGCCAGGGCGGCGGCGGCGGCGCTGGCGAAGGTGCAGCCGCTGCCATGGTGGTGCAGCGGTGCCTGGTGCTGGCGCGGCAGGGCCAGCCAGCCGCGCAGG
>NZ_JACJUG010000027.1 GCF_014174515.1 Mitsuaria sp. WAJ17
CCCGACGCCCGGCCCTGCGCCGGGACCTGCCTCCGTGCCTGGGCCAGGCGTCGGGCCACGCCGTGCATCCCATGGACGCAGCGGACCTTCGGAGGGCGACGGTCCGGCCCCCTGCGCACCGGGCCCGCGCGAGCGGGCGAGGTAGTCCCCCAGCCCCACGCCCCGGGCCTCGCCGGCCTCAAAGCTGCCGAAGTCCTCCAGATAGGCCTCCACGCCGGCCCGGAAGTGCGCGGTGGCCTGTTGGGCGGCCTGCGAGCTGAACTTGCGCTGCAGCTCCAGGTAGGCCACGCCCCCCACCGTCACCACCACGGCCAGCCCGGTCAGCATCAGGGCGAGGGTGAGCTGGAGACGCAGGGACAAGGGGCGCAGCATGGCTTGGCAGATCTCGGAGGTGGCGGGCGCGGCGACTTGACTGGATGGGCAGGATCCGGCCGTCGGTCGGGCATTGTCACCGCCGCGGCGTGCGAATGGCAGGGCGCCCGGGCCGGCGCGGAGCCGGCCGGCTGATAGGCTTGCGCCCCATGAGCACACTGAGCCTGCACCGTCCGCAGCGCGCGGATCTCGAGGAACTGCTGGACTTCGAGCAAAGGGAGCGCGCCCATTTCGAGACCTGGGTCCACGCCCGCCCGGACGCTTTCTACAGCCGCGAAGGCGTCGAGGCGCACCTGGAGGAGGCTCAGGCCGCCGCGGATGCGGACCGGGCCCATGCCTTCCTGATCCGTCAGCAGGGCCGGCTGGTGGGGCGCATCAACCTGCATCGCGTGCAGCGCGAGCATCACGGCCGCGCCGAACTCGGCTACCGCCTGGGGGCGGGCGCCCAGGGGAAGGGCTGGGCCAGCGAGGCCGTGGGTCTGCTGCTGCCCATCGCCTTCGAGACCCTGGGCCTGTGGCGCCTGGAGGCGGTAGTTCGGCCGGGCAATCCGGCCTCGACCCGGGTCCTGGAGAAGAACGGCTTCCGGTGCTGGGGGCGCAGCAGCCTCAGCGTGAGCCTGCACGGCCGGTGGCAGGACCTGCTGCACTTCGAGCGCCTGAGCCCGGCGGCCCAGGCCCACGTCCGCAGCGAGATCGCCTGACTCCCTGCCGAGGCGCGGCGCGCCTCAAGCCTGGGGCAGCAGGGAAGGCTCCGCCGTGGTGCTCTGCGTTACGACGGCACCAGGCGTTCGCCTCGCCCCGCCGGGCGCTCCATGAATGCGTTCTGGCCGGGCTTCCTCCCTGCGATCTCTGCCTGCGAAACGTCCCTGCGCCTTCGCAAATGAGGGCCGCCACGCGGGCGATCGGGCCGGCTTCCTGTCACGTGTGTTCACGCCTTCTCACGACCTGACGCGCTCCAGGGGCTGCTTTCCGGGCTCTGGCCGACTAAAATCGCGCGTTCTGCAGCCTGTGCTGCAGGTTTGCCGGAGGCAAATCGCCTGGGTAGCTTGTCTGGGCAAGCTTGTCCAAGCCCTCCGCTCAAGCGACCCCTCAGGCTCAGCTCAAGAGGCGTCGCCCGAGCCGGGGCCGGCCGCACCAGGACAGCCTGGCGCGGCCATTGCCTTCCGAATGCGCATGCGCCTGGCGCCAGCGCCTTTTTTCAACGACAACCATCACGCCGGCAGCGTCAGGCTGCCGGAACGCCGTACCCATGTCCGCTGCCAAGACCCGATTGCTGCACATCGATGCACTGAAAGCCCTCGCGGCCCAGTTCATCGTTCTGCATCACCTCTCGGTCTACGGCCCCCTGGCCGAGGCCCTGCACAAGGCCTGGCCGGTGCTGGGCGGCTGGCTGTTCCACTATGGGCGCATGGCGGTGCAGGTCTTCTTGGTGGTGGGCGGGTACCTGAGCGCCCGGGCGCTGTCCCCTCAGGGCGGGCTGATGAAGGTCGCAGCGCTGGAGTCCCTGTGGCGGCGCTACCTGCGCCTGGCCCTGCCCTTCATGGCGGCGGTGGGCCTGACCCTGTCCTGCGCCTGGCTGGTCCAGCCCTGGCTGCCGGAATTCCTTCCGCAGCAGCTGACTCTGGCCACGCTGCTGAGCCATGCCACGCTGACCCACGGGCTGCTGGGGCACGAGTCCATCACCGTGGGCGCCTGGTACGTGGCCATCGACCTTCAGCTCTACGCCCTCATGCTGGGCCTGCTGTGGCTGGCCCGGCGCAGCCGCCTGCTGCCGCATGCCTGGCGCATGGTGCTGGGGCCGGTCCTGGTGCTGGCCCTGTGCGGTCTGTCCCTGATGGTCTTCAACCGCGAGGCTGAGCTCGACAACTGGGGCCTCTACTTCTTCGGCGCCTACGGCCTTGGTGCCCTGGTGCACTGGTTCTCGCTGAGCCGCTGGCCCCGCCTGGGCCTGCTGCTGCTGCTGTGGCTGACGGGCCTGGCCCTGTGGCTGGACTTCCGCGAGCGCCTGGTGCTGGCCCTGCTCACCGCCCTGCTGCTGGGCCTGTGGCAATGGCGGGTCGGGCCGCTGGCGGGCCGGCTGTGGCAGCGCGTGGCGGATGTGGTGGCCCACCTCGGCACCCACTCCTATTCCCTGTTCCTGGTGCACTTCCCCGTGCTGGTGCTGCTCAACGCCTGGTACGACCAGCAGAGCGAGCAACCCCTGCTGCTGACCTTCGCCCTGGTGCTGTCGGCCTGGGGTTTTGCGAACCTGGCTGCGCTGCCCTTCCACCGCTGGGTGGAGGCGCCCAGCAGCCGCCTGCGCTTCAACCCTCTGCGCTGGCTGGCACCGCAGGGCAGCTTCGGTCGCTGATCAGGGCCAGCCCTCGGCCCGCTGCATGTCGGCCAGGGTCTTGCCGGCTTCGTCCCTGAAGCGCTCGTCCAGCACCTCCAACTGCTGGATGCGGTCGACTCGGAAATTGCGGAAGCCCTCTCGCAGTTCGCACCAGGCCGCGAAGGTCCAGACCGGTCCCCAGAAGAAGCAGCCCAGCGGGCGCAGCACGCGCTCGCTGGCGGTGTTGCCGAGGTCCAGGTAGACGACGCGCAGCTTCTGGCGCTGCTCGGTGGCCAGGCGCAGTTGCTGCAGGCGCTCGCGCGTGCCCTCGTCCAGCCCGCCCAGCGGGGCCCAGAGCGCCAGGCTTTCCGCGGCAGCGCGCGCCGTGCCGGGCAGCACGGCCAGAATCTTGTAGATGGCCTCCTCGCCGTGGCGGGCCAGGGCGCTGTCCATCTGCGGCTGCGCCATGCGCAGCGCCGCGACCAGGGCTTGGGCTTCCTCCTTGCTGAACATCAGCGGCGGCAGGTCAAAACCCGCCCTCATGCGATAGCCCACGCCCGCTTCGCCATCGATAGGCACGCCCTGCTGCTGGAGCGCGGCCACGTCGCGGTAGATGGTGCGGGGCGACACCTCCAGGCGCTGGGCCAGGTAATCGGCGGTGGACAGGCGGCGTCCACGAATCAGCTGGACGATCTGGAACAGGCGGTCGGCTCGGCGCATCCGGGCATTGTCGGCGATAGGCCAGAATGCAGCTGCAGGAGACAGCGAGGAGATCGGCATGAGCCTGGAGCAGCTGAGCCCCGAGTGGCGGCAATGGGTGCAGGAGAACGTGGCGCGTGGCTGCACGGCCTCGTCCATGCTGCCCATGATGGTGCAGGGAGGGCTGCCGCGGGCCCTGGCGGAACGCGTGCTGAAGACGGTCCACGGTGCGGCGCTGCCCTTGGCGGACACCCATGACATGAGCCCGCAAGCCTCCCTGCTGGCCGAGCATGCCGGTGCTGCGGAGGCGGAGTCTGGCAGGGGTCAGGTCTTGCGTGCCCGGCCTCGTCCGCGCATGACCGGCAACCGCGTGCGCCTCAGCGACGGCTGCGAGCTGCGCATCGCGGCCCAGCTGGACCATCCCCAGGTGCTGCTGTACGAGGGCCTGCTGAGCCCGGCCGAGTGCGAGGCCATGATCGCCCTGGCGGAGACACGCCTGACGCGCTCCACCGTGGTGGACGAGCAGTTGGGTGAGGCCCGCCCGCATGAGCACCGCACCAGCGCCGGCGGCTTCTTCCAGCGCGGCGAGCACGCGCTGGTGGCACGCATCGAGGCTCGACTGGCCGAGCTGCTGGACTGGCCGGTGGAGAACGGCGAGGGCCTGCAGGTGCTTCGCTATGGCGTCGGGGGCGAGTACCGGGCTCATTTCGACTGGTTCAACCCCGCCCACCCCGGCAGCGAGCGTCATCTGCGCACCGGCGGCCAGCGGGTGGGCACTTGCATCCTGTATCTCTCCGAGGTGGAGGACGGTGGCGGCACGCGCTTTCCCAGCCTCGGCCTGGAGATACGCCCACGGCCCGGCGCAGTGCTGTACTTTGCCGACGTCGATGCCCGTGGCGTCGAGGACCCGAGCACCCTGCATGCCGGCGTGCCCGTGCTGGCCGGCGTCAAGTACATCGCCACCAAGTGGCTGAGGGAGCGGCGCTACGGCTGACATCGCGCCGGCCCCGTTCAGCGCGGGGCCAGGCCCATGTCGTCCAGGCGCAGCAGAATGTCCGTGCGGCGCTCCCGTGCCACCTCCCGCCAGTCCAGATCTTCCTGGGCGCCGATCAGCGCGTAGAGCAGGTTGAGGCTGGCGCCGGGCCAGCGTGCCTTGAGGCGGGCGTACAGGGCAAAGGCGTCCTGGGCCCGGAGTTCCTCGGCGCTGCTGATGCCCAGCGCGGCGAGCTGCTCAAGGCTGCGCGGGCCGAGTCCCCGCATCCGTGAGGCCGAAGCCTTGCCCATGCGGAGGCTCCCGCTCATCCGCCCATGGGCGTGCACAGCTCGACCAGGCAGCCGTCCGGGCAGCGCACATAGGCCACCACCTGGCCCCAGGGCTTGGCGGTGGGCGGCTTGAGGCCGCTGGCGCCTGCGGCCAGGGCCCGGGCATAGGCGGCAGGCACGTCCGCGCAGGCCAGGCCGACCTCCATGCCCAGGGGGCGCTCGCTGCGTGCCGCCTCGACGAAATCGGCGCCCAGGCTGTCGCGGGCGATGTCCAGCTGGGCGAAGGCCAGGGCCGTGGCGCCGGTTTCCAGCTCGCCGTAGGCGCCGGACTCGTGCAGAAATCGCGTCTGCAGGCCGAAGGCGGCCTCGAAGAAGCGCAGGGAGGCCGCGACATCGGCGACGTAGAGGATGGTGTAGGCGTAGTTCATGCGGCCATCATCGGCGCGCGCTGCTGCCAGCGTCATGGCAGGAACCCGCGGCGACGGCCGGCCAGGGCGCTCCGCTACAATGCCGCTCGTCATTGGGGAGTAGCTGCCGCGGTCCGTTCATCGGACACGCGGGCCTGCGTCAACACACTTGCCTGGGCCTGGCCCGGCATGGCGCTGGCAGTTCCCGCCCTGGCCGCCCTGGCCTGGGCCTTTACCTGGCAAGACCTTTGACCGCTCGTTCTCGGTATCCGGCCGGAGAGGGGCGGTCGAGGGTGTCCGCACCGGCCGGGGAGTCTTACATGGAAGCTTTTCTCGTCTCCACCGGCCTGGTGGCTCTCGCCGAAATCGGTGACAAGACCCAGTTACTGGCCTTTTTGCTGGCCGCGCGGTTCCGCAAGCCCCTGCCCATCATTGCGGGCATTCTGATCGCCACCCTGCTCAACCATGCCGGTGCCGGCGCGCTCGGCGCCTGGATCACCGCGCACGTGGCCCCCGACATCATGCGCTGGGTGCTGGGCCTGGGCTTCGTGGCCATGGGTGTCTGGACCCTGGTGCCGGACAAAATCGAGGAGGAGGAGGGCGGCCAGGGCCTGCGTCTGGGCGTGCTGGGCACCACCGTCGTGGCCTTCTTCCTCGCCGAGATGGGGGACAAGACTCAGATCGCCACCGTCGCACTTGCAGCACAGTTCCACAACCTGCTGGCCGTGGTGGCGGGCACGACGCTGGGCATGATGATCGCGAACGTGCCGGCCGTGCTGCTGGGGGATCGCATGGCGCACAGGATCCCAGTCCGTTTGGTCCATGGCCTGGCAGCCCTGATCTTCATCGTGCTGGGCGCGCTTGTACTGGGCGGCTTCGCGCAGTCCTGGGGGCTGTGACGTCCGTCACCACACAGTTGGGGGCTTGGCCTTGCCCTGCCGGGCGTGCATGCCGTACGCTGGGACCCTGGGGCGGGTATTTCCGCTGTCATCGGGACGCCCCAGGCCACGATTGAAGTGAAGAGGCGCGATCGCTTGAGCGCCATCTTGACCGAGGGAACACATCGGGATCCGCCCAGCAAGGGAGTGACGAGATGGATGAACGGTCAATGCAGTGGCGGGTCGCCCCGCGGCCCAGCCCTTCCCGGGATTCGTGCCTGATGCCGCCAGCGCAGCCCCACGGCAGCGCTCCGGGCACGTCAGCGTCCGGCCGCTGAAGCGCTGCACGGCCTTGCCCAGCGGCAGCCATGGACAAACCCCACGGTCCTGACATCCGGGCGGTCGAGGCCGCCCTGGATGCGGCCGACCGCCAGCAGGGCATCGAGGCCTTCCATGCGGCCATGGACCGCCGCGTGGCGCGCGGCGCCGCGGTGCTGCTGGTCGTGGTCATGCTGGCTGCCCTGTTCCAGCTGGCGGCCACGGCGCTGGAGCCGGGCTACAGCTGGCCGCAGCGCCTGTCCCGCATGGCCACCGGCGCAGGGGTGCTGGCGGTGGCCGCCACTGCAGCCCTGCTGGCCTGGCGCGGCCATGTACGGCGGGCGGCCGCGTTCTTCGCCATCGCAACAATGGTGACGCTGATGGGCATGGCGGCCCTGCATGGCAACGGCATCATGTCCTCGGGCCTGGGTTCGCTGACGGCACTGATCGTGGTCCTGGGCTTCATGGTGGGCCCGCAGGCGGCCAAGTGGGGCGCCCTGGCAGGGCTGGGCGGCCTGGCCCTGCTCTTCGCAGCCGAAGGCCTGGGCTGGATTCCCGGCTTGCATCCCGGCAATACGCCGCCGCATGCCAGCTACCTGGTCGTGCAGCTCTTCAGCTGTGGCCTGGCCGGCTGGCTGATGCTGCGCTACGGCACGCTGTACTGGGATCTGACCCGCTCCCTGGACAGCTCCCGCCTGCTGCTGGCCAATACCTTGCGCGCCCAGCAGCAGGCCGCCCAGGACCTGCTGTCCAGCGAGCGCCGCCTGCGCCAGCTGCTGGAGGCCTCGCACATGTCGGTGCAGATCTTCGACGGCGAGAGCGGTGCCCTGCGCTATGCCAACACCTACTGCCTACGCCGTTTCGGTGTCCAGAGCAAGGAGGCACTGACGCCCGAGCTGACCTTCCCTGGCGGCGACTACACCCCGGCCCACGCGCGAGCGCTGGTCCGGCGTACGCTCGCGGAGGGGAGCCAGACCCTGGAGTGGCAGTCCCGGCACCTCGACGGCAGCCCCATCTGGTGGGACGTCAAGCTGGACCGCTTCGAGCTCGACGGCGAGGCCTGCGTGGTGGCCTTCGCCCACGACATCACCGATCGCGTGAAGGCCGAACAGTCGCTGGAACTGCACCGCCAGCACCTGGAGGATCTGGTGCGCCAGCGTACCTCCGAGCTGCACAAGGAGCAGCAGCAGGTGCAGGAGATCCTCGAAGCCCTGCCCATCCTGCTGAGCATCCGCGATGCAGACGGGCGCTATCTGCAGGTCAACCGCAGCTTCGAGCAGGCCAGCGGCCGGCCCAGGGCGCAGATCATCGGCCAGACCGTGCAGTCCCTGTTCGGCCCCGAGCTGGCGACCGACGCACGCGAGAGCGATGCCCTGGTGCTGCAGCGCGGCCTGCGCCTGGACCGCGAGCGACAGACCCGCCTGGCCGATGGCCCGCACGATTTCCTCGTCACCACCGTGCCCCTGCGCGATGAGCAGGGCCGGCCCTATGCCGTGCTCAACCTCAGCACCGACATCACCTCCCTCAAGCAACTGCACCGCGAACTGGCCGCCGCGCGCGACGAGGCCGAACGCCTGGTGCGTGCCAAGAGCCAGTTCCTGGCGAATATGAGCCACGAGATCCGCACACCGCTCAACGCCGTGCTGGGCCTGGCCCAACTGGGCGAGCAGCGGGCGCTGGACCCGCGGGCCGCGGCCGACAGCTTCCGGCGCATCGTGCGCGCTGGCCGCCACCTGCTGGGCGTGATCAACGACGTGCTGGACTTCGCCAAGCTGGACAGCGGCAAGCTGGAGCTGGAGTCACGGCCCTGCGAGTTGGCTCAGCTGGTCAGCGATGCGATGGAGATGGTGGCCGAGCGTGCGCGCGCCAAGGGCCTGCGGCTGAGCTCCAGCATCGAGGGCCTGCCGGCCTGGGTGGAGATCGACGCGCTGCGGCTGACCCAGGTGCTGGTGAACTTGCTGGCCAATGCCGTCAAGTTCACCGAGCAGGGTGGCGTGAGCTTGAGCGTGCGCTCCGCACAGCTGGGGCGCTGCCTGGTCTTCGAGGTGGAAGACAGCGGCATCGGCATTGCCGAGGACAAGCTGGGCAGCATCTTCACGCCTTTCGAGCAGGCCGACAGCTCGGTGACGCGGCTCTATGGCGGCAGCGGTCTGGGGCTCAGCATCAGCCGGCGCCTGGCCCGGCTGATGGGTGGCGACATCCGGGTGCGCAGCACGCCGGGCCAGGGCTCCAGCTTCCTGCTGGAGCTGCCCCTGCTGGCGGCGCGGCCGCCTCTGGTGGAGCCGGCCGGAGCAGCCCAGCGTCCCGAAGCCCAGGCTCACAGCCTGGCCGGCCTGCGCATCCTCATCACCGACGACGTCGATATCAACCGCGAGATCCTGCACGACATGCTCAGCGGTGCGGGCGCGCATGTGATGTCCACCGACAGCGGCGAGCAGGCCGTTGCCCGCCTTCAGGAGGCGGGCATGGGGGCCTACGACCTCGCGCTGATGGATGTGCAGATGCCTGGCATGGACGGCTACCAGGCCACGCGCCACCTGCATGAGATCGATCCGGCCCTGCCGGTGCTGGCCCTGACCGCGCACGCGCTCAGCGAGGAGCGCCAGCGCAGCCAGGAGGCGGGCATGTGCGGCCACATCTGCAAGCCCATCGACCAGGCCGAGCTGTTGAGAACGCTGGCCCCCTTCCCGCGCCGCCAGCGCAGCGAGGAGGCCGCGCCCCCGCCCGCCGCCCGCGCACCGGCCCGCGCGCCCGCCGATGCCGTCTCGCCCTGGCCCCTGGTGCCCGAGGCGGACTTCGAGACCGCCGTGCTGCGCTGTGCCGGCCGCAACGACCTGCTGGCCAAGCTGCTTAGCAGCTTTGCGCGGCAGTACGAGCAGCACCTCAGCGCCCTGGAGGAGGCGCGCATCGCCGGCCCCGTAGCGGTTCGGAGCTATGCCCACCGTCTGCGCGGCGTGGCGGCCAACCTGGGCCTGGATGGTCTGGCTGCCACCGTCGGCGCCCTGGAGCATCAGGCCCTCCTGGCGGCGCCGGCTGAGCTGGCCATGTTGATCATGGCCACCAACCGCGCGCTGGCGGCGCATCTGCAGGCCATCAAGACCTGGGAAATCTCGCGCCTCAGCAGGGCGGCTTGATACCCCCCTACCGGCTGCGCCGGCCCCCCCAGGGGGCGCAGCCGAGGGCCCGGCGAAGCCGGATCCCCGGCCGCCGCTTGGGACACGGGCCTGGCGGCCGTGCAATGGGGGCGGGGGGGCTCGTCAGCTGGCGGTGGTCTGGCGGATGGCGTGTTCCCAGTCGGCCATGCGTTCGAGGGCGCGTTCGCGGGGCAGGGTGGGGTGGAAGATGCGCTCGGCCTGCCATTGCTGGCCCAGGGACTCGAGGCCGCTGTAGAGGCCGGCACTGAGGCCGGCGAGGTAGGCGGCGCCCAGGGCGGTGGTCTCGATGACGCGGGGCCGCACGACGGGGATGCCCAGGAGGTCGGCCTGGAACTGCATCAGCAGGTTGTTGACGCAGGCGCCGCCGTCCACCCGCAGCTCGCTCACTGGGGCAGAGCCGGCGGCCACGGCGTCGCGGCTCATGGCCTGCAGCAGGGCAGCACTCTGGAAGGCGATGGACTCCAGCGCTGCGCGGGCGATGTGCGCCATGGTGCTGCCCCGGCTGAGGCCCACGATGGCGCCGCGGGCGTCGGGCTGCCAGTAGGGAGCGCCCAGGCCGGTAAAGGCGGGCACGAACACCACGCCGCCGGCGTCGGGCACGCTGGCGGCCAGGCTCTCGACGTCGCCGCTGCTGGGGAAGGCATGCAGGCCGTCGCGCAACCACTGCACCACGGCGCCGCCGATGAAGACGCTGCCCTCCAGCGCGAACTCGGGGCTGGCGCTCGTCTGCGCGGCGCTGGTCGTGATCAGCCCGTTGGCTGAGGTCTGGAAGCGATCTCCCAGGTGCATGAGGGTGAAGCAGCCGGTGCCATAGGTGTTCTTGGCCATGCCGGCCTTGAAGCAGCCCTGGCCGAAGAGGGCCGCCTGCTGGTCGCCCGCCACGCCGCCGATGGGCAGGGGGGCGCCCAGCCACTGAGGGTCCAGGGTGCCGAAGTCGTGGGCGCTGGGATGGACCTGGGGCAACAGGGCGCGCGGAATGTTCAGCGCGGCCAGGATCTCGTCATCCCAGTCGTTGCGATGGACATCGAAGAGCATGGTGCGCGAGGCATTGCTGACGTCCGTTGCGTGGATGCGGCCGCTGCTGAGGCGCCACATCAGCCAGCTGTCCACCGTGCCGAATGCCAGCTCGCCGCGCTGGGCCAGCTCGCGGGCGCCGGGGATGTGGTCCAGCAGCCAGGCGAGCTTGGTCGCGGAGAAATAGGCGTCGATCACCAGGCCCGTGCGCTCGCGCACCAGCGGGGCCAGGCCCTGCTCGCGCAGCCGGGCGCACAGAGGCTCGGTGCGGCGGTCCTGCCAGACGATGGCATGGTGCAGCGGCGCGCCCGTGCCCCGGTGCCACAGCACGGTGGTCTCGCGCTGGTTGGTGATGCCCACGCTGGCGATCTGCTGCGGACGCAGGCCGGACTCGCGCAGGGCCTCGCGGGCGGTGGCCAGCTGGCTGGACCAGATCTCCTGCGGGTCGTGCTCCACCCAGCCCGGCTGTGGATAGATCTGACGAAATTCCTGCTGGGCCTTGGCCAGCTGGCGGCCCTCGCGGTCGAAGACGATGGCGCGGGAGCTGGAGGTGCCTTGGTCCAGTGCGATTAGGTAGCTCATGGGAAATCGGCAGGGTAGAGTGCCCCGCGAGGAGCGTGGCGATGGCTGATTTTGACGTACTGGTGGTGGGTGGTGGCATCAATGGCGTGGGCATCGCCCGGGATCTCGCCGGCCGCGGCTGGCGCGTGCTGCTGAGCGAGCGCGACGACCTGGCCTCGCATACTTCCTCGGCCTCCACCAAGCTGATCCACGGCGGCCTGCGCTACCTGGAGTACCGCGAGTTCGGCTTGGTCCGCAAATCCCTGCAGGAGCGCGAGCGCCTGCTGCGCGCGGCCCCGCACCTGATCCATCCCCTGCGCTTCGTGATGCCGCATCACCCACAGATGCGGCCGGCCTGGCTGCTGCGCCTGGGTCTCTTCCTGTACGACCACCTGGCCCACCGCGAGCTGCTGCCCGGCTCCGCGGGCCTGGACCTGCGCGGCCATCCCCTGGGCGAGCCGCTGCAGCCGAAGTTCGGGCGCGGATTCCTCTACTCGGATGGCTGGGTGGACGACGCGCGGCTCGTGGTCGCCAACGCCATTGACGCCCGCGAGCGCGGCGCCGAGATCCTCACCCGCAGCCCCTGCCTGGAGGCCCGGGTGGCGCAGGGCCTGTGGCAGGCGCGGCTTCAGACGCCCGCCGGCGAGCGCCGGCTCAGCGCCCGCCTGCTCGTGAATGCCACCGGCCCCTGGGCGGCGAGCTTCGTCGAGCAGGCTCTGCGCGACGGGACTGGCCAGGTGCCGCCGGCCCGGCGCCTGCGCCTGGTCAAGGGCAGCCACATCGTCGTGCCTCGGCTCTACGGGCACGACCACGCCTATCTGCTGCAGGGGGCGGACGGGCGCATCGTCTTCACCATTCCCTATCAGCAGGACTTCACCCTTATCGGGACCACGGACCTGGAGCTGGCCCCGCAGGACATCGCCGGCGGCCGCACGCCGGCCATCAGCGAGGCAGAGCAGGCCTATCTCTGCGAGCAGGTCAGCGCTTACTTCCGGCAGGCGATCCGGCCGTCCGACGTGCGCTGGAGCTTTGCAGGCGTGCGCCCTCTGCTGGACGACGACGCCGGCACCGCTGCCGCCGTGACGCGGGACTACGCGCTGGACCTGGACACCGGCACAGGCGCGCCGCTGCTTCATGTCTGGGGCGGCAAGCTGACCACCTACCGACGCCTGGCCGAGGAGTCGGCCGATCGCATCACCCACCAACTGGGCGGCGGGCGGGGTGCCTGGACGGCGCAGGCTGCGCTGCCGGGGGCCGATGTGTCGGCCTTTGCCCCCGGCGCCGCCGCGGGCCCCGCCGCGCTGCAGGCTCTTGTGCAGGCCGTGCAGGCGCGCCATCCGCGATTGCCTGCTCCCCTGCTGAGGCGCCTGTGCCAGGCCTATGGAGGCCGCGTGGACCGCGTCCTGGCAGAGGGCCGGCTCGGACTGGAGATCGCGCCGGGGCTCTTTGAATCCGAGCTGCGCCACCTGCAGCGCGAAGAGTGGGCCATGAGTGCCGAAGACGTGCTGTGGCGGCGCAGCAAGCTCGGCCTGCGCTGCTCGGCGGACGAGGTCGCGAGCGTGGAGCGCTGGCTGCGGGAGCAGGCCTGACTCCGCGGGTCGCAGCTGTTTCCCAATGGGGTCAGGTCTTGCCATGACCCACCTCACATGCCTTTGGAAAGCGGCCTCTGCGAACGTGTGACGCACGACATGTGAAGACCGTCATAGCCCCATTCCATCGGGGATTGCGGCCGTTCTTACCGCATCGCAGCTCGTCTGCTGCAGCAGCATTTCGGACCCTTGATGCAGCGCCCGATCGAAGACAGGAAGAAATCCGGCAGGGAATTCCCCACACTGCAGCCATACGTTCCCTCACCCGATCCGCGACACGCGGCCTCAGCTTTCCAAGGAGTCCATCATGAACATGCCGTCCCGCCTCTCCCTTGCCTTCGCAGCCCTCGCACTGGCCGGCGTGGCCCAAGCCCAAGAAACCACCGTGCTGGAGCCCGTCAGCCTGCAGAAGCAGATCTCGACGCCCATCACCCGCTCCGACATGAAGGTGCTGGCCGGCGTCTACCAGATGCAAGACGGCCGTCAGCTGCGCGTCGATGGTCACGGCCTGCGCATGCGCATCAGCCTGGGCAATGACGAGGCCGTGGCCATGACGCCGTCCGCCGACGGCGTCTGGCGCAGCACGAACGGCGAGCTGCACATGCAGTTCCACGGCGAGGACTGGGGCACACCGGACTCCGTCCTCCTGACCATGCCCAGCAAGAACTGGAGCCTGGCTTCCGTGAACGCGCGCTGAAGGGGGCGGCCTGGCTGTGCCATCATGGCCGGGCCATGCAGTCCGACGCCGTCATTCGCTTCGAAGGGCCCGAGGATCGCGCCCTGTACCGCCGACCCGCGGCCCAGCCGGGTGTCGAGTTCTACCGGGCGCGCATCCGGGACCACCGCTTCGAGGCCCATTCTCACGAGGCCTACGGCCTGGGCGTCATCACCGACGGCCTGGGCCGCTTCCGCTGGCGTGGGGGTGAGCACCTGGCCCCTCGGGCCAGCCTGATGCTGATGAATCCCGAGGACCTGCACACCGGCCAGTCGGCTGACGCAGGCTGCTGGGCCTATCACATGGTCTACCTCGAAGAGGACCTGCTGCCCGCCTATGGCGGTGACCGCAGCTGGCGCTTCGATGCGGCGGTCAGTGGCAGCCCGGATCAGGCGCGGGCCGTCGCGTGTTGCGTGCAGGCCCTCTGGCAGGCCCAGGAACCGCTGGCCGTGGACAGCCTGCTGCTGCAGCTGGTGGAGCTGATCCGGCCGCATGCCCGGGTGCAGGGCCGCCCGGCCGAGGCCGGCGGCCGCTTCGAACCGGTGCTCGATTTCATGCGCAGCCAGCTGGATCAGGTGATGAGCCTGGATCAGCTGGCGGCGGTGGCGGGCCTGAGCCCTTTCCATTTCCTGCGCAGCTTTCGCGCGCAGCACCACGCCACGCCCCAGCAGGTGCTGATGGCTCTGCGCAGCTTCGAGGCCAAGCGCCTGCTGGCCCAGGGCCAGACCCCGGCCGAGGTGGCTGCCGCCACCGGCTTCAGCGACCAGTCCCACCTGACCCGCAGCCTGCTGAGCCGCTATGGCGTGACGCCCGCGGCCTACCAGCGCCAGCTGGGCCTGCGCGGCCTGCGGCGGGGCCGCTGAGTCAGCGCCGCAGCCCCTGGCGCGCAGCCTCCACCACCGCCTGGGTGACGGGTTCAAGCAGGGCCCAGGCCTGGGCCGGAGCCTGCCAGTACAGGGGCACCTCCAGGGGCTCGGGGCTCAGCGCCTGCAGGCCGCCGTGGTCCAGCTCTGCCTGCACCAGCTTGCGCGGGCACATGCCCCAGCCCATGCCGCTGCGGCAGGCCGCAAGGTAGACGTCGTTGGAGGGCAGCCAGTGGTTGGGCAGGGGCGGGCCTTCTCCCGTGAGCTGGCGGACCCAGCGCGACTGCAGTTGGTCCCGTCGGTTGTAGCTGAGGCAGGGCGCGCGCATGAGGGCGCCAGGCTGCAGGCCGCCGGCGAAGTGCCGGGCGATGAAGGCGGGCGTCGCGACGGCCAGGTAGTCCATGCAGCCCAGGGCCAGGCTGCGGCAACCAGGCAGGGGCTCGGCCAGTGCGGTGACCGCGGCCAGCACATCGCCCTCGCGCAGTCGCTCGGCGGTGTGGTCCTGGTCGTCCAGGCTGAGGTCCAGCAGCCAGTCCTGGTCGGACAGCGCGATGGCGGCCGGGATGAACCAGGTGCTGAGGCTGTCGGCGTTGACGGCCAGGCGCAGGGCACCTGGGCGGCCCCGGCCCGTCTGCGGCAGGCTGGCCAGCAGCTCGCGCTCCAGCAGCGCCACCTGCTCGGCATGGCGGCACAGCTGAAGGCCGGCGGGCGTGGCACGGCAGGGGGTGTCGCGCACCACCAGGACCTCGCCCAGGCGCTGCTCCAGCAGCTTGACCCGCTGCGAGATGGCTGAGGGGCTCAGGTGCAGGCTGCGGGCGGCCTTCTCGAAGCTGCCCTCGCGGATGACGGCGGCGAGGGCGGCGATCAGGGGGTAGTCGAGCATGGCGGGCGGGGTGGTGACGCCGGGGTGAGGCGCGGCAGTGCGCGCAGAAACGCGATTCAGCGCCGCTGAAGGCGCTTCAGGAAGTCTAACTGGCCCGCCCTGGCGCCAGCCGGCATGCTACGCGGCATGAATGAGCTTGCCGTCTTTCTTCAGGGGCTGGTCCTGGTGGCCGGATTGATCGTTGCCATCGGTGCCCAGAACGCCTTCGTGCTGCGCCAGGGCCTGCTGCGCCGGCATGTGGGTCTCGTCGTGGTCTTCTGTGCGCTGGCCGATGCGCTGCTGATGGCGCTGGGCATCTGGGGACTGGGCGCGGTCGATGCCCGGCTGCCGGCAGTGAGCACGGTGCTGCGCTGGGCGGGCTTGGCCTTCCTGCTGGTCTATGGGCTGCGCTCGCTGATGCGGGTGGCGCGCCCAGCCGGCCTGCAGGCTGGCGCGGGCAGTTCCGCCTCTGCGGGGCGCACCCTGGCGCAGGCAGCAGCCTTCACCCTGCTCAATCCCCATGTCTACCTGGATACGGTGCTGCTGGTGGGCGCCATCGGCACGGCGCACTCAGCGGCCCAGCGGCCGGTCTTCTTCGCCGGCGCGGTGAGCTGCAGCCTGCTGTGGTTTGCCGGCCTGGGCTACGGTGCGCGCCTGCTGGCGCCGGTCTTTGAACGGCCCCTGGCCTGGCGCGTCCTGGATTTGCTGCTGGGACTGATGATGCTGGCCTTAGCCTGGGGCCTGTTCCGCAGCGGGGCCTGAGTCCGCCGCAGCAATCCTGTACAAGCCGCCGCCCGGCCCGGGTGGGCATGATGGCGGCATGCTGACAGGTGTTTCATTCGCGCTGGCGGCCGGGCTCATGTGGGGCCTGGTCTTCGTGGCTCCCCAGATGCTGCCGGACTACCCCGCGGCCCAGCTGATGGCGGGCCGCTACCTCGCCTTCGGGCTCATCGCCCTCCCGCTGGCCTGGCTGGACCGGCGCGCCCTGCGAGAGTTCGGCGCGGCGGACTGGTGGGCGGCGCTGAGTCTTAGCGCCATCGGCAACTTTCTCTACTACCTGTGCCTGGCGGCTGCCATCCAGCGGGCGGGCGGGCCGCTGCCGACCATGATCATCGGGACCTTGCCGGTGCTCATCGCCCTGGTGTCGAACCGCCGCAACCGCGCGCGGGACGGACGCCTGCCCTGGTCGCAGCTGGCCCTGCCGCTGTCGCTGATCGCGGCGGGCCTGGTCTGCGTCAACCAGGTGGAGTTGCAGGCCCTGGCCGGCCAGCCTGGCGATCGCAGGGGGGCCTATGTGCAGGGCGGGCTGCTGGCGCTGGGCGCCCTGTTGTGCTGGACCTGGTACCCCATCCGCAATGCCGACTGGCTGCGCGCCCACCCCGACCGCAGCCCACGCGCCTGGGCCACGGCCCAGGGCCTGGTCACGCTGCCGCTGTCCCTGCTGGTCTTCACGGCACTGGCGCTGCTGCAGGGCAGCGGGCTGGTCGATGTGGACCTGCCACTGGGGCCGCGGCCCCTGGCCTATGTTGGGCTGATGCTGGCCATCGGGCTGCTGGCGTCCTGGGCTGGCACCTTGTGCTGGAACGAGGCCAGCCAGCGCCTGCCCACCACGCTGGTCGGCCAGTTGATCGTCTTCGAGACCCTGGCGGCCCTTGCCTATGCCTTCCTGTGGCGCCGGGCATGGCCGGCACCGCTGACCGCCCTAGGCATCGGTTTGCTGGTGGCGGGTGTGCTGGGCGCACTGCGTGTGCGACCGCAGCCCGAGGCCAGGGGGGCCGCAGAAGCGGCCTGAGCCTGGCGCGGCTCAGAGCTTGGGAATGCGGATGCGGCTGACCATCAGGGAACCCGAGGCCGCAAAAAGCAGCACCAGGGGGTGGAAGTTGAAGCCGGCCAGTTGCAGCCGGCCGCCCCACATCTGGTCGCCCAGCGCGCCCTGGGCGGCGGCCACCCACAGCAGGATCACCAGCAGCAGGGAGGTGGGGATGGGGGTGCCCTCGAAGTACTTGACCTTGCCGGTGCCTTCCGAGAGCTTCTCGGCGGTGATGTTGAAGCGTGCCAGGCGTGAGACACCGCAGGCGACGAAGAAGACCAGGATGATGCGGTCATAGAGGCCCTGCATCCCGCAGCCGTAGGCGATAGCCGCCGGCGCCACACCGAAGGAGATCACGTCGGCCAGGGAGTCGAGCTCGCGCCCCATGGCCGAGCTCTTCTGGCGCCAGCGGGCGATGCGGCCATCCAGGATATCGAAAACCAGGGCGGCCGGGATCAGGGCGCAGGCATAGAACAGGTGCAGCACGTCCCGCGTCTGCAGATAGGTCATCACCGAGAACAGCGAGCCCATGCCGCAGAAGGCATTGGCCAGGGTGAACCAGTCTGCCAGATGGAACTCGCGGATCATGGAAAAGGGTTTGGGTCGGTTCATGGGGGCAAGAATACAGGAGCTCGGCCGGGCTGCCGGCACGGCGGCTTGTGCAGGTCGGGCCGGGGCTGGGCCGGACGGCGTCCCCCGTTTGAGCGGCCTGGGCCTCTGACTGAGGCCCCCCCTGGATGCGCGGGTGGGGCTTCCAGGGTGCCTTCGATGGTGTCAAATACAGGGCCATTGGCAGGCTGGCCATGCATGTCGGCGCGCGGGGCGCGTCCGCTGCACCTGGCGGCCCGCCTTGGCACGGACCCGGTCCGTGCCATCCCGGTTTTTCAATGAGTTCTCAGGACTGTAGAGGTTCGTTATGGACAAGCAGCGTTCGACCCCGGATCAGCAGGCAGCGCGGGACCCCCTGGCGGCCACCCGTGGGCTGTCCGCCGAGGCGCTGGCGCGCCGTCGCATGCTGCTCAAGACGGCCGGCACCGGCGGCGTCGCGACCCTGGCCGCCCTGAGCCCCATGAAGGCCATGGCCGGTGGCGTCACCCTGGCGGTATGCAGCAGCGCCACCACCGGCAAGGCCGTGATCTGCACCATCTCCGGCGTGCAGTCTGCCGCGCACTCTTTCCATGGCGAAACCTATCCCAACGCCTGGGGCTACAGCCCGGGCTGGTGGGGCCAGTCCACCTACGTCAACGGCAAGCTCGTGCCTGCCCGTACTTGGCCTTGCAACTACAACGTGACGGTCGGTTCGATTCTGATCCGTGCCAGCTCCAGCACGAAGAACCTGACGCTGTTCACGCTGATGAACAATTCGGCCTACTCCAACACCCCCGAGCGCCACTGGCTCTGTGCCTACCTCAACGCCCTGGCCTATGAGACCAACACGGGCTGGGACAAGGGCCGCACCGGCTGGGCCTTCCCGTACAGCTCGACCGACGTCATCAACTTCTACCTGAACAACGACCAGGCGGCCTACAGCTTCTTCGTGAGCTACCTGGAGAAGTGAGCCAGCGCCCCCCGCGTGGCTGATTCCAACGCCCCGACCCTGACCGCAGCGCCCGCCCTTCCCGGCGGGCGTTGGTCATTGCACCCCCTGGCCGAGTTCCACTGGCGCTGCTGGGGCGAGGACTGGGTGCTGTTCGACAAGGGCAGCGGCCAGACCCTGCAGCTCGACGCCTTGCTGGTGGCCGCCTTGACCGAGCTGGAGCAGTCCCCTGCCACGCTCGCCGAACTGCAGCAGCGCCTGCCCCTGCTGCTGGAGCGTGCGCTGCCGGCGGAGGTCTGGCCTGGCCTGTCCCAGGGCCTGGGTTTTCTGGTCGAGCAGGGCCTGCTGAGGCACTCCGCGCATGAAAATTGAGCAGCTGAGGCCCGCTGAACTGCGTGCGCGACTGGCGCAGGGCGATCTGGTCCTGCAGGCCGGCGTGTTCAGCTACCGCCTGCAGAGCCCGCTGCCCCTGATCGAGCAGGGCCTGCGCCAACTCTACGGCGGCTATCCCTGCCTGCCGCCCGAGGTGCAGGCCGATTTCTCCCTGCAGCTGGACCATGGCCGCGGCCTGCACCGCTGGTGGCACCGGCAGGTCCGCTTCAGCTCGGATGGCGAGCGGCCCTTCGAGCCCCTCCCCCAGTCGCATGCCTTCGCCCAGCTGGAGTGGGCGATGAATTGGTGCGTGAGCACCCGCGCCCACCAGTACCTGATGCTGCATGCGGCCGTGCTGGAGCGCGGCGGCCGGGCCCTGCTGCTGCCGGCGCCGCCGGGCTCGGGCAAGAGCACGCTGTGCGCAGCGCTCACGCACAGCGGCTGGCGGCTGCTGTCCGACGAGCTCTGCCTGCTGGGCCTGGCCGATGGCCGTGTGCACCCGGTCGCGCGGCCCGTGAGCCTCAAGAACAACTCGTTGGACGTGATCCGCCGCTATGCGCCACAGGCCGAGTTCGGCGCCGTCACCCGCGGCACGACCAAGGGTGATGTGGTCCACATGAAGGTGCCGCAGGACCAGCTCGACCGCATGGCGGAGCCTGCCACGCCCCGCCTGGTCGTCTTTCCGCGCTATGTGGCCGGCGAGCCCACCAGCCTCCGGCCCCTGGCCAAGGCGCCGGCCATGATCGAGTTGGGCAAGAACTCCTTCAACTACCTCATCCTGGGTCTGGAGGGCTTCGAGGCCCTCGGGGCCCTGCTGGACGGCTGTGACTGCCACGAGCTGCGCTACTCCGACCTGCACGACGCCATCCCGCGCCTGGCGGCTCTGCTGGATGGCCTGCCCTCGCCGGAGGCCCCGGCATGAAGGACCTGCTGCGCCTACTGCTGCAGGGCGAGCTGCCCACGGGCTACCAGGGTCGTGACTGGGAGCGCCTGCTCGGGCAGGCCCGCCAGGCGCGCCTGCTGGGCCGGCTGGCCTGCCGCATGGAGGACCAGGGCCTGATGCCCCGGTTGCCCGCCCCCGTGCGCACCGCCCTGCAGGCTAGCCTGCGGGTGCTGGACCGGCATGGCCATGAGGTCCGGCACGAGCTGCTGGCGGTGCGCGAGGCCCTTCAGCCGCTCGGGCAGCCCGTGCTGCTGCTCAAGGGTGCGGCCTATCTGCTCGCCGGGCTGCCGCCGGCCCGCGGGCGCATCTTCTCGGACATCGACCTCCTCGTTCCCGAGGCCCGGCTGGGCGCCGTGGAGTCCGCCCTGATGGCCCGGGGCTGGATCAGCGAGGAGCGTCAGGCCTACAACCAGCGCTACTACCGCCAATGGATGCACGAGATCCCGCCGCTGCGCCACGTGCAGCGGGGCTCGGTGCTGGACGTGCACCATGCGCTGGCGCCGCGCAGCTCCCGCTTCCACACGCCGGGAGCCGAGTTGATCGCAGCTTCGCAGCCCCTGGCCGCCAGCGGCTTTCGCCTGCTGCAGCCGACGGACCTGGTCCTGCATTCGGCCCTGCACCTGTGCCTGGATGGCGAGATGGACCATGCCTGGCGCGATCTGCTGGACCTGCATGACCTGCTTGGCCTGCTGCCTGCCGAGGGCGGTGCGGCGGCCCTGCTGGAGCGCGCCGCGCAGCTGCGCCTGCTGCAGGTCCTGGCCCAGGCGCTGGCGCCTCTGTGCACACTGCTGCCCGCGCATCGCCTGCTGCAGGACCTGGCCTCGGGCCTGGACAGGGCAGAGCCCGGCTGGCGGCAGCGGCCCGAGGCGCGCTGGATGGGCATCGCCCTGGGTCTGGAGGAGACCGCCAGCCCCGCCCGGCGCCGCCGTGCCTGCCTTCGCCTGTACTGGCGCGCCCATCTGCTGCGAATGCCGCTGCGCCTGCTGCTGCCGCATCTGCTGCGCAAGTCCTGGATGGGTCTGCGCGAGCGCTTCGCGAAGGCGCCCCAGCCCTGACGCGCAGGGCGGCCCACCCTGCGCCGGTGGGCGAACTCCGTAACGATACGGCTTGGCGGACCCGCCCGCTTGCCGCATGATGCGCCGCATTCGATCTCGCAGAAAGCAGCGATTCCATGAGCTTCTCCTCCCGCACCTCCCTGGTCCTTCTGGCCCTGGGCCTGTCCTGCACGGCTGTCGGCGCCGCCGAGCCCCTCACCACCGCGACCGGGCTGGTCTACGAAGAGCTGAAGGCCGGCAGCGGCGAGCAGCCCACGGCGGCCGACAAGGTCCGGGTGCACTACGTGGGCACCTTCGCCGACGGCCGGGAGTTCGACAGCTCCGTACGCCGCGGCCAGCCGGCCGAGTTCCCGCTGGGCAAGGTCATCAAGTGCTGGACCGAGGGCGTGCAGCGCATGAAGGTCGGCGGCAAGGCCCGCCTCACCTGCCCGGCGGCCATCGCCTATGGCGACAAGGGCGCCGGCGGCGGCTTCATCCCGCCCGGGGCTACCCTGCATTTCGAGGTCGAGCTGCTGGGCGTCAGCAAGCCCTGAGTCCGCGGCAGGGGCACCGCCCCGAGGAGCATGCATGAGCGATGAGATGGAGGGCCGCGCCGGCCAGGCGCTGGGAAAGATGCGCCCCCTGCGCACCTTGTGGCAGCTGCGGGCGGGCCTCGTGTGCGCCGTCGTCCTGACAGGACTGACCGTGCTGGGGCTGTCCCTGATCGGCGACCGCTGGTCCTGGACATGGCTGGCCGGCACCGCGCTGCCTGTCGCGCTGCCTGTCGCGCTGGCCAGCCTGGGCCTGGGCGCGGCCTACGGTGCCTTGCGCTACCAGGCCTATGGTGCGGCCCTGCATCCGGGTGAAGGTCTGGTGCTGCGCCACGGGGTGTGGTGGAGGACCGAGAGCTGGGTGCCCATTGCCCGGCTGCAGCATCTGGACCTGCAGCAGTCGCCGCTGGAGCGCCTGTGGGGCATGGCACGCCTGGAGCTGCACACGGCCGGCCAGCATGACCACAAGACCGCCGTGCACGGCCTGCCGCTGGCCGAGGCGCAGGCCCTGCGGTCCTCGCTGATGCCGCGGGTGCAGGGCCACCATGAGTGAGCCCCGGGACGAGCTGCAGGCCGGGGCCTGGCAGCGCCTGCATCCCTTCTCGGCCCTGTTCGTGGCCGCCCACCTGCTGCGCCATGTCGCCCTGCCGGTGCTGGCGGCAGTGGTCTTCGGCCGCGGCTCGGGCTGGGAGGTCTGGGCCGCCGTGCCCTTGGGGCTCACCGCCATCTGGGCCGTGCTGCAGGCCAGCCGCTACCGCTATGCCCTTCAGGGCGGGGAGCTGGTGATCCACGAGGGCGTGCTGGGCCGCAGCGTGCGCCATGTGCCGCTGGCCCGCATCCACAACACCAGCCGCACGCGCAAGCTGCCTCACCGGCTGTTGGGCGTGACGGAGCTGCACCTGGAGTCCGCCTCCGGCGGCAAGCCCGAGGCGGTGATGAAGGTGCTGGGCCAGGCTGCCGCCCTGCGCCTGGAGCAGGCCCTGCGGGGCACTCCGCAGGGCGGTTCCGCTGCCCAGGCCGCCGGGCCGGTGACCGTCGATCCGCCCATGCAGCTGCTGCACCGCCTGGGCAGTCTGGACATCCTCAAGCTGGGCCTCATCTCCAACCGCGGCATGGTGATCGTGGGCGCAGCCTTCGCGGCGCTGGCCCAAAAGCCGGAGCTGCACCGCCGCTTCTTCGGCTGGCTGTCCGCGCCGACGGCCTGGGTCCGGCAGGGTTTCATGCGCCTGGTCGAGTCCGGCCACTGGCTGTGGCTGGCCGCGGACATCGCCTTGCTGCTGCTGGCTTTCCTGGTTTTCGTGAGGACCTTGTCCGTGGTGCTCGCCTTCTTCCGCTACCAGGGCTTCCGCCTGGAGCAGGACGGCGAGAAGCTGCTGGTTCACCGCGGCCTCAGCACCCAGGTGACGGCCACCGCGCGACTGCCGCGCCTGCAGCGCTGGGAGCTGGTGGAGACCTGGTTGCACCGCCGTTTCGGCCGCTGCCGCCTGGCCGTCAGCGTGGCGGGGCACGACTCGCAGGACCATGAGCACGGCCTGGATCCCGGTGGTCGCTTCGACGAACTGGCGCCCATCGCCACGCCGCAGGAGGCCCGCGCCCTGCTGCGCCTGTGCCTGCCGGCCCTGCAGTGGGAGCAGCTGCAGTGGCAGCCCCCGCCGGCACAGGCCTTCTGGCGCCAGCTGTGGGGGCAGGGCCGATTCCTGATCATCGCGCTGCTGGCCCTGGTCGTCGTCGATATCGCGCTCGGCCAGCGGGTGCCGCTGCCCGGGCTCCTGGCCGCCGGCCTGGCGCTGTCGGCGGGGCTCTGGGCCTATTGCCATGCCTGGGTGCGCTTTGCCGCCTATGCCGAATGCGGCGAGCTTCTGCTCTACCGCCATGGCGTGCTGACCCGCCGCTGGGTGGTGGTGTCCGGATCGCGCCTGCAGCAACTGAGCCTCTACAGCTCAGCCCTGGACCGCAGCCTGGGCCTGTGCCACCTGCGCGCCGACAGCCAGGGCAGCGGCAAGGGCGGCCGCGCCCTGGACATCCCCTGCCTGCCCCTGGCCGAAGCGCAGCGGCTGCGGGCGCGGCTGTGGGGTCAGGTCTTGCGTCCGTATTGAGGCGCGGTCGGAGTCGCCGGGGTCTGCATTGACAATGCCGGCTTCCTGCTCCTGAGATCGCCCATGCAAGCCCTGCTCGACTCCTTCGCCACCCTGGCCCTGCCCACCGAGGCCGGGCGCGTCTTCCACGGCCGCGGCGGCCTGCATCCGGGCTGCGAGCAGTGGGCGCTGGACTGGTTCGAGCCGGTGTGGGTGCTGACCAGCTTCCAGGCTGTGTCAGAAGACGAGCTCGCGCGCGTGGGGCATGCGTTGGCGGCACGCTGGGCCGGCATCGCGCCGGGGCAGGCGCTGAACTGGGTCTTCCAGTGTCGCCAGGAGCACCAGGTCGAGACCCGGCTGATGGCCGGCAGCGTGCCCGAGCCGCATGTGGTGAGCGAGCAGGGCGCCCGCTACGCCGTGCATGTGCTCAAGGGCCAGAACCACGGTCTCTTCCTGGACATGGCCCAGGGCCGGCGCTGGGTGCGCGAGCGTGCTGCCTCGCAGCCGGGCCTGCGCGTGTTGAACCTTTTTGCCTACACCTGCGCCTTCTCTGTGGCCGCGCTGCAGGGCGGGGCGGCCGAGGTCATCAATGTGGACATGGCCTCCGGCGCCCTGGCCATCGGCCGGCGCAACCATGAGCTCAACGGCCTGGGCAAGTCGCCCACGGGCCGGGCCAGCTACCTCGCCCACGACATCTTCAACTCCTGGGCCAAGCTCAAGCGCAGCGGGCCCTATGGCCTGGTCATTCTGGACCCACCCAGCTTCCAGAAGGGCAGCTTTGTGGCCACCAAGGACTACGCCCGGCTGATGCGCCGCCTGCCCGAGCTGCTGGCGCCCGGCGGCGAGGCGCTGCTGTGCCTCAACACGCCCAAGCTGGACACGGCCTTCCTGAAGGACCAGATGGCGGAGCTGGCGCCCACGCTGCAGTTCATCGAGCGCCTGCCCAATCCGCCGGTTTTCGCCGACGCGGACCCGGAGCGCGCGCTCAAGGTGCTTGTTTATCGCGCGCCGTCGGCCTGAGCGGGCTCAGGCGAGGTCTCGCTCGACCTGGTCCGCGATCTGCGCCCATTCCTCCTCGCTGAACAGGCGCGAGCGGGTGTGGAAGGCCAGGCCGGTCGAGCCCTCAAGCGAAAAGGTGCCGCCCTGGCCCTCGATGACGTCCAGGATCAGCTGGGTGTGCTTCCAGTACTCGTACTGCAGCTTTCCGATGTAGAAGGGCACGCCGCCCACCTCGCCCAGGTGCACGTCCTGGGCGCCGATCGTGAGGTCGGTGGGCAGGTAGCAGTTGGTCGCGCTGTTGTCGCAGCAGCCACCGCTCTGGTGGAACATCAGCGCGGGGCCGTGCTCGGCCTGCAGGCGCCGGATGAGGGCGAGCGCAGCGTCAGTGGCCAAGACGCGAGGGACGAGGGTGTCAGCCATGGCGGACTCCTGGATTTCAGCAAGGACAAAGGGAGCGGATCGCTCCGCTCCCTGGCTCATGCGGTGAGCGAGCAGGTCCACTGCCTCAGAAGAAGCCCAGCTTGTTCTCGCTGTAGCTGACCAGCAAGTTCTTGGTCTGCTGGTAGTGATCCAGCATGTCCTTGTGGGTCTCGCGTCCGATGCCGGATTCCTTGTAGCCGCCGAAGGCCGCATGCGCCGGGTAGGCGTGGTAGCAGTTGGTCCAGACCCGCCCGGCCTTGATCGCGCGACCCATGCGGTAGGCCACGTTGCCGTTGCGGCTCCACACACCGGCGCCCAGGCCGTAGAGCGTGTCATTGGCCAGGGCCAGCGCCTCGGCCTCGGTCCTGAAGGTGGTCACGGCCAGCACCGGGCCGAAGATCTCCTCCTGGAAGATGCGCATCTTGTTGTTGCCCTTGAACACGGTGGGCTGGATGTAGTAGCCGCCGGCCAGCTCGCCGCCCAGCTGCGCGGGCGAGCCGCCGATCAGCAGCTCCGCACCCTCCTGGCGGCCCAGGTCGAGGTAGGAGGTGATCTTGGCCATCTGCTCCTTGGAGGCCTGCGCGCCGATCATGGTGTCGGTGTCCAGCGGGTTGCCCTGCTTGATGGCGGCGATGCGCTCCAGGCAGCGGCCCATGAACTTGTCGTAGATGGACTCGTGGATCAGCGCCCGCGAAGGGCAGGTGCAGACCTCGCCCTGGTTGAAGGCGAAGAGCACGAGGCCCTCGATGGCCTTGTCGAAGAAGGCGTCGTCCGCATCGGCCACGTCGGCGAAGAAGATGTTGGGCGACTTGCCGCCCAGCTCCAGCGTGGCGGGGATCAGGTTGTTGGCCGCGGCCTGGGCGATCACGCGACCCGTCGATGTCGAGCCGGTGAACGCGATCTTGGCGATGCGCTTGCTGGTGGCCAGGGGCAGGCCGGCCTCGCGGCCGAAACCGTTGACCACGTTCAGAACGCCCGCAGGCAGCAGGTCGGCGATCAGCTCCACGAGCACCAGGATGCTGGTGGGCGTCGATTCGGCCGGCTTGAGCACCACGCAGTTGCCCGCGCCCAGAGCCGGGGCCAGCTTCCAGGCGGCCATCAGGATGGGGAAGTTCCAGGGGATGATCTGGCCGACCACGCCCAGGGGTTCGTGGAAGTGGTAGGCCACGGTGTGCTCGTCGAGGTCGGACAGCGCGCCTTCCTGGGCCCGCACGCAGCCGGCGAAATAGCGGAAGTGGTCGGAGGCCAGGGGGATGTCGGCATTGAGCGTCTCACGGATGGGCTTGCCGTTGTCCACGGTCTCGGCGTAGGCCAGCAGCTCCAGGTTGGCGTCGATGCGGTCGGCGATCTGCAGCAGGATATTGGCGCGCGCTGCGGGCGCGGTCTTGCCCCAGGCGTCGGCGGCGGCATGGGCGGCGTCCAGGGCCAGCTCGATGTCCTCGGCGGTGGAGCGCGCGGCTTGCGTGTAGACCTGGCCCGTGATGGGCGTGACCACGTCGAAGTACTGGCCCTTGACGGGCTCCTGCCATTGGCCGCCGATGAAGTTCTGGTAGCGGGACTTGTACTGGACCTTGGCGCCAGGGGCGCCGGGCGGGGCGTAGATCATGTGTGTCTCCTGTGGGGCCCTCAGACGGGCTTTTCGGTTGGATGGGTGGTGCACGGACGGGCCGGCTCCGAGACCCGCATTGCAAGGGCGATGCCAGCACGCAGCCCTGCGCCCAACAATCCGGCGGGACACCGCAAGCGCTTGTTGCGGCGAGGCTTTTCCCGCCCTCAGGGACTACCCGTGGGGCGCGATCGACCCTGTCGGCTGTCACCCTTGTCCGGCCTGTGTCAGCGACAGCTGTCACTAATTGCGACAGTCACGCAGGCCGGCGCGCACCCAGGCCGCCACCCGGCGCCAGGCCTCCTAGACTTGGCGTCACAGACTGCGGGTCCACCCGCGCACGGAGACAAGCATGCGTTCCCACCCCCTCGTGCCGGCGCAGCAGCTGCGCCTGGCCCGGCAGCGGCTGACCGAGCAGGGTCTGACCCAGTCCCCGGGCGTCGATGCCCTGCTGGCGCGCTCCTGGCAGCGCAGCCTGGCGGCCGGCCTTTCGCCCATCGGTCGGCTGCACTGTCAGGACAACCTCGCAGGGCCGGCACTGCAGCGCAGCCGGGCGCTGAGCCATGAGCTGATCAGCCACTCCGAGCCGGTGATGGAGCACCTCTTCGAGCAGGTGCGGCACAGCCACAGCATGGTCATCCTGGCCGATCCACAGGGCGTGCTGATGCATACCCGTGGTGACCTGGATTTCCTCAGCAAGGCCGAGCGTGTGGCCCTCACCTGCGGTGCCAACTGGGCGGAGTCCCAACGCGGCACCAATGCCATCGGCACGGCCCTGGCCGAGGCGCAGGAGGTCGAGATCCACGGTGCCGAGCACTACCTGGAGCGCAACGGCTTCCTCACCTGCGCGGCCGCGCCCATCGTCTCGGCCCAAGGCCAGCTGATGGGCATCCTGGACATCTCCGGCGAGCAGCGCAGCCGCCATCCCCACACCCTGGGCCTCGTGGGCACGGCGGCCCGCATGATCGAAAACAGCCTGGTGATGGCCAGCTGCCGCCACCAACTGGTGCTGCAATTCCATGCGCGCGCCGAAGGTATCGGCTCGGTGGCCCAGGGCCTGCTGGCTTTCTCGGAGGATGGATGGCTGGTCGGCGCCAACCGCAAGGGCCTGGCACTGCTGGGCCTCAGCGCCGCGGACCTGCAGCGCAGTGCCTGGTCCCAGCTCTTCGAGCGCGGGCTTCAGGCCTGGCTGGGCAGTCAGCGCCAGTCCGGCGGCCGTCCCCTGCTGCTGCGCACGCAGCGGGGCGATGCCTTCTATGCACAGCTGCAAGGCCGCGGCCCGGCGGTGCTGACGCTGGCGGGCACGCCTGGCGCTAAGCCCGCCGAGCCCGAGGCTTTGCCGCAGGACGCGCTGCAGCGCCTGGACAGCGGCGATCCCCGCTGGCGCGCCGCCGCCGAAAAGGCCCGCCGCGTGCTGGGCAAGGACATCCCGCTGCTGATCCTGGGCGAGTCCGGCGTGGGTAAGGAGCTCTTCGCCAAGGCCCTGCATGACATCAGCCCGCGGCGGGGCAAGCCCTTCGTCGCGCTGAACTGCGCGGCGCTGCCGGAGTCCCTGATCGAGGCCGAGCTCTTCGGCTACGCGCCCGGCGCCTTCACCGGCGCGCGCAGCCAGGGCGCGCCGGGGCGCCTGCGCGAGGCTCAGGGCGGCACCCTGTTCCTGGACGAGATGGGCGACATGCCCCTGGCCCTGCAGACCCGCCTGCTGCGCGTGCTGCAGGAGCGCGAGGTCCAGCCCCTGGGCGGCGGCGCGCCGGTGGCGCTGGACGTGCAGCTGCTGTGCGCCACCCACCAGTCCCTGGCTCAGGCGGTGAGCGAGGGGCGTTTCCGGGCGGATCTCTACTACCGCATCAACGGCCTGGCCCTGCAGCTGCCGCCCTTGCGCGAGCGCAGCGACCTCGAGGCGCTGCTCGACCGCCTGCTGCAATCCGTGGCGCCAGATCAGGGCCTGACCCTGGAGCCGGCCTTGCGCGAGGCCTTCCGCGCCTACGACTGGCCCGGCAACCTGCGCCAGCTGCACCAGGTGCTGCGCACCGCGGTGGCCCTGCTGTCGCCCCAGGAGAGCCGCATCGGCTGGGCCCATCTGCCGGATGACCTCCTGCCCCAGCTCCAGCAGCGCCAGCACCTGCCTGGCGGGCGCCCGGCCCAGAACCTGCGCGAGCTCTCCCAGCAGGCCATCGCCCAGGCCCTGGAGAACACGCGCGGCAATGTCTCGGCGGCGGCCCGCCAGCTGGGGATCGCGCGGCAGACGCTGTATCGCCGGCTGCATGCCCGCTGAGGAGCTTCCGGTATGATGTCGCCCTTTTGCGCTAGTGCAATTTGATAGGCCTAGCAATAAGGGAAAACCCGTGAAAACGACAAGCGCTGTATGTGCCCTGCTGGGCCTCGTTTTGACTGCCTGCGGCGGTGGTGGTGGTGGTGGTGGTGGGACAGGCCCCGCGCCCAGCAACGGGATGCAGCTGAGCTTCGCGCCAGCCTCGCTGGCCACCACCGTCTACCAGGGCGAACCGGAAGTGTTCGAGGTCAAGGCTCAGGCGGGCGGCGTCCTGCCTGCCGCAGGGACGAGGGTCAATGCCGCCGTGATTGATGCCGCGGGTGTCTTTGAATACTCGGACATCCTGCGGACCGGGGACACGACCTTCACGGGAAAATTCGTACTTTCCCGGCGCCTGAGCGCCGGCACCCATTCGGGTGCGGTGGAGGTCCGTGTCTGCGAGGATGATCCGCTCACCTGCGCCAAGCCCGTCTCCGGCTCCCCGTGGCGGCTGCGCTACCAGTTCAACGTTCGTTCGCAAACGGACGCGCGCGAGCTGGCCAAGCTGCCGGATGTATCCAACTATGCCGGCAGCCCCAGCCACAACGCCCTGACCAGCGCCACCCTGGACCCTTCGAAGATCACGCGCCGTTGGAGTCATGAGCGGCCCGTGTCGGACCGTCTGCCTGCCCTGGGTGGCGGCCGCATGTTCGTCATCACCGACGGCGGCATGAAGCTGGCAGCCTACAGTGAGCGCGACGGCTCGGCGGTGTGGGGCCGGAACCTTGACGAAGTGGCGATCAGTGCGCCTACTTTCGCTGACGACCGACTCTACGTGATCACCAGGAAGCTGCAGTCCAATGCCAGGCGGATGACCTTGCGCAGCTTTGACGCTGAGACCGGCGCCCCGCTCGCTTCGCTCGAATTGGGGCCCGAGAGTGACTTTCCTGCCAACCCCGTGGTGAAGGATGGCAAGGTGTACCTGTGCAAGATCGACGAGATGTTCTACCAGTACGCGCTCATCCGTGCCGACGGACGCACCCTGGCACAAGAATGGTCCAGGACGTTTGACGGGCGCAACGTAAACAGCGAGCTCTGCACGCCGGCCGTCGACAGCCGCTATGCCTATGTGCCTCGCCAGAATGCGCTGCAGGTCATTGACGTGGGCAGCGGGCAGCTGGCGTTCTCGATTCCGGCTCCTGCAGGCATTCCGTCCATCAGCAGCAAGGAGGCGCCGGTCCTGGGGCCCAATGGGCGTGTCTATGTCAATGCAGGCAAGGGCCTGATCGCCTTCGACACTGACAAGCGTTCGGTCGCCTGGCACCTGGAAACCCGTCCGGGCCAGTACCCGGTGGCTCGAGGGGACGCGGTCTACCTGGCCCACGAGCAAGGATTCGTGGCGCTTTCCGCTGAAAACGGCAAGCTCCTGTGGTATTGGACCAATATGATCGGCATGACCAACGACCTGTCGGACAACTTCCTGATCTTCGGCAACCATGCCCTGATCTCGAACTCCGACTATACCCAGGCCGTGGATCTCGGCACACGCCAGGTGGTGTGGTCGGACCAGGGCGGCGGCTCCCTGGCCCTGTCACCGAATGGCGCGCTGTATGCCCGGCGCCAAAGCTTCAAAGAGGGCTTCAGGGTCTTCAACCTGAACTGAGTCGAGGGGGCGGGGGCCTCAGGCCTGCCGCTTTGTCGGAGCTGCGGTGGCGCCTTGGCTGGTCCCGCCGGAAGGCGCCACCATGAACCGGTTGCGCCCCGCGTTCTTGGCCTCGTACAGCGCGGTGTCGGCCCGGCGCACGACGTCCTCGTACAGGGCGTCGCCCTCGTGGATCTCGGCCACGCCGATGCTCACGGTCACGTAGCCCACGCCCTTGAAGGTCTGCTCGCGCGTCTTCTGGCAGAGCTTGGCGGCCAGGGCCGCCGCGCCTTCCAGGGTCGTGCCGGGAAGCAGGGCGAGGAACTCTTCGCCGCCGAAGCGGCCCACGAAGTCGCTGGCCCGCAGCGAGCTCTTGATCAGCGCGGCGAACTCCATCAGCACCGCGTCGCCGGTGGCATGGCCGTGGGCATCGTTGATCAGCTTGAAGTGGTCGATGTCCATCAGCAGCACGCCATAGGGCTGGCGGTGCCGCACGTAGCGCGTGAACTCCTCGGTGAGCCGGGCGTTGAGGTGGCCGCGGTTGTGCAGGCCCGTCAGCGCATCGGTCAGGGCCACCCGCTCTAGCTCGGCATTGGCCTGGCGCAGCTCGGTGGTGCGTTGCTCGACCCGCGCCTCCAGCTCCTGCGCATTGCGCTCCAGCTCCTCGCGCTGGTGGGCCAGGCGCTTGTCGCGCCAGTGCAGGGCCTCCAGGAGGTCGTCCATCTCGCGGGTGGTGCTCAGGTCTTCGCGGTTCGGGGCGGGTACCGCCTGGCGGCCCCGCAGCAGGGTGGCCAGCTGCTCGACCGGGCGGCTCAGGCCCACGGCCACCAGATAGGCCATCAGCATGATGGCCAGGGCGCCGCCCCCCCACAGCAGCCACAAGCCCTGCGCCAGCTGCTGCGACGTGGCCAGGAGCTGGGACGTGGGCTGGCGCACCAGCACGGTCCAGCCCACGTCCTGGCCGTGCTCGGCCGCGGGCACGGGGGCTGCCACGAGGAAGTAGTGCTCGTCGCGGATGTAGTCGTCCGCCACCGGCTCACGCTCCAGCCGCTGCAGTAGCTCATGCGCGGAGGCGTCGAACTCCGCCTCCGGGTAGATCAACTGCCCGTCCCTGCGGGCGATCATCACCTCCATGCCCTGCGGCAGTACGCCGGACGCCTCCATGTCCTGCAGCAGGTGGGAGAACCAGCGCCAGTGCACATGCGAGCCGACCACGCCCAGATGGCGGCCCCGCGCATCGCGCAGGGGCACGGCGAAGTCCAGCATGCGTGGCGGCTCACTGGAGTCCAGGTGGCTCAGGTGGTGAGCCAGCAGCAGGGCGTCATGCAGGTCGCCGATGAAGGGGCTGACGCGGGCGCCCTGGAACCAGGGGCGCTGGGAGACGTCCACGCCCTCTAGCACGCCGTCGCTGGAGACCAGCACCCGCCCCTGCGGGTCGGCGAAGCCGATCCAGGCGTAGTCGCGGAAGCTGCCCTTGAGCTGGCTGAGCAGGGCGCGCAGCGGTCGGGCATCGCTGGGCGCGGCCAGGGTGACGGGGAGGGTGGCGATGAAGTCCAGCTCCCGCTGGCGCTGGCGCAACTGCTCCGAGAGCTGGGCGGCCACCGTGCGCGCACTGTTCTGCAGGCTCCCGGTGCGCTCCTTCATCACATGGCGCGCGAAGACGATGCCGATGTAGGACTGCATGCTCAGCGCGACGATCACGGCCAGCAGGCCGAAGGTCAGCGCCATGCGCAACCGCAGGCTGCGCCAGGCGAAGAAGAGCCACATCCCCTCAGAACCCTTGCTTGGTCTGCATCCCCTACAGTCGGACCTTCCCTGGAATCCTCAGCAGGAGTGCCCATGAAGACACGCGCCGCCGTAGCCTGGAAAGCCGGCCAACCCCTCAGCATCGAAACCCTGGATCTTGCCGGACCCAGGGCTGGTGAGATCTTGATTGAGGTCAAGGCTACAGGGATCTGCCACACGGACTACTACACGCTGTCCGGCGCCGACCCGGAAGGCATCTTCCCCGCCGTGCTGGGCCACGAGGGCGCCGGCGTGGTGGTGGACGTCGGCCCGGGTGTCACCACGGTGCGCAAGGACGACCACGTCATCCCGCTCTACACGCCCGAATGCCGGCAGTGCAAGTTCTGCCTCTCGCGCAAGACCAACCTTTGCCAGCTGATCCGCGGCACCCAGGGCAAGGGCCTGATGCCGGACGCCAGCTCGCGCTTCTCGCTGGACGGCAAACCGGTCTTCCACTACATGGGCACCAGCACCTTCAGCAACTACATCGTGGTGCCCGAGATCGCCGTGGCCAAGGTGAGGCCGGACGCGCCCTTCGACAAGATCTGCTACATCGGCTGCGGTGTCACCACCGGCGTGGGCGCGGTGATCTTCACGGCCAAGATGGAGGCGGGCGCCAATGTGGCGGTGTTCGGCCTGGGTGGCATCGGGCTGAACGTGATCCAGGCGGCGAAGATGGTCGGCGCGGACAAGATCATCGGCATCGACATCAACCCCGCCCGCGAGGCCATGGCCCGCCAGTTCGGCATGACCCACTTCATCAACCCCAGTCAGGTCGAGAACGTGGTCGATGCCGTCGTGCAGCTGACCGACGGTGGCGTCGATTACAGCTTCGAGTGCGTGGGCAACACCCAGCTGATGCGCCAGGCCCTGGAGTGCACACACAAGGGCTGGGGGCGCAGCATCATCATCGGCGTGGCCGAGGCGGGGGCCGAGATCAGCACGCGGCCCTTCCAACTGGTCACCGGGCGCAAATGGGAAGGCTCGGCCTTCGGCGGCGCACGGGGCCGCACCGACGTGCCCAAGATCGTCGATTGGTACATGGAAGGCAAGCTGCGCATCGACGAGCTCATCACCCACCGCCTCAAGCTGGAGGACATCAACGAGGGCTTCGAGCTGATGAAGCGCGGCGAGTCCATCCGATCCGTAGTGCTGTACTGAGGTCGGCATGAACGAGGCCCCCCGGCTCCTCTCCGAGCACGCCTGCTTCGGCGGTGTGCAGCGCTTCTACGAGCATGCGTCCGAGGCCACTGGCACGCCCATGCGCGTGGGCGTCTACCTGCCGCCCCAGGCCGGGCAGGGGCCTTGCCCGGCCCTGGTCTACCTGGCCGGCCTGACCTGCACCGAGGAAACCTTCGCGATCAAGGCCGGCGCTCAGCGTGAGGCCGCGCGGCTGGGCCTGATCCTCGTCTCCCCCGACACCAGCCCGCGCGGCACCGCCATCGCCGGGGCCGACGCCGACTGGGACTTCGGCCACGGCGCCGGCTTCTACCTCGACGCCACGCAGTCGCCCTGGTCGCCCCATTTCCGCATGGAGCGCTACATCACCGGGGAGCTGCACGAACTGCTGTGCACGCAGCTGCCGCTGCGCCCCGATGCCATCGGCCTCATGGGTCATTCCATGGGCGGGCATGGCGCGCTGACGCTGGCGCTTCGGCATCCGGGCCTGTACCGCTCGGTCTCGGCCTTGGCCCCCATCGTGGCGCCCAGCCAGGTGCCCTGGGGCCGCAAGGCCTTCACCGGCTATCTGGGCCCGGACGAAGCGGCCTGGGCGGCCCACGATGCATGCGCCCTGATCGCCGCCGGTCACCGCTTGCCGCCGCTGCTGGTCGATCAGGGCTTGTCCGACAAGTTCATGGCGGAGCAGCTGCAGCCCGAGCGCCTGGAGGCTGCCTGCCGTGCGGCTGGGCAAGACCTGACCCTGCGCCGACACGCGGGCTATGACCACGGCTACTACTTCGTGGCCAGCTTCATGGCTGATCATCTGCAGCACCATGCCGCACAGCTCCTGAGGGGCTGAGGGCGGGGCGCCGGCAAATCAGGGCTTCAGCCCCGGCACGGGCAAGACCTGACCCTGCGACTGGCGCGGCGGCGGCAGGTTCAGCATGCGGGCCAGCGTGGGAGCGATGTCGGCCACCACCACGGGCTGGCGCACCTCGCCATGGCCCCACCATGCCGGGCCCCAGGCCAGGATGGGCACGTGGGTGTCGTAGCGGTAGGGCGAGCCGTGGGTGGTGCCGGTAGTCTTGCTGCTGATCATCCAGCCCGGCTTGACGATGATCTGCAGCGGCGCGGCGGCGTCCGGGTGCCAGGACAGGCGCATGCGGCTCAGGATCTCGGGCGCAGGGCCGGTGCTGCTCAGCTGCGCGCGGGTGAGGGCGGCGGCGATGCCGGGCACCTGCTCGGCGGCGCGGGCCGCGAGGGCGTAGACCGCCTCTCGATCCAGCCCCCGGGACTGGATGCGCGTCTCGTCGAACAGCATGCCCGTTCCGGACCAGTGCGTGACCCAGGGACCTTCGCCGAGCTCGCGGGCCAGGCCCTCATCGACGGTGTTCATGAGCGTCTTCAGCGACACGCGGCCGGCATCACGCCCTTGAGAGCGGGCCCACTCCGGCGTGTCCAGGAAGCCGTGGTCGGCCGTCAGGACCACCATGTAGCGGTCCCGGCCGACGCGCTCGTCCAGCGTCCGGAAGAAGGCCTGCAGGTAGCGGTCCAGGTGCAGGAAATGGTCGTGCGAGAGGCGAGACTCCGGTCCGAAGGCATGGTTGACGTAGTCGTGACTGGACAGGCTGATGCTCAGCAGGTCCGTGACCTCGTCCGCGCCCATCTGCTCCCCCTCGATGGCGGCGCGGGCGAAGTCCAGGGTCAGCTCGTCGGCGAAGGGCGAGGGCAGCAGATTGGCCCAGAAGGCCGGCCCCGGCGCGCTCATGCCGGCGCCCACCACGGCGGGCAGGCGGTTGCCGTTGCCGCCGCTGGACTGCCAGGGCTGGCCGTCCGGCACCGAGCGGTTGTAGGCGTGCGGGTCCTTCAGCAGCGGCTCCCAGCTGCGGCCGAAGTAGCGGTCGGCGGGATGGGCCTCGTTGAAGGCGCGTGCCCAGGCGGGCAGCTCGGGCAGGTAGTAGTCGCTGCTCGTGAAGCCCCCGCTGCTCTGCATGTAGAGGTAGGCCGTGCCCTTGTGGCCGCTGGGCAGGATGGCGCCACGGTCCTTGCCCGAGATGCCAATCATGCGGGCCTCGGGGTGCAGGGTGCGCAGCACGTCGCCCACGGTCTCGACGCGGTAGTTGCGCGGGCTGGTCCCTGCCAGGGCTGGCGTGGGATGGCCGAGGTAGTGGTGGGCGGGGTCGTCGGTGTTGTAGCGCTCCTCGCGCGTCTGCGGGTCCACCCACTCGTTGCCGATGATGCTGCTGCGTTGCGGATAGGCCCCGCTGAGCATCACCGAGTGGCCGGCCGCCGTCACCGTGTAGCCGTGACCATGGTGGGCCTCGGAGAACCACAGGCCGCGGTCCAGGAAGCGCCGGAAGCCGTCCTCCGCCAGCTGGTCGCGGTAGGCCAGCACCTGGCGCATGGGCAGGCCGTCCACGGCCATGAAGACCACCAGGCGCGGCGGGGCGGCGGGCACGGGCCTGGGCAGCGTGGAACAGGCCTGGAGCACGAGGAGGGCGCAGGCCGCCGAGAGGCGGGCGAGTGTGCGAACGGAGGGGCGGGGGCAGCGGAGGGACATGAGCCGGGCGAAAAATCGGGCGCGCAAGGGACGGGAAGTATCTCCCAAGGCCAGCCCGGGGGGGGCGCCGCGCAGCCGGCATTCAGGAGGCCGGCCGCTCGTCCTTGGCGGCCTGCAGGGCCAGCGGCAGGTAGGCGGCCAGTTGCTTGTCCAGCAGATCCTCGGGACCGCGGAGCTTCAGGTGCCGTCGCCCCTTGCCCTGGCCTTCGAGATGGCCGAAGGCATCGGCGATGCGAGCGCCACTGCCGAACTCGACGCTCACATGCGCCTTGTAGACGAACACACCACCGAACGTGACCCCTTCGGCGCTGAACAGGATGCCGCCGTACTTCAGCGCCTCCTCCACGCCGGGAAAGCGCTGCGCGACCAGAGCACGGACGGCCTGGACGAGCTGGTGCCTGGCCTCGCTGACAAGGCGGATGTCCTCCAGAAAGGTCTGTAGGGAGGCAGCGGGCATGGAGTGGGTCGGGGGAAAGTTCTGAGCGGGACCGCCCAGCATGGCATAGGGCTGCTGCCAGCGCTGTGTCAGCTGGGCGGTCCTCGCAAAGGGCGGCTCAGGGCTGCCTCAGTAGTCCGGGAAGCACTGCTTGCGGGGGTTCTGCCAGCTGCACACCCAGCTCCACTTCACCTGGGCTTGCTCGACCATGCCAACGCCGAAGGAGAAGGCGGGCGAGCTGAGGCTCAGGTCCAGCACCGTGCCGGTCTCGGTGGTGGTCATGGGCTCGCCGCCGAACCTGGGCCGGACCTGCACACCCTGACCCAGCTTCAGGGTCAGCTGGCTGTTGCCGACCAGGTAGGGCAGGTTGTTCTGGATGTACTGGCCCAGGGCGAAGCTGCTGCCATTGGGCAGGGTGATGACCTTGTCAACCGGCACCAGCTTGTTCAGGCCGCTGAGGAAGTTGGCGTTGCGGTCGAACAGCAGGTCGTTCTTGAGGCCGCCCAGCGAACCCTGGATGCCGGCCACGACGCCCGAGTCCATGCGCGAGGCGATCTGGCCGATGATGAAGTCGCCGATGAAGGGGAGCATCCAGCTGAGGTTGGAGTCGCAGTCCGTGCTGGACGAGACATCAGCCGTGGCACCGGTCTTGTCGTCCAGCAGGCGGCCGTCCACGCTGCCGTACTGGGCCGTGATGCTGAAGTTGCGCAGGCTCAGGGTGTTGACGCAGTCGTAGCTGATGATGCCCAGCTTGCGGCCGGTGAAGCGCGTCGAGGCCGTGTAGCTCCAGCCGCTCAGCTGGATCAGGGTGATGCCCGAGCTCTGCGGCGTGATGGTGACGGTGGGGGCGCCCGAGAGCGTGCCCCTGAGGAAGCTGCCGCCGCTGCTGGCGGCCTTGTTGGCCACAGCAGTGTTCAGGCCGCTCTCGACCTGCATGGGCACGCGCCTCATGGCCGTGGCCATTTCGACCAGGGGGCCGCTGCCGTAGCTGTTCTCGGCGTAGCTGACGCTGGCGCCGTTGTAGCGGGCCGTGGCAATGTACTGGCTGCTCTGGATGGCGGGGACGATGTCGGCTTGCGCAAGCGCCATGCTCAGGCTGAGTCCGACGAAGAGTAGAGATTGCTTCATGGTGTACGGGGTTCGTGGGTTGTGGGGACTGCAGGGCTGGACGCAGGCCAGGGGCCCCGTGTGCGATGGCGTCGGGCGAACATGGTCGTCGTCTGGCTGGAGGGGAGTGTAGGAGTGTAGGAGTGAAGTTATTGCGGCAGTGTGTGACCCTGTGTCGAACAGGTGTGCCGCTGTCCTTATGGGCAGGGAGTCGAGGGCCAGGCCTTGCCTGCCGGTCGCAAACCCCGATGGCATCGGGGCGACATGCGCACGGCCGTACTTCCGTCGGCGCATCGCATGCGCTAGCCTGGCGACGCAGGCATGTGCCTGCTCACTGTGACGTCACATGGGTATATCGATCCGATCGAGCACTTCCCTTCAACGGCTGGCAGCACTCCCCCTCGCTGCGGCCCTGGCAAGCCTCTCGGCCTGCTACGTCGTGCCCCTGGAGGCACGGCATGCGCACCCTGCGCCGGCGCCCGCCCAGGTCAGCGTTGCGCCACCGGCCCCCGTGACCTTCCCGGTCCGGCTCTACCCCACCAATGACCTGGCCGCGCGCTACGGCATGGTCAGCGCCACGGTGACGAACGACCTGCATGGCAAGGGCGTCTTCAGCACCCACATCAACGGCGAGGCCTTCTCCGGCGAGGCGACGCGCAAGACGGATTTGCACCGAAACGGTGTTGCCAACGGCGCGGGGAATCGCGGCGCCTACATTTCCTGCACCTACAGCATGAACAGCAGCACGCAGGGGACGGGGCAATGCCGCCTCTCCGACGGCGCCGAGTTCTCCATGCACATGGGCAACTGAGGCCGATCGCCTTCAGCGGCAGCCCCGGCCTCTTCCGGCGCGACTCCCACCCGGCGCGGCCCTGCCCGTCGGGTGGCCCTGGCCACGGCGCCCGATCGCTAGCGCGCGACCCGCGGCGTGCCGCGCTGCTGCGTGCAGGGCACACCGCCGTGCTTGGCGTTCATCCAGGTGCCCGGACTGTCATGCCCTCGCGTGCTGCCTGAGGACCGTGCGGCCCTGGCTCACTCGATCACGCCGCAGGCCACGCGGGCACCGCCGCCGCCCAGGGGCATGGGGTGGTCCGAATGGTTGTCGCCGCCGGCATGGACCATCAGGGCGCGCTGGCGCACGTCCGCCAGCTTCAGTCGCGGCGCCAGGACCGGGTTGGCGGCCGTGCCGTCGGCCGCCACATGCAGCGGGGGCAGATCGCCCAGATGGCCGTCGCCCCAGGGTTCGCCATGCTTCTTGCTGCCCTGGGGATCCAGGTGGCCACCCGCGGCGAGGGCGGGAACCATCGCGCCTTCCTTCTCGGCCGCATCGCAAGAGGGCTTTTCGTGGACGTGGAAGCCATGCAGTCCAGCGGGCAGGCCCTTCAGCGCAGGATGGAAGGCGAGGCCGTAGGGCGTCTCGACGATGCGCACGGTCCCCAGGGCCGCGCCGGCGCCCTGCTTCTCGGCCATGTGCAGGGGCACCGTCAACTCGGCGCCGCTGGCGGCCGTGGCCGAGAGGAGCCAGGCGGCTGCGATCAATGTGTTCTTCATGGGCTGTCTTCCTCCAGATGCTGGCCAGCGATTGAATGCTGGCGATGGTCCGCGCTGCTGGCGCGGGGTGCTTGGCTTGAAACCGGCCCGATTGTGGCCGCACCGCTTCGGATCCATCAAGCGCCCGCTGTGGCGCCCTGCTTCGCGTGGCCGTGCAGGCCCTTGTCACTCGGCGAACGAGATCCAGGCCTCCTGGCCCGAAACCGTGTAGCTGCGCCGCGCGCCGGTGGATGCCTGGCAGACCACCGTCGGCCATTGCAGCGTGAAGTCGGGGAAGTAGTGGGGCAGCGTGAAGTAGGCGGACTGCTCGAGGTCCACAACCACGGTGCGGCGTTCGTAGCGCTGCGCCATCCAGGAGAAGACGCAGTACCGGGAGCAGGCCGAGAAGGCGAAGCAGCAGCCCCAGGCATGGCCGGGGAAGGCGCGGCCATCGATGTGCAGTCGATGAAAGGAATCCCCGTGCGGGGGCTCGCCGGCATAGAGGCTCTGGAGGCGGTGGCGGCCGTCGGGCGAGACAAGCAGGTAGTCGCCCATGCCCGCCCAACGGGACCGGCCGTCGGCCGCGAACTGGATGACATCGGTGCTCATGGGCGGTGCCCAGGCCTGGGTCAGGCGCCCGGCACGGCGCGCGAGGCGCGAGCATTGGGCGTCAGGCTTGCCATCGTGCGGAAGAACAGGTGAAGGTGCAGCGTCATCGTGGCGAGGCCGGCGTAGCGCAGCAGGGAAGGGCTTGAGCATTTCATGACGCAACGAGGGATGACCCCGGCGGGGGCGGCCGATGCCGGCTCATCCGCCGGAGGGGCGGGTGTCCATTACGTCCGCACAGCCTGCAGCGCGCGCTTCTCCTTGGCCTGGATCAGGCGCTGGACGATGGTGCAGACCGAACGCGCCTGCTGCTCGTCGATGGGCTTGGTGCCCGCCCGCCAGGCTTTGATGACAAGTGCGCTCAAGTGGATGTTCTCGCAGAGGTCTTGGATGCAGCGGTGGGGGCCACCCTGCGGCGTGCGATTGTGCAGCGTCCGGCAAGGACTGGCCGCCCGGGGGCGTGATGTTTTTACTCCCACCGATGGGGGGCTGGTCTTGACTGGTCACCCTGGCGCAGGACGCGGCGCACCCGCTCGCAGCGCCTGGCGTTGGCTAGGTCCCGGCGACACTTCCGCAAGGCGGTGCCTTCGCTGGGCGTGCACCGCAGCGCCTCGCGGGCACGAGGCAAGCGCTACCCCTGGCGCAGGCTTCAGACGGTAGCCGGCTCCGCGCGAAGCGCCAGCTGCGTCCAGACGGCGCCCGCGAAGTCCGCCAGGCCGAACACCACCAGGATGGGGCTGGCGAGCCCCAGGGCGGCGAAGGCGGCGAAAGCCGCCAGGACCAGGGCCCGCGTATAGACCGAGGCCTGGAAGAAGGCCCGGGCCTCGCACTTGGCGGCATAGACGTAGTACACGCCGATATTGAAGGCCAGGACGCCGACGACCCGTATCCAGACCTCCTGCGTCGGCGGCAGGCCGAACAGCGAGAGAAGGAGATTGGGGGCGAGGATCAGACACAGGCCCAGGACGATCACGTAGAGACCGAAGGCTTTGACGCTGAAGGCGGGCTTGGACATGCGGACTCCGGATGGTAGGCGGTAGGGCGGATTCTTGCAGCTTGCCGACACAGGGCGTCCGGCGGGCGCGGGCCTCGATGGACCCAGGCGGGCTCAGGTGGCCGCGCCGTGGCCCGGCTGATAGATGACCCTGAAGCATTCACACGCCACCGGCATTCCCTCCTCGAAGCGGCGCCCCGCCCGCTCGCACTCCCGGTTGAAGTAGGCGCGGTGGCCTTGCTGCCAGTAGGCCAGGGTGCCGTCGCCCTCGCCCTCGGTGGCAGCGAACTCGGCGCCGACCTCGCGAAAGGGCAGCACCTCCACGCTGAGGGTCTCGATGACGCACAGCGGCTTTCCGGCCCAGTTCGTGACGATGCTGAGGTCGCCGGGCCTGGGCAGGCGCTTGCCTTCGGCCTCGAAGGACCAGACGGAGCCAGCGGTGGCGCGCTTGCGTCCCTGGAGCACCAGGGCGGCGAGTTCGTCGGCCAGGGGCTGACTGTCGCCGAAGAAGAAGGCTTCGTAGAAGCGTTCGTCCAGGCGTTTGCCGTCGGCGTCGGCGGCGGCACTGCGAAAGGCGGACCAGAAGTCGTGGAGCTGTGCAGTGAGGGTCATGGCGGCGCCCTGTGGGCTGGGGGGGGCTGGCCGCATCAGCGCCGGGCGAGCGCGTATCGCGACTGCCAGGCGATGAACAGCGGCGCCCCCACGATCTCCAGGACGGTGAAACCAACGAAGGGCAGCGGCGGCAGGCCCAGGAAGACCATGGACAGCAGGCGCCCGATGCCGCCGGCAAAGATCATCAGCCACAGGGCGCGGAACAGGGTCGTCTCCTCCTCGATCCTGGGAATGAGCCAGTAGACCGCCAGGCCCAGTACCAACCACAGGCCCCCGAAGAAGCGCAGATTGCTGTCCAGCAGCGCATTCGCCGGCAGCCCGGCCGAGGCGTAGACAGGATCGCTCAGGCCGAACAGGGTGACGATGCCCGTGCCCACGGGGACCGCCCCCAGCACGGCCATCGACACTTGCAGCGAGCGTTTGCTCATGGGATCTCCTGTGAGGTGCGGATGCGTCGGGTGCCCGGGCCTGCGCGCTCAGGCCGCCTGGAGCCGTCCTTCCAGAGCCAGCCGGGCCTGCGGCCACTCCGGCCGGATCAGACTGTAGAGCACCGAGTTGCGGATGTAGCCGTCCCGCATGACCATGTGGTTGCGCACGATGCCCTCCTCGCGCGCGCCGATGCGCACGATGGCTTGGCGCGACTTCGTGTTCCGCTCGTCCGTCAGCAGCTCGACCCGGTTGCAGCCCCAGGACTCGAAGGCATGGCGCAGCATGAGGTACTTGGCCTCGGTGTTGATGTGGGTGCGCTGGCTGGAGGCCGCGAGGAAGGTGAAGCCGATCTCGACGCGGCGGTGTGCGGCCTCGAAGCAGCGGAAGCGCGTGCTCCCCAGCACTCGGCCGGATGCGGCGTCCAGCGTGGCGAAGGCAAGCTCCCGCCCCGCTGCATGGGCCGTCTGCGCGTCGTCCAGGAACTGCGCCAGGTCGCGGGGGTGCGGGACAAAGGTGACGGGGAGCTCCCAGAGTCGGCCGTCCTCGATAGCCCGGGCCAGCCCCGGCAGATGGGCCTCGGACAGCGGCTCCAGCCGCACGCGACGCCCCTCCAGGGCGGTCTGCTCCATCTTCACTTCAGTCTCCCGTTCATGCCTGTTCGATGGCCGTGGCGATCATCGATAACGTGTAAAGCCAACGTCCCCATTGTGCCGCCAGGCAGGCAAGGCCTGGCACCATCCACTTGCCCAGGCGGCGAGCAGCGCCCTGGCGACGCGCCTGCGGGCACGCTAGCGGGCCTTGCTCCCCTGGCCTTCGGGCGGGCGTGCGGCAAGGCGCCGGTGCGGGAAGGCCAGGGTGATGAGAGTCGGGAAGATGAAGCCCTTGAGGTAGCTGAGCGGGTGCCGTCCCCGGGTGAACTCGACGGGAAGCTCGCCGAAGTGCGCCCAGTACTGGGTGGCCACCAGGCCGCCGATGCTGATCCACATGCCCCATAGCGCCCGGGGCCTGCCCCACACGACGAGCAGAAGGCTCGACGCGATGGCGACGCGCAGCACCCACTGGATCACGTCGAAGAGGGTGGGGGGATGGCTGTCCAGGTCCAGCAGGGCCTCGCCCAGCATGACGCTGTGATGGAAGACCAGCAGCCCGGCCAGCACCAGAATGAGCAGGCGCCTGGTCATCAAGGCCGGTCCCGAGGAGAAGAGAGATGTGAGCGTCATCGGCCGCCTGCCTTTGCGTCGGTTGCCGGTCAAGGGGACGGGCGCCGGGATGTCGGCGCCCGTGCCCTGGCCTGGCGCCGGCCGCCAGGCTGAGGGTCCGCGGATGATAGGGGCCAGTGATTCGGCGGGCCCCGTGCCGGAAGTCGGGCGGCGTCAGGCCCGAGGGCCCGGCCTGGGGTCCGCCTCGGGTCTCTTTGCGGCCACGGCACTGCCGAGCTACTGGAGCGCGAGGCGTTGCGAGCGCCAGGCTGAGAGCAGGGCGCGGACCTCGTCGTCGGGGCGCGCGGGCAGCTTCCAGTACTCGGAACAGTCGCTGCGCCGGGCCAGCAGGCGGTGATTGACGAGCTCGCGCCGCAGCGTCACGTGATCACCGAAGGCATTGGCGGCACGCAGGATGGCGTTGACCTCGCGCTCTGTGTAGCGGCGCTTGCCGTCAAAGTGCGTCCAGAGCATCCACATGGCCATGCGCTGGACAGTGAACTTGGTGGGCCAGCGCAGCAGCCTGCCTTGCGCGTCGAACTGCGAAAGTGTGCGGCGAGCGTTGGCTGACAAGGAGGCCGCAGCCTCGGGCGCAGCCGAAGCAGCCGAAGCAGCCGGGGTGTCGGGGCGGGCGCCGATGGGCGAGGCGGACCTCGCCTTCAGTGCTTGGAGGTTGCGGTAGCCCGCGGCGCGGGCGATCAGGTTCTGCAGTTCGACGTGCCCCGGCATCGCCTCACGGCCAGCCAGGGAACGGGCCAGGCTGCGGGTGAAGGCGGACAGGTCAGGGACGAGCAGTGGCGTGGATTGACGGACCATGAGAAGCAGCTCCTTGTGCAGGCTTCTGCTCGGGAACGCATCGCGTCAATGAGCGATGCCGGGGGTCGCCGGCTTGCCGGAGTCCCAAGCAGCGGCCGCGAAGCGCGGACATGGCTGTGACGAGGAATCCAGGATCTTGGCAGGTTTAGCTCACGGGAAATCCCGTGCGGCGACGCCTGGGTGAACTGCCGACCCGGGGCCGAGTGTAGCGCCAGCACGGGCGCCGGCCTGCTGGCGCGGTTCGCATGGCGGCTCAGTCCGCCAGCGCGCCGCGCCCGAAAGGCAAGCGCGGGGGGAAGAACCAGGCGTAGAACAGGGAACTCAGGACGATGATGCCGACCCGACCCTGCGCAGCGCCATGCGGGGCTCAGCGGATCCGCCGACGGGCGCTCAGGCCCAGCCCCGCCAGCGCGAGGGCGGCCAGGGCCAGACTGCCGGGTTCCGGCACGCGGCCGGGGCTGCGATCCAGCACCAGGTTGTCGAAGGCCACGGCATAGGCGGTATGGCCCCTGAATTCCACGCTCAGCAGGTTGTCGAAGCCCGACAGCAGCTTGGTGGCCCAGGCATCGCCGGTGTTCAGCACGGCCATGACCGTGCCACCGCCCAGCACAGAGCCGATCAACTCCAGGGTGCCTGCGGGGCCGCCCGTCTCCCAGTTGCCGACGTCGATGCTCTTGAGCGTGAACGGCGCGCCGCCGGTCAGCTTGATGGAGGTGCCACTGAAGCAGGTCGAGTCATAGGCGCAGAAGACGAAGGTCGCGCTGCCGTTGGAGTTGGACGCATCCTTGCCGAAGATGCCGTCGTTGAAGGTGCCGGGGTTCATGTTGGTCAGCGTGTAGCCGCTTTCTGTATAGGGCGTCACGGGGATGATCTGATCGGCGTCGGCGGTCACGCCTTCGAAGCTCAGGACCACCGGGGCGGCGCTGGCGAGGGTCGGTACTGCGCTGAGCGCGACGAGGGCTACGGAGCTGAGGGCTGCAGTGAACTTGCGCATGAGATACCTCTGATGTTGTGATGGCGGGCCGTTTGGAGCCCGGGGGAATCCTGCAAGGTTCGCGCCAGGACCAGGGTTCGCATGGCCCATCAATCACTTGGCATTTCCACTGCTGTCCTTGAGGCCTGACGTGTCAAGGCGGCCGACGGCAAGGGTGAAAGCGGATGATCCGAAGCTGCACCGCAGGGGCGTTTGACTTGAACCGGGAGTGCGCGATGCGCCCGTTCTCCCTGCGTGCTGCAGGGCGGTGATGGAGTCAGGCGCCAACGTGCAGAATGCGCTGACCGATACCGCCATGACAAGGAGGAGACGCCATGTTCAAGGACGACACCGACTGCACGATCGCGCCCTACTTCGAGATCCACGAGGACAAGGTCCCGGCCTTCAAGGCCTTGAGCAGGCAGCTGGTGGAGATCACCCGTCAGGAGCCTGGATGCCGGCACTACGCCTTCTCCTTCAGCGGCCAGGCCGCCCATTGCCGGGAGGGCTATGTCAACGCTGAGGCGCTGCTCGCCCATCTTGAGAACGTCGGCGGTCTGCTGGGCCAGTTGCTGCAGGTGGCCGAGCTTGTGCGGCTCGAGGTGCACGCTCCGGCGCATGACGTCGAGAAGCTGCGCGGGCCGATGTCGGCGCTGAAGCCGCAGTTCTTCATCCTGGAGCCGGGCATCCGGCGCGCGGCGATGGGCTGAGTGGCGGCCCAGGCAGGCCGGCAGGACTTCATCAGCGCTTGCCCGCCGGGCTGTCCGGGAGTGGGCCGTACTTGCGCCGCCATGCCTGCAGGGACAGCGGTTCTCCGCCGGTGACGTCGCTGACGAGCATGTCACCGCTGCCCAGGTGGACCAGGAACACGTTCCACAGCGACAGGTGATCGCCCTCGTCCGCATAGACCGACACCGACCAGTAGCACCGCCCCCCGGTCCGGACCTGGCCATCCATGGGCATGCCGAAGGCCGTGGGTCGTCGGTGCCAGCCCGTCCAGGCCTGGAAGTCAGGCAGCTGCTCGACGAGACGGGTGGCCTTCAGGTAGTCCTGCGATCCAACCGCCTGGGCATCGCAGGCCGGTGCCGCAGGCGCCGTGCCGGCCCATGCGATGGACAGTGCGACGACGCCCAGACGCAGGGACTGGCGGCCGGCGTTCAGCAGGCTCGGCCAAGGTGTGTGCAGAGGTTCCATGGTGAGGGCGTCGTGAATCGCGGCGAGTCCCGCAGCGAGGGGGCTGTGTTGCCGAAACTATATTTCGTCGGCAGGCCACCGGCGGTGCGATGGCGCTGGCGAGCTCGGCGAGTGACTCAGCCCGGACTCAGCGCCTCATCCAGCACCTCCACCCAATGCCGCACCGGCTGCGTCGTCCCCGACTGCAGATGCTGGATGCAGCCGATATTGCCCGACACCGTGCAGTCCGCCTGCAGCGGCGCCAGGGCGGCGAGCTTGCGGTCGCGCAGCTGATGAGCGAGCTGGGGCTGCAGCAGGGAGTAGGTGCCGGCGGAGCCGCAGCACAGATGGCTTTCGGTGCGCGAGACCTGGATGTCGAAGCCAAGCGCGCGCATCAGGGCCTCCACGCCGCCCTTGAGCTGCTGGCCGTGCTGCAGCGTGCAGGGCGGGTGGTAAGCCAGGCGCGGGCGCTGGGGTGACGCCGCCTGGGCGCGCTCGAGGGCCTGCTGCAGGGCGCTGACTTCGGGGGTCAGCAGTTCGCTGACGTCCTTGCACAGGGCGCTGATGCGTGCGGCGCGCTCGGCATAGGCCGGGTCGTGGACCAGCAGGCGGCCGTAGTCCTTGACCATCACGCCGCAGCCGGAGGCGTTCATCACCAGGGCCTCGACCGGGCCTGCGCCGGCGAGGCCTTCGACCAGCGGCCACCAGGCGTCAATATTGCGGCGCATGTCGTCCAGGCCGCCGGCCTCGTCATGCAGATGGGCGCGGATGGCGCCGCAGCAGCCGGCGTCATCGGCCACCAGGGTCTGGATGCCGATGGCGTCCAGCACGCGGGCGGTGGCGGCGTTGATGTTGGGCATCAGCGCGGGCTGCACGCAGCCCATCAGCATCAGCATCCTGCGGGGCTGCGTGCGGGTGGGCCACTGATGGGCGCGCGGGCCGGCCTTGGGCGGCAGCTTCTCGCGCAGGGCCGCGGGCACGAGCGGGCGCAGGGCCTGGCCCAGCTTCGCGGCCGCCGGGAAGACGGGCGAGGTCAGGCCCTCGCGCAGCAGCCAGTGCGCGGCGCGCTCGGTGGCGGGCCGGGGCACCTTGCGGTCCACGATCTCGCGGCCGATCTCCAGCAGCTGCCCGTACTGAACGCCCGAGGGGCAGGTGCTCTCGCAGTTGCGGCAGGTGAGGCAGCGGTCCAGGTGCGCCTGCGTGGCGCGGGTGGGCTCGGCGCCCTCCAGCACCTGCTTGATCAGGTAGATGCGGCCGCGCGGGCCGTCCAGCTCGTCGCCCAGCAGCTGGTAGGTGGGGCAGGTGGCGGTGCAGAAGCCGCAATGAACGCAGCGCCGCAGGATGGCCTCGGCCGCCTCGCCGGCGGCGGTGTTGAGGAACTCGGGGGCGAGGCGGGTCTGCATGGCAAGAGGGGGTCAGAAATCGGGGTAGAGCCGGCCGCGGTTGAAGATGCCGGCCGGGTCGAAGGCGGTCTTGAGCTCGCGATGGATGCGGGCCAGCGGTGCGCTCAGGGGGCTGAACACGCCGTCGGACTTGTCCAGCGCGCGGAACAGCGTGGCGTGGCCGCCGGCCTGCGCGGCCAGCTCGCGCAGCTGCGCCGCGGGCAGGGGGGTGGTCACCCAGCGCTGGGCGCCGCCCCACTCGATCATCTGCTCGCCGGGGATGCGCAGGCTGGGCGCCGTCTGCGGGAGCGAGAGCCGCCACAGCTTGGCACCCCCCTGCACCGCGCGGTGGGCGCCGACGAAGAACTCGTCACTGTGGTCCCGCAGCCCGCGCCAGAAGCCGGCGGCCAGGTCCTCGGGGATCAGTTCACCGCCCAGCTCGCGCCGGGCCGCGGCCACGGCACGCTCGGCACCGGCCAGCTCCAGCACCAGGGCACCGTCCCAGGCCGCGCTGGCACGCAGGGGCAGGGGCAGGCCGGACCAGCGGTTCATCTGCTGCAGGGCCTCGGCCTCGGGCATGTCGAAGCGCAGGGTGCAGCGCGCCACCGGCAGGGGCAGCACCTTCAGCGAGACCTCGGCGATCACGCCCAGCACGCCCAGGCCGCCGCACATGAGGCGGGGCAGGTCGTAGCCGGCCACGTTCTTCATCACGGTGCCGCCGAAGCTGAGCAGCTCGCCGCGGCCATTGATCATGGTGAGGCCCAGCACATGGTCACGCAGCGAGCCCTGGGTGGCGCGCGAGGGGCCGGAGAGGCCCGCGGCCACCATGCCGCCCACGGTGCCGCGGCCCTCGAAGCGCGGCGGCTCGAAGGCCAGGTGCTGGCCCTGCCCGGCCAGCAGGGTCTCCAGCTCGGACAGCGGCGTTGCAGCCTTGGCCGTCACCACCAGCTCGCTGGGCTCGTAGGCGCTGATGCCGCTCAGGCCCGGCAGTTCCGTCAGGTCCAGCCACTCGCCCCGAGGCTCGCCGCCATAGAAATGCTTGCTGCCCTGGCCCTGGATCTGCAAGACCTGACCCCCTGCCGCGGCCTCGCGGATGCGGGCCTGCAGCCGGCCCAGGTCGGCCGGCGCGGTGCGGGGGGAGGGCATGGCGGATGCGGTCATTCAGAACCTCGGCAGATCAGGGAAGGCCAGCAGGCCTTTACGGACATGCATCTTGCCGTATTCCGCACAGCGCGCATGGCTGGGGATGAGCTTGCCGGGGTTGAGCAGGCCTTGCGGGTCGAAGGCGGCCTTGAAGTCGCGCATCTGCTGCAGCTCCTCGGGGCTGAACTGCACGCACATGGACGAGAGCTTCTCGATGCCCACCCCATGCTCGCCCGTGATCGTGCCGCCCAGGGCCACGCTGGTCTCCAGGATCTCGGCGCCGAAGCGCTCGCAGCGCTCCAGCTGGTCCGGGTCGTTGGCATCGAAGAGGATCAGCGGGTGCAGATTGCCGTCGCCCGCGTGGAAGACGTTGGCGCAGCGCAGGCCGTACTCCTTCTCCATCTCGGCGATGGCCAGCAGGATGTCGGCCAGGCGCTTGCGCGGGATGGTGGAGTCCATGCACATGTAGTCCGGGCTCAGGCGACCGGAGGCCGGGAAGGCGTTCTTGCGGCCGCTCCAGAAGCGCAGGCGCTGGGCTTCATCGGCGCTCACCGAGATCTGCGTGGCGCCGCTCTCGCGCAGCACGGCGCTCATGCGTTCGATCTCCTCCTCGACTTCGTCCGGCGTGCCGTCGCTCTCGCACAGCAGGATGGCCTCGGCCGTGAGGTCGTAGCCGGCGTGGACGAAGTCCTCCACGGCGGCGGTCATGGGCTTGTCCATCATCTCCAGGCCAGCGGGGATGATGCCGGCGGCGATGATGTCTGCCACCGCCTGGCCGGCCCTGCGGATGTCGTCGAAGCTGGCCATGATGCAGCGCGCCAGGATGGGGCGGGGCAGCAGGCGCACTGTCACCTCGGTCACCACGGCCAGCATGCCCTCGCTGCCGACCACGGTGGCCAGCAGGTCAAGACCTGGCACGTCCAGGGCCTCGGAACCGAACTCGACGGCCTCGCCGCGCACCGTGTAGCCCTTGACCCGCAACACGTTGTGCAGCGTCAGGCCGTATTTGAGGCAGTGCACGCCGCCCGAGTTCTCGGCGACGTTGCCGCCGATGGTGCAGGCGATCTGGCTGCTGGGGTCCGGCGCGTAGTAGAGGCCCAGGGGCGCGGCTGCCTCTGAGATGGCGAGGTTGCGGACGCCGCACTGCACGCGGGCGGTGCGGGCGAGGGGGTCGATGTCCAGGATCTGGTTCAGCCGCGCGAGCGAGAGCACCAGGCCGTCCGGATGCGGCAGCGCGCCGCCCGAGAGGCCGGTGCCGGCGCCGCGCGCCACCACGGGGATCTCCAGCGCCAGGCAGCAGCGCAGCACGGCGGCCACCTGCGCCTCGGTCTCGGGCAGGGCCACGGCGAGGGGGCGGGCTCGGTAGGCGGAGAGACCGTCGCACTCGTAGGGCGTGGTCTCTTCGGCCTGCCACAGGATGGCATGGGCAGGCAGCAGACCGCGCAGGGCCTGCACCAGGCGGTGCTGGCGTTGGGCGCGCTCGGCGGGAGAGAGCGTGGCGGCGTCGTTCGCGTTCATGGCTGGGGTTTCGTGCAGGGGCGGGGCTCAGGGCAGCACTTTAGCCCCGCCCGGGGGCCGCAGCGGCGGCTTACCTCACCATCCAGGTGAAGGGCGGCACATAGGCCTGCAGCGTGACCAGGATCCCCACCAGGCAGGCCAGGGCGATGCTGTGGAAGAAGACGTAGCGCAGGATGTCGCCCTCGTGGTTGAACCAGCGGGTGGCGGTGGAGGCCACGACGATGGACTGCGCGTCGATCATCTTGCCCATCACGCCGCCCGAGCTGTTGGCCGCGCCCATCAGATTGGGATTGAGGCCCAGCTGCTCGGCCGCCACCTTCTGCATGCCGCCGAAGAGCACGTTGGACGCCGTGTCCGAGCCCGTCAGCGCCACGCCCAGCCAGCCCATCAGTGTGCCGAAGAAGGGGTAGAGCACGCCGGTGCCGGCAAAGGCCAGGCCCAGCGTCGTGTCCAGGCCGCTGTAGCGTGTCAGCGTGCCCAGGGCCAGCATCAGCACGATGGTCAACAGCGAGGTGCGCACCAGCCAGACCGTCTTGAAGAAGGTGCGCACCAGGGCCGGGATGCCGTAGCCCATGACCAGGCCGCCGACGATCGCGGCGACGAGGATGCCCGTGCCGGTGGACGACAGCAGGTTGAACACGTATTCGGCCGCCTCGTTGTGCGGGGTCGGCACCACGGGGGCGACCTTCTGCACCAGCTTGTGCAGGCCCTCGATGGCGAACTTGGGCGCGAAGATCCCGTTCAGCGCGTTCTTGGTGGCCGGCAGGCCCCAGGCGAAGACGAAGACGGTCAGGATCACCCAGGGCGTCCAGGACTTGATCACGGTGCTGCGCGGATGCACCTGCGGCTTCTGCGGCGGCAGCGCGGTGCCGCCGTCCTTCTCATGGCCCTTCAGCGAGACGGAGGTCCACACGGTCTTCGGCTGCCAGACGCGCAGGAAGCCCACCAGGCAGCTCATGGAGACCATGGCCGCGATCACGTCCACCAGCTCCGGGCCGATGAAGTTGCTCACCAGGTACTGCGGGATGGCGAAGGAGAGGCCGGTCACCAGGATGGCGGGCCAGATCTCCATCATGGCCTTGCGCCCGGCGAAGGCCCAGATCAGCCAGAAGGGCACCAGCAGCGAGAAGAACGGCAGCTGGCGGCCGATCATGCCGGAGACGGCCATCAGGTCGTAGCCATGCACCTTGGCCAGCGTGATCACCGGCGTGCCCAGGGCCCCGTAGGCCACGGGCGCGGTGTTGGCGATCAGCGAAAGGCCCGAGGCGGCCAGCGGCGAGAACCCGAGGCCGATCAGGATGGCCGCCGTCACCGCCACCGGCGTGCCGAAGCCGGCCGCGCCCTCGAAGAAGGCGCCGAAGGCGAAGGCGATCAGCAGCAGCTGCAGGCGCCTGTCCTGCGTGATGCCAGCGATGGAGTCCTGCAGCACCTTGAAGCTGCCGTTTTGCTCGGTCAGCTGGTGCAGGAAGATGATGTTCAGCACGATCCAGCCGATGGGCAGCAGGCCGGTGAGCCCGCCCAGCAGCGCGGCCCGCGTGGCCATGCCCACCGGCATGCCGAAGGCCACGATGGCGATCAGCATCGCGCTCGCCAGGCCGGCCGCCGCGGCCACATGGGCCTTGAGGTGGAACACGCCCAGGCCCAGCAGCATGACCACCACCGGGATGGCGGCCACCAGCGTGCTGAGCAGCATGTTGTCAAAGGGGTTGTAGACCTGTTGCCAGACCATGGTTGTCTCCAGTCGCTCTTGTGGTGGGCTCGGGGGAAGGAGCCGCTGGGGAGCGATGGTGCGGTGCCAGGATCAGGCGCGGCGTGAATCCTCGCGGGCGCGGCTTTGAGGAAATTTCAAAGCGGGGACGGACACAGGGTAGATCCGGAGGCCGTCATCGCGGAGGCGTCAAGCTGTTGTCAGCGGCCCTCGGCTGATTCCCGCAGTGACCGGATGACACGGGCCGCCTGCTGGCCTTGCCAGGCGTTCTGCACGGTGCTGATGGCGAACAGGACGAACAGGGCCAGCAGGCCGCCAGTCATGAGACGGACGCCGGGCTGCTCCGCCGTCGAGAACATCATCCATCCGAAGACCAGGATGACTCCGGCGTGGAAGAGGCCGCGGCCCAGGGAGCGGTGCCTGGGCAGCACGTCCTCGCCCGTGGTGTGGTTGTGCCATCCCACGAGCGACTGGAAGTTGCCGGACTCCCGGAGCACGAAGCTGACCCGGTCGCCCGCCTTCAGGCTCGGGGTGCCGGCCGCGTTGAGGCCGTACACCTTGCGGCCCTGTGCCTCGAAGGAGAAGTCCGAGGTGGTGTCGCGGCTGCGTCCGATGGTCGGCCGCTGCACATCGAACACACGCTCCAGCGTCAGGGTCTCGACGTGCATGCTCAACGGTCTCCCTCTTGCAGCCGCCGCAGCCAGGCGGCCATTCCGCCCAGCATACCCAGCCCGAGGAGGATCAGGTGCAGCTCGGGCAGCGCGATGAGGCGAAAGAGCGCGTTGGACTCGCTGAACGGCGCCAGCGGGCGGATGTCGGTGTGCATGATGCTGTCCAGCATCACGTGGCTCCAGGCACCGAGCAGGGCGCCGAGCAGGAGCGAGCGCCGGTACGGCGGCGGCAGCGGCTGCCCCAGCCGCCAGCGCCGCCACAGCCCGGACAGCGCGGCCGTCGCGAGGCCGGCGAGCGTTGCGCCGACATAGGTATGGAAGAAGGCATGGACCTGGGGCTGTCCGCGCAGGAGGTTCCAGACGGACTCCACGTCGATCAGCACGTTGGCGGCGCAGAAGGCGAGGAAGCTCAGATGGCGGGGCGCAGCGCCGTGCAGGGCGGCACCCAGGCCGAAATGAAAGGGCGTGACCGGCATGCCGCGATGCTAGCCCAGCGCCTTGAACAGCCAGTCCGCAAACGCCGCGCACTCCCAGCGCTCCATCGCCCCCGGCTTCCAGCACAGATAGTGGTGGAAGGGCGAGGGCACGGCGCGGGGCGAGAGGCGCAGCAGCCGGCCGCTGTCCAGCCAGGTCAGGCCCAGCTTCATGCGCATCAGCGCCACGCCGAAGCCGGCCGCCGCGGCGTCTAGCACCAGGCCGACGTCGTTGAACTGCGCGCCGGCGCGGGGCTCGTCCAGGTGGATGCCGTGGGCCTCGAACCAGGTGCTCCAGGGGTCCAGCGGGCTGCGGATGAGGCGGGCGCGCCGGATGTCCTGGGCGGTATCGAAGCCCTCGAAGGGGCCGAACTCATGCAGGTACTCGGGGCTGCAGACAGGCGTGAGCTCGTCGCTGAGGATGCGTCGGTATTCCAGGCCGGGGTAGTCGCCGGTGCCGTAGCGGATTTCCAGGTCGGCGTCTTCGGCCTTGGTGTTGGCCAGCGGGATGGCCACCTGCATCACCAGTTCGACCTCGGGATAGGCGTGGCGGAACAGGGCCAGGCGCGGCAGCAGGATCTGGCGCGAGAAGGTGGGCGTCACCGCCAGGCGCAGGCGGGCGGACTGCAGATGGGCGCCCTCGGGCCGCGGGATCTGCTGAAGCGCCTTGAGCCCCTGGCGCACCGAGGGGAGGTAGCGCTGGCCTTCATCGGAAGGGCTGAAGTCCCGGCCGAAGAGCTTGAAGCCCAGCTGCGACTCCAGCTGGCGGATGCGGTGGCTGACGGCGCTGGGCGTCACGCTGAGCTCCTCGGCCGCCAGGCTCACGCTGCGCAGCCGGGCCACGGCCTCGAAGGCCAGCAGGCTCTGGATGGGCGGGATGCGGGGGGCGGCCATTCGCGCAACAGGGCAAAGGGCCTGAGCTTGGGCTTGGGTCGGCTGCGAACCGTCGCGGGAAGCCTGGGCCAGTGCGCTCAGCGCGCGCTGCCGCGCTTGCGGGCCGGGGCCTTGCGGGTGGAGACCTTCGCCACGGGCTTGGCCGCCGCATTCGCGGCAGCCCCGGCCGCGGCCCCTGCGGCTGCGGCCGCGCTCTTGGCTACGTTCAGCGGCATGGCTGCGGCCTTCTTGATGGTCTCGCCGGCGGCATCGAAGCTCTGCTTGACCATGGCGCCGGCCAGGTTCTTGGCGGCATCCGTGGCGCCGTCCTTCATGGCCTGGGTGGCCAACTGGGTGAACTGGTTGCTCAGGGCCGACCACCACTGCATGGGGTCCACGGCGCCCAGGCCCGGCGCGGTGGCGGGATCGGCGGCCTTGGGCGCGGGCTTGGCGGCGGGCTTGCGCGCCTTGGGCGTCGGGGCCGCCATCCCCGGCATGTCGGGCAGCTTGTACTCCGGCATGGGCGGCACCTTGAGCGTCTCGCCCAGCTCGGCAAGGGGCACGTTCATGGATTTCAGCGTGGACAGCGTCATGCGCTGCACCTCCAGCGCCTGGATGGTGGCGCCCAGCATGCGCGCGTTCTGCTCCAGCCAGAACTGCACGGTGCGCAGCTCCTCGATGCGCTTGGACAGCTCCTCTGGGTTCAGCGTGGGCGCGACCCACTGGCCAATGCCCGGCAGGGCGGCGCCGGCATTCTTGACCAGGCCCTGCAGGAACTCGAAACCGGGCACGAACTTGCTGAAGCTGCTGCTGTCTGCCATGGGGCCTCCTGGGATGATGGCGCGATGGTAGCGCCAAGGGCAGGCGGAGCGCTGCTCAGCGCGGCTCCGGCCAGCGCTGCGTGACCCTGAAGCCACGCGCCCGCAGGGCCACCAGCAGGCTGTCCTCGCCCGTCATGTGCAGGGCGCCCACGGCCACAAGCAGGCGCTGGCCCTTGGCATGCAGCCGGTCTATGCCCTCGGCCATGCCGGGATTGCGGTCTGCGATGGTGCGCTTCAGCGAGGCGCGGTCAGCAGGCGTGTGGACGCAGTCGCACCATTGCGGATAGGCCTCCAGGGTGGCCAGATCGCCCTGGTCCCAGGCTTCGGCCAGGAGGCGGGTCTGGCGGCGTACCTCGGGCGATTCCAGCTGGCGCAGGCCCTCGCGCACCTCCTCCAGCGCCTCCTGACGACTGGCCGGGATCAAGGCCTGCAGCTGCAGGGTGGGGGTCTCCAGTCCGGCCATCCTGAGCCCGCGCAGCTGCGCCTGGATCATCAGCCCCATCTCCTGGCCGAATTCGGCGCCCAGGCCCTCATCCCGGGCGCTCTGTACCACCAACTGACCCAGCTGCAGGACGGGGTGCAGGCGGGCATAGGGCGAGAGGTCCAGGCAGTAGCGCTGGGCCAGGGCCTGCATGCGGGACTGCAGCTCGGCGGGCAGCGCCAGCATGGGGCGGCCCGGGACGGGGGCGGCCATGGTCTGCATCACCTGGGGATCGCCGAGGTTCAGCTCCAGGGCCAGGGTGTCGCTGGCCGCCAAGGCCGCCTGCAGGCGGCGGCCCGGGATCAGCCACTCCGGTCGGCCCAGGTGGATGCTGGCGTAGAGCCAGGCGCTGCGCCCGTCCTTCTCCAGCTGCCACAGCAGGCCGCGGTCGGGGGCGCTGGCGGGGGGCTGGGCCAGCAGGGCGGGATTGGGGGCCGGCAGCGCCGGCGGGCAGTCCTGGGCCTGCGCGCTGGCGGCCATCAGCAGGAAGAGGAAGACGGCGCCGCAGCGGCGCAGGCAAGGACGAATGAGCTTCATGGGCGCTCCACGGTGAATTCTCCTTCGTGCTGGCTGAACTTCAGCCGGCCCAGCACGTCCATGCCCAGCAGGGGGGCGTCCAGCGCCGGCAGTACGACCACGCGCAGGCGGGGGGCCTGCAGGCCGCCCTCCAGGCTCAGGTCCACCTCGGCCGAATAGCCCTCGACCATGCCGCCAGCGGTGTTGCTGCGCAGAGACTCCAGCGGCCGCAGCCCCAGCTGCTCGGCCAGGGCGCGGGGCAGGGCTGTGGTGGTGGCGCCAGTGTCCACCAGGAAGACCGTGGCCTGCCCCGCCAGACGGCCGGGCCAGTGGAAGTGGCCGTCCGGGCCTCGCTGCAGGCGCAGCTCGCGATCGTTGAGGGTGAAGCGCGGGCGTTCGCGCTGGTGCTGCCAGGCCTGCACGGCCAGGAAGAGGGCGGTGAGGATCAGCAGCCAGATCGTCAGCAGCTTGAGGGTCGAGGGCAGTTCCTTGCTCATGCGCCACACGATGCCACAGCTTTGAGGGACAGGCGGGCGTCGCATGCGCGCAAGTGGCCCCCGTCAGGCTCGCCAGGGCGCGGCGGCTTGGCTATTCTGGACAGCCATTGCAACAAGAAGTTGCATATCCGTGTCCTCCGGTATCCAAGATTGTCGGGAGATTCAAGGATGTTGACCGCCACCGCCGCTCCTGTGGACACCCGGCCGACGGCCTGGACGATCCACGTCCGTGACCTGGGCCAGGCCCGCGCCTTCTATGGCGAGTTGCTGGGCTGCCGGGAGTCGGCGCCTGCTGACCGGGCGCTGTCCTTCGACTTCTTCGGCACCCGCCTGGCCGTGTGGATGGATGAGTCCTGCGCGCCCGAGCCTGGGCCCGCTGCGCTGGACGTCTGCCTCGCGCTGCCGCAGTGGCGCAATCTGGCCCAGCGCCTCATGGCCGCTGGCACGCGCTTCGAGGTGCCGCCGCACTGCCATCACGAAGGCCGGGTCGATGAGTGCTGGACCCTGTCCATCCGCGACCCCAGCGGCAATGCGCTGGCGATCCGCGCCAGCGGCGCGGCCCCTCGCTGGCATTGAGCTGCGCGGCGCGATGAAGAAGGCCTCCACAAAGGGAGGCCTGTTGCACTGCCCCAGGGCCGGGGCCGGGACGCCGATCAGTAGCGGCGGCGGGGCGCGGCGCCCATGGGGCCGCGAGTTTCCAGGTGACGGAAGGTGATGCGGCCCTTGTTGAGGTCGTAGGGCGAGAGTTCCAGCGAGACCTGGTCGCCGGCCAGGATGCGGATGTTGTGGCGGCGCATCTTGCCACCGGTGTAGGCCACCAGCGTGTGCCCGTTCTCCAGGGTCACGCGAAAGCGCGAATCCGGCAGCACTTCATCGACCTTGCCGCGCATCTCGATCAGTTCTTCTTTGGCCATGGATCTGTCCTTTGTTGAATCGTTGGGGGTCAACGCCGCCGGCCTGGCGCAGCCGCCGCACCGCATGCGGCGGTCGCAGGGGCGCGGGGGCCATCAGCTGACGGGTGCCGGAGCGTCGGAGGCCGAACGCGCGGGCGGAGGCATTTCAGGGACACACGGGCGGTGCCACCGACCGTATGCGTTGCGGGTGTGCAGTTCAGGATTCCGCACTGGACATGCCGGCCACGCCGGGGTCCGGAATCGTTGAGCCAGACGAGCTTGCCTGGTGTCGCGGGCGTCCCCCGGGAAGGACGGCTGCTGGCCGTGGCGTCCGCCGGGCCGCGCAGGGCGGGGAGGGGCGCACAGAATGCTGCAGAGGAAAGCGAGACGGCAGCAATGGGGTGGAGTTTAACAGCCGCCGTTGCTGCCAGGCCTACGGCCACCGCCGCTCATGCCAAATACGGCCGACTCGGGCCGCTGCAAGGGGTCTTTGTCGTGGGCTCGGGCTCGGTCATGGGCCGGCGCCGGGGGGGGCGTGCGCCCTCCAACGGGTTCAGCGCCTGCCGCCCGTCCGCGCCAGGGCCTGCTCGCGCCGAGCCAGGTACAGCGGGAGGGCGAAAGCCAGCCCGACGCAGAAGCACAGCATCACATAGAGCCAGGGCCGCCGGACCCCCGTGCGGCGGGCATCCACCCACGCGAACAGCGAAAAGGCCAGGGCGCTGATGTAGAGGTCGATGGTGAAGGCCGTGGTCAGCGGCGTGAGCAGGGCCGCACCGAAGAAGGCCGCGGGCGCCAGGCTGCCGCCCTGCAGCAGGTACTGCAGGTTGAAGGGCCAGGTGGCCAGTAGGCCGAGCAGGGCGAGGGCGTCGCAGGCCAGGGCCAGGGGAGGGTAGGTGGCAGGCATGGGGCAGTTGCTGTGGCGCTGATCCTGGATGCTAGCACTCGCGCCGCTTGGGCGGCCGGCCATGGCAGGATGGCCGACTGCTCAGGCCTGCGGCGGCTCGCCGTCGCCCAGCTCGCCCTTGAGCCGCCAGGCCAGGCCCGCAAGTCCCAGCACGCTGAGACCCAGCACGGCCCACAGGCCCCAGCGCTTGCGGGTGGCAGGGTCCTCCCAGGCGGGGGGGGCTGCCGGCGCGGGCTGGACCTGGGCCGCACCGGGCCGGGCCTCTGGCAGCTGGTACTCGCTGCCCGGCTGGTAGCCTGGCATCAGGGTCTGCAGGGCCAGGTGACCGGGCCCCGGCGCTGGGGATCCCAGCTTCAGGCGCAGTCCCGCCAGCAGGACCGGGTCCGCCGGCAGCAGGCTGACCAGCTGCGGCGGGCGCCACAGCCATTGAAGGCTCAGCGCCCCCTGGGCCAGCGCGGCCGGCACCGGTCCTTCCGCCACCAGGCGCCACTGCCGGGCCGCGGAGGCCTGGACGGGCTCGGCGGGCGACTGCCCCTCCACGCCTCCTCGCTGCATGCGCCAGGCGACGAAGCGCTGCACCGGCAGCCAGGCCTGACCTTCCTGCTGGCGCTGCTCCAGGCGCAGGCTCAGCAGCTGGTTGAGGGCCGGCAGCTGCACCCGCAGGGCCTCCGGGCGCAGCGCAAGGGGCAGGTCCAGTCGCCATCGCGGCGGCTCGCTGGTCTGCCTCGCCTCGGGCTGCCAAGACAGGCTCTCGATGGCCAGGCCCGGGCGCTGCCGGCTTTCGATGCCCAGGGTGACCGCGCGCAGCGCGACCTGCGTGTCGAATTGCAGGCGCAGATAGGGCGGCAGGGCCTGGTCCAGGGGCCAGTCGATGCGCCGGAGCTTCAGGGCAGGCGCCGGGGCCGCAGCGGGCAGGTCCAGCAGCTGGGCGCTGCGCAGGGGCCGCCAATGCTGGGCGTCGTCGCTGGCTTGCAGCTGCACGGTCAAGGCCTGACCCCCGGATGGGGTCGGCCAGTCCAGCTGCAGGTCCAGCGGGCGCTCGGCGGGATCGCGCAGGGCGGACAGGTCCAGCAGCCAGCGCACGCTGCCCGCGGCGTGCGCACGTGGCTGGGCCTGGGCAGGGACCTGCACGCGGCGGATGCGGCCCTGCGGGTCCAACTCGATGTCCAGGGAGCGGCTGGCGTCCGGGGCCTGAGTCTCGTCCGGCCAGGCCCACAGCGGCACGTTCAGCTCGCGCCGGGACTGTGCATCGGGGGGCTGCCCGGCCCAGGCGCTGGGCAAGACCTGACCCTGTGCGTCCAGCACCTGCACGGATTCCAGCCGGGCGTCTCGGGCGGCGCTCAGCAGCGTCCACGGTAGTGCCAGGCGCTGCAGGCCGCCGCCGGCCTGGGCTTGCAGCGGCGCCCAGACGGTGGCCGGCGCCGGGGCGGCCTGGCTGGCGGCGGGCGGCGCGGCACCGGCCGCATTGACGCGAAAGCCGAAAACCAGGCAGGCGGCAAGGGCCAGGCCGCTCAGGCCGGGCAGACGGCGCAAGGGCTTCATGCGCCGGCCTTTGCATCGACGCCGCCGGCGGCCGGCGGCAGAGGGGCGACGTAGCCGATCACCAGCATCAGCAGGCCCACCACCAGGAAGCTGGCGATGCGCATGAGGCTGTTGAGCATGGCGAGGTCCAGCAGGAAGAGCTTGAGCACCACCACACCCAGCAGGCCGGCGCCCACCATCCAGGCGCCGCGGGCCAGGCGCGCAGGCGCCCGGCGGGTGGCCCAGCCCATGGTGGCCAGCGCGCTGAGCGTCCATAGCAGGCTCAGTCCGGTCTGCACCAGGCTGCTGCCCAAGGCGCCGTCCAGCCAGAGGGGCGTGCCGGCCCACTGGTGCAGGGTGCGCACCAGCAGGCTGTTGAGCCAGAAGAAGGCCAGGGCTACACCCCCGCGAAGCCAGGCGCTGCCCAGGCGGCCCTCGGGCTCGCCCCGGCCAAGGCGCAGGGCATACAGAAGGGCCAGGCCGTGAGCGAGGTCCAGCGGGTTGAGCAGGGGCAGCGAAGGCAGGGGATCCATGCGACCGTTGCCCACGCCATTGGCCAGCAGGCTCCAGCCCGCCAGCACGGCCAGCCAGGGTCGCAGCACCGTCTGTCGCAGCCAGTCCCGATGGTGTCGCACCGGCCAGCGTGGCGCCAGGCGCGGGCTCATCAGGGCCAGGGCGATCAGGGTGGGCAGCAGCATCAGGGCCGCGGGCGTCCAGGCTTCATGGCGGCCGATGTAGGCCACGGCCAGGGCATACGGCAGGGCGCCGGCGTGCAGCAGCAGGTGCCAGCTGCCCAGGGTCAGCAGGAGCTGGCGGCTGGCGGGCGGCGGAGCCTGGGCGTCGAGGTCCTGGCGCCGCAGCAGCCACCCCGTGGCGAGGAGGCCCAGCAGGGCAATGTCCAGCCCGCCCTGGCGCAGCAGCAGGGTCTCGGCGCTGCCGACGATACGGGTCAGCGCCAGCAGCAGCGCGCCGATGCCCAGGAGCAGGCCCAGTCCCGCCAGCCCCTGTGCCGCCAGGCCCAGGGCCGGCCAACGCAAGCGCCGGCGCAGGCCCTCCCCTGCCACGGCCAGCAGGGCGCTCCAGCCGGCGGCCAGCAGCGCTTCTCGATAGCGGGCCTGGTCCCACTGGCCCAGCTCGGCCATGCCGCCGGCCCACAGCTGAAGCAGGGCGCCGGCCAGCAGCATCCAGGACATCACCGGCTCGGCGAAGGCCTGGGCCATGGCGCTGTCGCGCGGCTGGCGCTGCAGCGTGTGGCTGCTGAACATCAGGGCCAGCACCAGGAGGCCGAGACCCAGCCAGGCGCTGTTCAGGAAGAGCCACCCGCCTGGCGCGCCAGGCAGGCCGGCCTGATGGCTCCAGTAGGCCAGGCAGGCCAGGGCCTGCAGCAGCAGGCCCATCGCAGCGGCCCAGCGGCGCTGCTGGCGCAAGGCGATCCACAGCACGCCGGCCCCCTGCAGCGCCCAGGCAGCGCTGGTCCAACGCGCATCCAGCGCCAGGGGCGTGACCAGGGCCAGGAAGGCCAGGCCCAATGCCAGCGTGCTTTCCACCAGCAGCAGCACGCGGCTGCCGGCGCGGCGCAGCAGGGCGCGGCCCAGCACCAGGTAGAGGCCGGACAGCACGGCCGCGCTGAAGGCCAGGGCCAGGGGCTGCTGGCGCAGCAGCGCCGCCTGCAGGCCGAAGGCGGCGATGGGCGTGCCGAAGACCAGGCTGCCATCGACTAGGGCCAGGTCTTGCCTTGGCGGGCTGCGCTCGATCATGTGCAGGGTGTACTGCACGCCGATGTAGAGGTACAGCAGGAAGTGGGCGATCAGGAAGGGCTCGGTGCTCGCGAAGAGCTCGGGCCGGTAGGCGCTGAAGCCCCAGGCCGAGGCGATGCCCAGGGTGAAGGCGAAGCCCTCCAGGTGCAGCAGCGTCCAGGGCTTGCGCCGCGCGATGACCGCGATGGAGACGTTCAGCAGCAGGTAGTAGCTCAGCAGCGCCACATGGCTACCTTGGCCGGTGGACACCAGCACCGGGGCCAGGAAGGCGCCGCCGAAGCCCAGGGCTGCCAGGGGCAGGGCGTCCTGCTTCAAGGCCAGGGCGGTGATGGCGGCGCAGAGCAGGGCCATCAGGCCAAAGCTCAGGCCGGCGGGCATCAGGCCGTAGAGCCGGAAGGCCGCGAACAGGCTCATGTAGGCGATACCCACGCCCGCCCCCTGCAGGCTGAGGCCGTAGCCGCGGCGCTGGGGCGTGAGGCGCAGACCCAGCGCCGTCAGGCCCAGGCCGCCCAGGGCGCTGCCGGCCAGGCGCCAGGGCAGCGGGATGACTGCATGCTCGGCGGCATAGCGCAGCAGCAGGCCTACGCCCACAAGCAGCACCAGCACACCCACGCGCACGATGGTGTTGCCGCCGCGGAACCAGGCCAGCACGCTGGCGCCCAGGCTGCTGGTGACGGCCAGGCTGCGTTCGTCAGGCTCCAGGTCGGCAGGCCGGGCGGACGCGGGGGGCGGGGTGTGCGCTGTCGTCTTGAGCGGCGCTGCTGCCGGCGGGGTCTCGGGGAGCTCGGACAGGGGCGCTGCGCGGTCCTCGTCGTTCAGGGAGACGACGGGCGTGGGCTGCGCGTCTGGCGGGGCGAGCACTGCGGCGAACTGCCGCACCGTGGCCTCGGCCAGGGCGGCCGGGGGTGCAGCCCTGGCGGCGGGGGACATGCCGGCGGCTGAGGGACTGGTGGCTGGCCTGGCGGCGGCCGTTGCCGCCGGCGCCGTGCCGCCGACCAGGGTGACGAGCTGCTGCTGCACCTGCGCCAACTGCCCCTGCAGCTGGCTCACACGGCGATGCAGATGGGCCGCCACGCCGCCCATCACGGCGCCCAGGGCCAGGAAGCCGCCCTCGCGCCAGCCGAACCAGTCGCCCAGGATCCAGGCCATGAACAGGCCCAGCACCGGTCCCAGCACACGCATGCCACCCTCCTTGCTCCGCGGAGCTCTTGTCCTGCCGCTGCGGCGCGGCGTCTGCGGCGGATTGTGGCAGGGCGCAGGAGGGCCTCAGCCCCCCCGCTGGGGGTGGGGCGCTGTGCCGCTCGGCAGGGCCAGGCGGCCGTCGCCATAGGACCTGAGCACCTGCGCCACATGAACCTGGTAGCCCTGCAGCCAGCGGGCCTGCAGCCGCTTGGCCTCCAGGTGGGCCGGGTGATGCATCAGGGCCTGCAGCGCCTCCAGGGACTCCCAGTAGTAAACATTGCAGACCAGGCCCCGTTCGGCGTTGTCCCAGCTGTCCTCGCCCAGATAGCCGGGGAGGGCGCGTGCGGCGTCGGCGATCGTGGCATCAAGGGCATGGAACTCGGCATCCCAGTCGCCCTTGGCGAAGATGAAGGTGGCGGTGTACATGAGGGGATTGGGGGCGAAAGGATGAACGACCAGGAGCGCGCTGTGGCAGGCATGACCGGCAGGACAGGCCGCCGCGGCGGGTTCGTGAGTATGCGGGCCCTGCCCACTGACAAGGCCCTGGCCATGACCGGAATGAAGCTGCAGCATGCGACTCGTGCGACTTGCGCACGGGCTGCACTCCTGCTCGGCGCCTGCGCCAGCCCGCCCGAGCCTCTCGTCGAGCCGCAGCAGGACCTCAAGGCGCTGGCCCGCGCCTATGTGGAGGCCCTGGAGATGGACGACAGCCCCCGCCTCGTACGTATGACGCCGGCCCTGTCGGCCAACTGGGCGAAGGGGCACTGGCTGCTGACCTCCTCGCAGATCACGCCGGTGCCGCCCAGGAAGCCCTGAGCTCAGCGCCCGTTGGCCTCCAGCCACAGCAGCAGCGCGATGGCCGAGAAGACCAGCCAGGACAGATGCCTGCCTCTTGTGAAGTACAAGGGAAAGAGGGCCGAGAGCGCGGCGATGCCACTGAAGATCTGCAGCATCAGGCGAGTCTCCAGCGGCCCACGCGCGGCCAGGATCAGCAGCACGGCCAGGCCCCACCACACCAGGGTCAGCAGGTGCCAGACGAAGCGCAGCGTGCCGGTCGTGAAGGCCGTGCTGCCCAGCAGCGCGGGCAGGTTCTCGCGCTTGAAGAGCCGGCGCAGCAGATAGCGTTCGCCCAGCCAGGAATGGGCCAGGCCGGTGAGGAAGACCAGCAGGGCGGCGAGTGTCAGCAGCATGGGCAGCAAGCCTAAGGCCAAAGCGGGCCCCGGCCACCGGGCCGCACGCCCGGGCGTGCGCTGGGCGCGCAGCGGCCTTCAGTGCCTGAAGCCTATGCTCCGCTGCTGCCTCACCTCGGGCTTGACTCGGTGCTCGGCCTCCAGCTGTTCGAGGAATTCCTCGGCGCCGGGCGTCTCGCCCAGGATCTCGCCCTGCTGGCGCACCGCCGCGAAGTCGCCGGGAGTGAGGCTGTCCAGGCGCTGCAGGCGTTCGCGCTGGGCCGCCGTGGGGGCGGTGCCGGCCTCGCGTTCGAACATGGTCCAACGCTGCTCGGCGCGCAGGGGCTTGAAGCGGATCTTGAAGGCGAAGCGGCGCAGGGCGGCCTCGTCCAGGTCCTCGAAGAGATTGGTGGTGCAGATGAAGATGCCTGGGAAGCGCTCCATGCCGGCCAGCATTTCGTTGACCTCGCTGACCTCGTAGTGGCGCTCGGCCATGCGGCGGCTGCGCAGGAAGCTGTCGGCTTCATCCAGCAGCAGCACGGCGCCTTCCTGACCGGCGGACTCGAACATGCGGGCCATGTTCTGCTCGGTCTCGCCGACGAACTTGCTGGAGAGGTCGCTGGCCTGGCGCACCATCAGCGGCCGGCCCAGCTGTTCGGCGATGTGCTCGGCCAGGGCGGTCTTGCCGGTGCCCGGCGGGCCGTAGAAGCAGAGGTTGCCGTGCCCGCGCTTGCGCAGGGCCTGCACGATGCGGGCGACCTCGTAGCGGGATTCGCAGTTCAGCAGGTCCAACTCATACTGCGTGACGCGGCGGCGCTCGTCGCGCTCCTGTGACTGGTGGCCCAGGGCACGGTCGGCGTTGAGCAGCTGGCGATCGATCAGGCGCTCGTAGCTTGCCGGGGCTTCCTCCTCGCAGGTCAGCTGCGCAAAGCGCACGGCGGTGCGGATCTGGGCCGGCGTGAGGCCGCGCCGCGCCGCCAGGCGCTCGCGGAACTCGGCCGTCACCGGCACCTCGGCCAGGGCGCGCTGCACCAGGCTCAGGCGCGCGCCGGGCGGCGGGGATTTGAGCTCCAGGTGGTACTGGAAGCGGCGGCGAAAGGCAGGGTCTATCTGCTCGATGCGGTTGGTGACCCAGATCACCGGCACGGGGTTGCTCTCAAGGATCTGGTTGACCCAGGCCTTGCCGCTGACCGAGTTGCCGCTGGGCATGTCCAGCGCGGAGTCAAGCCGGGCCATCAGCTGCACGGTGTCGCCGGACAGCGGCGGGAAGACGTCTTCCACCTCGTCGAAGAGCAGGGCGACGTTGCTGCTGGCCTTGAGGAAGACCTGGCTGATCTGGAGGGAGCGGTAGCGGTCGCGGCCGGAGAGGGAGTTGCCGTCGCGGTCCGCGTACTCGACTTCATAGAGGTCCAGACCGGCCGCCTGCGCGGCCACCTTGGCCAGCTCGGTCTTGCCGGTGCCGGGAGGGCCGTAGAGCAGCACATTGACGCCCGCCTGGTGGCGGGCCACCGCATGGCGCAGCAGCTGGCCCAGCAGGGCGAGGTCCTCGGCGACGAACTGAAAGTCCTGGGGGCCAAGCTCGCTGCGCGTGGCGGGCCGCGTGAAGACGGCCATCAGGTCGTTGGGGTCGCGGTACTCGCGCATCAGCACCGGGGGCAACTGGTCGCTGACCTTCATCAGGTCGGCCAGGTCGGTGATGTTGTGCTCGGAGATGAGGTTCTCCACCATGCCGATGCGCTCCAGGCGCGAGCCCGCGCGCAGGGCCTCGGCCACCTCGCGCTCGTCCACGCCGGCCACGGCCGCGATGGCGGCAAAAGCCTCCTGGGCGTTGTTGACCTTGAACTCGACCAAGGCGCCGCGCAGCTCTCGCTGGTAGCGGGCCAGGGTGCCGTAGAGCAGGATGGCGCGCTCGGCCGGGTTCAGCTGCAGCAGATGGCCCAGGGAGGCGATGTTCTTCTCGACCAGGGTGGACTCGCGCTTGAGCTGGCGGTCCAAGTGCTCGCAGGTGCTGGCCAGCAGGGCCATCATGTCCTTGGGCGAATCCTTGATGTATTCGTCCAGATAGAAGAAGAGCGTGGCCTCGGCGAAGGGGCCGCTCCAGACGCCATGGCGCTCCAGGAAGCGGGTGTCGTCGAGCTCGGTGTGGCCGGCCCAGAGCTCGTTGTGGGCGCAGCGCTGAGCGAGGTAGGCGCGCAGCCGGGTCAGCACGCGCTGGGGCCAGACGAGGTGGCGGCCAGTGAAGGAGAGCAGGCCGTTGAAGTCGCGGCGGAGATTGAAGCGGCTGGCGTGCTTGACCGTCAGCGTGAGCACGAAGTGCGAGCACATGCGGTCCATCACGGGGGCGTCCCGGAGGCCTGGCGATGCCAGGACGCGCAGCTCTGCCAAACGCTTCACCATGGGCCTCTCCTCAGCGAGGATGAATGGAACGCCGGGCTGTCAGGCCCGGCGTCCGACCCATCTTGGCGCAGGGAAGGCGGAAGGACAAGTCCCGTTCGGGGGCAGCTTTCGTGAACTCTCTCGCAAAAGACACGGGGGAAGAGGGGCTCGGCGCGATGAGCGGGCCCCCGGCAGCACTCAGTGCATCACCACGGGCTGCTGGCCCATGTTGGCGTAGCGCTCGATGAAGTCGTCCAGCTCTTCCTCGCTGGGCTCCTGCTCGATCAGGGCTTCCACACCCTCCTGGAACTGCTGGGCCAGGGCGCCCTCGATGAAGATCTCCTTGCGGGAGAACTTGTCGACGATCTCGAAGCCGCCGCGCTGCAGAGCGGGCAGATCACGGCCGTCATGGCGCAGCTGTTCGACAGGGACGTCAAACTGGACCACGATGAAACTGGGGGAGTTGTAGAGCATGTGCATGATGGACTCCTGTGACCAGCAACTGCGGTCGGCAGGACCGGTTTCAAGGGGAACCGGCCTGCTAACGGCCTCGACCGCGATCAAATAGTGGCAGAAAGCCTGGCTGATCGGCGCTTGGCGGGTTTTTTATTTGTGGCAGTAGCGTCACAAATCACACGGCCGGGCGGGGCTCGGGGATCGCGAGCTCGTCCTGCAGCTCCATTTCCCAGCCTTCCTCCTCGCCGATCTGCTGGTGCAGGCGCACGGGCAGGTACTGGCGCGAAGGGTCCAGCCACACATCGAGACGGGTGTCGTGCGGGCCCAGGCCGCCGCGCCGCAGATGCCACAGGCCGCCCTCCTGGCCCAGCACGCTGAACTGCCAGCGGTGCAGGCCGCCGCGGATCAGGGCCACCGGGATCTCGAAGCGCTGGCCCGGCAGCGGCGCGCCGTGCCGGGCCTGCCAGGCCTGCAGCAGGGCGGGCAGCTGCAACCACCACGACAGGCGGTCCTGCGTGGCCGGCGCCAAGGGCTGCAGCTCGGTGCTGGCGGAATAGCTGATCACGCCCTGCTCGCGACGGAAGTTGAGCGCCTGCATCTCGCGCGGCCCGCGCAGCACGGCGAAGCGCAGCGGCGCCAGGCCCAGGGCATCGCGTCGGCCCTCGCTGCGCCAGCCGGGCAAGGGATGGCCGGGCAGCTGGCGGCGCAGCTGCAGGGCGTAATCCTCGCCCTGGGACTGCCAGTGCAGCCAGGCCTGCCCTTCGGCGCCGGCCTGGCGCAGGCGGTAGCGCCAGAGGCCCTCGCCCTGTGGGGGCAGGGCGGCCAGGTCCTGGGCCGTCATCGCAGCGTCGGCGGCGTCCTCGGGGGCCGACGCGGGCAGGGATTGCGCCGCGAGGGCTTCCGCTGCCGCGGGCGCCGGCTCCGCCGCGGGACGCTCCGGGGTTCTGGGCTTCGGAGCTTCGGCCGGGGC
>NZ_JACJUG010000028.1 GCF_014174515.1 Mitsuaria sp. WAJ17
CGCGCCGCACTGCGCCGCCCAGGCCTCCAGGGCGGCCACCAGCCGGCGGGCCAGGCCGCGGCCCCGCTGCGCCGGGTGGACCATCAGCAGCCCCAAGTGCCAGACGCCCGCCGCCGGCGCCTCGCTGCAGACCTGCAGGCAGGCGAGCAGCGTGTCGCTGCCAGGTTGGACGATGCCCAGGTGCCATTGCGCCGCCCAGGCGAAATCCGCCGGGGGCAGGCTGCGCAGGTCCACCAGGGCCTCGTCGGCAGCCAGGGGCAGGGCGCAGCGCTGGAAGTAGTCGGCACAGGCCTCGAACAGCCGCTGCAGGCGGGGCGCATCGGCTTCATCCAGGGGCTGGACGAGCAGGTCCGGGCCGGCAAGAAAGTCCTGAAGGCCCATGGGCCCTCCTTGCGATGAAGAAAAGCCCGGAGCCTAGCGCAGGAGATCGTGCTGACCCGAAAGCCATTGCGGCGTCTGGCGGCGCAGGGCGCGCAGGGTCTCACCCACCTGCCGGCGCTGGCGCTCCTGGTCCTCCTGCAGCTCCCGCAGGCGCTGGGTGTACTGCGCGGCGCGCGCCGCCTCGCCACAGGCCTCGTACAGGCGCAGGGCATTGCGTAGCAAGGGGGCACGCATGAAGGGATAGGCCTGCAGCGCCTCCGGCTGCAGAAGGGGTTCTAGCAGGGCCCGCGCACGCTCCAGCTCGCCCGCCAGGAGCGCACATTCGCCCTGGGCATGCTGCAGCGAAGCCCAGGCATGTGGCAGTTCCTCTTGCCGGATCAGGACCTGCCCCGCCTCGAACAAGGCCTGCGCCTCGGTCAGACGCCCGCCATGCATCATGCCGATGCCGATGTTCATCAGCAGGGAGGCGCGCTGTCGCGGGTGCATTTCCGGCGCCTCGATCTGCGAGCGCGCCTGGAAGGCCAGGCGCAGCTGACGCTGGCCCATGGCGTCGGCCTGCAGGTCCTCGCCGCGGCGGCGCAGTTCATCGATGGCCAGCGCTCCTGCCAGCAGGGCATTGGTGTAGGCCCGAGTCATGGCGTGGGGTTCCTGGCTTTCCCGCGCGCGGGACAAGGCCTGCATGTGCAGCATCTCGGCCTCGTCGTACTGACCCAGCTGGGCATAGACATGGGCCAGGGCGCCCAAAGCACGCGGCAGCACGGTGTGGAGCTGGGGCGGCCGGGTGGCCTGCTCGACAGCCTCGCGGGCCATCTCCAGGGCCTCGTCCATCAGGCCGGCGCCGCTGAGGCACAGGCTGGCGATGTCCAGCATCTCCACACGCTCGAGCCGGGCCTCGGCCTCCAGCAGGCTCAGAGCCAGGCTGGCGCCGGCAAAGGCCTGGCGCAAGTCATAGAGCGCCCAGCCGGCGCGGGCCTGCATCTGGCCGATCTCGCAGCGAAGGGCAGGCGCCAGGGCGTCCAGCTGGCAGCTGTCTCTGGCCGCGTCCAGCAGGGCCAGGGTGTCCCGCATGCGCTGCTCGGCGAGCGCCCGGCGGGCGCGCTCCAAACATTCCCCGCAGGCGTCAGGTTGGGATTTCAGCAAAGACTTCATGCACACCGTCCCGGCCGGCGCAAACAAGGCAGGCGCCGGACTTCCCGCAGCCTAAGGCCTCGGGCGCGCCGGCCCCCCGGAGGCGTCGGTGCAAAGCGGGGGTCGCCGTGTAGAACTTGGGGCCGGATGCGCTTTTTCAGTCCTGGCGGCTGGCATGAAGGGGCTGGTGCAAGCTGGCCGGAAGCGCCGGACGGTTGCTTTCCGCCTCAGCCAGGGGCTTCACCTCCTCCAGGCTGGACAGGCAGCGCTGGCTCAGCTGCTGGTAGGTGCGGGTACCTTCGAGCTTCCAGCGGATCTCGTCCTCGCCGAGCGGGCGCATCACCTTGGCAGGCAGGCCGGCGATGAGGGACTTCTCCGGCAGCGCCTGCCCCGCCTTCACGAAGGCGCAGGCCGCGAGGATGCTATAGGCGCCAAGCACCGCCCCGTCCATCACCACGGCCTTCATGCCGACCAGCGCGTCATGCCGAATCACGCAGCCGTGCAGTACGGCACCATGGCCGATGTGGCCATTGCGCTCCACCAGGGTCTCTGAGCCCGGAAAGCCGTGAATCACGCAGCAGTCCTGCACATTGGCGCCCTCGTGCAGCACGATGCGGCCGAAGTCCCCGCGCAGGCTGGCATTGGGGCCGACATAGCAGCCGGGTCCGACGTGGACGTCGCCGATCAGCACCGCCGTCGGGTGCACGTGAGCGCTGGGATGGACCACGGGGATCACCCCGTCAATGGCGTAGCAAGGCATGGGAACTCCGTTTGGCAGGCCACAGCGCGGGTTGGCGGGTGGGTGGCAGCGCAAACCTAGGGTTTACGTCAATCCACCAGCGCTTGTGCCAGATCAAGCGACACCTTACGATCTACCGACCGGTCGGTCAAGAGTGCAGAAAACTTGACCTGACGCATAGCCACACGAGGCCACCCATGTCCCAGACGCCCGCCCAGCCTTCCGCGCCCCCCGCAGACGCCGCCCTGCTGATCAGCCAGGAAGGTGCCGTGCGCACCCTCAGCTTCAACCGCCCCGCGGCGCTGAACGCCTTCACCGCCCAGCTGTTGGCCCAGACCCGCGCCGCCCTGGACGAGGCCGCCGAGGACGCCGGCGTGCGCGCCGTGGTGATCACCGGCACGGGCCGCGCCTTCTGCGCCGGGCAGGACCTGTCCGACCCGCTGATCAAGCCCGAATTCGGCGCCGATGCCCGCCCCAAGGACATCGGCCACCTGCTGGACAACTACTACATCCCCCTGGCCCTGCGCGTGCGCTCGATGCCCGTGCCGGTGATCGCCGCCGTCAACGGCGTGGCCGCGGGCGCCGGTGCCAACCTGGCGCTGGGCTGCGACCTGGTGATCGCCGCCGAATCCGCCAGCTTCATCCAGGCCTTCTCCAAGATCGGCCTCGTGCCCGACTGTGGCGGCACCTGGCTGCTGACCCGCCTGGTGGGCCGCGCCAAGGCGATGGAACTGGCCCTGCTGGGCGACAAGCTGCCCGCCGCCGAGGCCGCCCGCCTGGGCCTGATCGCCCGCGTCGTGCCCAACGAGGAGCTGGCCGCCACCGCCCAGGCCCTGGCCGCGCGACTGGCCGGCATGCCCACGCGCGCCCTGGTCGAGACCCGCCAGGCCTTTGACGAAGCCCTGAGCCTCAACTTCGAGGACGCCTTGAAGCTGGAGGCCGTGATGCAGAGCCAGCTGGGTTTCGCGCACGACTACCTCGAGGGCGCCGCCGCCTTCCTGGAAAAGCGCGCGCCGATCTTCAAGGACCGCTGAGACAGCCCCTTGCTGCCCCGCCCCTTCCTGTTGTCCGAGGAGCCGCCTGCATGTCCACGTCCCTGAGCCCGCAAGCCGTCGCAGAAGCCGTGCGCGACGCCATGTTCCGCGAGGACCATGCCTCCAAGGGGCTGGGCATGGACATCCTGGCCGTAGGCCCCGGCAGCGCCACGATCCGCATGCCGGTGCGACAGGACATGCTCAACGGCTTCGCCATCTGCCATGGCGGCCTCATCACCACCCTGGCCGATTCGGCCTTTGCCTTCGCCTGCAACGCGTACAACGAGTTGACGGTGGCCTCGGGCATCACGATCGACATCGTGGCGCCCGCACGGCAGGGCGACGTGCTGACCGCCGTCGCCCACGAGGTTTCGCTCGCCGGCCGGACCGGTGTCTATGACGTGAATGTGCGCAACCAGCGGGACGAGCTGGTGGCCGTGTTCCGCGGCAAGTCCTACCGCATCAAGGGCAAGCCCGTGGTTCCCGGCCTGGTGTCTGCCACCGACGCTGGCGCTGCGCAGGAGTGAACCCATGACCGTGAAGCATCCCGCCCCCGGCGACCTGGAACCCATCGAGACCGCCAGTCGCGATGAACTGCAGGCGCTGCAGCTGCAGCGCCTGCAATGGACGCTCAGGCACGCCTACGAGAACGTGCCCCATTACAAGGCCGCCTTCGACGAGAAGGGCGTGCATCCCTCGGACCTGAAAGCACTGTCCGATCTCGCGAAGTTCCCCTTCATGACCAAGAAGGACCTGCGCGACCACTACCCCTTCGGCCTCTTTGCCGTGCCGCGCGAGCAGGTCGTGCGCCTGCATGCCTCCTCCGGCACCACCGGCAAGCCCACCGTCGTGGGCTACACGCAGGCAGACATCGACACCTGGGCGAACCTCGTCGCCCGCTCGCTGCGTGCCTCGGGCGTGCGCCGCGGGGACATCGTGCACATCGCCTACGGCTACGGCCTCTTCACCGGCGGACTGGGCGCGCACTACGGCGCCGAACGCCTGGGCTGCACCGTCATTCCGATGTCCGGCGGCCAGACTGAGAAGCAGGTCCAGCTGATCCAGGATTTCAAGCCGGATGCCATCATGGTCACGCCCAGCTACATGCAGGTGATCATCGAGGAGTTCGTGCGCCAGGGCCTGGACCCGCGCGAGAGCTCGCTGAAGGTGGGCATCTTCGGTGCCGAGCCCTGGACCGAAGCCATGCGCCGCGAGATTGAGGCCAAGGCCGCCATCGACGCCGTGGACATCTACGGCCTCTCCGAGGTGATGGGACCCGGTGTCGCCAACGAGTGCATCGAGTCCAAAGATGGCCCGGTCATCTGGGAAGACCACTTCTACCCCGAGATCATCGATCCCGAGACCGGCGAGGTGCTGCCCGACGGCGCCGAGGGCGAGCTGGTGTTCACCTCGCTCTCCAAGCAGGCCCTGCCCGTGATCCGCTACCGCACCCGCGACCTCACCCGCCTCTTGCCGCCGACCTCGCGCAGCATGCGCCGCATGGGCAAGATCGTGGGCCGCTCGGACGACATGCTGATCATCCGCGGCGTCAACATGTTCCCCACGCAGATCGAGGAGCTGGTGCTGCAGGAGCCGCAGCTCTCCGGCCAGTACCAGATCGTCGTCAGCCGCGAGGGCCCGCTGGACGAAGTGCTGGTGCGCTGCGAGATGCAGCCCGGCGCCGACATGGCGCTGAAGGACGGCATTGCCCGCCATCTGCAGCACCGCATCAAGACGCTGATCGGCGTCTCCACCAAGATCGACATCGGTGCGCCGGACAGCATCGAGCGGACCTTGGTCGGGAAAGCTCGGCGCGTGATCGACCGCCGCCCCAAGTAACCCCCGGATTCCCACAAGGAGCCATTCATGTACACACAAGCGATGAGCGTCGGGCCGCAGGAGCAGGCGGCCAAGGTGCAGAGCGCGGAGGATGCCAAGCGGCTGGAGGCCTTCGAGGCCCGCGTCGGCGAGGGCGAGTTCGTCGAGGCCAAGGACTGGATGCCCGAGCACTACCGCAAGACCCTGGTGCGCCAGATCAGCCAGCACGCGCACTCCGAGATCGTCGGCATGCTGCCCGAGGGCAACTGGGTCACACGCGCGCCCACGCTCAAGCGCAAGGCCATCCTGATGGCCAAGATCCAGGACGAGGGCGGCCACGGCCTCTACCTCTACTCGGCCGCCGAGACCCTGGGCACCAGCCGTGACCAGATGCTGGAGGCCCTGCACTCGGGCAAGGCCAAGTACAGCTCCATCTTCAACTACCCCACGCTGAACTGGGCCGACATCGGCGTGATCGGCTGGCTGGTCGATGGCGCGGCCATCATGAACCAGGTGCCGCTGTGCCGCTGCTCCTACGCGCCCTATGCACGGGCCATGATCCGCATCTGCCGTGAAGAGAGCTTCCACCAGCGCCAGGGCTACGAGAGCCTGCTGGTGATGATGCAAAGGGGCACGCCCGAGCAGAAGGAGCTGGTGCAGGACGCCGTCAACCGCTGGTGGTGGCCGTCCCTCATGATGTTCGGACCGCATGACAAGGACTCGCCCAACTCCGAGCAGTCCATGCGCTGGGGCATCAAGCGCATCTCGAATGACGACCTGCGCCAGAAGTTCGTCGATGCCACGATCCCGCAAGCCGAGGTGCTGGGCGTGACCGTGCCGGACCCCGACCTGAAGTGGAACGCCGAGCGCGAGCACTACGACTTCGGCGCCATCGACTGGGACGAGTTCTGGCGCGTGGTGGGCGGCGATGGCCCCTGCAACCGCGAACGCCTGGCCACCCGCGTCAAAGCCTGGGACGAGGGCGAATGGGTGCGCGAAGCCGCCCTCGCCTATGCCAAGAAGCAAGCAACAAAGGCGCAAGCCGCCTGACAGACCACCCCCTACGCGCTGCGCGCGCCCTCTCGAAGGGGGCGAGCCCGCAGGCCCGGCCAAGCCGGATCCTCGGGCTCCGCGCGGTCAGAACACCGAATACGAAAGGATGCTGACATGAGCCCCAAGAACGAATGGCCCCTGTGGGAAGTCTTTGTGCGCAGCAAGGCCGGCCTGGACCACAAGCACTGCGGCAGCCTGCACGCGCCGGACGCCAAGCTGGCCCTGCAGATGGCCCGCGAGGTCTACACCCGTCGCCAGGAAGGCGTGAGCATCTGGGTCGTGCTGTCCAGCCAGATCGTGGCCTCGGACCCGGGCGAGAAGGGCATGTACTTCGATCCCATGGAAGACAAGGTCTATCGCCATCCGACCTTCTACGAGCTGCCCGACTCCGTCAATCACATGTGAGCGTGCCCACCATGAGCCAACAATCGATCAAGGTGGGCGACAAGCCCGAGGTGCGCTACCTGCTGCGCATCGCCGACAGCTGCCTGGTGCTCTCGCAGCGCCTCTGCGAATGGTGCGGCCACGGCCCCATCCTGGAGGAGGACCTGGCGCTCACGAACATGGCGTTGGACCTCATCGGCCAGGCACGCGGCCTGCTGACCCGCGCCGGCCAGCTCGACGGCCAGGGCCACGACGAAGACCAACTGGCCTTCCTGCGCGACGAGCGCCAGTACTTCAACCCGGTGCTGATGGAGCTGCCCCGCGGCGACTTCGCCTTCACCACGGTGCGCAACCTGGCCGCCGCCACCTGGCTGCGCCTGCTGTGGGCCCGCCTGCAGGACTCCAACGACGCCGAGGTGGCCGCCATCGCCGCCAAGGCCTTCAAGGAAGCCAGCTACCACCAGCAGCACGCGGCCGACTGGACCGCGCGCCTGGGCGACGGCACCGAGGAATCGCGGCGTCGCATGGAAGAGGCCCTGAAGACGCTGTGGCCCTACACCAACGAGCTCTTCGCCAGCGATGACATCGACGCCCATGCTGCCGCCACCGGCCTGGGCCCCACCTGGGACACGCTGCGCGCCGACTGGCGTTCCGCCATGGACGAAGTGCTGGCCGAGGCCACGCTGCAGGCGCCCGCCGACAGCCGCTACATCCCCAGCGGCCGCGTGGGCATCCACAGTGAGCATATGGGCCACATGCTCAGCGAGATGCAGTACCTCCAGCGCGCCTTCCCCGGCGGCGTGTGGTGAAGCCATGAGCACGTCGACGCCCTCCAGCGACCAGGCCTGCGGGCGGCTCTCGGCCGCCTGGGAAGTCCTTCGCCAGATCCCGGACCCCGAGGTCCCGGCGGTGAGCCTGTGCGAGCTGGGCATCGTGCGTGACCTCAAAGAGACGGCCGGCGGCCTGGAGGTGGTGCTCACGCCCACCTACTCAGGCTGCCCCGCCACCGAGCTCATCCAGGACAACGTGCGCGAGGCCCTCGCCCGCTTCGGCGAGATCGCGATCACGATGCAGCGATCGCCCGCCTGGACCACCGACTGGATCACCGAGGAGGGCCGGGCCAAGCTCAAGGCCTATGGCATCGCACCGCCGGGGCCTGCGCATCCAGGGGCGGAGCAGCCGATCCGGCTGGTGCACCGGGCTTCGCTGACGAAGCTGGCGTGCCCGCGCTGCGGGTCGGAGCAGACCGAGCGCCTTTCTGCCTTTGGTTCCACTGCGTGCAAGGCCCTGTATCGCTGCCTGTCCTGCCGTGAACCCTTCGAACACTTCAAACCCATCTGAATCATGAGCCTCAGCTTCCACCCCCTGCGCGTCCGTGAAGTCCGGCCGGACACCGAAGAAGCCGTGATCGTCAGCTTTGACGTGCCGCCCGAGTGCGCCGAGCTGTTCAAGTTCACGCAAGGGCAATACCTGACCCTGCGTGCCGATGTCGAAGGCGAAGACCTGCGCCGCTCCTACTCCATCTGCGCAGGGGTCGATGACGACTGCCTGCGCGTGGGCGTGCGCAAGGTGATGGGCGGCCGCTTCTCCAACTGGGTCAACCGCGAGCTCAAGGCCGGAGACGTGATCCAGGTCTTCCCGCCGCAGGGCCGCTTCTTCGTGCCGGTGGAGCCGCAAAGCCAGCGCCACTACCTGGGCGTCGCCGGCGGCTCGGGCATCACGCCCATCCTGTCCATCATGAAGACCGTGCTGGCGAAGGAGCCGGGCAGCCGCTTCACCCTCATCTACGGCAACCGCCGCCAGGCCTCCACCATGTTCAAGGAGGAGATCGAGGACCTGAAGAACCAGTACCTGACCCGCGTCTGCCTGCACCACGTGTTCAGCGACGAGGTGGTGGACTCGCCCCTGATGGCCGGCATCATGAACCGCGACAAGATCGCCGAGTTTCTGGGCGCCCTCATCGAGCCCGCCAGCATCGACCACGCCTTCATCTGCGGCCCCTACCAGATGAACGACGAGGCCGAGGCCGCGCTGCTGGCCGCAGGCGTGAAGCCCGAGTCCATCCACATCGAGCGCTTCGGCACGCCCGAGATGCTTGCCGGCCAGCCCGCGCCGCACGAGGTGCGCGAGGGCGATGCCGAGGTGGCCACGGTGCTGGTGATCCGCGACGGCCTCTCGCGCGAGATCAGCGTCAGCAAGAGCGACCCCAGCATCCTGGACGCCGCCGCCCGCGCCGGCATGGACGTGCCCTTCTCCTGCAAGAGCGGCGTGTGCTCCACCTGCCGCTGCAAGCTGATCGAGGGCGAGGTGCGCATGGACAAGAACTTCGCGCTGGAGAAGCACGAGGTGGCGGCCGGGTTCATCCTCAGCTGCCAGGCTCACGCGCTGACCCCCCGCGTCGTGATCTCCTTCGACGAGCGCTGAGAATGGCTCCCCCCCTACACGCTGCGCGTGCCCCCTCGAGGGGGCGAGCCCGCAGGCCCGGCGAAGCCGGATCCTCGGGCTCCACTCGATGAAGACGAGATCGGCAGCCACGACAGAAAGCTAGACGACCCCATGGCCAGAGGCAGAGCCCCCGGATTCGATGCCAGCCGCGACCAGATCCTGGCGCAGGCGGCGCGGCTGTTCGCCGCGCAAGGCTATGCCGGCACCTCCATGAACCAGGTGGCGGAGGCCTGCGCGGTGAGCAAGCCCACGCTCTACCACTACGTGCGGGACAAGCACGAGCTGCTGGTGCAGATCTGCGAGACCCATGTGCAAGGCCTGGCCGCCCTGGTGGCCGAGGTGAAAGGGCAAGACCTGCCCCCCGAGCAGCACCTGCGCACCCTCATCGCCCGCTTCATGCAGGCCTATGGCGAAGCGCAGAACGAGCACCGCGTGCTGACCGAGGACGTCAAGTTCCTCGAAGGCTCCGACCAGGAACGCCTGCTGGCCGTCGAGCGCCAGGTGGTCAACGCATTCGCCGAGGCCGTGGCCGCGGTGCGCCCGGAGCTGCAGGCCGCCAAGCTGCACAAACCGCTGACCATGCTGCTCTTCGGCATGATCAACTGGACCTTCACCTGGCTGAAGCCCGACGGCGAGCTCAGCTACGACTCGGTCGCGCCCATGGTGGCGGACCTCTTCTTCGGGGGCCTCGGCGCCGTGGGTGCCACGAAAGTCTCGTGAAGGCTTTCGCACCGACGATCACCGCGCGAGGATCCGCATCCTGCACACATTGGCAAGACCAACACAAGGAGACACCGTGAAGCTGATGAAGAAGACCCTGCTGGCGCTGGCCGGCACCGCCGCCCTGATGAGTTCCCTGGGTTTGGCACATGCCGACATCAATGTGGGCGTGACCGTCTCGGCCACCGGCCCCGCCGCCTCCCTGGGCATCCCCGAGAAGAACACCTTCAGCCTGCTGCCCACCACCATCGCCGGGCAGAAGGTCAACTACATCGTGCTGGACGACGCTTCGGACACCACCACGGCAGTCGCCAACACCCGCAAGCTGATCACCGAGCACAAGGTCGATGTGGTCGTGGGCTCCACCGTGACGCCCAACAGCCTGGCCATGATCGACGCCGTGGCCGAGAGCCAGACGCCCATGATCTCCATGGCCGCCTCGGCCCGCATCGTCGAGCCCGTGGACGCCAAGAAGCGCTGGGTCTTCAAGACGCCGCAGAACGACATCATGATGGCCCTGGCCATCGCCTCGCACATGGCCAGCCAGGGCGTGAAGACCGTCGGCTTCGTGGGCTTCGCCGATGCCTACGGCGAGGGCTGGTACAACGAGTTCAACAAGGTCGCCTCGACCAAGGGCCTGACCATCGTGGCCAGCGAGCGCTACAACCGCACCGACACCTCGGTGACCGGCCAGGTGCTCAAGATCCTCGCCGCGCGGCCTGACGCCGTGCTGGTGGCCGGCAGCGGCACGCCCGCCGCCCTGCCCCAGAAGACGCTGAAGGAGCGCGGCTACGCCGGCAAGTTCTACCAGACCCACGGCGTGGCCAACAACGACTTCCTGCGCGTGGGCGGCAAGGACGTGGAAGGCACCTTCCTGCCCTCCGGCCCCGTGCTGGTGGCCAGCCAGCTGCCGGCGGACCATCCGGTCAAGAAGAGCGCCCTGGACTACGCGGCCAAGTACGAAGCCGCCTTCGGCAAGGGCACGGTCTCGACCTTCGGCGGCCACGCCTGGGACGCAGGCCAGCTGCTGCAGGCCGCCATCCCCGCTGCAGTCAAGAAGGCCCAGCCCGGCACGCCGGCCTTCCGCGCCGCCCTGCGCGACGCCCTGGAGGCCGTCAAGGAACTGCCCGGCGCGCATGGCGTGTTCAACATGTCCGACAAGGACCATCTGGGCCTGGACCAGCGCGCCCGCGTGATGGTCAAGATCGAGAACGGCACCTGGAAGTACCAGCCCTGATCGCCCATCCCTGACGGCGGCGCCCCGCAAGCGCCGCCCCATGAAGCGCCCCGCCTTGCGGGGCCTTTCTTTCATCCCCTCACAAGCCATCCGGAGGAGCCGCCATGAGCGCCAACGTCCCTGTTCTTCAAAGCCTGATCGCCGGCCGCTGGGTCGGCAGCCAGGCCGCGCGCGGCCTGCACAGCGCGCTCAATGGCCGGCTGATCGCCCAGACCCATGCCGAGGGCCTGGACTTCGGCGAGAGCCTGGCCTATGCCCGGGGTCAGGCCTTGCCTGCCCTGCTGAAATCCACCTTCCAGCAGCGCGCCGCCACGCTCAAGGCCCTGGCCAACTACCTGATGGAGCGCAAGGAGCAGCTCTACGCGATCTCGGTGCACACCGGCGGCACGCGCCCGGACAACTGGATCGACATCGAGGGCGGCATCGGCACCCTCTTCGCCTACGCCTCCATGGGCCGCCGCGAGTTGCCCTCCAGCAATGTGGTGCATGAAGGCCCGGCCCAGCAGCTGGGCAAGGAAGGCCACTTCTGGGGCAGCCATGTGCTGGTGCCCAAGCGCGGCGTGGCCGTGCACATCAACGCCTTCAACTTCCCCATGTGGGGCATGCTGGAGAAGTTCGCCCCCACCTTCCTGGCGGGCATGCCCTGCATCGTCAAGCCGGCCACGGCCACCAGCTATGTGGCCGAGGCCTGCGTGCGGCTGATCCAGGAGTCCGGCCTGCTGCCTGAGGGTTCACTGCAGCTGATCATCGGCAGCTCGGGTGACCTGCTGGACCGCCTGGAGGAGACCGACGTCGTCACCTTCACCGGCTCGGCCGACACCGCCGCCATGCTGCGCGTCAACAAGAATCTGATCGCGCGCTCCATCCCCTTCAACGCCGAAGCGGACAGCCTCAACTGCGCCATCCTCGCCCCGGACGTCACGCCGGACGACCCCGAGTTCGAGCTCTTCGTCAAGGAAGTGGCCAAGGAGATGAGCGCCAAGGCCGGCCAGAAGTGCACGGCCATCCGCCGCGCCATCGTGCCGCGCCATCTGGTCGATGCCGTGGGCGAAAAGCTGCGCGAGCGCCTGGCCAAGATCAAAGTGGGCGACCCCATCGTCGAGGGTGTGCGCATGGGCGCCCTGGCCTCTCGCGAGCAGCAGAGCGACGTCACCGAGCGCGTGGCCCTGCTCTCGGAAGGCAACGAGGTGCTGCTCAGCGCCCGTGACGGCTTCGCGCCGGTGGGCGAGGGCGTGGCCGAGGGCGCCTTCTTCGCGCCCACCCTGCTGCTGTGCCGCAACCCCCTGGCCAACGAGACGGTGCACAGCGTCGAGGCCTTCGGGCCCGTGTCCACGCTGATGCCCTACGAGGACTTCGACGAGGCCCTGCATCTGGCCGCCAAGGGCCGCGGCAGCCTCGTGGGCTCGGTGATCACCAAGACGCCGGCCCTGGCCGCACAGGCCGTGATGCACGCGGGCGCCTTCCATGGCCGCATCCATGTGCTGGACCGCGATGCCGCCAAGGAGTCCACAGGCCACGGCTCGCCCCTGCCCATGCTCAAGCACGGTGGCCCGGGCCGCGCCGGCGGCGGCGAGGAGCTGGGCGGCATCCGTGCCGTCAAGCACTACCTGCAGCGCGTGGCCGTGCAGGGCTCGCCCACCATGCTGACCGCCATCACCGGCGAGTACCAGCGCGGCGGCAAGGTGCACGAGGACGTGATCCACCCCTTCCGCAAGCACTTCGAGGAGATCCAAGTCGGCGACTCGCTGCTCACGCATCGCCGCACCGTCAGCGAGGCGGACATCGTCAACTTCGGCGGCGTCTCGGGCGACTACTTCTACATGCACTTCGACGAGGTCGCTGCCAAGGACACGCAGTTCGGCCAGCGCATCGCGCACGGCTACTTCGTGCTGTCGGCCGCGGCGGGCCTGTTCGTCTCGCCCGCGCCGGGCCCTGTGCTGGCCAACTACGGCCTGGACACCCTGCGCTTCGTGAACCCCGTGGCCATCGGTGACACCATCCAGGCCCGCCTCACCTGCAAGCGCCGCATCGACCGCGGCAACCGCCCGGACCAGCCGCCCCAGGGCGTGGTGGCCTGGGACGTGCAGGTGATGAACCAGCGCGGCGAGCTGGTCGCCAGCTACGATATCCTGACCCTGGTGGCGAAGAAGAACGGCTGAGGCCGTAAGAAGCCGGGGGCTCAGGCCCTCGGCACCAGCCGGATCTCGAAGAGCTGGGGCCAGAGCTTGCCGGTCACAAAGATTCGCTTGCCTGCAGCGTCGTAGGCGATGCCATTGAGCACATCGGCCTGGCGCGCCTGCGCCGGGGGCAGCAGGCCGCGCAGATCGATCCAGCCGCGCACCTGGCCGCTGGCCGGGTCGATGCGGGCGATCACGTCCTGCTGCCAGACATTGGCCCAGACCTGGCCGTCCACCCACTCCAGCTCGTTGAGTTGCTCCAGCGGCCGGCCCAGGGCGCTCACCGACACGCGGCGCACCTCCTTCATCGTGGCGGGGTCGAGGAAGCGCAGCTGGGTGCTGCCGTCGCTCATGATGAGGTGCTCGCCGTTGTGCGTCAGGCCCCAGCCCTCGCCGGCGTAGCGGAACTCGCGCTTCTTCTTGAAGGTCTTCTTGTCCCACACGAAGCCGAGCTGGGACTTCCAGGTCAGGCTGAGGATCTCGTCGCCGACGATGGTCATGCCCTCGCCGAAATGCTCGGCGGGCACGTCCACCTTCTGCTGCACGCGGCCGTCTTCCAGCCTGACCCGCCGGATGGAGCTCTGCCCCTCCAGCCCGGTGCTCTCGAACAGGTGTCCGTCATGCCATTCCAGGCCCTGGGTGAAGGCGCCCGGGTCATGCGGATAGGCCTTGACCACCGCCACGCCCCACACGGGCAGGGCGATGCGCTGGGCCCGGGCCGCGCCCAGGCCGCCAGCGGCCAGCAAGGAAAGCAGGAGGTCACGTCTGCGCAGGGTCATGGGGCGTCACTCGGCAAGTCGGGAGGCGCCTCTATTGTCGCGGTTGCGTCGCGGCAACTGCCCGGACTCTGCCACCCTTACAGTGCACCGCTGACGGGCCTCTCGCGTTGAGGCCTGCACTGTCGAGGAGGACCCATGCCCACATTTCCCCACAGGCCAGGCAAGACCTGGCACCGCCCGACGCTGCTGGCGCTGAACCTGGCCTGGCTGAGCCTGGCCGCCCCCGTGGCCGAGGCCGCGCCCTGGAAGATCCGCGCCGATACACAGGTGCAACTGGAGCTGCGCCAGATCGGCTGGCGTCTGCAGGGTCCCTTTGCCGAGCAGCGCGTCGAGCTGGTCCTGCGCAACCCCTCGGCGCGGCCCATGGAAGCGACGGTGCTGCTGCCCCTGGCCGACGGTGAACGGCTGCGGGGCTATGCGCTGGACATCAACGGCGAGCTGCGCGACGCCGTGCCCGTGGAGCGCGTCCAGGCCCGCGTGGCCTTCGAGACCCAGACCGCCCTCAAGGTGGACCCGGCCCTGGTCGAGCGCGACAGCGACAGCGACTACCGCCTGCGCGTCTTCCCCATCCCGGCCCGCGGCGAGCGCCGCCTGCGCATCGATCTCGCCCGTCTGGCCGAGCGCAGCGACTGCGGCTGGCGGCACACCCTGTCAGCCGACGCCCTCCCCCAGGGCAGCCGCCTGACGGCCACGCTGAGCGCCAGCCTGAAGCCGGTCCTCGTGCCGGAGGGGCTGGGCGAGCCGGCACCCTCCATCGACAAGTCCGCGCCCGCCGCGGCCTGGACCGCCACCCTGCCCCTGCGCAGCGGCGACGCGCCCCGCACGGTCTGCCTCCCGGCGCCCGGACAGCCCGCCGGCTTCACGCACCGCCTGGACGACGGCACCGAGTTCCGCTGGCTGGAGGTCCCGATGACCGACGCCGGCCTGCAGCCCCTGCCGGCGCCGAGCCGGCTGGAGATCGTGTGGGACGCTTCGCTGCGCATGCCCGGCGACCGCCTGCTTGAACTCCAGCTGCTGGAGCGCTACCTGCAGGGCCGCAGCCTGAGCGTGACCCTGACCGTGCTGCGTCTGGGGATGAAGCGCCAGCAGTTCCAGGTTCGCAACGGCGACTGGACCGCCCTGCGCGAGACCCTGCTCGCCCTGCGGCCTGAAGGCGCGCTGGACCTCGGCAGCTGGTCCCCCGCGGCAGGCGCCCAGCAGGTGCTGATGTTCAGCGAGCTGCGGCACAGCTGGCCCCATCGCGAGGCCATGAAGTCGCCGGGGCTGCCTGTGCATCTGGTGTCGCGACAGGTGGCCGACCTGGCCCTGGCCCAGCCTCTGCTGCAGGACGGCGGCCAGTGGCTGGACCTGAAGCAGACCCGTCTGGCCGAGCTGGCCCGCCAGCTCACGCTGACCCCCGGGGTCCGCATCGCCAGCCGCTGGGATCAGGCCGCCTGGCATGCCGAGAGTCGCACGCCGCGACATGGCGTGCTGCGGGCCTGCCATGTCCAGCCGGCGGACGAAGCGTGGCGCGACCAGCCCGCGCTGCTGCTCAGCCAGCAGGACGCGCAAGGCCGCCGCGAACGCAGCGTGCAGGCCGAGCGCTGGACGCCCGAGCCCCTGGCCGCCTTCTGGTGCGGCAGCTGGTGGATCCAGACCCTGGAGGCCGAGCCCCTGCGCAACAGGCGCCAGCTCGCGCGCCTGGGCGAGCAGCTGGGCCTGGTCAACCGGGAGACCAGCCTGCTGGTGCTGGAAACGCTGCAGGACTACATCAACCACGGTGTGATGCCGCCCGTGACGACCCCGGCCATCCGCGAGGCCGTGCTGCGTGGGCGCGAAGCCAAGGCCCAGCGCGAGCGTGAGCAGACCACGGTCCAGCGCAACGCGCTGGCGCAGCAGTGGTCGAGCCGGGAAGACTGGTGGTCGCGCGACTTCTCGGAAGCGAAGGAGGAAGCCCGCCACCAGCGCGAGCTCGAAGCCCTGAAGAAAAGACAGGCCCGGGAGCGCGAGCGCCTGGAGACGCAGTTTGAGCGCAAGGGCCGTCCGGCCCCGAGCATTGCGATGCAATTCAGCACCCCGCCGCCGCCGGATTTCATGCGCCCACCCGAGGTCCATGTGATGGCGGCCCCTACACCGGCCCCCAAGGCTGAATCCCCGACCCCACGGCCGGTGGATGTGCCAGCGCCGCATCCCGCGTTGCCGCATCCCGCGCCCCCCACCCGCGTCGAGCAGCCCCGCGAACCCGCCCCGTCCGTGGCACCCGCCGCTGCCCACACCCTGCGCGCCGTCGCCACCACCGAACGCTACGCCGCCGAGCTCGCACAGGCCCGCACCGCGGAGGCGCTGGATCGGCTCGTGGCCGACCTCAGCGGGACCTATGCCGACAGCCCCGCCTTCCACGCCGATGTGGCCGAACGTTTCGCCGCCTTGGGCGACAGGCCCCGTGCGGTGCAGGTGCTCAGCAACATCGTGGCGCTGATGCCCCGCGAGGCTTCAGCCCTGCGCCTGGTGGCCTACCGCCTGCAGGGCATGGGGCAGTCCGCGCCGGCCCTGGACCTGCTGCTGCGGGCGCGGGATCTGGCGCCTGACGAGCCCCAGTCCTGGCGCGACGCCGGCCTAGCCCTGGGTCAGGCCGGCCGCTGCGAGGAGGCCGCCGCCTCGCTGCAGCACGTGGTGGACACGGCCTGGCCAGACCGCTTCGCCGAGATTGCCCTGATCAGCCTGGCCGAGCTCAACGACCTGCAGCAGCGCTGCCCCAGCTCGAGCTTCTCGACGCTGCCCGTGGCCCTGCGCAAGTCGCTGCCGGTAGGCCTGCGCGTGGTCATGCGCTGGGACCTCAACAGCACGGACATCGATCTCCATGTGATCGACCCGCTGAACGAGGAGGCCTTCTTCATGCACCGCGACACCCGCCAGGGCGGCCATCTCTCGCGTGACTTCACCGCCGGCTACGGCCCGGAGGAGTTCATCCTGCGGCGCCCGGTGCCCGGCCGGTACAAGATCGTCGCGCGCTACTACGGCAGCCAGATGGCCACGCTCAGCCGCGGCGCCACGGTGCAGGTGGACGTGCAGACCGGCTTCGGCAGCCCGCAGCTGCAGTCCCGGACCCTGACCTACCGCCTGGTCGAGGGCGGCGGGGACATTGAGTTGGGCGAGTTCCATCTCGATGCCAAGGGGCGTCTGCTGGCGTTACCTGTCCCGGCCAAGGCCAAGGGCAAGGGCCCGTCCGCCCCCTGAATCCGGCCGGCGGGGCCCGTCGCCCCATGTCGCCAGCCACAAAAAAGCCCCGCCTCGGCGGGGCTTTCTACTGGCGCAAGCCGCGATCACTGCTTCTCGTAGGTGATTTTCCTGCTGCCGCCCTCGCAGCTGCCGATCACCTTGGCTTCGCCGACCTTGTCGCTCTCGACCACGGCCAGGGTGTAGTTCTTGACGCCCTTCTCGTCCAGCTTGGCGGCGATCTCGGCCTTCAGCTCCTCGCAGGGCTTGACGGCGGCAAGGGCGGGCGTGGCCAGCACGGTGGCGAGCAGGGCCAGGGTCAGGGTCTTGTTCATGGGGCCTCCACAAAGATCAGGCGGGACATTCCGCCGCCCGCGCATTGTCTGGACGCCGGACGACTGTCTGTCGTCGGGCGGCCTCACTCCTTTTGGGGGGCTGACGTGTCCCGGTACTGCGCCGCCACCTCCTCGCTGGTGCGACGGATGAAGCCGCTGCGCTCCAACTCACGCAAGGCCAGGGTGAGGGGCGCCAGCAGGGCTTCATGCCGGCGATGCAGGTAGTGGAAGACCGGGAAGGTGGCCAGCGGCGGCTGCAGCAGTATCACGCCCTGGATGCCGTGCTGACGCAGGTTGGCCAGACCGGAGAGACGGTTGGACAGAACCAGGTCCGAGCGGTCCAGCTCCATCTTCACGAAGGCCTGCTGCAGCGTGGCCACCGGCTCCAGCTGCATGCCCTTCGTGTTCTCCTCGATGATCTTGATGCCCTTGACGAAGCCCAGGCGGTAGGGCCGCAGGCTCTCCCAGCCCTGCACCTTGAAGTTCCAGCGACGCGAGAACACCACGATCTCGTACTGCACCAGCGCCACCGGCACCCGCACCAGATTGGGATAGAGCTGCTCGATGCCGGCCTTGCGGTAGAGCTCGCCGTCCGTCTCACCGGTATTGGCGCTGATGAGGGAGCGCTCGCCGGGCATGCCTATCACCTGGAGGTCCCGGCCCAACTGGAGGTAGGCCTCGCGCAGCACGCGTTCGGCCACCTGGGTGGCGGGATCCTGCTCCAGCAGGGTGGAGATACGCAGGGGCGCCTCCACGGCCAACGCCAGGGGTGGCAGGCAGGTGCTGAGGGCCAGGACAGCTTGTCGGCGCGAGGTCATGCGGACGATCCAGGCAGTGGTGCCCGAGCATAGCCCAGCTACGGCACCGTCGCCGCCCCGAAAGTCTGGCGCCCGGGCTTGATCACGGCTCAGTGCCCCTCTCAGTGCCCCTGCATTTCCTTCAGCAGGGCGCGGGCACCGTAGACCTTGTCCATGGCCTCGGCAATGGCCGCGGCATTCACGGCCACCGTGCGGTTGCGCGCGGACTCGAACCAGTAGGCGCCGCCGATGGAGTGGATGTTGCCGTCGAACACCAGGCCCACCAGCTCGCCCCGTGCGTTCAGCATGGGACTGCCGCTGTTGCCGCCGATGATGTCGTTGGTGCTGACGAGGTTGAAGGGCTTGGCGTGGTCCAGCTTGTCCTGTGCGGCCAGCCAGGAGGCCGGCAGCGCGAAGGGCTCGGCGCCGGTGGCGCGCTCGTAGGTGCCTCCCAGGGTGGTGAAGGGCGGCACCTGGGCGTCGCCCTCCTTCCAGCCCTCGACCTTGCCGTAAGACAGGCGCAGGGTGAAGGTGGCGTCGGGATAGACCTTGGGACCGGTCATCGCGAAGCGCGCCTGGGCGACCCGCTCCGAGTTCTTCTGAATCACCGACTCCACCTCGCGCTCATAGCGCTGGCGCAGGGCGCGCGCCTGCTCGTCCACCGCCAGGGCCAGGCGGATGAAGGGATCCTGGCTCTGGCGCACCGCGGCCATGCCGCCTTCCCAGAGGGCCTTGCGCTGGGCGATGTCGGCCAGTTGGCTGCCATCGACGAGGCGGGCGGCCATTTGCTCGGGCGAGTCCTTGCCCAGCACCTGCTTGACCAGGGGTGCATCGGCGCCCAGCTGCTCGCGCATCTTCTCCAGCGAGTAGCTCAGCTTGAACTTCTCGAAGGCCCGATAGACCGGGGCCGGGGAGAAGAGCTGGGCCTCGACGGCGGGCAGGCCGGCCTCGGCGAACTCGGGCAGGCGCTCGGCGTCGGGCTTGCTGCGCTCGGCCGCACCGCGCACCAGGGTGCGGGCGATGCCGAAGAGCTGGCTGTTGAAGGCGCGGCCGCCTTCCAGCTGGTTGTTCAGTGTGCGGTAGCTGCGGTAGTTCTGCAGGGCCTGGGCGATGGCGTCCCAGGCGCCCACGGAGGACTTCAAGGCGGGCTGCCGGGCCACGAAGGCGCGCAGCCGCGCCTCGTCCGCCCGCTTGGCAGCCAGCAGGGAGGCTTCGTTGAGGGCATCCAGCTGGCCCTTCAGCACCTTGATGCCGTTCTCCACGTAGAACAGCTCGGCATTGGCCATGCGGGCCTGCTCCTCGCCCTGGGTGCGGTACTGGGCCAGGCGACCGCGGTACTCGGACATGTCCACCAGGGTCTCGGGCAGGCGCCGGGCACGCAGCTGCTCCAGCTGCGCGACAGTCAGCGTGCGCTGGGTGGATCCGGGATGACCGGTCACGAACACCGCCTCGCCCGCGGCCGGGCCCTGGGTGTTGACCGGGAAGAAGTCCTTTACCGCGGCGGGCTGGCCGTTCTCGTAGACGCGCAGCAGGCCCATGTCCAGGTCATAGCGCGGGAAGTTGAAGTTGTCGGGGTCGCCACCGAAGAAGGCGATGGCCTGCTCCGGCGCGAAGGCCAGGCGCACGTCCTGGAAGCGGTGGTAGCGGTAGAGCTTGTACTGGCCGCCGTGGTAGAGATCGACCAGATCGCAGCGCTGCGTCTTGCTGTCGGCGCCCACGCAGGCAGCGGTCAGCTGGGCACGGACCGCGTTGAAGGCCTTGGTGAAGTCCTCGCCCTCACGGCCGCGCGTGGCGGCCTTGACCTGGTCGGTGACGTCGGTGATGGCTTCCAGGCGATTGACCTCCATGGCGGGACAGGCCTTCTCCTCGTCCCGGGTCCGGGCCAGGAAGCCGTTCTTCATGAAGTCCTTGTCCGCGCTGGAGAGCTGCTCCACACATTCGGCCACGCAGTGGTGGTTGGTCAGCACAAGCCCTTGCGGGGATACGAAGCTGCCCGAGCAGCCGCCAGCCAGGCGGGCCGAGCCGCGCATGGCCTTGCCCAGCCAGGCCGCGTCGGGCGCAAAGCCCAGCTGCTGGCGCATGAGGGCGGTGGGCGGGTTGTCCAGGGTCCACATGCCTTCGGCGGCCTGGGCCAGCAGCGGGCTCAGCAGCAGGCCGGTCACGAGGGCCAGACGGGTGGGACGGCAGGAGGGCTTGAGCAGTCGCATGGTGGGTCTCGGCGTGTCCTTGAGGTGCGGCCATTGTGGAAGCCGCCCTGCACCGGGCCGGAAGCCATGGCCGCCCGCCCGGGACTTCCCAGGGAAAACACCGGGCGGACTGTGGGCCCGGCGCGTCATGATGCGCGCAGTCAAACGGTCAGCCCCTTCTATGACGGTCCCTGCCGCACCCTCCACCCTCCTCAAGCGCTGGACTGCCTGGCACGAGCGCCGCGGAGCGGCCCGAGTGCGCCAGCAGCTGCAGCGCCGTTGCCCCCAGGCCCTGGCCCTGCAGCAGCGCCTGCCCGCGGGCCTGCATGCGGCCTGGCTGGACCATGCCGCCGAGGAATTCCCCGGCCTGCCCAGCCGCGAGGCGGACTGGCTGCTGGCCTCCACCGGCTTGATGCAGTTCTTCCTGGCCGCCGCGCGCTGCGACGGCCCCTGCGCCCTGCCCAGCCGGGCGGCGGATGCGGTCTGGCATGCCTGGCTGCGCTGGGATGCCGCCGGTCTGGCCGCCTTCCAGCGCGAGCGGCTGGGCCACGAGGTGCCCCATCTGAAGGAGGCCCAGCTGCCGGGGCCGCTGGACCATGCCTTGAGCCGCTGCTATGCCGCCTGCTGCCGCACTGAGCAGCTCAGCCCGCTGGACGGCCAACTGCCCCTGGTCTTCGAGCTCGATCGTCGCCTGCGCATGCCGGCCGGCTGGCACTACACCTGGCACAAGCGCCTGCGCTGCCTCAGCCACCAGGTGCTGGACATTGACGGCGACCCGCGCGGCCGTTCCCAGCTCCACGCCGTGCATGGCGCCAGCCTGCTGGGCCTGGGCCTGCTGACGGCCACCGAGCAACTCGCCTGGCAGCACCAGTTGCAGCGCCTGGACCGGCAGGCCGATGCCCGGGCACGTGGCGAATCGGGCGGCTCCGGCAGCAGCTGCGGCAGTTCCTGCGGGGCCGACCTCGGCAGTGCCAGCAGCGATGGCGGCAGCAGCTGCGGCAGTTCCTGCGGCGGCGGCGACTGAAGCAGGCTCAGCGGCCGGCCCTGGCTGCGACATACCTGGCGGCGCCTGGACATGAAACCCCGCTGGGGCGGGGTTCTCTGGGTGCGATCAGTTGCTCTTGTCGTCCGGGCCGGCCACGCAGGTGGTGCTGCCGGTGGCCAGCACCATGCCCTTGTCAATGCCACCGCTGCTGGCGCCGCCGGTGAAGGAGCCTGCCGACCCGGCCGGCGCATCCGTGCTGACGACGGCGTGGCTGTTGCTGTTGCCGGAACCGGCCATGGCGGTGGCCAGGGCCAGCGTGTTCGAGGATTGGCTCACCACCGGGGTGGCGAGGGCAGCGGAACAGGTCACAGGGTCGCTGCGACAGCCAGCTTGCGGAAAAACATGGAGCTTGACGCTCTCATGTAACAAATGCCGATTTAAAAATGCAATATTCGCGCCAACCTTGATTGCATCGAGGCAATTGGCCGACCGCTGCTGTTCCGCTTTTTTGATTCCAAGTGAAAAGTTCATCGACACCCCAAAGCGAGGGAGAACCGGGCGCGCCACGCTTGTTCGCCCTGGCCTGGCCCTTGTTGCTGGAAATGGGCCTGGGGATCGCCGTGGGCCTGCTGGGCACCCTGCTGGCGGCCCGCGTCTCTGACGGCGCAGGCGCGGGCTTCGCCCTGGCCAACCATGTCTCGGGCACGCTGTTCATCCTCTTTCGCATCATCGGGGCCGGCATCAGCGTGGTGCTGACCCAGGCCCTGGGCAGCGGCCGCCGCGACATCGCCGACGCCACCGCCCGCGCCGCGGTGGGCGCGAGCAGCTGGATCGGCTTGCTGACGGGCCTGGGCGCCATGCTGGCGGCCCGGCCCCTGCTGAGTCTGCTGGGGGCGCCCGCCGAGGTCCTGCCCCTGGCTACGCCTTTCCTGGTGCTGCTGGGCCCGGCCATGCTGCTGGACGCCTGGAACGCCGCCATGGCCAGCGTCATGCGCGCCCACCTGCGGGCCCGCGACACCCTGGCCGTGCTGGTGGCCATGCAGGCCTTGCAGCTGGCCCTGGCCGTGCCGCTGATGCAGCAGATGGGCCTCATCGGATTCGCCCTGGCCCTGATCGCCAGCCGCCTGCTGGGCCTGGGTCTGCATCTGTGGCTGTGGCGTGCGCGGCTGGGCCTTCGCCTTCAGCCCGCGGACTGGTGGCGGCTGCCCCGGCGGGAGCTGGGCGCCATCCTGCACATCGGCTTGCCGGGGGCTGGCGAGAACATCGCCTACCGCCTGGCCTTCATGGTCAGCGTGGCCGTGGTGGGGCACATGGGCGCGCAAGCCCTGGCCACGCATGCCTACGTCTCGCAGCTGATGTACTTCATCCTGCTCTTCGGCCTGGCCACCGGCTTCGCGGCGGAGATCGTGGTGGGCCACCTGATCGGCGCCGGCCAGCTGCATGCGGCCCACCGCCTGGTGCGGCGGGCCATGGCGCGCGGCCTGATGGTCTCGGTGGTGGTGGCGGGCAGCTTCGCCCTGGTCGGCCCCTGGCTGCTGGGTCTGTTCACCAAGGACCCGGCCATCATCGGCCTGGGCAGCACCCTGCTGTGGCTGACGGTGCTGCTGGAGCCCGGCCGCACCTTCAACCTGGTGGTGATCAACGCCCTGCGCGCGGCCGGCGACGCCCGCTATCCGGTGATGGTGGGCAGCGGTTCCATGGTGCTGGTGCTGGCCGGCGGCAGTTGGCTGCTGGGCCAGCAGCTGGGCCTGGGCCTGGTGGGCGTGTGGATCGCCTATGCCGCCGACGAATGGGTGCGCGGCCTGCTGATGTGGCGCCGCTGGGCACGCCAGGACTGGGTGCCCCATGCGCGCGCCGCACACCGCCGGCTGCGCAGCACAGGTGCCAGCGCCTGATCAGCGGTCGTTGCTGTAGCTGAGCACCTGGCGGGCCTGGCTGATGCCGGTGACCAGGCTGTAGGTGGAAAGCCCGCTCGCCACCACGCCCTTGACGCTGTACTCCCACACCAGGCCCAGCCGGCACTGCTTCACCGTGACCGCCGTGTTGGCACCGCCCGACGCCCCGGCGGCCGCCTGGTCCAGGCTGGCCTGCAGGTCCTCCAGACCGACGCTGTACTGGGCCTGGTCGGCGTTGCTCCCCTGCAGACGGGCCTGCGGGCCGCCCCGGTAGCCCGTCCAGCGCACGGTGCGGCCGTCGGCGAGCTGGCATTCGCCGTCCGCCAGGCTCAGCTGGGGCTGCAGGCCGGCCGGGCCGGACAGCGAGGCGCTGAACTGGCCCTGCGAGCGCTGCAGCGAGCCGGGCGCCGCGGCCCGGATCTGCACCGCCGACGGCAGTGCCACCGTGCTGTCATGGGTCTGCCCCTTGTGCTGCAGCCGGATGGTCCAGGCGTCCTGGCTGCTCAGGACCTGGGCCGCCAGCGTGTCGCCCAGCTCGGTGGTGGGCGACAGCCGCACGTTGCCGGGCATCAGCCACAAGGCATCCGGCGCATCGAGCCGGACCACGGTGAGCAGGTTCGCCCGGTAGCTGAAGCCCAGGTCGGCCGACACGCGGCCGTCTTCGCGCCGCAGGCTGCCGCCCAGGCGCAGGTCCTGGGCGGCAGCCTCGGTCGAGGATTTGCAGTTGCTCAGGCCGCACTGAACGCCCTTGCCGATGTCCTCGAATTCGGAGCCCCCGCAGGCCGACAGGCCGATCAGCAGCATCGAGGCCAGCGTTGCGCCAAGCGGGCGCAGGGCCAGGCGAAGTGGCGTATTTGAGGGAAAGGCGGAGGGCAGCATGGTCCGTGTCCTTGGAAGACGAAGGTGCCGGGCGCAGGTCCGGCGCAATGCGCGAAAGTCTAACGTTCCGGTGGATGCTGTCACCTGCCTGGCGGCCGGGCGATCCGCGCATCGAACAGCCGATGCGGGGCCCGGGCCATGCAGAATGCCGCCATGCCCGTCCGCCCTGCGCATCCCGCCCTGCCGGTCCTGCTGCGCCCCAGCCTGCAGCTGCTTCTCACCCTGGCCCTGGCCTCGGTGCTGATTTTCGCCAGCCTGGAGTTGCTGCCGGGGCACGCCGCCGCGCTCATGCTGGGGCCGGATGCCGCCCCCGAGGCCGTGCAGGCCCTCAGCCGCGAGCTGGGCCTGCAGCAGCCGGCCTGGCAGCGCTACGGGCAGTGGATCGCCGGCCTGCTGCGAGGCGAGATGGGCCTGTCATACGCCTACCGCACGCCGGTCGCGCCCATGCTGGCCGAGCGCCTGCAGCTGAGCCTGCCGCTGAGCGTCCTGGCCCTGGCACTCACGGTGCTGGCCTCCCTGGGCCTGGGCCTGCTGGCCGCGGCTCGCCGCGGCCGCTGGGTCGATCACCTCCTGCTGGGCCTCAGCCAGTTGGGCCTGGCTTTGCCGGCCTTCTGGTTCGGCATGGGCCTGATGTGGCTGTTCGCGGTACGCCTGCAGTGGCTGCCCGCGGGCGGCTTTCCGGGCTGGGACGCCGAGCTGGGCGGCGGCTGGGGACCGGCGCTGCAGGCCCTGCTCCTGCCCGCCCTCGCCCTGGCTCTGACCCAGACCGCCCTGCTGGCCCGGCTGCTGCGCGCCGGCCTGCTGGACGTGCTGCAGGAGGACTACGTGCTCGCCGCCCGCTCCCGCGGCCTGTCCGAGCGCCGCGTGCTGCTGCGCCACGCGCTGCGCAACGCCCTGGTGCCGGTGCTCACCCAATTGGGCACCCAGTTCGCTGGCCTGCTGGCCGGCGCCGTGCTGATCGAGACCCTGTTCCAGCTGCCCGGCCTGGGCCAGCTAATCGCCCAGGCCATCGCCAACCGCGACCTGGTCGTGGTGCGCAATGCGGTGATGCTGCTGGTAGCCCTGGTGCTGCTGCTCAACTGGATCGTGGAACTGCTCAACGCCTGGCTGGACCCGCGTCTTCGCCGCCCGGAGGCCAGCCATGGCTGAGGGCCAGGTCTTGCCTGCAAGCCGGGTGCGCCGGCTGCGCAGCCATCCGCGCCTGCTGGCTGGCCTGCTGATGTGCTCCCTCCTGATGCTGGCCGCGGCGGCTGGCCTGCTGATGCCCGGATCCGCTGCGCTGAAGGTGGACCTGGCGCAACGCCTGCAGGGCCCGGGTGCTGGGCACTGGCTGGGCACCGACGCCCTGGGCCGCGACCTGCTCCCGCTGCTGCTGGGCGGTGCGCGCAATGCCCTGGGCGTAGGCTTCATCGCGACCGCCCTTTCCCTGGGCCTGGGCCTGCCGCTGGGACTGCTGGCCGCCTCGCAGGGCGGCTGGGTGGACCGGCTCATCGGCCGCTTCAGCGACCTGGGCCAGGCCTTCCCCGCCCTGCTGCTGGCCATCCTGATGGCCGCCAGCCTGGGGCCCGGCATGGGCGTGGCCATGGCCGCCATCGGTCTGCACGGCGTGCCGGCCTGCCTGCGCCTGGTACGCGCGGCGGCGCGGGTGCAGTGGCAGCGCGACTACGTGCGGGCAGCGCGCGCCTTCGGCCGCCCGGGCTGGCAGATCGCCCGCGTCCATGTGCTGCCCAACATCGCCTCGCCCCTGCTGGTCCTGGCCAGCAACCAGTTCGCCCTGGCCCTGCTGGCCGAGACCGCGCTGGCCTACCTGGGCCTGGGCACGCAGGCCCCGGCGCCCAGCTGGGGCCGGATGCTGGCAGAAGCCCAGACCTGGCTGTTCGAGGCCCCGCAACTGGCCCTGCTGCCGGGCCTGTGCCTGATGCTGTCGGTGCTGGGCCTGCAGCTGCTGGCCGACGGCCTGCGAGACTGGCTGGACCCGCGGGGCTGAGCCCGCAGCCCATGCCATGATGGCGGCCATGGACCGCCGCCATCTCTTGCACGCCCTGCCCGCCCTGGGCGCCAGCCTGGCCCTGCCCGCGCTGGCCCTGCCACGCGGGCGCGACGCCGTCGTGATCGGCATGACCCTGGAACCCCCGGGCCTGGACCCCACCGTGGGCGCGGCCTCGGCCATCGCCGAGGTGGTGCACTACAACGTCTTCGAGACCCTCACCCGCATCGGCCCGGACGGCCAGGTCGGGCCGGGCCTGGCGCTCTCCTGGGAGGTGTCACCCGATCTGCGGACCTACACCTTCCGCCTGCGCCGCGGCGTGCGCTTCCACAACGGCGAGCCCTGCACGGCGGCCGCGGTGAAGTTCAGCTTCGAGCGGGCCGGCGGCGATGCCAGCACCAACAAGGACAAGCGTGTCTTCGCCAACATCGCGGTGATCGGCCAGCCCGAGCCCGAGGTGCTGGTCCTGGTTCTGAAGCAGGCGGAGCCTGACTTCCTCTTCCTGCTCGGCCAGGCCACCGCCGCCATCGTCGAGCCGAAAAGCGCAGCCAGCAACGCGCATCTGCCGGTGGGCACCGGGCCCTACCAGATGGCCGGCTGGGTGCGCGGCGCCAGCCTGCAGCTCAAGGCCTTCGAAGGCTATCCCCAGCGCGGCCAGCCCCTGCCGCCCATCCGCCGCGCCACCTTCCGCTTCATCAGCGACCCGGCCGCGCAGATGGCGGCCCTGCTCTCGGGCGATGTCGATGCCTTCCCCCGCGTGGCCGCGGCGCGCAGCCTGGAACAGTTCAAGCGCCAGCCTCAGCGCTTCCAGCTGATCATCGCCGGCTCGCGTGCCAAGACCCTGCTGGCCATGAACCACCGGCGCAAGCCGCTGGACGACGTGCGCGTGCGCCGCGCCCTGTCCATGGCCCTGGACCGCAAAGCCCTGATCACCGCCGCGGCCGACGGCTTCGGCATTCCCATCGGCAGCCACTACGTGCCCGGCGCCCCCGGCTATGTGGACCTCACCGGCCTCAGTCCCTACGACCCCGCCCGCGCCCGCGCCCTGCTGAAGGAAGCCGGCGTGAAGGACCTCGCGCTGACGCTCAAACTGCCCCCCGCCCCCTATGCCCGCCAGGGCGGCGAGCTGGTGGCGGCGCAGCTGGCGCAGGTAGGCGTGCAGCTGAAGCTGGAGAACATCGAGTGGGCGCAGTGGCTGGCCGGCGTCTACGGCGCGCACAACTACGACCTCACCCTGATCTCGCATGTGGAACCCTTCGACCTGGGCAACTTCGCCAAGCCCGGCTACTACTGGGGCTACGAGAGCAAGGCCTTCAACGAGATGTGGCAGCGCTATCTGGCCAGCGCACGCGAGGCTGATCGCATCAGGCTGCTGGGCGAGATGCAGCGCCGCATCGCCGAGGACGCCGTGGCCGTCTGGCTCTACCAGCCTCAGTGGATCACCGTGGCCCAGGCGGGGCTCAAGGGCCTGTGGGCCGGCATGCCCATCTTCGTCAACGACCTGGCAGCCCTGCGCTGGGAATGAGGCCTCGATGCAAGACCTGACCCCGTCCACCGACGCCTTGCACGAATGGCCGGCCCTGCGCCTGCTGCAGGCCTACGGATCCCGCGAGCTCAGCCCCGTCGAGGTGCTGGACAGCCTGGTCGCCCATGTGCAGCGCTGGGAGCCGCACCTGCAGGCGCTCTACGCCCCCGACTTCGACAGCGCCCGCCGGGCGGCTCGCGACGCCGAGGCCCGCTGGGCGCGGGGCGAGCCGCTGGCCGTGGCAGTCGCCGGCCAGCGCATCACCCTGGACGGCCTGCCGCTGACGCTCAAGGAGAACATCGCCAGCCGCGGCACGCCGGTTCCCCTGGGCACGGCCGCCACCACCTTGCAGCCCGCCGCTGAGGACGCGCCGCCCGCCGCCCGCGCCCGCGAGCTGGGCGCCGTGCTCTTCGCAAAGACCACCATGCCGGATTACGGCATGCTCAGCTCCGGCCTCTCCAGCTTCCACTCGCTCACACGCAATCCCTGGGACCTGCGCAAGAACCCGGGCGGCTCCAGCGCAGGTGCCGCGGCCGCCGCCGCCGCGGGCTACGGGCCTCTGCACGTGGGCACGGACATCGGCGGCTCCATCCGCCTGCCGGCCGGCTGGTGCGGGCTCTTCGGCCTCAAACCCAGCCTGGGGCGCATCCCGATCAAACCGCCCTTCGCGGGGCGCGTGGCCGGCCCAATGACCCGTCGGGTCGAGGATGCCGCCCTGCTGATGGCCGCCCTGGCCCGCCCCGACTGGCGTGACGGCATGAGCCTGCCGCCACAGGAGCTGCCCTGGCTGGACCTCGACATGGACCTTCGCGGCCTGCGCATCGGCCTGATGAGCGACGCAGGCTGGGGCCTCACCGTCGACAGCGAGGTGGCCGCCGCGGTGGACGAGGTGGCGCGCCGGCTCAGTGCCGCCGGATGCCAGGTCTTGCCCCTGGGCCCCTGCTCCTCCCGCGCCATGATCGACGGCCTGGACGCCTTCTGGCGCATGCGCTCATGGCTGGACATCTCGGCCCTGCCCGAGGAGCGCCGCGAGCGCGTCCTGCCCTATATCCGGGCCTGGGTGGACCGCGGCGCGCAGCTGACGGCCAGCGAGCTCTTCCACGGCTACAGCCAAATGGCCGCGCTGCGCGATGCTGCGCTCGCGGCCTGCCAGCCCTTTGACTTCGTGATCTCCCCCACCAGCCCAGTGCCGAGCTTCCCGGCGGAATGGGCCAGCCCCATCCACGACCCGCAGCGGCCCTTCGAGCACATCGCCTTCACCTTGCCCTTCAACATGAGCGAGCAGCCGGCGTCCACGCTCAATGCGGGCTTCACGGCCTCAGGGCTGCCCATCGGCGTTCAGGTGGTGGGACAGCGCTTCGATGACCTCGGCGTGCTGCGCCTGAGCCGCCAGCTGGAGCGCCTGCTGGCCGACCGCCAACGGCCCTGGCCGCAGCCGCCCACCGCTCAGACCAGCAGCTGAACCTGCCCGGCGAGTTCGCGCACCTCGGTCAGCCGGGGCGCGCGGGCACCGGCCTGCAGGCAGGCGGCCGCGCCGGCGGCCATGGCGAAGCGCAGCTGGGCCTCCTCGCCGTCCTCGTGAAGGCAGGCGTAGATGAAGCCGGCCATGGCGGCATCGCCCGCGCCCACGGTATCGACCACCTCGACGGCCAGGGCGCCGGCCGACCATTCCCGGGAGCCCTTGTAGAGCGTGGCGCCCTCGGCGCCGCGGGTGTAGAGCAGGCGGGCCTGCGGATTCCAGGCAGACAACTGGCCCAGGCCCAGGTGGGCCGTGGGGCTGCGGAAGAGGCCGCAGAGGTCCTCGTCGGACACCTTGATCACGTCCGCAAGCCGACTCATGCGCTCCAGGGTGTCGTCGTACCGGCTGTCCATGCCCTGGCGGTAGTTGGGGTCGTAGCTGATGGTCACGCCCTGGGCCTTGAGCGACTCCGCCAGCTCGACCAGGCGGCCGGCCAGGGGCTCGCGGCTGAGACTGATGCCGCCGAAATGCGCCCATCGCACGAACTGCCTCCAGCCCTGGGGCAGGCCGCTGGGGTGGAAGTGCAGGTCGGCGCTGTCATCGCCGACGAAGAAGTAGCGCGGCGGGTGGGTCTCGTGGACCACGGCCAGCAGCGGCGAGCGTTCGACCTGCTGGATGAAGCGCGGGTCCAGGCTGGCATCCATGCTCTCCTGCCACAGGGCCTGGCCAAAGACGTCGCAACTGACGGCACCGCCGAAGGCCGAGAGCTCCCCCAAGGTGGACAGGGCCCGCGCCACGTTCCAGGGCGCTCCGCCGCAGCGGCTGATCCAGCTGTCCAGGCCGGTGCATATGAGATCGGTCAAGGCCTCGCCAAAGGCAACAAAGCGGGGCAGGTCGGCATGGAGGACTGGGCTCATACTGCAATTGCAGCGCCGTCCTTCACACTCCGCAAGCCCTCTGTGGCGGGAGAGGGATGACAGCCGCGCGGTGCGCTTCCACAATCGTTGCCAACCACGCAGTACCTGACGATGGATCGACGTTGCCTGCTCCTGAGCCTGCTTGCCTGCCCCGTCGGCGCCGGGGCGGCGGACGCCGTGATCAGCTACCCCAGCTATTCAGACGCCGATGCTCAGGACCCCATCCACCAGTTCCACCTGGTCGTCCTGCGCCTGGCCCTGGAGCGCGCGGGGAGCCACTACCGCCCGCAGCCGGTACGCAGGCCGGCGGGCCAAGGGCGGGCGATCCGCGAACTGGCCGGTGGCGGCGCGGACCTGGACCTGCTGTGGAGCATGACCAGCGAGGAGCGCGAACAACTGCTGCTGCCGGTGCGCATCCCCATCGACCGCGGCCTGATGGGCTGGCGCCTGCTGCTGATCCGGCGCAGCGACGCCGAGCGCTTCGCCGCCATCCGCAACCTGGAGACCCTCCGGGACCTGACCGCGGGCCAGCTCCATGACTGGCCGGACACCGGCATCCTGCGCGCCAATGGCATGACGGTGGGCACAACCAGCGTCTACGGCAGCCTCTTCGCCATGCTCAGCCGCGGGCGGGTGGACTACTTCCCGCGCTCGGTGCTGGAGATCCAGGACGAGATGCAGCAGTACGGCTCGGCCCACGAGCTGATGATCGCCCCCGGACTCATGCTGCGCTACCCGGCCGCCAACTACTTCTTCGTCAACCGCCAGAACCAGGCCCTGGCCGCCGACCTGCAGCGCGGCCTGGAACGCCTGCTGGACGAGGGCACGCTGCACAGCCTGTTCATGAGCCATTTCCGCGCGCGCCTCAGGCCCCTGCGCCTGGCCGAGCGGCGCGAGCTGCACCTCCGGAACCCCCTGCTGCCGGCCGCGACGCCGCTGCAGCGCAGCGAACTGTGGGCCGACCCGGCGCAGTTCTCCTGAGTCACGGGCTGCCCTGTATGGAGCGCATGCCATCCCCGAGCCCGATGCTGAATCGCCGCAGTCTGCTGCTGAGCCTGCTGGCGCCGGGCGTGCTCCTGGCGCAGCCCGTGACCCGCGTGGTCTATCCCGAGCACGAGGTCTTTCACGACCCCCAGCTGCCCTACATCCTGGACGTGCTGCGCCTGGCGCTCTCGCATGGGCCCAATGCCTACGAGGTCCATGCAAGCGGCACGGCCATGACCCAGGGCCGCGGCCTGCGCGAGCTGGAATTCGGACGGAGCGACATCAACCTGCTCTGGAGCATGACCAGCCGCGCGCGCGAGAAGACGCTGCTCACGGTGCGCATACCCCTGGACCGCGGCATCCTGGGCTGGCGGCTGCTGCTGGTGCGCGCGGACGACTTGGAGCGCTTCGCCCGCATCCGCAGCCTGGACGCGCTTCGCAAGCTGCAGGCCGGCCAGATGCACGACTGGCCCGACACCGAGATCCTGCGCCACAACGGCCTGCCCGTGGGCACGGCCAGCATGTACGAAAAGCTCTTCCGGATGCTGGCCCGCAGCCGCATCGACTACTTCCCGCGCTCGGTGATGGAGATCGAGGACGAGCTGCAGCGTTACGGTCGTCCGCTGGACCTGGTCATCGCGCCGCGACTGATGCTGCGCTACCCCACGGCCAACTACTTCTTCGTCAGCCCGCGCTTCCCGCAGCTGGCCGAGGACCTGCGCCTGGGCCTGGAGAAGGCCATCGCCGAGCGCAGCCTTCAGGCCCTCTTCGCCCAGCACTTCCGCGCGCTGCTGCAACGCATGGACATCATGCACCGCCAGGTGCTGAGGCTGGACAATCCCCTGCTCCCCCCGGAGACCCCGCTGCAGCGGCCCGAGCTCTGGGCCGATCCCTCCATTGCCTTCTGATGAACCTCTTCGTCGCCCTGCGCTACCTCGTCGCCCTGGACGATCACAAGCACTTCGGACGCGCAGCCCTGGCCTGCCATGTGACCCAGCCCGCGCTGTCCAACGCCCTGCGCGCGCTGGAGGAGCACTACGGCTGCGCCATCGTCAAGCGCGGGCGCAGCTTCGAGGGTTTCAGCGCCGAGGGGGAGCGCGTGCTGCACAGCGCGCGCCGCATGCTGCGCGAGCAGGAGCTGCTGGACCAAGACCTCAAGAGCCGCGCCGATGCGCCCCAGGGCCACCTGCTGGTGGGCGCGGTGCCCACGGCCATGCCCATCGCCGCGCGCTTCGTGGCCCTGCTGCAGCGCCGCCATCCGGGCATCCTGCCCACCCTGCGCTCGCTGAGCTCCATCGAGCTGGAGACCGGCCTGGACCAGCTCGCCCTTGACCTGGGCCTGGGTTACACCGAGCGCATGGCCGACACCCGCGTGCCCCTGCGCCAGCTGCCGCAATACACCGAGGCCTATTTCCTCGTGCGCCGCGCCGAAGTCCCGGTCGCCGGCGGCCTCCAGATGGGGCCGCCCCTGCCCTGGGCCGAGGCGGCACGCCTGCCCCTGTGCCTGCTGAGCCCGGAGATGCACAACCGCCGCATCATCGACCGCGCCTTCGCCGAGGCGCGGGCCGAGGTGCGGCCGGCCATAGAGTCCAACTCCACCCTCACCCTGGTCACGGCCGTGCTGGCGGGCAGCGTCTGCAGCGTGCTGCCCGGCGCCCTGCTCGGGACGGTGCTGGAGCACGGCGGGCTGGAGGCTCGCCCGCTGAGCCACCCCGAGGTGCGCATCCCCATCGCCTTCATGCTGCACAGCGCGAGCCGCCCCTCCCGGACCCTGGAGGCCGCCCTGCAGCTGGCCCAAGAACCCGAGTGGCTGGCGCAGGCCGCCCGGCACAGCGGGGCGCTGCGGGACTGAGGGCAGCCGATCCACTGGCGCGCGATCATGCGGCGGACGGATGGCGGGGGCCGGGGCAACCCTGATTTCGCACACTGATCGTCTCATCACGTAAAAAAATTGGACGCCCCTCCCCTGCGTGGCAACACTCGCCTGCGCACCGCACGAGTGCGCACAACACGCAGGAGACACGCATGTCCACGGTTCTCACCGGAGACGCCCGCCCGCTCGGCGAAGCCCCGCCCGGCTTCCTCGACAAGGAACGCATCATCGCCCCGCCGGGCTTCAAGCGCTGGCTGGTACCGCCCGCGGCCCTGGCCATCCACCTGTGCATCGGCATGGCCTACGGCTTCTCTGTGTTCTGGCTGCCGCTGTCCAAGGCGCTGGGCATCAAGGAGGCGATCAAGTGCGGCCCCGAGATCGGCTTCTTGCAGGAGCTCTTCGTCAGCAGTTGCGACTGGAAAGTCTCGACCCTGGGCTGGATGTACACCCTCTTCTTCGTGCTGCTGGGCAGCTCGGCGGCGCTCTGGGGTGGCTGGCTGGAGCGCGTGGGGCCGCGCAAGGCCGGCGTGGTGAGCGCCGTCTGCTGGTGCGGCGGCATGCTCGTCTCGGCCCTGGGCGTGCACCTGCACCAGTTCTGGCTGATGCTGCTGGGCTCGGGCGTGATCGGGGGCATCGGGCTGGGCCTGGGCTACATCTCGCCGGTCTCGACCCTGATCAAGTGGTTCCCCGACCGCCGCGGCATGGCCACGGGCATGGCCATCATGGGCTTCGGCGGTGGTGCCATGATCGGCTCGCCCTTGGCGGCCGAGCTGATGAGGGCCTTCGCCACCCCGACGGACGTGGGCGTGGCCTCGACCTTCGTCGTGATGGCCGCGGTCTATTTCGTCTTCATGATGGGCGGCGCGCTGGCCTACCGTGTGCCCGCCACCGGCTGGAAACCCGAGGGCTGGACCCCACCGCCCGCGCAGACGAGCAACGCCATGATCACCCAGCGCCATGTACACGTGAAGAAGGTCTGGGGCATCCCGCAGTTCTGGCTGGTGTGGATGGTGCTGTGCATGAACGTGTCCGCCGGCATCGGCGTGATCGGCATGGCCAGCCCCATGCTGCAGGAGGTCTTCGGCGGCGCGCTGATCGGGGGCACGCAGAAGTTCGGTGAGCTCGACAAGGCCCAGCTGGCCGCCATCGCCGGCGTGGCCGCTGGCTTCACGGCCCTGCTCTCGCTCTTCAACATCGGCGGCCGCTTCTTCTGGGCCAGCCTCTCCGACAAGCTGGGCCGCAAGCCCACCTACGTGATCTTCTTCGTGCTGGGTGGCCTGCTCTATGCCAGCGTACCGGGCAGCGCCGCGGCCGGGTCCAAGCTGCTCTTCGTGGCGGCCTTCTGCGTGATCCTGTCCATGTACGGCGGCGGCTTCGCCACGGTGCCGGCCTACCTGGCCGACCTCTTCGGCACCCAGATGGTGGGTGCCATCCACGGCCGCCTGCTGACGGCCTGGGCCACGGCCGGCATCCTGGGCCCGGTGGTGGTGAACTACATGCGTGACTACCAGCTGGGCTTGGGGCTTCCGCGCGAGCAGGTGTACAACCAGACCATGTTTATCCTGGTCGGCATGCTGGTGATCGGCCTGGTCTGCAATCTGCTGGTGCGCCCCGTGGCCGACCGGCACTTCATGAGCGACGCCGAGCTGGCCGAAGAGAAGCGCCTGGCGCACGAACGCGCCGCCGCCGCCGAGCTGGGACCGGGCACCGTGACCTTGCGCAGCACCTCGCCGCTGTGGGTGGCGCTGGCCTGGGCCGCCGTGGGTCTGCCCCTGGCCTGGGGTGTCTACAAGACGGTGCAGAGCGTCATGAAGTTCTTTGCCTGATCACGGCCCCGGGCCGGCCGCCCTCCAGCCTGTGGGGCGGTCGTGGCCAGGGTCTCTCCCAACGGGGACAATGCGCAGCAAGGCTGCCCGAACAGCACCATTCCCAAGTTCCGCCATGGACCAACAGACCAACCACTCCCTCGCCGCCGTGCTGGCGGCCCATCCGCCGGCCCCCGGCGCCCTGCTGCCCCTGCTGCACGCGCTTCAGGAGGCCGTGGGCCATGTGCCGGCAGAGGCCGTGTCCGCCATCGCCGAACACGTAAACCTCTCGCGCGCCGAGGTCCATGGCGTGGTCAGCTACTACCACTTCTTCCGCCAGCAGCCCCCGGGCCGCACGGTGCTGCAGGTCTGCCGCGCCGAGGCCTGCCAGTCGCGCGGGGCCGAGGCCCTGCTGGCCCATGCCGAAGCACGTCTGGGTTGCCCCTCGCACACGACGCGGGCTGATGGCGCCGTGACGCTGGAACCCGTTTACTGCCTGGGCCTGTGCGCCTCCTCGCCCGCCCTGATGCTCAACGACCGCCTGCATGCGCGCATGAGCGCCGCGAAGCTCGACGCCCTGCTTGAGAAGGAGGGCCTCTGATGTCCGCCGTGAAAGTCTTCGTCCCGCGCGACTCCGCCGCGCTCGCCGTCGGCGCCGATGAGGTCGCCGCCGCACTGATCACAGAATGCCAGTGCCGTGGTCTTTCCATCGAGCTGGTCCGCAACGGCTCGCGCGGCCTGCTGTGGCTGGAGACCCTGGTCGAGGTCGAGACCCCGCAGGGCCGTGTGGCCTACGGCCCGGTCGAGGCCGCCGACGTACCCGGCCTGCTCGATGCCGGCCTGCTGGCCGGCGCGGCGCACGCGCTGTGCCACGGGCTCACCGAGCAGATCCCCTACCTCGCGCGGCAGGAGCGACTGAGCTTTCGCCGCATCGGTGTGACGGACCCGCTGTCCCTGGCCGACTACGAAGCCCTGGAGGGTTGGGCGGGCCTGCGAAAGGCCCTGCAGCTGGATGGCGCCGGCATCGTTGCCGAGATCATGCAGTCGGGACTGCGCGGCCGTGGCGGTGCGGCCTTCCCCGCCGGCATCAAGTGGAGGACGGTGCTTCAGACCGAGGCGCAGCAGAAATACATCGTCTGCAATGCCGACGAGGGCGACTCCGGCACCTTCGCCGACCGCATGGTGATGGAGGGCGACCCCTACATGCTCATCGAGGGCATGGCCATCGCCGGCCTGGCGGTGGGGGCCGACCGCGGCTACATCTATGTGCGCTCCGAGTACCCGCAGGCCATTGCCGTGCTGAACGAGGCCATCGCGCGTGCCACGGCCGCCGGCTTCCTCGGCGTCAATCTGCTGGGCTCGGGCCGCGCCTTCGATCTGGAGGTGCGCAAGGGCGCGGGCTCCTACGTCTGCGGCGAGGAGACCGCCTTGCTGGAAAGCCTGGAAGGCAAGCGTGGCGTGGTGCGCGCCAAGCCGCCGCTGCCCGCCATCCACGGCCTCTTCGGCCAGCCCACTGTCATCAACAACGTGCTGACCTTCGCCGCCGCGCCGCTGATCCTGGCGCGCGGGGGGCAGTTCTATCGCGACCACGGCGTGGGCCGCTCGCACGGCACCCTGCCCTTCCAGCTGGCGGGCAACGTCAAGCACGGCGGGCTCGTGGAGAAGGCCTTCGGCCTCACGCTGCGCGAACTGCTCCACGGCTTCGGCGGCGGCACGGCCACGGGCCGACCCATCAAGGCCGTGCAGGTGGGCGGCCCGCTGGGCGCCTATGTGCCCGAATCGCACTGGGACGTGCCACTCGACTATGAAGCCTACGCCGCCATGGGCGCAGTACTGGGCCACGGCGGCATCGTCGTGCACGACGACACGGCGGACCTCTCGCAGCTGGCGCGCTATGCCATGGAGTTCTGCGCCCTCGAGTCCTGTGGCAAGTGCACGCCCTGCCGCATCGGCTCCACGCGCGGCGTGGAGGTGATCGACCGCATCCGCCGCAATGAACAGCGCGAGCAGCAGGTCGTGCTGCTGCGCGACCTCTGCGACACGCTGCTGCACGGCTCGCTGTGCGCCATGGGCGGCATGACGCCCTACCCGGTGCTGTCCGCCCTCAACCATTACCCGCAGGACTTCGGCCTGAAGAGCGAACAGCCGTCTGTTCAAGCGTCGGCACAGGAGGCATGAGCATGAACTCCCACGAGATCGACTACGGCACGCCCCGCCGCGAATCCGAACACGAAGTCACCCTGGAGATCGACGGCCACAGCGTCACCGTGCCCGCCGGCACCTCGCTGATGCGCGCCGCCGCTGAGGCCGGCGTGATGGTGCCCAAGCTTTGTGCCACCGACAGCCTGGAGCCCTTCGGCTCCTGCCGGCTGTGCCTCGTGGAGATCGATGGACGCAAGGGCTTCCCCGCCAGCTGCACCACGCCGGCCGAGGCTGGCATGAAGGTGAAGACGCAATCGCCGAAGCTGCAGCAGCTGCGCAAGGGCGTGATGGAGCTCTACATCTCCGACCACCCCCTGGACTGCCTCACCTGCAGCGCCAACGGCAACTGCGAGCTGCAGACGCAGGCCGGCGTCGTTGGCCTGCGCGAAGTGCGCTACGGCGTCGGTGAGAAGGCCGGCGCGCATCATTGCGACCTGCCCAAGGATGAGTCCAACCCCTACTTCACCTTCGACTCCAGCAAGTGCATCGTCTGCAACCGCTGCGTGCGCGCCTGCGAGGAGACGCAAGGCACCTTCGCGCTGACGATCAGCGGCCGCGGGTTCGAGGCCCGTGTCTCGCCGGGGCAGGACCAGCCCTTCATGGAGTCCGACTGCGTGTCCTGCGGCGCCTGCGTGCAGGCCTGCCCCACGGCCACGCTGCAGGAAAAGACCGTCATCCAGATCGGCCAGCCCGAGCACAGCGTGATCACCACCTGCGCCTACTGTGGCGTGGGCTGTGCCTTCAAGGCCGAGATGAAGGGCAGCCAGGTCGTGAACATGGTGCCCTGGAAGGACGGCAAGGCCAACGAGGGCCACAGCTGCATCAAGGGCCGCTTCGCCTGGGGCTATGCCACGCACCCGGACCGCATCACCAAGCCCATGATCCGCGCCAGCATCCAGGACCCCTGGCAGGAGGTGAGCTGGGAGGCCGCGCTCGCGCATGCCGCCAGCGAGTTCCGCCGCATCCAGGCCAAGCACGGGCGTGACTCCATCGGCGGCATCACGTCCTCGCGCTGCACCAACGAGGAGACCTACCTCGTGCAGAAGCTGGTGCGCGCGGCCTTCGGCAACAACAACGTCGATACTTGCGCCCGCGTCTGCCACTCACCCACCGGCTATGGCCTGGGCCAGACCCTGGGGACCTCGGCCGGCACACAGACCTTCAAGTCGGTCGACAAGGCCGATGTGGTGATGGTCATCGGCGCCAACCCCAGCGAAGCCCATCCGGTCTTCGGCTCGCGCCTGAAGAAGCGGCTGCGCGAGGGCGCAAAGCTCATCGTCATCGACCCGCGCCGCATCGACCTGGTCAAGAGCCCGCACATCCAGGCGGCCCATCACCTGCAGCTCAAGCCCGGCACCAACGTGGCGGTGATCAGCGCGATGGCGCATGTTGTCGTCACCGAAGGTCTGGTCGATGAGGCCTATGTGGCCGAGCGCTGCGACCCCAGGAGCTACGCCCAGTGGCGCGATTTCGTGGCCCGCCCCGAGGACTCGCCCGAGGCCCTGGAAGCCGCCAGCGGCGTGCCCGCGGCCGAGCTGCGCGCCGCCGCCCGCCTGTATGCCACGGGTGGCAATGCGGCCATCTACTACGGTCTGGGCGTGACCGAGCACAGCCAGGGATCGACCATGGTGATGGGCATCGCCAACCTCGCCATGGCCACAGGCAACGTCGGCCGCGAGGGCGTTGGCGTGAACCCGCTGCGCGGCCAGAACAATGTGCAGGGCAGCTGCGACATGGGCAGCTTCCCGCACGAGCTGCCGGGCTACCGCCACATCAGCGACAGCACGGTGCGCGGACAGTTCGAGGCCGCCTGGGGCGTGACGCTCAACCCCGAGCCCGGCCTGCGCATTCCCAACATGCTGGACGCCGCGCTCTCGGGCAGCTTCAAGGGCCTGTACTGCGAGGGCGAGGACATCGTGCAGTCCGACCCCAACACCCAGCATGTGGCCGCCGCGCTGATGGCCATGGAATGCGTGGTGGTGCAGGACATTTTCCTCAACGAGACCGCCAAGTACGCGCATGTGTTCCTGCCCGGCTCCAGCTTCCTTGAGAAGGACGGCACCTTCACCAATGCCGAGCGCCGCATCAGCCGCGTGCGCAAGGTCATGCCCCCTCTGGGCGGCTACGCGGACTGGGAGGTGACGGTCAAGCTGGCCGAGGCGCTGGGCTATCCGATGCACTACCGCAATCCCGAGGAGATCATGCAGGAGATCGCCGCGCTGACCCCGACCTTCGCCGGCGTCAGCTACGGGAAGATCGAGCGCCTGGGCAGCGTGCAATGGCCCTGCAACGACAGCACGGGCGAAGCCGGCACGGCCATCATGCACGTGGGCAAGTTCGTGCGCGGCCAGGGTCGCTTCATCATCACCCAATACGTGCCGACTGACGAAAAGGTGACCCGCAAGTTCCCCCTGCTGCTGACCACCGGCCGCATCCTGAGCCAGTACAACGTGGGCGCCCAGACGCGCCGCACCGAGAACAACCAGTGGCACAGCGAGGACGTGCTGGAGATCCATCCGCACGACGCCGAGGAGCGCGGCATCGCCGAGGGCGACTGGGTGGGCATCCACAGCCGCGCCGGCGAAACCGTCCTGCGCGCCACCGTCACCGAACGGGTGCAGCCGGGCGTGGTCTACACCACCTTCCACTTCCCCGAGTCCGGCGCCAACGTCATCACCACGGACAACTCCGACTGGGCCACCAACTGCCCCGAGTACAAGGTGACGGCCGTGCAGGTGATGAAGGTGATGCAGGCTCAAGCCCTCTCGCCCTGGCAGAAGGAATTCAACCGCTTCGACGCCCTGCAGCATGAGCTTCTGCAGGCGGCGCAGCATCCCGCGGAGGCCGTGCATGGCGGCAAGTGAGGCCCCGATGAAGCGCGCCCGCTCCCGGACCACACCCGCGCTGGACTTCTGCGAGGGTGCCCGCGCCCTGCCGGTGCGCCGAGTGCGCGGCGGGCACAGCGCGGAGCTGCTGGACTGGGTGGCCGACGAGGTGCCCGTGGCCCTGGAGTACAACGGCGTCAGTCACGCCGTGATGCTGGCCACGCCCCTGGACCTGGCGGACTTCGCCCTGGGCTTCTCACTCAGCGAGGGCATCTTGCAAGGCCCGCAAGAGCTCTACGGTGTGGAGGAAGTGCCCGGTCCGCAAGGCATCACCCTCAAGCTGGAGATCGCCAGCGGTGCCTTCCTTCGACTGAAGGAGCGCCGCCGCAGCCTGGCCGGCCGCACCGGCTGCGGCCTGTGCGGCACCGAGAGCCTGGCTCATGTGGCGCGCGACCTTCCCGAGCTGCCGGCATCAGGGGGTCAGGTCTTGCGCGGCGAGGCCATCGCCCATGCCATGAGCCAGTTCTGCGAGCAGCAGACCCTGCAGCAGGCCACCGGCGCCGTGCACGCCGCCGCCTGGTGCTCGGCCGAGGGCGAGCTTCGCTGGCTGCGGGAGGACGTGGGCCGGCACAACGCCCTGGACAAGCTCATCGGCGCCCTGGCCCGCATGGGCGTGAAGGCCAGCGAGGGCTTCATCGCCGTCACCAGCCGCGCCAGCTTCGAGATGGTGCAGAAGACCGCCATGGCCGGCGTGCCCCTGCTGGCAGCCGTCTCCGCGCCCACCAGCTTTGCCGTGGCCACCGCCACGCAGGCCGGCATGACGCTCGTCGGCTTCGCCCGCGGCCAGGACCTGGTGGTCTACTGCCATCCCGAGCGCCTGGACCTGGACCCACGAGGTGCCGGCGCCACGCCTCACTGAACACGCATCGCGACACACCATGGATATCGCCAAACTCGTCCGCATGGCCAACCAGATCGGCACCTTCTTCCAGGCCATGCCCGACCATGCCGAGGCCCTCGACGGCATCGCCCTGCACCTCCAGAAGTTCTGGGAACCCCGCATGCGACGGGAATTCCTCGGCGCACTGGAGGCAGGGCATGCCGACACCGCTTCCCTGTTGCCCATCGTGCGAGAAGCGGTGCAAGCACGGCGGGCCGCGCTCAAGTGAGGTCGCGGCCCGCGCCGGGGCTCACTCCTCCCCTTCGATCAGCACCCAGTTGAAGCTGCGCGTCAGGTTGATCTGGAAGCCCACCTGGGAGACCCCGCTGTCCAGGAACTCGATGCCCAGCGCCTTGCCGGAACGCAAGCTGGGGCTGGGCACATGGTTCAGGGAGGGAACATAGAACGAGGCGGGATCCGCCACCGAGAGCCGGACCTGCTTGTTCACGTAAAGGGTCTGGATGTTGTTCTTCAGGTACATGCCCACGTCCACGCCGCCGTAAAGGTAGGTATTGGGCTGGATCGCATTGACGAAGCCGAACAGGGCCTGCTGCGGCGCGATGTCAAGGACCCTGCCCGAGAAGCTGCCAGTGGCCAGGGCGATCTGGCCGGCGGCACCGGCCAGCTTGCCGTTGATGTAGTCACCCAGCCAGGGCACCCAGCCCAGCGAGTTGTCGCAGCCGGTGGTCTGGCTGGGCTCGAAGCTGACGTTGGCGCCGCTGATGGCACCGGTGTAGGGGTTGTAGTCCAGGGTGGCGACGATGGAACCGATGGTTAGCGAGACATTGCACTCGAAGCTCACCGGGCCAGAACGCCCGTTGGCCTGCAGCACGACGTCATAGCGCAGGCCGTCCAGACGGAAGCGGATGTTCCCGCCCTGCAGGCCCGAGAGCGAGGCGTTCAGGGTGCCTCGCAGCACGCCGGAAGGGTATTTCATCCGCACCGAGACATCGCCGGACTGCGCCACCGCGGCGCGCACCGCGTCGTTCAGGGCCCACTGGATGCCCTGGTAGTAGCCCTGGGCCGTGCCGATCAGGCTGCTCATCTGCGCCGACTGCGCCAGGTCCCCGCCGCTCAGGGGGGTGGCGCTGCCCTGCCAGGTGGCGGAAGCCGCATAGCTGCTGCCGCTCAATGAGGACTGGTAGGTGTTGCCGCTGCGGGCCTGGGCCGTGTTCGCGGACAGCAGGATGGCCAGGGCGCATCCGATCGCTTGGATCACTCTCATGGGTTCACTCCCTCGTCAATGGACTGGTCTTGCTTCCAGATAGCGCGGGCCATTCGAAGGGCCTGCGCAGGCTCGTGGCGCAGGGCAGCGCATGAGGCCGCCCCGGCCGCCGCGCAGGCTAAGGCGAGGCGGTGGCGGGTCGACACCTGTCAACTCTGACAGCATCATGGCGGCAAACCCGCGGCGTCCGGGCGACGCTACCGGCGCGCGCTGAGCCGCCTGTTGAGTGCGCACCCACATTCGGTGGAGCGGGGCTGCGGCTCCACAAGTCGCTATGCGCACAGCCCTCGGGGGCGTTCGGATCCGGCAGGCCCTTTCTGTGAGCGGCGCGGTCGCCAGCGCCCGCCTGTCAGCGAACCGCCAACGCTCGGTCTACACTCCCCGGCCGAGGGATGCGCATGACTGGGAAGCACCGCTGGATCGCCGCACTTGCCCTGCTGGTCCTGGGCAGCAGCCTGGGGTGGAGGCAGTGGCGGGAGCCGCAGGACCCGATGCCGCCCCCGCAGGCTCCGGCCCCGCGACCGGCGGCTGCCTCGCGGGCATCTGCACCGGCACCCCAGCCGCTGCCTTCGTTCGCCCGATCGACACCTGCGCCGAGCCCGCTGTTGGCGGCTCCGCGGCCGGACGGCCTCACGCCCCGCGCCCGCCGCATGCGCGAGGATTGGTGCGGCTACGGACTACAGGAAGCCCACAAGGAGGAACAGCAGCGAGAGGCCCGGCAGATCAGGGACACGGCCGACGAGGCGGCCGAGGACACCGGCGAGGCGGAGCTGCTGATGGCCCAGGCACGGGAACAGGTGCTGGCCTTCTGGATCAGCGTCCTTCGGGATCGCAAGGACCTGCGCTCCCAGGCCATCGCCGACTACCTCGCTGGCGACACGCCCAGCCGCGCCCATCTGCAGGACCTTGCCCGGCGCAGCACCGATCCCATGGTCACCGCCCTGGCCCTGCAGCGCCCGTGCAAGGGCCAGGCCTGCACGGCAGTCGACAAGGCCCAGTGGGCGCGCCTGGAGCCGGACAACCTGATGGCCTGGATGGCGCAGACGGGGACGGAGCAGACGGCCTATCTGATCGAGCGCATGGGTCGGGAGGCCCAGCGCAGCGAGGACTACCTGCTGCCCCTGAGCCAGGCCCTGGCCGAGCTGAGCGTTGCCACAACGCCCGGCCTGCGCCAGATGGCCGAGCTGGAGCTCATGGCCGGTGTCCTGGCGTCCTGGAATCTGCCCGCCATGCGCCCCGTGCTGGACGGCTGCCAGGCGGCCCGCACCCAGCCCGCCATGGCCACTCACTGCGAGCGCATCGCCCAGCTGATGTGGGGCAGCTCCCACCTCCTGGGCCGCGGACTGGCCCTGGCCCTGGCACGCCGCCTGGTGCCGCCCACCCATGACCAGCGCCCGGAGTGGGAGCGCCGCGCCCTGCGCTATGAGGCCCTGGTGCAGGCCGAGATGGATCGCAGCCAGGCCCAGGCGGAGCGCTGGGCACACCGACTGCCGCAGGAGGGTTGCCGCGTCGCCGCCTTCGACCATGCCGAGCTGCGCAAGCGCATGCGGCTGGGCGAATGGGCCTTCGCCCAGGACTTCCAGGCCGCCAGCGGCGACAGCCTGGAAGTCCTGGCGCTCAGGAACCGCGCCAGCCGCGATGGTCGTTCGCTGCTGGACAGCCCGGTGCCCGCCAGCGCGGCTGCGCCCTCGGGCCGCTGAAGCCCCGGCGCGCCCACGGCACAATGCCGCCCATGAGCCAAGAAGTCCCCACCGTCCACCTGACTCCCGAGGAACGCGACCACCTCTGGTACATGCCCCAGCAGCCCGGTGGCCGCATCGTGCCGGAGCCCATCCAGCAGCGCCTGCAAGACCTGGGCCTGGTGACCGCGCCCCTGGCCGACGGCCAGCGTGGCATCACCGTGCTGGGGGACAAGGTCCGGCGTGGCGTGATCTGAGGGGACAGGTCGGACCGCTGCATTGCCGGCCCTGTGCTGTCTGGAGCCGCCCCACGGCGCGACAGACGCCAGGGCGCCTGCGGCAGCGCGCGCCCAGAGGGCGGCATTGCATGACACCGATCACGGAATTGGCGCGCCGCGATCGGCGCCATCGCAGCCGGGGTGGCAACCGGCCGCCGCCGGCCACCCAGCGTGGCGGCGCCCCCGCTGCGCGGGTGAAGTCCGGCAGCGCCGCGCCCAACGCGGCCGACGCCAGTTCGCCCCGCTCCAGCTGAAATCCAGGGTACAAGTGCGTCCTGCATGCAGCGCCGGGCCGCCTCCGCGAAGGCAGGCGCCGCACGAGACCAAGAACCGGAGTTCCCATGAAGCGTCATATCAAGACCGCCGTCGCCATCGCCACCCTGGGCTTCAGCAGCCTGGGCTTTGCAGCCGACACGGCTCCCGTCGAGGCCGCCCGCCTGCTCGACACCCTCAACCTGCAGCGGGTGCTGCAGGAATCCATCGAGACCTCGCTGGATGCCCAGATTCAGCGCCAGCCCAAGCTCGCCCCCTACCGGGCGGTGATGCTCAGCTTCATGGCCAAGTACATGAGCTACGAGGGGCTCAAGGGCGAGCTGATCGACATCTACGCCAAGGAGTTCAGCGGCGAGGAGCTTGCCGCCCTGCGCGAGTTCTACCAAACGCCCGTGGGCCGCAAGGCCATCGAGCGCCTTCCCGCGCTGATGGCACAGGGCATGCAAATGGGCCAGCGGCGCGTGCAGGCCCACCTGGGCGAGCTGGAGGACATGATCAAGTCCGAGACGCAACGCCTGCAGTCCCAGCAGCAGAAGACGCCCTGACCGGCGTGCACCGGACGCCCGCCCCGCCTTGCCCACGGTTTGCGTGCTGGACGAGGCAGAGGTCCGATTCCGTCCAACCCCGCGGCGCCCTGGCGTCTAGAGTACAGGCTCCCTCCCACGACCTGCCTGCACCGCTATGACTTCCATGAGCACGCGCTCTCAAGACCTTCAAGACTTCCACGCCCTGCATGCCCCCGGCCAGCTGCTGATCCTGGCCAATGTCTGGGACGCCGGCAGCGCCGTGCTCGCCCGGCAGGCCGGCGCCCGCGCCCTGGCCACCAGCAGCGCGGCCCTGGCCTGGTCCCTGGGCCATGCCGATGGCGGGCTGCTGCCCCGCGAGGAGCTGCTGGGCGCCGTGGCGCGCATCCAGCGCGTCAGCCCTCTGCCCCTCAGTGTGGACATCGAGAACGGCTACAGCGACGACCCCGGCATCGTGCTCGAGCTGGTCCAGGCGCTGCTGGCGCTGGGCGTCGCCGGCATCAACCTGGAAGACGGTCAGCAGCCCGCCGAGCTGATGGAAGCCAAGCTGCGTACCCTGCGCGAGGCCCTGCCCCGGCCGGGCCTGTTCATCAATGCCCGCATCGACACCTACCTGCTGCGCCGCCAGCCCGCCGAGGCGCTGGAGGACGAGGCCCGCTCGCGGATGGCGCGTTACACGGCCGCCGGTGCCGACGGCCTCTTCCTGCCCGGCCTCGCCGACCTGGACGTGGCCCGCCGCCTGGCCGGGGCGGCAGCGCTGCCGCTGAACCTGATGAGCTGGCCCGGCCTGCCCGGCGCCGAGGCCCTGCGCGCGGCCGGTGTGCGCCGCCTGAGCGCGGGCGCATCGCTGTTCAAGTCCTGCTATGGCGCGCTGCTGGATGGCATGACGGCCCTGCACCGGCACGGCGAGTTCCAGGCCTGGGCACAGCCGCTGGACTATGCCCGGACCAATGCCTGGATGGACGAGGCCCGAAGCGCCTGAGGTGCCCGCCGGAGCGGCGCACAGGCAAGGCCCGGGGGCTCAGGGCCCGGCCAGCTCGAACAGAAACTCCAGCTCCTCGTCGCCGTAACGGTCCCGACGGCCGGTGGGCCGCCAGCCCAGGTGGCGGTAGAAGCCGGGGGAACGCAGCGTCGGATCGCTGGCGCAGCCCAGGAAGAGCCGCTGGTGGCCACGAGCCCGCAGGTCCGTCATCAGGCACTGCAGCAGGCGGCGGCCCAGGCCCTGGCCCTCATAGGCGGGCAGCAGGGCCAGCACCACGACCTCACCGCTGGCGACGTTGCCAAAGGCATAGCCGGCCATCTGCCCGCCCTGCCAGGCGACATATCCGATCAGCTCGCCGCGCCGGACCTCGCCGGACCAGGACTCCACGGTGATGCCCAGGGCCGCCAGGCGCTCGGCCGGGACGGCGTTCTCGCGGGTGCGGCCGCGCAACTCGACGCAGGCGGCGATGTCTTCCGGCCGGGCCGGGTGCAGAAGGATGTCCATGGCGCTGCATTGTGCAGGCCCACCGCTGCCGCAGCCTGCTGACAGACGGTGGCAGGGGCCGGCCTTAGGCTGCGGGCCTTGCCATCCCGATTCACCCAAGACGCCCATGAACCTGCCCGCCCCGATTCCCATGCGCGACGACGCCCCGAAGGACTTCGACTTCATCCACGGCCACTGGCGTGTGCGCCATCGCCGCCTGCTCAGGCGACTGCAGGGTTGCCAGGAATGGGTGGCCTTCGAAGGGCTGTCGTCCGCGCGCCCGGTGCTGGGCGGCTTCGGCAACCTGGAGGACAACCTGCTCCAGCTGCCCGAGGGCGAAGTGCGGGCCGTGGCCCTGCGTTCCTATGACGCGGCCCAGCGTCAATGGTCCATCTGGTGGCTGGATGGCCGCCTGCCTGGCCAACTGGACACCCCCGTTGTGGGCGGATTCCAGGGCCATCGCGGCGAATTCCTGGCCGAGGACCAGTTGGACGGCCGCCCTATCCGCGTGCGCTTCACCTGGCTGGCCGAGCCCGGCAAGCCGCCGCGCTGGAGCCAGGCCTTCTCGCCGGACGGCGGCCAGACCTGGGAGGAGAACTGGACCATGGAGTTCCTGCCGCTGGCGCCCTGAGCGGCGCCGCAGAAAATTTATTCGCGCGGCTGAATCCTTTGGCGACTTCCCTGCCTCTTGTCCCGGGTCATCCACTGCCAGCCCGGGAGGCTGTCCATGTTCTATCTGAAACGCAATGTGCCCGCGGTTGAACGCATCGCACGCCTGGCGGGCGCCACCTTGCTGGCCCTGGCGGCCGGCTTCGCCGGACTCGGCCCGGCCTGGGCCTGGCTGCTGGGCGGCTCGGCCCTGGGCCTGGCGCTCACCGCCCTGCTGGGCTTTTGCCCGGCCTGCGCGATGATGGGGCGCCGCCCCCTGGACCGTCAGCCATGAATCCTGCCCATGCCCCCCTGGTCGAGGCCGCCCGCGCGGGAAACCCCCAGGCCCTGGATGAACTGCTGCGCCGCTGCCAGCCAGACCTGCGGCGCTTTGCCCGGCGCAGCTGTGCCAGCACCGAGGACGCCGAGGACGCCGTGCAGCTGGCCCTGTGGCAGCTGCACCGGCGCATCGGCACCCTGCGCACGGTGGCGACCTTCACCACCTGGCTGTTCCGCATCGTCGAGCGTGAATGCTGGCGGCTGCTGCGCGGCCACCCGCGCCACGTGCCCCTGGACGAGCTGGCCGCGCAGGACCACCCCGAAGCACCCGCCCTGCCCCTGGACCTGCGCCGGGACCTGGTCCGCGCCCTGCAGGCCCTGAGCCCGCCCTACCGTGAGGTGCTGCTGCTGCGCGATGTGCATGAGCTCAGCGGCCCCGAGGTGGCCGCCGAGCTGGGTCTGAGCCTGGAAGCGGTGAAGAGCCGACTGCACCGGGCCCGCGCCCAGGTGCGCGAGCGTCTGCTGGGCAGCGGCTACTGGCTGAAGGATGGGGGACCGGAAGCGGCGGCTCCGCCCCCGCCTGCCTGAGGCACCTCAGAGGAACATGCCGCCCGAGGCCTCGATGCGCTGGCCGGTGATCCAGGCCGCACCCGGCTGCATCAGGGCGGCCACGGCACCGCCGATGTCCTCGGCCTCGCCCACCCGCCCCAGGGCCGTGACCGAGGCCAGGTAGGCATTGAGCTGGGCGTTGTCACGCACCGCGCCGCCGCCGAAATCGGTGGCGATGGCGCCGGGAGCCAGGGTGTTGACGCGGATGCCGCGCGCCGCCAGCTCCCTGGCCTGGTAGCGGCTCATCACCTCCACCGCCCCCTTCATCGCGGCATAGCCTGCGTAGCCCGGCACGGTGAAGCGGGTCAGACCGCTGGAGATGTTGAGCAGGCGGGCACCGTCTGACAGCAGAGGCAGCAGAGCCTGAGTCAGGAAGAAGGGGCCCTGCAGGTGAAGGCGCCACATCTGCTCCATCTGGACCGGCGTGGTCTCGACCACGCTGGCATGCAGGCCGGCTCCGGCGTTGTTGACCAGGCCGTCAAGCTGCTCTCGACCCCAGTCGGCCAGCTGCGCCTTCAGGGCCTGGACGAAGGCCGGGAAGCCGTCGATCTGCGCCATCTCCAGCGGCAGCGCGGCGGCGCGGCGGCCGAGTGTCTGGATCTGCGCCACCACGGCCTGCGCGCCCGCGATCGACTCGCGGTAGGTGATCAACACGTCGTGGCCGCTGCGGGCCAGCGCCAGGGCCATGGCGGCGCCCAGGCCACGGCTGCCGCCGGTGATCAGGGTGAGGGGGGAGGTTGGAGTGGGCTTGTTCATGGCGAGGTCCTGCATCGGTTGAGGGATGTCTTCACTTTATTGATCGGCCCATTGCGCATAAAGTCAGTCAAATTGAATTGAATGTTCCAGAATTCATGAACAACAGCCGCGAACTCGACCTCTCTTCGCTCCGTGTCTTCGTGCGCGTGGCCGAGCTGGCGCATTTCAGCCGGGCGGCCGAGGGACTGGGCCTGCCCAAGGCGCGGGTGAGCCAGATCGTCGGCGAGCTGGAGTCGCGTCTGGGCACACGGCTGCTGCAGCGCACCACCCGCCGAGTCAGCCTGACGCCGGACGGCAGCCTGCTGTTGGAACGCGCCCGCGCCCTGCTGGACGAGGCCGCCGAGATGGCCACCCTGTTCCAGCAGGAAGGCGAGCTCGGCGGCCGCCTGCGCGTGGACCTGCCAGTGCGCCTGGCGCTGCAGGCGGTCTTTCCCGCCCTGCCGGCCTTTCTGGACGCACACCCGGGCCTGCAGCTGGAGCTGAGCTGCACCGATCGCCGGGTCGATCTGATCGAGGAAGGCGTGGACGCCGTGCTGCGCATCGGCCCCGTGCATGACACCAGCCTGGTGGCGCGGCCCCTGGGCCATCTGCCCATGGTCAACGTGGCCAGCCCGGCCTATCTGGATCGCCGCGGTCGCCCCCAGACGCCCGAGGACCTTCGCCGGCAAGGGCATGCCCTGGTGCACTACAGCCAGACCTTTGCCGAGCGCGAGGCCGTCTTCGAGTGGCAGGACGCGGGCGGTCTCCTGCAGCACCTGGCCCTGCCTTGGCGGGTGTCCGTCAACAACACCGACGCCTTCGAGGCCGCGGCCCTGGCCGGCGCGGGCATCGTTCAGCTGCCGATCACCGGCGTGCGCGAGGCCCTGGCCCAGGGCCGACTGGAGCGCCTGCTGCCCGGATTCGAGGCCCCGCGCCTGCCCATCACCCTGCTGCGCAGCGCGCGCCGGCACACGCCGCGGCGGGTGCGGGTGTTCATGGACTGGCTGGCGCAGGCCCTGGACACCGCGCTGGCCCAGGCGTGCAGGCCGCTGTGAAATCCCCCGGCCTCAGACGCCGTACTGCCGCCGCAGCGCGTCCAGCCGCCCCTGCCGGCGCAGCTGCTCCAGCGCGTCCTGCAGTTGCTGCGCCAGGGCACGGGCCCCGGGGACCACGCCGAACCAGTAGGCGCCCTCGCCGTCCAGCTCCTGGAGAGGCTTCAGCACCTCGGTGCCCAGGCCCAACTGGCGGACCGCCCAGGCCGCCGCCAGTTCGTTCATGGCCAGGAACTCGGCCCGGCCGGCCACCAGCATGCGCAGCGCCGTCGTGTAGTTGACGGAGACCTGCAGCTGCGCCGGCGACACATGGAACTCCTCCAGCAGCTTGCGATGCGTGGCCGTGCCTTTGTTGACCACCACCTGCGCCGAGCCCAGTCGGGACCAGCCTCGGAATTCCAGCTCGCTGCGTTGGGCCAGGCGGTAGAGCATCACCCGGCGGCGCAGCACGGGGCCGATCCAGAGGTACATGTCCTCGCGCTCGGGCAGGCGCACCAGGGGGAAGGCCACCACGCCCGGCCCCAGCATGGTTGCCTGCTGCAAGCGCAGGAAGGGCTGGATCTCCACCCAGCCGGGCAGGCCCAGCTGGGCGGCCATCTCCCGGAAGAGATCGACGAAGAGGCCGTGGACCCGCCCGCCTTCCTCGAAACTCAGGGGCGGCAGCGAGTTCGCGTAGCCCAGCAGCTGGTCCAGGCCCAGGGGCGAGGGAGCGGACCAGGCCGGCGCCGCCACGACGCCCGCCCCCAGGACGGCCTGGAGACACTGGCGGCGAGAGAGGGGCCGGTCTGACGAGCGCATGCGGCCATGATCCGGCCCAGCCCCTCACGAAGCTGACGGCGCCGGCCGAAGCGCCCTGCATTCGTGATTTGTCACCGCCGGCACCCGCACCGGCAGGCCTAGCGCGGGCCTTGACCTTGCTCAAGCCCATTGCCCTTCCCCCGGCGACCACCGGCGGCGCGCGGCACAATGGCACCATGTCCGAACGCGTGATCCCCCTGCTGGACCAGCGCCAGCGCTCCCCGGTGCCGCCCCGCCCGGCCGGGATCGCCCTGCCCGAGCCGGGCACCGCCTTGCTGGACGCCCGCGGGCGCCCCTTGCGCGACCTCCGCATCTCGGTGACGGACCGCTGCAACTTCCGCTGCAGCTACTGCATGCCGAAAGAGGTTTTCGACCACTACCACCCCTTCCTCTCGCACGGCGAGCTGCTGAGCTTCGAGGAGATCACCCGGCTGGCTGGCGTCTTCGTGCGCCTTGGGGTGCAGAAGCTGCGGCTGACGGGCGGCGAGCCCCTGCTGCGCAAGCATGTGGAGCGCCTGGTCGAGTTGCTGGCGCCCCTGCGCACGCCGCAAGGGCAGCCCCTGGACCTCACGCTGACGACCAACGGCTCCCTGCTGGCCCGCAAGGCCCGCGCCCTGAAGGACGCCGGCCTGCAACGGGTCACGGTGAGCCTGGACGCCTTGGACGACGCCATCTTCCAGCGCATGAACGACGTCGGTTTCCCGGTGGGCGAGGTGCTGGCGGGCATCGAGGCCGCGCAATCCGTGGGCCTGGGGCCCATCAAGGTGAACATGGTGGTCAAGCGCGGCACCAACGAGGACCAGATCCTGCCCCTGGCCCGGCATTTCAGGGGCACGGGCGTGGTCCTGCGCTTCATCGAGTACATGGACGTGGGCGCCAGCAACGGCTGGCGCATGGACGAGGTCCTGCCCTCGGCCCAGGTGCTGGCGAGGCTGCGCGAGCATTGGGAGATGGTGCCTCTGTCGGCCAGCGCGCCGGGCGAGACCGCCGAGCGCTGGGCCTATGCCGACGGCAAGGGCGAGATCGGCCTGATCTCCAGCGTCACCCAGGCCTTCTGCGGGGACTGCAACCGCGCGCGACTCTCCACCGAGGGCCAGCTCTACACCTGTCTCTTCGCCAGCGGCGGCCACGACCTGCGTGCCCTGCTGCGGGGCGAGCGCGGGCATGCAGCCCTGGACGACGAGTCCCTGGTCGCCACCCTGGCCGCCTTGTGGAACCGCCGGGCGGACCGCTATTCCGAGCTGCGCTCCGAGCTGATGGCCGAGCCGGGGAGTGGGCAGCGGCGCATCGAGATGCACTACATCGGAGGGTGAATGGCCCCCCCCCTACCGGCTTCGCCAGCCCCCCCGAGGGGGCACGGCCGTAGGACCGGCAAAGCCGGATCCTCGGCCGTCGTGCCTGAGGGCCCGCTGGCGCGGCCCGGCTGGCTGACGGGCGCTGCAGGGAGATTCGGCCCGGTCAGGGACGCACAGAGCGGGACCCGCAGGACCGGCAAAGCCGGATCCTCGGCCCTCGTGCCTGAGGGCCCGCTGGCGCGGCCCTGTCCAGGGCGGCGTGTACAGATCGGCAAGCTTCTTGTCCCGGGCATTCGGGGCTGATTGACATCGAGACCGCCATGCCCCCCTCACCTCCCGAGCATTTCCACGAAGCCCTCACGGGCTGGTTCACGCCACCGGTGCGGCGGCGGGCGCTGCTGCTGACGGCGCTGAGCTTCGTGGTGCCCTGGCTGCTGGGGGCCTGGATCAAGCTGGGGCAGCAACCGGGGCTGCACAACGACGCCGAACGCCAGCAGCTGCTGGTGGACTACATGGTGACGGGCGCCATCCTCTTCTGCCTCAGCATGGTGCTGACCTGGCTGATCGGGACCTGGATCCTGGCTGTGATGAAGGGCCGCCAGCTGCTGGGCGATGACTTTCCTGAAGAGACGCATCGGCCCAGCCCCGCCGATGACCGGGTGCGCCGTGGCTGAGCGGGGCCCCGGGCCGGCACAGATCACCGGCCTCATCCTTGCCGGTGGCGAGGGCCGCCGCATGGGTGGGCAGGACAAGGGCCTGCTCCTGCTGCACGGACGACCGCTGGCAGCCCATGCCCTGGAGCGCCTGGCACCGCAGGTGGGCCAGGTGCTGATGAGTGCCAACCGCCATGCCGGGGCCTATGCCGCCCTGGGCGTGCCGGTGCTGGAGGACTGCCTGCCCGGTTTCCTGGGCCCGCTGGCGGGCCTGCTGACCGGCCTGCAGGCCTGCGGGACCGACTGGCTGCTGAGCGTGCCCTGCGACAGCCCTGCCCTGGTCCCGGACCTGGCGGCACGCCTGGCCACCGCGCTGGGCCAGGCGCCCGAGGCACGGGTCGCCCTGGTGGAAGGCCCGGACGAGGAGCGCGGCGGCTGGCGCCTGCACCCGGCCCTGGCCCTGATGCACCGGTCCTTGGCGGCACCGCTGGCCCAGGCCCTGGCCGCCGGCGAACGACGCCTGGGCCAGTGGCTCGGCAGCCAGCCGCACGTCCGCGTTCGCTTCGACCGTGCCGAAGACGCCCTGATGCTGGCCAATGCCAACACCCCCGAGGCCCTGGCCGCGCTGGCAGATCGCTGGAACGCGCGTGTGGCGCCGCCTTGATGGCACTCGCAGGCTCACCGCGCCCGCGCGTTGCCCTCCTGACCTCCTGCCCTTCACTCAGGCCATCGACCAGGACGGCCACGGGGTCAGGTCTTGCCTCCAGCCGCCCTCCCTGCGGACCCGCGCCCCGACGAGGGTCCACGCAGAAGCCGGAACAGGCCCCGCAGGGCCTGCCCATGGCCGGGCGAGCCGGCCGGCTTCAGCGCGAACTCACTTGAGGCTCAGCGTCACGCCCGAGAACGTGGCATAGGCATAGAGCCCAACGTACACCACATCGCCCGCCGCCACGGCCAGGGTGCAGCTTTCGGTGTTGCTGCTGCTCCAGGAGCGGCAGCCGTAGCTGCTGGTCGTGGGCGCCGCGCCCTTGCGCAGGTAGAGGTCGGCATCGCCGCTGCCGCCGCTGCTGGCGAAGGTGACGCTGCTGACGCCGGAGGGCACGGTATAGGTGTAGCTCAACCAGCTGCCCTTGCTGGCGGACAGATTGGTCTTGGGGAAACCGCTGCCGCCGCCGGTCACGCTCACGGTGGCGGACTTGCTGTTGCTGGCCCCCTTGTCGTCGGTGACGGTCAGGCTGACCGTGTAGCTGCCCGCGCCGGCATAGGTGTGAGCGGGCTGCAGGCCGCTGCCGGTCGTGCTGTCACCGAAGGTCCAGGCGTAGCTGACGATGCTGCCGTCGGCATCGCTGGAGCCCGCGCCCGAGAAGGTGCAGGCCAGGCCCGTGCAGCTGCTGGTGAAGCTGGCCACGGGCGGCGTGTTGTTGCCGCCGGTGCCGCCGTCGCCATCGGGCACTTGGTTGTTGAAGTGGGTGGCGACCTGGGGCCAGATCTTGCTGATCTTCACGCCCTGGTTGGTGCAGCCGCCGAAATGGTGCAGGGCCAGGGCCTTGTTGCTGGAGCCAGCGATCACGGGCGAACCGGACGAGCCGCCTTCGGTGTCACAGTAGTAGGCGACGTCCGTGCCCGTGCCGTTGCCATTGGCGTTTGCATTGTTGATCTTGCAGTTGCCGCCGCCGTCCTGGTCGCTGGTGAGGGCCAGCTGCTTGGGCTTGCCGCCGCCGTGCTGGGCGATGTAGATGGTCTCGTTGAGGATGGGGTCGTGCACGTCCAGCCCCAGGTAGCCGAAGCTGGCCACATTGGCGAAGTTGTTGATGGTGAACAGGGTGTAGTCCAGGGTGGCGTCGGTCTTGAGCAGGGTGCCGCCGGTCACCTTGGTCACAGCGGCCAGGGTGCTGCCGCCGCAGCTCGTCTTCTGGTAGTTGAACCAGACCTCGGTATTGGTCAGCGTGGACTGATCGGCGAAGCAGTGGTTGTTGGTGAACATGCGATTGTCCGGGCCCACGCGCCAGCCCGTGCACAGGCTGCTGCCTGCCATCAGCAGGCGCGCCACCGGGCGGGTGCGGTCCACCTGGGTGGGATTGCTGCTGGCGAAGCAGACCGGGTCGCGGCGCTCGTCCGTGCCGCAGACGGACAGCGTGGTGCGCTCCGCTGCCGAGATCTGGCCGGCATGGAACTGGTCGATGCGCAGGGCGTGCGAGGCGCCCCAGGCCACGCCGGGCGGCAGCACCAGGGTCACGGTGGCGCTGTCGCCGAAGACCGAGAGCGCGGCAAAGCGCGTCACCCCGTCCTCACCCTGGTTGCGGTCGAAGGTGCGGTTGGCCTGGGGCTCGGCCTCGTAGCGATGCGCCTCGCGGCCATCCGCCGAGGCGACCAGCACATAGGCGCCGGCCGGCAGGCGGAACTCGGCGAAGTGCACCTTCACGAAGTCCGCGCCCTGCGAGCGCAGCTGCTGGCTCAGGCGGCGTTCGGTGCTGCCCAGGGCCTGGCGCGGATCGACAGCAAAGCGCAGATCGGCGGCCACCGGACGCGCGACGGTGATCGGCCGGGGATGGGTATCGGTGGACTGTGCCAGGCTCGCGAGCGGCAGGACGGCGCCCAGCAGACAGGCGGCAAGGGGACGGATCAGGGTCATGGCTTCCTCGTTGCATGAACTGTGAGGGAAGCGGCCCACGGCTGTCGGCAGGCCGCCACGGTGCTCCCGGCACTGCAGAGCCTGCGGTGCCACGGGGCAGCTGATGGCCCCCCGTGACACCGCCGGGCCATGATGGCAAAGGGCGCCCCGCTGCCAAGCTGCAAGGCCTGACAGGCCCGGCCGTGTTTCCCCTATGCTTGGCGCATGTTCCCAGCCCTAGCCACCCACTCCACCGTCTTCGCCCGGACCCTGCCGCCGGGACTTGAGATTCGCCTCATGCGCGAATCCGACCTCAAGGCCTACAAAGCCCTGCGCGACGCCATGCTGGCCCGCCACGAGGAGGCCTTCACCTCCGACGCCGCCGCCGAGCGAGGCCGCGAGGCTGCGAGCTACCGCAGCCGCCTCAGCGGCGCCGGGCACTGCCTCTTCACCCTGCTGGCCTGGGACGGCCGGCAGCTGCTGGGCGCCCTTTCCGCGGAGTGCGACGGCCGCGCCAAGATCCGCCACATCGCCCACATCGTGGGCATGATGGTGGACGAGGCCGCCCAGGGCCGCGGCCTGGGACACGCCCTGATGCAGGCTGCCCTGGCCCTGCTGGCCCAGGACGAGGCCCTGCAGCTGGTGACCCTCAGCGTGACCCGCAGCAACACCCCCGCGCGCCGCCTCTACGAACGCTGCGGCTTTGTCCGCTATGGCCGCCTGGAGGGCGCCATCGTCCTGCCCGACGGCCGCCAGCTGGACAAGGACCTCATGGTGCTGCGCCTGCGCGCGCCGACGCCGGCCGCCTGAGCAAGACCTGGCCCCAGGCAGACCCCGCGAGCCGGGGCGCCAGTCGCCCACCCCGTAATCGACCCGATCCCGGCTGCGGCTACACGCGCGATGATGCCGGCTTCCAGGGCCTGCCCTCCGGCCGGGCCCGCCACGCCAATAAGGAAGCCGTGCCATGAGCTCGTCTCAGACACCCTCGACCCACCCCCACCCCCCCCTGGGGAGTGAGCTGACCCTGCGCGGCATCGTGCTGGGCATCCTCATCACCCTGGTCTTCACCGCGGCCAACGTCTACTTCGGCCTCAAGGCCGGCCTGACCTTCGCGACCTCCATCCCGGCCGCCGTGATCTCCATGGCCCTGCTGCGGCGCTTCGCGGGGAACTCCATCGGCGAGACCAATATCGTGCAGACCATCGCCTCCTCGGCAGGCACGTTGTCCTCCATCATCTTCGTGCTGCCCGGCCTGGTGATGATCGGCTGGTGGACAGGCTTCCCGTACTGGGTCTCAGTCACCATCTGCGCCCTGGGCGGCGTGCTGGGCGTGATGTATTCCATTCCCCTGCGCCGCGCCCTGGTCACCAACTCGCCCCTGCCCTACCCCGAAGGCGTCGCCTGCGCCGAGGTGCTCAAGGTGGGCCATGCCGACGGCGAGGCCGCCGGCGAGAGCAGCCGCCAGGGCCTGCGCGCCATCGTGATGGGCTCGCTGGTGTCAGCCGGCTTCGCGGTGGTGATCGCCACCAAGGTTTTCGCCGACAAGATCGCCGACTACTTCCGCGTCTCCGGCAGCTCCAACAGCGCCAGCGGCTATGACTTCAACCTCAGCTTCGCCCTGCTGGCCGTGGGCCACCTGGTGGGCCTGTGGGTGGGCCTGGCCATCCTGGTCGGCGCGCTGATCGGCTGGGGCGCCGCCGTGCCCTACCTCAGCGGCCTGGTGGAGGGCTCGGGCCCGATCCAGGACATCGCCCGGACCGTCTGGAGCAAGCAGGTGCGCTTCCTCGGCGCCGGTGCCATCGGCGTGGCCGCCCTGTGGACTTTGGTCAAGCTGGCGCGCCCGGTCTTCGACGGCCTGCATGGCGCGCTAATGGCCAACAAGGTGCGCAAGGCCGGCCAGGGCGCCAGCCTGCCGCGCACCGAGCGCGACATCCCCATCGGCACCGTGGGCCTGATCACCGCGGCCTGCCTGCTGCCCATCGGCTTCATGCTGTCGCACTTCATCGGCGGCGCCGGCCTGGGTGAGCATATGGCCCTGCTGGTTGTGGGCGGCCTGGTGTACATCGTGCTGATGAGCTTCTTCGTGGCCGCCGTGTGCGGCTACATGGCAGGCCTGATCGGCTCCTCCAACAGCCCGCTGTCCGGCGTGGGCATCCTGGTGGTGCTGGGCATCGCGCTGCTGCTGGCCTTTGCCGTCAAGCCCCTGCTGCCGGCCACGGCCGGGCAGGCCCTGGTGGCCTTCGCCCTGTTCGTGACGGCCGTCGTCTTTGCTGTGGCCACCATCTCCAATGACAACCTGCAGGACCTGAAGACCGGCCAGTTGGTGGACGCCACGCCCTGGCGCCAGCAGGTGGCCCTGATCATCGGCGTGCTGGCCGGCGCGGTGGTGATTCCGCCCGTGCTGGACCTGCTGAACAAGGCCTACGGCTTTGCCGGTGCGCCCGGCGCCAACCCGGCCACGGCGCTGGCCGCACCGCAGGCCGCACTGATCTCGGCCCTGGCCAAGGGCGTGATCCAGGGGGACCTGAACTGGAACCTGATCGCCATCGGCGCCCTCATCGGCGTCACCGCCATCGTGGTGGACGAGTTCCTGAAGCGCGCCAGCAGCGGCAAGGTCTATCTCCCGCCCCTGGCCATCGGCCTGGGCATCTACCTGCCGCTCAACAGCACGCTGATGATCGTGGTGGGCGCCATCGCCGGCTGGTACTTTGACCGCCGCGCCGAACGCAGCGCCCAGCCCGAAGCCACCAAGCAGCTGGGCGTGCTGCTGGCCTCCGGCATGATCGTGGGCGAGAGCCTGATCGGCGTGATCCTGGCCGCCATCGTCGTGTTCTCCGGCCAGGGCGAGCCCCTGGCCCTGGTGGGCGACAGCTTCCACACCGCCAGCAAGTGGCTGGGCGGCCTGGCCTTCGCGGGCCTGGGCATCCTGCTGTACCGCCGCCTGCTGGGCGTGAACGCCAAGGCCTGAGACCCGCCTCATGCATGACGAGGGCGCCCCGCGGGGCGCCCTTTCTCATGGGCAGGCTCAGGCCTTGAGCCTGTGCCGCCGGTTCCCTGGCCGGCGCCGGCCATGGCCGCCGGGTCCATCCACAGCGCGGCCCACATATGGCCGTCCGGGTCGGCCAGGTCGCGGGTGAGCATGAAGCCGTGGTCCTCCATCGGGTTCACGTCAGCCGTTCCGCCATGGGCAGCCGCGGCTTCGTTCATGGCGTCCACGGCCGCGCGGCTTTCCAGCACCAGGGAATGCATGTGGTCGCAGCTGCCGGCCGGCGGAAAGGGCCGCTGCGTGAAGGAGCGCCACTTGGCATGCGAGACCAGCATCACGCTGATGGCTTCGCTCCAGACCATGCAGGCCCCGCTGTCGTCGCTCATCCGCGGGTTGCGGGTGAAGCCCAGGGCTTCGTAGAAGGTGATGGACCGCGGGACGTCGGCCACGGGCAGGCTGATGAAGAGGGATCTGGACATGAGGGGCTCCTGGGGTGGGTGAGGCCCGCAAGCGGGGCTTCCCTGGTACGACGAACGGGGCGGTGCGGATTCGACAGACGGTGCCGGCCCCATCCGCCCGACCCGATCGTGCGACAGGCGGCGCTCGAACAGCAAGCCGCGGCGGCCCCGGCCCGAGTCGATGCTAGATTCAGCTGCGCCGGCCTCCTCGGTCATGATCCTGAACGGTACCGAGGACCCGCTGGTGCCCTACGGCGACGGTGAGATCAACCTGCTGGGGCTGTTCTACAAGGGCGGGCAGGTCCTCTCGTCCACCGCCTCGGCCCAGTACTTCGCTGACCGCACCGCCATCGCCGGCACGCCCCGGCTCACCGGGACGCCCACGGCGCAGGGCAGCCGTATTGAGCACGCGCGCTGGCAAGCGGCCGACGGCCACACCGAGGCCGAACTGGTCACCCTGCATGGCGCCGGCCACGGGCTGCCCAAGCCCTGGGCGCGCCACCCCCGCCTCTTGGGGCCCTCGCCGACAGAGCCCAACGGGCCTGCCTTGGTCTGGGACTTCTTCGAGCGGCAGGCCAGGCACTGAGGGCCGGGCGGAGTCACGGCGGCACAGCGCCGCCAACCCCTCACCTCAACACCATCCCGAAGCGATCAAAGCGCGGCGTCCAGAAGCCATCGATGTCCGCCGAGGCGAGGATGTGATGCGCACGCCCGATCACGGCCTCGCGGGGCACGAGGCCGATATAGCGGGAGTCGGTGCTGTTGTCGCGGTTGTCGCCCAGCACCAGCAGCTGGCCGGGCGGCACGGTGAGGGGCTCGAAGCTGGAGCGTGCGTGCACGCCGTCCAGCCACTGCACCAGCCGGGTCTGGCCGCCCACGCGCTCCTGCACGCGGCGGGCCGGCCAGTCGCCGATGCCTGCAATGGGCTCGCGCACCGGGGTCTCGTTCTCGTAGGCGGCCGCTTCGCCGTTGATGTAGAGGCGCTCGTCGCGCATCTCGACCTGGTCACCACCCACGGCCACCACGCGCTTGATCAGGCGGGTGCCGTCCTTGGGGGAGCTGAAGGTGATGATGTCCCCGCGCTGCGGGTCCCCCAGGCGGGCGAGCACGATCTGGCTCAGCGGCAGCTTGAAGTCGTAGGCCACGCGGTTGACCAGCACCACGTCGCCCTCCAGCAGATTGGGGCGCATGGAGCCGGTGGGAATCGGATTCCAGTCCGCGATCGCCGTGCGGAAGAAACCGAAGCACAGCAGGAAGATCAGGAAGCCGCGGTTCTCGCGCAGCCATTGCATCACGGGTTTTTTCATGGGCCTCTCTCCTGGTGTCCAGGCCGAAGCATGGCGGGGTGGACTTAGCAAGGTCTTAAGCGGCCGAAGGCGGGCGATGAGCGCCTGTCGGGCCCCCGGCCTTGCTGCCATGCGGTCAACGCGGACGCAGCGCCAGATCCAGGGTCACCCCGATGTCGTCCTGCACAGCCAGCATTCCGCCCAGCAGGCTCAGGGGCTGAATGCCGAAGTCAGTGAGGCGCAGGGCCAGCTGACCTTGCACGCGCAAGACCTGACCCTCCGTTGAGGGCGCCATTGCCAGCGCCAGCGGCAGTCGCCAGCGCCGCTGCTGGCCATGCCAGTCGATCTCGACCTCCGCCAGCACCTGCGCGCCCTCGCCGCGCAGCATCACCGACTGCACGCGCAGCCAGGGGTGGCGGGCGGCATCGAGCATGGCCGGGCCCAGCAGGTTGGCGCGGGTCCCGGCGATGGCTTGGGCATCCGGCCGGGACGCGAAAGCGGGCCCGAGCTGCGCGCGCCGTGCGGGCTCGTCCAGCGCCACGTCCTCCAGGCGCAGGGCCAGCGCGAAGCGGGTGCGGGCGAGCTGGGCGGGGCTGAGCCGGGTCGGGTCCTGGGCATCGGCCGGCAGCTGCAGCCAGCCCTGCAGCCGGGGCGCCGTGACGACGTGGTTGTGCCCGAGGCCGGCCAGCGCCCCTTGCCGGAAGGCCAGCACCTGCAGCAGCGAGGCCGCGGGGTCGATGCGCCACAGCAGGCCTTCGGCCGGCTCCGGCTGGGGGGCGTCCGAGGGCTCGACGGCAGGCGCCGCCTCGGCCTCAGCCGCAGCGTCGCGCGAGCCCACA
>NZ_JACJUG010000029.1 GCF_014174515.1 Mitsuaria sp. WAJ17
CCTCGGCCCGGGGATAGACCAGCAGGGGGCTGGCCGGTCGCCAGTAGCTCCAGGCGCGGAACAGGCCCAGGGGAAAGCGGGTCTCCAGGCGCAGGGCGGGCAGGGCGTGCAGGCCGCGGGGCAGGGCGGGCAGGGCCACCTGGACCTGGGCATGGCCCTGGGCGGGCACGTCCGCCCAGGCGCTGCCGCCCAGGGGGTCGGCCTTCAGGAACTGGCGCCATTCCCGGCGGTCGGCCGCCAGGGCGATGCCGTAGCGCGCCGGGCCGGGGTTGTGCAGGCGCAGCAGCAGCGGGGCTTCGCTGCCGGCCTCCACGGCGTCGGGCGGGCGCAGGTCCAGGTCCAGACCGCGCAGATTGGCGTGGGTGGCCAGCATGGAGGCCAGGCCGGCGCCGGCCAGCAGGAAGCTCAGTGCGAAGCCCAGGCTCAGCTGCTCGTTGATGGAGGCCAGCAGCAGCACCGCCAGCGTGGCGCAGAAGAACAGGCCTGGCCGCGTGGGCAGGATGTAGAGGTTGCGCTGAGTGAGGTGGTGGGTGTCGGCGCGTGGATGGCGGGCGCTCCACCATCGCTGCCAGCGGCGTGCGAGCGAGGCCATCAGGGCAGGGGCACGGCTTCCAGCATGGCCCGCACCTGTTCCACGGCACCGCGGCCGCTGCCGGGCCGCGGGCGCAGGCGGTGGGCGATGGTCTGCGCCAGGATGCCCTGCAGGTCGTCCGGCGTGACGTGGTCCCGGCCGCGCAGCAGGGCGCGGGCGCGGGCGGCGCGTAGCAGGGCCAGGCCGGCGCGCGGTGAGAGGCCGTCGCTGAACCACTGGCCGGAGCGCGTGGCGCCCAGCAGGGCTTGCAGATAGTCCAGCAGGGCCGGCGAGGCATGGACTTGGGGGATGCGGGCCTGGATGGCCAGCAGTTCCTGCGGCTGCATCAGCGCCTGCAGGTGGCGGATGGCCTCGCGACTGTCCTGGCCCAGCAGCATCTCGCGCTCGGCCGCGCGGTCCGGCAGACCCAGGCTGATGCGCATGAGGAAGCGGTCCAGCTGCGACTCCGGCAGCGGATGCGTGCCCAGCTGCTCGCTGGGGTTCTGGGTGGCGATCACGAAGAAGGGCCGGGGCAGGGCATGGGTCTGGCCGTCGGCCGTGACCTGGTGTTCTTCCATGGCTTCCAGCAGGGCACTCTGAGTCTTCGGGCCGGCGCGGTTGATCTCGTCGGCCAGCAGCACCTGGGCGAAGACGGGTCCCGGATGGAACTGCCAGCCACCGCGCTCGCGCTCGTAGAGGCTGACGCCCAGGAGGTCGGAGGGCAGGAGGTCGGCGGTGAACTGCACACGGGAATAGCGCAGGCCCAGCGAGACGGCCAGGGTGTGCGCCAGGGTGGTCTTGCCCACCCCGGGAAGGTCCTCGATGAGGAGGTGGCCGCCCGCCATGAGGCAGGTCAGGCAATCCTCGATCTGTAAGGCTTTGCCGCGGATGATCGTGCTAATCTGGAGCGACAGGGCCTCGAACCGGCGGGCGATGCTGGCAGGGGAAAGGTCTTGCATAGGCCCAGCACCATAACCCAAATGTGGGGCGATGGCTTGCGCCATACAAGAGTTCCTGGAGACAGTGCCTGCGATGTCCACCGCCTTCCTCAGTCACCCCGACTGCCGCCGCCATGACATGGGCGCCGGCCACCCCGAATGCCCGCAACGCCTGGACGCCATTGACGACTGGCTGATCGCCAACGGCCTGGACATCGCCCTGAGCCGCCATGACGCGCCGCTTGCCGAGCTGAAGGATGTGGAGCTGGCCCATACCCATGGCTATGTGGCCGAGATCCGCGACGTGCTGGAGGCCGTGGCCGCCAGCGGCGAGTGCAAGGCCATCGACCCGGACACCATTGCCAATCCCTACACCTGGAGCGCCGCCCTGCGCGCCGCAGGCGCCGCGGTGCGGGCCACGGACCTCGTGCTGGACCGCCGCGCCGAGAACGCCTTCTGCGCCGTGCGCCCGCCCGGTCACCATGCCACGCGGGACCAGAGCATGGGCTTTTGCTTCTTCAACAATGTGGCCATCGCCGCGCGCCATGCCCTGGACGTGCGGGGCCTGGAGCGCGTGGCGGTGGTGGACTTCGATGTCCACCACGGCAATGGCACCGAGGACATCCTCGCCGGTGACGAGCGCGTGCTGATGGTGGGCATCTTCCAGCACCCGCTCTATCCCTACAGCGGCGCCGTGCCCAGGGGCGAGAACATGGTCAACGTGCCCATCCCGGCCTACACGCGCGGCGGCGAGATCCGCGAGATGATCGAGGCCATGTGGATGCCCGCCCTGGAGCGCTTCCGCCCGCAGATGGTCTTCATCTCGGCCGGCTTCGACGCCCACCGCGAGGACGACCTCGGCCAGCTGGGCCTGGTCGAGTCCGACTACGAATGGATCACCCTGCGCATCAAGGACATCGCCGCGCGCCATGCGCAGGGGCGCATCGTCTCGGTGCTGGAGGGCGGCTACCATCTGGGGGCCCTGGCGCGCAGCGTCGGCACACACCTCAGGGTGCTGACCGGCGTCTGATGACCCACCGCGTACGGGCTTCGCCAGCCCCCTCGATGGGGCACACCCCTGGAACCGACGGAGCCGGATCCCGGGGTGTCGCTCGATCTTTGAAGCGAAGCGCAGGTGGGTGTCTGGACTCCAATGAGGGGCGGCGAAGGCCGCCCTTGCCGTTTCTGAAGAGAGTGAATGAGTACCCAATCCCTTGATTTCGAGGAGGTGCAGCGCCTGCTGGCCTCCTTCGCGACGACCTCGGCCCTGATGGAGCTGGGCCTGCTGCTGGGCTGTCTGGCCCTGTCATGGCTCATCGTCTCGCGCCTGAGGCGCTTCGTGCAGGAGCGCCCGGCCTCGGTGCTGTTCGGCAGCCATGTGGTGGACGGCGTGCTCTTCCCGGTGCTGGCGCTCGTGGCGGCCTTCGCCGCGCGGCGGGCCCTGCCCATGCTGGGCATCAAGTCGGCGGTGTTCAAGCTGATCATCCCGGTGCTGGTGTCTCTGGTGGTGATCCGGCTGACGGCCCGCGTGCTGCGCGCGGCCATGCCGGAGTCGCGCTGGGTGGGCCTGCTGGAGCGCAGCGTGTCCTGGCTGGCCTGGGGCGGTTCCATCCTGTGGATCACTGGCCTGCTGCCGGCGGTGATGGAGGAGCTGGAGAACATCTCCTGGAAGATGGGCAACAGCCAGGTCACGCTGCGGGCCATGATCGAGGGCGGCCTGACGGCCATCTTCGTGATGGTGCTGGCGCTGTGGCTGTCCGCGGTGATCGAGGGACGCCTGCTGCGCAATGCCACGACGGACCTCTCGCTGCGCAAGATCGCCGTCAACCTGACGCGGGCCGTGCTGCTCTTCATGGGCCTGCTGCTGGCGCTGAGCGCGGCGGGCATCGACCTCACCGCCCTGGGCGTGCTGGGCGGTGCCATCGGCGTGGGCCTGGGTTTCGGCCTGCAGAAGCTGGCGGCCAACTACGTGTCGGGCTTCGTGATCCTGGCCGAGCGCTCGCTGCGCATCGGGGACATGGTCAAGGTCGATAACTTCGAGGGCCGCATCTCCGACATCAAGACCCGCTACACGGTCATCCGCGCCCTCAACGGCCGCGAGGCCATCGTCCCCAATGAGACCCTGATCACCACGCGGGTGGAGAACTCCTCGCTGGCCGATCCCCAGGTTCTGATCTCGACGGTCGTGCAGGTCGATTACGCGGCGGACCTGGACGTGGTGATGCCCGCCCTGGTGACGGCCGTGTCCGAGGTGCCGCGCGTGCTCAAGGACCCCGCGCCCACGGTGCAACTGAGCAACTTCGCCGCCGACGGCCTGGAGCTGACCCTGGTCTTCTGGATCTGCGACCCCGAGAACGGCCAGGGCGGCGTGCGCTCGGAGGTCAATCTGAGCATCCTGCGAACGCTGCGGAGCATGGGCGTGGAGATTCCCTATCCGCAGCGCGTGGTGCATCAGGGCAAGGCCTGACCCTGCCGCGGTGCCAAAAAGAAAACGCGACCCGAGGGTCGCGTTTTTCATGGCGCCGGGGGGATGAACTTCAGTCCCAGTCGCGCGTGCGCATCACCGAGGCCCAGCGGCCCTTCTCGATGGCGTAGACGCTGATGGTGCCGAAGGCCTGCTCGCCAGCGGCGTCGTAGCGCAGGCTGGCGGTCACGGGGCCGTGCAGGTCAAGCTCCTTCATGGCAGCCAGCACCTTGGCGGGGGTGGCGCTGCCGGCGCGGATCATGGCCAGGGTGATGGAGTGGACCGCGTCGTAGGCGTAGTGGGCACCGTAGACGACTTCCTGCTTGGTGGCCGCGGCGAAGCGGGTCTCGAAGCTGCGGCCGGCGCTGAACTCGTAGGGCTCGATCACGGGAGAGGTCGAGTAGACCGCGCGGATCGGCATGTCCATCTTGGGCAGCAGATTGGTCTTGATGGTGTCGCCGCCCAGCAGCACGGCGTCGCGCAGGCCGGCCTTGGCCATGGCCTTGACCAGGGCCTCGACCTGGAAGTCAGCCAGCGTGGTGATCACACCGTCGGCCTTGGCTGCCACCATCTTGGCGATGAGATCGTCAAAGTTGGTGGTCTTGGCATCCAGCGAGACGGCCACCGCCGCTTCCTTGCCCTTCTTCTTGAACAGGGCCTGGACGCCGGCGATCAGGGCCTTGCCATAAGGCGTGCCGTCATCGACCAGGGCCCAGCGCTCGGCCTTGAGGTTGGACAGCGCGTAGCTGGCCATGGCCTTGGCCTGCAGATCATCGTTGGCGACCAGTCGCAGCGTGGTGGACAGGCCCAACTGGGTGTATTTGGGATTGGTCGAGATGGCCAGCTGCGGGATGCCGGCGGCGGCATACACGGGGGCCGACTCGATGCTGACGCCCGAGTTCAGGTTGCCGATCACGGCCACGACACCGGCGTCCACCAGCTCCTGTGCCACCTTCTTGCCGGTGGCTGCGTCGGACTTGTCATCGCGCGAAACCACCTCCAGGGTGATGGCCTGGTTCTTCACGGAGAAGTGGGCCTCGTTGAGCTCCTTCACGGCCAGCTGCACGCCGGCCAGCATGTCCTTGCCCAGGGCAGCCAGGGGGCCGCTCAGCGGCTGAGCCACACCGATCTTGACCGTGTCCGGCAGGCGCGAGCAGGCACCCAGGAAGGGGGCGAGGCCGCCGGCGATGAGGAGGTTTCTGCGTTGAATCATGGGGGCCTTTCAGAAAGCTGCGCCATTCTAGAAAGCCTGACGCAGGCGCCAAGCCCGTGGGTGGCGCGAATGAGACTTCCTGTAGCAATTGAATGAGATTTCCTCGCCGGGGGGCCTGTGAATGCCCCGAGAAATCTCAGTGAGAACCCTGAAAAAAAGGCCATCGCGAGGCGATGGCCTGGGTCGGAGACCCCGGCTTCGGGGTTTTCCCTGGGCGAGCCGGATCAGGCCACGGTGACCGGAATCTTGCCGATCTTGGCCTGCCCGATCTTGTGTGCCCATTCCGCGGGGCCGGTCTCGTGGGCGCTGGTGCCGCCGGCATCCACGGCCACCGTCACCGGCATGTCGGTCACGTCGAACTCATAGATGGCTTCCATGCCCAGGTCCTCGAAGCCGACGACCTTGGCCGCCTTGATGGCCTTGGAGACCAGGTAGGCCGAGCCGCCCACGGCCATCAGGTAGGCCGACTTGTGCTTCTTGATGGATTCGATGGCGACCGGGCCGCGCTCGGCCTTGCCGATCATGGCGATGAGGCCCGTTTGGGCCAGCATCATCTCGGTGAACTTGTCCATGCGGGTGGCGGTGGTCGGGCCGGCCGGGCCGACGACCTCGTCACGCACCGGATCGACCGGGCCCACGTAGTAGATGACGCGGTTGGTGAAGTCCACAGGCAGCTTCTCGCCCTTGGCCAGCATGTCCTGGATGCGCTTGTGGGCGGCGTCGCGGCCGGTGAGCATCTTGCCGTTGAGCAGCAGGGTCTGGCCGGGCTTCCAGCTGGCGACTTCGGCGGGCGTCAGCGTGTTGAGGTCCACGCGCTTGCTCTTGTTGTAGTCCGGGGCCCAGTGCACGTCGGGCCACAGGTCCAGGCTGGGCGGCTCGATGTAGCTGGGGCCGGAGCCGTCCAGCACGAAGTGGGCGTGGCGGGTGGCCGCGCAGTTGGGGATCATCGCGATGGGCTTGGAGGCCGCGTGCGTGGGGTAGGTCTTGATCTTGACGTCCAGCACCGTGGTCAGGCCGCCCAGGCCCTGTGCGCCGATGCCCAGGGCGTTGACCTTCTCGTACAGCTCGATGCGCAGCTCCTCCAGCTTGTCCTTGGGACCGCGCTGCAGCAGCTCGTACATGTCGATGTCGTCCATCAGGGCTTCCTTGGCCAGCAGCGCAGCCTTCTCGGCCGTGCCGCCGACGCCAATGCCCAGCATGCCCGGCGGGCACCAGCCGGCGCCCATGGTCGGGACGGTCTTGAGCACCCAGTCGACGATGTTGTCAGAGGGGTTGAGCATGTAGACCTTGCTCTTGTTCTCCGAGCCGCCGCCCTTGGCCGCGACGATCACGTCCACGGTGTTGCCCGGCACCACCTCCATGAAGACCACGGCCGGCGTGTTGTCCTTGGTGTTCTTGCGTTCGAAGATGGGGTCGGACAGCACGGAGGCGCGCAGCTTGTTGTCCGGGTGGTTGTAGGCGCGGCGCACGCCTTCGTCGATGGCGTCCTGGATGGAGCCGGGGAAGTCGCCCCAGCGCACGTCCATGCCGATCTTCAGGAAGACGTTGACGATGCCGGTGTCTTGGCAGATCGGGCGCTTGCCTTCGGCGCACATGCGCGAGTTGGTCAGGATCTGCGCGATCGCGTCCTTGGCCGCGGCACTCTGCTCGCGCTCGTAGGCGCGGGCCAGGTGCTGGATGTAGTCGGCGGGGTGGTAGTAGCTGATGTACTGCAGGGCGGCGGCGACGCTGTCGACGAGGTCGGCGTAGCGGATGGTGGTCGTCATGGCTTTCGAGGCGGGGTCGTGAACCTGCGCGGGATTATCCCGCACGCGGCTGACGTGCCTTTGACGCCTGGCAGCTGCCGGGGCCGGGCGCTGACGCTGCAGCCCTCGGTCCCCGCAGGCCAGGTGCCTGGCTCCAGGTTCAGGGCCGACCGACTGCCGTCCAGGCGGCGGCCACGGCGTTCTGCTCGGCCGAGCCGCTGCCGTAAAGGTCGGCCGCCGCGCTGAGCGTGGCGCTGCGGGCCCCGGCGTAGTTGGTGCTGGAGGTCATGTAGACGGTCAGCGCCCGATACCAGATCTTCTCGGCCTTGGCGCGGCCGATGCCGGCCAGAGTGGCCGTGCCGGTGGCGACCCGGGTGTCGCCCGCCTGGCAGGTCTTGCTGGGGCTGCCCGCGTTCGTGCCCTCGGCCAGCAGGTAGAAGAAGTGGTTGGCCACACCGGAGGAGTAGTGCACGTCCAGGCTGCCCACGGTGCTGTACCAGCAGTCGGCCGAGCGGCCGTCGCTGCTGGGCTGAATCATGGAGCGCAGGGCGCTGTTGCCGCTTCTGTAGAGCTTCTCGCCGATCAGGTAGTCGCCCGGGTCGTTGGCGTTGGCGGCATAGAACTCGACGGCGGTGCCGAAGATGTCGCTGGTGCCTTCGTTGAGGCCGCCGGACTCGCCCGAGTACGTCAGGTTCGCGGTGCGGCTGGTGACGCCATGGGTCATCTCATGGCCGGCCACGTCCAGCGAGTCGAAGGGGTTGAAGGTGGTGCCGTCGCCGTCGCCATAGGTCATGCAGAAACAGGAGTCCGACCAGAAGGCGTTGTTGTAGTTGCGGCCATAGTGGACGCGGTTGTAGGCGCCCACACCGTCATTGGCGATGCCGCTGCGGCCATGCACGTTCTTGAAGTAGTCCCAGGTCACAGCCGTGCCGTACTGGGCATCGACGCCCACGGTCTGGCGGTTGGCCAGGCTGCCGTCGCCCCAGCTGTTGTCGGCATCCGTGAAGATGCTGCCCCTGCCGCCCTGCTTGTTGCCCATGTCGATGGTGTACTGGCCTCCGCGCGAGGGGTCCTTGAGCTCGTAGCCGGTGCCCGTCGAGTTGGTCACCAGGGTCACGCTGCCGTTGAAGAAGCCGCGGCCGCTGCCGTTGGCGGAGCCGGTGTGGACGCCGTCCCAGGCGTCGAGCAGGGCACCCGAGCTGGCATCGACGATCACATGCATCTCACTGGGCGTGCCGTCCCCGCGTTGCCCAGCCAGTCTCACCTCGTAGGCCAGCATCGGGGCGTCGCCGCGCGCGTAGACGAGCAGCTCGGGCCGGCTGTCCGCCGTGAGCCCGGGATGCCGCGCGAGCGCGGCGTCCATGGCGCTCTGTGCCCTCAGCTGGGCCTGGGCGGGCAGGTTGATCCCGTAGTGCAGGGTGCGCGACATGGCACGCAACTGGCCTTGCCGGTCCGCATGCACGACCAGGTCGCCGCCGATCACGCGCATGCCGCGGAAGCTGCGGTCGAAACGCACGTGGGTGCTGCCGTCGGCGTCGATGATCATGTCGCGCATCTCGTAGGCATGGCCCTCGCCATGTTGGGACAGGCCGGGGTAGGCGGCGATGTGCGCGCGGGCCTGCCCTTGCGCGTCTGCGGGGGCGGCAGTGGCTGCTGCTGTCTGGGCGGTGCCCAGCGTGGCCAGTGCCAGTGCGATGGCGGAGCGGTGGAAGGGCTTCATGTCTTGCGTCCCGGTTGAGTGCAATGAAGGCCGCCGCCTCGGGCGTGCGGCCCGGCGCTGGCGCGCGAACGCCTTCTGGGCTTGCGCGGCGGCCTCCCGCTTTTACGCCCGGTGCAAGCGCTTGACCATCCCGTGACTGCTCCCCTGTCGCATGAAAAAGGGGCCCCGCGGGGCCCCTGGCTGTGGTGGCGCGGCTGCGCGTTGTCAGTGGGCGTCGTCCTGGCCCGAGTGGCTGCCGTGGGCGCTGGCCAGCAGCTTGTCGGTGTAGGCGATGGCCATGGCCGAGAGCAGGAAGGCGATGTGGATCAGGGTCTGCCACATCAGCGTCTTCTCGCTGTAGTTGTCGGCGTTGATGAAGGTCTTGAGCAGGTGAATGGACGAGATTCCGATGATGGCCGTGGCCAGCTTCACCTTGAGCACCGAGGCGTTCACATGGCTGAGCCACTCGGGTTGGTCCGGGTGGCCTTCCAGGTTCATGCGGGACACAAAGGTCTCGTAGCCGCCGACGATCACCATGATCAGCAGGTTGGAGATCATCACCACATCGATCAGGCCCAGCACGACCAGCATGATGATGGTCTCGTTGAGCTTGGCGATGGGCTCGTAGCCGATGACGGCGCCGCTGGCGTCCTTGATGGACGCAGCCTTGTAGCCAATGCTCTTCACCAGCGTCACCAGGGCCTCCTGGTGGCCGAAGGCGGCCTCGATCAGGTGCACGAGCTCGGTCCAGAACTGGAAGACATAGACTGCCTGCGCCAGGATCAGGCCCAGGTACAACGGCAGCTGCAGCCAGCGGCTGCCGAACATCAGGGCGGGCAGGGGCCCCAGCTTGCGATTCATTTGGGAACTCATTGGTAACTTCCAGGTGGGATCGGCGGCGATTCTAGTGAGACGATCGCGGGCGCATTGTGAAGCAGTCGGATCTCCCGCGCCGGTGTCCCGGCGGTGCAGGAGCCACAATGCCCGAGAACACTTCTATAAGAGTCAGCGATTCGTCAGAGACGAATCGCACAGTTGGTGCAGCGCAAAAAATACCACGGGCCAGCACACGCACCCGTCAAGGAGACCCCAGCCATGAGCAATTCCCCGGAGAAGCTGTACAACCCCAATGAGGCGGCCGCCCAGGCGGCCCACGTCTCGGGCATGGCGGCCTACGAGGCCCTGTGCAAGGAGGCCGAGACCGACTACGCCGGCTACTGGGCCCGTCTGGCCCGCGAGCTGATCAGCTGGAAGACCCCCTTCAGCAAGACCCTGGACGACAGCCAGGCCCCCTTCTTCAAGTGGTTCGAGGACGGCACGCTGAATGTCTCCTACAACTGCCTGGACCGCAACATCGAGCGCGGCCTCGGTGACAAGACCGCCCTGATCTTCGAGGCCGACGACGGCGCCGTGACCCGCGTCAGCTACAGCGAGCTGCTGGCCCGGGTCTCGCAGCTGGCCAATGTGCTGAAGGCACGCGGCGTGAAGAAGGGCGACCGCGTGGTCATCTACATGCCCATGTCAGTCGAGGGCGTGGCGGCCATGCAGGCCTGCGCGCGCATTGGCGCCACGCACTCGGTGGTGTTTGGCGGCTTCTCGGCCCAGTCCCTGCGCGACCGGGTGCAGGACGCAGGCGCCGTGCTGCTGATCACCGCGGACGAGCAGGTCCGCGGCGGCAAGCACCTGCCCCTGAAGTCCATCGTCGATGAGGCGCTGGCCGACAACGCCTGCCCCACGCTCAAGGACGTGATCGTCTACAAGCGCACCGGCGGCACCATTGGCTGGACGGCCGGGCGCGATCTGTGGCTGCATGAGGTGCTGGCCGGCCAGTCCACGCAGTGCGAGCCCGAGTGGGTAGGGGCCGAGCACCCACTGTTCCTGCTCTACACCTCCGGCTCCACCGGCAAGCCCAAGGGCGTGCAGCACAGCAGCGGCGGCTATCTGCTGCATGCCGCGCTGACCACCAAGTGGACCTTCGACCTCAAGCCGGACGACATCTTCTGGTGCACGGCCGACATCGGCTGGGTCACCGGCCACACCTACATCACCTACGGCCCGCTGGCCCTGGGCGGCACCGAGATCGTCTTCGAGGGCGTGCCCACCTTCCCGGACGCCGGCCGCTTCTGGCAGATGATCCAGAAGCACAAGGTCAGCATCTTCTACACGGCACCCACGGCCATCCGCTCGCTGATCAAGGCCGCCGAGACCAACCAAGCGGTGCACCCGAAGCAGTACGACCTCAGCAGCCTGCGCATCCTGGGCTCGGTGGGCGAGCCCATCAACCCGGCCGCCTGGGAGTGGTACCACCTGCATGTGGGCGGCGGCCGCTGCCCCATCGTGGACACCTTCTGGCAGACCGAGACCGGCGGCCACATGATCACGCCGCTGCCGGGCGTCACGCCCCTGGTGCCGGGCTCCTGCACCTTGCCTTTCCCGGGCATCCAGGCCGCCATCGTGGATGAGTTGGGCAATGACGTGCCCAACGGGCAGGGCGGCATCCTGGTGGTCAAGAAGCCCTGGCCCTCGATGATCCGCACCATCTGGGGCGATCCGGACCGCTTCGTGAAGAGCTACTACCCGTCCGAGCTCAAGGGCTACTACCTGGCGGGCGATGGCGCCATCCGCGATGCCAAGACCGGCTACTTCACCATCACCGGTCGCATCGACGATGTGCTGAACGTGTCGGGCCACCGCATGGGCACGATGGAGATCGAGTCGGCCCTGGTCAGCTGCACCGAGCTGGTGGCCGAGGCGGCGGTCGTGGGCCGCCCCGACGAGACCACGGGTGAGGCGATTTGCGCCTTCGTGGTGCTGAAGCGCCCGCGCCCCACCGGCGAGGAAGCCAAGAAGATCGCCAACGAGCTGCGCAACTGGGTGGCCAAGGAGATCGGCCCCATCGCCAAGCCCAAGGACATCCGCTTCGGCGACAACCTGCCCAAGACCCGCTCCGGCAAGATCATGCGCCGCCTGCTGCGCTCCGTCGCCAAGGGCGAGGCCGTCACCCAGGACACCAGCACGCTGGAGAACCCGGCCATCCTGGAGCAGCTGGCGCAGACCAACTGAGCCCGGCTGCCGTTCTGCGGGGCCCGCGTCATGCGGGCCTTTTTGCTGGGGCAGACGGCGGATAGTGCCGCCAGCCCGCTGCCACCATCGTGGTCGGGCGAGGCACCGAGCACGGCGTCGATGCGCCAGGCGCCTGCCGCAACGATGAAAGAAGGGCCCACTGCACAGCAACTGGGCACCGCGGCCCAGCACCCAGCAGCCAAGCGCTCATCCGCTGCAAAAAGAGAAAAGGCCTGCGGCAAAGCAGCCGGGCACTGCGGCCCCGCATCCCAGCTGCCATACGCTCATCCGCTGCAAAAAGAGAAAAGGCCTGCTGCACAGCAGCCGGGCACCGAGGCCCTGCACCCCAACTGCCATACGCTCATCCGCTGCAAAGAAAGAAAAGGCCCGCTGCAAAGCAGCCGGGCACTGCGGCCCCGCATCCCAGCTGCCATACGCTCATCCGCTGCCAAAAAAGAAAAGGCCCGCTGCAAAGCAGCCGGGCCTTTTCGCACCGCACGCGGCTCGCTGATCCGGCTCCGCCGGTCAGCCGAGCCGGCCCCCCTGGGGGGGCGCGCGAAGCGCGTAGGGGGGGGATCACTTCACAGAGAGCACCCACTTGGCCAAGGTCTCTGCCTCGGCGGGGGTCACGGCATTGGCAGGCATGGGCACGGGGCCCCACACGCCGGATCCGCCCTTGATGATCTTCTCGGACAGCTTCTTCACGGCGTCTTTGTCCTTGGCGTACTTGGCGGCCACTTCCTTGTAAGCAGGCCCCACGACCTTCTTGTCCATGGAGTGGCAGGTCATGCAGTTCTTCTTCTGCGCCAGCTCCTGGTTGGCAAAGGCGGGAGCAGCGAAGACGGCGGCCAGGGCAGCGACGGCGATCAGCTTGGACTTCATGGATTCCTCTCGAAACTAGCGTCAGGGATTGGGGGCATGGCCCGGCGCTCAAACTGCTCTACAGTGGGAGCCGGAACCGGCGCAAGTCATTCTACGAGGCGCCGTCCCACGCAGCAGGTGTGTACTTCTTGTGTGGGGTCAAAGACAAAGAACCAGAAAGAAAGGAATCCGACCATGTGGTTTGTGGGTCTGGGTGTGCTGCTGATCCTGATGAAGATCGGCGATGTCGGCTTCGTGGCTGGCTGGAGCTGGATTGCCGTGCTGAGCCCCTTCGCGCTGGCGGTGGTCTGGTGGGTCTGGGCGGATGGCAGCGGCTACACGCAGCGCAAGGCCATGGAGCAGCTGGAAGCGCGCCAGGCCAAGCGCCGCCAGCGCGCGCTGGAAGCCCTGGGCCGCGACAAACCCGGCCAGCGGCGCTGAGTTCGACTCGAGCGCCGCTCGCGGCCCGCAGTTGGGCACCTGCGGATGCCCCCAGGCATTGGCAGTCAGCAGCGGGGCGTTGAGCCGCCCGGCGGCAGGCCCCCGCGCCCCGTCAGCGGTAATGCAAAGATGAAGAAAAAGGCCCTGACGGCAGCGCGCCGTCAGGGCCTTTGTGCTGGTGGCCGGGGCCTGGATCAGTCGAATTTGTCCAGCACGGCACCGGCGCTGGCGCTGGATGCGTTGCGGGCGAACTTGGCCAGCACGCCACGGGTGTAGCGCGGCGCGGGCTGGGTCCAGCCGGCGCGGCGGCGGGCCAGCTCCTCGTCGCTCACGTGCAGCTGCAGCAGCAGCTGGTGGGCGTCGATGGTGATGCTGTCGCCTTCCTGTACGAGGGCGATGGCGCCGCCTTCATAGGCCTCGGGCGCCACATGGCCGACCACCATGCCCCAGGTGCCGCCGGAGAAGCGGCCATCGGTGATCAGGCCCACGCTCTCGCCCAGGCCCTGGCCGATCAGGGCGCCGGTGGGCGCCAGCATCTCGGGCATGCCGGGGCCGCCCTTGGGGCCCAGGTAGCGCAGCACCATCACGTCGCCGGCCTTGATCTGCCCGGCCATGATGGAGGCCAGGGCGGACTGCTCGTCGTCGAAGACGCGAGCCGGGCCGGTAATGACGGGGTTCTTCAGGCCGGTGATCTTGGCCACGGCGCCCTCGGGCGAAAGATTGCCCTTGAGGATGGCCAGGTGGCCTTCGGCATAGAGTGGCTGGCTGACCGGGCGGATCACGTCCTGATCCGGCGAGAGGTCCGGCACATCGGACAGGTTCTCGGCGACGGTCTTGCCGGTGATGGTCATCGCATCGCCGTGGATCATGCCGTGCTTGAGCAGCTCCTTCATCACGGCAGGGATGCCGCCGGCGCGGTGCAGGTCGATGGCCAGGTACTGGCCGCTGGGTTTGAGGTTGCACAGCACCGGCACCTTCTTGCGCATGCGCTCGAAGTCGTCGATGGTCCAGTCCACCTCGGCGGCGTGGGCGATGGCCAGGTAATGCAGCACGGCATTCGTGGAGCCGCCGGTGGCGAGAATCACGGCCACGGCGTTCTCGATGGCCTTCTTCGTGACGATGTCGCGCGGCTTCAGGTCCTTCTTGACGGCCTCCACCATGATGGCCGCGGCCTTCTTGACGTTCTCCACGACCTCGTCCTCGACATTGGCCATGGTGGAGGAGTAGGGCAGGCTCATGCCCAGCGCTTCGAAAGAGGAGCTCATGGTGTTGGCCGTGTACATGCCGCCGCAGGAGCCGCTGCCTGGGATGGCGCGCTTTTCGATCTCGCAGAAGTCGCGCTCGTCCATCTTGCCGGCGGAGAACTGGCCCACGGCCTCGAAGACGCTGACGATGTTGAGGTCCTGGCCCTTGTACTTGCCGGGCAGGATGGTGCCGCCGTAGATGTACAGCGAGGGCACATTGGCGCGCAGCATGCCCATCATGCCGCCGGGCATGTTCTTGTCGCAGCCGCCGATGACGATGACGCCGTCCATCCACTGGCCGCCCACGCAGGTCTCCACGCAGTCGGAGATGACCTCGCGCGAGACCAGGCTGTACTTCATGCCCTCCGTGCCCATGGCCATGCCGTCGCTGATGGTGGGGGTGCCGAAGATCTGCGGATTGGCGCCCGCGGCCTTCAGGCCCTCGACGGCGGCGTCCGCCAGGCGCTGCAGGCCGCTGTTGCAGGGGGTGATGGTGGAATGGCCGTTGGCCACGCCGATCATGGGCTTGCCGAAGTCCTCCTCCTTGTAGCCCAGACCGTAGTACATGGAACGGTTGGGCGCGCGGGCCACGCCTTCGGTGATGTTCTTGGAGCGGCGGTTGTAGCTCATGGGGGTCTCCGGTGTGGGGAAGGCCGCAGAGGCGGCCGGTGCTGGCGCCAGTATCGGTATGGGGTGATATCGTGTCCAATATATATCTAGCCATCAAATGATTTGCAGGATGTATCAATGATCGACCTTCGCACCTGGCGCCAGTTCAGCGTTCTGGCCCGCGAACTGCACTTCGGGCGCGCCGCCCAGCGCTTGCACATGACGCAGCCGCCCCTGAGCCTGGCCATGCAGAAGCTGGAGCAGGCCCTGGGCGTGACCTTGTTCGAGCGCAGCCGCCGAAGCGTGCGGCTCAGCGCGGCCGGCGCGGCCCTGCTGCCCCTGGCCGAGGCCCTCCTGGCCCAGGCGGAGGCGCTGCCGGCGGTGGCGCGCTCGGCTGCGGCCGGCATCAGCGGGCGGCTACGCCTGGGCTTTGTCTCGACGGTGGGCTATGGCGAGATGCCCCAGTGGCTGCGCCAGTTCCGCGAGCGCTTCCCCGAGGTCGCCCTGCAGCTGCGCGAGGCCACGCTGGACGTGCAGCTGGAGGCCTTCGAGCGCGAGGAGCTGGACGCCGGCTTCGTGATCCACGCTCCGGGCGCTGCGCCGGCGGGCTTCGAGACCCTGCGCCTGTCCGAAGAGCCCATGGTGCTGGCCCATGCCGAAGGGGTGGCCGCGGCCTCGTCCAAGGCCCTGCTGGACGCGCCGCTGATCATCTTCCCTCGCGAGATCGCCCCCTCCCTGCACGATGCCGTGCTGGCCTTCTACGCGGCGCAGGGGCGGCGGGTGGACATCGCCCAGGAGGCCATCCAGATGCAGACCATCGTCAACCTGGTGTCCTCGGGCATGGGGGTGGCCTGGGTGCCGCGTTCGGTGATGGCCCTGCAGCGCGCGGGCGTGAGCTATCGGGCACTGCGCATGCCGGGGCTGCCACGCTGCGAGACACGCCTGATCTGGCGCGCGCCCGCGGCGCCGGTGGTGGGCGGCTTCGTGGCCCATGTGCGGCAGGCTCTGCGGGCAAGTCCTGAGACGAAATAGCCGGAAGTCATGCCGGGTGCGGCAGCAGAATGCCCGTCCGTGCGAGCAGCGACCGTACGACACCTTCGGGCCGCCTTGGGCATGCCCCCGGCGTCAACGCACAGGCCCGGCCGCCGTTGAACGCCGACAACCCACGAGAGGAGATGCTCCATGCCCCGCAACGCCCTGCTCCCCCTGGTCCTGCTGGCCGCCCTGCTGAGTGCAGGCCTGGCCCAGGCCGCGGTCTTCAAGGATCCTGCCCTGCAGCAGGCCCTGGATGCCGACCATGACGAGGAACTGCAAGCCTTGGCCCGTGCGCGCCTCAAGGCGGATGCCAACGATGCCCAGGGCCTCGCGGCCACGGCCCTGCTGGGCATGCAGGACGCCGACAACGCGCGCCTCGAAGCCCATGCCAAGGCCCTGCAGCAGTGCGTGGAGCGGCAGCCTCGCGAGTTCGTCTGCCATTTCGTCTTGGGTCAGGTGCTGGGCACCCAGGCCATGTCGGGCGGCATGATGAAGGCCATGACCCTCACTGGGCGCATCAAGGACTCCTTCCAAAAGGCGCTGGAGCTGGAGCCGCAGTCCTTCGAGGCCCGCGAGGCGCTGCAGCAGTTCTACCTGATGGCCCCGGGCATTGCAGGCGGCTCGACCAGCAAGGCCCGAGCCCTGGTCGATGAGATCCGGGACAGCCAGCCGATCCAGGCCCACCTGCTGCGCGCCCGGTTGCTGGTCGCCGACGGCGACACCGCCGGCGCCGAGCGCGAGCTCAAGGCCTACAAGCCCGGCAAGGAGGTCGCTCCCAACAAGGCCTGGGTGCAGGGCTGGGCAAGCCTGGGCCTGAGCTATCTGCAGGACAAGCAACTGCCCAAGGCCCGCGCCTGGTTCGAGCAGCTGATCAAGGAGCAGCCCCAGGCGGCGCTGGGTCCCTTCGGCCTGGCCCGTGTGGCCGCGGCGGAGCAGCGCTGGGAGGAGTCGGCACGCGCCTTCGAGCAGGCCCGCACGCTGGATGGCGCAAGGGACCTGCCCATCGACTACCGACTGGGCCTGATGCTGCAGGCCAAGGGGGACAAGGCGCAGGCCAAGGCGGCTCTTGAGCGCTACCTGGCCGGCCGGACGCCCAGCAAGCGCCTGGCCGAGGACGCCCGCAAGCGCCTGGCCGAACTCGGCTGATGGCCTGCTGACGGCCCGCTGAAGAGCCGGCGGCCGGCAGGGAAGCCGCGGCTGGCCTTAGCATGTCGGCCATGCTGCCGATGTCGCGTTTTGCCGTTCCAATGCCTGCCATGACCTGGTCCCTGCCGACCCTGCCACGGCTGCTGGCGGCCCTGGCCCTGGCCCTGCCGGGGGCTGGCCAGGCCGCCGTCCTGTCCGATCCCGTCCTGCAGTCCTTCTTCGCGGCCGGCCAGGCCCTGGAGCTGGAACGAGCCGCGCAGGCCCGCCTCGGTGCCGATGCCAACGACCTCCAGGGGCAGATGGCCCTGGCCCTGTCTGGCCTGGAGTGGGGCCGCCCGGAGTTGCTGGAGCCCTCGTTGCGGCAGATGCAGGCCTGCGTCGAACGCCAGCCGGATTTCGCGCCCTGCCAGTTCGTGCTGGGTTCGCTGCTGAGCGTGCAGGCCGTGCGCGGCGGGGCGTTGAAGGCCCTGAGCCTCAATGCACGCATCCGCCAGCATCTGCAGCGGGCCTTTGAGCTGGACCCTCGCAGCTACGAGATCCGCAGCGCGCTGGCGCAGTACTACCTCGCGGTGCCCCTGCTGGCGGGGGGCAGCCCCAGCAAGGCCCGCAGTTTGGAGCAGGACTGGCGCAGAGCCAACGCCGAGCAGGCGCGCATGTTGCGCATCTTCATTGCCCTGGGCGACGAGGACTGGGCCGACGCCGAACGCGAGCTCAAGGCCCTGCGCACGGGCAGCGATCTGCGCCTGGCCTTCGATGCTCGCGTGGCCTATGGCCAGCTGGGCCGGCATTTCGTCAAGGACCACCAATGGGAGCGCGCCCGCAAGCTCTACGAGCAGCTGATGCGCGACCAGCCCCGTCAGGCCACCGGCGCCTATCTGATGGCCCGCCTGGCCCAGGATCAGGGCCGCTTCGACGAGGCCATCGACTGGCTGCAGCGCTGCCGCAAGCTGGATGGCGCCGAGCTGCTGCCCCTGGACCAGCGCCTGGGCAATGCCTACGAGGGCCTGGGCGACAAGGCGCAGGCGCGGGCCGCCTACGAGCGCTACCTGGGCGGCAGCCACCGGCACCAGCGCAATGAGCAGGAGGTGCGGCGCTCGCTGGCCGCGCTGGAGGGCGGGGCGGGTTGAGCCGGGGCAGGGCGGTGCCGAGCCGAGCCGTGGCCAGGCGGGCCACTATGATGCGCGCCTGACCAATCAGGACCCTCGAGGACCTTGCCATGTGGGTGCATCCCCAGTTCGATCCCATCGCCTTCCGGCTCGGCCCCCTGGCCGTGCATTGGTATGGCCTGGCCTACCTGGCCGGCTTTGTCGTCTTCATGCTGCTGGCGCGCTGGCGCATCCGCCAGCCAGGCCTGACCACCCAAGCCTGGACCCCGCTGCACCTCGATGACCTGCTGTTCTACGGCGTGCTGGGCGTGGTGCTGGGCGGTCGCCTGGGCTTTGTCTTCTTCTACAAGCCCGAGTACTACCTGGCCAATCCCCTGGAGATCTTCAAGGTCTGGACGGGCGGCATGGCTTTCCACGGCGGCCTGCTGGGCGTGGCGCTGGCGCTGGCGGTCTTCGCCTGGCGACGGGGCTGGCGCTTCTTCGAGGTGACGGACCTGGTCGCGCCCTGCGTGGGCTTGAGCTTTGGCCTGGTGCGCATCGCCAACTTCGTCAATGGGGAGCTGTGGGGCCGGCCGGTGGAGTCCAACGTGCCCTGGGCCATGGTCTTCCCGCAGGCTCCGACGATGGAGGCTCGCCATCCCTCGCAGCTCTACCAGGCCTTTGGCGAGGGCGTGGTGCTTTTCGGCCTGCTGTGGCTCTATGCCCGCAAGCCGCGTCTGACGGGCCAGGTCTCGGGCGTCTTTCTGTTCCTCTATGGCCTGCAGCGCTTCGTGATCGAGTTCTTCCGCGAGCCGGACGCCTACCTGGGCCTGCAGGCCCTGGGCCTCAGTCGGGGACAATGGCTGTGCCTGCCCATGATCCTGGCCGGCCTTGCCATCTGGGCCTGGGCTGGACGCCGGGGCAGCAAGACCTGACCCCTGTCTGAGCTCACACACTGGCCGCCATGCGACAAATCTTCTTCGACACCGAAACCACCGGCCTGCGCGCCGAGGCCGGCGACCGCATCATCGAGATCGGCTGCGTGGAAATGGTGAACCGGCAGCTGACCGGCAACAACCTGCACCTCTACCTCAACCCCGAGCGCGACATCGACGAGGAGGCCGTGCGCGTCCACGGCCTGACGGTCGAGTTCCTCGCGGACAAGCCCAAGTTCGCCCAGGTGGTGGACCAGATCATCGACTTCCTCCGCGGCGCCGAGCTGGTCATCCACAACGCGGCCTTCGACATCGGCTTCATGAACGCCGAACTCAAGCGCCTGGGCCGGCCCCTGGTGACGGACTTCGTTGGTGGCGTGCGGGACACCCTGCTGATGGCTCGGGACATGTTCCCCGGCAAGGCCAACTCCCTGGATGCACTGTGCAAGCGCCTGGAGGTGGACAACTCCAACCGGACCTTCCACGGCGCCTTGCTGGACTCGGAACTGCTGGCCGAGGTCTACATCCGCCTGACCCGAGGCCAGGATGCCCTGCTGATGGATGACCACGGCAGTGCCAGCGGGCAGGAGGGTGGGGACACCCGTGTGGCCCAGGTCGATTTCAGCCGCTTCGTGCTGCCCGTCTTGCAGGCGACGCCCGAGGAGCTGGAGGCGCACGAGAAGGTGCTGGCCGAGCTGGACAAGGCCAGCGGCGGCAAGCGTGTCTGGCAAACGGCGTCCCCGGAGGCGGCCCCGGCCGCCTGAAGGCCGGCGGAAGTTTTTCAGCAAATTTCTGTTCCAGTCCAAAAAACTCGTGGCATAATCGTGGGCTTCCCGGTTAAAGAACTTTGTTGACGCGGCGCTGCTGAAGAAGTGGCGACGGCAGCCAGCGATGGCAACAACAGGGTTTGACTGGCAGCGACAGCCAGCAGACAGATTGATCGGGCGGTTAGCTCAGCGGTAGAGCACTGCCTTCACACGGCAGGGGTCGCAGGTTCGAACCCTGCACCGCCCACCAGAACAAGCCGTCGGGCCCGCAGTTTCAGACTGCTGGCGACGACGGCAAAAAGCTCCGGCGATCGTATCGGAGCGCTCTGGAAGATCTGTCCCCAGTCGCTGCGGTCGCACGCATACCGGGCGGTTAGCTCAGCGGTAGAGCACTGCCTTCACACGGCAGGGGTCGCAGGTTCGAACCCTGCACCGCCCACCAGGATCACCCCGCAAGTCGAACGGCTTGCGGGTTTTTTCTTTGGTCGCTTCGTTTTTGCTGGGTCCAACGAGGAGGGCGGCTGGCGTTGCTGGCGCGGTCGAGCCCTCGCAGGGCGGCGGGCGGCGGGCGGCGGGCGTTGGGGGAGGCTGCGGCGCGGCGCTTGTGCGTCCCCAACAGGCCCGTAAGCCCTGCCGGGTGGGGGGCGCCTGCTGTGGCATGCTGCTGCCCTGTGATGGAAGGTCAGACCAGGAGCTCCGCCGTGCAAGCAGCCGCCGCATCGACTGTGGGCCCAGCACGGCCGCCCGACGACTGGTGGCGTCTCTCGCTCGACGGCCAGGCCCTGGGCTGGCTGGCCCCGGCGCATCAAGGGCTGCTGGCGGACTGGGGCCTGGGCGAGGCGCTGGCGGGTTCACACACATGGTCGGTGCGCAGTGGTGCGGGCGATGCGGCGGCACGCACGGCCTGGCTCGCGGACCTTGCCCAGCGCCTGCGCGAGGCCGGCTGGGTGCGAGGCTGGCGCGGCGAGCGCTATCGCTGCCAACTGCCTGGCCCGGGGGGCATTGGACAGCCGGCCGACGGCCCCGTCTTCTTCGAGCTGGAGCGCGCCGCCTACCGCTTCTTCGGCCTCAGCAGCCAGGCCGTTCACATCAACGGCGTGGACGCGGCCGGTGCCCTCTGGTGCGGTCGCCGCGCTCTGCACAAGGCCACCGACCCCGGCCGCCTGGACAACCTCGCGGCGGGCGGCCTGCCGGCGGGCGAAGCGCTGTTCGAATGCGCTCGCCGCGAATTGTGGGAAGAAGCCGGCGTGCCCGCCACGCTGTGCGGGTCGCTGCGCCTGATGGGCTGCCTGCGCACTGCTCGCGTCGAGCCCGAGGGCTGGCATGACGAGTGGCTGCATGTCTTCGAACTGGCACTGCCTGCCGGCTTCACGCCACGCAACCAGGACGGCGAGGTCAGCACCTTCGAGTGCCTGGCGCCAGCCGAGGTAGCGCAGCGCATTGACCTGCAGGATTTCAGCCCGGATGCGGCGGTGGCGAGCGCCTGGTGGCTTCGTTCCCGGGGCGGAGGCTGAGCCATCTCGACTACAGTCGCCAGCCGCTGATCTCTGTGCCACCCATGACCGCTCCCTCTTCGATGCTCACGTTCAATGCCGGTTCCCTGCTCGTGCTGTCCGGCCTGCCAGGTGCGGGCAAAACCCGCCTTCGCCAGGCGGCGCAGGGCTTGCCCGAGGGCGCCTGGGTGTCGATGGACGAGTTGCGGCGGCAAGTGCTGGGCACCCTGAACGTGCTCAACGGCGGCCGGCCCCAGACCCAGGTCCGGCAGGAAGCCAATGACGTGGTCTATCACATGGCGCAGGCCATCGTGGCCGAGCGCATGCGCCATGGCCTGAGCACGGTCGTCGATGCCACCAACCTCACGGACGCCGACCGCCAGGCCTGGATCGAGCATGCCCAGGCGCACGGCGCCGAGGCCGTCGTGCTGATCGTGGACACCCCGCTGGACGAATGCCTGCGTCGCATGAGCGGGCGGACGGACTGGGTGCCCCAGAGCCGCATCCTCGAGATGCTGGAGGCCGGGGCCTCCGCGCAGGGCAAGGGTGATGGATTCGAGCGACGATCCGTCCATCCCTACCGGCTTCTCACGGGCGGCGAGACGCTGTGCTTCCGGCCCAGGCCGGTGGCCACCGAGCAGCTGGACGTCGTCAGCGATGTGCACGGCCTGCTGGACGACCTGCTGGTGCTGCTGGCGGAGGCAGGCTGGCAGGTAAGGGACGGTGTCCTGCGCCACGCCGATGCCCAGCGGCGGCTGCTGTTCCTGGGCGATCTCGTCGATCGAGGCCCTGACTCCCTGCCCCTGCTGGAGCTGGTGCAGCGCAGCTGCGAGGCTGGCACCGCCCAGTGCCTGCAGGGCAACCACGAGGCCAAGCTGCTGAAGTTCGTGGATCAGGCCCAGCGAGAGGGAATCGAGCGCTGGGGCTCCTGGGCCAACGCCGAGACCGGGATGAACCTGCTCAAGCTGCCCGAGGAGCGTCGCCAGCGCCTGCTGGCCTTCATGCGGGGATTGCCGCCCTACCTCGTGCATGAGCCCGCCAAGGTGGCCTTCGTGCATGGAGACGTCCATCGCTTCGACCCATTTTTGAGCTTGCGCGAGGATCTGGTGCACGGCCAGTCCGGCTTCCGGCAGGGCGTGGATTCAGATGCCCTGTATGCCGCCGGGCACCGTGCCGGCCTCAATGCCTACCTCGTCATCCGGGGCCATGTGCCGCCGACGAGCGAGCAGGACTGCATCGTGTCCATCGAGGCCCAGGGCTACCAGAAGGGAGAGCTGCGGCTGCTGCGCTTCGACGAGTTCCTGGCGGCGCGCGCGGCGGGTGTTGGCGTCCAGGCGGCCGTGCGCCAGGCCCTGCGCGTGCGCGCCTGCAGCCATGACCAGCAGGCGCATGCCGAACGCCAGTTCGGACTGGCCAAGGCGCTGGAAGCTCTCACCTCGCGCAAGTTGGTGCGCCGCAGCCTCGATCCCTCCAAGCTCCTGCGCAGCTACAAGTACGCCAAGGAGGTGTTCTGGCTGGGCGCCTGGGACGAGTCGCCCTACCTCATCAAGGCAAGGGGCATCGTGCTGGATGCCGCGGGGACCGTGGTGTCCAACCCCTTCGACAAGGTCTTCAACTACGGCGAGCGCGAGGTCGGCCGGGACCTCCCGGACACGCTGCCGGTCGTGGAGGCGCTCAAGCTCAACGGCTTCCTGGGCATCATCAGCCCCCATCCCTTGAAGCGTGGCGAGCTCCTGGTGCACACGCAAGGCAGCCTAGATCCGGAGAACGCCTACGTCCGCCACATCACGGAGCTGCTCCAGCCCCGCCAGCGCGGCCTGCTCGCCCGGTTCTTCTCGCAGCGCCCGATGACGCTGATGCTGGAGGTCCTGCATCCGCAGGACCCTCACATCGTCGAGTACGGACCGGATGAGCACGGGCTCTACCTCATCGGCGCCCGCACGCTGGGCTTCGAGGATCCCGAGCTGCCGGAGGATGCGCTGGACCCAATCGCCGAGCAGCTGGCCCTGCGCCGCCCCTGGTGGCGGCGCACGACGCTGGGCGAGGTGAAGCGGCGCGTCCGCGAATGCCGCGACGAAGGCTCCATGGTTCGCGCGGATACCGCCACGCAGACCAGCCTGCTGAAGATGAAGTCGCCTTTCTACCTGACGACCAAGTTCCTGGCCCGGTTGAGCAGCAAGAATGCCCGCCATCTGTTCGGCAATCCCCAGGACTTCAAAAAGCACCAGGACGAGGAGCTCTACCCCATTGTCGATGCCGTGGCTGCGCGATTTGACCTGGACGGTTTCCTGGCCTTGAGCGAGAGCGAGCGCGTGCGGGCTGTGCGCGACATCATCGACAGCCAGCAGTAGCACCCGCCAGCTGCGCCGTCGGGCTCCTGCACCGGCCTACACCAGCAGGAAGCACAGCCGCCCCGTCCCCGCCTCCTTGCCCAGCAGGGGCAGGGTGAGGCTCAGGTCGGTGCGGGCGCTGGGCTGCTGCAGCACCTGCTGCAGCTTGTCAAAGGGCTGCGGGGCCAGGCGGGTGCTGCCCAGCTGGGCCTCGCTGCCGGCGCCGGGCTTGTGCAGCACGGCGGCCATGCTGCGCAGGTAGCGGCTGGCTTCCTCTACCATGCGGGCGCTGGGCTGGCGGGCCTGGATGGCCTTCAGGATCTCCTGCTTGCCCAGGGCCAGGGCCATGCCGCCGATCATGGCGACGGCGGTGGCGTCCAGCAGGCCGACGGCATAGGCCGTCTTGCGGCCGGTGCAGCCGTAGAGGCCCACCAGCAGCGGGTACTGCTCGAAGTCATGGCGGGCGTCGGACTTGAGCAGGTCGAAGCTGCGGGTGCAGAGCAGGGCGTGCAGCTGCTGCTGGGCCAGGCCCAGGGACTGCAGGGCGCCGGGCAGCACCGTCGCGGGCTCGGCCACCTCGGCCGCCTTGCGCTGCTGGGCCTGCTCACGCAGGGCGGACTGGCCGTAGAGGGAGTCGTGCACCACGCGGCGCAGGGTGGCTTCGTCAAAAGGCTTGTGCACCACGAAGGCTGCGCCGTTGCTGCGGGCCTGGTTGAGGCACTGGGCATTGGTCTCGGTGGTGACGAAGCCCACGGGCACGTGGCCCTGGCCGATCTGGCGCAGGGTCTGCAGCATCTCGATGCCCGAGACGCCCGGCATGTGCCAGTCCGAGACCACGAGGTCCGGCTTGAAGTCGTGCATGCGCTCCAGCGCCTCGGCGCCGTCGCTGGCGGTCTGAATCTGCAGGGGGCCCAGTTCCCGGCCATCCTGCAGGATGCGCCGGATGATGGCCTGGATGGCGCGGCTGTCGTCGACGATCAGCACGCGGCGGGATTCCTCGCTCATGTTCTTTTCATTCATACACTGGCCTGTTCCTGCCTCAGGGGCACCCTCATGGCGACAGCGCCCTTTTGCAGGGCTGCTGCCTGACTCCGACGGTCTCCCTGGCGCCAGCGGCCGGGCTGAGGCCCTGCTCTGCTTCTGACCCTGACCTCCCTTCGCCCTGTGCCCCGCGGCTCGTGTCGGCCACATCGGCGGGGCGCCCTCGGGGGCGGCCTGGGCGGACCATCTCGGGTCCGGCTGGCTGAGGCAGGAACTCGCTGGTATCAGACGCGTCTCTGCTTCTGGACGAAGTGTCATGCAGGTGACAAGCGCGCCAAGTGGGGAAAAACACCCGCCTGCCTCAGCATTTGCGTCTCTGCGTGAAATAGTCGGCGCTCCGGGCCGGGGCAGAATGGCCGGATGGAGACCGTACAAGCGCTTGTGATCGGTGCTGGCGTCGTGGGACTGGCCGTGGCGCGGGCCCTGGCCCGGCATGGGCTGGAGCCCCTGGTTCTGGAGCAGGAGACCACCCTCGGGCAGGGCATCAGCTCCCGCAATTCCGAGGTGATACACGCCGGCCTTTACTACCCGACGGGGTCGCTGAAGGCTCGCTGCTGCGTGCGTGGCCGGCAGCTGCTCTACGACTTCTGCGAGGCCCGCCATGTGCCGCACCGGCGCTGCGGCAAGCTGCTGGTGGCCACGGCGCCCGCCCAGCGCGCGGCGCTGGAAGGCCTGGCGGCGCAGGCACGTCTCAATGGCGTCGATGATCTGCAATGGCTCAGCGGACCCGAGGCGCAGGCCCTGGAACCGGCCCTGCAGGCGGACGCCGCCTTGCTGTCGCCCTCGACCGGCATCGTGGACAGCCATGCCCTGATGTTGGCACTGCAGGCCGACCTGGAGGCGGGTGGGGGGCAGGTCTTGCCTTGCAGCCGCGTGCTGGGCTGGCACAGCACGCGGCAGGGGCTGCATGCGTTGCAGGTGCGTTCGGCGGACGGCGAAGTCTCCGAGCTCGGCTGCCGCGTGCTGGTCAATGCGGCCGGCCTGTGGGCCACCGCCCTGGCCGAGGCCAGCACGGGCCTGCCGCCGGGCCTCACGACGGCATTCTGCAAAGGCAGCTATTTCAGCCTGCAGGGGCGGGCCCCGTTCACGCGTCTGATCTATCCCATGCCCGAGGAGGGCGGCCTGGGCGTTCACCTGACCCTCGACCTGGGCGGGCAGGCCCGCTTCGGGCCTGATGTGCAGTGGCTGCCCGAGGGCATGACCCCCGAGTTCCTGGACTACGCCGTCGAGCCCTCGCGCATGCAGGGCTTCGAGGCCGACATCCGCCGCTACTGGCCGGGTCTGCCCGAGGGCGCGCTGCAGCCGGCCTACAGCGGCGTGCGGCCCAAGCTCCACCGCCCCGGCACGCCGGCCCCTGACTTCCAGATTGACGGACCCGCCCGGCATGGCCGAGCGGGCCTCGTGCACCTGCTGGGCATCGAATCCCCCGGCCTGACCAGCTGCCTGGTGCTGGCCGAGGAAGTCCTCAAATGCCTGGCTCTCGATCCCGCCCCCCCTTCGCACCACAGGACGTAAAGGAAAAAACAAAAAGGGGGGGGAGCGCATCGACACCTGCCGCCACCTCTGGCATGGCAAGAGGCGCCAGCCCCCAAGGGCCGAGCGCCGGGCCGCCCCAAGCCGGCCCCCATGGCAAAGCGGGCGGCCCAACGCCGCCCGCTTTGAAGTCCCCCCGGGGGACCGCCCATGCTCGCCCGCGTTCAGCGTGGCGAGCATGGGCGAGGGGCAAACGCCCTCCGGCCCCATGGCAAAGCGGGCGGCTCAAGGCCGCCCGCTTTGACGTCCCCTCGGGGGACCGATCAGGTTCTCCCGCGTTCAGCGGGGAGAACCTGGGCGAGGGGCTCACACCTTACTTCAAGCCGTTGCTGATCGCCTTCAGCAGCGTCGCCTGGCTGTCATCACCGTTGAACTCCCAGAAGAAGGCGCCGCCCAGGCCCTTGTTCTTGGCGTAGCTCATCTTCTCGGTGATCTGGGCCGGGGTATCGAAGCTCCAGAAGGTCGTGCCGTTGTAGATCCACTGGGCGCGGCTTTGCGGGTCCACGAAGCTCGGGTAGCCCAGGGTCTTGAGGATCTTGTAGTCCTCGATGCCCTTCTCGTACTTGCCCGGGGCAGCAGTGCCCTTCTGGTAGAGGCCGTTGTTGACGTTGGCCACACCCGTCCAGCCGCGGCCGTAGAAGCCGATGCCGATCTGCAGCTTGTTGGCCGGCACGCCCTTGTTCAGGAAGGCCTGCAGGGCGGCGTCGGTGTTGTAGGACTTCACGTCACCCGTGGCTGGGTCGCTGCTGTTGGCATAAAGGGGCGAGTGGAAGCCGGTGGTGTCTTCCCAGCCGCCGTGGAAGTCGTACGTCATGACGTTGATGAAGTCCACGTAGGGGTGGAACTTGTCCGGCTCGATCACGCGGATCTTGTCCACACCGGCAGGCGCGGCGATGGACAGCAGCAGGCCCGGGCGGATGGCGTCGAGTTGCTTGCGGAACTCGGCCAGCAAACCGGTGAAGTTCGCCGTGTCCTCGGGCTTGCCACAGGCCAGGCCGCAGGCGGCCGGGTATTCCCAGTCGATGTCGATGCCGTCAAAGAGGCCGGCCGCGGCGCCCTGGCCACCGGCGTATTCCACCGAGGGCAGATCGCCCTTGATGTAGGCGTCCACGCAGCTCTTGACGAAGGCGGCGCGGTTCTCGGGCCTGGCGGCCTCTGAGAAGCCACGCGAGTAGGTCCAGCCGCCCAGCGAGATCAGCACCTTCAGCTTCGGGTACTTGGCCTTGAGCTTCTTGAGCTGGCCCCAGTTGCCGCGCAGCGGCGCGTCCCAGGCGTCGGCCTTGCCGTCGATGCTGCTCGCGGCGTCGAAGGACTTCGTGTAGTCCGCGAAGGCATCGCCACCCACGCCGGTCTGCTCGTTCACGGGGACGGTGACGCCGACCTCGCACTTGTTGTTGCGCACGTTGCCGAAGGCGTAGTTGATGTGCGTGAGCAAGGGGGCGGAGCCGCTGGTCTCGATGTTCTTGACGAAGTACTTGCGGTCGTAGATGCCCCACTGGGCGAAGTAGCCCAGCACGTTCTTGCCGCCGACGGTGGCCTTGTCGGTGTGAACGGTGAGGGCAGGCGAGGCGGGCGAGGCGCCGGCTTCGCTGACGGCCTGCACGCTGAAGCTGTAGTCGGTGTCAGGCGTCAGGCCATTGACGCTGGCCGTGGTGGCCGGGCCTTGCGCTGCTTGGGCCGAACCTTGCAGTACGCGGTACTGCACCGTGCAGTTGGGGCCGGCGGGCACAGCGTTCCAGGCCAGGTTCACGCCGGTGCTGGACTTGGACGGCGCGCTCAGACCGCTGGGGGTGGCGGGCGTGGTGGTGCAGCTGCCGTTTGCGCTGGTCTTGGCGCTCAGCGCGGCGCTCTGGGCGGAGGCGTTGCCGGCCTTGTCTCGGGCGCGGACGGTGTAGCTGTAGCTGGTGTTGGCGGCCAGGCCGCTGTCCACGTAGCTGGTGCCGGTGGGCGAGCCCACCAGGGTGCCGTTGCGGTAGACGTCATAGCCCGCCACGCCGCTGCCGGCATCGGTGGAGGCGGCCCAGCTCAGCGTGATGCTGCTGGCGGTGACGCCGCTGGCGGCCAGGCCGGCGGGCACGCTGGGCGGGGTGGTGTCGGTGTTGCCGCCGTCGCAGGCGCCGAGCTGCTTCCAGACATCCCACTGGCCGGATTTGAGCGCGGGGCTCTCGTTCTGGGTCCACCACTTGGCCTGGTAGGCCTGACTGTTCTGCTGTACGACGGAGCCACCGGTGTAGACGGCGCTGGAACTCCAGGTCTGCACGCCGGTGCAGTTGTAGGCCTGGGCGCTGCCGGCGGCGAGTGCGGCGGCCAGGGCGATGAGTTTGAACGAATGTTTCATGAGCGTAGAAGAGAGAGGTCGAGGGGGAGGGCCCGCCGCCGGAGGAAGAGCGGCAGGCCCGGACTGCTTCAGGATCCCTGGATCGCCCCGGTCAGGGCTGCTGGGCCCGACCGCGGCTGACGGCGGCCTTGAGGGCATTGAGAGTGACGTTGCTCGTGGCGCGCCGTGCTTCCTGCTGCAGGGCGTAGCTCTTGCCGCCGAAGCTCACGATCCAGTTGCTGGGCGTGGGCATGGGCAGGTAGTAGTTCAGCTTGATGGCCACGCTGGCGCCGGGGGCCAGGCTCTGCCAGCTGGGGAGCTTGAAGGCCGCGCGGTGGAAGTCGTTCTTCAGGCCGCCGACGTTATTGCCTGCGGCATTGGAGCCGTCGGTGACCACCTTGAGGCCGAAGCCGCTCTGGTCGGTCAGCGAGGCCGGGATGGCCGTGGGGATGTCGAAGCTGAAATCCGTGCCGCCCGGCAGGGTCTGGCTGCTCTTGTTGGTGAGGGTGAGCGTGGGGTTGATGGGGTAGTTGGCATCGCCCAGGGCAAAGCCGCCGATGCTGAACTGCACGTCGATGGCCTCGGCGGGCATGGTCGCGCTGGTCAGGCGGTTGCCATAGGGCGCGGCGGTCTTGAACTTGTTGTAGAGCAGGTTCGTGAGCGTGCTGCCCATGCCGTACTCGGCCTTGGCGTTGTCGTAGGCATAGTCGCCGGCCAGTTCCCAGAACATCACGCCGCCGATGCCGCGGTCCGCCACGTACTGGGCCTTGACGCCCAGGGACTGCTCGTCCTCGATGGACAGGAAGACCTTCTTGGTGGCGTTCCACAGCCAGGGCGCGACAAGCGTGCCGTCGTAGTAGCGGGTGTAGGTGCCGACGAACTGGTCCTGCGGGTTGGTCGCCGGGTTCAGGCCATAGGCGCCGATGTAGCTGCCGCTCTTGCCGGCTGCCAGGTTCAAGGTGTGCCACAGGGGGTTGGAGCCGGCCGGCACTTCCTTGCCGTTGATGTCCAGGTCATGCCAGACGTTGTCCAGGCCGATGGCGCCAGCGCCGCACTTCTGCACCGTGCCGCCGCCCGTGCCCGGAGGGCACTTGGTCTGGTCGGCCTGGGCAGCCGTACCCCAGAGGCCGTTGGTGCCGCCGTTCACGTCCTTCCAGCCACGGGTGTAGTAGGGCACGCCGATGTTGATGCGGCCCGCCGGCATCGCGCCGCGGAAGTAGTGGTAGGCCCAGTCCGTGTTCAGGTAGCCGATGCGGCCGTACTGCGAAGCCGTGTAGTAGCTCCAGGCCACCAGTTCGGAGTCCTTGCCATCGTCGTAGAGCGCCGCATTGGGCCCCACGAACTGGTTCCAGGCGCCGTGCAGGTCATAGCTCATGATGTTGACGTAGTCCAGGTACTTGGTGACCTGGTACGTCTCCATGCCGCGCAGCAGATAGCCCGAGGCGGGCGCGGCGACGGTGAGCATGTAGTGGCGGGCGTCCTGCTGGCCGGCGGCGTCCAGCTTGGCGCGCAGGGTCTGCATCAGCGTCACGAAGTTCTTCATCAGCGTGGCCCGGCGGGCGTTGCTGATGGTGAAGTCGTCCGGATTGCCGGCGTCCTTCATGCTGGTGGCGTATTCGTAGTCGATGTCCACGCCATCGAAACCGTACTGGCGCAGGAAGGCCACCGCGGAGTCGGCGAAGGTGTTGATGCCGGCGGTGTTGGCGCTGCCGTCGGCATTGGTGGTCATGGTGTAGAAGCCGCCGCTTGCCACGCGCTTGCCGGTGTCATCGAAGTAGCCGCCGGTCTCGGCCCAGCCTCCCACGGAGACGAGCGTCTTGACCTTGGGGAACTGCTTCTTGAACTTGCTGAGCAGGTTGAAGTGGCCTTTGTAGGACAGGGTGCTGTCCATCTCGGCACCGGCCACGCCGGGCCAGGTCATGCCGGTGGCGGCGTTGTTGGCGTCGGCCGTGTTGCCCACCGAGAGCTTGTTGGCGCCGTCCACATGGGCGAAGGCGTAGTTGATGTGCGTCAGCTGGCCCCAAGGGATGTTGCTGGCCAGGTAGGCGGGTGTACCGTCCTTGCCGGTGCGCCAGCTGGTGAAGTAGCCGATGATGCGGCGCGGCTTGTCGGCGCCCATCATCTCGCGGCCCTGGTCGTCATAGACCTTGCAGTAGGCGGGCGTGGTGCCGGGCGTGGTGTAGAGGCCTTCCGGGCGGCACTTCTCGTCGCCGGTGGCGCCGCCGCTGACGGTGACGCGGGCGGCGCTGCTGTCGCCCGTGGCGCCCTTGTCGTCGGTGGCGCGGGCGGTCAGGTCATGCACGCCGGCGCGGGCCGTCCAGCTGATGCTGAAGGGCGCACTCGTGTCTTCGGCGATCAGCACACCGTTGTCGTAGAAGGCCACCTTGGCCACGCTGCCATCCGGGTCGGAGGCGGTGGCGGAGACGGTGAGCACAGCGCCGTCCGTCGCGCTGCTGCCATTGCCGGGGCTGCTCATCGACACCACGGGCGGCTTGTTGACCGTGCCGCTGGTGACGGTCACCGACTGGCTCTTGCTGTTGGTGGCGCCCTTGTTGTCGGTCACGGTGAGGGTGACGTTGTAGGTGCCGGCCGCGGCATAGGTGCGTGAGGCGGTGGCGCCGCTCGCCGTGCCGCCGTCACCGAAGGTCCAGGCGTAGCTGGCGACGCTGCCGTCGGGGTCGGTCGAGCCGCTGCCGTTGACGCTGAGGGTCAGGCCGCTGGCGCTGCTGGTGAAGCTGGCCACGGGCGGTTGGTTGACGGTGCCGCTGGTGACGGTCACGGACTGGCTCTTGCTGCTGGTCGCGCCCTTGTTGTCGGTCACGGTGAGGGTGACGGTGTAGGTGCCGGCCGCGGCATAGGTGCGGCTGGCGGTGGCGCCGGTGGCGCTGCTGCCGTCGCCGAAGGTCCAGGCGTAGCTGGCGATGCTGCCGTCGGGGTCGGTCGAGCCGCTGCCGTTGACGCTCAAGATCAGGCCGCTGGCACTGCTGGTGAAGCTGGCCACGGGCGGCTGGTTGACGGTGCCATCGCAGGCGCCGAGCTGCTTCCAGACGTCCCACTGGCCGGACTTGAGCGCGGGGCTCTCGTTCTGGGTCCACCACTTGGCCTGGTAGGCCTGGTTGCTCTGCTGGACCACGGCGCCGCCGGTGTAGACGGCGCTGGAGCTCCAGGTCTGCACGCCGGTGCAGTTGTAGGCGAAGGCGGGAAGGACGCTGCTGCCGATCAGCAGCGCCAGTACCGTGCGTTGATGCATGGCGATTCCTTGAGGGTTCGTGAAAAGGGTGCACGAAGCCAGGACCGCGGGCGCGGGGCCCGGGTCCGGCAGTCAGTGAGGGAGGGAGGGTCAGGGAGAGAGGGATCCCGGGGACTGTTGTTTTTTTTGGGGGTGCTCAGGGCTTCACGATGACGTCGAAGTACTTCTCGACGCAGCGCTGGTAGTCCCCGGCCTTCAGGGAGAAGTACGCGGTCTGGTAGCCCACCAGCTTGCAGGCGAAGGCCTTGCCCTCGGGCATTTCCGCGTGATAGGACCAGTCCTGGTCCCAGTAGATGTCCAGGGCGCCGGCACCGCCGACGGCAAAGGACTTCTGGTTGGCGCAGCCCAGCTCCTCGGTGGAGGGGATGGGTACGCCCAGGGCCGCCGCATGCTCACGGTAGTAGGCCATGCGGTTGACGGATTGCGGCTTCTCGTAGCCCTGGCCGCATTCGATGCCGCCGTTGATGATGTTGGTCGTGGCGCCGAAGCCCGGCTTGATGCCAGCGGCCGAATCGACCGCATTGGGCTTCCAGGTGCCATCCACCACATGCAGCATGCTGGGCTTGGGCGAGGCCGGGTAGACGTAGAAGAACACGGCCGAGGCCAGATTCAGCCAGGTGTCGGCCACCTGCTCGGGGTTGTTGAGCAGGACCTTCACGTCACCGAACATGGCGTCGGAGAAGGGGCCGTAGTTGTAGTTGTACGAGAGCTGCTTGGCGCCGCGGCCGAAGTACTGCTTGTAGCGCCCCTGGGCGTCCTTGCCGCAGGGCCAGGTCTGGCCTTGCCAGGTCGTGGGATTGCACTCGTTGTTGTAGGGGCAGCCGTAGCTCGATTCGCTGCAGCCCGCCTCGCGCACGAAGTACAGGGCCTGGCGCCACTGCGGCGTCGCGCTGTTGGGGTCATGCGCGCCCGTCTCCTGCGTGAAGTGGGCGAACATGGTGGCCAAGGTCTTGCGGCAGATGGCGTCGGAGTCGCGGCCGTCCGTGTACGTCATGCAGACGCCCGAGAACTTGGCGATGGCCTGCAGCAGGCCGGTGTAGGTATAGGCCTTGTCGCGCTGCGAGAAGAGGTACTCCCACTGGCTGACCGGCAGGATCTTCTCGACGCGCTTGACGTTCTCCGGGTTGCTGGCCTGGCCCGGGGCCACGGCCGTGACCACGCTGTTGTCCCGCGTGGCGATGGAGGCCTTGACGGCGCGGAAGAGGGCGGTGTCCGTGAGCCGGGCCTCGGTGGCCAGCACGTCGGATTGCTTGAGGATGTACTTGCCCGTGGTCGGGTCCTTGACCACGACGGCCAGGGTGAAGGACTGCGACTTGGCGTTGCTCGCCCCCTTGTTGTCGGTCACGGTGAGGCTGACGGCATAGGTGCCCGAGGCCGCATAGGCGTGCGTCACCTTGGCGCCGCTGGCGCTGCTGCCGTCGCCGAAGGTCCATTTGTAGCTGCTGATCTGCCCATCCGGGTCCGTGGATGCACTGGCATCCAGCGAGAGGTTCAGGCGGTCCACGCTGCTGGTGAAGGCGGCCACGGGGGGCTTGTTGCCGGGGTCGGAACCACCGCCGCCGCCGTCACAGCTGCCCAGCGGCTTCCAGACGGCCCAGGCGCCGGAGTTGGCCGCGGGCGACTGGCCCTGCGTCCACCAGTTGGCGCTGTAGGCCTTGCCGGACTCCTGCACCTGCTGGCCCGAGGTGTAGGCCGTGGCGCTGTTCCACACGGCGATGCCCGTGCAGCTGAGGGCCTGGGCATGACCCGCCGCCATCACCAGCGGCACTGCCGCGAGTGTGGTCTTCAGGAGGGACGAGGTGCGGAACAGGCCGCGGGAAGGGGATGCCATGGCACGGACGCCATGAGGTACTGCGCTTGCAAACATGAACGGGTCTCCTGCGTTCAACGTGCGCTGCTGATCCTGCGCTGGGCGTCTTCGCGCCCGAGAAAAGACCGAAAGCTCAACAACACCCTCAGTCCGCATCTACCAGACCAGTACCACTTGTAGTCTTGTAGTGGTATGCACTTTAGATACCACTTTATGCAAAAACATTGATACAAACACCTAGTACCACGGTAACCCCGTGTAAGGTTAATGACCAATAAGAGACCAGATGCGCAGATCGCCCAGGAGGCGGGGTGCGGTGGTCTGGGTCCAGTGGGGAGGAAGAATCGGCGGGCTAGGGGTTTGCCCTGCATGGGGAGAGTGGGGGCGGCAAGGGTGGGTTGATGCCGCCCTCGCATGCGCCCGCATCCACCGGCACCTAGCGGTGGCTGTCGCCCACCTGGCGATCGAATGCCCGGACCCCCATCGCACCCCCTGGCCCCGTGCTTTTGTGAGAGCTGCCCTCAAGCTCGCGCAGAAACCGCCGATAGTGCCGTCATGGACATCAGCAGCTTCACCAGCGTCGCCACCGTGGTCAACGATGCCTCCAGCAGCATGCCTGGCACGGTCGGCAATGCCGCCAGCCTGCTGGTGCTGCGCAAGGCCATCGATGCCCAGGCCGCCGGGGCTGCCGCCTTGCTCGCGGCCTTGCCCCAGGCGCCGGCCTTGGCCACCGAAGGGCAGCTCGGGCGACAGCTCAATACCTACGCTTGAGCCCGATGCCTGGAGGCGGGCAGGCAGTATTTCCCCTGATGCTCGCCAGGGTGCGCGCGTTCCAGCTCCTTCCGCAAGCCGGTCGATCTGCCGATTGATCTGGCCGAAAACTAAGAAGGCAAGACCTGACCCCACGTCGGCCATCGCGTGCGGGCCGCGTCCGTGGTGCTTTCACGGCCCGGCAGGCACCGATCGATGATCAAAGCTCATCACCCGAGCCAGCCGCCATTGCCCCTCCTGCTGGCGCCACAGGCTGACGAACTGCGCCACGGTGCTCGTGGGCGCCCCCCGTTCATCGAAGCGATGGGCGCCGAGCTGCAGGGCGCCATAGCCCTGGATCGGGTACACCCGCAGCGTGCCCGGCACCAGGGTACGCACGATGCCCCGGCTGGCCGGGCAGGCAGCGGTGAGCCGGCGCGTGTTCTCGCGCACCTGCTCGCCCGTGGAGAGGCCGTCCTTGTCGTGATAGAACTCGACGTCATCGGTGAAGATCGCGTTGGCCCTGGCAGCATCGCAGGACACGAAGGAGGCCTCGAACAGCAGGCTGTCCATGTGCGCCAGCTCGTCGAAGAGGGCACCCGAGCGCAAGCCATCGACGCCTTGCGCAATCGTCTGCGAGTGCGTCACCGCAGCGCTCGCCATCAAGGCAAAGGCGAGGAGCGCCGCATGGCACATGCGAGACGGCGTGTTCACGACGCTTGATCCTGCGCCGGGGCAGTCCCGGATGCCAGAGGTTTCATCGCGCCCACCCTCTATCGCTCCACCCGCTTCCACCGCCCCTGCTCCAGCAGCTCATGCGGCAGGAACCTCGCCTTGTAGGCCATCTTGGGGCTTTCGGCGATCCAGTAGCCGAGGTAGAGGTGGGACAGCTGCAGCTGCCGTGCCTGCTCGATCTGCCACAGCACGTTGTAGCTGCCGTAGCTGGTGCCGGGCTCGGGCTCGTAGAAGGTGTAGACCGCGGAGAGGCCGTCGGTGAGGATGTCCAGGATGGACACCATCTTGAGCACCGCGCTGCCATCCGGCCGCGGCTCGCGGAACTCCACCAGGCGGGAGTTGATGCGGGACTGGAGCAGGAACTGGGTGTATTGGTCCACGCTGTCGTGGTCCATGCCGCCCCCGCTGTGACGGCCGGCCTGGTAGCGCAGGTAGAGCTGGTAATGCTCCTCGGAGAAGCCCAGGCGCATCACCCGCGCCTGCAGACCCTCGTGCTGCTGCCAGGCGCGGCGCTGGCTGCGCGAGGGCTTGAAGTCCGCCACGGGGATGCGCATCGGCACGCAGGCCTGGCAGCCCTCGCAAAAGGGCCGGTAGGTGAACATGCCGCTGCGGCGGAAACCGGCTTCCACGAGGCCGGAGTAGGCGTCCGCATGGATGAGGTGGCTGGGCGTGGCCACCTGCGAGCGCGCCAGGCGCTGCGGCAGGTAGCTGCAGGGGTAGGGCGCCGTCGCGTAGAACTGCAGCTCGGCCAGCGGGAGTTCCTTGGGATGCGTCACGGTGGCGGCAGGGGCTAAAGGGTCAGTCGGTCGGGCCTGGTGAGGGGGCCGGGTGGACGGAGGGCGCAGGCTGGGCCGGCAGGTCCAGCAAGTCCCAGAGGCCTGCATGATAGGTCCAATCGCGCGGCGCCTCCTCAACGACCTTGGCTCGCAGATGGGCCTCGAAGGCCTCGCGGGGCAGCTCGAAGGCGCCCAGGGAGGCCAGGTGGCGGGTGTTCTGCTGGCAATCGATCCAGGGGATGCCATGGTGCCTGCATAGGCAGACCAGGGCGGCCAGGGCGATCTTGGAGGCGTCGGTGCGGCGCATGAACATGGACTCGCCAAAGAACATGCGGCCGATGTTGACGCCGTAGAGCCCACCCGCGAGCTCCCCATCCATCCAGGTCTCGACGCTGTGCACCACGCCCTGGCGGGCCAGCTCCTGGTAGGCAGCCTGCATCTCGGGCAGGATCCAGGTGCCGCTCTGGCCCTCGCGCGGGCTGCTGGCGCAGGCGCGCAGGACCTCGGCCGTGGCGCTGTCCACCCGGATCTCGCAGCCGGGGGTCTGGCGGAATCGCTGCAGGGTCTTGCGCAGGGAGCGTGAGAGCTTGAAGTGGCGGGTCTGCAGCACCATGCGCGGGTCCGGGCTCCACCACAGGATGGGCTGGCCGCGGCCGTACCAGGGAAAGATGCCCAGCGAGTAGGCGGCCTTGAGGCGCTCCGGGGAGAGGTCACCGCCAGCGGCCAACAGGCCCGGCGCTTCCGAGCCGGGGCCCAGGGCCTGCGAGGCCGGGGGAAAATCCAGGGAATCGGGGGCCAGCCAGGGGATCATGGGCCCATGGTAGCCGCTGCCCGGCGGACGGCCCGGACTCGCCATACGTTCAAGAGAGGATCAGATGATCAAGGTCTACGGCATTGCCAACTGTGACACCGTCAAGAAGGCCCGCAGCTGGCTGGACGCGCAGGGGCTGCCCCATGAATTCCACGATTACAAGAAGGCCGGTGTGCCTGAAGCCCTGCTGTCGCAGTGGCAGGCCGCTCTGGGCTGGGAGCCCTTGGTCAACCGCAGCGGCACCACCTGGCGCAAGCTGGACGAGGCCCTGCGCGCGGGCGTGGTGGATGGCCCGTCCGCCCGCGTCCTGATGCTGGCCCAGCCCAGCGTGATCAAGCGCCCGCTGGTCGACTGGGGTGACGGCCGACTGAGTCTGGGCTTCAAGCCGGAGCAGTTCGAGGCCCTGCGCCGGGGCTGAGGGCCGTCCGGACTTGGTGCGTAGCGGGGCGTCATGCGCCAAGCTGGGGCGTTCTGGAGGTCCGGTCGCACTGGGTTGGTGCTTGCGTGGGCGGCTCGTCGCGCCCCAAGCTGGGCACTGTTCTTGCGTTCCTGGTGCGCGACGGGCCGCGCTGGTGCGGCCCGTCCTCACGCAACGCCCAGAAACGCCCCAAGGAAGCCCATGGAGTCCATCAAGCAAAGCGCCGACGCGCTCTTCATCCTGCTCGGCGCCATCATGGTGCTGGCCATGCACGCCGGCTTCGCCTTCCTTGAACTGGGCACGGTGCGCAAGAAGAACCAGGTCAATGCCCTGGTCAAGATCCTGGTGGACTTCGCGGTGTCCACCGTCGCCTACTTCCTGCTGGGCTACACGGTGGCCTACGGAGTGCACTTCTTCACCGGGGCCGAGGCCCTGGCCGCGAAGAACGGCTACGAGCTGGTCAAGTTCTTCTTCCTGCTGACCTTCGCGGCGGCCATCCCCGCCATCATCTCGGGCGGCATCGCCGAGCGTGCCCGCTTCGGCCCGCAGCTGATGGCCACGGCGGTCATCGTGGGCCTCATCTATCCTGCCTTCGAGGGCGTGGCCTGGAACCAGGCGCTGGGCATCCAGGCCTGGCTGAAGGCTCAGTTCGGGGCGGAGTTCCATGACTTCGCCGGCTCGGTCGTCGTGCACGCGGTGGGCGGTTGGATCGGCCTGGCCGCGGTGTTGCTGCTGGGCCCGCGGATGAACCGCTATCGCAAGGACGGCGCCATCAGCGCCCATCCGCCCTCCAGCATTCCCTTCCTGGCCCTGGGCGCCTGGGTGCTGGCCGTGGGCTGGTTCGGCTTCAACGTGATGAGCGCGCAGACCCTGGACAAGATCTCCGGCCTCGTCGCCGTCAACTCCCTGATGGCCATGGTGGGCGGCACCCTGGTGGCCGTACTGATGGGTCGCAACGACCCCGGCTTCGCCTACAACGGCCCCCTGGCCGGCCTGGTGGCCGTGTGCGCGGGCTCGGACGTCATGCACCCGCACGGCGCCCTGATCACAGGCGGCGTGGCCGGCTTCATCTTCGTGAAGATGTTCACCCTCACCCAGAACCGCTGGAAGATCGACGACGTGCTGGGCGTCTGGCCCCTGCACGGCCTGTGCGGCGCTTGGGGTGGCATCGCTTGCGGCATCTTCGGCACGCAGGTGGGCGGCGGCATCGGCGGCGTGAGCTTCTGGTCCCAGCTGCTGGGTACGCTGATGGGCGTGGCCTGGGCCCTGGCCGGCGGCTTCGTGGTCTACGGCCTGCTCAAGCGCTTCGTGGGCCTGCGCTTGAGCCAGGAGGAGGAGTTCGAGGGCGCCGACCTCTCCATCCACAAGATCGGCGCCACGCCGGACCGCGAGGTCAGCTGGTAAGCTGAGAACCTCTTTGACCCCCAAGCACCGCCCGCGGGCGGTGCTGCCGTTTCGAGCGTCCGCCATGTTCACAGGCATTGTTCAAGGCGTGGCCCAGGTGGCCGCGCTCAGCGACCGACCCGGTCTGCGCAGCTTCACCCTGCAGTTCCCGCCCGGTTTCTGCCAGGGCCTGGAGATCGGGGCCAGCGTGGCTTCGGACGGCGTCTGCCTCACGGTGGTCGCCCTGCACGAAGGCGATCGCGCGGACTTCGACGTCATGCAGCAGAGCCTGAACCTCACCACGCTGGGCGCGCTGCAGCTGGGCAGCCGCATCAACGTAGAACGGGCTGCGAAGGACGGCGCCGAGATCGGCGGCCATCCGCTCTCCGGCCACGTGGACTTCATGGCCACGGTGCAGGCCATCCGCCAGCCCGAAAACAACCACGTGATCCGCATCGGCGTGCCTGCACCCTGGATGCGCTACATCTTCGCCAAGGGCTATATCGCGGTGAACGGCGCCAGCCTCACCGTGGCCGAGGCCGGGCGCGAGCGCGACGGCTCGGGCTGGTTCGAGGTCTGGCTCATCCCGGAGACCCTGCGCATGACCACTTTCGGCGAGAAGGGCGTGGGTGCGCCGCTGCACATCGAGATCGAGCGCCAGACCCAGGTCCTGGTGGACACGGTGCGAGCTGCCGTGGATGAACGCCTGGGCCCACTGCTGCCCCATCTGGAGCAGTGGCTGGCGGAGAAGGGTCAGGTCTTGCCTGAGCTGCTGGGCTGAGGCCTCGCGCGCTGCACCAGGGGGGGCGTCATCGCTGCGCCACGCGCTGCAGCACGCCCTTCGCGCCGCTGAGGGCGCCGAGCCGGCTGCGCAGGTAGTCGCCCAGCCGCGCCTGCTGGCTGAAGGCCACGTTGAAGCGGATGTGCGGATCCGGCGTCTTGATCGCCGAGAAAGTGGCGCCCGGCACCAGCAGGATCTTGTTGCGCCAGGCGTCCTGCACCAGCTCGTCCACGTCCACGTCTTCGGGCACCGAGGCCCACAGGAAGAGGCCGCCCTCGGCGGGGTGGTCCAGCTGCAGGCCGGCCTGCTCCAGCAGCCGGCTGCACTGCAGGCGCGCCTGCTGGAGTCGGCGCTGCAGGCGGTCCAGGTGCTTGCGCAGGCGGCCGGCCATCAGCGCTTCCAGCAGCACGTATTCGTTCAGCGCAGCACTGCTGAGCACCGAGCAGATCTTGGCCCGCAGCAGCGGCTTGAGCAGTGCGGGCTCGGCGGCGATGTAGCCCATGCGCAGGGCCGGGCTCAGCACCTTGCAGAAGCTGGAGTAGTAGATGACGCCCTCCAGGCCCGCCAGCGCCGCCATCCGGCTGGGCTGGCCGGGGTGGAAATGCCCGTGGACGTCGTCCTCGGCGATCAGCAGGCCGTGCTGCCGCGCCAGAACGAGCAGGCGATGCAGGTTGGCCGGGCTGCTGCTCCAGCCGGTGGGGCTGTGCAGGGCCGGCTGCAGGAAGAGCAGACGAGGGCGGTGCTCGCGGCAGGCGGCTTCCAGCTGCGCCAGGTCCAGGCCATCCGGCCGCCGGCGGATCGCGATGGGCTGCACGCCCTGCTGGCGCAGCCGGTCGAACATCAGGAAGTAGCCCGGGTCCTCGACCAGCACCGTGTCGCCTGCGCGCAGGAAGCTGCGGCAGATGAGGTCGATGGCATGGGTGCCGCCATAGCAGGTCATCAGCCGTCCGGCGTCCACCGGCAGGCCCTGGCCACGCAGCAGCAGGGCGATGCGCTCGCGCAGCTCGGGCAGGCCCTGGGGCGGGCAGCGCGAGGCCATGCCCGCACTGCTGCGCGCCAGGCCACGCTGCACGGCGGCGGCGGGGATGGCGTCCTCCAGCCAGGACGGCGGCAGGGCGCCGCTGCTGGCCAGCAGTACGCCGGGGCGCTGGTCATTGGCCTGCTGGGCGAGCCAGACACCCTCCAGCGCGTCGCCGGCTTCCAGCCAGGACTCGTCGCGCTCCAGGGCTGGCGTCTCGCAGACGAAATAGCCCGCCGTGCCTCGCGATTCGATGCGGCCTGCGGACGCCAGACGGTCGTAGGCCAGCACCACGGTGTTGGGGCTCACGGCCAGTTGGGTGGCCAGGGCGCGGATGGAGGGCAGGCGGGCGCCGGGCGGCAGCTGGCGGCGTTCGATCAGGCCGGCCAGGCCGGTCTCGATCTGGTCGGCCAGGGGCTGGGCGGATTGGCGGTCGAGCGGGATCACTAGCGAAGCTTAGCGGAGAAAGCTCAGGGCCAGCACGGCCAGCGCGCCGGCCATGAAGAGGTTGAAGCCCCGCTGCACCGCCGGGCGTTCCAGCAGGCGCCGGATGGCCACGCCGAACAGCGCCCACAGCGAGATCGCCGGGAACCCCATCAGGACGCTCACCACGGCTACCACCAGGGCCGCTTGCAGAGGCGGGAGGCCGGCGGGCATGAAGACCGAGGCCAGGGTCACCGCCTTGAGCCAGTTCTTGGGGTTGATGAACTGGAACAGGGCGCCATGCGCGAAGCCCAGCGGCCGGGGCAGTGGCTGGGCTTGCGCGATGCTGGCGCCCCCGAGCTTCCAGGCCAGGAACAGCAGGTACAGGGCGCCACCCATGCGCAGTAGGTTCTGGGCCAGCGGCCAGGCCAGAAAGAGCTGGCCCAGGCCCAGGCAGCAGGCCATCGTCAGCACGAAGCCGCCCAGCAGGATGCCCAGGATCTGCGGCAGCGTGGCCCGGTAGCCAAAATTGGCGCCGGAGGTGGTGAGCATGACGTTGTTGGGACCGGGCGTGCCGGACATGAGCAGGCAGTAGCTCATCAGAGGGAGGAGGTCGGACATGGTGCGTGAGGCTTGAGAAGCAGCCCCGAGGCTAGGGGCGCAGCGCAAGCGATCCAAGATACAGACATCGCTCGCTGCCGCAACGCTGTGTCATGACTGGCAGGGCTACAGATGCCCGGGGTCAGGCCGTGGATGGGAATCCATGCATCGACCATGCGGCCTGCACCAGCCGCGGCGATGCTGCCGGCGAGGCAGGGCCAGGGGGCGAGGACTTTAGCGCGTCACCGCGCCCGAACAGGTACAAGCAGTGTGGAGGGCAGACCTGCAGCTTGGCGGCGCCGCGCTGACTCTCGAGGCAGCCCGGGCCGGGCTCACAGGAAGGGGTTTTCCGGCGCCCGGCGCGGGCCCAGTGCCTGGCCCGTCAGGCGGGCGTAGGCCTTGACAGCCACCTTGTTGATCCAGTCGGTGTTGGACACGCCGACCGCCGTGGCCGCGTGCCTGGCTCCACGGTGGCAGAGGTAGAGGATCTGGTCTGGCGTGAACTCGGCCACCACGATGTCCATGCAACCCACGACAACCTCGGCGGTGGCGTCCACTTCCATGTGCAAGGCCCACCAGGTACTGGGCTCGATGCTGGCGAGGCGCCCGTCCAGCTCCAGCAGCAGCTTTCTCGCCTTTTCCTCGCCAACACCTCCAGTGCCGCCGGTAGTCTTCCCCTCGGATCGATCGAAGGCCGTGGCCTCACGCTTTTCCAGCAGACGCCAGTACATGCTCAACAGGTCCGAGAGCCTGCCGGCCAGCTCGAAAGCCGAGACGTCCCTGACGCCTTCGCTGATGGCCAGCAGCAAGCCGTCCACGGTGGTGGTGGCCCGCTGCTCTTCCACGGCTTGCGTATGCTGGGCAGACTCATGACCCTGCAGGTTGTCCGTGACGAGCCGGTACAGACCTTCGAGGAAGCCCTCGACAGTCGTCCCGATCAGCGACTTGATCGAGTTCGTGATCAGCGTTTCTGCGACGGTGTGGTCCCCCTTTCCTTTGCTCGCACTGGTAGGCACGCGCTCGTGGAAGGTGATGTTGGCGATATAGGGGCCTCCCTCGTCCAGGAGGTGCACCGCAGCGAACCCGAAGGCCTGGATGGGCGGCGCATCGGACGCAATGGGGTCCTGCCCGAGCGTGACCGCCGCCTTGCTCCGCAGCTGGGCCTCTTTTGACTGCATGGCCGCTGCGGCCGGGTTCGCCGCCACCGCCGCTGCCCCGGCTTGCTGAGCGGCCCTGGATTCGCCTGGCCTCCCCGCTGCCCGCGCCCCCATCTGGTCGGCCTCGCGCTCCAGTGCCGCGTCGGTGTTGAGCGCAACCCCTTGCTTCATCTGCACCGTCGGTTTCACCCGCCCCTGCGCCTGCTGGACCACATGCCAGGCCTCGTGCGGCAGGTGCTGTTCCTGGCCCGGGCCCAGGTGGATGTCCTGCCCTTGTGCATAGGCATGGGCTTGCAGGGCGGCCGGCTTGCTGGAGTTGCGGTGCACGCGGACGCCCGACAGGTCGAGCCCGGAGAGGGACTCGATGCCGGCGCGCAGCGGCTCTGGCAGACCGTTGGCAGCCTGACTTGGCGCCGACGGCGCCAGGGCTCGGAGCTGAGCGATGCGCTGCTGCTGCGCCTGCTGGCGCGGTGCCTTCGCCAGGCTGACGCCCGCCGCTGGCGCCACGGCGCCGGCGCCAGCGGCGGGCAGCCGCGACGCGGAGCGGCTCGCCTGTCCCGGGGCGCGTGATTGGGACGGTGGCCGCATGGGCTTCACTCGGGACATCCCGGCTCCTTCCCATGCGGCAGCCGCCGGCTGAACTCATAGCAGGCGCGCAGCCACTGGATGTTGGACCCCAGGTCATCGAGCGGCCGGCCCGGGCCTTTCCAATGCGCAGCCAGGGCCTTTCGCAACGGGGCGACGGTGTCCATGTATTCATCGGGGAAGGCGATGATCTCGTAGACCAGCGGGAACTCGATATAGCCCAGTTTCACCAGCGCCCCCAGCTGCTCGTAGTGGTAGTGAACGGCGGCGAAATCGGCCATCTCGTCTGAAAGGTAGAAGGCCTCGCCGCTGCCGGCCTCGCGGATCTTCTCCTGGATGCGGGGGCGGATCTGCAGCCAGTTCGTGCTGAGGAAGCGGTGGGCGCGCCGCGCCATCTTGGCGTCCTCCGCGAAGAACTCCTTCACATGCGAGAGCGCCGCCAGGCGGCGGGACATGTCGCCCTTCACCGAGTTGTCCACGAACTCGCGAAACTGCCCCACCGAGATCGCCGCACCCACGATCACGCTGATGCCCGAGGCGATGCCAACAAGGCTGCGCCAGCGCAGCAGCGCGGTGCCCAGGCGGCCGCTGGCCAGCGTTGCCGATGTGTCGTCGTCCATGAGGTCGTCCTCAGGGGCGGGCGCGGGCCAGGCCGCTGCCGGTGGGCTCGGCCCGCCTCAGCAGCAGCAGCCAGGGGCGCTCGGCCTGGGGCAGAAGGCGGCCCTGGGCATCCAGGGCCGCCTCGGTCCAGACCACCCGCTCGTGCACATTGCCGCCGATGGCGCCGGCGCGGTCAGCCTGCACCTCCACGACCAGATCGCAGTGGAAGGGCCACAGGCGCTCGCGCTCCTGGCGCGTCAGGCGTTGCAGCTGGGCGAAGTTGTCGAAGCGCTGGATGGCCGCCTCGCGCGGGGCGCAGATCAGGTCGCCCACCCGCGGGCCGGCCGTGGCGGCATCCAGCAGCTCGAAGCTGCTGCGCCGGGGCTGCTCCAAGCTGGCGCGGATATAGCTCCAGTGCGCGGCGCTGGGCGGGAACTGCTGGGCGCTGAGGCCTGCGGTCTTGGCCAGGTAGGAGATGAAGGCGGCAGACCAGGGCAGCAGGGAGCCGTCCGGGTAGATCAGGCGCTGCAGCCCCTCCGCCTGACCGATGGCGAACCAGTAGTGCAACACCCGGCTGGTGAAGGCGGGCTCGGCCTCTGTGGGGCTGGCTTGGCCGCGCGGGCGCTCCAGCTCGTCGCTGCGCAGCTTCCAGCGCACCTGGCCCCACAGGGCCCACTCCTGTAGGGCCAACTGGGTGATGCGCGCGCTCCAGTCCGGGATGGCCACGGGGTGTCCGCCCAGGCCCTCGCCTTCGCTGCGCTCGATGGACTCCACGTCGGGCAGAGGGGGGGGCTCCACCCGCTGCGGGATCGCGGGCGGCGCCGATACGCTGGCGCAGCCCTGCAGGATGGCCAGCAGCAAGAAGGCGCTCAGCCGGGCTGGCCGCGAGGCCAGGGCGTCACGAAAGGAGGATCGCGGGGCGAGAGCAGGCATGAAGGACTCCGCTTGAGGCGATGGCAGCGGGAGCCGCAGTGTGGCCCGCGAGCGCGCTTGAGGCCTATCAGTCAAAAGCGGATTCCACCTGGGAGTAATACCGAAATGGACCGAAAAGATCCCGGCCCGCGCCGTGCCTGACGCGGCCCGGCAACGCGAGGCCGGGCCAGGTCTTGCGCCTGGTGCCGGACTTGGTAGTCTGGTTGCCGCCCCCGGTTAGGGACGGGGCAGGAGCACATGATGCAGTGGACGCTCAAGAAGCGACTGACGCTGGGATTCGGCGTCATGCTGGCCCTGCTGGCCCTGGTGGCCCTCGTGGGGCAGTATCAGCTGGGTCAGATTCAGTTCTACAACAGCCGGCTGGACTCGCGCGCCTTCCGCCTGTCCCTGGCCCAGGCCTGGGAGACGCAGGTGAAGCTGGCGGTGGCGACCAAGTCCACACTTCCCGCACTGGACGCCGAGCCGGTGGGCAAGCTCAAGGGCCTGGTCGAGGCTCGCGAGGAGCGGCAGCTGCTGGACGCCGCGCTGTCCTCCCAGGCGGGCGGGCCGGAGGCGCATCAGGCGGCGGTGGGCCAGCTTGCCGGTGGCCTGGTGCAGCTGCAGATCGCCGACAGCGGCCAGCTCCAGGCCGCCCTGAACCGCGCGGTGGCGCTGAACTGGAGCGCGCTGGCCATTGGCATCGTCCTTGGCGTGATCGTGGCCCTGCGCCTGCTGGCCGCCATCATGGCGCCGCTGCAGAAGGCCTCTGCCCTGGCCGGGCGCATTGCCGACGGGGACCTCACCGGCGCCGTGGGCAGCCATGCACAGGACGAGGTCGGCGCGCTGCTGGACGCGCTGGAACGCATGCAGGCCAAGCTGGCCACCCTGGTCGCTCAGGTGCGCAGCGGGGCGGAGTCGGTGGCCAATGCGTCCAAGGAGATCGCCTCGGGCAATCATGACCTCTCGGCCCGTACCGAGCAGCAGGCCGCCTCGCTGGAGGAGACCGCGTCCAGCATGGAGGAGCTGGGCTCCACCGTGCGGCACAACGCCGACAACGCCCACCAGGCCAAGCAGCTGGCGCAGCAGGCCTCGGACGTGGCCCGCGACGGCGGCGTCGTGGTGGGCCAGGTGGTGGACACCATGCGCGGCATCCACGAGGCCTCACGCAAGATCGGGGACATCATCGGCGTGATCGACGGCATCGCCTTCCAGACCAACATCCTCGCCCTGAACGCCGCGGTGGAAGCAGCCCGTGCGGGCGAGCAGGGCCGCGGCTTCGCGGTGGTGGCGGGCGAGGTGCGCAACCTGGCACAGCGCAGTGCCGAGGCCGCGCGCGAAATCAAGGCCCTGATCGGCGCCAGCATGGAGCGCGTAGAGAAGGGCACGGCCCTGGTCGATCAGGCCGGCGGCACCATGGGCGAGGTGGTGGGCGCCATCCAGCGCGTCAGTGACATCGTGGCCGAGATCTCTTCCGCCAGCGGCGAGCAGGCCAACGGCGTGACCCAGGTGGGCGAAGCCGTGCATCACATGGACCAGGCCACGCAGCAGAACGCGGCCCTGGTGGAGCAGATGGCCGCGGCGGCCAGCAGCCTGCAGGGGCAGGCGGACGAGCTGGTGCTGCAGGTGGGGGTGTTCAGGGTCCGATAGGCGGCGTGCGTGATGGGGCCAGGTCTTGACTACAGGGGTGAGGCTAGATTGCCTGGATGTTGCCGATCAGGGCGGCGAAGTTGGCCCGGATGTCAAGCTGGCTGAATTCGTTGTAGAGCGCCGTGGTCGCGGGCGATCGCCGCTTGTCCGGGGTGGCGACGCGGCGCAGTGCTTCCGCGCGAAGGGCATCCAGGCTCTCCCGCTTCGCGCTAGGGTCCAGCAGCGTGCGCATCTTGCTGACGCCATTGGGTATCTTCTTGCCGATGAACGCTTCACCTTCGTTGCTCCAGCGCGCCTCGAGCAGCTTGCTGCGAACCGTGTTGTAGAGCGTCAGGAAGTCGTTGACGGGGGCTGGCTGCAAGGCCACGGGCTGCACCACGCCGTGCCCGTTGCGTCTGCGCACATTTGCTTCCTGCAGCATCGCGGTCGCCTGCAGGTAGTAGTGGGTCTCGGTCAAGCCGCGATGCTGCAGCAGATAGAGGATATCGACCAGCACAGTGTCGTAGTGCGAGGCAGGTGCGACGCCTCTGGCGTACTGCTCGCGGCTGTCCAGCAGCGCGCGCTCGTCCGCCGTGAAGCCATGGTCGGTGGTCCTGAGCTGCGTCAGTACCTGCCAGTTGTTGTCCATGACGTCTATTTGAGCGTTGCTGCCGCTGACGGGGTCGGTGACCTGATTGATCGCCACCTGGGTCCCCTCGAACACGGGGCCGAGTGCGGCAGGGAGATGCATGTTGGCGTTGTGCAGCCCCTCGCCTTCGGGCACGTTGGTCTGGTACTGAAGGCCGGAGTTGACATGGCCCATCTCGTGGATGATGGCACTGACGAACGAATCCACCTCTGCGAATCGCCCCGTCTGCGTGTCCTGCTGGCCGAACGTGATGTTGTAGGTGCCGTCGGGATTGGCGCCGAAGCTTGCGATTGGTTGTGTGCCGGGGCTGTCCACGAAGTTCATCCGCGCGAGGTTCGCGAGGGAGTCCTCATAGGCATCCTGGAGCGCGCTATTGCCGTTGATGACGGCTCTGATCGCATGCAGCGTGGTGGACGGTGCCGCGGCAGCCCAAAGCGCGGCCTCTGAGCCGTAGACGACACGCTGGCTGACGCCTTGATCCAGCGCCTTGCCCAGCGGGGCAGGGCGCCGGCTGCTGAGCTCGGGCCGCTCGGCCTGGTGGCTCGGCGCTCCTGGTCCGCCCGATTCGTGCGTTGCCCGCTGGCCGGCCAGCTGCATCGCCCGGATCCCCATCAGGTCGGCCTCGCGTTCCAGTCCGGCATCGTCATTGACGGCCACGCCGCGTTTCATCTGCCGCGTGGGCTTCACCCGCCCCTGCGCCTGCTGCACCACGTGCCAGGCCTCGTGTGGCAGATGCTTCTCCTGGCCCGGCCCGAGGTGGATGTCCTGCCCTTGCGCATAGGCGTGGGCTTGCAGGGCCGCGGGCTTGGCAGAGTTTCGATGCACGCGCACCCCCGACATGTCCATGCCCGACAGCGTTTCGATGCCCCTTTGCAGTCCCTCGGGCAAGCCGCCGCGGGCGGGGGGCCCGGCCGCCGGTGCCGACCGGAGCTGCGCCATCCGCGCACCTTGCTGCTGCTGACGAGGAGTCTCCCGCCATGCCGAGACGGGGCTGGTGTCAACTCGCGCAGGACCTTCATGGGATGGTGCGGCCGCGCTGCGCGCAGGCTCGGCGCCCGTGGGCCTTTGGGCATGGGTGGGCTTGGACGACATGGTCAGAACCTCCTCAAGTACTTCGATGGGTGCGGTGTTCCGTCATGAGCAGCGCGCTGGGCCGCCACCTCATTTGGCCTGGCTCTTGGCGATGGAGTTGCCCACATTGGCCTCCATCTGGCGCCGGCGCTTGTTGTTCTTGGCGGCGCTGATGCGCGGGTTCTCCGTGCGGCCCTTGCCCGGCTTGTGCGAGGTGGTCTTGCCGGTGGGGCCTGTCTTCGAGTGTGAGGGCCCCAGCGAGTGGCCCTTGGCCTTGCGGGGGTTCAGCTGCGCGATCTGCGCGCTCTGCGCCTGCTGGCGAGGCGAGTCGGACGCCCCGTTCGCGCCCGCATGAGCGGCCGCCTGGCGCTGGACGGGCGCCACTGGCGCCAGGGTTTTCTCGTTCGACTTCATGGCTTCTCCACCTTTCTCTTGAGCAGCGCCACCAGCGCCGCGATGACAGGAATCGCAATGAGGGCCAGCAGCTGCGCGTTGCTGTTGCGTATGCCGGCCAGCGCTGGGTCGCACTCAAGCAGGGCAGCGCCCAGGATCACCGGCGGGATGCCCGCCAGGAAGGCCAGCTTCCCGTACTTCGCCCGCCATTCGCAGTTCCACTGGAAGGCGACCCAGGTCAGCAGTCCGGCCAGGATCAGCAGGTCGAAGAGCAGGCGCAGCAGCCAGCGGTTGGGGCAGACGAAGCCGCAGACGGCATCGCTGATGCCCAGGCCCGGATCACCCACGAAGACCCTGCGCAGCATTTCGCGCTGCTCGGGCTGGATCAGGCTGTTGGCCAGGGGCGAGGGCCAGAAGCCGATGCCGTCGAAGTTGTCCTGCACATAGACCAGGTCGTCCTGGTACTGCTGCGTGTCCATCTGCGGCAGCACCAGCAGCGGCACGACGCTGCGCAGAAAGATGCGCCGGTCCCCGCCCTTGAGCGCGGGGCTGGCCTCGATGGTGCTGCGCAGCTGCTTCTTGCTGTCCGTGCTGGGCTCCGACAGCAGGACCAGGAAGCGCAGCTGCACGTTGGTGTTGCGCTTGTAGTCAGCGTTGGTCTCGACGATGCGGCCGTTGAGCATGTCCGGCTTCTCGACGGCCTTGAGCAAATCGAAGAGCTTGTCCACCGCGAAGGGGCCGGCCTCGGCCATCATCCGATCGCTGAGCATGAGGTTGATGGCATAGCGGCGACTGGGGTTCTCGGCCAGCGCTTCGCCCAGGCCCTGGATGAAGCGCGGGTAGAAGGCCGCGAAGCGGTCGGCCAGCACAGGGTCCTTGCTGCGGTCGGGCAGTTGGTCGAAGTAGACCGTCAGGCCATCGCCCGCGTACTGCACCTCGGCAAAGCCGGGTAGCCAGGACCGGGCCCTGGCCTTCCAGCCTTTGAGCGGGGTGTCCAGCAGGTCCCGGGCATGGCGCGGAACCTGGGTGCTGAGCCGTGCCAGCAGGGCCTCGCGTGCCTGGGCGGGCTCGGTGGCCAGGAAGCGCCAGTCGCGGCGGTAGATGCCGAAGTCGATGCGGGTGTCGTAGCGGCGGGCGGTGTCGATGTAGGCGACCTGGTCCGCCGCCAGCGAGGGGAGGCTCAGGTCTTGATCCAGCGCCAGGGCGAAGGGCGTGATGCGGTGGATCAGGCTGAAGTCCATGGGCTGGGGCGGCTCGGGATTCAGCCAGTTGGGGGCGATGGCGTAGATCAGCTGCCGGGCCCGCGCATTGGCGCAATGGCAGTCCGGCGTGGCGGTCCACTGCGGCGGGCCGGCCCACAGCAGCCGTTCGCGTGCGGCGGCGTCCGCCAGCCACTCACGCAGGGCCGGCGGCAGCAGCCATGTCGGCAGTTCGCGCAGGGAGAGCTGCTCGGCGGCCGCAGGCAGAGCGCCGGCGGCGGCACTCGCCGCACTCGCCGCACTCGCGGCACTCGCGGCAGCCAGGGGGCGCCGGGCTCCGGTCTTGGCCGAGGCAGGTTTGCCGGCCTGGGCGCCGTCCTCGCTCGGGGAATTCAGCGCCTTTTTGCAGGTCTCGGCCAGCTGCCGGGCGTCGGGTGCCTGCCGCTTCAGGCGCTGTGCCTCTGCCGTCACCAGCTGGCGCACCTGTGCGCAGGCCAGCGCGTCCACCGCGGCCAGGAAGAGGGCGCGGCTGGGGTACTCGATGCCCATCACCGGCTCCATCCACAGGGGCAGCTGCTTGTTCTGGTCCTCGGTCCAGGCCATGCCCGCGGGTGGCGGCAGCGTGGGGGCGGTGGGGTCCGGGGCCGCAGCGCTGGCCGCGGGGTCGCTGGCGGCGGCGCCCTCGGTGCCGGCCGGGTTGCCCGCATCGGCGCCCCCGGCCGGCTTGACGAGGGTGGCCAGTGCGTCCAGTTGGGCGGGCTGCAGCTGGTAGACGATGGCGGTGGCCGCGCGGCTCTGGGTCTTGCCCAGCTCGCGACGATCGACCTGGCTCAGCGGCGGCACGGGGCTGCTGGCTGCGGAGGCGGCCGGCTCCGGCTTGCGAACCGGCAGGATGCGCAGCATATAGGCCTGGCCGGCCACGCGGCCGGCGCCGTCTTCCACGCTGAGCCGGAAGCGGTAGAGCCCGGCTTTGGTGGGAATGCCGCCCAGCGGGCCGGCAGGGTCCAGGCTCAGGCCGTCAGGAAGGCTGCCCTCGGCCAGGCTGAAGACATAGGGCGGCTTGCCGCCGACGGCCCGCACCTCGCGCAAGTAGCGAACGCCCACCGTGCCATTGGGCAGGTAGTCGGGGCGGCGCTCCATGCTCAGCGGGTCGGGGTCCACGCAGGCCGGGCGCGGCGAGGCGCTGCACTGGGCGGAGGCCGGCAGCTGGATGCTGGAGACGGAGGGCGTGAGGTTCACGGGCCGGGCCTCGGCCGCAGCGGTCGGGGCCGGGGCAGCTGCCGCAGAGGCCGGCGCAGGCCTGGCGGGGGCAGCTGCGCTGGCAGGTGTGTTGGCAGGGGCGTTGAAGGGTGCGCTGGCCGGCACCGCTGCTTGTGTCTGTGCAGGGCCCGCGCCCGCCCCGTCGCTCCAGATGGCCAGGCCTGTGGGCAGCAGGGCCAGGGCCAGCAACGGGGCCAGGCGGGCAGCGCGCCGCAGCAGGGCCGGCGGCAGGCGTCCTTCAGGCGCTAGGCGGCTCATAGGGTCCTCCCTTCCTTGCGCAGCTCCTTGGCCAGGCCGGTGCGCAGCTCCAGCAGGCGGATCTGCTGGCGGCCATCGCGCAGGGCGCTGAGCGCTGCATGGCGGATCACGTTGGCGATGGCGCCGCCGGCCAGCTCGTAGCGCTGTGCCAGGCCGATCAGGTCCACCTCGGGGGCCAGGTGTTGCGCGGCCAGCATGCCTTGCCACAGGCGCAGGCGGGCATCGGCATCGGGCATGGGGAAATAGATCATCGATTGAAAGCGGCGCGAGAAGGCCTCGTCCAGGTTGCTGCGCAGATTGCTGGCGAGGATGACCACGCCGGGGAAGTCCTCCACGCGCTGCAGGAGGTAGGCGATCTCCTGGTTGGCATGGTGGTCGTTGGCGTTGCTGACGGCGCCTCGCTTGCCGAACAGCGCGTCCGCTTCGTCGAAGAACAGGATCCAGCGCCGCGTGGCGGCCTGGTCGAAGACGCGGGCCAGGTTTTTCTCCGTCTCACCGATGTACTTGGAGACCACCATGGAGAGGTCGATGCGGTAGACGTCCGCGCCGGTGCGCTGGCCGATGAGCGTGGCCGTCAGCGTCTTGCCCGTACCGGGGGGGCCGTGGAAGAGGGCGCGGTAGCCGGGTTTGAGCGCTCGGGCCAGGCCCCAGTCCTGCATCAAGACCTGACCCTGCTGCATCCAGGCGCAGATCTGCTCCACCTCGTCCAGCACATCGGGCGGCAGCACCAGGTCGCTCCAGTCCAGGGGCGACTCGATGCGCTTGGCGGGGAACTGCAGGCTGTAGTCGGGCCGCTCGGCTGTCCCGCTGCTGAGCAGCTGCAGGGCCTCGCTGCTGAGCTGCAGGGTGCCGCTGAGCCGGGGCTCGCCGGCCGGTGGCAGGTCCAGCTGCAGGAAGCCGCGCTGCACCAGCGGGTGGCGCGGGTCGAAGAGGTCCAGAAGTGCCACGCGCCGCGGCAGGGACTCGCCTGCGATCAGGAAGGCCGCCGTCTCGCCCGTGGGCAGGAAGCCGCCATGGGCCTGGGCCTTGATGCCGCCGAACTCGGTGAAGCCGCGTTCCAGGTTCTCGTTGCGCATGAAGAGCAGGTCCAGGGCCGCCGGGCGCAGATGGGGCACCAGGCCCAGGGCCAGCAGCAGGCGCTCCTCGGGGCCCAGACGCATTTCGTCCACCCAGCGGCCCAGCTCGCTGCCGGCGGGCGGCGCGGGCGGCGGCTCGGCCGCCTCCAGGCCCTCTTTGCGCTGCTGGAAATGCTGCTCCAGGCGCAGGGTCAGCACGCGGTCCAGCCAGTCCAGCTCCTGCTCCAGGGCCAGGCTGTGCGGGGTCTCAGCGCCATTCCACATGCAGCACTCCTTCCATCCACGGCAGGCGTATCGTCGAGAAGCCCCAGGGCAGGCGGTCCAGCAGCACGTCCAGGCCGCGCTTCTCCACCCGAAGGCGCCAGGCCGGTGGGGCGTCCGTGCGCGGCTTCTCCTTCATCAGACGACCCTGGCGCTGCAGAAAGGTCTCGCGCAGGCCCGCCACCGAGGTGTGGCCCAGGGCCTTCCAGTGCGCAATCACGGCCTGCAGCATCTGCTCCAGCACGGCGAGCGTGTCCGCCGGCAGGGGCGGCACCACAGGCAGCAATGTGGCCGGGCTGGCGCCGCACAGCAGGCGGGACAGCACGCCGTGGCACTCCTCCCGTGGCTGGCTGCCGTGGCACAGCTGCTGCAGGCATTGCACGGCCACGGCGCGCGCGGTCTCGTCGCGGAAGTGGCCCTGGTCCAGCAGGTCCAGGTGCTTGAACAGGCGTTCGGCGTAGGCCGCCAGCAGGACCTGGCCGGCGTCATCGACCCAGATGGGCTCGCGCTCTGGCATGGGCAGCGGCTGCGCGGCCGCGGGTGCGGGTGGACGCTGCTGCTGATAGGCCTCGCGCAAGGCGCCGGCTTCGGGGGGGCGGCCTTCCAGAAAGAAGACGCGGCACAGGCGGCGCCAGTGCTCGGCCAGTGCCGCGGCGGGCTCCTGCATGGCCTGGCCCAGCCAGCGCAGCAGGCGACCTGCCCGCTGCTGCAGGCCCTGCGTCGCGGCGCCGAATTGGGCGCGGATCATCTGCCAGCGCCGGGACTCGTCGAACAGGCGTACCCAGCGCGCGCAGGCTTGCTCGCTGCTGAGCAGGCGAGCCAGGCGTAGGCGCTGTGGCCATTGCCAGCAGCCCTGCTCGCACTGGCGGGCGAGGCCCTGCAGTGCGCGGTCCAGGGGGGCGCTGGAGGGCATGGCGTCCGCGGCACGTCGATCGGGCCGGGGCGGCGCGGGCGGCAGCCAGGGCTCCGGGGGCGGGGCGGCGGGCGTGGCTTCGGCAGGGCGTGGTCGGCGCTGGGGAGGGGCCTCTGGTTGCTCCCAGCGCTTCCAGGCGGCCTCCCAGAAGCGCTGCCAGCCGGCATGGCTGTCAGGCAGGCGCTCGCCGCGGGCCAGGGCTTCCAGGCAGGCCTCCATCAGCAGACCCTGCAGGCGCGACAGGCCCGGCCGCAGTCCCGGCAGAGCGCGCCGCTGCAGGCGCAGGGCCGTCTGGCGCAGAGATTCGGCCCAGTGCAGGGCCGGCGCCGCCTGGGGCAGCTGCAGGGCCT